>NZ_AXVC01000044.1 GCF_000482365.1 Porphyromonas uenonis DSM 23387 = JCM 13868 | reverse complement strand
TCATTCTACGCATTCAGTGCGCCCATAATAGGGGCTTGATAATAATCACTTTGGCAAGTGATTAGGTTAGTATTCCAATTTATAAACCTATCCCATACCGACTTATCCGAATGGGAAACCAAACGGGGAGTGAAGCATGTCGGTAATGCGATAAGTCAGTTAATTGCTAAACTGCGACTGAATTGCTATGGGAAAAGACAGACACAAGGATGAAGCCTGATTGGTTGAACAATAGTCCTATGACTAATGTAGAGGTGGCAACGGAAAGCAGTTACATACGTTGCCTCGCAGTACCCACGCTTATTGAATGGAGTGATGGGCAAGGAATTTACTGCGACATATCCGTCAGAGAACGGAAAAGGATGTACGTTGCATCCGACAGTCTGTCAAGCCAAGTTATCAAGGCCACTAAATGGGGATTGCCTACACGGAGATGCCGAAAGGCTATGAGCATAGGCTCTGAAAACTCCGCATGGCAACGGAGTTCCCGTAGTAGTCTGAGCGTGGGAAAGCCACGTACATGGCAAAGGGGAACAGCTCGGTAATTTTAATATTGTCAAACGATAACGTGTGAGACGTATGAGAAATCCAGAGACCATATTAAACAGTTTATCTGCACATAGCAAAGATGTGCATTACAAGTACGAAAGGTTGTACCGCATCCTATTCAATGAACAGATGTTTTATGTAGCCTACCAGCGCATTTATGCGAAACCGGGCAACATGACACCTGGTTCAGACGGCAAGACCATTGACGGAATGAGTGTTGATAGAATAGGACATCTGATAGCTGCGCTAAAGGATGAAAGTTACATGCCAACGCCTGCCCGAAGAGTCTATATACCTAAAAAGAATGGGAAGAAAAGACCATTGGGCATCCCATCAATTGAAGACAAGATGGTGCAAGAGGTCGTTAGACTTATTCTTGAAGCTGTCTATGAGGGGCATTTTGAGAACACCTCGCATGGATTCAGACCAAGAAGAAGCTGTCATACGGCTTTGCGTTCCATCCAAACTCTTTTCACTGGTGCGAATTGGTTTATCGAAGGTGACATCAAAGGATTCTTCGACAATATTGACCACCATATTCTGATTGAAACTC
>NZ_AXVC01000043.1 GCF_000482365.1 Porphyromonas uenonis DSM 23387 = JCM 13868 | reverse complement strand
TCGGCAATGGGCGCCTTGCCACCTTTCGGTGGTAGGTTTCCCATGGCCTGCCCCCGAACCGTACGTGCAAGTCTCCCTGCATACGGCTCTCCACTGGTAATATCAGTTTATTTGTCATGGGCATGAATTTTTGCATTACAATGTTTGCATACAGCCAATGTCTTACGCCATTTCTTAAGCATCAGTCGGTGCCATTCAGTATCGGTATTTATACCTCTGAGTTTACGGACTTGATACATTATGGTCTTGACATTGGTTGCTCCACACAATTCACATTTGCGCTCCATAAGTCTCTCCGCAAGAGTAGGGAAAGGAAGTACAAATGTGTTAGGTAGATTATCGCAGGTTGCGTCTTTGTCCGGCTCTTGCCTCGCAAAGCCATCATTATAGAATATTCGGAACTTGGTTTCTCCTTTCTTTGCTTGATAGGGTATCGCCAAGTCATGGTCTCTTCTGTACTTTCGTATAACCTTGGCAGTTGATGAATTTAGTTTCTTTGCCAAAGTTTTGCAGAAACTATATCGCATTATGTAACCGAATTTACTTCCTGCATAAGAGATGTTGTCCGCAATCCTATAATATTGGTACAAACCTCTGATTTCAGTTGTATAGCGTGCGCAGATTGTAGCAGGGTCTTCTTTGGTCAGGTAATTGCGTGGCATGGCATACCAAATTTCCTTTCCATTGATTACCCTAAGTTCCATTGCTTTCAGTTCCAATAATTTCTTTTGGACTGTGGCAATAGGCAGAGTCAGCATTATGCGTCCGCTGAACGGTCTCTTCAACCATCCCAGCTTATTTCGCTTCATGGCCTCGGATTTTCTGATAGAGATTTCATACCCAAGAAACTTTGCAGAATCCTGTGCATTAGTGATTAAGGTCTTTTCTTCGGATAATTCAAGTTTTAGCTTGTCTCTCATGAAGTTTGTAAAGTCCTCTTTCATTCTTGCGCAATCTGCTTTACTACCAATTACACCGATTAGAAAGTCATCGGCATATCTGATATATTTAAGTCTCTTGTAGTTACTATCCATTGCCATAGATGCCGGCACTCTCCGTGTCTTTGCTTCCATCTCTTTCAGTTGTGTCAGCAATTCACGTTTCGTGTCTTCATCAGTGGCGTTTCGGATAGCCTTGCGTAATCTTACAGCCTTTCGACTATAACTTGCGTGGAGTGGGTTTTCCCGCCTTTTCTTACCCTTGTCAAAAGATTCCGCATATTCACGCATGTATTTGTCGAACTTATCAAGGTATATATTAGCCAAGATAGGACTTATTATCCCTCCTTGAGGAGTTCCCGAATACGTCTTGTGAAATGTAAAATCTTCGATATAGCCTGCCTTTAGGAATTTCCATATCAGTCGAAGAAATCTTTCATCTGATATGCGCTCACGA
>NZ_AXVC01000042.1 GCF_000482365.1 Porphyromonas uenonis DSM 23387 = JCM 13868 | reverse complement strand
TAGTGTACGCCACTGTAAGAGCGCTTCTGAAAGTCACGCGCACCGACGAGTGCTTTGTTGAGCCAGCCAGGGAGTGCAAAGGGATCATGGTCCTTGCCCCCCTTGGCGAAGTCATCATTGAGCGGTAGTGCGCGAGCTGTCTGTGTGAGGTCTACATTATAGATATTCTCGCCAGCTGGCTCTGGATCGGGAGTAGGCTCCGTACCGCCATTGTCGTCGGGATTAACGATGATATCCTCACCATCTACAACGTCCCAGTTAGAGATCTGACCATTGATCTCGTCTATTGTGATGGCACCAGATGCGAGGGTGACGTTGAACTTGTGGTTCTTGCCAGACTGTAGAGCGAGGTTAGCGAAGGTGTAGTTGTAGCTCTTGCCATCGCTCAGCTTGATGACGAGCTTAGCATTAGCATTGGTAGCAGGGATGACGATCGTTGGAGCAAAGGTGCCATTCTTAAGCTGTAGCTTTTGCGTAGCTGTTGCCGTGCCGTTGGTGAGCGTACCGTCAGCGATCTTCATCGAGCTGGTGGTGACGATGCCCTCTAGCTGAGCTGAGGTGATAGTCGTGCCAGCGGGTAGACCAGCCATGGTGAAGCTCACGAGAGCTAGCTTGTGCTTGAACTGTAGTACGTGGTTAGCTCCATTAGCGTCCTTAGCGGTCTTGATACCTGTTAGGTTATTGGAGTAGAGGACGTCGGTCTGTGCGTTGGTTAGGTCGATAGCTAGATCGGTCGTAGCGCTAGCGCTGTAAGGATAGTAGCTGACGAAGTTGACCGTCTGCCCCTCGGCAAAGGTTAGTCCAGTAGCGGCAGGTGCGAAGGTTGCGGTAGCACCTCCTGCAGTGGTCTTGTACTCTACGTTGGTAGCGGTAGCGTCACCAGTCATAGAGATACCGATAGCATCGTTTGCCTCGAAGGCGTTGTTTGCCATACGGAGGTTGAGCGTTGGGATGTTTGACCCAAACTGCATAGCCTCCTGCTGGAGTGCTTCACTCTTGTTGTCCTTGTTACAGGCCGTGATTGCGAGTAGTGCGAGTGCACCGACAAGTAGTTTTTTCATGTTTAGTTGGTATTTAGAGGATTAATGTGTGGTTCTTATTTTACAGTGAGTGCTTCGACTTGGTAAGTCGTCGTGTGGAGAGGTTGCTGCGAAGCCTCATAGAGGAGAGCTATATAGCCCGCCTCGGCAGAGGCTGTGATAGCGTAGCTCTTCTTGTAATGCTGGTTGCCATAGCCACTAGGAGAGGTCGCATCGTTGATGACCTCTAGCGTCTTGACGAGTGCTCCATCCTTGTCTAGCTGCTGGACAGTGAGCGTAGCTCCGTTGGTGTGTCCCGAGCTGTATGTTAGCTCTACCGTATAGCTAGAGCCTGCTGTCATCTGCAGACGTGGCGTGATGAGGACACATTTGTTTACTGGATCGGTAGACCTAAAGGCACTGGCCTGAGCATAGTGTACGCCACTGTAAGAGCGCTTCTGAAAGTCACGCGCAC
>NZ_AXVC01000041.1 GCF_000482365.1 Porphyromonas uenonis DSM 23387 = JCM 13868 | reverse complement strand
TCTGGTTGCAATGTTGTGGTCAATCACGTTGTAGAGCTCTCCGAAGAAGAGAAAAAGCAAGCACGGCAGGAAGCTATCAAGCAATACCAACAAGAGGAACTTGTTAAATTGCAGAAGCGAAACGAGCGACCCAAGAGAACTGAAAGACCCGAGACAACATCTTCTATACAACCGCAACCCACACTATTTGACACCCTTGCCCTATGAAACCTAGGAACAAGTTTGAGAAAGCCGTATTGGCACTGAGTACGAGACTATGCCCGATAACAAAAGCTCAGCATCAGTGGGCATTCCGTGAGTGTATAGACCACTTTGCCTTCCGCTTACCTAAAGGTCGTACGACTTGTATGGATTGTGGTTATAGTTGGACTTTAGAGCAGCCTATAGATACTTGCACTTGCCCTCAATGTAGGGCAAGTCTGCAAGTCAAGACAACAAGAGTGCGGAAGTTACAACAGAAGCAGTACTTCACGCTACTAACCACTTGTGGGGCGTATCAAGTGTTGCGAATGTTTCTCTTTGTTGTAGGTATGGAGAAAGGTTGCAGAGCTCAGAGTTCTGTCATTGAGATTGGGCATTATTGGTGGAACGATGCGGGGAGACAAGCACTAGTAGCCATACAGCGTACTTTTGGACATTACATTGATAGCTTCTCTTTTTACTCTCCGATGGCTATCCGTAACGATAGTGAAGCTTACCGATATGTAGCCTCTTTTCAGATATATCCTAAGCTAAAGGTCACGGATACGCTTTATAGAAATGGCTTCAACGGAGAGTTTCACGGCATAGCTCCTACTCAACTCATCCCCGCTCTACTTACTGATAGTCGTGCAGAAACAATGATGAAAGCAGGACGATATAAGGATTTAAGATATCTCCTATCAAGGGGCAAAGGGCTTGACAACTATTGGAGCTCATACAAGTTGACACTTCGTCACCACTATATAAT
This sequence comes from Porphyromonas uenonis DSM 23387 = JCM 13868, assembly GCF_000482365.1. GTDB lineage: Bacteria > Bacteroidota > Bacteroidia > Bacteroidales > Porphyromonadaceae > Porphyromonas > Porphyromonas uenonis. The sequence goes on along the minus strand of NZ_AXVC01000041.1, from coordinate 845 downwards.
AAGCGACATTGCCTTATGGTGTGACTATGTAGATATGCTCAAACGATTGGGTAAGGACATCCACAACCCGAAATACATCTGCCCCTCCGACCTCAGAGGAGAGCATAACAAACAAGAAGTGGAGCTTCGCAGACAGCGTGAGCGGGAGGCGATGGAGCGAAAGCGGGAAAAGGCAATGGCGGACGAAGCGCGTTTTCGTGAACTCAAGTCAAAGTTCTTCGGCATCCGTTTCACGGATGGCACAATCCAAGTACACGTCCTGGAGAGCGTGCAGGAGTATATGGACGAAGGAGCTGAATTGCACCACTGCCTATTTTCAAATGAGTACTATCTCAAAGAGAACTCGCTCATTCTGTCTGCTACCATTGAGGACAAACGAATAGAAACGATAGAGGTCTCTCTGGACACACTCCAAGTAATCCAAAGCCGTGGCGTATGCAACCAAAACACCCCATACCACGAGCAAATCGTGAGCCTTGTCAATGCCCATAGCCAACTGATACGGGAAGTTGTACGATGAAGGTCGGTAAAGGAGCTGTCGGCTCTTTTTCACTAAGGTTATTTCAAGAATTTGATATGCTTCTTTATTTTCTTCATCGCCCAATCGTAGTGACTTGCCGTCACTGAGACACAATATGCTCCGAGTATAGATGTCCCAGTCCAAGGCAATGAGCCTTTGGCAAAAAGTTCATCATTGGAATAATTTCCTATCAACGCCATTACAGCATTATGAGACGCTTTCAAGTTTTCCTTTGCTTCCTCCAACGATGTGCTTTGGTGCTTCTTCCAAAACTCAACATTCAGTGCAGGGTAAGTTCTCCAATTGTAAGGTTCGGGAAGAAAAG
>NZ_AXVC01000040.1 GCF_000482365.1 Porphyromonas uenonis DSM 23387 = JCM 13868 | reverse complement strand
CGCTTGCTTCGTGTGACTCCTGACCCCGCAGTCGTTCGGGGCTTTGCCCCTCCGACTGGGGGCTACGATGCGTCCGACCGCAAGCGGTCGTTTCCTCCGATCGCTCCGACAGCTCCGATCGCTCTGATCCCTAACCTCTAATCTCTAACTTCTAACCTCTAATCTCTAATCATCCCTCCGATTCACTCCGTTGGATGGGACCTCGCAAGTGCTTTTGGATAGAAACTCCTCTCCTACTAAGCGGATTTTGCAAAGCTCTCACGTAAGCCTCCCTTTCGCTTGGGAAGGTGCGCTACGCTTATCTTAGGCGATTGATGATTTCGTCCTGAGCCTTACGTCCCTCTGGAAAGAAGCGAAAGAGCGGATAGCAGTGGCACAGACCCTCGCCGATATGTATCTCATAGGGGACCCCATACTGGACGAATGCGCGCTTGTAGTAGGGGGCGCAAGCGTAGAGACACTCGTGCGACCCATAGTAGAGGTAGGTCTTGGGAAAGTGTGAGAAGTCGCCCACGCAGCTGTTGATCATATAGTCGGGCTGTCGCTTGTGTCGGTTTATTATCGAGGCGACGGTGCCGAAGTAATGGTAGTCGACGATTATGTCTTGCTCCGAGAGAGCCTTTAGAGAGGCAATGAAGTCTGCATCTTCGTCTGCCATGTCTTCATGTCCCTCACAAAGCGAGAGGGGGATGCCTCCAGGAGAGACCGCTATGATTTGTCTGGGGCTAGGTAGCTGCATACGCTGCTCATTATTATATAGTCCTATCCCGATAGCGAGACAAGCTCCTGAGGAGAAGCCTAAGATCGATATTTGCTCAGGAGCGTACTGCTCGAGCATGCGCCGATAGAGCTGATGCGTCTTCTCAAAGGTCACCTCGAGTGTGTGCTCCACAATCAGGGGGTAAAGGAAAAACCACACATCGCTCCCCGTCTGATCGACAATCCTCTTGGCTATCTTGAAGTCTCTCGCATCTGGTGGCGTGACATACCCTCCGCCATAAAGTAGCAGGACAGCTTTTGCGGCGGGCTTAGGAGTCGCCTGTAGCTTGACACACTTAAAGCCATCGACCTCCTCTATGGAGCAGTGATAGCCTTTAAATTGATCTAGTCGAAGTCTGAACTTATTCGACTGCTTAGTCGCAAAGGCGAGGATCTCTGCTTCTGACTTTCTAAAGAGCTTCTTGATGTTTAGGAGTCTCACTATCGAGGCTGCCACTCTGTAGGTAATACTCATAGCTGTATGGTCTTTTGTTTAAGTCTATGGATGGGCTTAGATGCTCTGTGGAGACAAAGATAATGCTTCATCTAGTATGCAGTACTAGGGATAGATACCTACTGTGCGGTAGCAGGTGCCCGATCGGCTCTTTATGAGACTGTTGCAAAAGTCAACAGGCTCACAATCTTGCGCAAGATTGTTCTAACTTTGCAGAAAGGATGAAGTACAAGGCGCTGAGGGTGAGGTCTGAAGGGAGCATACCTCCGTATGCGACCGAAGCCGAATTCCGAAAGCAACACAGCGATTCGCCTTTATGTAACAGTCTCTTTATGTGAGTGACCATATAAGATAAGTCCCTCCGACTAGGCGTACCCAGTCGAAGGGACTTAACTGTCTGTGGGGTTGTGGAGCTGCGGGGAATTGAACCCCGGTCCAAACATGGTGGCAAAGCGCTTTCTACATGTTTAGCTGTACTTTGATTGTCGGGCCTTAGCTCACGAGCACAGCGACCGAGCTAAAGCCTTATCCTCTAAAGTTTAAGACGATGTACGAGGCGACACCATCCGATCCCCGATATCCATGCACCACCGTATCAGAGCGCCTCGGAGCAACGGCCCCCTGGGTGATGTCTCGTCCCGGCATCTATGCCTGGGATGAAGCGTTAGTGTACTATACTTCGACTACGCAGCGAGAGCAAAATTGTTTTCGCCATTTAGAAAGGTTCGCAGTAAGGTTTTAAGGTGCGTCACAGCAGGCACCACATGCTTACGGATCACTACAACACGCTGTCAAAGCCAATCAGCCCCAAGAGTATCTGTTGCATCTCCCTGGCCAACGTATCGCTATACCGCCCAGCTGGGGAGAGATCGTATCTGAGCCTGTCAGAGGTCGCATCGAGCGCTACCTCCTCCAGCTCATCACCTGCAAAGGTACAAAAATCCCTCCGATCCCCTCCGATCCCTCTGATCGCTCCGATCACTCCGATCACTCTGATCACTCTGATC
>NZ_AXVC01000039.1 GCF_000482365.1 Porphyromonas uenonis DSM 23387 = JCM 13868 | reverse complement strand
CGTATCACTTCTTGATATTGGCAAGGTGTGTCTTTGTCCGACAAACTCCGTTTCTGCCGACAAAGACCCTTGCCCCGAAGGGGAGAGAATTACTCCAAAGTCGTAATTAGATAAGGATAAAAACAATGAATGGAAAGATAGAACGATGGGACAGATGGGATACGCGTCTTCCCAACCCGAAAGACCAGCAACGGGCGATTGATTTGTTCCATAAATCAGGTGCGGAAACGAAGTCCGACTTCGTGCGAGCAAGGATATTGGGAGAGCATTTCAAGGTGATAACGGTGGATAAGTCTGCCGTGGAGTACTATCGTAAGCTCTCCGAGTTAACTGCCCAGATCCATAAGATAGGCGTGCTGTATAACCAAGCTGTACGAGCCATCAACAGTTATCATAGCGTGAAGACTGCTCAGATACTGCTTGAGAAGCTGGAGCAACTGTCAGCTCAGATTATTGCTTTGCAGGAGCAGGCTATCTCTCTGACCATTGATTACCGCAAGTAATGATTGCCAAGATTTCAGCAACGGAGAACCTCGGGGGTGCGCTCGGCTACAACTTCAAGAAGGTGAATAAGAAGGAAGCGACACTTCTGCTGGCACATGGCTTGTACCAAAATAGAGCGGGCGAATATACGATGTCGGAGGTCCTTGCAGATATGCAGGCATTGATACCCGAAAAGTGTAGAACAAAGAAAACGGTCTTCCATTGCTCGCTCAATCCGCATCCAGACGAGAAGCTGTCCGATGAAACGCTCTCGCAGATAGCTAAGGAGTATATGGAGGCTCTGGGCTATGGCAAGCAACCCTACATTGTGTTCAAGCACAATGATATCGCCCGTGAGCACATACACATCGTATCGCTAAGGGTAGATGGTGACGGTCGAAAGATCAATGACAAGTTTGAAGGCAGAAGAAGTAAGAAAATTACGGATGCACTGGAGAAGAAGTACCATTTAATTCCCAGCACAGAGATTACAGATAAATCGCTACAAGAGCTCTCAAAGGTGGATATGGCAAAAGGAAATATCAAAGAGCAGGTAGCATCTATAGCTCGTTCTGTTCTGAAGCATTACCGCTTCTGTTCGCTGGGAGAACTCAATGCCATTCTTTCCCACTACAATCTTGCCGTTGAAGAAGTCAAAACAGAGTTTCGAGGGAAGAAGTACGATGGACTGGTCTATGTACCGACTGATGATAAAGGCGATAAGGTAAGTACACCCATCCATGCCTCGGAGATCGGTCGTGGTGTGGGCTATACAGCCGTACAGAATAGGATGCAACAATCTAAGCAAGCTATCAAGCCACTGATGCCAGCCGTAAGGGAGAAAGTCCTACAAGTAATGCGTACTTCTCCCCAGACAGAGGAAGCACTGCGACATCGATTGGAGGAGCAAGGCTTGCGAATAGTTATCCGAAAGAATGAGAGCGAGCGCATCTATGGTATTACGTTCATAGACGATGCGAATGGCATTGCACTCAATGGCTCCCGACTAGGCAAGGGATACTCGGCCAATACATTTAATGCCTACCTCTCCAACCCGACCTGCAATCCATTTATGGATGAAACATTGTATGGCATTTCTTCCGCTCAATTGAAAGAAGAAGCCCCAACTGTTCAACCGTTACAGTCAGATGCGGATGAGGGAGACAACCTTGTCGATGAACTGGTAGATGATATTGTCGGTGAACTCCCGATCGGTAGTAGCAACGATGATTGGAAAGAGGCGGCTTGGCAACGGAAACTTCGCAGGCAGAGCAAGGTTCATCTCAGACGAAGAAAGAGGTAAGTCAAGGCAGGGTATGATAAAGAGGACGGCATCGCACTCTTCACGGAGGAAATCGGAAATAGAGACGGAGGAAAGAAGAAACATCCACGGAAGGACAGAGTGATAGTTCGGAAGAATGAAATCAAACTTCGGAAGAATGGAATGAAACTTCCGAGGAAATAGATCGCCCCTCCGTGGCAAATAGAAAATGGTCACGTAGGTATCTACTGTTTTCTCTGTGAAGATACAGTTCGGTGAAAAGGGAAAGTAGCGAAGCTTACGCATTTGATTTTGATGAAATAGTGATTAGACAACGATTAAACAACAGATAACTATGGCACAAGAAGATGATTTGAGAGCATTGGGCAAGATTATGGACTTTATGAGAGGTATCTCTGTTCTATTCCTTCTCATTAACTGCTACTGGTTTTGCTATGAAGCATTCCACACTTGGGGCTTGACGCTCTCGGTACTCGATAAGATTCTGATGAACTTTCAACGGACAGCAGGGCTCTTCTCCTCGATTCTCTGGACGAAGCTCTTTTGTGTGCTGTTCCTTGCCCTTTCTTGCTTAGGAACTCGTGGAGTTAAGGAAGAGAAGATTACTTGGGCTAAGATTTGGACGGTTCTGACTATCGGCTTTGTGCTATTCTTCCTCAATTGGTGGCTACTGGCACTTCCGATTGGAGTCGTTGGTGCAGCTTCGCTCTACATCTTCACAGTCTCTGTGGGGTATATCTGCCTGCTGATGGCTGGCGTATGGATGAGTCGCCTGCTGAAAAACAACCTTATGGACGATGTGTTCAATACGGAGAACGAGAGCTTCATGCAGGAGACAAGACTGATGGAAAACGAATACTCGATCAATCTCCCTACACGCTTTTACTATAAGAAGAAGTGGAATAACGGTTGGATTAACGTGGTCAATCCCTTCCGTGCCTCGATGGTGCTTGGTACACCGGGATCGGGTAAGTCCTACGCCATCGTGAACAATTACATCAAGCAGCAGATAGAGAAAGGCTTTGCCATGTATATCTACGACTATAAGTTCCCCGACCTTTCGGAGATAGCCTACAATCATTTGCTCCATCATTTGGATGCTTATGAGGTGAAGCCCCAATTCTATGTGATTAACTTTGATGACCCTCGTAAGTCGCACCGCTGTAATCCCATCAATCCTGCTTTTATGAGCGACATCTCCGATGCGTACGAATCGGCACATACGATTATGCTTAATCTCAACCGCTCGTGGATTCAGAAGCAGGGTGATTTCTTTGTGGAGTCTCCAATTATCTTGCTTGCAGCTATCATTTGGTTTTTGAAGATATACGAGGAGGGGAAGTATTGCACCTTTCCACATGCCATAGAATTCTTGAATCGACCGTATGCCCAGATATTCCCAATACTCACCTCTTACGATGAGCTGGCGAACTACCTTTCGCCTTTTATGGACGCTTGGGAGGGTGGAGCGCAAGACCAGTTACAGGGGCAAATTGCATCAGCGAAGATTCCTTTGTCAAGAATGATTTCACCAGCATTGTATTGGGTGATGACGGGCGATGACTTCTCTCTAGACATCAACAATCCTAATGAGCCTAAAGTGCTTGTGGTAGGGAACAACCCCGACCGACAGAACATCTATTCGGCTGCGCTCGGACTCTACAATAGCCGCATTGTGAAGCTCATCAATAAGAAGCATCAACTTAAAAGCTCGGTGATTATAGATGAGCTACCGACCATCTACTTTCGAGGTCTCGATAACCTAATAGCCACAGCCAGAAGTAACAAGGT
>NZ_AXVC01000038.1 GCF_000482365.1 Porphyromonas uenonis DSM 23387 = JCM 13868 | reverse complement strand
TCATCGGCAGATCAGATATGTCGAGATGTATCGGCTTACCGGATAATCTGTCTGCCATCTTAATCCCAAAGGGAGAGAGCGAGTCCTTGTAGTTGGTCTCAGCCGTGAAGAAGCAGAGAGCCGGCTCAATGAAGGTGTAGAAAGACTCTTCTGCGGGAAAGTCACCTGCATTACCCGGGATAGCTGCCCAATAGAGGGTCGCTGTATCGATGGTGTTGTGTCTAGGACGGCACTCCATCAAGGCAAGGGCAGAGCCCACATCATTCTTGACTTGTCGTAGTTCCTCTTCGTCGTCACTCCACGCCAAGACATTAAAGTGAGCTCTAATGGAGGTGAGTCCCTGAGAGTGTGCGGTGTTGAGATACTCCTGTATCCACTCTTCGTTGATTTGATTACTACGGCTGTAGCGCGCTAGAGAGTGGATATTCCTAGCTTGTTTCTCAAAACGCTGCAAGTTAGCCTCGCTATCTTCAATGAAGAGGTATTGATTGTAGATATGGTTGCAGGGAAGCATCAGCCCCACTGGAGAGGCAAAGGAGAGGCGACAGTCCGAGCGGTCTGTTGATAATCGCTCATAGCGACCATCGGTACTGACCGTAGTGGGTAGATCATCCGTATCCGAGAGCGTATGCAGGCAAAGCATATTGTCTCCCACACGTACAAGGTCTGCCCCTAAACGTATATCCTCCAATGTACCGTGTCTGCTATCTGATAGAGAGAAGTAGCGATCTAATAGAGCAGCTTGCTCCCTAGAGCCAACTAGCTCAGCCTCGTTCATTCGAGCCAGCTTTATCAATTCGGATTCATTGATGATGCGTTCGAACTGATCCACCGCCTCCATAAACTTCACCATCTCCTCTTCGTTGGTAATCTCTTTAGGCAGTAGATGACCTCTACAAAGTGTTGAGAAGTTACTCTGCTGTGCCATACGCTGTCGATTGCTCTTCGTGATAAAGAGGTAGACCGTGTGATGCAGATAGGGTCGCTCATTGAAGTGTCTCTCAGAGGCACGAGCGAGAAAGCTCAAAGGCTTTTCTTGACCACGCTTGCAAGTCGTATGGTAGCACTCCTTGATGAACCAATCTTGCTTGTGAACGATCGTGAAGTTGGGTAGAACCTTGATGGCTTTATGCCAAGTAGAGTGCATCGTCTCATACTCTGCAGATGTGACTGTAAAAAGCTCGGGTAGCTCCACTCGAAAAGCAACCGTCACATCAGCATCCTTACTGACAATGCACCCATGCTCTACACTCAGCAAGGGGAACTTTGACTCTAAGGTGGTTATCTTGCTTCTGTTTCTCATCATCTAGCGCTATTGAGTTGGTGAAAAAGCTGATAGACCGAACGGCGGTTCAAGAGATACCTCGGGTGTCTTCTTATAGCTCCTCGCTTCATCAATCCATATTGACCATACTTGCGATTCATGGCGAACGTTTGCCACACCACAACGGTGGCACCCACTACGCCTATGCCCAAGCAGATGATCTGACTGATGCCACAGAGATAGAGAATCACTACAAGGATGAAGATACTCAGTAATCCTCCTGCAAATAGGAAGAGGTAGTGAGCCTTCAAGCCCTTGAACTCCACCGTCCGACCGACTCCTTTATTTACTTCCCAACTAGCCATTAGAGGAAGAAGCTACGCAGGATGGTAGCAGCTACGATGAGGAAGATACAAGCTCCGAACCAGCTTGCAGCTGTCTTGCTCGTATCGGGGTCTCCTGAGCTAAACTTATTGTACACCTTGACACCGCCTATCAAGCCCACCACTGCCCCAATGGCATAGATGAGCTTGGTGGCTGGGTCAAAATAGGAAGTGACCATCTTGGTCGCTTCGTTGATGCCCGCCATACCATTGCCTTGGGCAAAGGCTGTCGCACCTGTCATCATCAGGGTCAGGGCAAGCATCGCTAGGCGTTCCTTGCTAATCATTCGTCTGTTCATTGTCTGTCGTTATATCAAGTTGTTAAAGAATAATCTTGCTGTTCTATTGTTGGGTTACAAGTAGTAAGAGAGCGGTTTTTCTTCTTCTCCCGTTTCTGTCTCTACTTGGGAAGGTGCGGGTTCCTCTTCTAGCTCTTCAGCTTTCCGCAGGGCTGCAAAGAGATTGCGGTGAGCTTCCTCCACTTGTAGCGTGTACTCTTTGAGTCGATCCATAAGCTCCGTTCCTCGTAGGGTGCGGAGCGTCTGGCACACCTCCTCTTCATTTTCATTAGTCAGTGAATCCTCTTGCTTACTCCATTGGCTAATACGAGATAAATCTCTTGCTAGGATGGCGGTCGGGGAGAGTTCGGGTAGTGCCTCGCTGGCAATCTGTAACTCCTCCCGCAGGATGCTCTCCTCATCTGGATCCTCCATCGTGTAGGCGACTTGTATCTCGTTTTCTGTCTCAGGGATAGTTTCGCTTTCCGCTTCTAAAGGATCTGTAGCGTCATCTCTTTGCGTTGACTTATCACGATCTAACTCTGCAAATGTAGCGGGATTATCGACCGCTTTTTCAGACGAGGAACTCTTAGGAACCGTAGGGAAAGATGAGTAAATAAAAGGCTTGCTCTTGCCGACTAGTTCGTCTCTCACAAGCTCCTTACGCTCTTGATTGGAGTCTGCTTTTTCCGTCTTCTCTTTCTTGGCTGTAGCCTTTCTTTTAGGGTTTTGCTTAGAGCTGTTCAAGAGTTTCCGCCAATATGTGATGCCAAAGATCACCCACACAATCCCTAATAAGAGCAATAAGCATCTCAATGTCTCTTCAATCATAGGTCAATAGTCTTATCTCGTCTCCGCTGAGAGGCGGTTTGGTTTAATAGCTCTTGGTGCGTTTTCAAGTGATCCAGTATGATGTTCTCAATATAGCTTGTGATGGAGGTCTCTACACGGAGGTCACTCACCACATTTCGAAGTAGCTGTAGCACTTCGGTATGAATGCTGAAGCCAGACTTATTGCGCCCGTCTCGTACAGATGTCAGGAAACGCTCTTCGTACGCTGCAAACTCTAGTGTCGATGAGCAACTCCTAGGACTAGGCTTCTTCTCCCCCTTGTCCGAAAGCTTTCTTTTGGAGCTGTGACGCTGAGATGCTTGAGGAGAGGTGGTCGGAGTAGAGGCTGTTGTCTCCTCGGTCTCTGAGACGGCATTACACTCTTCTTCAAGCGTTGGTTCTTCATCCAAATCTATCGGCTCATCAAAGTCTGGGATATTATCAGCGGTACGCTTGGTGACCCCTATATTTGCCATCTCTCTCATCTTAGCTTGGAGCAGTCGCTCTCGCTGTTCTTTAAGTGAGCTCATACGCTTGTACCTTTTTGTAGACCTAGCTTCTGTATCACCTCTTCGACCCATTCATCCACACCTGTCTGAGGGCGTAGCGTGGTAGCTGGAGGTAGGTAAGAGCAACGAAAGACTCCCTTGACACCCCCTTGAGCTAGCTCACGACTGAAGCGAACGGAATGGTAGATACGAGCGTCCAGAATCTTCAAGCCCTGCTCTTGGGCATGCTGACTGAACAGTTCGATGACCATAGTGCTGGCACTGCGATTTACCTTGTTCCAAAGCAAAAAGAGATCTTGGATTTGAGACTCTGCAAAGCCTACACCTAGCTCTTGGATTGTCTTGGCATAAGCAAAGCTTGATGCCAACGATTGCGGGTCAGCCTCTATGGGGGAGATGATATAGTCCATCATAATGGATAGCTCCATCATAGCACTGGTAGCTACATGACC
>NZ_AXVC01000037.1 GCF_000482365.1 Porphyromonas uenonis DSM 23387 = JCM 13868 | reverse complement strand
GGAGGGCTATGCGCCTGCAACGATAAATAGCCATCTCTGTTGGTTGAGTCGATTGATGTACCGAGCCGTCAGTCAGGGGACAATACGCTTCAATCCGTTTGAAGAGGTGAAGTATGAAGTCGTGGAGCGCAAACCTCGTTTTCTGAGTAAGGGCGATGTGTCAAAGCTCTTGGAATTCCCATTGCAAGAGGAAGGAGCAGAGCTAAGCCGAAGAATGTTCCTTTTCTCCGTCTTTACAGGCTTGGCATTTGTTGATTTACGAGGGCTACGAGCTTCGCAAATTGAGACGAACAGCGAGGGGAAACGGTATATTCGCAAGGCAAGACAGAAAACGGAGGTGGAGAGCTTGATACCCCTGCATCCGATAGCGGAGCAGATACTCTCTCTTTACACGAAAGAGAAGAGCAGAGGGGATTACAAGATATTCCCCGATACAATGAGCGACTGGAAGCTACTCAGTCGTCTCAAAGCCGTAGGGTTGGCATGTGGCATCCGTACTCCGTTGACTTGGCACTGTGCAAGACACACGTTCGGCACGCTAACGCTAGAGGCTGGTGTGCCTATCGAGAGCATCGCTAAGATGATGGGGCATTCGTCTATTGCCAGCACGCAAATCTACGCCCAAGTCACCGACCAAAAGATTGCAAAGGATATGGAGAGGGTGATGCAAAAGCTACTGTAAATAAGGGTTTTCCTACACAAGAGATTGGCTTGCTCTGGTGAATAGCGAACTTTTTTCATCGAAATGCTTGCAGTTTCATTTATTTTTCGTACATTGGCTGGCGAAGATAGGAAGGATTCTCAATTCATGTTAGAGATTTTTTGAGATCCCATCTATCTAGAGCTGATAGTACAAGTAAAACTCCGTTAAGAGTATAAGCGTTTTTGAGACTTAGGCAATCTTCAAGATATTGAATAAGGATAGAGAGGATAATGTAATACTAACTTAATCTATATGTCTATGAGAAATTTTCTACTCTTGGCGTCTATTATGATGCTTTCAATGTCGCTTTATGCTTTCTCTCAAGACACCTTCTATTACTATAGAGGTAAGCAGGAGAAGCTGTCAACTGACAGAACAACGGTCGCTGTGGTCTCTTCACGGGATGCTCAAATCAGCTTGCCACCTCTGTCTGCAACTGCGGTTCAGTCTGTCTCTACAGATGACTACCAAGTAACCATTGTGAAATCTAAGGAGAAATCGACTCCGTCGACTCCTCTGCTAAGAAAAGCCCTGGAGAGTAAGTTTGCAGGGAACGAGGACTTTGTGGTCCTACCGTGTTTCATTTCTTCTGAGGGAATGGAACTATACCAAACGTTGGATATTAATCTGAAATTAAAACGAGAATCAGATGTTTCTTTACTCAATCGCCTAGCGAAAGAGTATCAGCTCAAAATTGCGAGGCAAAATCAGTTTATGCCTCTTTGGTACACAGTCTCTGTTACACCAAAGACAGGAAAGACAACCGTAGAGATTGCAAACCTACTGTTTGAAACACATCTCTTTGATGCAGTTTCTCCAAACTTCCTATTTGATGGGCTAGAGTGTTCTTATGATCCAGATTTTGAGAAGTTGTGGGGATTGTACAACGCTGAGTATTTGGGTGTGGATATGTCCATTTGCTCTGCTTGGAATTATGCAACAGGTCAAGGCGTTAAAATAGCTATCGTGGATCAAGGGATTGAGTTGACTCATCCAGATCTAGCAGAAAACTGCTATATCCTTAGCTATGATACAGAAACGAGTTCATCGCCGTCACGAGTTTATGGAGATCATGGAACTCATTGTGCGGGGATTGCTGCCGCTGTGAGAAATAATGGCCTTTTCGTAGCAGGTGTTGCTCCCGAAGCTAAATTGATTTCTGTGAGTAACCGTTTGATCTCCGCCTCTGTTAGCAACCTTGCAAATGGGATCAATTGGGCTTGGAATAATGGTGCTGATATTATTTCTTGCTCTTGGTGGTGTAATCCATCAGAAATGATTGAGGATGCTATTGACAACGCCCTGTTTCTTGGTCGTAATCGCAAAGGTTGTATCTTCTTAAAATCAGCAGGGAATAGAGGCACAGCATCAACTCCAAATGGAAGTTCTATATCTTACCCTGGAGATTATAGAGCTGAAGTTCTGACTGTTGGATCAATAAGCAAAAATGGAGAACGCTCTTATTTTTCCTCTACAGGTCCAGCTTTGGATGTGGTAGCACCAGGATCCAATATATACTCTACAGTGCCAAATGGTGGTATAGCCGACAAGAGTGGCACCTCTATGGCGACTCCTCACGTTGCAGGACTCGCGGCTCTAATTCTTGAGCGGAATCCACAATTAACTGGTCAACAGGTTCGAAATATCATCGAAAAAAGCACTAAAAAAGTAGGGTCAACAAGTTATAGTGTCAACAAGACTAATGGAACTTGGAATAGCTACTATGGATATGGGCTCGTTGATGCCCATAAAGCCTTATTGGCAACCCCTTTAAGGTAGATCTCGTATAGTCTAACAACAAAACAATGTAAATCATGAAACGAATAATTACTACCATCATATGCATTCTTCTAAGTCTATATGGCTTGGAAGCTTATGCCCAAAAAACATCTATCCAAGAAAGTGATAGAAACACAATGGGAACAATAACCTCTAAGGAGTTCTCAATTAGAGTGGATGAAAGAGCTTCATTCGCTGACTTTAGCGTTAAAGTCCCAGAAGGAGGGGATTACTATGTCAGCTTTTGGCTTCTTCCAGCACAACTGCCTAATCACTCTTACACCGAGTTCAAGGTCTATGTAAATGGTGAGATGGTGGGTATAATTCATCCATCTAAATCGAATTGGCAAAGTGCTAGTTTGGATGATGGTCAGACTATCTCCTTAGAACCTGGAGAAAACACGATAACCCTATCCACAGCACTACCCGATGTTGTATCTACCGAGCTAGTAAGCATCGCTAAAACAGCTCAGCGCGCAAGAATATCGGAAGATGGGTATCAAGACTATCTTTATAAGATAGATTGGGTAGACAAAGGACTAAGTTCTTCGCAAGAGATCATTGCTCAGGAAGAGAGCGAATATCTCGCTCAATATGGAGATGCAGCAATACCGTATCTTGCAGAAGATGGTTCTGACTGGGAGATCTCGTTCTTTCACCGCCTTCCTGTTAAGTACTCTTTTTACAAAACGGTGTATTACGAAGAAGGAGACGAACTCAGAATTATAACCAACAGCCGTGATCCTCATGTTATAGATGTTTTCTATACAGAAGGAGGAGGGTTGAGTCGCTACAACCCTGCTTATCAACATTTGAGTTGGCTCGTTCCATCAGAGCTTTCTTCAAACAATCAGCAAAAGATCTACATCTCATTCAAGGAGATCAGAATCCCAAAGACTGGCTACTATACCATCAAGACCAGAAGCTTAGTCAATGAAAAACTAGGAAGTATAAACATCTATATTGACAACGGGTATTTTGACAACCAACCGTTATTCACGGCACACAAATCGCTTACAATGCCAGTAGACAGACGAAAGCATATCTTGATGACACAAAGGCAAAATGATACAGATCCTATTCTCTATGTGGAGGGAGCTGGTAGTTGTCCTGGGCGTATTGTTGCTTATAACGATGATAAACGCCCCTTTATAGGCTCAGATACCGTTATAAACTATATGTTTCCCACGCATACTTTAGATGCAGTAATCAAGGCTCAATATGACATGTCTACATGTGGCTTTCATGTGCAAAACTGGAGAACCTCTTCGACCTCTCAAGCGGGATTCTGTAACGTCATCTACCTCAAGGCAAAGCCTCTATATATCATCTATCCCCCTATAATAACTCCTCAAAATGCTGTCAATGAAGAGGCTAACGTATTGTCTGTAAGTGTCCGTAATGAATACGGCACATTGCAGATTGAAGCTAATAAGGATGTGTCAGCCCTTTCAGTCTATGACAAGATGGGTGTGCTGATTAGTACTAAAGTGATTGAGGCTAAGAGTACTACAATTCCCATCAATGAGCTGAGTGTGACTTCTCAAGACATCTACACTCTAGTATTCTACGGAATAGATGGAGAGGTTTGTAGTAAAAAGATGCTATTATAGTTAGTCGTAGAAACATTAAAAAAACTACGAAACGATATGAAGAAGATCCTATACGTACTTATAGCCTACTTAAGCTGTAGCATGCTTTCATTTGCTCAAGACGCTAAAGAGTCTATAGTCCTAAATCTTTATGAAAAGCCGATGGGAATAATATCTTTCTATCTGCAGACTGAAGGCGAGGTTTCTATTGAGGGCGTAGACTCTGTGCAAGTAGATGAATATGGCAAGTACACTTGTTACTTAGGAAACTTAGGAGATGGAGACGCAGGTCCCTATCTTGTGCAGCCTCTCACCATCTCTGCGTCTAAAATCTTCAGCTTGATAAGCGAGGCCGTCTATTTCACAACGATAGACTTGAGAGACTGCCCATCTCTAAAACGTTTGGATATCAAATCTTCTTTAGGAGAGCTTAATGAAGAGCTTGACCTTTCTGCACAGAAAGATTTGGTCTATCTAGACTGCTCTGGAGGGGCTCTTGTACAACTAAATCTAGAGCACAACAGCAAACTGGAAGTGCTAAAGTGTGCTGGTAATCAGTTAACAGGACTCTCCATCTCGAATCTGAAACAACTCAAAGAGCTAGACTGCTCACAGAATCAATTAACAGAACTGGATCTAAGCAATCTTGATAAGCTAGAGTCAGTCAATGCTACAGGAAACAAAATCCGCTCTCCAAAACTTGGGGGGCTGATTCACCTCAAAAGGCTCAGCTTGGCTGAGAATCCATTGGGAAAGGTTCTGAAGATCGATTTGCCAGAATTGCTATGGCTAAAAGTATCTCGTTGCGGACTTGAGAAACTAGAGCTTGTTAACGCTCCGAATCTTGAAGGTCTCGAGTGTTCTGAAAACAAATTAAGCTCACTGGACTTAGCTAATGCTAATACAAAGATTCTGTTTCTTGAGTGCTTCCTCAATAACATCGATGGAACAGAGATGGGGAAACTGATTGCAAGTCTGCCTAACTGGAGTGATCCCAAAAATCCTGGGAATGGCAAGTGCTATGCGATGTCTTATGGATTCTCACCAGACGAGCCAGATGAAAACGAGAAAAACTTTGCCTACGAAGAAGACGTCAAGAAGGCATTCGATAAGCAATGGGCATTTATGGCTAAGACAAAAGACGGCAAGGAGGTCAAATATGCAGGGCGTCCGCGATCTACCCAACAGATCGCAAACTCTGAGATTGTAATATCTCCGAACCCTGCTACAGATTTTGTATCCATTCAAGGGGTCTCTCCAAATACGGAGGTTCGCATATTAGACCTCTCGGGGAAACTCCTTATTGAATCCTTAGCTCGTAGCGAGGAAGTACTAAATCTCGATGTAAGAGCTATACCAGAAGGCAACTATCTCGTTGTAATCAATGGAAGCTCTCAGAAGCTTGCTATTATTCGATAGAGATAATCTATGAAATGACAAAAGCCCCCCGAAAGTTTAAACTTTCGGGGGGCTTTTATCTTCTATAGTTCTCACTCAGTATTCTGTTTATGTCTGAGAGCCGATAGAGTATTTTCCCTGCAATTTGGGTGTAAGGGATAATGTTTTTATCCCGATAGTCTTGCAGGGTACGAGGGGAAAGGAATAGTCTCTCGCAGACCTCTCGTCCTGTGAGGTAGATTTCTCCTTCAAAAAGAGGACGATGAGTTTGAGCGATACTTCTCACTCGATTCGTCAAACCTTTAATGCCAGAGATGAGTTGCTTCATCTCTGGTGTTTCTTTATTGATAGTTTCGTACTCCATAGTCGTTAACCTTTACGAGTATTAGAGTTAGCGAGGAGAGCTTCCACATCCTCTCGCTTGTAATAGCACTTATGTCCGATTTGGATAAAGGGCAGCACAGACGAGTCCCGATAGTGTTGCAATGTTCGCTTGCTAATGTTCAGTATTCGGCATACATCCCCATTGTGTAATAAGTCAGGGAATTGAGCTGGTGGCGCAAAATGTTCATTGAAACTCTTTGTCAGCTCCTCGATGCACTCTTTCAGTTCCTCCCAAGCGGAGGTGTCAATGGCTGTAAATCTCATTTTGTTGTTGTGTTATTTGCGTTGTTATTACTTTCTGACGCAAAAGTAAGCAGGCTCTTCCACTATTCCTCCAAGCGCAGAGATGGCGGGATATACGAGGAAATATTAGGAAAAGTGGCTCTTGACCACTGTCTGATTGTCCATACTTTATCCCATTGCGTCACTAGTTCAAGCAATCACTTCAATCCATCGAAGTAAAGCAACGCGATCCATAGCAAACGACACACTTTTCGTTAGTGCTATTTGCACACTCATAGAGCCTCTTTTCCTCCAATCGGATTGTGAAAAGGGGCTTTTCGTTGTGTCGTGTCTGAGAAAAGCGATGCACTC
>NZ_KI535311.1:2437-6694 GCF_000482365.1 Porphyromonas uenonis DSM 23387 = JCM 13868 | reverse complement strand
AATCAGGCTTCATCCTTGTGTCTGTCTTTTCCCATAGCAATTCAGTCGCAGTTTAGCAATTAACTGACTTATCGCATTACCGACATGCTTCACTCCCCGTTTGGTTTCCCATTCGGATAAGTCGGTATGGGATAGGTTTATAAATTGGAATACTAACCTAATCACTTGCCAAAGTGATTATTATCAAGCCCCTATTATGGGCGCACTGAATGCGTAGAATGAGCCATCCTCACAGATGACGCTCATATTGGTCTCCGTCTCAAACTCACGGACGGCAGCCTTTACACGCAGCACATTCTCCGCATCGTCAGCTTTCCCAGCAATAATGTTTTGCGACCCGAGGTCTACATAGCGTATAGCTGCAGGAAAGATGAGATGCACCGTCTTTTCAAACGTAACCTCCAGCCCGTAGGGCAATACGACCCGTCCATTCGGAATCGATCGGCTCATCCCTTGGTAAAGGTCTCCGCTACTCAGTAGTTGATTGTTCCCCTCTACTTGTTGTGCCATAGCAGGGAGCGTTATCGTAGCACAAACTACGATAGATAAAATCCATTTCTTCATAAGTATATCAGTTGTTATTGTTAGAGTTCTAAAAGCTTACTTCGTCTGTACAAGGAATAGTCTATATCCCCCTTTGAGCGTCACCTTAATTGTGCGGAGCTTCTTCTGTAGTAGTTGTCCAGCTCCCTGCATCACCCCTCTAGTCACCTCGGAGATGATTTGGTCTTTAGCCGATGAGGAAAAGGTGAAAGAGGTACCCATCGATCCCCCGACATTTGCCCCCATCTCCTTGAGCGCCGACACCTCTTCAGAGCCAGGAATATAGACTCCCATCTGTCCGTCTGTATCATAGGCAGATAGTTTGACCGGCAGAATGCGACCATTCACCTCTATGCTCTTAATCAGTAGCTGCATTCGGTTGCCATCTATCTTAGCTTGTGCCATTAAGATACTATGCTTCGGGATTGATGTTTGCTGCACCCGAGCTGTCTCCAGTAGGCGAAGAGCAACGTAGTCACCCTCTTTGAGGGTCGTTGTTTTGTCCACCACTACGCAAAGGGTATTGCGCTCGCCAGAGTGTGCGGAGCTATTAGAGAGTGAATGAAAGCTCATATTCCGCTCCTTGGCTCCGTACATCTCCATAAACTCCTCGTCACTCATTGGCTGGTCCAGTGCTGAGACCAACGGCTTGTGGTCAGCTATTATCTCCATTGGAGCCTCTTCCTTGGTAGCTCCACCACTAGGCGGAGATACAACCTGCTGATCACTCATAGGCATAGCACCATGGGCTGGAGAAGCACCAGCTGCGGGCAAGTACTTAGCCGCCATTTGGTAGCTCTTCTCCATAAGAGCTAGTTGCTTAGCTTCCTCATCATCGTCTTGTTGGCTAAGCTCGTTCAGTTCACGTCTGAGGTCATCAATCTCCTGTTGCATAGCTTCTCGCTCCTCCTCATAAGGGTCAGAGCCGTAGAAGTCCGCTAGCAGACGGTTGTTCTCCTCGTATCGTTGCATCGAAGACTCAATCTTATTGCCAACGACCGCCTCCTGCGGGTCGCTCTCAGACGAGCTCCCCTCCTGCTGAAAGTACTCCGCCAGTCTCCCCACCTCCTCACGAGCTTGCTCCTCTTGAGTGGTATGGTCAACTAGTTCATAGGCTTTGAGTTTATTCTCCGTTAGCTTTTCGGTCGTAGCTTGTGGTATGTTGTCATTCAACCCCTCACCAGCGTCCGGTTGTTCCTTTGTGGCGGGTGCAAATATAATCCACATAGCAAGGGCAAAGATAATCCCTAGCCCTGCGAAGACTAACACCTTCTTCAATTGTTCTTTCTGTTTATGCTCCATAGTTACTAATCACTAAATGTTCCATTCTCTTGATGTAGGTTGTATCCCTCCGTATCGGGCTGTCCACCAGCTCCCCCGTAGGGATAGGTGGCATCTCCTCACGGTGCGGGAGGAAGAACTGTGCCACCATCCAGATTGAGCAGGCTAGGTAGACGAGACTCAGTCCGTAGACAATAATCTGTCGCTGTCTGTTCGTTAGCATATTACATCGCTCTCTTAGCCGTACCTGCCCTCTCAAATAGCTTCTTCTGAGGGTAGGTCTACTTCTCCGCTTCATAGTCTTATCGCTTGTAAGTTTGGATGTCACGATTCTCTCGTACGAGGAAGTGCTCCATCAGAAACCCTTGCGGATTGTTGTCCGAGCGAACTGAGTTTTGTAGCGAGCAACTAGTCACCAAGCTCCGCTCCGTGACATTGCTCTGTCGGATAATAAACTGCCGAGCGAAGGTGGTTACTTCATAGGGGTATGAGTCAAAGTCACACCGTATGGAGTCAATCTCTATACGTTGGTTGACATTGCCCGAGATAGCTCGATTGTAGTACCCTTTCTCCGCTAGGTCCTTGTAGTAGTTAAAGGCGGACTTGTCGCACAGTTGGAAAGCACGCTCCATATTCTTCTCGATAGCATCCTTGTCGGGTGCAATCGTGAAGAAAAGCTCGTGAAAGCGTCTTACATGCTCTCGAGCCTCCACTGGGCGATTCATTGAAGCGTCTTGGCTCAGAGCCAGCATCAGAGACTTCCCTTGGTCCAGTACGTACACCTTCTCACGCTGCTTCTTAGCAAAGCTGTACGAAGCATAGACCGCATAGCTACTGACCGCTATGCAGACTATCGCAAAGATGATAGCGTAGAGCCTAATCTGCTTGAAAGAGGTCTCTATGTTTGTGAGTGATTTGAATTCCATATTCCATTATTCTAATTGTCTTGTATCTAAAAACTTCTGAGGGGTAGTCTAGTGCCAATGTGCCTTGGTACTGTAGTGCCATACGGGTGAAACTCTAGTGCCACCCCCACTTGGCACTGCAGTTTCATACGGGAGAAACTGTAGTTTCATAGGTAAGAAACTGTAGTTTCATAGGTAGGAAACTCTAGTTTCATGGGTAGGAAACTCTAGTTTCATGGGTAGGAAACTGTAGTGCCACACGGCAGGTACTACGCTTACCTCCCCCAGCTGCTATATTGACGCACATAGGAGGAGCTAATCCTACCCACCTGACCGTCATACGACCTTCACGTGGTCATTGCATCCTCATCAAGCGTGTCATAGCCCCCCTTCGGCTGAAGGGGCGCTATTTGCCCTTGATAAGTGCCCCTTTGATACGTCCGCCTACGTTGCCAGCTATAGACCCCGTGGCACCAGCTACCGCCTTACCTCCCGTATAGGCACCTTGGGCACCTCGTTGCGCCGTCTGATTGACATTGCGTCCGTACGCCCCGATACCACCACCAGCCTCTATAATCCAGCCCGCTACCGTAGGAACACAGAAGTACCCCACGATACCAATCAGGAAGAAGACAATGTAGTACCAGCTACCCGAATCAGGCAGATAGTTGGGGTCACTCAATGCTGCAATATCCTTCTGCACCATCAACACCTGTATCTTTGTGAGGAGAGCCGAGAGGACAGAGCTCACGGGTAACCACAGATAGACCGATATGTAGCGGGAAAACCAAGCCGTAAGCGACCCCGACAAGCCATCCCAAACCGCAATACCAAAGACGATTGGTCCCAGTATGCTCAGCACGATAAGAAAGAAGGTCCGGAGCGTATCAATAATCAGAGCAGCTGCATGGTATAGCAACTCTATGAGGTCATGGAGTTGCTTCATCAGCCATTGCTTTGTTTTGTAAGCAGCACGCTCGGCATACATTCCAGCGATGGTCACCGCATCGCTCGGACCGATGATCCCCATCTCCTCTATCTTTTGGTCAAAAGCTTCATTGGAAACCAAGTAAGCCGTCTCGGGGTTACGGAGATAGGCAGCCTCTTGTAGTTTGTCTCGCTTAGCAATCAATTTGTCTAGTTGTACCGTCTGCTTATTGACCATTCGCTCTGTACCTTGTACTACAGGAGAGAGAATCGTATTCATCGTACCCAGCACAATCGTTGGGAAGAACATAATACAGAAGCCCAGCACAAAAGGTCTCAGTAAGGGGAAAAGGTCAATCGGCTCGGCACGAGACAACGAAGACCACACCCTTACGGCTACATAGAAGAGAGCTCCTAATCCCGCAATCCCCTTGGCAATGCCCGTCATCTCTCCACAGAGAGGCATCATCTCCTGATAGGTGGAGCGGAGTAATTCATGTAGTGATGCAAAGTCCATAGATCCTAACGGCTATCTTTACGTAGTCAGTCTTACCAATATCGGCTTTCTGGATTTCCATAAAGCGCTTTGACCGATGCTAGA
>NZ_KI535311.1:0-1752 GCF_000482365.1 Porphyromonas uenonis DSM 23387 = JCM 13868 | reverse complement strand
CATAAAGCGCTTTGACCGATGCTAGATCATTCTTCTCGTGAGCACGTACATAGCTCACGGAGATATTCTTTCGGGTGTAGTAAGAAACAATCGATCGATACTCACGTAGTGTCGTATAGATGCGGTCTATCATCTGCATACGCTCGCTATCATTCATTGAGAACACCTTGCTCTTAGCTACAGACTTCAGCTCCTTGAGACTCTCGCCACTCAGTTCCAAGAGTTTGGCATAGCCAGCAGCCATCGCGGCTAGCTCTGTGGGGCGGAAGTTTGGGTCCGCTAGCATCTTCTTGTAGGAGGTTACATAGATCTCTGATATGTCTCCCACCATTAGGATGCACTCCTTCACCTTGTAGGCATCGCCTATAAGGTTGTTCACCTGCTTGAGTGCATCGTAGTACTTCTTGGTGTCGTTGTACAGTTTCTCCACCTCCTTAAAACCACTTAGCGTGTTTTTGACCGTCTTTGAGGCGGTGGCAATCTCCTTAATGGAGTTGGCTATGTTGCCAGCGAAGTTCCCAGGGTCGGTAACCACCCACTGAGCGTGAGCTTGAGGGATAAATAGGCTCATTGCAAAGAGAGCCATCAGCAGATACTTTTTCATTGTCACTAGGTATTTGATTGTTACTATTATTGCTTATCTCTTTTCTCTATGGCGAGTTGTCGGATGGCCGACTCAATGTCTCCTCCCAGCTGCTCCGCACGTTGCATGACTTCCAGCTTCTCTCGCTCCTCTGTCGTATAGGTGAGATACTCTTCCATACTCACCTCTGTAGCATAGACGGCACTCTGCATACCTCCCAGCCCGACCCACACCTCTTTGTAGAGTCGGTGAGGATCGTTGTTCTGATTGATTGAGAGGATTTGGCTCTTCTCCTTTTCGGATAGACCCAGCATCGATTGGATGCCATCAAACTTGGTCATGTACTTACGCTGGTCTAGTAGGATCTTGCAGTCAGAGTTGTTGATGATACTCTCCTTCACTACGGGTGAAGAGATGATATCGTCTACCTCCTGCGTCACCACAATAGCCTCTCCGAAATACTTTCTGACCGTCTTGTAGAGATACTTGATGTAGTCCGCCATATTCTCCGAAGCAATCGCCTTCCAGGCCTCTTCGATGAGGATCATTTTGCGGATACCCTTCAGTCGACGCATCTTATTGATAAAGGCTTCCATGATGATAATGGTCACCACGGGGAAGAGGTCTTTATTGTCCTTCACTTGGTCAATCTCAAAGACGATAAACCGTTTAGAGAGCAGGTCTATGTTCTTATCCGAGTTCAGTAGGAAGTCGTAACGCCCACCTTTGTAGTACTGCTTGAGCGTAGTCAGAAGGTTATTGATATTGAAGTCTGAGAGCGTTACCTTGATATCTCGTTGCTCCATATCCTTACGATAGACATCTCTAAGGTATTCGTAGAAGCTATTGAAGTTCGGGACAATACTAGCATCTGAGCA
Source organism: Porphyromonas uenonis DSM 23387 = JCM 13868 (assembly GCF_000482365.1). Taxonomy (GTDB): domain Bacteria; phylum Bacteroidota; class Bacteroidia; order Bacteroidales; family Porphyromonadaceae; genus Porphyromonas; species Porphyromonas uenonis. Next base: position 291 of record NZ_KI535311.1, on the reverse strand, counting down.
GATGAGTTCGATATAGGCATTGACAGCAGAGCCCAGCTCTCCAGCCTCAGTCTTGGTGACCCGCTCATCGGCACTCTTCCAAAGCGTCATCAGTAGGGTGCAGATACTCTCTCGCTTCTCTACATCAAAGAACTTGTCATCCGTATAAAAAGGGTTGAAGGAGATAGGATGGTCATGGGTGTAGGTGAAGTAGACTCCATCCTCCCCCTTTGTCTTACGATGGATTAGTTCGCACAACCCTTGATACGAGTTACCCGTATCGACCAAGAGGACATGCGCCCCCTGCTCGTA
>NZ_AXVC01000034.1 GCF_000482365.1 Porphyromonas uenonis DSM 23387 = JCM 13868 | reverse complement strand
CGGTATGGAAAGCCCGCTAACCTTTCACATGGCTCGCCACACCTTTGCATCGCTCATCACGCTCTCAGCAGGAGTGCCTATTGAAACGGTGAGCCGTATGCTCGGGCACACCAACCTGAGAACAACACAAGTATATGCTGCTGTTTCCTCCGAGAGAATCCATCGAGAGATGCAAAATGTGCAGCAACGCATACAAGATACATTCACCTTGAAGCTTTGATATTATGGCACGAAGTACATTCAAAACACTATTCTATATCAATCGGTCCAAAGAGAAGAAGAACGGCAAATGTCCGATTATGGGACGCATCACTATAGACGGGAATCAGGTGCAATACAGTACGGGCAAGGAGATTGCTCCCGAACTTTGGGATAGTCGTAAGGGAAGATGCAAGGGTACGGGCGAAGAGATAAAGGAAATCAACCGCTATCTCCAAGCCAAAGAGGAACAAGCCAAAGCGAAGTATCAAGAATTAGTATGGCAGCGTGGCTATATCACAGCCGAGCTACTGAAATGTGAACTCATAGAAGAGGACAAGCCCAAAGGATTTCTTTTGGAGGAAGCCCGACTTTTTATTGAAGAAAAGCGTCCCTGTGTGGGGGTAACGGTTGCCAAGCCGACCTTTGCCAACTACATCTATGCCACACAACTCATAGAGGCTTATCTGCGTGAACGATTGGGACTGGAGGATATTCGCTACTCATTGTTGGACTACGGCTTTATCGAGGGAATGGACTTCTATCTCAAATCTGAGCGTAACCTTTCCCTTGCCACTATTCAGATTGTGGTCATTTTCCTAAGAAAGCTTATCGGCATAGGTCAGCAGAAGAAGTATATCCGTATCGATCCGTTTGTGGACTATAAGGCAGAACTGCCACATCGCACACGGCGTTATCTCACTACGGAGGAGTTGCAGCGGGTTTTGCAAACACCCATCATTGACAGGCAGTTCGAACGGGCAAGGCAGCTCTTTCTTTTCTGTGCCTTTACTGGTCTAGCACGTGTGGACATGCAACGGCTCAGGCTAAAGCATATCATCCGTAATGCAGACGGCACGGAGGAAATCCGTATCAAAAGGCAGAAAACGGACGTAGAAGCTATCATTCCACTTTTGCCTATTGCCAAGCAAATCCTTTCACTCTATATCAAAGACAGGAAAGTAGACGACTTGATATTCCCTAACCTAACCACCCGCAAGGCGTCTTTAGCTTGTGTGAACATTGGTCAGATATGCCGAATAGAGAAAGGCTTGACCTTTCACATGGCTCGTCACACATTCTCGACCACGATTTGTCTTTCCAATGGTATTTCAATGGAAACGCTCAGCAAGATGCTCGGACACAGCAATATTGGCACAACACAAATCTACGGAAAGATAACCGATCACAAGATACAAGAGGATATGACTGCACTCACTGACAGAGAGCATTCTGCCTTTGAGGGTTATTGTGAGTCAATAGCACAGCAAGACAAAACGCAATCTGAACCTTTATAGGTGAACTTTCCTCAAAGACCTGAAGCCGTATTCGGTCGGGCAAAGGTATGGCGGTTGCCTTGATTGCTTGCAAGGTCAAGTCCTGCGGATGGAGTGAAAAATCTCCACCGCAGGGCTTTTCTCTGTACTTTGCTATTATCATACTTGCAATAATTTGATTGTTAGTGCGGTCGTATTTTTCGCTCCAACCTTGCAGCAATAGGCTAACCGCCAAAAGAATAAGCCCGAACGAATACGGCATACTCAGGCTCTTTGGACGCAAGAAGCGACAAAACAAATACTCCATCAATCACATAAGCCAAAGAGTGTGCTCTCACTCTGTTAATTGATAGAGAGATGTCAAAGCAATCGAACACTCGAGAGTGACCTGATTTTATTTTCGCTAGTACGGAACGAACCAGCACCTCATCTCATTACCGCAATAGCCTAAACTTTTGTGTTCGCCATTTCCCTTGTGTCCTAACTATTTCCGTATTCTTCCTTACTCTTTCTTTTTCCGCTTTAGAGGGGTTACTTTTGCATCCGACAATAAGGGCAATCGACAGAAAAACTGCTCGTTTGCCTAGTATGAATAACGTAATCAACAACTATGCAATGAAACTTATCATCATCGATCGCAAGGCATGGGAGCAGCACTGCTCCTCCTTTGCAGACTTTATCCACCGTATTGAACGGCTTATCGGGTGTTCTCCCGAAACGGAGGAATGGCTCGACAATGAAGCCGTATGCCGTAGGCTCGGTATCAGCAAGCGAACCCTGCAACACTATCGGGATACGGGTAAAATCCCGTTCTCTATGGTCGGGCATAAGTGCTACTATAAAGAGAGCGACATCACTGAGATACTGAATGCTCAGAAAGACTGAACCCAAGCACCTAATGAACTATGTCAGAGAACGAAATCATTACACAACAAGACCCGCAAATGCAGATGTTTGCACAACTTATGGAGGGTGTCTTGAAGAAGCTGGAGCGTTATTGCGCTACTGCACGTCCTATGTTGGGCGGAGAGGTTTACCTTACAAGTGAGGAAGTCTGCAAGCTGTTACGTCTGAGCAGTCGCACGCTCCAAGAGTACCGAGACAGTGGAACAATAGCTTATCACAAAATTGGTGGCAAGATACTCTATAAACAGAGCGACATACAAGCTATGCTTGAAAGGCACTATAATCCTATATATAAGAGAAATAAGTAATTGGACAGCGGGGTAAAAGAAGTGAGTTGAGATATGGTTTAGCGGATACTCATTTGAACTCGGTAACGCTGACGTCAAGAGCATACAATCTCTCGGTGAGTGTCAATTCTTCCATCGGTGTGCGTGCTTTTCCCTCTTTGGGGATTGTTGACTTCATCGGTGAGTTTTCAGCGTTTAATCTGAGCTTACAATTACCTACGGTCAAATAAGTAAGCCATAGGAGATTTCGGTTAAGAGTTGGGTAAGTCAAGATTTGGTATGGTCAAGAAGTGGATTTTGACTCAGGTCAAAATTGACCAAAGTCAAAATTGAGTTGAGTCAAAACCTAACTCTTGAGCTAAGTCAATTTTGAGTTGAGTCAAAACTGAGCCAAGTCAAAACTGAGTCAAGTCTTAACCAGACTCAAAACTTAGCTCAGAAAGTCAAAAGCTAATTTCCAATCGCCCCTAAGTGGGTGGCATCAATTCTTGATATTGGCAAGGTGTGTCTTTGTAACACAAACCGCAGTTTGTAACACAAAGACCCTTGCCCCGAAGGGGAGATGAATTACTCCAAAGTCGTAATTAACAGAAGAAACAACAGATGAACGAGCAGACAGAAAGAGATCGTAAGCGAAAAGAGCTGAATAAGCCTCGCTGGGACAACTGGCACGTACGCTTGCCTGACCCGAAAGACCAGCAACGGGCGATTGAGTTGTTCCATAAGTCAGGGGCGGAAACGAAGTCCGACTTTGTGCGGGCAAGGATATTGGGGGAGCATTTCAAGGTGATAACGGTAGATAAGTCTGCTGTGGAGTACTATCGTAAACTCTCCGAATTGACTGCCCAGATACATAAGATAGGTGTGCTGTATAATCAAGCTGTACGTGCCATCAACAGCTATCATAGCGTGAAGACTGCTCAGATACTGCTTGAGAAGCTGGAGCAACTATCAGCTCAGATCATTGCATTACAGGAGCAGGCTATCTCTCTGACCATTGATTACCGCAAGTAATGATTGCTAAGATTTCAGCAACGGAGAACCTCGGGGGTGCGCTCGGCTACAACTTCAAGAAGGTGAATAAGAAAGAAGCTGGTTTCTATCATAAGTACTAAGAATAGTATTAGTTAACTTTTTCAAAGGTACTAAAGATAGAGCCAGCTTCTTTCTTATCCCGCTGTTAGGTATCACACAAAATCTCGGATGAACCTATTTTTTTATTGCCAAGTTCTAATGCTTCTATCTCCTGCCATTCATAGAGGCTATTATATGCCATACATCCGATAAGAATGGAGATAAGTATATATCCCAACCGTATTGCCTTATAGAAATTTCCTGACCGCTCCATTATTTTAATGACATTGATTTTTGGAACATGAATAAAAGTTTATCTTTTTCGTTCATGCGGATATTATCAGAATAACCGTCTTTTGTTATTTGATACCCACATGGCTTAACCATAAAAATGCCTAAGCCCTTAGTGTACGAACTTACTTCTGAGGCATAGTCTTTACTTGTATTTAATGGAACTTTCCCTTTAATATGACACCACTCATTATTACAACTGATGTCTTCAATCTCAGACATCAGTTTTTGCAAATCTGTAATAGCTTTGGAACTCGCTACTTGGGGTATCTGCAACTCAAAACAGAGCATCGGTTCGAGAATGTCCACACCTGACTGTTGCAAAGCCAGCCTGAAGACATAAGGGGTCAGCTGTCTGAAATCAGCAGGTGTACTTACCGGGCTATAATACTCGGCTTGAGTAAAAGTTACTTTCAGATCTGTCACTTCCCATCCATGTAAACCAGATTGGCAAGACATACGAATCCCTTCAAAAACGGCATTTTGAAAAGAATGGTTCAGATAACCATAGGAGATGTCACTTTCGATTTGCAACCCTGCCCCTAACGGTAGGGGTTCAAGAGTCAGCCCTATTGTGGCCCAGTAAGGGTTGGGTGGTACTTCGATCTGAATAATCTTATTGACCTTTTTTATAGGTCGTTCTTTGTAGATAGTCTTGATCTCATCAAAATGGACCTTTACGGAAAATCGTTCTTCCAGCAATGTCTGTATGATTTCCTTTTGGGTCAAACCATATAACGAGATTTCCAATTCATCACTATATGAGTTTATGGAAAAGGACAAAGACGGGTCTTCAATCCACAATGTATTCAGAGCGGATATCACCTTGCTTCTCTCTTCGGGCTTATTTGGCCGGACGGAGGATTTGAGAGCGGGATGCTGATGAGATAATCCTTGAATCAAACAAGGTTTAGCACCTAAATAATCTCCGATTCGAAAATCTTCTATATCTTCTACAATCGCGATATCATTGGCACCCACTTCATCAACATTTATCTCTCTGCCCTGATAAATAGTCTTTAGATTTTTAATCTTGATGAATTTTTCCGAATCGTTGATTCTTACAACGTCTCGAAGTCTCAGACTTCCGTCAATTATTTTAAGAAAACTTCTTTTATGCCCTTTGGGGTCATGCTCTATCTTATAGAGATAAGCTGAAAGTCTGTTTGAGACTGATGCCGGAGGAAGTATAAAAGAAGAAATGGCGTCCAACAACTCATTGATACCGATATTGAACATTGCTGATCCATGTAGCACCGGATAGACTTTGGCTTTTGCCACAAGAGCGATTATCGTATTCCAATAATCAGCCGGTGAAATTTCGCTATCCGCCAAATATCGTTCTAATATATCGTCGTCATGGTTGCATACAAATTCTTTGTATTCTTCCTTTATATATGTTTGGGAGCAAACCGGATAAACCGATCCATCGACAACAGTTTGCATAAACAGGACATCTTGCGACAGATTTGTTTTTATATCCATATACAAACGCTCCAAATTCACACCGGCACGGTCAATCTTATTGATAAATATAATTGTCGGGATTTGCAGCTTTTGTAAAGTACTGAACAGCAACTTTGTCTGCGCTTGTATGCCTTCCTTTGCGGATAAGATGAGGACTGCTCCATCAAGCATTTTGAATGTCCGCTCCACTTCCGCAATAAAATCCATGTGTCCCGGAGTGTCAATGATATTGCATTTCACTCCATTCCAGATAATAGATGTCGTAGAAGCCCGGACAGTAATTCCTCTACGTTTCTCTATATCCATAGAGTCCGTTATGGTGTCACCATTATCCACACGGCCGCACTTTTCCGTTGCTCCACTGGCAAACAGCAGATTCTCGGTTACGGAAGTTTTTCCTGCATCAATGTGAGCAAGAATTCCTAAATTTATAATATTCATTTGGATTAAGCAATAATATACTACAGTAGATGCATTGTCGAAACGCACCTTTTAATACCTCCTCGTAGCATATGAGAACTACAGGATTACTAACTCGTATTAATATGTATATTATTACTGCCGCATAACGATTACAAAATTACACAAAAAAATATATCTAACAAAAGTGGGAGGATTTTTTAACTTTCGCACATTCCAGTGTCAAGTGCAACACAGTTACAAATGTAGGAAAAAAACTTCATAGGGAGTTTTATAGCCTAGTTTTTTTCGAGGTCGCACATTCCAGTGTCAAGTGCAACGCAGTTACAAAGGTAGGAAAAAAACTTCATAGGGAGTTTTATAGCCTAGTTTTTTTGCGAAGCACACATTCTCAATATAAGGGCTAAAGGGTACGGTAAACTATAGTCTGGATAAATAGGTAAGTATATGGAAAGCTATAAAGATAATGTCCAAGCAATTTTATTTATGCTCTTATTTAGTTCAGTTATTTCATTCAAGAGACTATCAAAGCTTGGTGTCTCTTCGTAAATCATATCTTGAGACATGGCGACGTAATCTGATCTCCACTCATCAAGAACTTCTTTCGGTGGTACAATAGATAACTTCTGTGGAGCAAGCGTTCGGTAGTCAAAACCTTTCAGTCCTATAAACATACTACGATGCTGCACTATTGAGGCGTATAACGTTGGATCACTTAAGGCTCTTGTGGCGATTTCTGTCTTAGAAATCTTGTAGACATCGTATAGGTGCCTGCTCATTCTTTCGGATCTGATTGAGGAAAACTCCTTTTTTGCGAACTCTTCGTGTAGCAGACAAAGTTTCTCTATAAATGTTCGTTCAGGACTGACAGCTAAGACCTTAAACTCCTTTTGCACAAATGGTGTATTAGGCATATACTGCTCAATCCAAGAATTAGTCATTACACTTTCTAAAGGCTCCGACATAGAGCGTCCGCTTACTTCTATTTTAACGACAGGTTTGAGATAATCAGTCTCCTCGGAAAAAAGCGACTCATATGCAACCTCTATCACCTCTGGATCTGTAGTGGAAATAGAAGTAACATTGACACTTACTTCAAAAAGCGAAGGGTCAATTGATAGACTTGCTAACGCTTTCTCCAAATCAGTCTTTAGCATTTCTCTTGTAAAAGAGCATGAGGCTCTTCTTAGCTTGTCACTTATCTGTGTTTTAGAGAGCTGACCAGCAAACCCTAAATACTCACGATTAATTGCAATATCAATATCTTCGGAAAAGCGTTTAATCAGATTCCAACACTTACTGAGTGAAGTACCACCCTTGAAAGAGAGCTGATCCGCATAGTGTAAGGAAAATAGGGCTCGAAGTACCATAGTTACCCACCAGTCTTTCTCTATTACACTAAGAGGGATATCACCAATTCGTGGCCTGACAATTTCCAGTACTTCTCTTTGCTCCTCTTTTGATAAGTCTGTAAATATCATTGTTCTCTCAGTCTGTTTAGTTCATCTTGTATCCATTGTGGAGCCAAGTGAATATCCCTCTTATATTCTTCCTCTGAAATTGAGCGGAGATGTTTTTTTAGAATGCTCTTATGCACCTCCGTTAGATTACCTTGCCCAATCTCTCTTAAGGCAAAAACAAGCATACGTACCAACTCTGAGGTGTATGCAAAATTGTTCATATCATTAGACCTTTTCAGCTGAATGCCTCGACCCTTTCCCAGCTTTATTGTTCGTGGTGATCCATTAGTGATGTACACTACATTCATTGGGATTTGAGTTGAAAGACCTAATTTATTTAGGACATAAGTGCCAGAGGGTATAAGTGTGATTTTGTCCCTTTCTTCAATTATCCTAGCCACCTCTTCAATGGAAGGATAAATAATACCAGTCCCCCACTTGGTGTCCACCTTAGGATAATAATAGAGCCCATGAGCCAACCTCACAAGATAACCCTCTTTGGTCATGCGACTAAGCACCTGTCTTATAGCGGTGCTATCGCCACAAGGAGCAAACTGGTTAGGGTAAAGTATCGACCCTTCTCCAGAATCAATAACAGCCTCTTTGATAAGCTGATGTGTACTTTTTAATTGCTTTCCCATGTCACAAATATAGTTCATATTTGTGACATGGCAAAATGTTAAGCAACCCGCTCTTGCCTCGGCACCTTCCAGTGTCAAGTGCAACACAGTTACAAATGTAGGGAAAAAACTTCGTAGGGAGTTAGCTCATTCCATTTAAATCTTTTGACCCACCTCTGGAACTACCTCCAAGGGAGGGTACTTTTGTACGCTTCGTTTTGCGCTTACTACTGGAAATCGCACTTGACGTTCATAGTTTTACCCTTTTTATGCAGTGAAATTTGAATCTATGAACTCGAAATCTAGCATACCATCTTGAGTAGATTTTATATCTTTGCAGATATTAAATAGAGAGTTCTTTGAAGCACTGCAGAATGAAGATAGGAAAAGAAACTTGCTCGTTTCCAACTCGTAACCCTTTTGCCCTACACTCTTTCCTGCTCTATTGATTATCTGAAAGATACAAGTTTCTTGAACCTTTTGCGGGCATAGTCCGTTGCGATCAGCATCTTGGCTTTCTCTTCCTTTTCCGATAGCTCCTCTCGTCCTAAAAGGGTTGCATCTCCCGTCTTGGCGAACTCCATCAACTTGCCGATAAACTCTTCTTGCTCGGGTGTGGGCGGTATGTTATGCAATATCTCGTTCTTCTCTGGGCGGTCGATGCCGATATCCTTAGCGGTACGATAGTCACAAATCTCCGCATAGAAGGCTGCCAGCTCTGGCACTTTAATAAAGGTTCTGAAGCGTTCCTTCTGTATGATGTCATTGGTGATGGAGAACTCGTAGTCGGTAGATTTCTTCGCAAAAACCGCAGCCCAAGCATCAAAGCTATTGATGCCTTGCTTTTCGAGTGCTTGAGGACGTAGGTACTTGAAGAGCAGATAGAGCTCTGTGAGTGAGTTGCTGATGGTCGTGCCACTGAGAAAAGTAGCTCCTAAGTCTTTCCCCGACCGCTCCTGAATAGTACGTATGGCAAAAAGCATATTGAGTGCACGCTGTGACCCTTCTGGGTTACCTAAGCCAGAGACTCGGTCGTGGCGAGTGTTGAACATCAGATTCTTAAACTGATGACTCTCGTCCACAAAGAGGTGATCGATGCCCATCATTTTGAAGTCCACTGCATCATCCTTACGCTCGGCAATACTATCTTGAATGCCTTGTAGTTTGGCTTCTAGGGTCTGCTTTCGCTTCTCCAGCCCCTTGAGCATAGCTCGAGAAATGTCTGCACCTTGCTGACGAAGGACTTCTAGGTTTTCCTCTATAGAGTCTTTCTCCTTTTGCAAGATTGCCTCTTGTATCTCTAAAGCTTGAGGTATCATCCCAAACTGCTCATGGGTCAATATGATGCAATCCCAATCGTTGTTCTTGATGTCGTTAAAGATGCGTTGGCGGTTTTGCTTATTGAAGTCGTTCTTACCCGGATAAAGCACTCTAGCATTGGGATAAGCCTTTCTAAAAGTGTCGGCAATGTCGAAGACATTTGCCTTTAGTCCGATAATCATCGGCTTGTTTGCTAAGCCCAAGCGTTTCATCTCATAGGCTGCCGTACACATGATGAGGGTCTTACCAGCCCCTACCTCATGGTCACAAATACCCCCGCCATTGGTTTTGAGCATCCATACGGCATCCTTCTGACTCTTATAGAGGTCAGAGATCCCGAGTCCTTTCAGATTTAGATCGGGAAAGGATTGATGCGCACCGTCAAAGTTGGGACGCACGAAGCAGTTGAATAGCTTATTATATCTGTCGGATAGTTGTTGCTTAAAGCTCTCTGGCGTTCTACCTAGCCAATCTACAAAGCCCTGACGTATCTCCTCTATCTTAGCATTAGCCATCTGTATCGCATGCCCATCACGCACTTTGATCGTTTTCGTCTCGCCTGTCTCTAGATCTCGTACCTCTTTATTCTTATTGATATCGGGGATGGTATTGTGTAGCGCATGCTTTAAGAGATTAAGCCCATCATAGCGTCTGAACTCTCCCTGCACAGCATACTTATGCCAAATGTTTCCATTGCGTCTATCACATTGCAAAACATATTCATCCATCGTGCTCTGATAGGAGACGGTGATCTCTGTCTCAAAGAATTCTGAGGCAAAAGCACTATAGACTTTAGCTGGTATCCACCGCTCCCCAAGGTTGAAGTCAAGCTCAGCAAAGGGTATCGGTATAGGTGTGGCAGCCTGTAGGGCAGCTAAGCTTTGCTGTGCTTCTTCATGATCGGGGTGCTCTAGTAGCCACGACTCAATCTGCTCGCTCTTCTCTATCACATTGCCTGAGATAAACTTGTCTGCCACCTCGTAACCATCTACTTCTGGATTGTAGTAGATGCGTCCCTCTAGGGCTGAGATGATGTCACTCTCCTCCATATCGGGGAGAAGCGAACTCATATAGTCTAGCTCCACAGAGCCATACTTATTCAGAGAAGAAACGAGAGCTTCCGTGGGGTCGGCAGCTACTGTCACCTCTGTAGTGGCAAAGGCGGTAGGATGATCAAATATGTCTGCCTTGATGTATTCCCCCTTATCGGAACGCTCTAAGAAGAGTATCTCGACCCCAGTAGCGTCCATCTTGATGAGGTCTGTATTGCTCTTCTGATTGAGATACCCCCAGCGACTGACGAAGTCGTCATAGAGCCGATTGAGCTTTATACGCTCCTCGCTATCCTCACATCTATTGTTCGCTTCGTAGTCGTATAGCCGATGATAACTCTCTCGGATCTCGATGTACGCTTTGAGCTTGGTTAGGCGCTCATAGGGTAAGTCCATCGGATGAAAGGTGGGCTGTCGCTTCAGATTGGAGAGATACCCCACTTGTCCATTTTGCAACACGATCGACCCGTCTCGTAGATGCGAGTCGGGCAAAGAGAGGAATGGACGAGGTGAAGCATCAAACGACTTCTTAACCTCTGTAACTGGCTGTACTTCTCTCTCCACTTCTGCAAAATCAAATAGAGATGGTTGCTCGATTGAGGAGAGCTTGGTACTTCTTCTTGCTCTTGGACGCTTTACTGAGCTTTGCTTAGGTTTAGAGGCTGTCTGTTGCTTATTGACCTCTTTGATTTCCCTGTTAACACGAGCGACCTCCTGCGTCCAGAGTTCGTACTCTTCGGGAGCAAATAAATAACCCGCGTGTTCCAGACCGACATCAGTTGTATCCATCACGGGATGATGGTCATCATCAAAGTAGACCATCTGTCCGCCCATCTCTCGTGGGGCTTCTAGGTCTGTACGTATATCCGCTTCATACTGATGCTGTAGCGTTAGAGCTGGCACGCCTTCAGGTGCTGGTTCTAATATTGATGAGGCTTGCTCCTGCTGGATGGGTTCTACCAATTCATTCTTTTCGATGGAGTTGATGGGAGTTCCCTCTGAAAAGGGCTCCTCCACGACTTCTTCCGCCTGGTCTTCTGTTTGTGCTACCTCTGTAACTACAACACTAGGAGCTTCTACAACCACCTCTTTGCTATACCGTCCTTGGACAAGCTCTTCTAACTCGGCTATCTCATGCAGTGCTGTAGGTGAAAAGTGAAGGTCGCGTTCAATCCCCAAGCCATGTATCTTGACCTCTCTCATTTCGTCCAAGGAGATATAACCGAGCTCCCAACCGTAACCCATGGTAACTGCTCCGAACCCAAGACGTTCTTCTGGGTTGTACTCTAAGAGGTAGGCTGTATAGGCTCCCAGCGGGAAGAAGTATCGGATATAAGCTGTGCGGTCGCCAAGGAGTTGCTTCTCGGTGTCATATAGCTTGGGGAGTTGGCTCTTGATGCTATCAGGCATTAGATCATAAGCGTTGTCTGTTTCTTGCTCTTCGTCTACTTTAGGCTCCACCCCAGGCAATCCGACCGTTACGCCCAGCTTACGCAATTGCTTCTCGGCTTCATTCTGTCGCTCCTCCTCGCTCATCGCTATTCCCGTCTCATAGAGCTTGCGGTCAAAACGTGCTGTCACATCTTGCGTGAGCTGTATTCGGAGGCTCTCAGCCATTTCCTCCATAGTTCCCTCAAAGCGATATTTCCAAGTTGGCTTGCCGTAAGGGTCTCTACCCAGCTCACGACTGGTGGCTATGGTGCGAGGTGCCACATCATCCCACGAACCCTCGAAAAGTGAGTTATGGTTGAAAGCCATAGAAAAACCATCCCCTTTGGGTACGGCGACTGTCTGAACAAACTGCTTCTCCAGCTCCTCGCCAATCTCCTTGCCTGACTGCTTCTGCAAGACAATCAAGTCGCTTCCGACCTCAGTCCCTGCCTGCTCGCTAAACATCCCTGATGGCAGACGGATAGCAGAGATGAGTCGGCTGTTTTGCATCAGGTAGCGTCTGATTGGCTCATTTAGTGCTGCATCGAGTACGCCTTGTGAAGTGATAAATGCAACGAGACCTCCCTCTCTAGTGCAGTCCAAGCCCTTTACGAAGAAGTAATTATGAATGGCTCGTGTTGACTCCTTTTTGAAGAGATCATTCCCCCTGCTATACTCACGGTCATAGACCATAAAGTCTCCAAAGGGGATGTTGCTAGTTACAAGGTCATACTTCTCCCTCTCTTCTAAGGGTGCTATCGCTTCAAAGGGTTCATTTCGCACGAAGATGTTGCCCTCGCCATAAGGGTGCAACGCTTGACTGATACGAGCCGTGAGCAGATCTTTCTCCAAGGCATCAACAATGCCCACCTGCTTGGCAAATGTTTCGGCAAAAGCACCCATCCCCGAGGAGGGGTCGAGGCATCGTTTGAGCGTCACACCACTTGTTGCCAGAGCATCTGAAATCGCAGAGACGATACGTCTATCTGTATAGAATGAGGTGAGCACACTCGCCTTGATGCTCTCCCAGTACCGCTTGGCGGTGTGAGCATCGACCGCTTCCCGATAGATCATCTGCTTGAGCTGTTGTGTTGGAGCAAAGAGTTCTTGCTCCGATTTGCTCCAATAGCGGATGTCCGCTGGTGTATCTGTGCGGTTCAATACGCACTTCAGACCTCCGAAGCCTTGGTAGCCACGCAAGATGCGTTTCTCTGCTTCGGTAGCCAGACGATGCTCTTTTTCTAGTCGTAGCACCACACGGATTGCTTCTGCATTCGCTGCCAAAACTGCTTTCTTGTTGTATGCCATAGAGGTACTCTGTTTGTTGATGATAGTTGTTAGCCATGGAGGGAGGAGATCAATCCCACCAAATGGATTGAGGACACCTCCCACAAGAATGGAAATACGATTACTTGATCTTTTTGTTCCTCACGTGAATTGGTGGAGTCTCGTCTGAGTGGAAATGTTGCTCCCCCCGTCACTCCACAGTTTCATCCGCATGGGAAAAGTTTCCCATAGGCCTGGCACTGGAGTTTCTTCCCTATGAAACTGCAGTTTCTCCCCTATGAAACTAGAGTTTCCTCCGTATGAAACTGTAGTGCCAACCCCTATTGGCACTCGAGTTTCTCCCCTATGGAACTACAGTGCCAAGGGGTATTGGCACTACATCTCTCCTCTAAGAAACCACAAAGGCTCCCCGAGCGGCTTCCTATTAACTACGATAGGACAAGTAAGAAATGTCGTGAGAGATAGTTGTGGCACTGAGCTAAGTCGCTTGTGCGGGCTATCACTTCTTTCTCTTTTGCTCGAACTCAAATTTGGTAGAACTATCCTCTTGTAGAACTAATCGGGCATTGAACTTCTTACCAGCCTTGCTCGTCAAACCTTTCAAGATGGGGGTACGTCCCTTGGTTATGAGGTCTCGGATATTCTCTTCGGAGAGATACGTACCGCATACTTCACGGAATATGTGGAAATCACAATCATCATTCTTACATCTCGCCACCTTGGCATAAATCCCCACACTCTCACGACCACACTTAGGGCAGTGATATGTGGGATACCTTTGTTGCCTAGATGCAGGTGCGAGTGAGAGCAACTCCTCGCATATGGTGGAGACGTAGGAGTTGATGCCTTGTGCAAACTTACCAGCATCCATACTTCCTGCCTCGATTGCTGCTAGCGCCACCTCCCATGCTCCGGTCATCTCCGCATTGGCAATGCGTTTGTCCTTAACGATTTCATAGACGGCTAACCCTTTCTCCGTTGGAACTATGCTCTTCTTCTCCCTACGGATATAGTCACGTAGGATGAGTGTCTCAATGATGTTGGCTCGTGTGGCTGGTGTGCCTATGCCACACTCTGCCAAAGCCTTTTTACTTGCAACATCCTCTACCTCCTTGCCAGCATGCTCCATAGCCGAGAGCAGGGTTGCTTCTGTATAGAGTGGCTTAGGCTTGCTCTTTTGCTCGATTATGTCTGCTTGTTGCAGGGCTAGCGTTTGCCCCTCAGTCAAGTTGGGCAATGAGGACAAAATCGGCTCGTCCTCCTCGCTCTCTTTAGGCTCTTGAGGAGTGGCACTCTGTACAGATTTCCAACCCAAAGAGACTTGACGGCACGCTTTCCAGACATAGCTGTTGGTCTCATCCTTGAATAGTACCTGCATACGCTCCTCTTCTGAGTGCGCCGAGAAGGCTTCTGCGAAGCGGGTAACGACCATTTGATAAAGCGTGGTCTCATCTACCGACAATACCGATGCGGTTTCTCCTGTGGGGATAATGGCATGGTGGTCGGTAACTTTGCTGTCATCTACGGAGTGGCGATTCAGCTCTTGGGGCAATGGTTTGCCAATCTTGCGAAGGAGGTCGGGAACTTCCTCAAAAACATCTTCACTGATATATCGGCTACCCGTACGGGGGTAGGTAGTAAACTTCTTCTCATAAAGCGACTGTGCGAGGGTGAGGGTCTTATCTGCTGAGAAGCCGTGACGTACATTAGCCTCCTTTTGCAGAGCGGTCAGGTCATACAAGAGGGGTGGAGCTGTGTGCGTCACCTTTCTTGTGACCTCTGTGACCGTAAGCGAGCCGATACTGCGTAATGAAGTGAGCGCAGTTTGGGCAGCAGCTTCGTTATCAAAGTTCTGTAGGCTCACGGCTTTGATGGATAAGCCCTCGTCCTCTATCATCGCAGAGAGCTTCCAATAAGGAACAGAGGTAAAGTCTCTATGCTCCATATAGCGATGACACACCATTGCCAAAGTTGGAGTCTGCACTCGTCCTAGTGAGTAGCCTCCACGGTAAGCAATGGAGAGTGCTCGGCTGGCATTGATTCCCATCAACCAGTCAGCTTCTGCTCGTGCTTGGGCTGCGTAATAGAGATGGTCATAATGACTCCCGGGCTTGATATTCGCTAGACCCTCTCGGATAGCTTTGTCAGTAAGGGAGGAGATCCATAGGCGATCAAAGGGCTTGTGACTGTTTAAGTGTCGGTAAATCCAGCGAAAGATGAGCTCACCTTCTCTTCCGGCATCTGTTGCCACAATAATACGATCTGCCTGATTAAAGCAGGAGCCTATTGCCTTGAGCTGCTTGAGTGCTGCAGGGTCTTCGTGGTACTCTTTGTCCTTACGCACTTGTCGAACAATGAGCTGGAAGGGATTGGGGCAGATGGGCAACTCTTCAGCTTTGTAGTTAGAATAGCCGTAAGCTTCTGGCATGGCAAGTGTAATGAGGTGTCCCATAGCCCACGTGACGAGGTAACCGTTTCCTGCTAAATAACCGTCTTGCTTTGTTGTCGCTCCAACGATTCGGGCTATATCTCGTGCTACCGAGGGTTTCTCAGCAATAATACATGTTGTCATAGTCTTTGAAAGGATTGTGGGTTACATCTTACGTCCTCGTGACTTCTTCTGCTTGTTCTCGTCCTGTTTCTGCTTTTGTTCAGCAGTGGGCGCTGTTTGCCCCTTTTTCAGTGGCTCTTTCACCTGCTTGGTAGCTTCGTTGGTCTTACCGTGATTATTCACGGCTACCTGCGTCTTGTGCTCTTCCGCCACGGCTTCGACCTTTCCCGTTCCTTGCTTCTTGTCAGGGTTCCATTTGTAGAAGCGTGGGCGGTTTTGCTCTTTGTCCATACGGACATAGGCATTGAAGGGTTGTCCCTCTTTATCGATCATGTTTTTGAGGTAAAGTGTGCGACCGTTGTCTAAGGCTTCTCGTTGCTTCTCTGACAGCTCTAGACCACAAAGCTTGCGAGGAGCCTTGCTTTGTTGACGATCTTGTCGCTGTTCCTGACGCTCTTTGAGACTCTTGTTGTCTCCAAAGATGAACTCAATGCCTTTCTTCTCTGCATTGACCTGAAGCGTAGCATCAAAGGATTTGCCACTCTTAGCGGTC
>NZ_AXVC01000033.1 GCF_000482365.1 Porphyromonas uenonis DSM 23387 = JCM 13868 | reverse complement strand
CAGCTCTAGACCACAAAGCTTGCGAGGTGCCTTGCCTTGTTGACGATCTTGTTGCTGTTCCTGACGCTCTTTGAGGCTCTTGTTCTCTCCGAAGATGAACTCAATGCCTTTCTTCTCTGCATTGACCTGAAGCGTAGCATCGAAGGACTTGCCACTCTTAGCGGTCATACCTTCTACTTTCACTGCTTTGCCCTCCACTAGATCTTTGTATTGTTGGTCAGAGAGTGTGACTCCTTTGATCTCTTGAGGAATGCTTACACGGTCGGCACGCAAGGCGATAATCTCATTGGTCTGTGGGTCGATGGAGACATAGGCTGCAAAAGGTTCTCCGCTCTTGGGTGTCACTTCGATGGTTTTGCCGAGATTACCTGTCGCGAGTAGTTGCTCCTTCTCTTCGGGGGAGAACTTGTAGCCCATATAGGGATAGTCGAGTTGTGGCTCTTTACGCATAGCGTGTATGGCTAACCCGATATTGCCCTCATTATCTGTGCGGAAAGCAAGGCGAGCCTCTGTGTAGATAGTTGTATCTCCTATGGGGATGGCTATGGTCACGAGGTTGCTCTTCTGCCAGTTGAGCATCTTCTCTAGCTCACCACTCTGCTCTAACCGCTCACGGGAGAGTCCGAGACTGTCAAGCATCTTCCAGTCTACCTTGTCTGCATCAATGGCTGTGCTCTTCTTCTGCTGTGGCAGATAGTCTTCAAAGGGTACACCGACCTCTGCCAACTGTTGTCTGCTTTCGGGAGCCTCTCGGCTTTGGAGCAGAGTACGCAGGTTATCCACACCTTGCTCCACATTGTTCGCCACCACCTTGTATAGCCCAAAGTGGGAGGGGTTATTGAACTGCTTGAGGAAGTTGGTCATAAAGTTCTTCAGCAGTCCATCTTTGCTGTTGAACTTTAGAAATGCTGCCTGATTAGCTTCAAGTGGCTCAGTTGTTTTGAGCTTGCCCTTATCATCAATGCCCGAAACGATGGAGAGTTTCCCCGCTTCTTGCTGGTTCTTTACCTCGGTGCGATCCTCTAAGACCAGCACGTAGTTGTCATTGCTATTTGCTTCCATAAATCACTCTGTTTGATTTGAATAATACCTTTCAGACAGCAAATATATAGGCTAAAATGACCTCTTCTAAGTCCCAGGGATTTATAAGGAAAGGAAGTGATGAAAAAGAAAATTCGCCCAAGATTTGGTAGTTTGATTTTTATGTCAAACTTGGAACTCAGAAGGAACATTATTACAGTAGTACTAAGCGATGTCTTACCCTGAAAAAAGTTGACTCGTAACTAACCTAATTATGAGTACAATGAAACAGACAAAAGACACAAAGTCTAAGCCCGCACAGGGATCAACAAATCGCCCAACCAAGGGACATGCCACAACGGCCGAACGGCTTGAGGCACTCAAGCACTATTACGTAAATGGCTACTCTGTCAAGCTTCTAGCGAGCCAGTCCGTATATTCAATTAAGAAATGCAACTCATACCTATAAAAAATGGATCGCACCCTAAGCACAATCCAACATATTATTCAGAGAAGCAGAGAGAGAAAAACTACCCCACATTGCCAGAGTCAACTAAAATCAGTATATTTGAAAAGCAAGACAACTCATTCTAGTTTGACGACAAAAACGATGTCAACCGATATCCGTTTCAGCAAAAAAATTAGTCAACCATTTTCAGGGAACGACACCCTTTGATTTACCGTTTCTTGAACTTTCCGCCTTTCAGGTCACTCTCCACCATACGCTTGTTCAGCTCCTCTCGGAGTTCATCAAGAAAATAGGTGCGGCTGTCATCCTTGCGGCGTTTCATGTTCATATAGACGTTGTAGCAGTTCTTGATTTCTATACCAAAGATTTCGGAAAAGGCATCTGCCAATTCTTCTATACCGATTTCACCATCGTTGATACAGTCACAGGTATCAAGTGCGTAGAGTAGTTCCACCAAGTCGGTTGCTTTACCTGTCCAACGAAGTTTCTCGGTTGGTTTGACGGGCAAAGTAGAAAGAAGCCCCTGCATCCGCATCTTTAATAACTTTAACTCCGTATCAATGACACATAGTAGCTCCGACACATTTTTTTTCCTTTCCGTCCATCAAATACACCGCTTGCAAAGTTTGTAAACGAAAACGAGTATAGCGAAGAATACGAAACAAAGAGATAGCGTCGTCTTCTGCATCACATAGATCAATGATCCTCTTCATAAAGTTCTCCGATGCTTTTTGTTCTTGTTCATTTGTAGAGCAAGACGAAATTATCGTCTTAAATTCTTCCGTTTGAATAAGTCTTAGCATAATCATATCTTTTATGGTTCAACATTGCAGATTCTCTGTTGTGAGATGTGATTTATGACCTATCTCCTTATGAATTCGGACAGCAAAGAACAGTGTCATAAAAGTTGCAAAGACGTCGGCAATAGGCTGTGCATAAAGCACTCCATTTAGTCCCCAATACGATGGAAGCAGCAATATTATAGGGATAAAAAACAAACCTTGCCGTCCGATGTTTAGCAGAAGACTTTGCTTTGCTCTTCCGATTGCCATATATAGTGTGGAATACACAAATTGGAATCCGAAAGTGAAGAACATAATCGTATTGGCTCTAAGCGCAATTCTTGCTATTTCCTGCATTGTTTCGTCTTTACCGAAACAACTGATGATAGGAGAGGTAAAAATGACTATAAGAATACTCCAGAGCACACAAAACGAGGTTGTGAGTATCAGAGAACAGCACACCGCTTCCCTTAATCTTTGAAAATTGCCTGCCCCGTAGTTATAGCCTGCCATAGGTTGGAGTCCTTTTACAAATCCGAAGACCACGTTTGTTCCCAATGTGACGATTTTCAGGACGATACCCACAGCCGCAACAGCCTCTGCCCCATATTTCACAGCGGCTTTCTGCAACAAACTGATGGAAAGGGTCTGGAGTAGTTGCAAAAAGAGCATAGAGATACCAATCTTAATGATGTCTGCGTATATTCTTATCGTGGGAGCGAACAAGGCAAGAGATACTTTTACCTCTGCTTTCGTAAGGAAACGGATGTAAATAGCCGTCGTGATGATTCTTGAAAGAATAGTTGCCCATGCAGCACCTTCCACACCCCAATTGAAAGTGTATATGAACAAGGGGTCTAATGCAACATTAACGATAGAGCCGATGATCATTGCCGACGCAGATGTCTTCGACGCACCTTGTGAAACAATGATATTGGACATGGACACATTCAATGTCCCTATGACACAACTGATGATAAAAAGCCTGCCGTAGGATTCTGCCAAACTTATCATCTCCTCGTTTGCTCCCATGAAAAGTAGGATGTCTGGCAGGAACGCATTGCACACAAGGGCAATGAGAGCTGCCAACATCACAGAGGTTATCACTGAGACGGAAGCGACCTGACTTGCCTTGACAGCCTGTTTCGCTCCCAACAGACGGGATATATACACTCCGCCTCCGACACCGAACATCAGTCCTATCCCAAGAAATAACAACGATATAGGGAACACAACCGATACAGCGGCGACAGGAAGAGTTCCAAGACGTGCAACCCAAAAAGTATCTACCACATTGTATATTGCCATAATCAGCATTGCGATGACAATAGGTATCCCCAATTTTGTCAGGGCTTTCATCATACTTCCTTCTCGCAAAATATTCACAGCGTTGTTCATCCTTATAATCCGTATCTTTTTAAGTGAATAAAGTTCGCTGCAAAGGTACGGTGGGATACAAGCTGTCACAATAGACGGACAACGGTAATGATAGCACTATTCGTGGTAAGTCCTTCTGAAGAGCGTGGGAGAAACGCCTGCAACCTTGGTAAACAGCCGTGTGAAGTAGGAGTAATCGTTAAAGCCTAAACTATGTGCAATCTCTTTGATGGAATCTGTAGTATAGACCAATTGACGTTTAGCCAACAAAATAATCTCGTTTTGGATATGGTGGCTCACACTTGTCCCCAGAACAGAATTTACAGCTTCATTCAGGTAGGCAACGGTAATGTTCAGCCGCCCGGCATAGAATGATGGCGAACGTTTGCTTCGGATATTGCTTTCCAACAAATCCCGAAATTCCCATACTATTTCCTTGTGTCTGGTCACTGTCCCCTGCAATTTGGATTGAGCTATCGTTGCATTTACAATGTTCTCCACGACTAACCCTACAATGACGGTGGTCAGTCGCTGAACGACTGCTTTGGCAGATGGATTTTTCATGCCACTCAGTTTGCAGTCAAGAAGTGATAATAATAGTTTCTGTTCCGATATGTCGGATAGTTGTATTTGAGGGCGACCGTATCTCTCAAGCGTTCGTTTTTCCCCCTTATCCACCAATACCGAGTCGATAACCAGAAATTTTGCAGAAAGATTGGAAGCGTCGATGATACGATGCACCTGCCCGGGTAGAATGATAGCCAGACTTCCTTTCCCGAAAGTGTATTCCTCGAAATCAATATTCAGACAGCATTGCCCACCCTCTATGAAGCCAAAGAAATAATAATCGTCGGTATGAGAAAAGGCGTATCTGTCTGAAGATGCCGATGTCCGAGAGATGACGGTCTTCAGATAGACTCCGAAATCTGAGAGTTGTGAACTTCTATGGATGGGTAACCGAGACATAGATCTTTCGGGTATTGTTTTTTGATTATCAGACCTACAAAGGTAATCATAATAATGCAGAATAATGAATTATAAAGTATCTTTTAACTCGAACTACACATCAATACGATTAAAAAGAGAACTGATAATATGGAGGTATGGCTCAAGAACCATACCTCTTTTTTGCCACTTCTATCCATATCGACGCCACAAGTACGCAGTTATTTATAACCTATAACGCACACGGTTTCTTTGGTTTAATTTTGTCCGTGTACCGCTGTTGGTGCCATTAAATACATTATAATATGGACGAAAAAATCAAAGACCAAGAAGTCCTTTTGGTCAAGAATCAGAAAGACGAGAATCTCAAAGTCGTCACAGGTACGGACGAGAAAGGCGGACTGAAAACCGTTCCGCCCACCGCCGAGCATGAACAGAGCTTCCTGAAGTTCGACAAGCACAGCAATGCGCTGGAAAACTTCCTCTCCAACTTCATGCGTCAGTTCAAGCATCCCACACCGCTGAACTTCTTCAAAGTGCCTTTTGAGAGTGCCGTTGCCAGTGCACGTGTGCTCTCGGAGATGCTTAAAGCTTCGGAAGTCCCCTCCAATAAAGAGATGCTGGACTCCGCCCGTGTCAATCCTTCGGACTATGCAGGCGAGCAGAAACAGTCCTTCCAAGGCATTGACCCCGACAAGGTGAAATGGGAACAGTTTGAGCAGATGGGCATAAGCCGTGAGAGTAGAAGGTATGACCGCTAAGAGTGGCAAATCCTTCGATGCTACGCTTCAGGTCAATGCAGAGAAGAAAGGCATTGAGTTCATCTTCGGAGAGAACAAGAGTCTCAAAGAGCGTCAGGAACAGCGACAAGATCGTCAACAAAGCAAGGCTCCTCGCAAGCTTTGTGGTCTAGAGCTGTCAGAGAAGCAACGAGAAGCCCCCTTTAGGAAAATCAAAATCTGTAGGACACAAAGTCCATAACTCAAATGCTCCCGCCCGCCCCCAGCAACCATTACACACTTCCTCCCGTGAAACTTGGGTTAAAAGCTATATTTTGCCTTCGCCCATACTTCTGAGTTGTTTTTATACGCGCTGAACACGCCTTCATCGCCTCCAAACCAATCATACCCGAGAGAGAGCTGAATGAAGTCATTCAGAGAGTAGGCGGCAGTAAATCGACTAAACCAACCTTTATGGTTGAGGTCGAAATAGGTGAAGTTGGAGAGTTGTAGGGTGTTATCCAACAGCTTTTTCGACACATTGAGCGTAAGGAGTGAATTGTGACGAGGCTGTGCAATCTGGTCTTCGTACTTTAGGATGCTTTCAGAAGAAAACTGTGCCATAACCACCCAATCTTTGGGAGCATACCAATCGATACCCACGAGATAATTCACAGTGTTAAAGCCTTTTTGTTGCTGATCGGACGCATCAGGTCTATAGCTGAAATGCTTCCCCACATTGAAGGCTGCTTCTCCTCGTAATACCAGTTGCCCTAGAGGCTTGGATATGTCTCCTCCGAAAAATCCCATTCGGTAGTATTGCGGAGAAACGACAATGTGGGTATCTGTAGGGCGATACGTAAACACGGGCATCTTGTTCCACGTATGCAATGCGGAGAGCGAAAAGTCCACTCCGGGCAAGGTAAAAGAGAGCTTTCCGCCATACTCGATATTGGCAAAATGAAGACTGGGGTGGCTCCCGTTTTCTTCCCAGAGAATAGGCAGTGGGCTATCTTTGGGCAAAATGCACCATGGATTTATTGCGTCGGTAGGGAGTTTATACCCTTCAAAGGTTGGCACGGCAAGCAGTTCCAGTTTCATTTTATCGTTAAAGACGAAAAGGCGTAGAGCATTGACTGGCATCCGAATGTCATCATAGTCTTGTGCCAAGAACTCTGTCATATCCATAGGAGAGACCAAGTCGGTAATACGCACACCGTCTGCCGCCCCCCAAATGACCAATTGTCGCCCAAGGCGAAAGCCCCAATGGTCATCTCTATGGTCAAGATACGCTTCCCGCAGTTCAAAACCTGTACGCTCTTTTAATAATGCATTGTAAGTTGCGTTGAATGAGACAAAAAGCGAAGAGCCTTCAAAACTTTTACCTATCTCTCCCCTTATTCTCGTGCGCGAAGACATAAAGTTGTTCGGTTTTTCGGAGCGGACGGCATGATAGGTATCCACAAATCCTTTGACTTGCCACGATGAAGCCACCTCTTCTTGACCCCATGCGATATGCAGGGGCAAGAAGAGAATAAACAGCAACAAGAATTTTGCTGAATGACTAGTTGTATCTGTCATTAGAATCGGCCTTTTTCCAAGGTGCTTACACTGAATTGAGCCTCGTTCATAGGGGTATTGAACTTAGGATCCTTAAACTCAAGAATCGTCTGATGATTAGTCTGAACATTGGTCATATGCAGTTTTTTTGCAATCCAAAAACCAGAAACCTTCACAATGTCCGACAATTCAAGGCGACGGTGTAGCTTCCCCATCTTGTCGTAGTACTCCACCTTAACGGCGATAAGGCAGTCTTGACGAATCCACGCCACCTTTCTAGAGTAGATCTCACGTTTGTCTTTAGGCGTGTATTCCAGCTTCCAGCACTTGTGTCCGCCAATAGTCTCTTCGCCCAGCAACTGGTGGGAGTCTTCGTCTACATTGCGACTGCCCATATCATCATAGGTGAAGTCACTGCCCATAAAGTAATCCTGCTTGGCAGAAGAGCCACTGATGCGGCGGGTTTTCTTCATCGCGGGCAAGTAGAGCCATCTGTCATCGTCTTTATTAGGATTGTCGTAATCCCAAGTGAGAAAGCCTGTCCCTTTTACATCTCCGGGATATAGGAAGAACATGATACTCTTACGGTCTTTTTTCCCCGCTCCCACGTCTATGGAGTAAGAGATAAGCTTCCGCTCGCGTACCGCCCCACGCTTATTGATCAGTTTCATGACCAATTCCGATTGACGGGTATCGCCATCGGGACGATCTTTTACTTTTTGGGCAATCTCTCTGCCCGTCTGAGCCATTGCAGTGGCGGCAAAAGCCCAAACCACCAAACTTGCTAAAATAATTCTTTTCATCATGATTGATATTTTGTTGTTGATTTTATCCTATTGACTTTTCAAGCATCTTCCTGTAGGTAGCCGATTGCACCTGCAACTCTGCATCCGTACCCATTGCTTCAATCTTACCTTGATGGAGCAACACGATCTTATTGGCTCCACGAATGGTACGCATGCGGTGAGCGATAACAATGACTGTCTTCTCCTTGATCAGCTCCGACAAAGCCTCTTGTATTAGGCTTTCATTTTCCACATCTAGCGAGGCCGTGGCTTCATCCATCAAGATGATGGGTGCATCTTTTAGGAGGGCTCTGGCGATGGAGATCCGCTGGCGTTCGCCACCAGAAAGTCGCTCGCCGTTTTCCCCGATGACGGTATCAATACCATCAGGCATACGATCGATAAACTCATCACAGCGGGCAATTTTGGCGACACGAGTCACTTCCTCGTCCGTTGCTCCTTTCTTGCCGATACGAATGTTGTCTTTGATACTGGCATTGAATAGCACTACATCCTGAAAGACAATGGCGTAGTTCTTGAGCAGTGTTTCGGGATCTATCTGACTAATATCCTCGCCACCGAGCAGGATTTTGCCCTGCTGTATGTCCCAAAAGCGAGCGGCCAACTTGGTCAGCGTGGTCTTGCCACTTCCAGAAGCTCCAATCAATGCTGTCACCTCGCCTTGTTTCGCAGTGAAGCTCACGCCGTTGATGACGGTATAATCCTCGTAGCCGAATACTACATCTTTGAAATCTAGACTATAATCCATAGGGTTCATCTCTTGTTTGCCCTCCTGAATAGGCATAGTCTTGATCTCCTTGATACGTGCCACCACACCATCGAGTGTCACGATCATAGCCATAAAGGACAGAATGCCCTCTATAGGCACGTAGATGCTTGCCGTGAGGATGAGGTAGGCGATATAGACCAGAATATTGATTTGTCCGGCAATCAGCATGTTGGCACCGACAATCGCCACCGAGACGATTCCGAGCTTCATCAGCATACCAGCCAGTGCGGTGGCAATACCAGCGGAGAGTTCTATCTTTACCTTATTCCTAGTATTACCATCTATCTTGTGGTAGAACTCGTTCAGTGTCCGCTCTTCTAGATTATAGGACTTAATCTCCTGTATCTGGTCAATCTGCTCTTGTAAGCCGTCAAGCACGTCACGACTGGTCTTCACATAGGCATTCACATCATTCCGTTGTTTCCTCTTGGAAAGTGAAAAGAGTAGTAGCGAGACGGGGATGACCCACAATGCCGCCAATCCGAGTTGCCAATTATAAGCGAGTATCATTACAGATATAATCACCGTAGAAATGGATGTGGCATAGATATGCGGCACGGAGTGTGAGAATATTTGCTCATAGAGATTCAGGTCGCTCATCATCGTCGCCGAGAGGTCGGATACATCACGCTTGCCGAAATATGAGAGAGGCAGTTTCTTCAGACGGTTGGCTATATCGATGCGTGAGTTGGCACTTTCATTATAGACATTGTCGTAAAGGCGTACGTAATCCCACCTTGCCACAAAAAACATCACCAACAGCATCACTAAGATGATGACGATATAGTCTACTAGGGTCAGCTCTACTGGTGCAGGAATACCCTCCAAACTGCCCAAATATTGGAATAAAAAGACAAATCCGATAGTGGGCGGAAACATCTTGGTCAGATTTAGGATGGTATGCGAGAAGATAGACTTCTGCAGGTTCTTCGCACCCTGCTCCGACATGGCGTATTTTTGCTTAAAGAACTTATTCATTGTCACCTCCTATTCTCCAATTGGCGGCTTTTTGATACTCGCTCCACAGCTTTTTGTAGACACCGCCTAGGGTTAATAATTCATTATGCGTACCACTTTCCACGATTTTGCCATTCTCCATTACTAGGATTCTATCGGCATTGACCACTGTGGAGAGCCTATGTGCGATCATCAGTGTGGTTTTATCCTTTGATAGTTCCTTGAACGAGGCTTGAATAATATGCTCGTTCTCGGGATCTGCAAAAGCGGTTGCCTCGTCAAGTATCACAAAGTCGGCATTCTTCAGGAAAGCCCTTGCGATAGAAAGGCGTTGGATTTCGCCACCTGAAAAATAGGTGCCCTTAGTGCCGTATACGGTATCCAAGCCCTTTTCTAGATTATCGACAATCTCTTTGGCTCCAGCTCTGACGAGAGCTTGCTCTATCTCCTCATCGCTGGCGTTGGGGTTACCTAGCAATAAGTTCTCCCTTAGGCTCATCTTAAAGAGCTTAGACATTTGGAATACAAAAGCTACTTTTTGGCTCAAGGCCTCTTTCTTATACTCCTTGATACTGGTACCTCCAATGAAGATGTCGCCCTCATCGGCATCGTAGAAGCGAGCTGCCAAACGTGCCACGGTGGTCTTACCTCCTCCCGAAGCTCCCACCAGGGCAACAGTCTCACCTTTGTTCACCTTAAACGATACGTTGTCCAGCACTTTGTCTTTTCCATATGAAAAGGAGACGTTTCTGAACTCCAAGCCATCTCCAACAGCTGTTGCTTCGCCGTAAGTGAGGTCTTCATAATCCAAAGCTGTGTCAATCTTATCCAACGCCAACTCTGCGAAGTAGATGAAGTTTTGCATGGCGGCACTTCGCATCATAAAGACACCGAACACAGGCCCTATTAATAGATAGATAACGGAATTACCCAGCACCTCTCGCATATCACCTCCCGAGGTGATCATCATAATGGCAACAGGCACCAAGAAGAATGCCGTAGAGCTTGAAATGGCTTCGTACAGCGACATCTTATTCTTGAACCCCATGCTCCACCGCACCACGAAATCTTTCAGCTTTACGATGAGTGAGTAGAAACGATCGAAGCTCTCCACGCTCTGGGCAAAGGTCTTTACGACTGGGATGCCACGCACATATTCTACCGATTCGGCAGAAAGATTGGCAAGTCCCTCGTAATACTCTTCCCGCAACTTCTTGCTCTTTGGGGTCGCCATAGTCGCCATCAATAGCACGGTTATGACCATCGGAACAAGGCTCACTAGACCAAGCCGCCAGTCGAAAAGGAAGAAGAAGATCAATAGCACTATGGGCGAAACAATCGTCATGGCGAGGTCGGGCAACTGATGTGCCAGCATCGTGTGGGTCTCAGCAGCCCCATCGACAATCGTCTTGCGGAGATTGCCACTTTCGCGATTGGCAAAGAAGCCCAAAGGTTTCGACATCATCTTCTTCACGCTGAGTTTGATGATGTTGGCCTCGACTTCAAAAGCGAAGAGGTGGGATACCATTAACGCACAAAAATAGAGTAGCATTCCTGTTGCGGCAAAACTCGCTGCCAGAACGGCGTAGTATCGTATGGTCTCCCCATCGACACTACCACTCAAGATAATCCCGCTGACAATCTTATGGATATAGACCATAGGCATCAGCACCAAAATACCCGAGAGGGCCGAGAAAACCATCGCCAGCGGAAGCATATACTTTTTCTTACCTGCGTAGGGGAGCAATCGCTTCAATACCGACGGCTTCTTTTGTTTGTTTGTATTACTCATTATGATTCAATTATGTTTGTTTGTTCTTTTGGCCTTTCGATAGTGTTTGTCTCCTTGCCAAACAGATGGAACTTCTTGATAAGTATAGGCGTCACAAAGAGGTCGGCAAGCAGTGCCGACAAGACACCTGCCACGGATAGCATCCCCATATGTACAAAGGAGAGGGCCTCTGATGTGGTGTATACAGCGAAATTGGCACAGATTACTACGCTTGTCAAGACGATTGGAGTGCCAATAGTGTGGAATGAACGAAGAATCGCATTCCTATAATTGCCCTTACGGTCAAACTCAAGATGACTATGATTGATGAAGTGTATGGTATCGTCCACAGCCAAGCCGAGGATCATCGGCATAATAGTGGCCGTCATCATATCCAATGGATAGCCCAGCCAGCCCATCAGTCCGCCAACGACCAGTGCTGGGGTGACATTGGGAATTAAACCGACAAGCCCTATGCGTACACTGCCGAAAACGATCATCATCAGTATACCTATGATAAGGAGAGAAATGGCGAACGAAACCATTTGTCCTCGTGCGATATACTGCATCATTACGGTAAACTGTGGGATACTTCCAACGGTAGTGACCGCTGCATTGGGGAAGAGCTTCTGTGCGTAAGCAATTATATCGTTCAACTCTCGCTCCGTTTCCCCAGAATCGTATGAGTTCATCTCCACCATCAGGCGAAGACGGCGGTAGTCGTAATCTATCCAATACTCCGCTTCACTACCTCCCGCATTTTCGTAAAGGAGCAACAGCTGTGCAACCTCATCAGGGTTATGGGGAATGGTATAATAAGAGGGATTACCGTCATGGAGCGTTTGATTTAGGTCTTTGAGTATATTCAATACCGAGGTCGTTCGCTTGGTCAACTTATACCCACCGGCATGCTGTGCAAGGGAGTCCAATCGCAGTAGCATTGCCGGAGACTTTGCCAATCCATCTTCTGGGAAGTCAATCATTACATCGTAGGTATAAACAGACCCAAGTTCGC
The DNA here is from genome assembly GCF_000482365.1 of Porphyromonas uenonis DSM 23387 = JCM 13868. Lineage (GTDB taxonomy): Bacteria > Bacteroidota > Bacteroidia > Bacteroidales > Porphyromonadaceae > Porphyromonas > Porphyromonas uenonis. Next base: position 4,327 of record NZ_AXVC01000033.1, on the reverse strand, counting down.
TTTCCCCCACCTCCAATAGGTTGTTGACATAATCAATCTTTCGTCCCATCGTTCGCTCTACATCAAAAGCCGTCTCTATTTTGGTGAATTGGTAGATAAGAACCACAGAGATAATCCCAGTAAGCCCGAGTATCAAGGTGCCATGCCTGAGTACACTCTTGCCTAAGCTTTCCAGCTTCTGATCCATCCATCGCCCACCAGTCTCCTGTACCTTGGGGTGAGGCTTTCCGTCCTTGCCAAAACTGAGGAGAATGGGCATCAAGGTAATGGTGAAAAGAAATGACAGCATCACACACGAAGAGGTGGCTATTCCGATAAAACGCATCGGTTGCATAGGAATGGCGAGGAATGAAAGCAAGGCTGCGAAAGTGGTGAGTGCACTGAAAAGCACTGGCCACCCCATTTCCCCTACCGTTTCCTCTACGGCTTGTTTCCTTATTCCATGAATGAGGAACCTACGCTTGAAATAGGAGTATACGTGAATATTGTATGCAATGGAAACGGCAAAGACCAGCAACATAGGGATCAATACCATACCGCTGTCTATGGTCATACCAACATATCCCAGCACCCCATACACCACGATGATGGAGCTGATAGCGGTGAGAAGAGGGACGACGACCCCTCTAAATGAACGTGTCACCAGTAGGAGAATAAGAATGGAGACGAGAGCCGCGATACCCATTACACGTGGCATTTCCTTCCCAATCCATCCCATTTTCATCGCTGTTACATAGGGTAGCCCAGTTCCTTTGGGATGAAGTGCCTTGTACTTGTCCTTGGTGATAATATGCTCTAGTTCATTGCCCGTAAGCACCTCGGGAGAAACAGGGTTCTTCCCCTTATTCCAAACAGAGTCTTCGGGAAAAGTACGTAGCTTGAGTATAATCCACGAGAGCGTTCCATCTTTGGAAATTAATCGCTCTGCTACGTGAGGTTTCATATAAGCCTTGCGACGAATCTCTTCCAATTGCTTGGGATCCGTAGGGATCGTATCGGGAACTATCTGCTCAATGGCGATACCATCTTCGCCTCCCATCATAAACTCGATGTCGGTAAGAGAGGTGATTTTGTCGGCGTACGAAAGGCTGTCCACCATCTCGTTCGTTAGTTCACGGATCAGCTCCAGATTGTCTTTCGTAAACGAATTGTCACACCTAGTCAGCACGGCTGCGAAGTTGTCATTCCCGAATATCTCCTTGAATTCTTCGGTCTTGACAAGCATCGGGTCGTCTTCGAGAAAGTAGTCTTCCCATGAAGCACTTACCTTGAAGTACCTAAGTCCCGATACGCCAATGGCAAGAATCAGGATAAACCCTCCCAGCACTACCCAGCGATTACGCATCATTCTTTTGCCACGTAAGGCAAACCAATTGTTAATTCTTTCTATTTTCATATCGTTTCATGTTACATTCATATTGAGGTGTCTTTACTCCTAAGTGGCAATAGCCCAAAAGAGAACAGGAAGACGTTTTGTTCAAAAACAAAGCGAGCCGCCTCTGTAGGCGACTCGCTCGATAGGATGATTTCCTAAAATGAAATCTCTTATACTGCAGGACTCTAGAATAAATTCCCCCGCTACTTTGTATTTGGATAGTCTGTATCATTCATTTCATTCTTTATTGTCATTGACCACTCGTACCAAGCTTTAGTGCAATAGACATTGCCACGGCTTTGCCCACACTTATCAGCATCAAAGAGAGAAAGCCCATCAACGCCCTCTCCAAAATCATATTTCTTTCATTGCTAGTACTATATGTAATGCTCATAATACGCTCTGATGATCTACCTTCATAAGGCGCTTCCACCCACCTATACTGAAGTGGATATATTCACCGATAAAGCATTCGATATCCTCGGAGGAAAGCTCCTCGTGCAATACAATCTCTCTCATCATACTGATCCACCAAGAGCTGATGAAGTGTATGAAAAAAGGGGAAACACTAGTATGTAGCTCTGGATATAATTCTTTCATCCTTTCTAGATAGTCGATTCCGGTTATCGTACTTTTATCAATCCATCGCTCCCAATAGTCTTCAAATCGTGTATCTCGAGTATCGAGAAATAGCAACCTAAGCTCCTTGCGATAACGAGTAATCACACCCATTACCTCTTGCATATATTGACGGTAATACTCTTCTGAGGTAAAGATCTCAAGTGAAAGTTTTTCATCACTATTATGGTTTTCCAGCATATTAGTCATCGCCTCCAAAAGTGGACGCAAGACGATTGCCAGCAAATCATCCTTGCAGGGATAATAATTGTATATGTTGCTTAGCCCAACACCAGACAGCCTGGAAATCTCACGCATAGACACCGCCTTGAAGCCTTTCCCTAGAAACGCTTCTCGAGCTGTATCTTGCAATAGTCTGCGTGTATGTTCCTTTGTCGTCTGCATAATAAGAACTTTATCCTACTTCTGCGAACAAAGGTCGTAAGGTTTTCCAAAATACACAATACCTAAAAATAGGGATTTTCCGATCAGCCTTCTTGTTATTTATGACACGATAGAACTGCGAGATGAATGATTATTAATACTTCCAACTAGTGCATTCCTCTAGTAATCACGCTAATAGCAACCTAGAAAGCATTGGCATCTATCTTTACGAATCATTCTTTGATGAGGTGAGCAAGTGCAGGGTCAGCTTTGATACGAGCAGTCTCAGAGTCTACGAGGGATAGCACCTCTTGCTTGACTTGGCGGTAGTTGGCTTCAATAGTCTCCCGCAGACTGTCGGAGCCATTTTCGTTTGTAAAGTCTGCTATGATGGGGATAGGCTGGTAAGCTTTCGTTTCAGCAGAGACCTTGGCAACATCCACAACGATCTCAGCGTGGAAGATTTTCTGATCGATGCGTTCATCGAAATTGTCTGAGACAGCCCCAACGAACATACCTTGTGTAAGATTACTAATCTTACTCGCAGGAATCAAGCTATCCATCTGCGTAGATATAGATGTGGACTTGTCGTTACGATTGATGGTCATGGACTGCCGTTGCTGAAGCACTTTGCCGAAACGCTCGGAAAGCGTCTTAGCCGTTTCTCCCACGACTTGTCCGCTAAAAACATTGCCCACCGTATTCTGTATCACCTTACTCTCCTTATCCCCATAATCACGGGTCAGCTGAGAGAAGTCCTGAAAGCCTAGACACACAGCAACCTTGTTACTACGAGCTGTGGCGATCAGGTTATCTAGACCACGAAAGTAGATGGTTGGTAGCTCATCTATAATCACCGAGCTTTTAAGTTGATGCTTCTTATTGATAAGCTTCACAATGCGACTATTGTAGAGACCGAGCGCAGCCGAATATATGTTCTGTCGGTCGGGGTTGTTCCCTACCACAAGCACTTTCGGCTCATTGGGGTTATTGATGTCGAGCGAAAAGTCATCGCCCGTCATCACCCAGTATAAGGCGGGAGAAATCATTCGTGAAAGCGGTATCTTGGCACTAGCTATCTGCCCCTGTAATTGGTCTTGTGCTCCACCCTCCCAAGCGTCCATAAAAGGCGAAAGGTAGTTCGCCAGCTCATCGTAAGAGGTGAGTATCGGGAATATCTGGGCATACGGTCTATTCAAGAATTCTATGGCATGTGGAAAGGTGCAATACTTCCCCTCCTCGTATATCTTCAAAAACCAAATGATAGCCGCAAGCAAGATAATTGGCGACTCTACGAAGAAATCACCCTGCTTCTGAATCCACGAGCGGTTCAGATTGAGCATGATGGGGTAGCGGGCTGGATTATAGAGGCTGGTGGTGGTATCGGGGCATACGGACGCAATGTCAATCAGACGGCGCAACGAGGTACCCAGGGTGCCTATACGGGAGGTAAGGCGGTCGCTGGTGCCACTGGATCTATGGCTGGCAACGTAGGCGGACGTATCAAAGGGGCACTTATCAAGGGCAAATAGCGTCCCTTCAGCCGAAGGGTGGCTATGACTCGCTTGATGAGGATGCGATGACCACGTGACGGTCGCATGACGGTCAGGTGGGTAGATTAGCTCCTCCTATGTGTGTCAATGTAGTAGCTGGGTAAGGTGATCGTAGTGCCTGCTGTGTGGCACTACAGTTTCCTACCCGTGGCACTGGAGTTTCCTGCCTATGAAACTAGAGTTTCCTACCTATGAAACTGCAGTTTCCTCCGTATGAAACTGCAGTGCCAAGTGGGGTTGGCACTAGAGTTTCACCCGTATGGCACTGGAGTGCCAAGGCACATTGGCACTAGACTACCCCTCAGAAGTTTTTAGATATAAGACAATTAGAATAATGGAATATGGAATTCAAATCACTCACAAACATAGAGACCTCTTTCAAGCAGATTAGGCTCTA
>NZ_AXVC01000032.1 GCF_000482365.1 Porphyromonas uenonis DSM 23387 = JCM 13868 | reverse complement strand
CCCATAGGGCGATCGGAGTCTTACACTTGGTGGAGAACCCCGAATGGGTTCTGCCTACGGAGATGCGCCCGATGACAGGCACAAGTCCTTTCTTGTCGGTTCGTCTTGCCTGAACAAAGAACGATACTTTCAGTTTGTTTTCTTTCATTCTTCTATCGTTTTTCTAAATTCCCTTTGCTTGCAAAGGTACAGTGAAACAGGTGCTTCTGAGCGATGCAGAACGATGAAATACGATGAATAAAAAACTGTGGAGCAGTTGTTTAGCTTCAATTCGTAACCCCTCTTTGCTCTTTCTTCGATGGGTTACGATTTGGTAACGGAACTCCTGCCGTTTTATGCTCGTTTTTGCTTATCCTCAAAATAGCAAGAAAGCCTAAATGATGCTATTTCAAATAGTTACATCCATTGCATATCCCGCTATTTCCCTTAATTCTTAACTCCCGACTATGCCCGCAAGATGAGCTTGGATATGCGAATGATAGACCTAGAAAAGTATTCGGACCATATAGACAACAAAGCCAGCCACTGTGCCAAGCTCCTCAATAACTACTATCAGAAGTATAACGAGCAGAAGGGAACACAGTTTGTCTTTAGCGACTTGGGTACTTACAAGCCTGGCGAGTGGAATGTTTACTCGGAAATTAAGCGTAAGTTGGTAGAGGAGTATCACATCCCATCTCACGAAATTCGCTTCATTCAAGAGTGTAAGAATGAGAAAGCTAAGAAAGCGATGGTAGAAGCGATGAATAGGGGCGATATACGTATCATCTTTGGCTCCACATCTATGTTGGGTACGGGTGTCAATGCCCAGCAACGAGCTGTGGCTATACATCATCTTGACACCCCATGGAGACCGTCAGACTTAGAGCAACGCAACGGGCGAGCTATTCGAAAAGGCAATTTGGTTGCCAAGGAGTTTACCGACAACAAGGTCGATGTGATTATATATGCAGTGGAGCGTTCGTTGGACAGCTATAAGTTCAATCTACTACACAACAAGCAGCTTTTCATCAATCAATTGAAGAGCAATCAACTCGGTATGCGTACCATTGATGAAGGCTCAATGGATGAAGATAGTGGCATGAACTTCTCTGAGTATGTAGCTGTGCTATCGGGCAATACAGACCTTTTGGAAAAGGCAAAGTTAGATAAGAAGATTACCGCATTAGAGTCAGAGCGCAAGAACTTCCTACGTGAACGAAATGGGGCTATAGGTAAGTTGGCTGAGATTGACCATTCGCTCTCTTATCACACAGGCAAGATACAAGAGGCGAAGAAAGACCTCGCTTGCTTTGAGCAACGAGTGGAACGAGATGCTGAAGGCAACCTGGTCAATCGACTTTCAATTAAAGGTGTAGAGGATTGTTCTGACATCAAAGTGATTGCTCATCGTCTTCAAGAGATGGAGGAAAAGGCTCGTACCAATGGTGAGTACAACAAGATTGGAGAGCTTTATGGCTTCTCTGTTATGGTCAAGACGGAAAGTTCCTCGCAGAACTTATTTGACCTATCGGTGAACCGCTTCTTCGTAAAAGGGGAGGGGAGTATTTACTACACCTACAATAACGGCAAGCTGGCAAATGATCCTAAGCTGGCTTGTCTGAACTTCTTCAATGCGTTAGAGCGCATTCCCAAGGTGATCGAATCTCACGAGAAGGAGATAGCAAAGGTTTCAGCAAATAAGGAGGTCTACACCGCCATTGCCAATAGCTCGTGGAAGAAGGAGGAAGAACTACGTGCGCTCAAAGGGGAGGCAGCCGAGCTGGATAGAAAGATTGCCCTCACACTCTCTCCGCCAGAGGAAGAAAAAGTTGAAAAAGAGGTACAAGAAACGAGAAGTGTTGCCACATCAACCTCACCTAAAGATGCTGGAGAGACTTCTCTTTCAGACCCCGTCACTCAAACTCATCAAGACAATCGAGAAGTAACGAGCCGAGTAGTTATATCCAAGCCGAAATTGCGATAGAATCATATAGGAGATTTTCGGTAATAGATAACCTTACCCGCTACTTTTTTGCTAGGTCAATCGTTCTCAGTGAGTCTAAAATTTTCAAGAATGATGCCTTCACCCTTTCTGAAGATGGAATTTCCCTATAAGCTATTGCAGATAAATTCTCTTCGTATCGAGGAGTTAGAGCTACCCATAACTTTTCAAAATCCAATACCAATGGCGATTGGGTCAGGTCTTTTAGACCTTTCCATCCGAAAGGCTCGTCAAAGGCTGCTTGGTCATGCTTGACCAAAGCTTCCACATCACGCACAAACGCTACACTGCAAACATACTCCTCCAAATCCTTGATAGTCATAAGAGCATTCAAATCATAGAAGTGGCGGATTTTAGACGATAGAGATGCCAATGGGTCCTGACTCATAGAGAAGCGAATGAGAGAAACGGTTTTCTCGCATAAGGTTTGCTTCAGCGACAACACATTCAACTCAAAGGGGGCAAGGTGATATTGAGCTACAACATCGTCCAATTGTTGCTTCCTCAGATAAGTCGTTACAAATGGTTCGATCATCCTTCTTTCATAAGGAAAAGGATTGGCAAACGCACTGATCTCAACGGTTATTCTCGAAGGAATAGGATTGACGGAAACATCCAACCCCACTAGAGCATCATAGGAGAATGCTTGCTTCCTATACTTTGACCCTTTGGATATATCTGCAAAGGATTTATCTTCTGTAAAACCCACCGTAACCTCTTTCATCAGCTTAGATAATAGCATCTTTACTTGATTGCCACTCATATCACCGCTGATGACGGCAAAGTCCACATCTTCAGAAAACCGGTCAATCAATTGATAAGCTTTGGACAATGAAGTCCCTCCCTTAAATACAATCTGCCGACTGTAGGTGCTTTTAGATAAGGATCGGAGTATTGCTGAGATATAATAATCTTTCTCGATCAACTGGACTGGAATTTTCAAATTCTCAGAAGACGCTTGTAGCAAGTCTCTGAATGACTCGCTGTCTAAATGTAAAGGCTCTCTTATTGTATGTTCCATTGGCTTGATACTAAAGTGGAGGAAAGTCCGATTCTAAATCGTGTAAGAGGGTTTAATGTCTGATGTAAAGTCGCCACAAGTGATTCATCTGTTAGCATAGAACCCAACAAAGCTCTTGTGAGTGGAGTGTAATTTAGGGAAAGTTCCACTAGTTGCTTATGATCTTCCTTTTCATATTCACTGACTTTCTTCTTTAGGAGAGTATACGACTTGTCGATAGTAGTATCTGGAATTTTCTTGATCCATTTCAAACAGTCCAAAAGACGTAGCATATCGATGTTGTCTTGACAGATCTGGTTCTTCTGTAGTACAAAACGGATGGCATAAATCCCCCGCTTTGTATTACGTTTCGGAAAGTTAGTCCCTATTTCAAGAATGGATGAGTGTTGGGTCGTTAGTCCAAATAGGTTGAATGCATAGAGACCTGTCAAATAGGCAATAGGTGTGTCCCCGTCATAGAGTAAGTCTCGAAATCTTTCTTCCATAGATGGTCCTACAACCCCAAATCGTGTTTGCTTGGGCTTGTAATAAACTCCTGGGCTAAGTCGTTCGATCTCTCCCTCCTGAGCCAATCGTCCTAAAGCTACCACAGCTGCATTGTACTCCGAACGAGAAAGCTCTAAGTCTTCCAGTCGGAAAACTTTTCCCATCTCAAAATCCAAAATCCTCTTTTTAATACCCTTGCTTGTCATGCTACTTGTTCTTTTCGCAAAGGTAGTAGTTTTGTTGTGTAAATGCAAGTGTTTACACAACAAAAGGATCGGGTTGGAAGAAAAAAGATTACCAGTCATCTCGTTTTCGTAGCATCTCATCGATTTCCTCACGAAGGAACAGTAGGCGACCATTAGCTTTAAGGTAGGGAATCTTACCAGCCCATACCCAATTATAGATGGTCTTTTGCTCAACCTTTAGCAATCTAGACACATCGATGATGTCAAGATACTCAGGCTTGAGCGGTGGCTTAACAGTTGCTTCTATGGCTTGCTCTCGGTCAAATTACGACACCAGAAGCAACAACTCAGGAGGTGAAGCAGAAGCCTGAACTTACGACACCCCAACACACCCCTAAGCCTAAGTGGAGATGATTGCTATGCGTCACCTTCAAAAGACGCTTTATAATTCGAGTTTGTCGATAAGAAAGGAAACTAAGCCAGTTGTATAAAGCAAAAAGGGACTATACAGACGAAGTGTATAGCCCCATTTTTCTACCTTTTATAGTGCTAATAGAGCGTCTAAAAGTCTCTATCGGCACTTTTCTTACTGCAAAGGTAATTCTTTATTCTGACTTACGCAAGCATTTCCCGAATGTTTTTGATTCCAGTTGCTTCAGCAATGATGTTTTGTACCTCATTGTATTTCTCGTTCTTGTCGAACAACTTTATCAATTCTTCCTTCAAGTCAGCTTGACGATTCACTGACACAATTCCTGTCATGTAGTATATGACTTTAATTGCACCATAGAGCTTATGATAGTTTGCACTTTCCATCTGACCAGCTGGACCTCGTCTTATAGATGTTGGTAGCGCAATATCATATAACACATTGCCATGTGCACAATAATTCCTTATCGTGAGAATTGTTTTCAAGTAGCTTTCAAACACTGGCAGTTGTCTTACTTTGAAATGTTCGCTGATTGCTCTACAAATCATCTTGTCTTTAAGTGCCTTGAAAAGATGGATTATTCCTCCTAAAGTCATATATTCCAATGTCTTCCAAGCGGGAGCATACTTGTCGTTTATATGGGTTTTATGGTGTTGCTGTATAATAGAAATAGACTTAAATCGATTGGTATAGACTTCCTGATCAAACTTCCTTACGTATGCTGCGGTCACAACAGTGGAGTCTGCAAACCATGTAGGAGATGTCCTATAATAATTCGACACCTTGTATATGAGAAACGTTCTGAAATGAATCTCGATGCGGTTGAGATACTTCATAAGGATACTCCTTAAATTAAAATCGAAGTAGTATAGCTTCACGATGTAGTCAAAATTAGTCCCCTCTCTAAACTGATGAGTCCTGTTAATTTTATTCGGATATGTTGTTTCGAAAGGGAACCAATAAAACCCTAAGCGATAATACCCCGCATCCAAAAGCACTTCTTGGGCTTTTTCTTTATCCTTAATAACCATTCCACGACTTTCAAGCAGCTTGATCTGCTCCCATACATCAATTGCAGTCTTTCCCATATCTACTATATCTGAGGACCAAACAAATACAGAACTAAGTTTTCTGTAAAATGCTTAGTCGCATTATTATGAATTCTTTTTGCTATTCAAAAGCTAATATGTTCACTCTGTTTGAGTGCAAATGTAAGCATTCTTAGTGATTGAGAAACAAGACCAAATAGGAGAGATCTCTAGCCCATCTTTGTTCGCCTTGCTTACTGTTGATGCATAAACCTAACATCTACCACTCCTCTCTTCTTTTTAGCATCTCATCGATTTCCTCACGAAGGAACAATAGGCGACCATTAGCTTTGAGGTAAGGAATCTTACTCGCCCATACCCAGTTGTAGATGGTCTTTTGCTCAACCTTTAGCAATCTAGATACATCGATGATGTCAAGATACTCTGGTTTGAGCGGTGGCCGAACAGCAGCTTCTATGGCTTGCTCTCGTAATACCAGCAAGTGGTCTAGTTTTTCTTCCACACTCGCAAGCTTATCGAACAGACGTTTTTGCCAAGGATCTTCTGTAAGATAGTCTAAGTATGACATACTTCCCCTTTTTGATAATTCCCTGCAGTATCTTGTGACAAGATACGTTGCTCTCTCATATAAGCAATATACTTCTTTGCTGTGCGCTCTTTGACTCCCATCTCTCGCATTAAGACATCGCACAACTCTTGGTAAGAGAGACGGTGGTTGCTTTGAAAGATCTCCGTAACAATTGAGATTAATTCGTCAGTTTTTCGCTTCTCCTTATCCTCCTTAGACTTTTCACCACGATAGACATGCATCTCCAGCCCTTTATCCCATCCAAAGAGCATCATCGGGACATCTAAAGGGCTCCCATCTCTCACCTTCAAAGCCTTGACTACAGAGTATTCCGGATTGTCATCCTTCTCAATTGAAAGAATTCCTGCTGACTTACGTTGTAATTCTGAGCCTATGTGGCCACGAAGCTTGATACCGTTTGGCACAAAGTGTAATACACAAATGATACATGTGTTATAAATACCAGCTAGTCTATAAAGCTCATCTACGACAGCGATACTCTCGGTCTCATCGTTTGCAGAACGCACCAAGTCTGCAATTCCATCAATAACTACTAAGTGTATCCCTCCATGTTGATGATAGAAGAGATCTAAGCTATCTTCAATGAGATGAATTCGATCTTTCCTTGAAAGAGATGCAAGATACAAGCAATGATAAAAAGGGGGCATCTCTCTTAAGCCTGCTCTTGATAGAGTCTTACGCATGTTTTTATAAAGTTGAGCCTCAGACTGCTCTGTATCATAGTGTATTACAGCCATCCCATAAGGGTTAGGACTAACATCTATCCCTAAAGTCTCCCCAGGAGCTAGTTTGTTATAGCATATTGCCCCTGATACGACTGCAGACACGTAATTACTCTTGCCAGTACCTTCACCCCCTGTAATACACAATAGATTATCTTGGGATCCTAGAGGAACATCATTGATAGATACAATTGAATTTGAGACATGCGGGGGATTAGAGTAGTCTAGTTCGCAGGATTTCATAATCATAAGTGTTTCAGCATACAAACTCTTGAGAAGTTGGGAGAGTAAATCCTTTAACTCATAACTTGTATGCCCGAGAGCAAAAAAATCGGATATGTCTTTCTCATACTTACTACCCACTAATGGCAGACGCAGAGAATAGATCTTGTACTCTTGAAGTTCCAATTTCTGTCTGGCAACTTCTCGAATACCAGTTTCATCGACATCGTATAGTAGCACAACATGCTTAAATCTAAGGGTCAATCCTTCAACGATTTTCTTTGGTATTTGAGAAGTCTCACTATTAAAGCAAATCGCATTAAAACCGTGAGCAGAAAGAGAGAGGACATCTTTTTCTCCTCCCGTAATAAAAATGACATCTCCTTTAGCTGGCAGCTGATCAAGCCCGAAGCAGTAAAGAGACGGTTTCTCGCCACCATAGAGAAACTTTAAGCGAGTACTAAATGGACGATATATTTTAATGAAGTCTTTCCCTTGATACCCGAAAATAGGTTCTGTTTCTTTAGCTATTAGAGAAAACTCATTCCCTTCACTATTGATAGAAGAGAATTTCTGAAGATTGATAACTCCATACCTCTTCAAAGTTTTTTCGGTGATACCATATTTGCTCCAATAGTCTAGAAACCCCTTTGTAAAGGGGAGTGGTTCAAGAGAGTAAAGCCTAGCTTTACTGGATTTTGGAATAGGTTGTACTGTCTTTGGATTAGATATCCGTATAGCTTTATTAGTTAGGGCTACTCTATCAAGGACTTCATCGCTTCTGATAGGTAGTCTTAGGTCCACAACTATTTGTTGAAGGATTTTTCTAAAATCTACCCGTACAGACAGATTATAGAGTTCTCCCACGAACCAAAAACAATCTCCTGAATAGCTAGGATCTCCATGGTCATGAAACTTATAACAATCGCTTTTTGCGTCAAAGTAAATATGGCATGAAGGTTTTGTGTCTTCATAAAAAGGACTGAGAAAGTTTTTGTGTACATTCACTGGAAAGCCAAGATAGTGGATAAACACATTTAGCCCTCCAGCTGTAAGTTCAAGTATTTGTTTTTTGTCTATCATTCTTCTTTGGGTTGTAATTTGTTGGAGCAACAACACAAGATGATGTTGTCTTTGTAGTTATTCATATTAGTCAAACACTCTTCTATTGTCGATCCTGTGATGCGTAGATAGTTCCCTTTGATTGAATTGTATAGAGACTTATACGAATATCGGACATCGCCGCTTTCGGTAAACCGATATTGTATCATTTGCTTTTTCCTCCATCTATAGAGAGTCGACTTAGACACATTGAGTGTTTGCATCACATCAAATGTTGTCATCTCAAGCTCTTCATCAATGCTTTGTAGAACAGCAGAACTTCTCTCTATAAAACTTTCTATTCGCTTGATCCGTTTTATGAGCTCATTGAAAGCTTCGCTTTCCATGGCGATTACATCCATAGTTTATCTTCGCTTAACTGGTTTATTTTAATCATACTGGGATCTTGTTCAGCAATGAACTGAAGGAATAGCTTATGTAGCTCCCTTGTCATTATTTCCACTCTAAAAATGGCAATCGTTTGCTGACTCCCCGAAGATGCAAGAAATGCATAAATGTTTCGTGGGTCAATCTTGAAGGCATCTGCAATTAGAAGAATTTGCTCTTCTGTCAAGCGCCCTATACCCCTTTCCCAGCGTGAAAGAGTACTTTGGCTAACATTAAGAATGTCAGCCAATTCCGATTGATTTATCCCCCTTTCTTGTCTCAGGGCTTTAATGAATTCTTGTATCGTATTCATATACTCTAAGTTACCCCAGCTTTTACATACTGCCAACTCGCTACACGCATTATTGTGCACCAAATGCATACTAACTTGCATGAAATGCAAGGGCGGTAATTTGGTTTGTTATTATGTTTGTATGAAGCTCATAGCGGATACAATTAAGTTATTACATAAGGCGCAACGACAAAGTTCTATCTTGTAAAAATATCAAGCCACTAATAGTTGAGTATTCGCATCTCAAAAAACTATTAGTAATAGGAGAGAGGAAGTTGCGAAACGTAGCGGTGCAAGGTGCAAGCCCCTATATATATGGGGCTTGCACCTTGCACCGCTTATGTAGCAAAAATGTGGCTAAAAGAGGGTCAATCAAACACTTGCCAGATAGTTCTTATTTTACTACATTTGTACCGAAGAAACGAGCGAATGATGGCGTTCATTTGGTGTTCACTGAAGTAGTCAAAACGAGTTCAATTGCTAGCTACAATTTTGCTACAGTGATGCGTTTGAGCTTTATGAATATATAGATGTAGCAACGGCTGGACGGAATTTGTTCGAATCCCCCCGCTTCCGCTAAGCGTACTCTGGCAGAGATAAGCCAACCGGTACAACAAAACAGTAAGTGTCTTAATTCTCAGCGAGTTAAGACACTTTTCTTTTGGTGCTAAGCCCTTCCTCAGGTCACCTCCGCCCTTCCTCAGGGCACCTCCAGAGACGGTCGAAACTCCCAAAATACTCTATTTGGGCTACAATCTGCGCTCTTTGGTATGCCTCTTTAATTTCGAGTATTTTGCCGAGTTTCTCAAGGTCTACATGCGGCAGATGTTTTTCATATTCATAACATTATTGTCTGTTGATGAGGTAAACGAAAAAGTCACTCTCTTCTATGGCATTTACGCTTACGTGGGCTTCTCCGGGGAAATGTAGAACGGTACCTGTGCTGATACGATGTACCTCCGTATCGTCGAGAGTAACCTCTACAGTTCCTTTCACTATGGTGAAGTATACTTCCTGTCCTTTATGGTCGTGTGAGGGAACTTGTTCTCCGCTTTTCAATTGCAGGTGTACAAGCATGAGCTCCTCATTGTCAATCACCTTACCTAGAGTGTTGATTTCCTTCCCAATGGGATTGATTATCTGTTTCATGATTCTTCTTTATTTGGTTATGATTAATATTTGTCATCTACAGAGATAGGCAAAACTGTTGAATGACGTTCATTTTGAATTTGTATTTTCATGCCGATGTATTACAGGCTGTTATGACTGATCAAAACTAAACAATGTGCGATTACTATTACTTCGTTTCCCTACCTACTCGCTTGTTGATGGTTATTGGCTTTTCTCTAGCTACTTGTGACAAAAGTCTCTCGGCGGATTACTTCTTTGGCTTTCTTCTTCCTCTCCGCCGGTAATACCGTCTGTAGAGCATCCATCCAGTGGCCAAAGCCAAGATGAGGAGTAGGGCCGAAAGGAATATGAATAGAGGCTGGAGCGGACCGAGTATTTTCCCATACAATCGGCCGACATGCAGCTCAAGTGCGGCATGCCAGAGTGAAATCCTACCGGGACTTATCTCTGTTGGCATTGGTGGCATAGTGTCGGCCGCATTCTCCGCTTGGAGTTCACCGGAGGAGTAGCTATAGAATCGCTCTTTCCCGTCAGAGTCAATAGTGTACCCACTGATTGGGGTCCCAAAGATGGGCATGCCTTTTCGTCCGGATTCGGTGTAGGCCTTGCCTGTCAGGGCATCGTAGACTTGCCCTTTTTGTCGATTCCACCTGAATGCTCCACTGAACGATCCCACCACCCACAGCGAGTCTCGGTCATTCCACTCCCAGACATTGAGTCCCATGACACTGACAGGTGGAGTGCCGGTCAGTCGCTTGGGGGCTTTTCCAAACTGCTTCAGCGCATAAAAGCCCCGAGAGGTCGATAGCAACCACTCTTTTGTGATGGGATCGCGACGGATCATTCTCAATTTGTCATTCCACGGGTTGGTGCTGTAAAGGTTTGTTCCCGGAATGGTCGGAACCTGTGCCTTGATGACTGTAATCATCAACGGAGGACGTAGAAATGCGCCTGTGATCGTCACAAAAAGCAAACCCCAAAAGCACCATTTGCCCCACCTATTGTGTTCCTTGAGAAATTGCTTCCACACCTTTGCTTTTTTGGGGACAAAGGTGATCAAAACGCCGGTGATGGAGAGGAGGATGAGTGCCACTCCCATCAGGTCAACAGCTAGTCGTCCGATTGTCCCAAAGAATGCTCCACTATGCATCTGCCAGATAGTGCTGAATAGCGATACCCGTGGCTCATAGTCGTCTGGTGCGGGAAGGTCTGCGAGTGTGGGGGATTCTTGAGAGGGATAGATAAGGTATAGATGGCTTCGGCTCAGTAAAACAAGGGTGTCGCCCTGCGTTTCCAGATCTGCCAAGCGTTCGTTTTTGGGTGTAAGCTTCGGTTGTTTCGCCCACTCCTTTTTGTCGGCTTGCCACTTGTACAGGTTGTATGCGGTGAGGGCGTAGAGGTCGCCATGGTTTGTCCGGACTACTCTTTGGACCGATCTCCTGTCGGCAGCAGGGTCTAGTCCATTGCTCCGGTTGTCGTAGCTTTTTAGCTGTGGGTCGTAAGCCCATACTCCAGTGGCTCCATAGATCCACTCCTCGTCAGGGGTCACTCGGATCTTCCCGATGAGGCTGCCACCGCTCCAGGATTTATAGTGGTAGGCCTTGGGTAGCCAGGAGCGGGGTAGGTCAATACCCGACACCAGGTCTCTGTGGTTTAGAATAATGCCAGATCCGGCAAAGCCTAGTACGAGTACGGTGATGACTAGGCAGATCCACTTGTGCCATCCTTTTAGGAGGGTGTATCGAGAGCGTTTCATTTTGGTTTTTGTCTTACAATCGAGTAGGTAGGGAAACGAACGTTCTCTGACCTACTTTCGGTATGACGGGCATGTCATACAAAGAGTATCTCAGGTGCGATGTCGCACCTGAGATGCTGTCTGTCCTATTTCGTCCGGACCTCTTAGTCTAGCTTGGTGGAGCCGTCGGGTTGGTAGACGTAGTCAAAGGAGACGATACCGCTCTTGCCACTGTCGTCTATGTAGCTAATCATCTTGACTTTGGCATATTTCCCGTCGGCTGTTCGGATGATGAATATATTGTCCGAGGGAGTGTATTTTGGGGGTGGACCACTGAATCCGATCATTTTGTTGAGCTCGGGGTTGCCGGATACTTCGGCTTTGATCAGTTCGCCTTTCCAGCCCCATATGGAGATTGCTTCGTCCACGATGTAGCCTTCGGTGGGGGCTTCTTTCACTGCGGACAGTTTTGTCTGGTTGGTCATGAGAGCCCCTCCTTTGCCTTTGCCGGATGTGCCGCAGTTGGCTCGGAAGTAAAATGAGTGGATCGCAATGTCCCAGTCGGTACGTTCCTTGAAGTTGGTTTCGTCAATCCCGGGCACCTCTTTGCCAGTGGCGAAGCTGAAGTAGATCCAGTCTTTCCCGAGCTCTCCTTTGCAACGTCGGCTCTGCGTGTAGGTCTTTTTGTTTTTTGAAGATGGTGCGTTTGGTTTGTTGTCTCCGCAGGAGACGATGCCCAATGACAGCACCAGAGCACTGATCAGTGCGAGAATGCATTTTGTTTTGTTCATCTCTTTAATAGGTAATAGTGACAGTTGTTTTTACAGGTTGAAGTGGTAGGACACGAATAAGTTTCGGCCGGGGCCGGCATAGGAGTTGAAGGAGACGACATCTGCTTGGTAGTTGAAAATGTTGTCTACCCCTATGGTGAGTGTGCCCCACTTTGGGTGGGTGTAGGCGATGGTCGACCGCACCAGGGTGTAGCCCGGTATGGTTATTCGGTATGGAGTCTCTTTTTGGATGCCTTCGTCCTCGATGGTTGTCAGTCCGGCTAGGCTTTTCTTTCCCATTACTGATGCACTGATATTGAATGCCAGCCGGTGGTTACCCCAGTACTGTAGGTACTCGATTCGCCCAGTCCCAGAGATCGGTGCCTGGGAAGTGAGTCTCACTCCGTCGTGAAAGAAAGGGTGCAGGTAGTGCGATGCCAGGTGGATCTGTAGGGGCAGGCTGATGAATGGCCTGATGCGCATCTGGATTTGAACACCTGCGAGTGTGGACTTGGAGATGTTGCGGTAGTGGAGCTCTTTTTGGTCTTCGGACCAGATACCCTCGATCTTGTTGGTGAAGAAGTTGTAGTATCCCGAGAGCATCACATACAGTTGGGGATGTGTGTACTCTGTTGTCAGAGAGAGGTAGTGGTTGGACTCCGGCTTGAGCTGTTTGTTGCCGTAGATCCAAAACATACCGAGGTGGTCCCAGTCCATGTAGAGTTCTTTAATACTTGGAGATCGGTAGCCGCGACCGTAGTTTAGCCGGATGGTAAAGGGAGACACCTTGTAAAGTAGAGCCAATTTTGGGGAGAGGTTGATGCCGTACCCCTTGTTATAGTCTACCCTTAGCCCGCTGATCATGCTCAGTGAGGTCCCCGGTATTTTCCAGTCATCTTGGACAAATAGAGCGTAGGCTCCCTGTGCTCGGGCTGTCAGTCCATCTTTGCTA
This sequence comes from Porphyromonas uenonis DSM 23387 = JCM 13868, assembly GCF_000482365.1. Lineage (GTDB taxonomy): Bacteria > Bacteroidota > Bacteroidia > Bacteroidales > Porphyromonadaceae > Porphyromonas > Porphyromonas uenonis. The sequence goes on along the minus strand of NZ_AXVC01000032.1, from coordinate 5,788 downwards.
AACTTATCCGCATAGAGTACTTCCCGTAGGTATTCAGCTCCCGTGATCAGTTCATGGTCATTGCCTATGGTCCATCTGTACGAAATATTGGGCTGGAGGACTGTGTGCGTGTAGACGAGCTGTTTTTGCATCTTTTTTTGCTCGAATACGGTGTATCTGCGATATCTGTCTCCGTGGATATTTGCTTCCCAAGTACCACCGTTGGGTAGGGTGTATTTTGCAGAAAAGAGTCCGGAGAGGTCTCGGTTGTACTCGTGCTTGTTGTCCAGGTAGAGGTCATGTACGCGCTTGGAGTAGTAGTTGCCTTGTGCAGTCAGGGTCAGTGCCCTGATGGGGGTCCATGACAAGGTCTGCTTGGCAGTCATTGTGGTGAATCCGGATATGTTGGTAGGTGTGGAGCTTTTCTCCTTGGTGACCGTTTTGTTGAGCTCGGGGTAGTATATGGTGCTACCGGCTTTGTCGTAGATGTTGTAGGCATCTTTGGTTTGCATTGAGAGTACGGTCTGGGTGCTCCAGCTTTTCTTTTTGTACCCGATGGTCAGTGCGCCGTCGGCATTTGGCATGTCGGTCCTTGTCTTGTAGTACCGGTATTTGTCATCAGGCTCTATGTGGGAGTAGTTTTTTTGAAACCTCGTCCCCCATCTCAGGTCCACACCCAGACTTAGTCGGTCGGTTGGCTTGCGTGTGATGATGTTGATCACACCGCCCATCGCTTGTGAGCCGTAGAGTGCTGATCCAGCACCTTGTACGATCTCGATGCGTTCAATATTGTTGAGGTTCAATCGGGTGTAGTCAATGTTGTTGCCCGACTCGCCGGCGATCCGTTCCCCGTCGATCAAGAATAATATGTGCTTGGCTCCAAGACCTTGTAGGTTGATGCTCGTGCCAAATCCCACTTCGCTAAATGAGAGACCTGGTATCTCGTCTTGTAGGAGGGACTTGATGTCCATCCAGCCTTGTCTCTCGATCTGTTTGCGTGAGATGACTTGCGTGAGTACTGGAGAGTCCGATATTTTCTTTGGGGTCCGGGTGGCCGTGACGACCACTTCGTCTAGCTCGTGATACATCTTCAAGCTGTCTTGCCCAAATCCTCTTAGGGGAGCAAGAATAAGAAGAATAAGAGCAAAGTGGTAAGCTTTCATGTGTTGTATCTCTCGTGTTTCCGATCCATGCACAAAGGTAAAACAATCCCGTTGGGTGGAAAATACCTAACAGTTGCTGTTTTTCCCCGTTTTTGGTGGGCTCTGTTGGCATGATCTAGGTAAATCTCTCGGAGTGCGTGGCGTTGCCTGCCTTTTTAGTGCGTCCTAATCGAGTCTCCTCTGCATGAGACTACAGTTTTCTGAGACTTTTTTAGACGGGGCTTTTGAGGGATCCGATAAGGAAAATGAAAGGAACAGAACAATTTACCCGAACGATAGCAGAATACCTTAATGGACGTGCGATGACAGACCCTTTGTTTGCGCCCAATCTACAGAAGCCCCATAAGAACATAGAGGAGTGCATTCTCTATATCTTGAGTGAGGTGCAAAGAAGTGGTTGTAATGGCTTTGCCGATGAGGAGATATACTCAATGGCAGTTCACTACTATGATGAAGATGATGTAGAGGAGGACAAAGAAAGAATCAAAGGACTCCAGATGAAAAACCTTATTACTTTTAACAGAGAGCTGAGATGGCTCTGAAAATCAAGTAGGTTGGGAAACGAAAGTTTTCCAACCTACTTTCGGTATGACATGCCCGTCATACTGAAAAATGGAGGGCATTTTGCACCCTCTCGTTCTCTGTTATTTTAGGATAAGGAATTTATTCCTCTTGCTTATACTTAGCGATGAGTTCTTTTAACATAGAAAGTATGTCATCAATGGGAATGCCACTGCGCTCGCTCATCATAGCGATGGTTGCTTTGGGAACGATAATGCGTGCGAGAGGTGAATTGAGCATTTTAAAAGCAGAATTCATGCTTGGCAAATCTTGCCGTAGCTTTGGGTAAATTTTGAACAAATCCTGTAAGCGAGTATTGGCAGAAAGTTCTATTGTCGAGCCTTCTCTTGTAGCAGGCGTATCGTCCGGAGTAGACTTTTTCGCTTCCATTGATTTTACTCCTTGCATGTCATTTGACCACGTCAGCAACGTACGTGATCCTTGAAGCTCACGAATACGACTACAATCTTGCATCATTTCGAGTACTCCCCTGAATCGTCCTTCTGAGTCACGCACAGCAACATAATAAATATAGATGAACACGCCGGGCTTATTAATCCAAAAATCCACACTATCCTGCTCACCCGAGCGGAATTTGGCAATGATTTCCTCAACGAGGTGGACACTGGTGCGCGGATGGCAGTTCTTCACATCACGTCCGATAACATTCTTGCTACGTGGGAAGATGCGGTGGTTGGTATCTGAATAAAAGCGAACGAGTTCGTTTTCATCTACATAAGATATATCTATAGGAAGATGCTTGTAGATGAGGTTGATTTGTTCGAGGGAGAGTTTGCCTGTTGTAACGTCGAAAACTCGGCATGTATCGTCTCCTCCCAGGCCATATTTACTAAGAAGCGCAGATAGTTCTGAGGCGAAACCGTCAGGGACTGTTGTGGGTTGGGGTTCTGTTTTGTCACTATTTTGGAATCCCTCTACATCAATCCATGCAAAGCCAATTTCGTGATCTCCCGAACACATCTGTTCGAATTCTTCTGGAGTTATCATTGCCAAAGCAGTTGGGTAGAGTACAGTTTCTTCTTTCTGTAAAAGGTCCCGCACATCTGCCACAATAGTAGACTGCATCGCCAAAAACTCTTCTTCTTTATCTTCTTCAATAAGTTTTTTAGCATCACGTATTTCGTCTCGCACAAAGTCATCAAGCAACCACATCGTAGTCGTTGGGCGGTCAAATCCTTTCTGTTCGAGTATGGGGTAGAGCTGATTCTGCTTACGAGAAAGGTGAGTGCGAAAAGCCGCTATTTGGTCGTACAATTCAAGCCACTGGTTCTTGATAATCGGATATTGTACAAGATCTTCTATGGAGAGCATAAGGCGACGCATTTCATCGTTCTCTCTGTAGTAGCACATGATAGGGTGGTTGAGAGGAAGATTTGGGCGACTGGTGTCCATCACTTCATCAAATAGCTCAATCATCTTTTGAATATCCTCCTTACGACACTCATCCTCTTCAATGGTTTTGAGTTCCTGTTCTGCCAATGCAATTTCATAAGGGTAAATTTTCCCAACTTGCTCTCTTATTCGGGTTCTACCCTCTTCCAATGAAATATCTCCTCGTTGGTATGCCTCTTTAATCTCGAGTATTTTGCCGAGTTTTTCAAGGTCTACATGCGGCAGATGTTTTTTCATATCCATAACGTTATTGTCTGTTGATGAGGTAAACGAAAAAATCACTATCTTCTATGGCATTTACGCCTACGTGGGCTTCTCCGGGGAAATGTAGAACGGTACCTGTACTGATACGATGTACCTCGGTATCGTCAAGAGTAACCTCTACAGTTCCTTTCACTATGGTGAAGTATACTTCCTGTCCTTTATGGTCGTGTGAGGGAACTTGTTCTCCGCTTTTCAGTTGCAGGTGTACAAGCATGAGTTCCTTGTTGTCAATCACCTTACCTAGAGTATTGATTTCCTTCCCAATGGGATTGATTATCTGTTTCATGATTCTTCTTTATTTGGTTATGATTAATATTTGTCATCTACAAAGATAGGCAAAACAGTTGAATGACGTTCATTTTGAAGTTGTGTTTTTTATGTCGATGTATTACAGACTGTTATGGCTGATCAAAACTAAACAATGTGCTATTACTTCTGCTCTCTTAACTCCTTGAACGCTTGCTTGTATCTTCATTGTTGAAGTTGAAAGTCCGTTGCTGCAACTGTCCGAAGTTGTCCTCCACGTAGATGTCAATCGTTTGGCGGTCGGTAGAGAGTGAAGTATAATAGAGACGGAAGGCATCTCTCGTGAGCGGATAGCGGTCATTCGGTTTGAATACAGTGCCATCATCCATCTTCAAGCAACCCTTGCCATCCGGCTGGAAGTAACGGAACGTGTATTGCGTATTGGCAAAGCGACCAATTCTTTTGAGACTACAGCGTATTTCAGCCGTTTTCCCCTTAGCTATGGAGTTCTGCACCGGCATCACTTCGAGTGAGAAGTCGTAAGCCTGCTGCACATCCAGCTCACGAGTACAAGCAGATAGACAAAAGAGGGCGAGGGCAACCCCTCCCACAGCCCATATCGTATTCACTAGGAACTTTTTCATTGTTGTTGGTAGTTAGATATTGAACTTGAGTCCTGCTGAGATAGCAGGACGAAAACGATGCAGGTCAGAGCCGAAGAGTAGTCGCCCTTGAGCTTTGAGGACGAAGAGCAGATTGTCTGTTAGGAACAGTTCTACCGAGCTATGTATCGCTCCACCATAAGTAAAGCGAGACCGGTCCAGGAGTGTAGCCCCATCGGGTAGCAACCGTTTATCCTCGTTCAGCTCTTCATAACCGAAGAGAGCGGATAGCCCCAGGTAGCCAAAGAGATTCTTCCCCCTATCTGAGAGTATCGGGTGCATATAGCCGAAATGCAGTAGCACATCACGCAGTGGAACATTGTAAGAGCGATAAGTCAACCCTTGCTGCTCATATTCCGATAAGAGAAAAGCGTAGTTCGCCCGCTTGAAGTAGTGTGCGAACTCAAGACCTACCCCAAAGCTCTCCTTTGCGAATAGTCTCTCCCCCTTGATAATCGGCATAGAGCCGACCAGCTCAACGCTATTTTGCCTAGGGATTAGTCGCTGTGCGTACGATGGCATAGTAGCAGTCATAGCCACCATCACGCAGACCATCATGGATAACCATCTCTTCATTACCACTTCAGTTTAAGGTTGTCAATCTTCTTAGTGAGCAAAAGGTCTTCAGGCTCCACATAGAAAGTGAGCGTGCGACTCCCGTTTCGCTCGTAGAGCGTCACTTCAAGTTGCTTATCCTCCGATAGTGTGAACTGCTCCAAGGCAAAGACTATTCTCTCAGAGCGTCCCGCCCCAATCCACATCACCTGATGAAAGGCACGTAGTGGTTGTAGTATTCGCTCCTGTATAGCTGTATGCTTCGCCACCTTCTTGTCCACCACCTTGAACGTGATGAAGTCCACCGCATACGGCATATTAGACTCATTATCCATACGGACGTGGAAGTAAAGCAACCCATTGTGGGCATATAAGCCACGAAGTAGGAAGCGCATCCCGAATTGCTTCGCTCCAACATGCTTGATGGTTCGCTTATCATTTTGGTAGATGCTCTTCATAATCAGCTTAACCAATATGGGCGACTCACTTCCCAGCTCTTTGAAGTAGATGTCCGCACGATTGCTCGGCAGTCTTCCCTCCGTAGGGGATAGAAAGTCCTTCATCTCCATGCTGAGCTTCTCTGGTTCATCCGCATACTTCACATGTAGGCTCGGCAATGGGCGCCTTGCCACCTTTCGGTGGTAGGTTTCCCATGGCCTGCCCCCGAACCGTACGTGCAAGTCTCCCTGCATACGGCTCTCCACTGGTAATATCAGTTTATTTGTCATGGGCATGAATTTTTGCATTACAATGTTTGCATACAGCCAATGTCTTACGCCATTTCTTAAGCATCAGTCGGTGCCATTCAGTATCGGTATTTATACCTCTGAGTTTACGGACTTGATACATTATGGTCTTGACATTGGTTGCTCCACACAATTCACATTTGCGCTCCATAAGTCTCTCCGCAAGAGTAGGGAAAGGAAGTACAAATGTGTTAGGTAG
>NZ_AXVC01000031.1 GCF_000482365.1 Porphyromonas uenonis DSM 23387 = JCM 13868 | reverse complement strand
GTCCGTGGTACGGCTACGGCATATTCGGGAATGTACAAACGAAACTTCACGGAGGAAAATGCGGAGCTACGCATTATAACCAACGAGAAGCGTCAGCCTCTTCTTACCATCAATGGACTATCTGTTTCTGATTGGTGCGAACAGAAATGGAAACAGCTTGTCAATCGTAATCGCTCGCAACGACTGTAGAGATAAGACATCTCCTTCCCCTTTCATTGTAATGTTTGGGCTCCGACTAAACTTTTAAGAAGAAAATCACGCAAGAACACTCACTTTCTCCCACGAATCACTATCTTTGCAAGTGATAATAGTGAGCGTTCTTTGGCTATCCAAAACGATGTACTTCAAAGCACTCCGCTCATTTCTAAATCGTTACCTATCCGCATCGCTCCAAACGGTAACCTCTTACTTCTCAGCTAGATAGTCCGAAACCAAAAAATCAGGGAGGAACTTTTTAGTTCCAACGGAGGAACTCTTCATTTCCTACGTAGGAAAAATAGTTTTCCAAGGCTGGAAAGTTTTTGGGAAGTTGTAGGGGCGAGTCTTTGTCGACAGGCTTCAAGCAAAGAACCCTGTGTAGAAATGTGTCTCTACACAGGGTTACTTGTATGAGTGTCGTTACTCGTTAGTTGTTGAGCATCTGCTTGAGGGCGTCGAGCTGCTTGAGAGCGTCTAGAGGCGTGAGGTTGTCGATGTCTAGCTCGTTGATCTTGGTGCGGACGGCCGTGAGGACTGGGTCGTCTAACTGGAAGATAGACATTTGCATGCCCCCGCTCTGGGACGTGCTGGGGGTGGCGGAGTCGGGGGCTTGATCGCTCTCGGTGCGGTAAGCCTCTAGGTGCTTGAGCACTTCGCCAGCTCGCGCTACGATCCAGGTGGGCATACCGGCCAACTTCGCAACCTGTATACCGAAGCTGTGCGCTGAGCCGCCAGGGACTAACTTGCGGAGGAAAAGCATCTCGCCATCGATCTCACGTGCCGAGACATTGTAGCACTGCACCCGCTCGAGGTGGTCGGCTAGCTCGTTGAGCTCGTGGTAGTGTGTGGCGAAGAGCGTCTTGGCTCGTCCCTGCGTCGTGCTGTGCAGGTACTCGACGATGGCCCACGCTATGGAGACCCCATCGAAAGTGCTGGTACCACGTCCTAGCTCGTCAAAGAGGATCAAGCTGCGAGGGGTCAAGTTGTTAAGGATGCTGGCCGCCTCTTGCATCTCAACCATAAAGGTGGACTCGCCCACGGCGATATTGTCCGAAGCGCCCACACGGGTGTAGACCGAGTCAACGATGCCGATGGTGGCTGAGGTGGCGGGGACGAAGCTTCCCATCTGCGCCATGATCACGATGAGCGCCGTCTGGCGGAGGAGGGCACTCTTACCGCTCATGTTAGGACCAGTGATGATCATGATTTGGCAGTCGATGGGGGAGAGCCGCACATCGTTGGGGATGTAAGGTTGCCCCGCAGGAAGGGTGCGCTCGATGACTGGGTGGCGTCCGTCGACGATCTCCAGGTCGTACCCTTCGTTGAGCGTGGGACGACAGTAGTCATACGCCTCGGCAACAGCGGCCAGTGAGGCGAGGACATCGAGCTGCGCTAAGATCTGAGCATCTTGTAGGAGTTGATTGGCAAACTGCTGGAGTGTTCCAATGAGCTTGGCAAAGAGCTCCTGCTCTAGGGCTAGGATACGATCTTCGGCACCGAGGATCTTCTCCTCGTACTCCTTTAGTTCTTGGGTAATGTATCGCTCGGCACTGACGAGCGTTTGCTTGCGAATCCACTCTTCGGGCACTTGCTCCTTGTAGGTATTGCGCACCTCGAGGTAGTAGCCGAAGACATTGTTGAAGCCGATCTTGAGACTGGCGATGCCAGTGTGCTCCGTCTCACGAGCGAGGAGGTCGTCGAGGTATTGCTTGCCCGACTTGAGCAAGCGCCGTAACTGGTCTAGCTCTTCGCAAAAGCCCTCGGCGATCGTCTCCCCCTTGCCGATCTGCTGCGGTGCCTCGGGATTGAGTTGATAGGTGATCTGTTGGCACAGCGGCGTGCAGGGATCGAGTAGCGAGCAGAGTGTCGTCAGGGTCTCCTCGCCTTCGTCTAGAGCGAGCTGGCGTATGGGTGCGATGAGAGCGATGGAGAGTCCGAGGCGAACTACTTCGCGAGGGGTGATACGTCCCATGGCGACACGTCCCACGAGGCGCTGCAGGTCGCCTATCTCCTTCATCTGGTCGGTGAGTTTGGTGCGCAGCTGAGGATTGTCCACAAGGTTTGCGACAATGCTTTGGCGCTGTTGGATCGCTTGGAGCTCTTTTAGCGGGAAAGCTATCCACTGATCCAGTAGACGAGCACCCATCGGGGTGACCGTTTGATCGAGGATCTGGCGGAGCGTGGTACCACCCGCATTCATCGGGGTGGTGAGCTCTAGGCTGTGAGCCGTAAAGCCGTCGATGCGCACATGTCGCTGCTCGTCAATGCGCACGATGCGGGTGATGTGACCGATCTCGGTGTGCTTCGTCATGTCGAGGTAGTGAAGCACGGCACCCGCAGCTGTGATCGCTAGCGGGAGGGTGTCGATGCCGAAGCCCTTGAGCGAGAGCGTGCCGAAGTGCTGCAGGAGACGCTCACGGTTGTTGCTCTCGGAGAAGATCCAGTCGTCGTAGTCCGAGAGATGTCCCTCGGGCTGGAGGAGTCGCTGCAGATGATCACGATGCTTGCGCTCGATGAGGATCTCCTTGGGGTTGTAGCCGGAGATGAGCTTGGCGAGCACCTGATCGGTGCACTCTGTGGCGTAAAACTCTCCCGTCGAGAGGTCGAGCAGTGCTAAGCCGTAGCGGTTCTCCCCTTTAGCTTGCGGGTAAACGGCTGCGAGGAAGTTGTTTTGCTTGCTCTGGAGGACATTGTCCGTGGTGACGACACCGGGGGTAACGATCTCGGTGATGCCACGCTTGACCAACTTATTGGTCAGCTTCGGATCTTCGAGCTGATCGCAGATGGCCACCCGCTTGCCTGCCCGTACCAGCTTAGGCAGGTAAGTGTCGAGCGCATGATGGGGAAAGCCCGCCAGCTCGACATGCTGCGCCGCTCCGTTGGCACGCTTGGTGAGCGTGATGCCGAGGATCTTAGACGCCTCGATGGCATCGTCGGAAAAGGTCTCGTAGAAGTCGCCCACACGAAAGAGCAAGATAGCATCGGGATGCTTCTTCTTGAACTGCAAGTACTGCCGCATCATCGGGGTCTCGGCGATCTCTTTCTTAGCCACGGGATAAATAGTCTCTTAAGGTCGTTATGGCATCAAAAGTACCAAAAAAAAGCATACGCCTCGTCTCAGCAACCCTTACGAGTCACCCTTTGTAGGGACGCACGATCTGCGCGTCCGTTGTGTCAAAGGTTACAACCTCATCTTTTTTAACGGGGACGGACGCACGAGCCGTGCGTCCCTACATATCGCTATACGTGAGGTTTGTGGCAGTGAAGCTAGAGTAGTCCCTCCTGTCGGAGGCGGTCACGCACTTCGCTGGCGGAGGTGTAGCGCTCAATCTGCTCAATGAGCTGACGCAGCTCGACAAGTTCGTCGCGCACCGCTTTGAGCTGGGCAATCGCCTCGGCACGTTGCTCCGCCTCTTGGGGATTGTGCCGGAGGGTTGCCTTGGCACCGTCGATCGTCAGGTTAGCCTCTCGCAGTAGGTGACGGATCAGTTGCAATTCGCGCAGATTATCCTGCGAATACTTGAGTCGTCCCGTGCTACTGCGACGCACCTGCACGGCAAAGGTCTCGACCCAGTAGCGCACCGTAGACTGACTCTCTTGGAGCGTCTCAGACACCTCTCGGTGGGAGTAGTAGAGCTTCTTGCTGTCCATAGGGTTTTACGCTTTGCGGGGTTTGAGCTTCTCCTTGAGGTAGTGACCAGTGATCGAGTCGGGGCAGGCAGCCACCTCTTCGGGGGTGCCCGCCACCACGAGCTGTCCACCCTTGTCGCCCCCATCGGGTCCTAGGTCGATGATGTAGTCGGCGCTCTTGATCACCTCCATGTTGTGCTCGATGATCAGCACCGAGTGCCCCTGGTCGATCAAGTCACGGAAGGCGGCTAGGAGCGTAGATATATCGTGAAAGTGTAGCCCCGTGGTCGGCTCATCGAAGACGAAGAGCGTGTGCGGCTCGTGGTCACGACCGAGGTAGTAGGCGAGCTTGAGACGCTGGTTCTCACCGCCCGAGAGCGTCGAACTGTTTTGCCCTAGCTGCAGGTAACCTAGCCCGACACGCTGCAACCCCTCGAGGAGACGGATGATCGAAGTGGTTTGGTCGGCTGGGTACTTGGTAAAGAACTCTATCGCTTGATCCACCGTCATCTCCAGCAGGTCGTAAATGTTGACCCCGTGGTAGGTCACCTCGAGGATGTTCTTCTGAAAGCGCTTCCCCTCGCACGCATCGCAGACCAGCGTGATGTCCGTCATAAACTGCATCGGCACCTCGACGACGCCATCGCCTTTGCACACTTCGCAACGTCCGCCCTCCTTATTAAAGGAGAAAAAGTAAGGCTTGTAGCCCATCTGCTTTGCCAAAGGTTGGTCAGCGTACAGTTCGCGGATCGGTGTAAACGCATCTATATAGGTAACCGGATTGGAGCGCGTGCTGCGCCCCACGCTGTTTTGGTCCACGTAAAGAACCTGTTCCACAAGGTCAACGTCGCCCGTCAGCATACGGCTCTGCGTCTCTCGAGGACGTGCATTGATGATGCGCTGTAGCTCCTCCACAAGAAGGTCGGAGATGAGGGTACTCTTGCCCGAACCGCTCACGCCCGTGACCACCGTCATGTTAAAGAGCGGGATGTCCACGTCGAAGCCTTTCAGATTGTTCTTATGCACATGGTGCATCGTCAGCCTGCGCTTCACCGGGCGACGATGCTTGGGTACAGGTATCTCCTCGCGCCCCGTCAGGTAAGCCGCCGTATAGCCTGGCGTCTCGGCTGTTATGTCGCTCGGCTTGCCGTGGTAGATCACCTCGCCACCGAGACGACCCGCATCAAGCCCCATATCAATCAGGTAGTCAGCGGCACGTATCGTCAGCTCGTCATGCTCCACGACGATGACCGTGTTGCCCTGGTCACGTAGCTCTTTGATGACCGATATCAGCCGATCGGTGTCCCGGTCGTGCAGACCGATGCTTGGCTCATCCAGTATGTACATCGAGCCGACGAGGCTGTTGCCCAGACGTGTCGCTAGGTTGATGCGCTGGCTCTCCCCGCCCGAGAGCGTGTTAGAGCGTCTGTCTAGGGTCAGGTAACCGAGCCCCACGCCGTCTAGCGTGCGGAGTCGGTTGCGGATCTCTTTGAGCGGACGCTCCGCAATCTTAGCCTCATCGGGATCCTCCAGCTCTTGGGCAAAGAAGGTCAATGCCTCACGGATCGACATTTGCCCGATCTGGTGAAAGTTCTTACCCATATAGGTAAAGAGCAGGGCATCCTCCTTGAGCCTACCGCCATGGCAGGCGTAGCACTCACTTTTGCCCCGATAGTGCGCCAGACGAACACGGTTCTGGATCTTGTAAATGTCCTTCTGGAGCATGGCGAAGTAGTCGTCAATGCCGTAGAGCGTCCCTTTGCCCCAGCCCCCGCCTTCATGTCCGTGCCAAAGCAGGTCGCGCTGCTCCTGCGTTAGCTCAGCGTAGGGCGTGTGGATGGGAAAGTCAAAGCGCTTCGCCTCATGCATGAAAGCTTTCGCCCACTCGGAAGACTTAGCCCCACGCCAGCAATCCACGCACCCCTCGTAGAGCGAGAGGCTGTCGTCGGGGATCACCCGCTCGGGGTCAATGCCGAGGATCGAGCCAAAGCCTCCGCAAACGGTGCAGGCACCCGCTGGACTGTTGAAGTTGAAGAGGTCTGGCGTAGGCTCCGTAAAGGTCCGCCCATCCGCCTCAAAGCGTGCGCTAAAGTTGCGCCGGCCCTCGCTACTCCACGCACCCTCGCTATCTTGCCAACGGAGGGCGCAGGTCTCCCGACCCTCGTAAAGCGCTATCTCGACCGAGTCCCCGAGGCGCGACTCGTAGCTATCGTCGCCCGTGCGGACGGTCAGACGATCCACGATCAACTGAACCTGCTTCGCCTCGCGTAGCTCCTTATTGCTCACATCCTCAATGCGGTAGACCGTGTCGTCAATGAGGACACGGTTGTACCCCTGTCCCTGTAGGAGCATCAGATGCTCGATGAGACGTCGCCCCTCAGGCGGATAGAGATCTGCTAGGATGTAAAGCTTGCTATCGGTCGGAATCTGATGAGCCGCCTCAACCACATCGGCAGCCGTGTGACGCTTGACCAGTTCGCCACTGATAGGCGAGTAGAGCTTGCCCACACGAGCCATCAAGACACGTAGGTAGTCGTCGATCTCTGACGAGGTGCCGACAGTAGAGCGTGGATTGCGACTAACCACCCGCTGCTCGATAGCGACCGCAGGCGGGAGGTTCTTGATCTGGTCACACTCAGGCTTCTTCATACGCATGAGGAACTGCCGTGCGTACGACGACAGACTATCCACATAGCGACGCTGCCCCTCAGCGTAGAGCGTGTCGAAGGCGAGCGAACTCTTGCCCGAGCCGCTCACGCCCGTGATGACGACCAGCTCCCCACGGGGGATGTCTAGGTCTATGCCCTTGAGGTTGTTAACACGGCAACCACGGATTATAATATCATTGAGGGGACTCCTTTTCATAGCTACTCCTTTTATCAGAACAAAGATACGAAATTAGAGGTTAGAGATTAGAAATTAGAGGTTAGAGATTAGAAATTAGAGGTTAGAGGTTAGAGATTAGAGATCGGGAAGGTGCGTAGTGCTAGTGCCTCTAGTGGTCCTAGTGCCTCTAGGGTCTAATCTCTAATCTCTAACATCTAATTTCTAATCTCTAACTTCTACTCGCCACGAGATGCCACAGCTCACGTACCCAGAGGACGAGCGAGGAGCCGATGACGATGATGACCCAGTCGATGAACTTGAGTCCCGTCACGTTGAAGAACTGCTGTATCCCTGGCACCTCGACCATCCCAACCTGACCAATGAGGATGATCGCAACGATGGTGAGCAGTCCGCGACACCCCTTGAAGTGGAGCGCACTGCGTCCAGTCTCAAAGGCGCGCGCATTGAAGAGGTAGAAGAAGTGCGTCATCACGAAGATCGTGAAGAGGAGCGTCTGCTCATACGCTGAGACGTGACCCTTGGGGCCGAGCTGCATCGTGAGCAGGTCAGTCAGCTGCGTCACATCGGTGCGCTGGAAGATATAGAGTAGCACCAGGAGCAACGCAAAGAAGAAGCCACCCACGCCAATGATCTCACGTAGCATTGGGCTGTTGAGAATGAAGGCGTTGCGGTCACGTGGCTTGTCTTTCATCACGCTCTCAGAGGGTGGTAGCGAGGCAAGTGCCATGGCGGCGAAGGTGTCCATGATCAGATTGATCCAGAGCATCTGCGTGACGGTCAGCGGGGACTCTGTACCCATAAAGGCGCCACAGAGGACCAATAGACAGGCGGTCACATTGACGGTCAACTGGAAGAGAAGGAAGCGCTGAATGTTTTGATAAAGTGAGCGTCCCCACATGACTGCCTTGCCGATACTGCTAAAGGAGTTGTCGATGATGGTAATGTCGGAGGCCTCCTTGGCAACGCTTGTGCCATCGCCCATGGAGAGCCCGACGTGTGCCGCACGGAGAGCAGGCGCATCGTTGGTCCCGTCGCCCGTGACAGCCACTACGTGACCATTGCTTTGGAGCGCCTCGACGAGTCGCTTTTTGTCCATCGGACGAGCTCGAGAGATGATCTTCAGCTCGTTGACACGTGCTAGGAGCTCTTCGTCAGAGAGCGCTGCGAAGTCAGGTCCCGTGATGATGCTATTCGCTCCATCTCGGCGGTCGTCCCACAGGCCGATCTGACGAGCTATCTCGCGTGCCGTGCCAGAGGTGTCGCCCGTGACCACCTTCACATCGATCCCAGCATGGACACACTCCTGCACCGCTGCAGGTACCTCCATGCGGACGGGATCGGCGATGGCAACCACACCGATGAAGCAGAGCTTGCTGGCGGTCAATTGACCAGACTCAATCGCCGAGTCGCCCTCGTCAACCAATTGGTAGGCAAATCCTAGCGTACGCATAGCGCGTCGCTGATACTCGGCCAGCTGCTGCTCCAGCTCCTCACGGTTCACAGCAGACTCAGCGCAGAGGTCAAAGACGATCTCGGGGGCTCCCTTAATATAGAGTACCCGCTTGCCTTGCAGACGAGGCGACTCAACGAGCGTTGCCATATATTTGCGCTCTGTGGAGAATGGTACCTCAGCGACCGCCTCCGCATGCTCTCGCAAAGAGCGGTAGTCGACCCCCTGACCGTGAAGCCATAGGAGCAGAGCGCCTTCCGTTGGATTGCCTAGCACCTGTGGATTGGCGGGGTCGGAGAGATCAAGCGAAGCGGTTGAATTGATCGCAATGCCCTCCTGGAGTAGATCCTGAGGGGTGTCGCCGTAGAGTTTCATCTCGTCGACGCTCATCAGGTTTTGCGTTAGCGTACCCGTCTTGTCGGTACAGATGACGGTGGTCGCGCCCATCGTCTCGCAAGCGTGCATCTTGCGCACCAAGTTATTGGTCCGTAGCATACGACGCATACTGTAGGCTAGACTCAGCGTCACCGCCATCGGCAAGCCCTCTGGCACCGCCACGACGATGAGCGTCACAGCAATCATCAAGGTCTGCAGAATGTAAGCAAAGAAGGGCGTAGCCTGCTCTAGAGAACCAAAGATGTCGGCACCGTTGGTGACAAGGTAAGCGATGATACGCCCCACCACAATGAGGGCAGCGATGCCGTAGCTCACCCTCGTGACCCATTTCCCCAGCCCATCGAGCTGTTCGCTCAGCGGGGTCTTGACACCATCATCAATTTGCACAGCTTCGAACACTTTGCCTTGCTCCGTCTTGTCGCCCACGGAGAGGACTTTGCAGATGCCGTGACCCTCCATCACTTTGGTCCCTTTCATCACATGATTGGTGGGGTAGGTGGCGCCTTGGTCAAACTCCTCTGGGTGAACGCTCTTGTTGCAGAACGGCTCGCCCGTGAGGGTCGACTCGTCCATCTGTAGCATCGTCGCCTCGAGGAGCTCGCAGTCGGCTGGCACCTCCTCGCCACTGCCTAGGATTACGATGTCGCCTACGACTACCTCACGTCGTGGCACCTGCGTTACGTTGCCATTGCGAATGAGCGTCACCAGCTCATCGTCATGCACCTGATTGAGGATGGTGAACTCCTTGTCTGCCTGCAGCTCAAAGTAAAAGGCAAGCCCCGTAGCAAGTAGGATCGCTACGAAGATGCCTACCGGCTCGAAGAAGACCTCGGCGCCCTCGCCCAGCCCAAAGTACTCGTAGCAGGAGATGCCGATGGAGAGCCCGCCAGCAATCAGCAAGATGATGATCAGCGGGTCGGTAAACTTCTCTAAGAACTGTCGCCATAAGGGCGCTTTCTGAGGCGGTGTCAGGATGTTTGCGCCATGCTCCTTGCGGCTCTCTAATACCTGCGCATCGCTTAGTCCAGTATAGTGATGTCTTTCTTCCATTAGTCAGTGTGTGTATCTGACAAAAGTACGGAAAAAAGCCTCGCCCCCTTAGCTATGTGCTTAGGGAGGCGAGGCTTTTCGTTAGATATTCGATGAAGGTTTACTTCAGTACCTCATCAAGGAGTGCGTCATCCACGAGGAAGGGGATGGTGATGTGGTAGAGGTCAGAGTGCTCCTCGTTGAACTCGCGAGAGGTAGACAGAGCGTTCTCATTGCGAGCCCAAGCGCGACGAGCTACACCACCCATCACGTCCCAAGTCATAGCCTGACGTAGGATCTCGTCGACACGACGGCTACCATCGAGGACCATACCAAAGCCTCCGTTGATCGCCTTACCGACGCCGACGCCACCACCGTTGTGCAGAGCGACAAGGCTCATACCACGAGCGCAGTTGCCCGCAAAGCACTGGACAGCCATGTCGGCCATGACGTTACTACCGTCACGGATGTTGGACGTCTCGCGGAAGGGGCTATCCGTACCGCTCACATCGTGGTGGTCACGACCGATCATGATCGGGCCAACCTCGCCACGACGTACCATATCGTTGAACTTGAGTGCGATCTTCAGACGGCCCGCAGCGTCCTGGTAGAGGATACGAGCCTCGGTACCGACGATGAGCTGATTCTTCTCAGCGTCGCGGATCCATATATAGTTGTCACGATCCTGCTCACGACGGTTCGGGTCGATGCACTCCATAGCGGCGTGGTCGGTCTTGATCAAATCCTCGTGATCGTGGCTGAGGCATACCCAGCGGAATGGACCATAGCCGTAGTCAAAGAGCTCAGGACCCATGATATCCTCTACATAGCTTGGCCAGATGAAGCCATCCTTGTCGTCTACGCCGTTGCGAGAGATCTCCTGGATGCCAGCATCAAAGCAAGCCTTCATAAAGGCATTACCATAGTCAAAGAAGTAAGTGCCACGAGCCACCAGAGCCTTGATAGCCTCGTAGTGACGGTGCAGACCCTTGTCCACCTCCTGGCAGAAGCGCTCTCTGTCGTGTGCGAGCAGGTCGGTGCGCTCCTCAAAGGTAAGCGATACAGGGCAGTAACCACCCTCGTAGACAGCGTGACAGCTCGTCTGGTCGGAGAGTAGGTCGATGTGAACGTTGTGCTCGACACAGTACTCCAGCAGGTCCACCACATTACCATGGTAAGCGATAGAGCAAGGCTCACCAGCCTTCATACCCTGCTCAGCGAGCTTAAGCGCCTCGGGGATTGTCTCAGCGATATGCTTGACCCAGCCCTGATTGTAGCGAGTCATGATACGAGACATATCCACCTCAGCCGTGATAGAGGTAGCACCAGCGATGTCAGCAGCCTTAGGCTGTGCACCACTCATGCCGCCTAGACCAGAGGAGACAAAGAGCTTGCCAGCGAGGTTGCCTCCGCTTGGGATATGTAGTTGCTGACGACCAGCGTTGAGTAGCGTATTGAATGTACCGTGTACGATACCTTGTGGCCCGATGTACATCCAGCCACCAGCGGTCATCTGACCATAGTTGGCGACGCCCATCTGAGCAGCTATCTCCCAGTCCTTGATATTGTCATAGAGACCGACCATCATCGAGTTGGTGATGATGACACGAGGAGCAGAGGGATGCGAGGCAAAGAGTCCCAGTGGGTGTCCGCTCTCGACGACAAGTGTCTGATCCTGTGTGAGCTCCTCGAGGTACTTGATGATGAGGCGATACTGGAGCCAGTTCTGGCACACCTGACCTGTCTCACCGTAAGTGACAAGCTCATAAGGATAGAGCGCTACAGCGTGTGAGAGGTTGTTGTGGATCATCACCTGGAAGGCCTTGCCCTCGATACACTTACCCTTGTAACTATCGATAGGTCCCGCCTTGAGATCGCCCTCGGGACGATAGCGATAGGCGTAGATCTTGCCACGCTCCTTGAGCTCCTTGAGGAACTCGGGTGCGAGCTCAGCGTGAAGTTCTTTAGGTACATAGCGTAGCGCATTCTGTAGTGCCACACGTGTTTGTGCAGGGGTCAAGCTATAGCCCCTATCCGGTGCTCGACGGATGCCCTCCTCAAAGGTGGGGTACTTGGGCAGTGTAGCGTCGAGTGTAAACTTACAAGTTCTCTTCATATTTACTGGTTGCTATCTTAATTTCAAGTCCCACAAAGATACTAAAAACTCTCCGATACGTATACATGTCCCCCTGGGCATAATAGAAATTAGAAGCTAGAGATTAGAGATTAGAAGTTAGAAGATAGAGATTAGAAGATAGATCTTAGGAGCACTGCTCTAAGACGTAATAAGAAGCGAGCCGTCTAGTACTAGTACTAGGCGGCTCGCTTTGTGTGTGTCTCGACCCGAGTGCCACGGCATCCGTCTCGCAGTGTTTGCTGGCTGGAAGGCTTGGAAGTGGGCTTATAGCATCCCTTCAAGATAGAAGTCGCTACACCCCGCTCTGCGCTAGATCGAGGAGATGCTGCATCATCTCTTGGTGATGTGTAGATTGTCTAGCTCGAGAGGCTGCCTCTAGAGCCTCGGAGAGACTTGTGGGTGTGAGATAAGGTAGTCGTATATCCATAGTCGTCTAGTCATGTAGTGGGGGAGGGTGCTGCTGTCAGTCCTGATGGGCTACAGCTTATGAGATCCCCGTACACAGACTAAACGCTTAGACGGGCGCAATATTGCGCTCTCGAACCATCTTGCGTAGGTTGATCAGCGCATAGCGCATACGTCCCAGGGCTGTGCTGATGCTTACCTCGGTGCGCTCGGCTATCTCCTTGAAGGGTATGTCTTCATAGATCCTCATCTTGAGGACCTCTCGCTGTGCTTCGGGTAGGTCCTCGACGCAAAGCGATATCTGGTGGTACATAGCCTCCTGATCGTCAAAGAAGTCCTCGGGGAGGTCGCTCGCCGGTGTCAGATCGAGGATCTGCTGATTAGCATCGTAGTTGGTCACGTAGAGTGATCGCTTCTCACTGCGGAAGTGATCCATCATCATGTTGTGCGTCAGGCGTAGGAGCCAAGCTTTGAACTTACCCTTGGCACGGTACTTACCCTCCTTGAGGGTACGCATCACCTTGATGAAGACCTCCTGAAAGAGATCGTCAGCAGTATCACTATCAGTGACAGTCAGGAATATATAGTTATGTATGTCGGCTTCATACCGACGGAGGAGCTCTGCAAAAGCTCTATCACAGCCCTCACAATATTGGCAGACGAGCTCATCGTCGCTGCACGTACGGAGTGTGGTCATATATAGAGAGTATCCTTTGTATTTATAAAAGGTAGCTGTCTATTCTATAGGCTGTGATTACTTATTGGTTACTTAATGGTACTGCAAAGTAACCAAAACTCCCCGAGATATGCAAATCACGAGGAGATTTAGGAAGAGAATAAGAAAGAAATGGAGGAGCTTTAGTTCTCTCCAGTAAATATCTCGGAAGTCTCGCCTGTTGCCGAGGAGACATCTTTCATCTTGAGTGTCAGCGCAATGGTCTCAAGGATAATCTTGACATCTAGTGCAAATGAGAGATTGTTGACGTACCACACATCATACTTAAAGCGATGCTGGTAGCTTAGCTTGTTGCGTCCATTGATCTGTGCTAAGCCGGTGATCCCAGGGCGTACCTCATAGCGCTTACGTTGATGAGGCTTCATGAGCTGTAAGTACTCTGCTAGGAAGGGACGAGGACCCACGAGGCTCATATCACCACGTAGCACATTCCATAGTTGCGGTAGTTCGTCGATGGAGGTCTTGCGGATAAACCGCCCCATAGCGGTCAGGCGCTTCGCATCGGGGAGCAGATTGCCCGCAGCATCGCGCTCGTCCGTCATCGACTTGAACTTGTACATATTAAAGAGTCGCTCTCCTCGTCCAGGACGTGCCTGAGAAAAGAAGACCCCAGCCCCTTTATTGGCAAAGAACATCACCACGATCACCACAAGAAGCAGTGGAGACAAGATGATCAGTCCCAGTAGGGAGCAGATGATATCTAGGAGTCGCTTGATATAGTTACGATACATGGAGAGTCTATGCTACAGGGGGAAGTATGTGAGCAATTAGATTGAAGAACCAGGGTGCGCGGTGTGCTATACGGATGAGCGGAGCACCCTTACGGCCAGCATAGCGTATGAGGAGCTTGTAGTCTCCCGACCGCTCCATACGCTGTGTGTAGGCTTTGAGCTCGGAGACCTTGCCATAGCGAGCGACCATACGTAGGCTAAGTCGATAGCTAGTGGAGGCTTTGTCTAGGTAGAAGTCTCGTAGAGAGGAAGTCTCCTCGGCATACTGTATTAAGATCAGCGCTCCCTCTAGGCGAGAGAAAGCACGAAGCTGTAAGGTGTGGACGCTATGGATAGATGAGTCAGCTCTCTGATAGTAGTAATAGGCTATGATAGGGACGAGTAGTACCCGCTCGGCATAGGCTGTGTAGTGCCAGTAGAAGAGTGCATCTTCATGGAGCAACCCCTCCATAAAGCGTGCCTGATGCTCCTCGAGCATGGTGCGTCGCCACAGAAAGGCCCAGATGCCTCCCGACAGGTTGTGCTGGGTCAAGAGCGCCCTCCCGTCGGTGCACTGGAGCTGGTCAAAGTCATGTGCGGAGCTGTCCAACCACTCGGAGGAGACCTCCTCCCCCTCGTCTGTGACATTGCGTACACCAAAGCAGAGCATGTCGTACGGCTTGTCGTACGATTCCTTGGCAATGAGTGTGAGCAGGTAACTTGCCGCGACACTATCTACCCAGTCATCGGCATCGACAAACCAAACGTAGGCTCCCTGAGCTACTTCTAAGCCTTTGTTGCGAGCTGCAGACTGCCCTTGGTTGGTTTGGCTGATGATGCGCATGCGTTGCTCAGGGTGTTGCGCTTGATAGTTGGTCACTACCTCCAGAGTCTCATCTTGGCTCCCGTCATTGATCACGATGATTTCTATAGTCGTCGCAGCGTCTGGGATAGCGACGAGAGAGTCTAAGCAGCGTGCGATGGTCTTCGCTCCATTATATATAGGTATGATGACAGAGAGGGGTAGTTCTACACTCATAGCTTCGCTTCCTTAGGTATATAGCGCGCGTTGACCTCTTTGCGCTCCGCATCACACCACCAACCCCACTTGTTGAAGTACTTGACCATCGAGGAGATATGGTGCCATAGGAGCTTAGCATCGTGATACGAGCCTCGGCTGTGGACATGCGTGATCTTAGCCTCTGGGTGACAGATCGTCTTGGAGACTTGTCCGATGCGCCTAGAGAGGTCGGTATCCTCGACATACATGAAAAAGCGCTCATCAAAGCCTCCCACACGCTCCAGAGTCTCCATCCTAGTGAACATAAAGCAGCCCGACAAGTAGGGTACCTCTACAGGCTTGCTATAGTCTAGCCAGTGCATCTCGTACCGCTTGTTGACCTTGTCGCGTATCCACTGACTGAAAGAGAAGCGACGCAAGAGCACATCCCACGGTCTAGGTAGGAGCTTGCAGAGCTGCTGCGGACGACCGTCAGGGTAGTAGACAAAAGGCGATACGAGCCCCACCTCCTCGTGCTCCTCCATATAAGCGGTGAGCGTGTCTAGCACCGTCTCGTCAAAGCGCACATCAGGATTGATGATCACATGGTATCGTGCGCCCTCGCTGTGGGCTAGGCGTATAGCTATGTTGTGTGCCTTGCCAAAGCCTAGGTTGCTCGGCTGATGCTCGTAGTAGATCCGTCCCTTGCCGACGGGAAGATCTGCGAGGAAGCGTAGCTCATCTGTGGGCGAATTGTCGATGAGGTAGAGACGCTTGTCCGTCTCCACCCGTGGCTGTGAGGGCGTTCGAAAGAAGTCCTCAATAATCTGCTCCACAAAGGACGCATTACTCTTGTAGAGTACTATAGAGCCAGTTGTTAGCACCTATATATTGCTTATCTATTTATGCGTTATCCAAGATATTTCCTCAGTAGCTGCTGATAGATGCGATGGTACTGTAGCGCCATGCGTTGGCGACCATACAGATCTCCCATCTCCAGAGCTTCTTGTCTATCAAACGTCACAGAGGGTGCTTTTAGTATACAATCGGCACACTGAGATACACTTCCTAGGTCAAAACGTAGAGCAGCCATCTGCGGAACGGATTCCAAAATCTCGCCAAAGATAGGCAAATTCGAGTGAATGACCACGCACCCCGACGCTACGCCCTCGATGACGTTAAGCGGTAAGCCCTCGGCATGACTAGCCGTAATCAGTGCATCAGAAGCACTTAGGTAGTCCGCCACACGATCGGTAAAGCCGACAAACTGAACCTGCTCACCCAAGGGCTTAGCCAGTTGTCGGCAGCGCCTCTCTAGAGGACCCTTGCCGAGGAAGAGAAGCCGTAAGTCACTCGGTAGCTGGCGTCGCCTCTTCAGACGACGTAAGGCGCGTAGGATGAGCTCGGGGTCTTTGCGCTTGATGAGACCTCCGCAATATGTTATGACGTAGCCCTGCTCAGGGAGGTTTAGTTGGCGACGCAGTTGTGTCCGTTCGGAGGGGCTGGCGGGAGGAGTGAAGCGTGCGTTGTCAATGCCATTGGGTGCGACATAGACGCTGACCTTCGTAGGCAGGCGCTTGCGGTAGTAGTCCCGGCAGACGTGCGAGACGCAGACCACCTCGCGGTGACGTGACAAGGCACGCATCAAGCGACGACACATATAGCCTCCGAGCAGACGCCCCTTGCCGTAGGTGAAGTCTAGCTTGGCGATGTTGTGCTGTGTCGATAAGAGGATGTAGCGATGCACTAGATAGCTGGTGACGATGTCGGGCTGGTAGGTGTGGCTGTGTACCAGTGTGATGTTGTAGTGCTGCAGGCACTCGTCGAGGAGCTTAGCGGCAGATCGGGGAAAGAGCTCCAGCTGTCCACGCATGAAGCCTAGCTCGATGATCTCGCACCCCATCGCTTGCAGTTCGTCAGCCATCGCCTCGCCCTGAGGTTCTAGTGAGCAGAGCTGTATGATGTACGGCTTGTAGTAGCCCTCGGGAAGTCCGGCGATAATGTCTCGCACTACAAAGAGAGGCCCTTGTGGGCGGATTTGATTTACTACAAAGGCGATCGCTCTAGGCGGTGTAGGCTCATTACTTACCATAGCGTAGGAGTATAGATGTAGTCGTCATAGATCCATCGGTAGGTGTGGAGCGAGCTGCCGGGATCCATCACATTGTTGACAGTGAAAATAAAGTAGAGGATCATCACCCCAGCGATGGTCAGCTGATACCATCTATCTTTTACCGATAGTAGCAGGTTGGGCAGTGCCACACAGACCATGATACCGGGGTTGTACATAAAGCGCATTGCCACATCTGACGATAGGGTACAGTTGTAGATCATACTGCTGAAGGCGACAAGCAGGATAGCTAGATGCGTGACCCGATGACGCTTCTTGTCTAGGTAGAGCGATCCGATGAGTAGTAGGAGCGTCATCCCATTTTGCACCAATATATTGATCCATCCCTGGTGTGCATCCATCTCTCGACCAGATATGTAGAAGGCATAGCGCTCAGGGAGCATTGGCTCCAGCACATGCCCCACCACCTTGAAGAGCGGATTGCCCACAGCGAGCGTCACCACGAGTAGCGCCGTCAAGACTCGCCAGTCCCACCGTATGGACATCAGCGGTAAGAGGATAAACCATATGACCGAGGAGCTGTGTACTAGACAGGAGAGGACGACCCATAGGAAAAAGCGCCAGTAACGTCGCTCCACATAGAGATGAAAGGCTGCAAAGGTAATCATCAAGGCAAGGCATTGCCGTACTCCATTGAGCGTTTCTAGGTAGCCCGTATTAAAGAGGACAAAGAAGAGCACCCCCAAGGGGTAGGATATAGAGAGCCGTTGTATGCCTTTAAAGAATAGAGCAATGGTGATCGCCGAGGTGAGGATCATAAAGGAGCGAAAGCCTATTCCTAAGGCCTTCATGCCCAAGATTACGCCTCGCCACAACGGTTCGAAAGCCTGAAAGGACTCAGACTGTATCCAGTTATACCCATTCTCATACACCTCGTAGTCCTGTCCTAGTCCGACCCGCAGACCTGCGAAGCCGACCAGTAGGATAAAGGTAAAGAGCTGGTATAGCCCCTCAAAGCGCTGGTCTCTATAGTACAGACCCGTGAAGAGGAGTAGTAAGCTCAGTAATAGGATATAGGGGATCACAGGCCAATGTACTCTTTGATACGATCTTGGTGGTATCTCGTGCGCTTGTTGTAGGGTGTCGCAAAGACGCCCATGTCCCACAGCTCTCGTAGTAGCGGTACGAGGGTCTCACGGCTTGTCTCATCCTGTACCTTGTAGAGCTGCTTGGAGATGCGATCGCAGATGATCGCCCAGAGACACTGATCCTTCCAGCAGTGCCACTGTACCACCGATGCCGACGCGACATACTGCGGGAAGGTGTGCTGGATGCCCGCTATCCAGTGGGTGATCTTGTGGCACTCGGTCGAGGCGCTCGTGATCGACTCTTTATTATAGTAGTAATAGTAGAGTGGTAGCTGCGTGATGGTGACACGTGGCGAGCGTAGCATTAGGTCGCTCCACCAGGGGAAGTCCTCAAACTTCAGTCCCTCGACAAATGGGGTCTCCACTGCTAGTTCCCGACGCACTAGATGACGCCAAGCGTAGAAGTAGCGGATCGGATCCGACACACCGTCAAACCAGCGATGATTGGTCGCATGCCTGACTACTTCAGTCGTGCATACTGCGTGTACCTTGCTCAGGTCGTAGCGCTGCGACATGCTCCAGGGTATCACGTCATCGTAAGACCGTCCCAGCTTAGCGCGTAGGAGTAGCCGACGCTTGTAGATCATGTCTGGCACCCACGATACGATGTCTGATCCGTCACGCTCAGCCAGCGCCAGCGCCAGCTCGAAGGTCTGCGGGTGGATGAAATCGTCCGAATCTACATAGTTGACATACTGACCACGAGCCAGTTGCGTGCCCGCATTACGTGCTGAGGAGAGACCGCCGTTTTCCTTCGTTAGGATACGGAAGCGGCTATCTTGCTCGGCATACTCTGCTAGGATGCTAGCGGAGCCGTCAGGGCTGCCGTCATCTACGCAGATAGCCTCCCAGTCAGGCATCGTCTGACCTAGTATGCTGTCTAGACAGCGACGGAGGTACTGCTCGACATTGTAGACGGGGATGATGACCGACACTTTAGGCGTGTGGGGTGCTGCGGGTTCTTGTGATAAAGACATCTCGTGGTGAAGTATAAGGGGTGCGCAAAATGATCTAACTGCAAAGGTACGAAATTAGAGGTTAGAGGCTAGAGCTTAGAGATTAGAGCTTAGAGATTAGAGATTAGAGATTAGAGGATAGAGATTAGAGATTAGAAGTCCGATCATTCCGAGGGCTTCGATAGCTCCGATTACCCCAACCTCTCCGAACTCTAATTTCTAACCTCTAACCTCTAACCTCTAATCGAATTTCTACCTAGGAATTTCCCAAATAGCTACCTAGGAATTTGCCAATTCCTAGGTAGGAAATAAAAAATTCTTCGGAGGAA
>NZ_AXVC01000030.1 GCF_000482365.1 Porphyromonas uenonis DSM 23387 = JCM 13868 | reverse complement strand
GTCCGTGGTACGGCTACGGCATATTCGGGAATGTACAAACGAAACTTCACGGAGGAAAATGCGGAGCTACGCATTATAACCAACGAGAAGCGTCAGCCTATTCTCACCATCAATGGACTATCTGTTCCAGACTGGTGCGAACAGAAGTGGAAACAGCTTGTCAATCGTAATCGCTCGCAACGACTGTAGAGATAAGACATCTCCTTCCCCTTTCATTGTAATGTTTGGACTCCGACTAAACTTTTAAGAAGAAAATCACGCAAGAACGCTCACTTTCTCCCACGAATCACTACCTTTGCAAGTGATAATAGTGAGCGTTCTTTGGCTATCCAAAACAATGTACTTCAAAGCACTCCGCTCATTTCTAAATCGTTACCTATCCGCATCGCTCCAAACGGTAACCTCTTACTTCTCAGCTAGATAGTCCGAAACCAAAAAATTGCGGAGGAACTTTTTAGTTCCAACGTAGGAACTCTTTCAATGCTGTCCGATAAAGTATGAGGAGTACGAAAAAGGGCCGATTCCAAATAAAAAGAATCAGCCCTTTATGGTTAAGTCTGGTATGCGCTTGCTTGATTGTAGCTCCTCCCGATTAAAATTTATTGTTGAGGTTGTTGCGCTATTTACCGCTAAATGATCAGTAAGTAAGCAGTACGACGGCTTGCGCTGCGATGCCCTCGCTATTGCCGAGCGGTCCGAGATGCTCGTGGGTGGTCGCCTTGACGTTGACACACGAGGTGCCGAGTAGCTCCTTGAGGCGTGCTATCATTTGCGGGATATAGGGCGAGAGCTTGGGCTGCTGAGCGATGATGGTGAGGTCGGCATTGACTACTTGACAGCCCGCCTCGCGTACCATCTGCATGACGGTGGCGAGGAGCTTCGTGCTGTCGGCTCCACGGTACCGCTCGTCGGTGTCGGGGAAGTGGTAGCCGATGTCTCGCTGCCCGATCGCCCCGAGGAGTGCGTCCATCAGAGCGTGTAGCGCTACGTCAGCATCGGAGTGACCGAGCAGTCCTAGCGGACTGGGGATCTGTATGCCGCAGAGGATGAGCGGGCGGTCTGGCGTGGTGCGATGGATGTCGTATCCAGAGCCTATGCGGTAGTTGCAGGTCATGCTCGTGGAGGCTTACTTGAGCAGCTCACGGATGCCGTCAAAGTCGAAGGCGATGGTGAAGCGGAGCGTCTGGTCGAGCGGGTTGCTCTGGACGGTCGAGACGAGGTAGGAGGCGTCAATGCTGAAGACGTTCATCTTGAAGCCAGCACCAGCTGTGAAGTACTGCAGGTTACCCTTGTAGGGGTGCAGGTAGTGGTAGCCAGCACGTAGGAAGAAGCGGTTGTTGTAGCTGTACTCAGCACCTAGTCGGAGGGAGACCTCCTGTAGCTCCTCTTTGAAGCCCCCTGGCGCATCTGCAAAGGAGGTGAAGATACCTGCGATGGAGGAGGTGTTGAGATACTTCTGACGAGCAGCATCGTATGCCTCGGGGTTGGCTTGATCCTTTACGGGAGGGGTCGGCACGAGGAGCTTACTAGCCTCTAGGTTTACTGAGAGTGCATTGTACTCATCAAAGGGGTAGAGGAGTCCTGTACCGAGCGAGAGATTGGTCGGGATAAACATGCTGGTGCCACCGTTGTCGTATGAGATCTTGGTACCGATGTTCTTAATGTTGAAACCAAAGGTCCACAAGCTCTCGGCAGAGCCTAGGTCAAAGTAACGATTGTAGAAGCCCGAAATGTCTGCTGCAAAGGCATTGCCTGCGCTCTTCTCACCCGTTGCGAGGTTGTTGTCGGCACGGATGTAGCGTAGAGCGACCGCCATCGAGTAGCTGTCAGAGAGCTGTAGCCCGTAGCCAAAGTCTACGGCAAACTCATTGGGGTGTGCCTCACCGAGAGACTTGGACATGTTGTCAAACTGCTCGATAGCACCAAAGGAGAAGTAGCGTACCGAGGCACTCAGTGCTTGGTTGCTCTCACGACCTATCTTATAGTAGCCGACCAGCTCCATGAGCTTGATATCCTTGACCAGCTTAGCGAGCCAAGGAGTGTAGGACATACTGATCCCAGCCTTGCTACTGAGGAAGGCGTACTTAGCGGGGTTGAAGTACTGAGACTGTACGTCTGGCGTGGTCGAGACACCCATATCGGCTAGACCCGCAGCACGGGCGCTCGGGTTGATATTGAGCGAGGGTACTGAGGTGAGCACTGGGTTGAAGCGTCTGTCTTGGCTCACCTCTTGCGCTGTGAGGTGAGACGTTAGCGCCCCCAAGCCTAGGAGCATAAAAGAGGTTATGAATAGATTGCGAAGTTTCATAGAGTCTATTGTTTTACTGAACTAACGGCGGAGGAAGGCTGTTTATTGTATTATCTGTTGCTAGACGGAGACGATGCCCCAAGAAGAGCGGTCCAGGTTGCGGTAGTTGATCGCCTCGCTGATATGCTTGAGCGAGATCTGCTCGGAACCGTCGAGGTCGGCAATGGTGCGAGCCACCTTGAGGATGCGGTCGTACGCTCTCGCAGAGAGGTCGCGCTGTATCATAGCCTGACGAAGTATCTTCATGGCGTCGCCCTCGACATAAGCGAACTGCTTCATCAAGCGTGGGGTCATCTGCGCATTGCAGTGGATACCAGGGTAGGGAGCGAAGCGCTGGAGCTGTATCTCTCTCGCTTTAATGACGCGCTCTCGGATCGCAGCACTGCTCTCGGAGGGGCGACGGTCGGAGAGGGAGTCAAAGTCTACGGGACGGGTCTCGATCTGTATGTCTATGCGGTCTAAGAGAGGACCGGAAAGCTTTTGCAAATACTTGGCGGGAGCACCTGGAGGACAGGTACACTCACGGTTGGGGTCGTTGTAGTAACCACAAGGACAGGGATTCATCGCAGCTACCAGCATGAAGGAGGCGGGGTAACTGAAGGTCGCTTTGGCACGAGAGATGGTGATGGTGCGGTCTTCGAGCGGTTGGCGTAGCAACTCAAGGGCTACGCGATTGAACTCGGCCAGCTCATCGAGGAAGAGCACTCCGTTGTGTGCCAAGCTCACCTCGCCTGGTCGTGGGGTCGTGCCACCACCGACGAGCGCTACATTGGAAATGGTGTGGTGGGGCGCACGGAAGGGGCGGCTCTTCATCAGAGACACGTTACCTTTGAGAGCGCCTGCTACGGAGTATATCTTGGTGGTCTCGAGTGCTTCGTGGAGGGTGAGCGGAGGGAGGATCGTGGGGAGACGCTTGGCGACCATGGACTTGCCTGATCCTGGCGAACCGATCATGATAATGTTGTGTCCCCCTGCGGCTGCGACCTCCATGGCTCGGACGAGGGCGGGCTGCCCCTTGACTTCGCTGAAGTCTACCGAAGAGACGCACTGCTGCTGAGCAAACTCCTCGCGGGTGTTGACTGTCGTCGGCTCTAGCTTCGCTCTCCCAGCGATGAAGTCTATCACCTCTCTGAGCGACTCGACACCGTAGACCTCTAGGTCGTTGACGACGGCAGCTTCGCGAGCGTTTTCTTTGGGTACGATGACCCCTTTGAACTTTTGCTCTCTAGCCATGATGGCCATCGGGAGTATACCTTTGACAGGCTGCAAGGTGCCATCGAGAGATAGTTCGCCAGCCATCACATAGTTTGCGAGAGGCTCATCGGGGATGATCTCATTGGCGGCGAGAAGTGCCACAGCGATGGGGAGGTCAAAGACAGTTCCCTCCTTGCGCACATCGCCTGGACTTAGGTTGATGACCGTATTAAAGCTCTTGGGGTGCGCATCGCAGGAGTGGCAGGCGGTGTAGACACGAGAGAGCGACTCTCGTACGGCTGCATCGGGCAGTCCCACCATGCTGATGTTGAAGCCCTTGGAGACGCTGAGCTCCACGGTGACGAGGAGCGCATCGAGGCTGACGAGGGCTGAGGAATAGGTCTTGACGAGCTTACTCATTGTATTGGAAATAAGAGATGGAGTCCACGACCAGTGCGTGATTACTGTCGGTACGGTAGTGCATCACGCCAGCCTGTTCGTCTGGAGCTAAGGCTCTGTAGAGCTGCACACGAAGAGGCTCGGGCGCATCAATGACGTAGCTGTAAGCCCCTAGGCGATTGGCGATCTGTCCTAGCGAGTCTACGCTCCCGAGGGGCAGGAGCAACGTGATCGACTGTTGGGTGCCTTGCGGTATGCGCACATGGGACCACTCTATGTCTGAGCCGAAGAGGATGCGCCCCTGAGGATAGCTAGAGGGGCGCCATGTGATGGTGTCGTTCTTATTGATGGCTCGTAGGGTGGGGTAGCTCTTTTGGCTAGCTGATGAGGGGGTTACGACAAACTGATAGATCTCAGGGGTGAAGAGCGCAGAGTCTATCGTGCCGTCCATGAGCGCCTGACGCAACTGCGACAAGCCGTCCTCGTAGAGAGACATGATCTCCAGCGCCCAG
This sequence comes from Porphyromonas uenonis DSM 23387 = JCM 13868, assembly GCF_000482365.1. Classification (GTDB taxonomy): domain Bacteria; phylum Bacteroidota; class Bacteroidia; order Bacteroidales; family Porphyromonadaceae; genus Porphyromonas; species Porphyromonas uenonis. The sequence goes on along the minus strand of NZ_AXVC01000030.1, from coordinate 17,043 downwards.
TCCATCTGTCCGGCATAGCGCTTCTGCTCCTTCTTTTTGAGATTCGAGGCAAAGGCGATGAACTCCTGCATCACCAGCTTAGCCTCTTTGTTGGCACTGTCGAAGTCGTTGTCAGCGACCGCCTTGTCGTAGGTGCGTAGGAGCGGTTTTGCCTTCTTAAGAAACGCTTTGTAGCCCGTTCTCTTAGCTTCGTCCAGGTCGTAGCAGTTGTGCGGGGAGGCGACCTCTAGATGAAAGCGCACCTTACTCTGGCTCTGCAGGTCTAGCGGGTAGTACTGCTCGAAAGCTCCCACGACGATGTACGCTCCGTAGATAGAGTCTCGATCGAATGTGTAGGTGAAAGTCTCTCCCGCCTTGGTGAAGGCGAGCGTGTCAATGCGTGCTCCGTCACTCTGTAGCGTGTAGAGGAGTGCCGTGTAGCCAGTGTTGTCGGCCTTTTCGCTGTCAATCTTTATCTGCACTTCACCACTACCGCAAGATACGAGCAGGAGCAGACTGGTGAGCAGGGACATTAGGGAGGTAAAGGGGTAGAGCAGGCGTCTCATAAGGTGTGTTGTTTACTTTGACTGAGCAGCGTCTTGGCGCTGTTGCATCCATCGGGTGATGATCTCGGCAATCTCTTGCAGTTGCTCACGAGAGGTGCTCGTGGCTCCGCATACGCCGATAGACTCTTCGTACGAGGGAACTAGGTCGTAGGTCAGTTCGGAGGGATAGGTGATGAAGGTCGTATTGGGATTGACCTCGAGGCAGTTCTGATAGAGGACACGTCCGTTGGAGCTCTTCTGATCGGAGACAAAGAAGATGCGGTCGTGGCTCTTGGCAAACTCTCGAATGTTGGGAATGCGACGAGAGACCTGCTGGCAGATGGTGTTGTGAGAAACAAGCGTCGCCGTGTCGCTCAGACGGCTCTGAATGAGCGAAAGCATCTCCTCAAGCTGATCCTCCTGCATGGTGGTCTGCGAAAAGAGTTCGATGGAGCGTGCGAAGTCTATCAAGTCTAAGTCCTTAGGCTCTCGCACCACGATAGCCTTTCCATCGGTCTGTCCGACCAGTCCATTGACCTCTGCATGTCCAGGCTTGCCAAAGATGACAATCTGCGTATCATCATTCGCATGCTGGAGGTACGCTTGCCTTACTTTCTGCTGTAGTCTTAGCACCACAGGACAGGTCGCATCGACCACCTCTATGCCGTGCTCTGCTGCGTAGGTGTAGGATGCGGGAGGCTCGCCGTGAGCTCGGTACAGCACACGGGCATTGCTCAGGCGGTTAAACTGCTCGTGATCTATCGTACGCATGCCGAGAGACTCCAGCCGATCCACCTGAGCACGATTATGAACGATGTCGCCTAGACAGTATAGTGGCTCGCCATGCTCCTGACGCAGTATCTCCTCGGCACGAGAGACCGCCTTGATGACGCCAAAGCAGAAGCCCGACTCGGGATCTATCTCGACGCGTCCTATCTGATTGTTTGCCTTCACTCTTATCTACTTTTGCTCCCGCTCTCGTGCTATCTGCAGAGCCACTTGCGTCTGCTCATCTATGGTCAGCTCACTATTGTCTATGACGACCGCATCCTCAGCTTGGCGGAGTGGATTGATTGCTCTGTGTGAGTCTCTATAGTCTCTGTCGGCTAAGTCTGCCGAGACCATCTCCATTGTTGTCGTCTGGTCGCCCTTGCCACGCAGCTCATCATAGCGTCGCTGTGCACGCACCTCGGGACTTGCTGTGAGAAAGATCTTGAGCTCAGCCTCTGGGAAGACGGCCGTCCCAATATCCCGGCCATCCATCACGATACCGCCCGCCTCGCCCAGACGGCGCTGCTGCGCCACGAGCATCGTTCGTACGAAGTCATAGCTCGCCACGACACTAGCCGGGCGAGAGACCTCTAGCGTGCGAATCTCAGACTCCACATCCTCGCCATTGAGGAGCGTGTGTCCAGTCTTAGGGTCGAAGGTTACCAGCACCCCATCCAGCTCCTCACGTAGCTTATCTAGGTCAAACTGCTCGCCATCCCATAGCCCACGTCTCATCGCAAAGAGAGCCACGGCACGGTACATAGCGCCACTATCTACATAAGTGTAGCCCAGCTCCTTGGCTAGTGCACGTGCTAGCGTACTCTTGCCACAGGCGCTGTATCCATCGATTGCTATCTGTATCTGCTTAGTAGACATACTTGTCATTGCCAAAGGTTGTGGAGAATGAAAACATCAGCCCCAACATTTGCGGATTATAATAGGTTGCTCCAAGCGCCAGGCGGTAGTGCCTTTGGTTAAAGCCCACACCAGCCGAAAGACCACTCAGGCTCTTGCCCCCTCGCTCCGAAAGATCCACAGCTTGCTTCGCATTGTACCCAATGCCAACCCAGAACTGCTCAGACGGAACAAACTCCACGCCTCCCGCGAAGTGACTCGCTATGCGCACGCCCGTTGACCGTCCCGCTCCCCAGGTCTGTATATTATAAGGTGTCAGACCATGTAGCGTGAGGTGAAAGCGTATCGGCGCATGCGCTAGGCGCTGCGACATGCCGAGACGAATGTCCCACTGCGGCATACGACGTGAGAGGCCGTAGCTCTTGAGCATACCGCCCACATTGGAGATGGTCATACCTAGCGAAGTGCCCCAATCGGAGCGGTAGTAGCTCAGACCCGCATCGGCTACAAGCGCAAAGGCCGAGTAACGCTCGATCTGCCCGTAAAGCATCTTGAGCGTCAAGCCACCACGTAGACGGTCGGTCAGGTCGTAACTGTAAAGCCCCGAGAGCGCCATCTCCATCGCCTGAAAGGGAGCCGTCGCCACCCCCTGCGTATCGTACCCCTGCATCTTGCCATAGTAGGTACTGCGCAGAGCGACCGCCCAGGCACCACGCTCACCGACCGGTAGCCCGTAGAGCGCATTGGCACTGTGCGTACCACGCATGTAGTTGAAGTAGGAGAGAAACATTCGTCCCGCCACCTCGTGTCCATAGAGTGCGGGGTTGTCCAGAGCCAGTCCAGGGTTCGCATCTATGTAGGAGATGACCTTGCCACCCATAGCAAGCGACTGTGCCGAGGGGGGCTGTAGCAGGAAGCCAAAAGTGTGCGCCTCCTGCCCCTGTACCGTAGTATAGGGGAGGAGGCCGAAAAGTAGTAGGAGTAGTGTACTCCCGAGAGATGCTCGAGGCATAGATGTACAGTAGAGGGCTATCAGTCGTTACGTCCGAAGAACCTCAAGAGGTATAGGAATAGGTTGATAAAGTCTAGATAGAGAGACAGTGCGCTGATGACCGCCAGCCGACCTACCTGCGTATCGTCATAGAGATCGCTCTCAGCAGCTAGACGCTTCACACGCTGCACGTCATAAGCGGTCAGAGCGGTAAAGAGTACCACGCCGATGAGGCTAATGATCCAGTCCAGGCCGCTCGAGCGAAGGAAGATATTGACCAGCGAAGCAATGATGAGACCTATCAGTGCCATGAATAGGATAGAGCCCATCTTAGATAGATCCCGCTTGGTGGTAGCCCCCACAAGTGCCATCACGCCAAACATGCCTGTGGTGATAAAGAAAGTCTTAGCGATAGAGCCCAGACTGTACACCACGAAGATGAACGAGAGCGTCGCGCCGTTGAGTGCCGAGTAGACGATCAGCATAATGGTAGCAGTCGTCACGCTCATCTTGTTGATGCGCGCCGAGAGAACGAAGACCAGTACTAGCTCAACTATGATGAGTAGCCACATAGCTCCCGATGTTGCCACTTGGTAGAAGAGTCCACTATTTACGAACCCCATAGCAGTCAGTGCCGTGATCAGCAGGCACATAGCCATCCAGCCGAAAGTCTTGCGCATCACTGTGCCAACCAATGGGGCTGCCATATAGGTTTGACCTTCAGGAGCTGTGTAGTTTGAAGGGTTGTATGGAGGAGGTGTTGTCATAATATTGGGATGTTAAAGTGTTACGTTATCTAGGACATGATGGAGCGAGATGCGCTTTAGCGCTTCCCATCTAGTGTCTCTAGTGTTGCCGAGTCTAGAACCTCAGCTTTTGCTATCCGCTTCGGGGGCTGGGTGAGTCCGAGCTTCGACTCGTTGCAGAGTGTGTAGGAGATTTGGTCTATCACATGTAGCTGGCACTCTGCGCTGTCTGATAGTAGCGCATCAGCCGTCTCCACACTCAGCGTATTCGCCTCTACGACAGAGCGATCGGAGGCTGTCAGGGAGAGCGCCTTGGTGCGCCCCAGTAGTGTAGCCCGACCCGATCCAGTCGCTGTGATGTGGGTCTCCCCATCAGACTGCAGTACCGCACGTATCTTAGGTGAACCGCTGTAGCCTATGAAGGTCTGATTGCACGAGAGGTATAGATCCGCCTTAGCATTGCCACGTAGCTGCACCTCTGCATAGTGCGCATCGATGGTCAAACCCTCTACCTGCCCACCAATCTGTAGCAGATCAAAGGAGGTCTCAGGCTTATTGCATCCCGTTGCTACGACCTTAGCGTCGCCGACCACACGTAGCTGGCTGATCGATGGTAAGGTGAGCTCCGCAAAGACCTCTCCTGGCACCCAGCGGTTGCGATAGGGCAGGCGACTGATCGATAGCGTCTTATTGCTCATGCGTACCTTCACGCGACGCCTTAGAGCGTTAGGATAGGAGACTCTGAGCGAGGCGTGTGACACGGTATCAAAGTTTATCCGTATCTGCACCCCGGCTCCTACCTCTAGCGTGTCAAAGGTCCTCGTAGCGTAGCTGTAACTCTTGCTGCGCTTATGTCGCAGCCAGTAGAGGAAAGCTAGAGCGGAGGCCGCTACACCAGAGGCGACGACTCCACCAGCGATAGCGCCTTGGCGCAATCTCCGTACACCCTTTGGAACTGGTATGTCGGAGAGCCTGTCGGACAGGTGAGAGCGGGATATATTGCGTTTCTTCATAGTGATTATAGATGATTGCAGGTGCTGGTCTCACAAGGCCAATCTCGCATTAAGAGACCAATCACCCTATTTGTAGCTACGAAGATACAAAAAAGTGCAGAGATGCCAACAGTTTCCTCCGTATGGCACTCCAGTTTCACCCGTATGAAACTTTAGTGCCGAAGGGGGTGAAACTTTAGTTTCACTAGGTGAAACCTAGCTTAGCGGGCAAAAAGAGGGGGCTATACCGCAGTGTCGCGATACAGCCCCTTGGGTCGGGTCGTTTGGACCGTGATTAGTCGGAGAGGTGGAAGTAGCGTCGCACCGCCTCCTCGTCGCGGGTGATTTGCTTGCGCAGTGCGTCGAGGCTCTCGAAGTGTAGCTCCTTACTTGACTAGTAGGACTGTGCTCTCAGAGGAGCTCTTGAGGATATACGCTCCATCGGGTAGACTGTGTAGATCTAGCTCTACACTTCCGAGGTCATTAGCTGTGGCACGCTGTAGGAGCTCGCCCTGAGAAGAGTAGAGTGCTACGACCTCACCACGACTTAGCCCTGCTACGTGTACATACTCCTTAGCTGGGTTGGGATAGACTCGTAGAGCAAGCGTAGAGGGTGCCTCTACAGATACATTGTCCGACTCGTTGCTCTTCAGCTCCCAGTTTTTGTCTTTAGCTGCTTTGATAAGTTCGTCTGGGCACTTGTTGAGCTCGGTAGTGCTTGTCTTGCTGATGGCATAGAGTAGACCTGCTGTCTGACCCTTGCGGTCTGGAAGAGCCTGTATGAGTTCGCTCATAGCTTTCTCCTGGATAGCATTGTTGTAGATGCTGAGCTTCTCAAGCTTTGATGCAGTAGCTATCTTAATCTCGCTAATCTTATTACCCTGACACTCTAGAGTCTGTAGTTGAGGGGCCTTGGTTAGATCTAGAGTAGTAAGTTCGTTGGAGCTACAGTTTAGCTTGAGTAAGGGGTGGTCTGCAGATACAGAGATGCTTGAGACCTTCTTTTTGCTACAGTCTAGCTCGGTAAGCTTGCCGTGGATCGTGAAGGTGGTACTCTCAACGGTGTACTCCTTCGTTCCTGGATCAAAAGGCTCACGGAGCCCCTCTAGCATGATGTCGTCATTGTCCTCGCCCGCCATGCTGAGAGAGACTTTGTCTCCTACTTTGAGAGCTGTCGCAAGGGTGGTCTCACCAGCAGGGTATACAGGATCACTGCCTTCGTATTTCTTGGGGTTGGGAGCGTTGAAGTCAAAGACTTTAAAGCCACGTCGCTTAGCCTCAAGGGCATCTTTCTTGAGACATACGTTGTCTCCAAACTTCTTGGCGAAAAAGCTGTCTATAACGTGTATCTCCCCATTCCTCTCCTCTTGGGATCGGTCGGGTAGGCTATAGATGAGACGACCCATGACGGTCGCTTTGATCTTATTGCAGGCACAGTATATGAATCGGATCTTGGGTGTCTTGGAGAAGTCTAGACGGGATATTTGATTGCGTGCACAGTCTAGGAACTCTAGACTGGTGCTCTTAGATAGATCAAGCTCTGAGATATTGTTTCTAGCACAGTGTACGACTACAAGCTGAGGGCATGATGCTAGGTCTAGAGCTGTAATCTTATTGTTCCAACAGTCTAGGTTCTTCAGAGAGCTACTCTTGGAGATGTCAAGGGAGGTTAAGATGTTTTTTCCACACTTGAGCGTGTCAAGAGACGAAGCCTTGGTGATATCAAGCTGATCTATCTCATTAAAAGTGCAGGTGAAGTTGGTGATATCTCCGTTGACGGACACCTTATCCTTCGTGAGGGTGTAACGGTGGAGAGCTCCGTCCGCTACGATAGGTTCTTTTAGTCCATCGGCTTTTACAGGAGTCTTTGCCTTAACGCTGAGCTGAACTTTAGTACCGACCTTACGCGTCGTGTGAAATGTGATGGACTCTTTGCTCTCGGACGTATTACCTCCGTCTTGAGCAGATGTAAGGGTGACGCTTCCTAGGAGCATCAGAATGAGTGAGAGGAGTAGACTCCTCCGCAACAAACTGGTAGTAAGTTGATTCATATTCTTTTCGTATTATGGTTGAAAATACGAGCGCAAAGGTACGATCAACTTTCTCTCTAGAAAATCAGTTTATGTAGGTATTTTAGAGGTGTGGAGTACGTAATCTTGAGTATTAGTCGGAGAGGTGGAAGTAGCGCCGCACCGCCTCCTCGTCGCGGGTGATCTGCTTGCGCAGTGCCTCCAGGCTCTCGAAGTGTAGCTCTTGGCGTAGTCTGTCGCAGAGGGAGATCTGTAGCTCCTGACCGTAGAGCTGGTACTCCTCGCCACCCATTAGAAAGACCTCAATCATCGTCTCCTCCTCGGCTAGCTCGAGCGTGGGGCGTGTGCCTATGTAGAGCATGCTCGGTATATCTCGCTGCTGGGCCGCTCCAAAGGGATCAATGGTCGTGCGTGCCATGTAGACCCCAGCAGGAGGGAGCGCTTTGTAGGGGGAGGGTACCTCTATATTTGCGGTTGGGTAGCCCAGTTTGCGCCCTATTTGAAGGCCTGTCTTGACTTTGCCCAAGATGGTGTAGGGGTGTCCTAGCTGTCTCTCCGCCTCGGTCACGGCTCCAGTGTCTATCCAGCGACGTATGGCTGTCGAGCTGATGGGGTCTTGGCTCGTGCTGTCTCCTAGAGCGTATGCCTCCCCACGTATGCAACGTATGCCGTAGCGGAGCGCTATAGCCTGATAATCCTCGAAGGAGAGTCCCTTGTCGTGACCGAAGTGATGGTCAAAGCCCACGACGAGTGTGTGGATATGTAGCTGCTCGTCGAGGTAAGTGCGGAGAAACTCCTCGGCACTCATCTGAGACAAGGCCACTGTAAAGGGGATGACGGCGACCCGCTCTATGCCCATCTGGTGCAGGAGTAGCTCCTTCTCTCGCTCTAGCGTGATGAGGCGGAAGGGGCGCTCGGGGTGCAGCACCAGCTGTGGGTGCGGATCGAAGGTGACGACCCCTGGGGTCAAATGGTCTCGCTCAGCTATCGTGAGGACTTGGTGGATGAGTGCTTGGTGCCCTAGATGTACCCCATCGAAGGCTCCCATGGCAACGACTAGATGCCTCGTGGACTCTGCTCTTTGCATCGAATGAACTGCTTTATGAGGGTATGGCTTTATCGTATCCAAGCTTGGGGATTGAGCTTGGTGCGCTCGTGCCATACTTGGAACTGCATGACCCCATACTGTCCCTCATCGTCACTCGCCACGGTGCCTAGGACTTGACCTATCTTGACCTTTTGACCTGCTCGGACTGAGACGTTCTGCAGGTTAGCATAGACGGTCAGATAGTTACCGTGACGTATGATGATGGAGTTGTGGTAGCCTGGCACGACGAAGACCTTGCTGACTACTCCGTCAAAGATGGCGACCGCTTGGGTGCCTCGTGACACTTGTATGTCGATACCGCCATTGCGTGTCTGTACCATAGCCAGATCGTCGTGCTGCTGGAGACCAAAGCGTCTGATGACACGGTAGCGCCCTTTGACAGGTGCAGGGAGCCGTCCCTTGTTGGCAGCAAAGGAGCTAGCCAGCTTACGCTCGGCAGCATCCATCGCATAGCCATCCTTGGTCTCAGCGCGGCGCTCTGCCTGCTTGGGCACTTTCTGCCCCTTCTTACGAGCCTCTCGCTCGAGACGCTCACGCTCTTCACGGGCCTTGCGCTCCGCCTCAGCTATCTCACGAGCTATCTGATCTTGGATAGCTTGGTTGAGCTGCTCCGCCTTGCGCTGCTGCTGCTTGCGCTTCTTTTGGAGTGATTGCCGCTCGGAAGAGAGTTCCTTGACCTCGGAGGCGATGCTTTTCTGCTGCTGCTCTAGCTTGACACGCTCCTCGGCTCGTAGCTGTAGGAGCGTTCCTTTCTGCTGCTTAGTCGCTATGAGTTGGTTTTGGCTCGCTTGAAGTCGCTCACGAGTATCGTGTAGCTGCGCTGCGACCTCCTTGTGCGCTCTAGCATAAGCTGAGAGGTAGCGCACACGACGTATGCCCTCGTCAAAGCTGGAGGCGGAGAGGATGAAGAGAAGTCGATCCTCAAAGCGGGGGCGCTGCTGGAGTGCTCGCAATGTTTGGGCGTAGCGCTCTAGGCTCACCTTCTCATCTTGCTGTAGCACACCAATCTGTCTGGCTAGCGAATCGATGGAGACATTGAGCAGGGCCACCTCCTGGTCTAGTAGCTCGATGACCTGAGTACGGTCTTTGATCTGCTGACGGACGAGTTTGTCCTGCTTGGCTTTTTCCGAAAGGCTCTGACCGAGAGCCTTGATCTCTTTGTCGGTTTTCTTGATAGCGTTGAGTAGCTCGGTGCGCTGCTTCTCAAGCTTGCTTACAGCTGCGGACTTCTTGGGTTGCTGTGCCAAGAGCAGGGTGCCTGTGAGCGTGAGTAGACAGAAGGTATAGAGTAACCGTCGGAGGTGTGACATAGATCAATGGGGAAGTGTGTGAAAACTAAAGGAGCCGAAGTAACTCGTCTAGGGTCATAGTCGTATAGCCATCCCGAGGCTCGGTGATGCGCTCGCGCAGTTGGGCTGGGCTGAGCACTTTGCTCTTGCTATACTTTAGCTGCATGGAGAGACGCTTGCGAGGAGTAGAGACGAGGAGCTGTGTCGCAATAACTTTGCTGGAGCCACTCTGGTAGCTGTACCGTCCCTGCAGATAGCCTTTTTGGCTTTGGTCTGTGGAGGCAATGCGGATAGCATCTAGCTGGCATTGCGCATTGACCAGATAGTCGGCGACCCAAGGCTTGCCCTTGGGACTATGGAGTGAGACCTCTAGAGAACCTCTCCCGACGGTGTACTCACTATCGGCTAGGTAGGTAGGCTGCCCGAGGAGCAGGTCGCGCAGGAGTGTGTAGGAGACCTCGGTCGCAAGTTGCTCGCTCAGCTCAGAGTAAGAGATGGTGACCTTGGCATCGTGCATCATATCGTACAGGGCGACGTGGTCGGGGAGCACGTAGATGCGCAGAGCCTCGATGAAGGGGAGCGGACGAGCCGAGAGCATCATGCCCTCGCTCTGATCTACAAAGAGGTCTATACGTGTGGATAGTTGCGAGTCGCTCAGAGATAGCTCGGCACTAGCGGTGCGATGCTCGGGCGTGTGGCTAATCTGGAGTATTTGGTCAGAAAGCCACGAGTCGCCTAGAGCGCAACCACCGTCGTCTGCGACTGTGGGCGCCTTTGGAGAGCTAGAGTGAGTGGTGCGTGTGCCACAAGCTAGGAGCAGTAGTACGCTACTGATCAGGAGGAGGGTGTATGGTAGGGAGTGTCTCATTGCTTGTCCATCATAACTAAGGGTTTAGCGCATCAATCTTCTGCTGGAGCGCCGTCGTGGGAGCTAACTTGTAAGCTCGCTGCCACTGCTGGAGGGCAGCTTGCCGATCACCACTCTGCAGATAAGCGTCGCCTAGTCGCTCGATGTAGCCCGCATTGGGCTTGCCTAATTGCTCGGCTCGCTCTACCGCTTGCGAGAGCATGAGCTGAGCCATGGTCGTTTGGCCTCGAGCTAAGAGGATCGTGCCGTAAGTGTCGAGGATATTGGCCTCTTCAGGAGCTAGTCCGTAAGCTGTCGCGGCTAGTTGCTCGGCTTTCGCTAGTTGGCTACTGTCTTGTGGTGACAAGGTGTAGAGGTAGTAGGCGTAGTTGTTGAGCAAGATAGCATCTCGTGGGAAGAGTCGCTCGGCTATCTCAAAGACCTCTAGCGCCTGTGCCGACTGCTTCTGCCGCTCGTAGATGAGCGAAGAGTAGAGGAGTAGCAGGCGTAGCCCTTCGGTCGGCTCAACGCCCTCAGCTGTCTTGAGTTTGGTCCAGTCTAACTGGCCACTGATCGCTTGCTTAGCCTCGTCTAAGCGGTCTCGAGCGATGAGTTCGCCAGCGTAGAGCGCCAGGATCTGAAGGTCTGCGGGGTAACGCTTACGTGCCGATGTGAGGTAGTCTAGTCGCTCCTGCTCTTTCATCTGCGAAGCCTGTAAGAGTACCGCACTATAAGCGGTCTTGGGGTTGTCGTAAAACTGCTTCACCAGTTGCTCCGCCTGCGCTTTCCCCTGTTGTGTCGAGACAATCATATAAAGGTCGGCGAAGAGCTTCGGATCGGTCGGCTCTAGCTCTGCAAGGCGTGTCAAGGCGGGGATAAACTCTGAGGGGATCTGACTAATGTCTGAGAAGTCTGGCAGTAGCATGGAGACAATGCGTGCCGAGACAGAGGAGATGCTGTCTTGTCGCGCTAGGTAGCGGTAGAGGTAGTCGGCCGATTGCTTGGTGTCTCGGCGCGAGGCGATCAGCTCGGCACGAGTCACCTCAATGTAGGCGTCGGGTAGAGAGAGCGTCTGCTGGAGTTGCGCCAGACCCTTCTCTATCTGATCGTCTAGCCTCAGTGCGTTGAGCGCTTCTAGACGTGTGTGGTGATTGCCAAGGTTGCTCGGCTCAAGCTCGACTAGACGCTCCGCGGCTTGGAGCATGCGCTGGTAGTCTCCTAGCTTGGAGGAGGACTGAGCGATGAGTCGGTAGTAGACTTCTTGTTGCTGAGGGTCTGTGAACTGCGTCGTGTCTAGCTGTGCAATCTGCTCTAGCAACTCTTGGTTCTTGTTCAGCATCGCTAGGCTGGTCAGATGAACGAGCAGTATGTTCGGATGGCTCGACACCTCTCTCGGGAGCATAGCAAAGAGCGAGTCCGCCTCGTCAATCTCTCCGCTACTGTAGAGGAGCGTGAGGTAGTAGCGTACGAGCTCTTGATTGGCGCGTGCTTGGTCGCCTCGCTTGGTAAAAAGCGTCTTGAGTAGATCTTTAGCTTCGTTTTGCCGACCTGCCAGATCAAGCCAGCTGGCTAGCGGGACAGCCGTCCGAACCTGCTGGTCGGGATAGCCATCGTAGAGGAAGTAGAGATAGCCGATGGCAGGCTCTTGCGCTCCTGCAAAGAAGAGAATATTGGCGTAGTCCTCAACGAGCGAGTAGGCAGTCGCCTTCGTCTCTGTGGACTGCGCAGAGACTTTAGCAGAGGTTAGCCCTAGCAGAGCTAAGAGAAGGAGTAAGAGTGTCTGCCGACCGAAGCTTTTCATACGCCAGTATGTCCAAAACCTCCATCGCCTCGCTGAGTGTCCGAAAGGCTCTCGACCTCGATCCAGTCGCACTGCTCATGGCGTGCGAAGACTAGCTGAGCGATCCGCTCGCCAGGAGCTATCTCCACTGTCTCCTGAGATAGATTGATCAGGATCACCTGTAGTTCGCCACGATAGTCTGCGTCGATCGTACCAGGCGCATTGAGTACGGTCAGCCCCTGCTTGAGGGCTAGGCCACTGCGTGGACGCACCTGCCCCTCGTAGCTTGCGGGGATTTCCATGTATAGACCAGTGGGTATCAGCCGACGCTCTAGGGGTGCCAGCGAGACGCTTTGCTCTAGGTTGGCTCGTAGGTCTAGCCCTGCAGATAGTGCCGTAGCGTATTGGGGCAGGGGATAGGAAGAGCGGTTGATAATCCGAATAGGAAGCATGAGTTGAGTAGGTATAAAGGTTATTGCTGTGGCGGATCGCACCACTTGCCGTCGCTCTTGATGAGCTCAATGAGACGATCCACAGCTTCTGCCGAAGGGATGCCATGCACGAGTCGCTCCTGGCCTCGGTATAGGTCGACCTTACCGACACCACCGCCCACGTAACCGTAGTCAGCATCGGCCATTTCGCCAGGACCATTGACGATGCAGCCCATCACGCCAATCTTGAGATTAGGCAGATGCGCTAGTCGTTGCTTGACCTGCGCCACCGTCTGCTGAAGGTCAAAGAGCGTGCGCCCACAGCCTGGACAACTGATGAACTCCGTGTGGGTCATCTTGATACGTACCGCCTGCAGGATACCATTGAGCAGGTCCAGACGAGCCTTAGGACTCATAGCCACTGCTGAGAAAGCGACCGCATTGCCAATCCCTTCCAAAAGCAATGAGCCGAGCTGCGTAGCGCAGTCGATCAAGATGTCGTCATAGCCTCTCGCATGGGACGCATAGTGTAGCAAGATGCGAGGCGCAGCACCTCTTCCCGAGAGCTGATCCACGGCATAGCGTACCTTATATATATAGTCCAGCTCGGCGCCTCGTAATTCCAGCCAAGAGCGACCGTCCCAGTGAGCTACAAAGTCCTCTAAGTGCTGCACCAGCCGATCCATTGGCGTGTCAAGGTTGATGACTTGTAATGTCTGTCGCTCCTCGACGAAAGCCAATTGCGTCTCCTCCAGTCGAGCATCAAAGCCTACGTCGAGAGCCTTCTCGTCGCTGTCCAGTGTCAGCACAGCGGGGTAGTGAGCTAGCGTCGTAGCGCCCTGCGCTTGGTCACGAGTTACGGAGCGATAAGTATGGCTTCCGTAGATCGGTCTAGTCTGGTCAAAAGAGGCCAACTGATCGATGTACGCGATAAGCTTCTTGCCAAAGCGAAGCTCCGCCTCGGGTTCTTCGCTCAGAGAGACTCTCAGCGTGTCGCCCAGACCGTCAACGAGCAGGCTGGCAATGCCGATACAGCTCTTGACACGTCCATCCTCGCCAGCACCTGCCTCGGTGACTCCGAGGTGTAGCGGATAGTGCCAGTCTAGCGCATCCATACGCTCCACCAGTAGGCGCACCGCTTGCGTCATGACTAGGACGTTGGAGGCTTTCATCGAGATGACCACGTCACGCATTCCTAGGCTGTCGCACACCTCTAGGTACTCCATGCAGGAGGCGACCATCCCCTCGGGCGTGTTGCCATACTGAGCTAGGATGCGCTCAGAGAGGGAACCGTGATTGACGCCAATGCGTATAGCACGGTGACGAGCTTGTGCCTCGCGAACAAAGCGCCCAAAAACCTCTGCTATCTCTGTCCGTGCCGTCTCATCGTCTAGCGAAGCCTTCTGATGAAGGAAGTTGCCTGGATTGATACGCACCTTCTCCACATGCTTGAGCGCCTCAAAGGCGGGCTCACTCCTAAAGTGTATGTCCGCCACCAGCGGCATGCGACACCCCTCGGAGCGTAGTCGCTCAGCGATTACGCCCAGATTGGTAGCCTCTCGTACTCCTTGAGCCGTATATCTAAAGAGTTGACACCCTTCGCTGGCACAGCGTAGGGCTTGTGCCACACAGAGATCCGTCTCCATGGTACTCACGTTGGCCATGCTCTGTAAGAGTAGTGGTGACTCGCCTCCTAGACGAGCCTCACCGACAGGCACGGAGTAACTCTGACGACGCTGGTATCTACAGAGAGACATGTTTCTTATGAATGGTCAGTGTGGTAGGTGTGTATAGTAAAGATAAACGAGTAGGGGAGGAGGGCAAAAGCTGTGTCGCCCTCCACCTCTACGTCGTCGTATCATTAGTTCGTTTTGTACTTATAGTCAGAGATCTGAGCTAGCTCTTTGTTAGCCTTGACGATCTTCTCCTTGAGCGAAGCCTTCTGAGCTCTCACTCTCTGGGCTATCTCAGGATCGCCTAGAGCCAGCATCTGAGCGGCTAGGAGTGCTGCGTTTTGAGCAGCGTTGACTCCGACCGTTGCTACGGGGATGCCAGGAGGCATCTGTACGATCGCTAGGAGAGCGTCTAGTCCCTCTAGAGAGGCATCAATAGGCACTCCGATCACAGGCAGTGTAGTCATCGAGGCGATGACACCGCATAGGTGTGCGGCCATACCAGCGGCAGCTATGATGACACGTACACCACGCTCCTCAGCACCTCGTGCGAACTGTGCTACCTCATCGGGAGTGCGATGGGCAGAGAGTGCGAGTAGTTCGAAAGGTATCTCCAGTGCCTCCAGTTGCTTGGCGGCACGCTGCATGATGGGTAGGTCACTTGTGCTACCCATGATGACGCTAACGAGAGGTTGCATCTGCTTTAAGTCTTACTTACCGATTTTCTCTTGGTAGCCAGCAGCGTCAAGTAGCTCGTCAGCCTCTGCGGGGTTTTCGATAGCTATCTTGATGATCCAGCCCTTGCCATATGGATCTTCGTTGACCAGCTCAGGAGCGTCCTCTAGCTCCTCATTGACCTCTAGGACCTCGCCCGTCATAGGCATCATCAGATCAGAAACAGTCTTGACAGCCTCGATAGAGCCAAAGACCTCGTTGCGCTCGATCTTCTCGCCTTGAGTGTCAACGTCTACGTAAACAATCTCACCAAGCTCGCTCTGTGCGAAGTCGGTGATACCGATGACAGCCTCGTTGCCATTGATGCGTACCCACTCGTGGTCAGCCGTGTACTTTAGTTCGTTTGGGAAGTTCATACTAGTTTATTAGTTTAATAGTTAGAATTGCTCTTTCAGTTGTTATCTCTTTTGTTCAGAGCCTCCTGCCAGTGCCAAGCACGTCGCAGGCTCTCCTCGATAGGTATCTCAGCATGCCACTTCAGCTCTTGCTCGCCGTAGCTCGTGTCGGCCCATATCTGCTCTATGTCGCCCGCTCTGCGGTCGCCTATGCGGTAGGGCACCGTGCGTCCCGTAGCTCGCTCGAAGGCTTGTATCAGCTCCAAGACGCTCAGCCCACGACCCATGCCTACATTATACATATAGTATGCTGGAGTCCCCTCTACATCGCTACGATGCAGACGACGTAGCGCTGCTAGATGAGCTTGTGCCAAGTCCATCACGTCGATGTAGTCACGGATGCAGGTACCGTCTGGCGTGTTGTAATCATTGCCAAAGACTACCAACTCCTTGCGTAGCCCTGCCACCGTCTGGGTTAGGAAGGGGATAAGGTTTTGCGGTGTACCCACGGGCTCCTCGCCAATGAGTGCCGAGGGGTGCGCCCCGATAGGGTTAAAGTACCGTAGTATGACCGCCTGCAGAGGCATGCCACTCCGTACAGAATCAACGATGATATCCTCGTTGATGCGCTTCGTATTGCCATAAGGCGAGGTGGCATCTTGACGAGGTGCCGACTCGGTGATCGGTAGATGTTCAGCCGTCGGCTGACCGTAGACCGTGCAGGAAGAGGAGAAGACGAGGTGCTGCACGCCATACCGCTCCATACAGCGTAGGAGCGTGATGAGCGAATTGATATTGTTATCGTAGTAGCGTAGCGGTTGCTCGACCGACTCACCTACCGCCTTGTGTGCGGCAAAGTGAATCACTCCTTCTATCTCGCCCTTGTGATGCTCGAAGACCTCACCCATAGCCACCGCATCGGTGCAGTCCACCTCGTAGAATTGTGGTCGTATCGAGGTAATCTGCGCAATGGCATCAACCACCTCACGGCGTGAGTTAGATAGATTGTCTACTAAGATGACACCGTAACCCGCCTCCTGTAGGACGACGGCAGTGTGGGCAGCTATGTATCCACAGCCACCAGTCAGGAGGATAGACTTTGGGGTATGTTCGTGCATTGTCATTAGCTAGCGATTTATTTGGGCGAAGCCGATGAGACTCTCTGGTTTCATTAGCTTCCCAAAATTACGACAAATCCACGACATAGGACGTTTTTCGAGCGATCCTAATCAAGGCTGGTGCGCTTGACCTGCTGGAACGATTTGTTCTATGAAGCAAATGGTGCTACCCGTCGATGACCCGAAGACGTAGTCCAAGACCTTACGATTCGCCTCGTCTAGTTGCTAGCGTAACTAGGTGTGACACGCCTAATTTGCGTAGCTTCTGGAAAGCTTGTTCGTCGAATAATCGCTTCGATACGGAACAAAAAAGAGCGGTGAAGACCGCTCTATAAGCAAATTACAAGTTTTGTGATCGAGTTGGGATTCGAACCCAAGACCTACTGCTTAGAAGGCAGTTGCTCTATCCAGCTGAGCTACTCGACCTATGTATCCCACACTCCTCACAGAGCGCGCCTCCGTAGCAAGCTAGACGCCATGCTGGTCAGACCCAAAAGCAGGTCTTGTCTACCCACATTACCGCTACGGCTCGACAAAGGTACAAAAAACTATCTCTTTCCCAAAATCAAGAGGCCCACGATACAGGGCTGACGCATGATAGCCAGCCGTCTAGGAGCTCCACATGACGATAACTAGAAATACACGGTTCGACTATCGCTACAGAAGGGCTATGGAAACTCTCTGATTACACCTTCCTCCCGAAGAATGGAATTCCTACCTAGGAATTTCCCAAATAGCTACCTAGGAATTCCCCCAATTCCTACCTAGGAAATAAAAAATTCTTCGGAGGAATCAAATGAAACTTCGGAGGAATCAAA
>NZ_AXVC01000029.1 GCF_000482365.1 Porphyromonas uenonis DSM 23387 = JCM 13868 | reverse complement strand
CACAGCCAGAAGTAACAAGGTCGCTGTGTGTCTAGGCTTTCAGGACTTCTCGCAGCTGACCCGAGACTATGGCGATAAGGAGAGTAAGGTAATCCAGAACACTGTGGGTAATGTCTTTAGCGGACAGGTCGTGGGAGAAACGGCTAAGACGCTTTCCGAGCGTTTTGGCAAAGTGCTTCAGCAACGGCAGTCCATGACCATCAATCGAAACGACAAGTCCACATCTATATCTACGCAGATGGATAGTTTGATTCCTGCAAGTAAGATTAGTAACCTTACACAAGGTATGTTCGTTGGGGCTGTCTCTGACAATTTCGATGAACGCATCGATCAGAAAATCTTCCACGCTGAGATCGTTGTGGATGTTGCCAAGGTCTCTGCTGAAACGAAAGCTTATCAGCCTATCCCCATCATAGCGGACTTTACAAACGAAAATGGCTCCGACAGTCTGCGTGAGACTATTGAAGCCAATTATCGCCAAGTCAAGCAAGAGGTGCTATCCCTCGTAGACTCTGAGACTGCTCGTATCAAAGCTGACCCAACACTCTCTCTCCTGATTAAGGAGTAATCCCCCCCTCCTTGCTAAGGTCGTAAAACTGCCTCTACTGGTCACAATCAGGATGTAGTCGGTAGTGCTTGGCCACCATAGCCAAGCACGCTGGTCCGCAATCCATTGCATCTTGTTAATAACAGCATCTCATTGGCATTTGCTTTCTGTAGACCTAACATAAAGATTTTCAAATCTAGACAAAATCAGATCATCCTTTTCTTTGTCAGAATACCCATAAATACACCCGTCATATCCAAAGTGTTCTATTCTGATTTGAGAACAACCTCCTCCACATAATGGCGCAATACGACATGATTTACAAGTCTCGGATGACAACACACTTTTTCTTCGCATTTCCCGTTTGATTTGATCCCACTTCAACTCCCCAGAGGGTAAAAGAACACCATCTCTGTTGTTTGTTGTAAAATCCCGAGCAGAGCAACGAAAAAGATCTCCATTGTAATTTACCAACACTTCATAATCTGATTCTGCATAACAAGGGCTAAGCATTCGATGTCTGTGGGCATATGTGGTTTGGAATGAATGTTTAGTGCTTAGTGTGTTTGCAAATTCTTGAATGCCATCCAAGAGTTTTTCATTTATATCTTCCTGCCATACTGGTTGAAAGTCTATTCTGCAAAGGGATCTATATTCCTCGGGTATAGTAAGTAATTCTTCTATAAGTTCTTCTATGTCTACGATATTTCTGTTCGTTATATTAATTCTAAGAAGAACCGAGAAGCCTCTACTTAACAAAGAAGATACGTTTCCGAGTATCGTGTCGAACGTCTCCTCTCCTTTTCGCCTAATGCGAACAGAATTATGATGCCTGCGACTTCCATCAAGTGTTATCTGAAAAGAGCAATCACCGATTTCAGACAGTTTTTGTTGAACGTATTTGTCAACAAGAACACCGTTAGTTGTGAACGCGAATGGAGATAGCAAATCGTATTCTTGGCATATTTGTTTAATCTGCCTCATCAAAGGATATATGTCTTCGTGAAAGTATAGGAATGGCTCTCCTCCGAAGAAAGATGTATTGATTTGTTTTAACTGAGAATTTGATTCTATTTCATTCTTAATGAGTTTGACAATCGAATCTTTCACCCAGGTGTCTACTCTAGAATTGTTCAAGTGTTTTTCGTAGCAATACCAACAGCGCAAATTACAATCCATCGTAGGATTGATTATTAACTGCATGATATCTTTACGGGAGTCAATATCTCTGATTTTTTTGATTAACTCTTCTATCTCTGATTTATCTGAGTGGACAAGAAACCCCTCTTTGAAGAGTTCTTCTATAAAACTTATACTCTTTACAGAGGTTAAGTTTATATTGTTATATGAATACAGTTGATCGTTGCTTAGAATACAGAACTTATCAACAACTGCATTGTATAAAATAGATCTCTGTTTAGAGATGCGTATAACACTATTGTAAAGGCTGTGTTTGTAGTAACTCATAATGTCGTTGTAGTAATTAATTGAGGAAGAGAGAAGATATTCCATCTTCTCTCTTCGCTTCTCATGTGTGCTGAAATAATAATTGTTTCAAGAGAAATCACTTATTAAGTAGCAAGAGTCTTTATATTACAACCCCAATTATGGTTCCTTAACGACAATAGTCGTGTGACCTGGGATGTTGGAGCCTGGCTGTGGACTTGGCGATTCTTCGATGTTTTTACACGTACAGTTGTTCGTGATCGTCGAATTACAAGGAGACACATTTGTGCACCCACAATTGTTGGTCTCTTTCTTACCTCCAAACAGACCATCATTACCCCCAAATATGAGGGCATTCTCAGACTCTGTCATAATCTCACTTTCGATCTGTGAGACGAACTCGTCAATTCTTTTTTTGTTCATAGGAATGACTTCTTGAAGTTATACAATTAGTGAAAAACATTCTAGTTATCATAGTTGGAAATAATGCGTGAGGCGTCAGATCGCTTCGCTTGGATCTTCTGATTGAGCGATGACTTGCCGAAGTAGTAAGCGATGGATAGCGAGATGCCCATATCCTCGCCCCACGACTTCGTCCACCGATTGAAGTCCGGTGTGTGACTCTCTGATAAGCCCCACGAGTGGATGCCGTGTCCGAGGCTTTGCCTCCAAGACTTGTATGCCCATAAAGTCAGCATCACACGGGAACCAATGCCTTTGCTCATCATAATGTTGCATTGCATCATCCCATCCTGTGTGGTGTAGAGATAGTGGTAAGGAGATGAGTAGCTGAGGTTGATATCTGCGGTCCAGTCGTAGCGGTCTGAAAGCGTGAAGGCATTGTTGAAGGAGCCGTCCGCCATCCAGGTTCGGTAGTTGCACCCATACTGAGGAAGCCCCGCTAAGGTCACCTCATTACGAGTGTATCGTCCCGACACATTAGCATTGGCATACCACCACGAGGTGATGTTACCTCCATATCCCATAGAGAGGCTCAGAGACCGACCGATACCGTAGTTGTAGCTCTTAGTCGCAATTACTCGATCAGGAGTCAGTATAGCAAAGCTACCGATGTTGTCTCGCGTCTCTCCGTAATAAGCTTGTGCATAAAAGTTGCGGTAGCGAGCCGTCAAGGTGTGAAACATAGAGCGAGCTGGTCTCAACTCTGGATTGCCCTGCGTGTAGGCATTCATTGCAGTCCACTTGACAAAGGGCGAGTACGATGCAAAGGAGGAGTAGTTATTACTCATGGAGAAGCCATACGAGAGACTCAATGCACCTCGCCGCCAAGACACACTAGCATAGGGGAGCAGGTACCATCGCCCGGAATAGTGTTGCCTCGCACCATCATCATAAGCCCCCGACGTACTATGATATTGTCCATACAGCCCACCATACAGCGAGATATTATACGGAAGCTGATAGTATGCCAAGAGATAAGGGAGATGCAGCATCTCGCTGTAATGCAATGTACGGTCTGCTGGACGAAAGCTGCCTGGGATCACACGGATGTCGTAGGTCTCACTGTAGCGAGCTTGGCTCAGCGAACTATTGTTGCCTAAATAGAGGTATAGTTTCTCAGAGAGCGGGATCGATAGTTGCGTCTTAAAGGAGTAGCCACTCGTTGCCATCGGGAGGTTAGACTGGTAGTCCAAGTAGGATGGAAGACTTGGCAGGTCACTCCTATTATAGCGTTGGCTCATCGTCTGGCGGTAGTCACTCCATAGACCGCTAACTTCTGCTGTCAAGTACATACCACGGGGGAGCTTGCCTTGGTAGTAGATGATACTCCCTAGGTAGCTATCCACGTAGTCTCTGTTGATCTGTCCCGTGAAGGTCGAGTCTATGCCGAGGGTGCTATACTGGTCGGTTATAGTAGTATGCGGCTTGCCTCCATAGCGATAAAGATCTATTGAGGCTCCCACCGTATGTCCCTCCGCAATCTTGTATTCTCCCGTCAAGTTGAGGTCATATTGACGACGACGGGTGTCTCGGAGCTGCTCCGAGGTATTGATTACTCCCGACTGCAAGTAATGAGTCTCTCCCTCAGACCGCTCATAGTCTCTCAAGTTACGAGCCCCAGCGTAGAGCTGCACTTGCCATCTGGGTGCTTGATAGACGAGTGTCGTGCTGAGCGTCTCCTTCCACCTTTTAGTGCGGATCACTTCGCCACGCACACTCCCTTGGAACCCCACATTGTTGTCCTCGATGACAAGGTCGATGACTGCCGTACGTTCACCGACGCCATACTCTGGTGAGGGCTGATAAAGTACTTTCATCGATTTGATCTGGCTCGCTGATAGCGTCTTGAGATAGCTCATTAAGGCCGACATGGACATGAGGGAGCGGCGACCATTGATAAAGAATACAACATCGTCCGTACCTACCACGGAATAGCTGTCCAAACCCTTCTTTGAGATCATCGGCACATAGGCAAGAAGATCTACGGCAGTACGATTGCTGATTAAGTCTTGATTAAGGATACGACACTCGATGCCACCTACGATTGGCTTAGTACGCACTTGATGCGCTAAGACGACCACCTCTCCGAGTGCAGTGTCATCATCCTCCATAATCACCTCTCGGTAAGCTGCTAGTGTAGCATCGTATGGAATAGTGACTTGCTTAGCTCCAATGAGTGAATAGGTCACGCTGAACGCCTTCTCGGGGAGTTTCATCGCATACCTACCTAAACTATCCGTCACCGTCATCGTAAGCAATGTGGAGTCTTGGTTACTATATAGCAACACATGCACATTCTCCAGCGGAGTACGCTCCTTTGAGACGACTCGACCTGTTACTTCCTGTGCAGTTGTGGCTTGTAGAGACATACCAAGGCAACACAGTATTATAGCTATGGTGGAAGTTACTTTTGACTGGAATATGTCACCACGGGTAATCTTTGTAGCACGCTCAATGTCTGGCATGCTGATGCCACGATAACCTTTAGCTAAGAACAACTTAAAGCTCGCCTCCAGTATAGTTTCTTTTGTAGTCTTCATATCTTGCCTGGCGATAAGAACGTTATGTCCTTCATCCTGACGCAAAGATTGCAATAAATTCTGACATGACAATACTTTCTCTCAACTTTCTTTTTCATCACCTCCTTTCCTTATAATTCCCTGAGGCTTAGAAGAGGTGATTTTAGCCTATATTTGCTATCTGAAAGGTATTGTTCAAATCAAACAGAGAGATTTATGGAAGCAAATAGCAATGACAACTACGTGCTAGTCTTAGAGGATCGCTCCGAGGTAAAGAACCAGCAAGAAGCGGGGAAACTCACCATCGGTTTGGGTGCCAATGATAAGGAAAACCTTAAGACGAACGAAGCCAATTATCGCCAAGTCAAGCAAGAGGTGCTATCCCTCGTAGACTCTGAGACTGCTCGTATCAAAGCTGACCCAACACTCTCTCACCTGATTAAGGAGTAACTTGAGATGCTAAAAGCCAATATCCCCAAGTAACTTTTGGAGCATATTGCCCGAAGTTTGCACCAATCTAAAGTCAACTGTTTGATTCTCTAGGGGCTTGATATCTATCGTCTTGAAGTGACATAAAGCCTCTTGACGAGCTAAGGTATCACGAACAGCGGATAGATTGAGTATTTCTCCTTCTATCTGGTATTGCCCCGCCTCTAGTGACAAAGTTTGTTGATTAGCTTGCGTTGGTCTCGTACGTTCGAATTGAAGCAGTAGCATCATCTTTGTACTATCGCTCGCTGTCTCTGGAACTTCATAGATAGTTGCTACCCCTGTATATACCTGTCTATAAGGGAGGAAGTAAGCGACAAGAAAAAGACAAACTAGAACAGCACCTATGGCTGTAATACCATAACGAATGAGTGATGAAGGTATCTGACCTACAATACTCCGTACTTTTTCGCTACGAAGCTCAAAGCTCTGCTCCTGTTTCTTCTCCTCTTCCATATCAGTTTCCTAATTCCAGTTGGTTCTTAACGAGTGCAAAGTATTTGCCTCTTCTAGCAGTCAGCTCTTCGTGGTTGCCAACTTCTACGATTTGCCCCTCATCTAGGACTACAATTTGGTCGGCATTGCGGACTGTGGAGAGGCGATGAGCCACGACAACGACCGTTTTCCCCTTGTAGAAGCTCTTTAAGTTATCGGTGATGGCACGCTCGTTATTGGCATCGAGTGCATTGGTTGCCTCATCTAAGAAGACGAACATTGGGTTCTTGTAGACTACCCTCGCTATCAGGATGCGCTGTCTTTGTCCTTGACTGATGCCTTGTCCGTCTTGTCCTATCATCGTGTTGTAAGCCAAAGGAAGAGCTTCTATATAGTCTGCTATATTCGCCACACGGGCAGCGTAGCGGATGCGCTCAATGTCGGGTTCATCGTCAGATATGGCAATATTCCTAGCGATGGTATCGGAGAAGAGATACCCTTCTTGCATCACAGCTCCACATTGGCTCCGCCACCAACCAAGGTTAAATTCATTCAAGTTGGCATCGCCTAACTGAATCTTTCCATGTAGAGGCTCGTAAAAGCCTAGCAAAAGTTTGACAAGTGTGGTCTTTCCACTACCACTGGCACCTACAATAGCTGTTACCTTACCGTTGGGGATAGAGAGGTTGATGTCAGAGAGTATTTCCTTGGGGCTGTATATGTCGTATTTGAATGAAAGATCTTTGATATGGATAGAATGCCCATCCGCTGTCTCGTCAGTGTAGTTGTTCCGAATCCGATCTGTATTCTCTTCGTTGGTCTCGGTGTGGATTTCGTTCATACGATCCAAACTGATGCTCACATCCTGCCAAGAATAGATAAACTGAATGAGTTGCTCTACAGGACTGTTGAGTTGCCCAATGATGTACTGTACCGCTAGCATCATTCCGAGGGTCATATTGCCATAAATGACGGCTGTGGCAGCAAGCACAGTAATCAAGATGTTCTTTACTTCGTTGATGGTGATGCTTCCTGCTTGTTGTATCTGTTGCAGATTGAGGGATTGCAGATTGACCTTGAATAGATCAGCTTGCACATCTTCCCACTCCCAGCGTTTGCGTTGTTCGCAACCTTGTAACTTGATTTCCTGCATACCACCTATGAGCTGATAGGTGACATTGCGGTTTCGACCTGCCTGCTCAAAGTATTTATAATCCAGCTGTCTGCGCTTTTTGAGAAAGAGGATAATCCAACCTGCGTATAGTGCTGTACCGATAAGAAAGACGGCGAAGATGGGAATATTATATACGGCTAATACAATGCCGAAAACGAGAAAGGTAAAGAAAGAGAAGAGCAGGCTCAAACTGCTTGAGGTGAGAAACTGCTCTACACGTCGGTGATCTTCTATACGCTGTAAGAGGTCACCCATCAACTTAGTGTCGAAGAACTTCATTGGGAGCTTCATCAGCTTGATGAAGAAGTCCGAGATGAGCGAGATATTGATGCGTGTGGAGATATGCAGTAGTATCTTAGAGCGGATGAAGTCGATAGCTGTACGGCTGAAGAGGAGCATCATCTCCGCCAAGAGTACTAACCATACAAAGCCTATATCTTTTCCTCCAATACCTGTATCCACAATAGATTGGGTAAGGAAGGGAAAAACTAGTTGCAGGAGCGAGCCAAGCAAAAGGCCGAGAATGAGTTGCGTGAAGAAGCGTTTATACTTCTTGAGATAACCCCAAAGGAATTTCAAGCGATTTTGAGTAGGAACTGCTTTTGCATCCTTTTGCGTATAAAATTGCTCCGTGGGTTCAAGAAGCAGTGCAACACCTTTTTCTTCTCCATTGGTCTTGGTACTAACCCAATGCTCGCGAAACTCCTCCTTAGTGTAGGTGACCAGCCCCTTTCCTGGATCTGCAACATAAACTGTATAGCGACCCTTGCGATGCCTCTTGATATTGTAAACAACGACAAAGTGATTTTGATTCCAATGGACGATACAAGGTAAAGGAGCTTCACTAGCAAGCGTTTCAAAACTGAGACGACCACCGACAGTCTTGAAGCCAATTCCTTCGGCAGCTTTGCTAATACCAAGAAGCGATACCCCCTCCTTGCCCAACGCACAACTCGTTCTTAAGTGCTCCCGATCAACTTGTCTACTGTAATACCCAGCTACCATTGCTATGCACGCTGGGCCACAGTCCATCGCGTCTCGTTGCATGAAAATGTGTTGCTGAATTGTTTTTTTATAGGAAAACAGCATATAGGGCAAGGCGATGTTAAGCGTTATAAAGAATTCAAAATATCACGAACTAAGGACGCTTTTCTAATGGGGTCATCTCCATAAATACAAAAATGTCTTCCTTTCGTTTCAAATAAAATTCTCCGACAACCTCTTCCACATATTGGAAATATAGAGCACTCATTGCAGATGGGATCACTAAACTTGTCAAACATCCAAAGTCGATGCTTGTCATTCCATTCAATTGTGCCATTACTGTTAAGAACCCCTAGTTGACGTTCTGGAGAAAAATCTCTAGCATTACACTTAAAAACTCCTCCATCATAATTAATTAGACACTGATTGTCTTTGTCCGCATAACAAGACTGAGATAGCGAGAGTCTATTGTATTGAGGCAACGGAGAGAATCCGTGCTCCAAAGAATCTTGATATAATCGATTAACCTCTGCAAACATTTGTTTGACTTCTTCATCGTCTGCTTTCCTCTGTATATCTTGCCATACTCGATTTATAGAAAGGTATAACAGCGAAGGGTCATCGACGGAGTATAAATCATTCAAAGTGTTTTGAAAATCGAAAACATTTGCCAATGTGTAGTTAAATCTAACAACGACTTTAATCCCAACAGCGTTTAGGTCGTATATATTAGATATAATCTTTTGGTATGTTGGTGACTTGTCAATATTGTACCGTGTCTTGTTATGACTTTTCGAATCACCATCAAAAGTGATTTGTAAACTTTGAACATGAGCTGTCGTTAAATGGTCTATTATTTCTGGAGTTATAAGGAATCCATTTGTTGTAACTGAGATTTCTGTTTGATCTTTTGGAAGAAGCTCTTGGAGGTGATTTATGATAGGTGCTACTATATCAAAATAGTGAAGCAAGGGTTCTCCTCCAAAAAAAGAAAGAGCGAATTTCTTTAATGCTGGATTCTGTTTAATCGTTCGAGAAATATGATTTTTACATGCAAATAGGACATCATGGCTCATTAAAGAACCGACATGTTTTTTTTCAAAGCAGTACCAGCATCTGCAATTGCAATCTAGAGTAGGGTTGACAATCATATGATAGATTGATTTATTATAATCCTCTTCCATGGAAACCGTCCTAAGAGCTTCAATCTCATCAAAATTCCCCTCAACAATAAAGCCTGATTTTAGTAATTGTTCATACAGATGAGGATTGTATACTAACAACTCCTCTGGTGTCAGTCTCTCAAATGACTCCAGCAAGGATGGGGTAACTATAAGGTAGGATTTTGTTCTAGTGTTGAATAAAACATCAACTCCCTCATACTGCAAGCTAACTATATATTTGCTCTTTTTCATAATAAAGGCTTCTAAACAAGACCCTCCCTCTTCTCATAAGAGAGAGGGTCTATCGTAACAAATATGCAACTTCTTCGTGAAGTCACCAATCTGAAATTAGAAGTGCTGTTGTATCGGACGAAGGACAATACGTCCACCACCATCACATGCGCAAGCGCAAGTTTCCAGATTTCCGACACTTACAGAGACACTTGAAGCTAGTTCAGCTCCTGTGTTTTTCACCAAACCTGATTGAAATCCTCCATTCAGGTTCTGCAACTCAGTCTCTGATAGAGACTGAAAAGCCTTGATTTGTTTTTTGAAATCAGACATATACTGTATTGATTTAAAAGTGTTTTGCCTACTCTGTTGATTGGATTTTCGGCGTCCTCCGTTATTTATATCATAGTCTATATTGATCCATATTAAGGATATTGGGTTTTGAGTGCGTCTTCATCTTTCCAAAGTAGTAGGAAATAGAGAAGCTTACTGACGGGAAGGCGGTATCTTCAAAATAGAGCACTTTGAGGTTGCGGTCTTGTCTGTACTCGTTCTCTGTACGAGATATCCGAATCGGGTTGTTGATGGCGAGTGAAAAATCCCAATCACTTCCACTTGGTTGGTACTTCATATCTATCTTGCTTGTTAGTCTTTTCCCTACCAATACATCTTGCATCATCCAGCTGTGTGCATAGGATATCCCAGCGTTAAGTTGTAGACCCGAAGCAAGGGTAAATGTGTTATTAAAATTGGCGTAAGGCTGTGTATGCCGTTTCAGCCAAATTGCTTTTGGGTGATATTGAAAGACCACTCCTACCTCTGCGGAAGTATACCACCAGGGGGTAATATTTCCTGAGTATGAAAGGTTACCAGTCCACTTGTGTTGAGTAGGCATGTTTCTATTGGTGACAATGACGATTGGGGCTTCGTAGAAGTAACTATTTTGCAGGTAATCATTGGTGATAGAGTAGCTGAGACCTAAACCTAATGACTTCCAGTAATAGTCTAATCCAAATGAATGGGTAGAGGCGGGGCGTAGTTCAGGGTTGCCAACGGAGTAGAGGTAGTCGTTCCTTTTTGTGCGATAGCTATTGGTAAGCGCAAATGGCGGACGAAAGAGCCATTTGGAATATCTCAGACTGATATTACCATATGCTCCTGCATTATACCCAATTCTTACAGAAGGCAATAATTGCCCCACATTAAGCTTCTTATTGGCTGTTCGGGAGTAGGCATAAGTATGTTCGTATTTCAATCCTCCTGTTAAGCTCCATACCCCTTTACTCATCTGTAGCTGGGCAAAAATAATGGCCAAATGCTCTTCGTACAAAGAGTGAGCGTCTGTGAGAGATTGAGATTGCCCTTGTCCGTGGAAGCTATAGTTGGTGTTGCTTTTAGTCATCGTATATGAGGCGCCAGACTCTAGAGCCCATATAGGGGTTAGTTGTGTAGATAACTGAGTCGCAGCGTAGAATTGTTGATTGCTGGCATCGTTGATATTCTGCTCCTCCTTAATAGGGTTGCCATCGGTAGAGTAACGCAAAGCATCTGTGGCATGTGCTTTCTTCTTCATATAGAAGAGCGAGTTCAGCCAGTTGTATTTACCGTCTCTAGAGTGCCATGAATGATTGAATTCCCCAGTTAAAGAGGTCGAGCTACTGCTACCATTAGTCATTATGTCTTGTAGCAGGGGCGTGATTGGCTGCTCTAATGCTGTCGCTGATTCATACAGAGAGTTAGGAGCTCTGCGATAACTTGCCGTGCCATTAATGGAGTGTAACTCGCCGAGCTGAGCACTAGCTCCAAGGTTGAAACTATATGCCAGGTACTTATTGCTAAGGTAATGGTTATTTTCCTTGATGACTTTATTGTCGAAGTAGTACTCTCTTTCCACAAAGTAATGGGGATATTTCGACGAACTCACAGAGGCATTTGCAAACCCTTGCACACGAGAGTTGCCATATACGAAGCGAGCATAAAGTCCTTCATCGTGGGCAGGTTGCTTTTTCCCATTTTTAATCGCGTTGCCAGCATAGCCCAAATCGGCAGATAGAGAACCCGTATATCCGTTGATCTCTTTCAGTACAATATTAATATACCCCCCCGTAATACCGCTTCCGAGATCGGCCGACTGTCCTAATTGCACTTCGATTCGCTCGATCATATCTGAGCGAAGAGCTAGCAAACGGTCATGAAGGGTACCACCTGATAGGTTGGTTTTCTGCCCATTGATACGCACTTCTGCTGGGTTGCCGTCGATTAAGAAGCTATCTCCTGACAAGCTTACCCTAGGGGTCCTTCTGAGATAATCAATGGCATTGTACCCTTTGAGTTGATACATTGGGGTATGCTTGATGTCGAACGTGAGGATTCCCTCTTTCATCCGAACCGCCCGTCTTACTGCCGTGACAGCTACTTCGTCCAATTCATTTGAGATAGAGACTTGGCGTTTCCCGAGGTCGATGATTCCATTGATTGGGGCAGGTAATAGCTCCTCAAAGAGAACTTTGCCCTGGAACGTTGCTCGAATAGCCGCCTCTTTCTCCGAAAGGTCAAAGGCAACATACCCTAGGGAGTCGGTGTAGTGTATCTGGATGGCCCCGGCATCTTTTTCTAAAGAAGCTAATGTCGTTAGCGTCACATAAGGAATGGGTTCACCATCGGAATCAATAATGGTTCCTACAACTTGTTGTGCGTTGAGTGACGAGAAGACCCCGAGTAGCACAGATATTATTGAAAATAAAGTGAGGTATCTTTTCCTATTCATTTCATACTTGCCATTTATTATATTATCATATACCAACGCTTGTGTTCTGTATTTTGAAAAGGTCTACTAAAGTCCTATTATATCCCAAGGTTATTTTTCTATAAGCTCATTGTAGAGAATCAACCCCTACAACCTCTGCGTTTATATCATCTTTTCATCGATTAGTTCTACCGCAATAGTATTCCTTCTGCCCTAAAGTTAGACATAAAAAATCAAACTACCAAATCTTGGGCGAATTTTCTTTTTTATCACTTCCTTTCCTTATAATTCCCTGGGACTTAGGAGAGGTCATTTTAGCCTATATATTTGCTGTCTGAAAGGTATTATTCAAATCAAACAGAGTGATTTATGGAAGCAAATAGCAATGACAACTACGTGCTGGTCTTAGAGGATCGCACCGAGGTAAAGAACCAGCAAGAAGCGGGGAAACTCACCATCGTTTCGGGGATCGATGACAATGGCAAGCTCAAAACGACTGAGCCACTTGAAGCTAATCAAGCGGCATTTCTAAAGTTCAACAGCAAAGATGGACTACTGAAGAACTTCATGACCAACTTTCTCAAGCAGTTCAACAACCCCTCCCACTTTGGGCTATACAAGGTGTTGGCGAGCAATGTGGAGCAAGGCGTAGATAACCTGCGTACTCTGCTCCAAAGCCGTGAGACTCCTGAAAGCAGACAGCAGTTGGCAGAGGTCGGTGTACCCTTTGAAGACTATCTGCCACAGCAGAAGAAGAGCACAGCCATTGATGCAGACAAGGTAGACTGGAAGATGCTCGACAGTCTCGGACTCTCCCGTGAGCGGTTAGAGCAGAGTGGTGAGCTAGAGAAGATGTTCAACTGGCAGAAGAGCAATCTCGTGACCATAGCCATCCCCATTGGAGATACAACTATCTACACAGAGGCTCGCCTTGCCTTCCGCACAGATAATGAGGGTAATATCGGGTTAGCCATACACGCTATGCGTAAAGAACCACAGCTCGATTATCCCTATATGGGCTACAAGTTCTCCCCCGAAGAGAAGGAGCAACTACTCGCGACAGGTAATCTCGGCAAAACCATCGAAGTAACACCCAAGAGCGGTGAACCTTTTGCAGCCTACGTCTCCATCGACCCACAGACCAATGAGATTATCGCCTTGCGTGCCGACCGTGTAAGCATTCCTCAAGAGATCAAAGGCGTCACGCTCTCTGATCAACAATACAAAGATCTAGTGGAGGGCAAAGCGGTGAAAGTAGAAGGAATGACCGCTAAGAGTGGCAAATCCTTCGATGCTACGCTTCAGGTCAATGCAGAGAAGAAAGGTATTGAGTTCATCTTCGGAGAGAACAAGAGTCTCAAAGAGCGTCAGGAACAGCGACAAGATCGTCAACAAGGCAAGGCACCTCGCAAGCTTTGTGGTCTAGAGCTGTCAGAGAAGCAACGAGAAGCCTTAGACAACGGTCGCACACTTTATCTCAAAAACATGATCGATAAAGAGGGGCAACCCTTCAATGCCTATGTTCGTATGGACAAAGAGCAAAACCGCCCACGCTTCTACAAATGGAACCCTGACAAGAAGCAAGGAACGGGAAAGGTCGAAGCCGTAGCGGAAGAACACAAGACGCAGGTAGCCGTGAATAATCACGGCAAGACCAACGAAGCTACCAAACAGGTGAAAGAGCCACTGAAAAAGGGGCAAACAGCGCCCACTGCTGAACAAAAGCAGAAGCAGGACGAGAACAAGCAGAAGAAGTCCCGAGGACGTAAGATGTAACCCATAATCCATTCCAAGACTATGACAACATGTATTATTGCTGAGAAGCCCTCAGTAGCAAGAGATATAGCCCGAATCGTTGGAGCGACAACAAAGCAAGACGGTTATTTAGCAGGAAACGGTTACCTCGTCACGTGGGCTATGGGACACCTCATTACACTTGCCATGCCCGAAGCTTATGGCTATTCTAATTACAAAGCAGAAGAGTTGCCCATTTGCCCCAATCCCTTCCAGCTCATTGTCCGACAAGTGCGTAAGGACAAAGAGTACCACGAAGACCCTGTAGCACTCAAGCAGCTCAAGGCAATAAGTTCCTGCTTTAATCAGGCAGATCGTATTATTGTGGCAACAGATGCCGGAAGAGAGGGCGAACTCATCTTTCGCTGGATTTACCGACACTTAAATAGTCACAAGCCATTTGATCGCCTATGGATATCCTCCCTTACTGACAAAGCTATCCGAGAGGGTCTAGCGAATATCAAGCCCGGGAGTCATTATGACCATCTCTATTACGCAGCTCAAGCACGAGCAGAAGCTGACTGGTTGATGGGAATCAATGCCAGCCGAGCACTCTCCATTGCTTACCGAGGAGGCTACTCACTAGGACGAGTGCAGACCCCAACTTTGGCCATGGTGTGTCATCGCTATATGGAGCATAGAGACTTTACCTCTGTTCCTTATTGGAAACTCACTGCGATGATAGAGGACGAGGGCTTATCCATCAAAGCCGTGAGCCTACAGAACTTTGATAATGAAGCTACTGCCCAAACTGCTCTCACTTCATTACGCAGTATCGGCTCGCTTACGGTCACAGAGGTCACAAGAAAGGTGACGCATACAGCTCCACCCCTCTTGTATGACCTGACCGCTCTGCAAAAGGAGGCTAATGTACGTCACGGCTTTTCTGCAGATAAGACCCTCACCCTCGCACAGTCGCTTTATGAGAAGAAGTTCACTACCTACCCCCGTACGGGTAGCCGATATATCAGTGAAGATGTTTTTGAGGAAGTTCCCGACCTCCTTCGCAAGATTGGCAAACCATTATCTCAAGAACTGAATCGCCACTCCGTAGATGATAGCAAAGTTACCGACCACCATGCCATTATCCCCACGGGAGAAACCGCATCGGTATTGTCGGTAGATGAGACCACGCTTTATCAAATGATTGTTACCCGCTTCGCAGAAGCCTTCTCGGCGCACTCAGAAGAGGAGCGTATGCAGGTACTATTCAAGGACGAGACCAACAGCTATGTCTGGAAAGCGTGCCGTCAAGTCTCTTGGGGTTGGAAATCTGTACAGAGTACCACTTCTCAAGAGCATAAAGAGAGCGAGGATGAAGAGACACTTGTGTCCTCATTGCCCAACTTGACCGAGGGGCAAACTTTACCCTTGCAACAAGCAGACGTAATTGAGCAAAAGAGCAAGCCTAAGCCACGCTATACAGAAGCGACCCTGCTCTCTGCTATGGAGCATGCAGGCAAGGAGGTAGAGGATGTTGCAAGTAAAAAGGCTTTGGCAGAGTGTGGCATAGGCACACCTGCTACACGAGCCAACATCATTGAGACACTCATCCTGCGTGACTATATCCGTAGGGAGAAGAAGAGCATAGTCCCAACGGAGAAAGGATTAGCCGTCTATGAAATCGTTAAGGACAAACGCATTGCCAATGCGGAGATGACCGGAGCATGGGAGGTGGCGCTAGCAGCAATCGAGGCAGGAAGTATGGATGCTTGTAAGTTTGCACAAGGCATCAACTCCTACGTCTCCACCATCTGCGAGGAGTTGCTCTCGCTCGCACCTGCATCTAGGCAACAAAGGTATCCCACATATCACTGCCCTAAGTGTGGTCGTGAGAGTGTGGGGATCTATGCCAAGGTGGCGAGATGCAAGAATGATGATTGTGATTTCCACATATTCCGTGAAGTATGTGGTACGTATCTCTCCGAAGAGAATATCCGAGACCTCATAACCAAGGGACGTACTCCCATCTTGAAAGGTTTGACGAGCAAGGCAGGTAAGAAGTTCAATGCCCGATTGGTTCTACAAGAGGATAATTCTACCAAATTTGAATTCGAGCAAAAGAAAAAGAAGTGATAGCCCGCACCAGCGACCTAGCTCAGTGCCACAACTATCTCTCACGACACTCTCCACTTGTTTATCGTAGTTAATAGGAAGTCGATTGGGGAGCCTTTGTAGTTCCATAGGGGAGAAACTGTAGTTTTATATGGGAGAAACTGCAGTTTCATAGGGAAGAAACTCCAGTGCCAAGCCTATGGGAAACTTTTCCCATACGGATGAAACTGTGGAGTGACGGGGGAAAACAACATTTCCACTCAGACTAGACTTCACCAATTCACGTGAAGAGCAAAGACATCAAGTAATCGTACTTCCATTCTTGTGGAAGGTA
Organism: Porphyromonas uenonis DSM 23387 = JCM 13868; assembly: GCF_000482365.1. Lineage (GTDB taxonomy): Bacteria > Bacteroidota > Bacteroidia > Bacteroidales > Porphyromonadaceae > Porphyromonas > Porphyromonas uenonis. Next base: position 11,319 of record NZ_AXVC01000029.1, on the reverse strand, counting down.
TCTTAATCCATTTCGTGGAATTGACCTCTTCCCACTATGGCTAACAACTTATCATCAACAAACAGAGTACCTCTATGGCATACAACAAGAAAGCAGTTTTGGCAGCGAAAGCAGAAGCAATCCGTGTGGTGCTACGACTAGAAAAAGAGCATCGTATGGCTACCGAAGCAGAGAAACGCATCTTGCGTGGCTACCAAGGTTTCGGAGGTCTGAAGTGCGTATTGAACCGCACAGACACACCAGCGGACATCCGCTATTGGAGTAAGTCGGAGCAAGAACTCTTTGCTCCGACACAGCAGCTCAAGCAGATGATCTATCGGGAAGCGGTTGATGCTCACACCGCTAAGCGGTATTGGGAGAGCATCAAGGCGAGTGTGCTCACCTCATTTTATACAGATAGACGTATCGTCTCTGCTATTTCAGATGCTCTCGCAACAAGTGGTGTGACGCTCAAACGGAGCCTCGACCCCTCCTCGGGGATGGGTGCTTTTGCCGAAACATTTGCCAAGCAGGTGGGCATTGTTGATGCCTTGGAGAAAGATCTGCTCACGGCTCGCATCAGTCAAGCGCTGCACCCTTATGGCGAGGGCAACATCTTCGTGCGAAATAAACCCTTTGAAGCGATAGCACCCCTAGAAGAGGCGGAGAAGTATGACCTCGTAACCAGCAACATCCCCTTTGGAGACTTTATGGTCTATGACCGTGAATATAGTAGGGGGAATGATCTCTTCAAAAAGGAGTCAACACGAGCCATTCATAATTACTTCTTCGTAAAGGGCTTGGACTGCACTAGAGAGGGTGGTCTCATTGCATTTATCACTTCACAAGGCGTACTCGATGCTGCACTAAATGAGCCAATCAGACGCTATCTGATGCAAAACAGCCGACTCATCTCTGCTATCCGTCTGCCATCAGGTATGTTTAGCGAGCAAGCAGGAACTGAAGTAGGAAGCGACTTGATTGTCCTGCAGAAGCAGTCGGGCAAGGAGATCGGCGAGGAGCTGGAGAAGCAATTTGTTCAGACAGTCGCCGTGCCCAAGGGGGATGGTTTTACTATGGCATTCAACCACAACTCACTTTTCGAGGGCTCGTGGGATGATGTGGCACCTCGTACCATAGCCACCAGTCGTGAGGTGGGTAGAGACCCTTACGGCAAGCCAACTTGGAAGTATCGCTTTGAGGGAACTATGGAGGATATGGCTGAGAGTCTCCGAATACAGCTCACACAAGATGTGACAGCACGTTTTGATCGCAAGCTCTATGAGACGGGTATAGCGATGAGCGAAGAAGAGCGACAAGCAGAACAGAAGCTCCACAGCCTAGGCATAACGACTGAACCTCTCATAGAAAGTCCCAATCATACAGCAGCGAATGAAGTGGATAAGGAGGAAGACAACGCTTATGATCTAATGCCTGATAGCATTAAGAGTCAACTCCCCAAGCTATATGAGACAGAGAAGCAACTCATTGGCGATCGTACAGCTTATGTCCGATATTTCTTCCCGCTGGGAGCCTATACAGCCTACCTCTTAGAGTATAACCCAGAAGAACGTCTTGGGTTCGGAGCAGTTACAATGGGTTACGGTTGGGAGCTCGGTTATATCTCCTTGGACGAAATGAAAGAGGTCAAGATACATGGCTTGGGGATTGAGCGTGACCTTCACTTTTCTCCTACTGCACTGCATGAGATAGCCGAGCTAGAAGAGCTTGTCCAAGGACGGTATAGCAAAGGGGTGGTACAAACAGAAACCCCAGTGGAAGAGGTCGAGGAGGAGTCCTTTTCAGAGGGAACTTCCATCAACCCCATCGAAAAGAATGAATTAACAGAACCCTCCCAGCAGGAGCAAGTCTCTTCAATGTTAGCACCAGCACCCGAAGGTGTGCCAGCTCTAACGCTACAGCATCAGTACGAAGCGGATATACGTACAGATTTAGAAGCCCCACGAGAGATGGGCGGACAGATGGTCTACTTTGATGACGACCATCATCCCGTGATGGATACTACAGATGTCGGTCTGGAACAAGAGGGTTATTTGTTTGCTCCCGAAGAGTATGAACTCTGGACGCAGGAGGTTGCTCGTGTTAATAGGGAAATCAAAGAGGTCAATAAGCAACAGACAGCCTCTAAGCCCAAGCAAAGCTCGGTAAGGCGTCCAAGAACAAGAAGAAGTACCAAGCTCTCCTCAATCGAGCAACCATCTCTATTTGACTTTGCAGAAGTGGAGAGAGAAGTACAGCCAGTTACAGAGGTTAAGAAGTCGTTTGATGCTTCACCTCGTCCATTCCTCTCTTTGCCCGACTCGCATCTACGAGACGGGTCGATCGTGCTACAAAATGGACAAGTGGGGTATCTCTCCAATCTGAAGCGACATCCAACCTTTAATCCGATGGACTTGCCGTATGCCCAGCTTTCCCGACTAAAAAGCTATATCGAGATACGGGAGTGCTATCATCGTCTCTATGACTACGAGGCGGAGAACCATGCAGAAGACAAGGAGGATCGCAGCAGACTCAACCACCTATATGATGACTATGTTGCACGCTGGGGCTACTTTAACCAGAAAGCGAACACCGACATCATCAAGATGGATGCTACAGGTGTGGAAATGCTCTTCTTGGAACGCTCCGAGAACGGCAGGTACGTCAAGGCGGACATCTTTGACCATCCAACAGCTTTTTCTACCACAGAGCTGACCGTTGCCACAGACCCGATGGAGGCTCTTGGTGCATCGCTCAACAAGTATGGTACAGTGGAACTTGACTACATGAGTTCGCTTTTACCTGATATGGAGGAAAGTGACATCATTTCTTCCTTAGAAGGTCGCATCTATTTCAATCCCGAAGAAAACGCATACGAGGTGGCGGACAAGTTCATTTCGGGCAATGTAATAGAAAAGGCGGAGCGTATTGAGTCATGGCTCTTGGAACATCCCGACCACGAAGAGGCAAAGCAGAGTCTTGCTGCCCTGCGTGCAGCCACGCCGACACCCATTCCCTTTGCCGACCTTGACTTCAATCTCGGTGAACGCTGGATACCTGCTAAAGTCTATGGCAGGTTTGCCTCAGAGTTCTTCGAGACAGATATTGGCGTATCCTACCATTCCAACATGGACGAGTACAGCATTGTCTGCGACCAAAAGAATGCCAATATCTGGCACAAGTATGCCGTACAGGGAGAGTTCCGCCGCTATGACGGCATCAATCTCTTGAAGCACGCCCTGCACAATACCATTCCCGACATCAACAAGAGCAAGGAAGTGACGGACAAGGTTACGGGAGAGACTAAGACCATCAAAGTAAGGGACGGACATGCCATACAGGTGGCAAATGCCAAGATTGAAGAAATCAGACAGGGCTTTGTCGATTGGCTCGGACGTACACCTGATACCTTCAAACAGCAACTCTCCGGCAGGTACAACCGCCTTTTCAACTGTTTTGTGCGACCCAACTTTGACGGTACGCACCAGACGTTTCCCGACCTTGACCTCAGACGATTGGGCATTGCCGACCTTTACAAGAGCCAGAAGGATGCCGTATGGATGCTCAAGACTAACGGCGGGGGGATCTGCGACCACGAGGTGGGAGCGGGCAAGACACTCATCATGTGTACGGCAGCCTACGAGATGAAACGGTTAGGACTTGCTAACAAGCCGATGATTATCGGACTGAAGGCAAATGTATTCGATATTGCCGATACCTTCCGCAAGGCTTATCCCAATGCAAGGATTCTCTATCCGGGCAAGAATGATTTCAACAAGCAGAACAGGCAACGCATTTTCAACGACATCAAGAACAACGACTGGGATTGTATCATCCTCACGCACGAGCAGTTCGGCATGATACCGCAAGCCTTGGAGATACAAGAGGCTATCCTGCAGAAGGAGAAGGACTCTGTGGAGGAAAACCTTGAAGTCCTGCGTATGCAAGGAGCGGAGATTTCCCGTGGTATGCTCAAAGGACTGGAAAAACGTAAGCAGACGCTTGAGGCCAAGTTACAGAACATACAGGACAGCATCGCCGAGCGTAAGGACGATGCCGTGGATTTCAAGATGATGGGTATCGACCACCTCTTTGTAGATGAATCGCACCAATTCAAGAACCTGATGTTCAACACACGCCACGACCGTGTATCGGGCTTGGGTAATCCTGATGGCTCACAGCGTGCCTTAAACATGCTCTTTGCTATTCGTACCATACAGGAGAGGTCAGGCAAGGACTTAGGAGCCACTTTCCTTTCGGGAACAACCATCAGTAATTCTTTGACGGAGTTATATCTGCTCTTTAAATATCTCCGTCCGCAAGCACTCGAAAAGCAGGGCATCAACAGCTTTGACGCATGGGCAGCCGTTTTTGCCAAGAAATCGACTGATTATGAGTTTTCCATCACCAATGAGATTATCCAGAAGGAACGTTTCCGCACTTTCATCAAGGTGCCGGAGCTTGCCTCGTTCTATTCGGAGATTTGTGACTACCGTACCGCTAAGGATATCGGCATTGACCGCCCAGAGAAGAACGAGATATTGCATAACATACCGCCCACACCCGAGCAAGAAGAGTTTATCGGCAAGTTGATGGAGTTTGCCAAGACAGGGGATGCAACCCTTTTAGGACGAGATGAGCTATCGGAAAAGGAGGAGAAAGCCAAGATGCTAATCGCAACGGACTATGCCCGCAAAAGATTCAAGAAGTTTGTATCTTTCAGATAATCAGTAGAGTAGGAAATGGTGTAGGGTAAAAGGGTTACGAGTTGGAAACGAGCGAGTTTCTTTGCCTCTCTTCATTCTGCAGTGCTTCAAAGAACTCTCTATTCTATATCTGCAAAGATATAAAATCTACTCAAGATGGTATGCTAGATTTCGAGTTCGTAGATTCAAATTTCACTGCATAGAAAGGGTAAAACTATGAACGTCAAGTGCGATTTCCAGTAGTAAGCGCAAAACGAAGCGTACAAAAGCACCCGCCCTTGGAGGTAGTTCCAGAGGTGGGTCAAAAGATTTAAATGGGATGAGCTAACTCCCTACGAAGTTTTTTCTATATTAGTAGCCGTGTTGCACTTGGCACTGGCATGTGCGAACATCATTCTTGAGAAATTGCATTAGCGGGTGGAACGTACGATAGAAAGTACCTATTTGTAGGTATTGCCATTATGATGAAAGGTGAGTACCTTTGCAAGCAGGTTACATTTACTCACTAATTGCATAGAGAATATATGAAGAAAGCATCTTTACTACTTGCACTTTTGCTCTCAATTTTGATTGTAGGATGTGCAAAGCAGGAGTTGAGGACTCCATCCGAACAGGAAACCCGACCTAATGATGGGACTATCCCGTTTGCATCTGTTTCTGAATTAAGAGCGTTGCAAGCTTCTGAAAACATTGTCAATTACGAGATTGCTCGTAAGGCGGCTGTGCTTGATATGGCTTCATTCTTTAATGAATTTAGTGAATTGGGAGCAACAGCACCATATTCACTTTCGTCTGAGCCAGTCGTCATTTATGAAAAAACAGGAGAACCGAAGTTTTATGAGTTCATCGTTTTCGACTCAAAGGGCGTGGGTTTTGCTACTATTACAACATTTGCAAGAAAGGAAGTTAACACCTTTTCTGCTTGTGTTTTACCCTATGTTAGAGAGTACTCACTTGAAAACTCACAAATGTATTCCTCGGTTTATCCAGAGATTCCGACTCAACTTCAGCTTCGCTCTGTTTCTGATTCTGATTTGTTGGGGGATACACCTGAGATTTTAACAAAAAACGAGGTGAATGATTTTTGGAGAAAAATAGAAAATGAATCCAATCTGTTTGACATGCCGGATGAAGCTCTTCTACAAAGCTCTCAAACCTCACTGAGATCACTGAAGTACTACACCATTCCAAGGTTCGACAAAGACAATCTAAAACGAACTAGATTTACGGGGTGGTGTGGTCCTGCCGCAATGGCATGGGTCTATCGAGGGTTTTTCACCCATTACAAAGGAGATAAAATTCCTCTTCATGGAGACGCATTTAGTAGTTATGACCATGCTAAGTATTCAATGTATCGGAATGATAATGGAAACACAAGCTATATTTCTGATGAATGTCCGTTGATTAAAGACATTGAGGCTAAATCAAGAACATTAGAGGGAATAATCAAAGGAGCAACTTTACCAGACGACTTTGATAAAACCGTCAAAGAACTCTTTCCTGGATTTTATATTGACAGGCACAAAGGTAGTATTAAAGGAGCTCCTAGAAGAGCTATTCAGAGAGGGAACCCTGTTTATATGGTTGTTGTCACTGGCGATGTGCAACTTCATTACATTATAGGGTTTGGCACTAAAGATAAGTATGGGTGGTTCGGTATTCACTCTGATTCATGGATTTTGGTGACTGATAATGGGACCCAAATAGGTAAGCATAATTACATGCCATACTACAGAAGCTCAAACTTCTTTAATTACAGCAATAAGTATACTCATATGGGCGAGTTTGTTCAGCCATAACACATATTGCTGTTTGTGACATGTTTTTCGACTCCTTGTTTACAAAACAAGTGCGGGGATTAGTACTCCTCGCACTTGTCGCTTTTGTCTTCCCCTTTTTTTTCTCATCATGTGTTACGAGAAAAGTCGCAATTCTTCCTGCATATGATCAAATCTATAGTCCGATTGGCAAACGTGATTTACCTAGACCTTCTCAAAAACAGGTTGATAGCTTGGTGATGATTTATGGAGAAAACAAAGAATTGCTTGATGAATATATTGAGATACTCATCACCGCCCTCTCTTATTATCCTGAACTTAAGTCAACTCATATCATATTTGAGTACTCAAATGAAAAAACAACAATGGCTTGTCGTCCATCACGATTTTTATTCCCAAGAACTTACAAGGTTTTGATTAATAAGAATAAGAATTTTGATGGAATCCCATTCGATTCTATTCCTTGGAATGCATCAATCGGGATTGTTGGACACGAACTAGCTCATATCGTTGATTATGAAAGCCTGAATCTCTTTGGACTGATTGATAGACTTTTGCTATATGCTAATAAGCAATATGGAAAACCATATTTTGAAAAAAGTGTAGATCTCATAACGATTAATCGAGGTTTGGGCTGGCAACTATACGATTGGGCTAAATATGCGATGTATGATAATAATGTTGCAAGCGTGGAGTATAAAGAGTTTAAAAAGCGCACCTATCTAACTCCAGAGATAATAATTACATACATAAATCATTATTCAAAATATCACCAATCAATAAAAACAGAAAGAAATGAATAAGAATAGTTCTCCCTGCTTTTGGATTGCTCTAATAGTAACCATAGCTATTGGCTTCTCGTCTTGTAGAGAAAATCAATTAGATGAAAAATTTGTTGTGGCAGACGAAATAGATGCTTGTGAAGGACGTTTTCCTTTTGCCTCAGATGAAGACCTAAAATCATTTGAGCATAATTCTGAAGTCATTGATCCGAGATTAGCTCGCAAACAGGCTCTGTTGGATCTTTTTCAATTTCAGGATGTTTTTTCAGATCTATCAAGAAATAGAGATTGTGATAATCTTCAGCTATCCAGCAGACCGATTGTAGTTTTCGACGAAGAAGATCAGCCGAAATTGTATGAGTTTATCGTATTTGCAGGAAATAATGCGATAGCAACTATCACAACATTTGCGACAAAAGAAGTGGCAGATATCTCTGCATGTGTTTTACCCTTTGTTAGGAATTATACAGGTCAATTTGCTCAGCAATTCTCAGCCAATTATCCATATACAAAATCTAATGCCGAATCAGAATCAAGAGACAATCAAGTAAAAAGCAAAATAGCACTTGATAGTACATTTGACTTGAACTTTGTTATGAGCACATCCGATATCAAATCATTTTGGAAAGGACTTGATGAAAAAGTGAGTCCAGTTGTCTCAATGAGTGATCAGCAAATACACGATTTATACACATCACAATTACTCAGAAGTAATACTAGAGAGTATACTATACCCGCCTTTAATAAAGAGAATCTTAAGAGGACTAGGTTTGCAGGCTCTGGCTGGTGTGGTCCTTGTGCGATGGCATGGGTTTATCGAGGGTTTTATGATCATTATGATGAGTGTTATATTCCATTGCATGGAGAGCCTAGTAACGAAGTATTTCACCTGAATGTTGACGAGGTTAATAATGTTAGCTTTTATGATAAAGAAAACGTACTCCTTTCAAAGCTTGCTGATCTTTGTCGAACAGAAAAGAACTTGATTACTGGTACCCTTCCGAATGATTTTGACAACGCAGTCGAAGTAGCTTTTCCTACGAAAAGAATCTTACGACATAAAGGAGAAATTAAAGGTGCACCAAGAAAAGCTATACAAAGGGGAAACCCTGTGTATTTGGTAGTTTTTACAAAGAAAGCGGAACTTCACTATATTATTGGCTTTGGGACAAAAGATACATATGGGTTATTCGGATCTCATACAAACTCATGGATTTTAGTTACAGATAACGGCACGAACACTAAAGATTACGGATTTATGCCATATTACAGAAACTCACACTTCTTTAACCTATCTAATAAGTATTTATACATGGGTGAGTTTGTAAGCAAATAAACCATTGAAATAGCTTATGTCAAGAGGTAGTTTGAGTTGGTGGAGGTCTCCATATAGCTTTCGAGAGAAGTTAGACTTTGCCAAGTATCGCTTTCATGCACCGAAACAGAATTCCACAAACTTACTTTGGAATGATCTGCGAGAAATAGGAAAGGGGCTTTGTTGTTTACCCTCCATGAAAGATGAGCTCTCGATCATTTTCACGGGAGATTTAATGCCATTTGGAGATTACCCTCCAAAGTTGTCAAAAGATTTGGCAGACTTTATTGACCGAAGTAATTATATTGTCTTCAATATTGAGGGTATTGTCACTGAGAAGAAACGTTTTCTAGCTTTGTCTCACTCTCAAAAGAATCTTATGGAGTTTCTCAAAAGTCATGGTGACAGAAAGATAATTCTAAATGTAGCAAACAATCACTCTTCGGACTTTGGGCATCTTGATTTCCAAAGACAAAACTCATTATTCAGAGAGAATGGGTTTCTTGTTTTTGGCGACAATGAGGAGCCTATGATTATAGAAGACGCAGTGGCTTTTTTCCCATCTACGTTCTTGAGTAATCAATCATTATTGTCTGGCATTCCATCATCCCTAAATGAAATCAACAGATGGAAGCAACACTCTCTATTTGACTGTAACTATAATATTTTTATGCCCCATTGGGGATATGAAATGCATCTGCATCCAAGCAAACAACAAATTTCGATAGCCAAAAAACTCATCCCAACAATCTTTGACTCAATAGTTGGAAATCACTCACATTCTCCACATCCAGTTTATACACTCGCTGACAACAGTATACTAGCAACATCATTAGGGAACTATTGTTATCTGAATATGAATCCTAACCACTGGTTTGGGTCTCTTTTAAGGCTTTCATTTGCTAAGGGAGCTGAAAACCACAAACCTTTTTTGATATCTGTAGAAGTTGTGTACATAAAACAGAGTCTTACAAGAAAGGGTTTTTTCATTGAGTGCGCAAGTTCGCTAGACTACAAAACAAGCCGTTCAAACATAAATTATTTCGGGCTGAAGTATCTTAGAGATGTGTTGAAGTAATTTAATGGGAGACTGTTGAAAAAGTCCTTGAGCTGGCTTAGTGCGATCAGATTGAGTTTTTAAGCATAAGAATGACACCTTGTTGGTGTAGTTAGACTGCCCTTAAGCTTCATTTCATCCCCTCTAGAAGGTCTCGTAACCTCCTAGAGGGGGCTTCCTTTAGCTTTGTTTCATAATCAGCTGGGGCGCACGTTTGAGATTGTACGCCAACGATTCGATAAGATTTTGATAATGGGTCTTGCGAAGACCTCGGTAACGACATCGTCCGCCATGAAACCAGCGAATGATACTGCCAAAGGTGCGTTCAATAACCCATCTAGTGGCACTGATTAAGCTATTCAAGGACTTTTGACTCTCTGTAAAGGGCTTACCTCGTGCAGCCTTGTGCATGATGTCATCTTCTAGTTTGAGTTTTTTCAAAGCTACACGATTCTTTTGGGAGGTATAGCCCTTGTCGGCTAATATCATCGTTTCTTCTGGAAGTCCTGCCTTTTCAACTAGAGGAATGTGCAATTTCAAGTAGGCTTCCACAGTGCCAGCCCTCAGGAATATCCTGCTTTAGGGTAGCATTCCACACCATCCTACCTCCGCTAGACTTGTACAGCCTCCCATTCTCATCGGGGAAGTCGAACTGCACAAACCAGTAGTCGTAGAGTTGCTTTGCCATCACCTCTAAATTATGATTTATCAGCATTCATTCTTGTCTTCTCTCAAACAATTCTGTCAATTGCACAGCTTGCTGTTGCAGTTTGATTAGAGCTTGGGAATAAGCTTCGAGTTTATCCAGCATTCGTTGAGCAGTGGCAACAGAATGATAAATATTGAGGGCTTTCACGGCTTCGTTGTACAGCACGCCTATCTTATTCATCATGGCGACGATTTCGGAGAGTTTATCCAAGTAAGGCTTCTTTGAAGGGTCTTCCGTGATGACCTTAAAGGCTTCACCCAAAAGTCTTGCTCGGACAAATTCGCTCTTCGTCTTTGCTCCCGATTTTTGATAGAGCCTGATAAGTGTCTGTTGGTCTTCGCAATTAGGTATCCTGATGTGCCATCTGTCCCATTGTGGGCAGGTGGCACATCTGCCATCAGGCTTCTTTCGTTTCGTCATTTTCATTGCATCCTAATCACGACTTTGGAGTAATTCATCTCCCCTTCGGGGCAAGGGTCTTTGTGGTACAAATGGCAATTTGTGGTACAAAGACACACCTTGCCAATATCAAGAATTGATGCCACGCATCTGCTTCAGATTAGGAATTAGCTTTTGACTTTCTGAGCTAAGTTTTGAGTCAGGTTAAGACTTAACTCAGTTTTGACTTAACTCAGTTTTGACTTGACTCAGTTTTGACTTGACTCAGTTTTGACTCAACTCAATTTTGACTCAACTCAATTTTGACTTGACTCAATTTTGACTTGACTCAATTTTGACTTGAGTTAAAACCCACTTCTTGACCATACCAAATCTTGACTTACCCAACTCTTAACCGAACTCCCCTATGGCTTACTCATTTGACCGTAGGTAATTGTAAGTTCAGATTAAACGCTGAAAACACACCGATGAAGTCAACAATCCCCAAAGAGGGGCAAAAGCACGCACACCGATGGAAGAATTGAAACTCACCGAGAGGTTGTATGCTCATGACGTCAGCGTTCCCGAGTTCAAATGAGTATCCGCTAAACCATA
>NZ_AXVC01000028.1 GCF_000482365.1 Porphyromonas uenonis DSM 23387 = JCM 13868 | reverse complement strand
ACTTTAGACAAATGGGAAGGGCTTAAAAGTATCCATATGATGACAAGAGTACGGACGGACAAGAAGACAGATAAGTCCAGCAGCGAAACCACCTTCTATATCTCTAGCCTGACAGACGGAGCGGAGGTCTTCAAGTTGATACGTGAACATTGGGCTGTGGAAAACAAGCTACACTATATGCTGGATATGCTTTTTAGAGAGGACTACTCTACCAAGAGAGCCCGCAACGCAGCTCAGAACATGAACATTATAAACAAGATAAACCTGACTATCATTCAACGGCTTAAAGACAAGCTCAAAGCCACATCAACGCTACGCCTGAGGAAAAAGCTCTCACGAATGACTCCAGAGGAAATCTTCGAAATGGAATTATAATGCGTCAGCCCTGCGCTTTAAGTAGGCCTACAAACGATATACGGCATTTTTTCGTATCTTAGCCCCCAAATTAGTTCGTCTGAATATGGAAATATGGATTATCGTGGCGACTGCCCGGGACAGAGCTATAGGTCGTGATGGCACGATGCCGTGGCGTCTGAGAGATGATTTGCGCCGATTAAAGGCGACGACCACGGGGCACGCTGTCATCATGGGGCGACACACGTGGGACTCCATAGGCGCTCGCCCACTGCCCAATCGCTACAACATAGTGGTCTCTCGCACCCAGCCCGAGGGCGAGGCTGAGACGCACTATGTCGCCTCCACTCTAGAGCAGGCGCTACAGCATTGCCAGCAGGCGGGCTACGATCGGGTCTACATCATGGGTGGCGGAGTGCTCTACAAGAGTGGCCTACCATACGCTACGCACCTTAATCTAACAATGGTCGACACGGTCGTGCCTGATGCCGACACGCATTTTCCAGAGATCGACCTGGCGGAGTGGTCCAAGCTCGAGGAGGCTCACTATCCAGCCGACGAGCGCAATGACTACGCCGTGACACAAACGCTATACAAACGAATCGAAACGGCTAAACGCTATGAATAAACCTTCGATACCTAAGGGGACACGAGACTTTGGCGCTGAGGAGATGCGCCGACGCAACTATATATTTGAGACGATACGCTCCGTCTTCGCACTCTATGGATTTGAGCAGATTGAGACGCCGGCCATGGAGCAGCTCTCCACGCTCACGGGTAAGTATGGCGTAGAGGGTGATCGACTACTCTTTAAGATTCTGAACTCGGGAGACTATAAGGCGGGGATTGATGCGGAGACCTTTACGGAGGAGTCGCCGGCTGCGCTGGCAGCTCGTCTCTGTGAGCGAGGACTGCGCTACGATCTGACCGTGCCTTTCGCCCGTTATGTGGTGATGCACCGCAACGAACTCACCTTCCCCTTCAAGCGCTACCAGATGCAGCCTGTATGGCGTGCCGACAGACCGCAGAAAGGACGCTATCGTGAGTTTTACCAATGCGATGCCGACGTCATCGGTACCGACTCGCTGATGCCTGAGGTGGACTTTGTCTATATGATCGATGAGGTCTTCCGTCGGCTCAAACTCCGCACGATGCTCCTGCTCAACAACCGTAAGATACTAGCAGGCATCGCTGAGGTGATCAAGGCGCCAGACCGCTTGGCTCAGTTGACCATCTGCATGGACAAGCTGGACAAGACCTCCGTGGAGGCGGTCTTAGCGGATCTCGTCGAGAGCGGCTTTGACCCAGACTCGCTAGCACCCGTTCGTGAGGTGCTCACCCTAGAGGGGAGCAATCGTGACAAGGTGACTGTACTCAAGCAGCTACTCGCAGGCTCCGAGATAGGACTCAAGGGACTGGAGGAGCTCGAGTACGTCCTCGACCATGTCGACACGAACGACCTGATGACCGAGCTAACCTTCTCGCCTTCGCTGGCTCGTGGCCTAGACTACTACACAGGCGCTATCCTGGAGGTCAAGTCGCTTGATGCTCCGATGGGCTCTATCTCAGGAGGCGGACGCTACGACAACCTGACCGGTATCTTCGGACTAGAGGGTGTCTCAGGCGTCGGCATCTCCTTTGGAGCAGAGCGCATCTACGACATCATGCTGTCGCTGGGTATGTTTGACACAGCCATGGAGCCCGAAGAGCGGATTATGATCGTCAACTTTGGCGAGGAGGAGCTCCAGAAGCTACTGCCCATAGCACATCAGCTACGCCGTGCAGGGCTCGCCACGGAGGTCTATCCCTCAGCGGACAAGATGAAAAAGCAGCTCTCCTATGCCAATAGCCGAGGCTGTCGCCACGTTATCATCGCAGGTAGCCAAGAGCTTAACGAGGGCAAGGTCTCTATCAAAGACATGATCCTCGGCACGCAGCAGGAGTGTCCACTCAATGAAATTGTGACCCGTCTGAGAGAGTCACTCTCCGCCAGTCACTAGAGGACTCATATCGTGAAGAATTGCTACCTTTGCAGGAGTATTTCTCATCTAAAGATATATCCCCTATGCCACAAGACGAAGTAAGCTACGCGCTAGGACTAAGTATCGGACAGAACTTCAAAGCGTCCGGAATCAAGGCTATTACCTCCGAAGACTTTATCGCAGGTCTCCAGGATGCTCTAGCTGAGCGTGAGCCTCAGATGACCAACGAGCGAGCTCGTGAGGTGATTAACCAACTGTTCACGCGCCTACAGCAAGAAGAGTCAGAGCTCAACGCAGCTGCTGGCAAGGAGTACCAAGAGATCATGCGCCACAAGAGTGGTGTCGTGACGCTCCCTAGTGGACTACAATACGAGATCATCAAGGAGGGCAAGGGCGCTAAGCCTAAAGCGACCGACAAGGTACGCGTACACTACCACGGCACGCTCATCAATGGGGTCGTCTTCGACAGTTCCGTAGAGCGTGGTGAGCCGGCTGAGTTTCCCCTCAATGCGGTCATCCCAGGCTGGACGGAGATCCTACAGCTGATGCCCGTGGGCAGCAAGTGGCGCGTCGTGATACCCTCTGAGCTAGCCTACGGGAGTCGTGGCGCTGGCGACGTGATCCGGCCCAATATGACGCTCATCTTCGAGATCGAGCTACTAGACATCGTATAAACACACTAAAGACTTATGACACATCGCATCTTAACCGTTGCGCTGACGCTACTGGTGAGCGTAGGCGCACTCACAGCGACCGAGCCTCCACGTCTCATCTCTTCAGCTGATACAGCAGCCTACGCACTAGGCGTCGCTAATGGTGTAGGCTTTGCGCAGAGCCTGTCCCAAATGCCTGGAGATCCTATCAATAAGGAGTTGCTCCTAGCTGGCTTTACGGCAGCTTTTCTAGAGCAGCCTACAGTCATGACCAATGAGGAGGCGCAAGCTTTTCTCTCTACCTACTTCCAGAAGCTGGAAGAGCGGATGGCGCAGGAGACAAAGGAGCGAAACGAGGCTTTCCTCAAGAGCAATGGCGAGCGTCCCGAAGTCAAGACGACTCAGAGCGGTCTACAGTACGAGATCATCTCCGAGGGCAAGGGACCTCGTCCTACAGTCGAGGACACAGTCCGTGTACACTACACGGGTAGGCTCATCGATGGTACTAAGTTCGACAGCTCCGTGGATCGTGGCGAGCCAGCTAAGTTTGGTCTCCTACAGGTGATCCCAGGCTGGACCGAGGGTCTGTGTCTACTGCCCGAGGGGAGCAAGGCTAAGCTCTACATCCCAGCACGTCTAGCCTACGGCGAGCGTGGTGCAGGAAGTTTGATCCCGCCCAATGCGACGCTCGTATTTGACATCGAGCTACTGGAGGTGATCAAGGGTCAGCCTATCCCTCTAGCCTCTCCGACAGAAAAAAAGTAATCAAGACACTATAACGCAAACGAATATCCTAAATACAACTTACAATGAAGAAATCAATTCTCTCACTCCTCGCAGTGGTTGCAATGGTCTGTGCCTTTGCTAGCTGTAACAAGAAAGCTCAGAAGAGTGACACCAACAACGAACTGTCAGCCATGAGCGATAGTGTAGCTATGATTCAGGGCTATAT
The DNA here is from genome assembly GCF_000482365.1 of Porphyromonas uenonis DSM 23387 = JCM 13868. Taxonomy (GTDB): domain Bacteria; phylum Bacteroidota; class Bacteroidia; order Bacteroidales; family Porphyromonadaceae; genus Porphyromonas; species Porphyromonas uenonis. The sequence goes on along the minus strand of NZ_AXVC01000028.1, from coordinate 49,039 downwards.
GACTGGTCAGCAGCTTGGTCAGCAGTTTATGATGATGGCTATGCAGGGTATGCCTGTAGACTCAATGGAGTTCCTCAAGGGCTTCAAGAAGGGTATCGCCGACACCACCAAGTTCTCCTACTACGCTGGACAGATCCAGGGTGTGCAGACCGCTATGGGCCTCGCTAAGGAGGGCATCAACGTCAAGCTCTTCACTGAGTACCTAGAGGCTGCGCTCAAGGGCGACACGACTAAGATGACGATGGATCAAGAGACTGCTTACAACTACGTACAGAGCTACTACCAGAAGAAGCAGGAGATCGAAAACAAGGAGAAGTTTGGTAAGAACATCGAGGAGGGCAAGAAGGCCATCGAGGAGTTCACCAAGCAGGACGGTGTCATCACGACAAAGTCTGGTCTCGCTTATCGCTACACTACGAAGGGTACAGGCAAGTCTCCCGTAGATGGCGACAAGGTCAAGGTAACTTACCGTGGTACGCTCATCAACGGCACCGAGTTTGACAAGAGCGAGGAGCCTGTTGAGTTTGGCGTGAACCAGGTTATCCCAGGCTGGACGGAGCTTCTTAAGCTGATGAAGGTGGGCGACCAGGTGACCGCTTACATTCCTTACGACCTAGCTTACGGTGCTAACGGTAGTGGATCTTCCATCGAGCCATTCTCTACGCTTATCTTTGACGTGACACTTCTAGATGTCATCCCCGCAGAGAAGAAGTAATCAGCGCCACGCATGACGACTTAACAGGTTCATGCGTCTGACTAATCTGGACCTACACAGTATCTAGCGTTGGCACTCCGCGTGCTACTAGATCCTGTGTAGGTCTATTCATAAGAAAAAGGGAGTCTATCCGTAGACTCACACGAGCGCTACAGTTCCGACGAAACGCGCTCCACACTAGCTAAGGCTTATGTCTCACTTTGAGTCACATATAGAGCAGATCCTCGCCACGCTACGTGACGAGCAGGCGCTCCGCACGCTCACCCCTATTGAGCTTCTACAGAACGGTCGCTACGCAGCACTTGACGATGCACACCCTCGGCCACTCATCAACCTCAACAGCAACGACTACCTAGCTCTCCACGACGCTAGCTGTCACTTTGCCGATGAAGCTAATCTGACCAATTGCCTACAGACACTCTCTGCAGGAGATCTAGGCTCTACCTCTTCGCGCTTGCTCTCTGGTGATAGAGCCGTGATGCACCAGCTGGAGGAGCTCATCGCTCAGTCCCTACAGCACGAGACAGCCTTGCTCTTCAACAGTGGCTACCACGCTAACGTCGGAATACTCCCAGCGCTCAAACTCCCGGGCATGGTGGTGATAGCAGACAAACTAATCCATGCCAGTATGATCGACGGGATACGGCTCTCGGGCTTGCCGTTCGAACGCTTTCGTCACAACGACGTAGCGCAGCTCCAGCGTCTCATTGAGAAGCATCACAGCGCCGAGAGCTGCCAGCATATCATCGTCATGGCGGAGAGCATCTACAGCATGGATGGGGATCTGGCTCCGCTACAAGAGCTTGTAGCGCTCAAGCAGCAATACCCCAAGGTCGCGCTCTATATAGACGAAGCGCACGCCATCGGCGTCCGTGGAGCGCATGGCTATGGGCTGTGCGAAGAGCTAGGCTTGCTCTCCGAGATCGACCTCCTTGTCGGCACCTTCGGCAAGGCTCTCGGATCCATGGGAGCTTACGTCGCCTGCTCCGAGGCTGTACGCACACTACTCATCACCCGCTCTCGGAGCCTCATCTACTCGACCATGCTGCCCCCACTCATCATCCAGTGGGTGCTGGCCGTCTGGCAAGCGCTCCCCGCGTTCACCCAGCGCAGAGCGCACCTAGCTAAGCTACAGCAACTGCTCACCGATGAGCTAGCCTCACTGCCAGCTCAACTCCTCCCCACCCCTCACAGCCACATCATACCGCTCCTCTGCGGGAGCCGTGAGCGAGCTAGAGCCGTCGCACAGGCGCTGCACGAGGAGGGTTACTTCATCCGCCCCATCATGTCTCCGACCGTACCAGTCGGCTCAGAGCGCCTGAGGATCTCACTGACCGCTGGACTCACCACCGCTGAGGTCAGGCAGCTATGCCAAATCATCTTAACGCATCTTGCCTAGCCGCTATGCAGTATACCTTCCAGCGAAACAGTGACCAGGATCCCTCCCGCCAACTCATCATATACTTCTGCGGATGGGGCATGACCCCTGACACGGTCTCTCACCTGACCTTACCACCAGCGTGTGACCTACTCTCGCTGTACGACTACCGCACCCTCGAGCTGAGCGACGACCTGGCAGACTTACCCTGGGCCTCCTACCAGGCGGTCACCATCGTAGCTTGGTCGCTAGGCGTCTGGGCTGCCGAGCAGGTTGTACCGCACTGGTCTGCACTCCCCTCCGCACGACGCCTCATAGCGGTCGCTGGAACCCCCTATCCTATGCACGACCTGTGGGGTATACCCAAAGGCATCTTCATAGGGACGCTAGAAGGACTAACCGATGAAAACCGCCAGCGCTTCAACCGCCGCATGTGTGGGGGCAAGCGATACAAGCAGCTCTACGAAATCCTCTCCGAGCGCCCCACTGCAGAGCTTCGTGACGAATTGCAAGCGGTCTACGATAGCATCACGGCCTCCGAAGAGCCCGAGACGAAGCCCCACGCCCGCCTAGCTTGGGATCTAGCCATCATCGGAGCGCACGATCAAATCTTCCCAGCGACCAACCTCTCCACCCTATGGCAGGCTCTGCATGTACCCACTAAGCTACTCCCCGACGGGTACCACTACCTCTTTGATCTGTGGCACTCGTGGCGGGAGCTATGGCAGGGCCTAGAGTAACCCAACGAAACCCAACGAGCCTTACTATTCATCTGTGCCTATGACCTCTCTCGCTCATCAATTCGACCGTGCCGCTTCGCATTACAACGAAGCTGCAGAGCCACAGCGACTCGTCATCGATCGGCTCGTCCAGTTGATCGACGAGCATCTTCCTCAGGCAGAGCGTCACTTCGCTCACGCCTTCGAGATGGGCACAGGCTCAGGACTACTGACAGAGCGTATAGATCAGCTACTCGAGGTCGACCACTGGACGCTTGCCGACCTCTCCCCAGCACTCCTAGCGCAGGTGCCTCGCCTGAGAGATCCACACCCCGAGCTGCGGGTCGGAGATGCCTCCGAGCTCTCTCTAGAGGGGCTCGGCATTGACCTCTTTGTCTCCAGTAGTGCCATACAGTGGCTGGCCGATCCATGTGCCTACTTGCAGCGCATCGTCCGCGAGCTCTCTGCCGAGGCGACGCTAGCCGTCAGCACCTTCGGCCCTGACAACCTCCTCGAGCTACGACAGCTCACAGGCCAAGGGCTGCACTACCCCTCACTAGACACCTGGCGCAGCACCCTTCAGGAGCTCGGGCACCCCTATGAGATCCATACGGAGCGACTCGTCATCCCCTTTGCCGATCCTCTAGCTGTGCTAGAGCACCTCCGCCATACGGGCACAGCACAGTTGCCAAATGCGCCACAGCAGATACGCACCCCTAATCAGCTCAGACGCTTTACCAAAAGATATATTACTAACTTTGCAGACGAGACAGGGCAAGTGCCCCTCACCTTCCAACCGATTTATATCATCATCAATAAACATCACACTGTATGAAACGATTCATATCCCTCTCCTCTCTACTGGTCGTACTGGGCTCGCTCCTAATACTGAGTAGCTGTAATCGCGGCAAGAAGAATACGCTACAGCTCCACGGCCTCGAGGGCAATCTATCTGGTATGACAGCTTATCTCTACGATGAGGCTGACACCACCAAGACGCCCATCGACAGCATCGTCATCAGCGACACCGTCGCAAGCCTCTCGCTAAACAACCTCAAGAAGGGCTACCTCTACCTACTCTCTTGCCAGGGCACACCGCTCAACGCTCAGTTTGTCTACGAAGGTACCTCTCTAGAGTACAACTTCAGCGATGGCCGTGTCAGTGGCTCTCCCGCCAATGATGCCTGCAACGCTTTCGAGCAGGACATCATGGTGGTCATGCAGGCCGACTCTATCAACAAGGCTGCTGGCCAGGAGATCGTACGTAAGTATGTCGCAGAGCAAAAGAACAACCCCCTCGTACTCCGCGCCATGCAGTACGCTATGTACCTCTTTGACGACCTCTCCGAGTTTCAGAAGCCTCTCGAGGAGATGGGCGAAAACGTCAAGCGTCTTCCAAGCTATACAACCCTAGTAGAGCTAATCCAAGGAATGATCAACACCAAAGCTGGCAAACCCTTTGTAGACTTTGAGGGTATCACCACAGAGGGTGAGCGCGTCAAGCTCTCGGACTACGTCGGTCAGGGACAGTATGCACTCGTTGACTTCTGGGCCTCTTGGTGTGGACCGTGCCGTCGCGAGATCCCCACGCTCATCCAGATGCACAAGAAGTACAAGGACAAGGGCCTACTCGTCCTCGGCATCGGCGTATGGGAGGAGAACCACGATGTTCACCTACAAGCAGTCAAGGAGCTACAGATCCCCTATCCACAGATCTACGATGATCAGAATAATCACGCCACCTCACTGTACGGCATCATGGGTATTCCACAAATTATGCTCATAGGGCCTGATGGCGTCATCATGCAGCGCGACCTGCGCGGAGAGCAGATCGACGAGCTCCTCAGCCAGATATACAAGTAGAGACTGTTGCAACAGTCTCAAGTAGTGCGTCACACGCTAGTAGCGTAATCCACTAGCACAGCACAGTAATCATAGAGTCTCCACTTGGTGCATACCAGGTGGAGACTCTTTTTTTCTGACGCCAACGGCCTAGGGCACTAGTGACGGTTTCGCTTGTAACCAAGGCTAGACTTTACGCCTCATCTCTAGGTCTCCAGTAAGTACATCGGGCTACAGTGATTGCGCTGCAAGGGAGTGATGTAGACATCCTTGCCGACACGGATCCCCTCAGCGAAAAGACGAATGTCAAAAGTTTTGCGCACCAGCTCCGGGTGGTTATTCTCCTTGCTCAGGTGGCAGAGGAAGACATTGCGCATCGTAGGGCTCCAGATACGACAGAGGAACTCCACCGACTCAGCATTGCTCAGATGCCCGAGCGGGCCACTGATCCGCTTCTTGAGAAAGGGTGGGTACTTGCCGATCCGTAGCATCTCGGTGTCGTAGTTCGACTCCAGCACCAGATGGTGCGCCATACTAGCGTAGTGCTCTATCGTAGGGGTCAGGTGCCCTATGTCTGTCGCTAGCGTAAAGGAAAAACCCTCCTCCGAAGAGATATGATACCCTACATTGTCAGCACTATCGTGCGGCACAGAGAAAGGGGTCACCACCAGCCCAATCAATGCAAAGGGCACCTCAGGCTCGATCGCATAGCGCATATCGTGCTGAATGCGCTCCATACCCCTCATATGGTCCAGTCCGCACTGCACAGGTAGCGTCGCATAGACTGGCAACTGGTAGCGATTGGCCAGCTTACCCACAGTACGTGCATGGTCGGCATGATTGTGTGTCAGGAGGATCGCCTGCACATCGTGCTCTATCGAGAGCGACGCTTGCTCTAATCCAGCCTTGATATCATAGAGCGCTATACCCGCATCTATGAGGAGCCCCTGCCCGTTATGCTCGAGGTAGTAGCAGTTGCCCGTGCTACCACTCGCCAGGCTCATAAAGCGTATCATATCGTCAGCTCGCCACGCAGAGAGACTTGCATCAGATGCGCCACCTCCTCTTGAGATAGATCCTGCGCCAGGAGATACATGAGCTTCGTCGTGGCGCTCTCGGTAGTCATGTCGCCACCACCTATGACACCCGTCTGACTGAGCACATTGCCCGTCTCATAGCGTCCCATGACGACCGACCCTGAGTAGCACTGCGTCACATTGACGATCGTAATACCACGTGCCACAGCGCCCTTGATGGCAGAGAGAAAAGCTTCGTCCGTTGGCGCATTGCCACTGCCGAAGGTTTCTAGCACCACCCCTCTAAGGTCTGGCATGCGGAGGATATGATCTAGGAGCGAGGCCGATAGACCAGGGAATAGCTTGAGCACAACCACATGCCCATCGAAGGCTGGTCGCCACGCTTGCGACAGGGCAGGCTCCTCAAAGCCTATGACACTCGGACTATACTTGATATCGATCCCAGCGAAGGCTAGGTGCGGATAGTTTGGCGAGGCAAACGCCTCAAAGTGCTCGGCACTATACTTAAGCGTGCGGTTGCCACGGTAGAGGTAGTCCTCAAAGTAAACGGCCACCTCAGGGATCATCGGCGATCCATCAGCACGTCTAGCCAAGGCAATCTCAAAGGCGGTGATGAGATTCTCCTTACCATCCGTCCGCAGTCGCCCTATGGGTAGCTGCGAGCCGGTCAAGATGACAGGCTTGTCCAGCCCCTGTAGCATAAAGCTCAGCGCAGAGGCCGTGTAGGCCATCGTGTCGGTGCCATGAAGGATGACAAAGCCATCGTACGCCTCCATCTCCCGCTGTATCATCTCACCCAGCCAGACCCACAGGTCGGGTGTAATAGCCGAAGAGTCTATAGGCGGGTCGCACTGCTCTATGTCGAAGGTGCAGTAGAGCTGATCCAGCTCGGGTACATGCTCCCGTAGGTAGTCAAACTGAAAGGCCTTGAGCGCACCCGTCTCTATATCTTGCACCATACCGATGGTCCCGCCTGTGTAGATAACCTTCAGGTGGGGCAAAGCGGTGGTCGTATCTTGATCTGTAGTCATGGAGGAGGAGAATTCTTCTGTAAAGCTATACCGCACACTCTTTTTTCTGTGCGCTTACAAAGATACGGATATTTCCCTTTGCACTAGATCAGTGTGCGGTGGGTGCGTCTCAATAAGGTTCGTACGCTCTCTTTTGTCGAGCGGAAATAAAATCTCAGCCTGCGAAGTTAAGGACCCAAGAGCCAATAAATCGACAACGGACTAGCTTATGATTATCAATCACTGTCGAGAGAGAAGGGTTATTTTTGAGATATAGGATAGCCAGCATCCAACCATCCGAGGATTCCATCTTTGAGATTGACGATTTGGTATCCTTCCTTTACCAGTGTCTGAGCCGCCATCATGCTTCTCTTGCCCGACCGACAATAGAGGTATATGGGCTGACTTTTGTCGAATCTTTCTTTGACTATTTTGGTGAAGTGTGACTCGTGCACATCTATATTGATAGACTTCTCGAGATGCCCTTTGGCAAATTCATCTGCTGTGCGTACATCAAGTAGCTGTACGGAGGCACTACTTATTTCCGCTTTGAAGGTAGCTGAATCTACCGATTTGATCTCCCTTGCTACACGGCATGACCCTATTAGCATGGATAGTACTCCCATAATGATGCAGTAGTAAAGTGTTCGTGTCATATACAATGTATCGTTGTGGCTGAACTGCCTATTGATACTTACTATAACGGATCGGACAGCAAAGTGTTGTCCTAGAGAGCGACTTCTATATGATTTAATGCTAGACTGTAGCCTAAGGAACAATTGGTGCGACCTCAGACTTTTGTATATCCAAGGTCGCACCGCTAGCTGCTACAAGGAGGACAGTTGACCTCCCGAGTAATTAAAATCTATAAGTCATGGAGAGATTGATCACACGACCATTGCCATGAGTATACTCGTTATCTCTTGCTACTAGCTGAGACTGGACCGTGTAGTAGGTGGTGTTGAGTAAGTTTTCTATGCCCAACGTGTAGGTGAACTTATCTACCGTAAGCCCCGCATTGAGATGCAATAAGGTGACAGGCGTTACCTTTCCTTCGCCCTCTGCATATTTTCCTTTGTCGTTTGTGGCAAAGCGGTCCCTTGCTCCAGTATACATACCATATAGGCGTATGTAGCTATGCTTCGTTGGGCGGCAATTGATATAGGCTGTAAGCTTCATTGGAGGGATAGACTGGCCACTCATATAATGGTCCCAAGAGCCATCAACATATTTCTTGCCTTCCATCATTGAGAATCCAATGCCCGTCTGCCATTGCCTATTGATGGTAGCATCCATTGATAGCTCTCCACCTAGGATACGTTGGGGTGAGCGATCTACCACCCAGAATCCATCTACACTTTTAAGGTCACTACCAAGCGCTGCGTAGGTGTAGAATACTGCGCCAGACGTCTCTAGCCTTGAAGCCTCACCAAAGAGTCCTCTAATGGTAGAGTAAAAGCCTATCTCGGCATTGTGAGTCTTGACAGGCGAAGTCTCTATTTTGCTCAGCACGTCACTCTTGGCATCGCGCAGGGTGCGTCCTAGGTCATAGATGGAGAAGCCTTGAGAGTAAGCTAAAAATGGTTGGAACACTCTCCACCTATTCAAGGTCACACCACCATTTAAGGATAGGTTGTTGTAAGGCAACACACCGCCTTGGACCTTAGTCCGCTCAACGCCCGCCTTCTTTGGAAGGACTTCATAGTCTGGCACGTGGACATCGATGCGATCATACCTTGCCCCCACTTTGATGTTGAGGAGGTCGCCGATAGTGGTTTTGGTTTGCACAAATGGTCCGAAGTTAAGAGCTGTCATCTCTGGCACCCAGTAACGTCCGTCTACAAGGGGCTGTCCAGTACGATCCATTGTGAAGTCTATTCCATACAGGAGCTTTGTAAATACCTGGTCACTCAGAGGGAGTTTGGAGTCAAGCTGAGCTTTTGCTCCGATCTGTTTTGCCTCAATGGTTGCCTGCCCGCTAGTTCCTTCCCAGCGAGGCTTCTTTTCATTATGTATCCGGTAGTCTGTCACGACCTTTAATGCACGGCCCTGTAGGGTCGCCTCAAGGTTCGTTCCGCTGAAGATGTTTTGATGCGTGTAGCGTATGTAAGCATTGTGATTGTACGCCATCCCCTCTGGGATTGCTTCTTTTGGCTGATCACCTTTAATTCCGATGCGTGGGCTTTCCAGATACTTGCCACCGCTAGCGATGAGCGGACTGTTTTGTACGGTCCTGAAGAAGTTGTACATCCCCTCGATACGAGCTGTCTCGCTTATTTGATAGCCCACCTTTGCTAGGGCATTGTATGTGCGGGTGTCGCCAAGCCCATATCTAGGAGAGAGGTATACGCCATCTCCATCTACCGAGCTACCCGTCTGTCCGATCACACCATTGACCAGGTAGTCAAAACCACCTATCTTGCCATAGAGCTGCTGATTGAGACGGTAGCCAAATGACTGTGTCTTATTGCTAAGCAAAGAGTGATCCTGCATTGCTATATAAGATTGCCCACCGAAGGGCTTATCATTACTGTTCTTACGCGTCACGATATTGATGATACCACCATTTGCTCCATTGCCATAAAGAGCAGTTGCACCTTTGATCACCTCAATTCGCTCTACAGCCGTTGGATCAATGGTCCGAAGGTCACGGCTTGTTGCCCGTAAAGGCGTTGTTTGTGGGATGCCATCTATCAGCACTAGTACACTTCTTCCTCTCAAAGTGTTGGAGCGCTCACTAGTCGTATTGCCTGTAGAGGCCATGCCTGGGACCAAAAAGCCTACGATAGCCTGCATGTCTGGCATAGTCTTATTGAGCTCCGCTAGTTCCTTACGTGTTACAATTGTGACGGACGTCGCCGATTGACTTTTCACCTCTGGGGTTCTTTGAGCAGTCACGACCACTTCATCGAGTGCGACTTCATTGTGCACCTCATTTTGAGCCACGGCTGTAAGACCTATGGCCGTATACGTCAATAGAGAAAGGGCCACGCAGCGTACCCATCTGTTTAGTCCTAAATATCTCATGATATTAAATGCCTATATTGTTATTGTGTTTGGGAGAAACGATCAGTTTGGACGTCACTCCCTCTTTCAGCTACAAAGTTCATAAACCACACTACTATATACAATACCCACGTATGGGTATTTCGAGTATGATGTGCGAAGTATACTCTTGCGTCTGAGGTTTCATGTATCAATAAAGCTCTGAGAACCTACAAGTAGATGGAACAGCTACACTCGATCACAACCGACAATGGAGGTGTGTTTGCTAAGTTTAAGACCATTGAGAGGTCTCTCAAAACTCCCGTCTACTTGCATTAGCGGGTGGGAATGTACGCGGACAAAAGATTCTTCCCGAAAAGCTTGCAGGTTAAGAAAATTGTCGTACCTTTGTGATCCGGGCGAGTGCCACACGGCCAGCTCCCTGTGAATCCCCCAGGGCTTGACCGCAGCAAGGGTAGCGGGTTGTAGCGGCGCGATGTGGATTGCTCGCCCTTTTGCCTCTTTAGCTCAGTTGGTAGAGCACGTGATTTGTAATCTCGGGGTCGTTGGTTCGAGTCCGACAAGAGGCTCTCTCACAAGGCTAGTCCTAGAGACCATATCTACAATCGACGAGCAGATTGCTAAGCTTAGCAGTCTGCTCGCTTTGTGTATACAGATCCGCCCTCGCTTAGCGCAAGTCTTAGCATCTAGGCGATGCCTATAAAAAAGGTGGCGAGCTCCTCACGATCGAGGGACTCACCACCATTTTCTTTTCGGAAGAGCGCTCTACTTGCTCACACGCTAGAGGAGATCCTCCGTGTGATCTGAGAGACTCTAGACTTACTGCTTGACCACTAGACGGTCAGCACTAGACACGCGTACCACGTAGGTACCAGCGGGATAGCTAGCGAGGCTGACCACAGCGCTACCCGTAGCGTCCGTACGAGCCGTACCAACGAGCGCACCCGTCAGATCGTAGAGCAGGATGTTGCTATCAGCGCCTGCACCTGCCACGTGGAGTAGCTCCTGCGTGGGGTTCGGGTAGAGCTGTATAGCGAGCTCCTCGACGGCAGCGACAGCAAGATTGGCCTCCTCAACGATATGGCCAAAGATGTTCCAACCCTTAGCCTTGCTGTAAGCCTCCTTAGCGCCTTCCTTAACATAAAGCGTAGACTCCTCAGGTGCGTAAATATCCTTAAAGGTCACCTCATTGATGACGGGAGGCTCTACACTATACGAGTAAACAGACTTGATAATCTGACAGCCAGTGAAGGTGTTAGCCGCGATCGAGCAACCAGCTGGGATGTGCACCTCCTTGAGTGCAGAAGCTAGCCCGAAGGCTCCCTTGCCAAACGAAGTGCAGCTAGGCATGTAAGGCACCTTCTCTAGCGAGCGGTCATAGTAAAATGCGGAGTCGCCGACCGAGACAAGCTGAGGTGTGACACCCTCTGCCCATCCGAACGACTTCATGGCCCCATTGTAGGTGAGTGCCATCGCATCAATACGCTCCAGCGATGTGGGGAGCGTCAGCTCCTTGACTCTTGGATTGTAAGCGAGAGCGAGGCGCGTGATCTCCTTGACACCATCCGATAGCGTCAGCTTACCCTCCATACCGATCGCTTGATTGCCTATAGGTAGGTAGAGTAGCTTCGATCCGTCTGCCGTGTAGAGGACACCCTTGACACTCTTAAGAGCCGTATTGCCCGTGGCAACCTCGACATCCTTCAAGTGTATAGGAGTTAGGAAGGCTCCTGGCTGCATCGAAGTAACCTGAGCCCCTAGGGTATAGCTGGTAGCCTCGAGACCCGCTGGGTAAGCGATGAGCTTCGTCTGATCCTTGCTGTAGAGGACACCCTCTATCGTTGAGAACGACTCATTAGCCTCTGGCACGACAAACTTCGTCAGAGCCGTGCAGAAGAGGAATGCACGATCACCGATGTCCTTGACCTTATTATTGAGTGTCAGCGAAGTCATCTGGATGGCGCCCTCGAAGGCTAGCGGAGCAATGTAAGTCACCTCATCAGGTAGGACTGCATCACCCGCAGGCTTCCACTTGTATAGTACGCCATCGACGATGTTCGGATCCGTATCAGAGACAGAAGGTTTGCTACAAGTTAGGTTCACCTCGACATCCTCCTTGAGGCTCTCGATCGTGTAGGTCAGCTCACGGTTGTTAGGTTGTGGCTCACGATTGACCTGCCACTCATCGACGGTGTAGCCCTCAGCAGGGTGTGCCGTAAAGACAAGCTTGCTACCAGCCTTGACTGCCTGACCCGTCTTGATTTCGACACCATTAGCCGTAGCGGTGAGCGTGCCAGTCTTCTCATTGAAAGAGGCAAACTTCACTATAAAGTGACCCTCCAGACGGTCAAAGTCGACCTCTATCTCACGTGAATCGAGCACTTCGCAACGATAGGTGGACTTACCATTCTGTCCCTCTATCGGCTTATACTTCTCGCCACCGATCTCAATCTGCTCAAACCAGTCTCCGATGCGGTAGCCCTCCTTAGGCGTAGCGGTAAAGTTCAGCATCGTACCCATAGGCACACGAGCGCCACGCTTCACCTCTGTGCCGTCATTTAGTTTGCAGGTCAGTGTACCCATCTCTGGGTCACGACTACGGAAGTAAACGTCAGCACCCTCAGGACGAGCCTCAAAGGTTACCTCGACATTTAGATGACTGGTTAGGTGCTCGACCTTATAGATTTGGGGAAACTTTGGATCTCCCTCTACGGTCACGACCTTTCCATTGACACGCCACTCTTTAATCTGCTGCTCAACCCTAGGGCTCGCCTTAAAGTTAACAGTAGATTGCTCTAGGAGCATCGCGCCATTCTCAACATCCTGCGCTCCAGACGTCCAAGCCTCCAGCGTACCATCTCCTATAGCCTTATAGGTTACCTTGTAGCGTTGCTGTGTCCCTGCGGGAGCACCGACGACGATCTGGCACTTCTTCAGCTTCTGCGCTAGCTCCGTCTTGATCGCCTCAGTAGCTACATAAACGATTGTCGTATTATTGTCCGGCCAGAGTGTCTCCAGACCAGAGATGGAATTACTCAAGTGCAAGTCTACGACACGTAGCGAGCCCACACCGCTAAAAGATAACCAGTTGTTCTTGATACGCTCCAAGCGTGGCAGATAAAGCTCAGCAAGCTTAGTACAGTTGACAAAAGCATTTGTACCTATCTCCTTAACGTAAGGAAGCTCTAGACGCTCCAAAGCTCCACAGCCAAAGATAGCGTTGTCACCGATAGCCTTGCACTCCTCACCAAGGGTCACCTTCTGGACACCTCCCGCCAATACTCGTAGCACGCCATCAGCACGGGAGATGAGCGCACCCTCGGCTGTGAGGTAGTTAGCGCACCCCTCCTTGAGCGTTAGCGAGGTGAGGCTAGTACTGTTTTGGAAGGGGTTGCCCACGATAGACTCGAGCGACTTGCCCAGTGAGAGGGAGGTCAGTGCATTCGCATTCTCAAAGGCCTTCTCCCCGATCGTCTTGATCATCGGCAGATCGAGTGCCTCCAGAGCCGTACAACCCTCGAAGCTGTGGCTCCCCACGCTCTCTAGCTTAGGAGCCTTGATGGTTTTGATACCCGTGCAACCCCTGAAGGCGTTGTCACCAATCTTTGTCACCCCGTTGAGATCTACGCTGGTGATATTGGTATTGCTGACTGGTTTTGAGGGTTCCCCCCCACCATAGGGATCTTCCTCACCAGGTGTGTAGAAACAGTTTGCAGCGATCTCAGTCACCCCGTCGGGTATCTGGATAGCTCCAGTCGCATCACTCCAAGAGGTCAATACGTTACCCGACACCGTCTGCGCGGCAAGAGCCGTCGCCGAGAGGACGAGTAGGAGTAGTAAGTTTGTTATTCTCTTCATAAAGTAATCTGTTAGTAAAACATTAAGTACGTAGTGCACATATCGTGCACAGAGACTCCGAATATCCGGAGCTGTCTGGTCTAAGCACTATGGGTAGCATCTAACCCCAAAACTTAGCAGACGATTGGGAGGTAAAGGTACAGAAAAATAATTACAGACCAGAGGCAAATAAGGCGCGACGCCTCACTATTAGAGGATGTTAACTTACACTTTCGCATCTTTATATTCAGACTTCCTTCGTATAAGGGTGCAGACAATTCGGATTTCTCACGTGAGTATCGCACAAGAGCTTTTGATGCACAACGACTTAGCGTTGAATATTCTCCAGCGGACTTAAATAAAAAATAGCCGAAGTCGCTTCGATTGATCGAATATGTCAAATGATTGATCGAATTTGACAAACAAGGGCCGGAACTTTTCCTCTACCTTTGTGCCAAGATCTTTGGGAGAATCTACCTTTCCCAATGATGCTTTACACATACAACGATACATACCCCCCCCTATGATGCATCACTATCGTAATACACAGAGGGCACTGCTAGCCCTCCTCACTGGTTGCCTACTACTCCTACTGCCTGCGCAGGGAGAGGCGCAAAAGGCAGCTGGCAAGGTTAACCTCCTCTATGGAGCTACCACAGCACCAAACGCTGCCGTCGAGTTTAGACTAGGCAAGCAGTTCACACTAGAGATAGGTGGCGGCGGGAGCCTATGGGCTTTTGACGAGGACACCCGCTATAAGCATTGGCTGCTCCAGCCTGAGCTACGCTGGTGGGCTTGTGATGTCTTCAATGGGCACTTCCTAGGACTACACCTTCACACGGGACAATATAATATAGGAGGTATCAATATCCCCGTCGGGAGACTCAAGGCGTTCAACAATCATCGCTTTCAGGGCTACTTCTACGGTGCAGGCCTATCCTATGGCTATCAGTGGATACTCAGCAAGCATTGGAACGTAGAGACCTCCATAGGTGGTGGCTACGCACGCATACAGTACGAGAAGTTTCCCTGCGCTACTTGTGGTACCAAGGAGGATGAGGGAGCATACAACTATTGGGGCGTGACACGCGCCACGATGTCGCTCATATATCTCTTTTAACCTAGACGAACAGCTTGACTATGAACAAGATCAAATACGCCCTAGTGGCCATATCACTGCTACTGACGCTCCCAGCTGCTCTCTCAGCTCAGAGACCTTATATCCATCAGATCTCAGTGGATCATCTAGAGGTGAGCAAAGCGACAGATATCGTGACCGTACAGATGGATATCGTCCTCGACGGGCTCAACCTTCGATCCAACGACCTGCTGCGTCTCTCACCCGCACTGCGCTTGAAGGATAGTGGCAAGGTGGTCGAGCTACTACCCCCAGTACAGATCGAGGGGCGTAAGCGTAGCATCATACAGGAGCGCAAAGCCTCTACCGGGATCCGCGATGAGTGGGACACAGAGGCACTACAGTCACTACGCCGTAAGAATGGCACCGCACAGCGAGTCACCTATAGCTACACCATCCCCCGCAAGGAGTGGATGAGTCAGGCCGATCTACTCCTCGTGGAGCGTGTCTATGGTTGCTCCGATTGCTTCAAGCTCGAGGAGACACAGGTGCTCCGTACCCCCTTCCTCACAGATCCCTACCAGCCTAACTATCAGCTCTCTTATATCGTTCCTGAGGTTGAGCCGGTCAAGGCGCGTGCCGACAAGCATATAGCAGTGCTCAACTTCCGCTCTGCTAAGCACGACCTAGACCCCAACTACAAGAGCAATGGACAGGTTCTGGCTGAGGTGCGTAAGGTGATGGATGAGATAACCCGGGACAAGAATATCAAGGTGACGCAGCTCTCTGTCGTAGGATACGCTTCTCCGGAGGGTACCTTCAGCTACAACAAGGCACTCGCAGAGCGTCGCTCGAACTCCTTCGCACAGTACCTAGCGCAGCGCTACAACCTGCCGACTAATCAGCTCCAGGTCTCTGGATATGGTGAGGACTGGGTCAAGACCCGTGAGGTCATTGCGGCTTCCTTCATCCAGGACAAGGACGAGATACTCCGCATCATCGACGAGGTCGACAATCCTGATGCTCGTGATGCGCATCTCAAGCGCCTCTCCCGTGGCGAGACCTATCAGATCATGCTGCGCGACTACTACCCGCAGATACGTCGCACGGAGTACACGGTCGCTTACGAGGTCAAGGCGTTTGACGTAGCCGAGGCGCGTGAAGTCATCAAGGTCAATCCACGCTTGCTCAGCCTCAACGAGATGTATCTCGTCGCCAAGACCTATCCAGCCGACTCGCCTGAGTTCAAGCAGGTCTTTGACATAGCCACACGCATGTTCCCCAATGAGCCTGTAGCGATCATCAACGCCAGTGCCTCTGACATCGAGGCAGGCAGTTATCAGGTCGCCATAGATCGTCTGAGCAAACTACAGCACGACCCCAACGCACTCAATAATATAGGTGTCGCCTATAGTAAACTGGGCAACTACGAGCAGGCCAAGAGTTATCTCGAGCAGGCCAAGGCTCAGGGTAGCCAAGAGGCTGCGGCCAATCTAGTCGAACTAGAGAAGCTCCTACAAAGCTTGTAACCCGTCCTGTGGTAAGCTACAAGCTCCAACCTAAAGAACGAAAACAGTACTTCATAATAACAATTTAATCAACTAACAATGATGAAACTAAGAATGAGAACAGCTCTTCTGGCCACTGCAGCACTCCTGCTCGGGCTAGCAAGCTGCAAGAGTGACAGACAAGACGCTGCACTCCAAAACGGCAACTGTGATACCTATGTAGGTGTCTCCGTTCGCTTCCCAGCACCTGAAACCCGTGCTCTCCCTGGAGACTACAACGAAAAAGGTGAGTGGCAGGGTCGCGACAAGATCGAGAAGATCAAGGTCTATGTAGCCACTACTTCTAATGGTGCTACCTCGATCAGCTCAGATCAATTCACGGAGGCTAACTTCGGTGGTATCAACAACGGTATCCTCGCTCCTAACCTCGCTGTAGAGGCTAAGTCTGGTGACAAGGTAAAGGTCTACGTCGTCATCAATGATATCAACAGCAAGGTCACGAGCATCCTAGATCAGAAGGCCTCTAATGGAGCGACATTTGACGATGAGTTCAAGAAGACTGTCGCTGTCGCAGCTGCTATCAACGATGTAGCTAAGTACGACACTGATAAGGACATCGTCCTGATGACCAATGAGAAAGCTCCTGAGGACGTAACGATCGCACCAAACGTCAGCAAGGAAGACGCTATCGGTGGTAAGGCTAACCGTGTCGAGGTACGCGTATCACGTGTCGCATCTCGTGCTATCGTTACTGTAGACGATCAGGTCAAGAAGACGATCGAAGTCAAGCGCTCCTTCACAGATGCTCAGGGAGCCACCTCAGAGTCTACGACCGCAACGGTTACTGTCAAGGACATCGCCTATCAGGTAACGGGTAGTGCCCTACAGTTCAACGTCCTAGAGGATCGTAAGAACTGGAAGGTCGCAGCTCCTGTCTATGACTTCGCTCCTACATCTAGTACTTGGACCGCTCTAGCTACTGAGGCTGATGGTAAGATGCTCTTCTCTGACGCTGAGGGTTACAAGGCTGCTATCACTGCAACCGATAACACCGTTGATAACGTCAAGAAAGCGCTAGGCGAGGAGAAGTTTAGCAAGTTCGTCCTCCCAGTCACACACGCTGCTGGCAAGTACATGAAGGGTAACACGACCATGTTCGAGATCAAGGCTACCTTCACCGTAGACAAGATTGATGGTGCTGCTCCTACGAGCACTGATGCTCAGACTGTTTACCTAGGTCTATCTGATGGTAAGTTCTACTCTACCAAGGAGAAGGCTGAGGCTATGGATGTCAACGCAACAAGCACCTCCGAAAAGAAGCAGAGCGCTAAGGAGTACAAGAACGGTGAGATGTACTACTACATCTGGCTGAATCCAGACGTTGATTATAACGATACGACCAAGACAATCAGCGCGTCTCCTACGGTACGCAACCAGGTATACCATGCACACATCACTGGCTTCGGCGAGATGGGTGTAGCAGACAAGGATGAGATCAAGCCCGATGAGCCTCTCGAGACGAAGAAGACTCACCTCTCTGTACAGCTGCGCGTACTCCCCTGGACGATCCACAGCTATACGGTAAATCTTGTCAACCGTTACTAATCATCGACCCAGCTTCTATCCTAATATAGAGGCTGTGTAGATCGCACAACAGACGACTACAGGGGGCGTTGGTCCCCCATCTCACTGAGGCGTCCAGCCCCCTGTAGTTCTTTCTTATCACTTCTATCAAACATCTGAGCTATGAATAGGGTTCACCATATTATACTTCCCTTACTCACTCTCCTAGCACTCACCGTCTCTTGTAGCAAGATCATCTACGAGGATCTCGAGGAGTGCCCTCAAGGGGTGTACATCAGTTTTTACAATCAGACCCCCTGTATGAAAGCACCAGCAGCTGTGGGTGAGGTAAATGGGCTGTATGTCTTCGCCTTCGACCTAAACGATGTGCTAGTCACAGTAAAGAAGGTGACAGGATGGGTGGATCTGACTGAGGTGTACAAGGTCGAGCTTCCTCCCGTCGAGAATGGACAGTACTCCTTCATCGCATGGGGTGGAACGCCAGACCAATACTTCACTCTGGGGAATTTCGTAGAGGGCACGACAACTAAAAAAGATGTCATGCTACGACTACGTGCCGAGAATGATAAAGCCATCAGTCTCGGAGAGCATAAGGTGTGGCAAGGTGAGAGCCGTGTCGTCTCTCTACCAGACCGTAAGGAGTACGGTACCGTGTTTGCCAATGTCTCCATCAATATGCTAGAAGTGACCAACCGCATCAACATCACCCTGCGACTCCACGAGAGCGTACGGGATCGCTACGATATTGACGACTTTGACATACAGACCTACTCGGCTGACGGCACCTACCTCATCAATAGGCGGATGCCTCTAGACAACCCGACCCTCACCTACCCAGGCGTAGAGCTATACAAAGACAAGTTTGCTAGGACCCTCTCCTTCACACTTATGGAGCTCAAGAGCGGCTACCACAACCTCCTACGCCTACACAATAAGAAAGAAAAGAAGGACTTCCTCGAGCAGGACCTCCTAGGGAAGGTCTTACTGGAGAACCCTAACGTAAACCTAGAGTGTACCCACGACTTCGACATCGTCCTAGAGCTCGAAGATAAGTGTAAGGATTGTCCAGACAATAACTTGGTGATCAACATCTTCATCAACAACTATCAGATTCACTCCTTCCCAGTCAATCTGATCAATAGATACTAAGGGCCTCCCACTCCCCTCGAACTATCCACACTCCCTTCCCTAACACACATACAGCTCTCAGCTTATTATGTCTCGCAATACATTATACATCACACTCCTAGCTCTCCTCTGCAGCACGCTACTATCCGTATCGTGCCAGCGGATGAACGGAGGAGCCGTGCCTGACGATGACCCTAGTCGGACCACCTGTCTGCGCTTCTCAATGGGTGGGATAGAACTCCCCAACACATCTCTGCGTGAGCAGGGCGACAATCCCTCTATACAGTCTGACCCCAAGGACTATGAAGACTATGTAAGCGAGCTAGCGGTTTTGATCTATAAGGTGGGAGCTTCGGATGATCAGAGCCTACTTGTCAAGAGCCACTTCACGACGGAGCAATACTTCCTTATGGAGCTACAGCCCGAGGAGGGGGCACGGTACCACTTTTGCTTTGTAGCAAACTACCCTGAGAGCTGGAAGAATACGCTAGAGGGCTTGAAAACCTATGCCGACCTGAAGACGACGCTACAACATCTCGAGAGCTTCCAGAGCCGTAACACAGGCACGCCACTCTACAATGGGGCCGTCATGAATGGCACGGAGAAGAGTCTCTTCCCGATGGCGCGTATCTATGAGAACCAAATCATTCCTATGGGCGGGAGTGTGAGCGTACCCAAACCCTTTACTCCGACGACAAATACATCGAAGCCTCTTGAGCCTGTCAGCAATTGGCCTGACAGCCCCGAGACTGGCACGACACAGCAGACCGTCAATCTGGTACGCTCCTCAGCCAAGGTCAGCCTCAACCTCACGGGTGATGGCGTCAGCAAGATCAAGAGCATCAAGATCTGCAATGTAGCTACGCAGCACTCCTTTATGGAGAATAGCGAATCTGCCACTGTAGCTTTAACCGAAAAGCAATTCAATGGCAGTGGCTCCATCACGGGCAATAGCTTCCAAGCCAAGATGTACATCCCGGAGCGACTCCTCGGGAAGGCTTCCACTACACTAGGATGGAATCCGAGCAGCGATATGCCCATTGGCACTCCCAGCTACATACAGATAGAGATGGTGAGTGGAGTCGTCCACAAGATCCCTATCATCTCCAATCAGAACACACAAAACATGACCCCAGGGTCGGAATACACCTACCTAGATGTCGCTACGGGCAATGTCTTAAGCAATCAAGCCGACTACAGCATCGTCCGCAACCATCACTATCGTTACGACATCAATGTACCTGCCGATGGTAAGTACCTAGTCATAAACTTTAAGGTGATGCCCTGGCAACTGATCCAGTCAGAGCTGCAGTTCACGCTACCGAAGTATACGTGTACACTCAAGGTCGTCAATACAAAAACTAATGCCACACGTGATCTAAACGACATATCTCAGGAGGTACTCCTCTCACACAACGAGATCGTAGAGGTGACCTTTCAGATCTTCAAGCCCGTAGGTGCTATCTGGTCAGCCTCCATCACGAACGGACTGAACTACCTCTTTACGGGCGGCAAGACCTACGATCAGGTAGAACCAGACATCGTTGGTGGTGTTCCTCCCAAGACCTATACATTCCAGATCAAGCCCCGACAGGAGTTTACCTCTGAGCCATACTACACTCAGTTTTACATCATAGTCGATGGCAAGGAGCTAAACTTAGATCCACGCAGTAAAAACAGCTATATGGATGGCGGTGGCTCTCAGCGGTGGCGTATCAAACAAGTAATGTACTAAGACTCGCAATGACAAAGCTTCGATATAATATCCAGACCAGCGCACGCATAGCCCTCTGCACCGTGCTCACCTTCGTGGGCATCTGTGTGGCATTCACCAGTTGCGTTAGTGAGCGAACAGACGATGCTCTGCACATCTCCGAGGGCGATGGCAAGCTCCTCGAGCTCACGCTCATACCGCGCACCGAGCAGACGACCACGGCCACGCTCCGTAGCCACGTCGGCGAGGAAGAGGGTGACAAGGAGAACGGGCTCCATGGTGTCAGCATACTGAATGAAAACAAGATCGAGAGCATAGAGCTCTTTGTCTTTGACCCAATGTCAGGCAATCTCGTCGGGCGCTACACTCCGCTCAAGCAGGAGGCACTCACGGGTAGCGAGATCGGCAGTCGTGCCACCTTTATTGTCCCCAAGGATGACCTTCCTAAGCTCGAGGGCACGCCACTAGACTATATCGCGGTGGTCAATGCCAGCAAGCCTATAGCCACAACTGTCGCAACGAAGACTGCTCTCTA
This sequence comes from Porphyromonas uenonis DSM 23387 = JCM 13868, assembly GCF_000482365.1. Taxonomy (GTDB): domain Bacteria; phylum Bacteroidota; class Bacteroidia; order Bacteroidales; family Porphyromonadaceae; genus Porphyromonas; species Porphyromonas uenonis. Next base: position 27,948 of record NZ_AXVC01000028.1, on the reverse strand, counting down.
CAAGCTCATACAAGACGATCAGAGCAAGCTCAACCCAGCTCCACAAAGCGGCAAGATAGCCCCACAAGATAAGTTTCTTATGGATGGCGCACTCCAGACGACCGTTGCTTGGGGCTTTCAAAACCCAAGAGCAGAGCTAGGAACGATTGACCTCTATCGTGCAGCTGCCAAGATCCGACTGAGGATCGACCATATCGATGTCAAGGACTATCAGAATGGTATCAAGACTCAATATGTCGTCAAGCCAGGCAGCGTACCTGAAGTCTGTCTCGTACGCTATCCAGAGAAGACGAAGATCGTACGGAGTGACTCACCCTACCAGCCCGATGGTAGCGACTGGCACAACTCCGCCTACCGACCCATGGCCGTGACCGACTTCTCTGCTCTAGGGTATAAGAATCTCAAGGGAGACGGCAAGTTTTACGGCACAGTGCCTTTTTACGCTTACGAGCATGACTGGCGTAGCACCTCGACAAATGAGACTTTCCTACGTCTCAAGCTGACTATGCGTCCCGAAGGAGCCGCAGCGACAGACCCTTGGGTCAATTACTACTACCGCATACCGGTGAACTATCGTAAGGCTCTCGGTGAGGTCACCGATGCTATGCTCCACAAGCTCGAGCGCAACCACCTCTATGACGTCCTCACCTCCATCGAGGTCCTAGGCAGTCTCAACGAAGACACCCCCGTAGACATAACCGCTGCTATAGCCATCAAGCCGTGGAACCTGATTGAGTCGGTCGACGGCGAGCTCCTCAAGGCGCAGTACCTCGAGGTGTACGACAGGCGTCCCATCATGGCGGATGTCGATAAGGTCTCCATACCCTATGCCTCCAGTCTGCGCGTAGATATTGAGATAAAGAGCGTTTGGTACGAATACTACGACAAGAAAGGCGTACACTACCGTCGTGAGTATAGCCAGACGGAGTCCAAGCTCTACAAGATCAATGGGACTAAAACTGAGGTCTCTAGTAAGCCTAATACGTTACCTTGGGACGGCATCGTGATTACCCCCTCAGCGGATTACCTATCCAATGGAGTCATCACAATCCAGCACCCTGTACCGGTCAACTATATCCCGTACCACATTGAGTTCACCGTAAAGCAACGGGGCGGTAACTTAAGCCAAGTCGTGCACGCCTTGCAGTACCCCAATAGGTATGTAACAGGCGATCGCTCTCAGCGCTTCCACAATGGCACGGAGCAGTACGTAGACGAGGATGGTAAGATGACACCCGTCTACGCTGACTTTAGGTATCACTCCACAATTGGCATCTTCGGCAAGTATCAGGGAGAAGACAAATACTCTCCTCAGGTCAACGAGGTGAACTTTAAGATCACAACTGTAGTTCCTAGAGAAGGTGAGCGCATCGGCTCGCCGGTGGATCCTGCAACGGGGATGACTAAGACTGATCACATGTCCAACCAGCTCATCTCTCCACAGTTCATCATCGCCAGCCAACATGGTATGACTTTCTACACTTACCAGATGAAAAAGGATGTCCCCAGCAACAAGAATCGCGAGGAGAAGTTCTCCACGCAGAGATTTTCGCCTGAAGCTCCTTATTACGGACCATTGTCTACAGCCTTTTGGGGTAATGAAGGGCCTTATCTAAAAACGAACTATAATACAGACATCAACTCCAACGGTAACTATTATACTGGTTTTAAGCCTTTTAAAAGACAAAACATCGTAGCGTACTATTTCGACGCCCAGACGCGATGCATCGAGTACTTCGAGGGTGAGTTTGGTACTAATGGCAACTATAAAGAGTTCTATAACATCACGGGTGATGAAGATTACGGTGGTTTCACAAGTTGGAAGTGGCGTACCATTCACAAAGAGTTCAAGTATCAAGGGCGGTGGCGTATCCCGACCTCTGCTGAGATGAAGCTTATTGACGAGATGCAGACTGATCCTAAAACGGAGATCGAGGGCTTGCTCTTTGGCTCCTACTACTGGGTAGCAGAGGAGGGGATGGTGTATGACTTCATAAAACATGAGGTCATCACATTTGATGAAATGGTTAAAAGACGAGGTTACACCGACTCGTACAATAACGCTGGTATCCCCACAGTCTATGTCCGCCCCATCTTTGACACATATATGTATGACGAGCAGTAATCCAATTCTTATGAAGCGAAGAGTATATCTTTATTATATAGTCCTGCCACTGCTCCTGCTACTCGCAGGGTGTGCCCGGGATCCTATGGGTGACATGCTCATACCTGAGGGTAAGGTGGGTGACTCGATCACGCTGACCCTAGGACTACACGCTGATGATCTGCGTGAACTAGCACTCAGGAGTGAATCTATCAATGATGACCAGGTCGAGAAGATCTCTTCGCTACGCATATTAGTCTTTGACGAGAATCAGCAGTTTCTCTACTCGACAGACGCTGTGCTAGGAGACCCCACCTCAGCAGAGAATTATGGTGATGACGCCTTCCTGCCTGATGGTAAGCAAGGCTCTATCAAGATGATCAAGAGCTTTAAGGCGACCTTCATACAGAGTGACAAGCCGCGATACTTGCACTTTGTGGCTAATTACGACTGGACGGGACAGACGCAGGATTACTACCTCGTGGGCAACTCGGCAGGAGCGATTATACCCAAGCTGACGACAAGCATTGAGTCAGCCAATGGTAATAACGATAAGACCAAAGCCTTCGACCCGATGTGGGCACAGGTCAAGCTAAATAAGCTAGACGGTCAGTCGCTACAAGGCAAGGTGATCAAGCTCCTACGCTGTCACGCCAAGGTCACGGTAGTCAATAAGGCTCCGGCAACGGATGGCTTCAAGCTGACCGGCTTCACCGCTTGCAATGTGCATAAGAGCGGCACGGTAGCTCCCTTTGTGATGGACAACTACGCCTTTGCCTTTCCCTATGCACCGACCAAGGCGACGATCCCTCCCGATGTAGAGATCATCCCCAACAACATCCCAGAGCATATCGTCCCAGCGGATTCTGAGTTTAGACTATTTGAGCATCAAAACGATGGGAATAAGAAGGTCTTTCTGATCATTCAGGGAAAGAAGCAGCTCAAGAATGGGTCCACTGAGACTCGCTACTACAAGGTAGACTTCGTTGCCAAGCGAAATAAGGAGAATATCGTCAGCGACCGCGTCCTCCCGATCATCCGCAACAATCACTACAAGGTGACTATCACGGCGGTCAATTCGGACGGCTACGCTACGATGGCTGAGGCGATAGCAGCCCCTGCGCACAATAATATATTCTCCTCTATCGAGCTACAGGAGTTCACGCAGGTCTCCGACGAGATGTTTACGCTCAAGGCGGATCCTGTTCAGATACTGATCGTGCGCCCTGGGACGTATGACTTTAACACCAGCTTTGCCATCACCAATAACGACTATCACTTCAAGCCCTATGGGGGTGGTACGGGAGAAGGCTCTGGTGCACAGTATATCAGGTATTACAAGCGGTGGAGTGACCATGACGCTTACATGGGTGCTCTGATACAGACAGATGTAAGGACTCGTAGTGGCAATGACGACCGCTTTAGCGTCGAGGTCAAGAGCATCCCCTCCGATGCTGTCGAGCGATACAGCATTGAGGTGGCCGGACTACGCTCTTACGCTCCTGACGACAACCCCCCAGCTAACCCTAAGGATCTATACACCTATGAGCGGGTAGATGGCAAGCCTGTCACTGGTGCTACCAACCCCCTGATACGTAATGTGGAGATCACTATACGTAAGCCTCTACTCTTTAAGACCAAGCTGGTCGATGATAAACCGGGGGGGCAACCAGGAGATAAGCTCCTCGAGTTTGATCTATACAAGAATCTGCCCAAGGGCATCTTCCCCTTTGAGGTGCTCATCGAGGCTCCAGATCTCTCCCCAAGGAATAAGCAAGGGAATACGGAGAACCTAACCATCGTCAAGCGTGGCAGCAAGATCTACTACCGCTATATCGTCAAGACAGACTCCTACGATCGCCACAATGGGCGCGTACGCATCCCTGTGCTAGTCAATGATGGGACAGCCTCCCCTAAGCACGATATCGTCCTCTCCTCCCCTTACTACGAGACGGAGACGATCTATCCCAAGACCTCGACCTACGAGCGCAAGCGCATACGCCTTTACTTCAAGGATCCTGGCACCGTGAGGAGGAATGGCTCCTATGTTAACTCCAGGAGGCCGATGCCCAGCACCAGTCGTTTCGTGCAGGAAGGTAACGCCGTCGATAAAGGTACGTATTACATCCAGGCTACCAATACCGACGGACTGTTTTATCTGACCTATGATACGAACAAGGCTCCTGCGAAGATGGATCAAAAGGTAACGATAAAGAGTGTCTATCAGGTTCGATCTGAGTACGGCTACATCTCTTTCAACGTTAGTGCGACCAAGACTTTGCGAGAGTGGGTGGCAAATGATGAGCATGTATTCACAGCTACTAGCGTGGAGGTCAAGGGGCAACTCCTACACTACTCAAATGGCGAGTATTACAAACGTCCCAATGCGCGACCATACTGGTATATCAACGATGATAAAGCGGGACAATATAAGCATATTCCCCAATATATAGAGGTCAGCAATACTCCCATCAGTCAAGATAATCTCTCTTACGAGTTTTCTCTGAAGATCCCAGAGAGCGAGTTCAAGTCCTATATGTCTCTTATTGCGGTTGACTATGAGGGATATGGTAACTTTTCTTACTACTACTGGGAAGATCTTATGAATACGACCCGACTCGTTTGGTACTACTAGCGATAGTCTCAAGCAGTCGAGCACTATCAGTCGGTCGGCACACAGGTTGTGTGTGCCGACCGACTTCGTTTTTAGAGAGGGGCACTAGGGGCACTAGTGCTACTAGAAACTAACATCTACCCTCTAGCCTCTGACCTCTAATTTCTAACCTCTAACATCTAACATCTAATCTCTTTTTCGTACCTTTGGCGCGACGATGAGCCTTTTACTAGATATGCATACGCTTCATAGATCCTCACTTAGATGGTTGATAATCTTGATGATACTCGTGCCTAGCTACGTAGCTGGGTCTGATGTCTCGCTGTGGGACATACCGCCTACGGGACACCGTGTGACGGTCGTACCCTCCTCGGCTGAGCGACAGCAGATCAATCAGCTCTACCAGCAGATGGGACTGGAGGGGAGACTCTCGTTTGAGGCCTTTAGCCTAGGCGTGCGGGGGTACAATCAGATCTCAAATAAGCATCGCTCACGGCTCACCATCGTGGACTTCTCCAAGCCCTCGACTCAGGAGCGTATGTTTGTCATTGATATGGAGCAGGGCAAGCTCCTCTATGCTACGCTCTGCGCGCACGGACGTGGTAGCGGGGAGAACTACGCTACCTCTTTTTCCAATCAACCGAACTCACATCAGAGTTCTCTGGGCTTCTACCTAACCAATGAGACTTACAGCGGGAATAACGGATACTCGCTACGTCTCGATGGCCTGGAGCGTGGGTACAACGATCAGGCGCGGGCTCGTGCCATCGTCGTGCACGGTGCTGCCTATGTGAATGATCAGATCATCCGACAGGGACGTCTCGGACGTAGCTACGGTTGCCCAGCGGTGCCTCGTGCGCTGGCGCGTCCTATCATCGATGCGATCAAGGGGGGCAGCGTCCTATACATCTACGCCAATCGTCCTGACTACCTTGCCCAGAGCTTAGTGCCTCGCTCCCAGATGGATCCTACCCTCACCAATCAAGATAGTCGCACGCAGCTGATCAACTGAGACTGTTGCAAAAGTCAACAGTCTCACAATCTTGCTTGCAAGATTGTCTAGACTTTGCAGAAAGGATGAAGCGCAAGGCGCTGAGGGTGAGGCCTGAAGGGAGCATACCTCCGTATGTGACCAAAGCCGAATCCCGAAAGCAACACGGCGATTCGCCTTTATGCAACAGTCTCCAACTAGCTCAGCGTCATCATCTGACGATAAGCCTCTATATAATAGTCGTAATAGTGTGTCCAGAGCGCTTGGGAGGCTGTCTTCCGAGCTTGCTTGTAGCACGCCTTCGGGAGCCCTGCGGTAGCTTGCTCTAGGATCGTTGCCAGAGCTTGCGTCACGACTGCGTCGTCATGGTCACGGCGTGGGATAACCTGCACACCGTGCTGCAGGCTGTCTGTAGCAGGCTCGCCATAGAGCTCTAGGATCGCTTGGCCAAAGCCAGACAAGTCGGTCGTCACCGTCGGCACGCCATAAGCGATGCTCTCCAGGGGCGTGTAGCCCCACGGCTCATAGTACGAGGGGAAGAGCGTCAGATCGAGGGCGCTCAGCAGATCATAATAAGGAAGGTCTAGGATGCCGTCGTGACCATCAAGGTAGGTGGGCACGAAGATCGGATAGATGTGCTGCGCTGTTGCACCTCTCTCGAGGAGTGCGCCGAGGCGTCCTGCCAGGGTGTCCTCCCGCAGGTTGTGTAGCCAATGCGTTAAGTAAGGGTACTCTAGCGGGGTCGTGCTACTCGCTGGACTGGGATCGCTTAGTAGGTAAGCGAGGTCAGCTCTTGGCTCGGCAACCCAAGCGGGAATGAAGAAGTAAAGGATGAGATCTGACGAAAGCTTCGCTTGCTGCTGGAGTAGACTTTCCAGCGAGTTGACGATGAGATCGATCCCTTTGTTGCGATACTCGTAGCGTCCCGAGGTAGCAACGAGTGTCGTGCCCTCAGGGTCAAAGGTTTTGCCATAGAGCCGGCTGGCCGCGTCTATTAGTCGCTGACGAGCTTTCGTCTTAAAGCGGCTTGTAGCCAATGCGTGGAAGCCATTCGGCAAGACCACTGGCGTGCGCTCCAAGAGCTGTGTACACTCCAGAGCGGTCACCTCGCTGACCGTCGCAAAGATGGTAGCGGTATGGGCGGCCGCCTTCTCTAGCGCATGCTTCGCCTCGACATGCAGTTCGCTCGCCATCTGGTCTCCGTGGTAGCCAGCGAAGTAACGGTAGAGATCCTTGCCATTGCTACAGATAGAGCGCCCGACGGTCGTGGCGTGGGTGATGAAGAGCGAGCGCAGATTGGGCTGTTGCAGGCGATGATAGAGCAAGCCCATGCCAGTGATCCACTCATTATAAATAGCTATCGGCTGACTCCCAGGCGACGCGAGCTGCGGGGTCACAGCGAGCAGTGTCGCGGCCGCGGCAACGGCAAAGAGACAGGAGTCGTCGTAGTCGCCATAACCGAGGTCGGACTGGATGCCGTAGTGCTGCCACATGAGGTAGTAGAGCTGATCACGGACTGTGGCGAGCGGCTTGTAGTCCACGAGGATCGTTTGCGCTTCGCCCCCAGGCGTGAGCCAGTAGCCCTGCGTGATCGGGAGCTCCACGCCCAGTAGCGAGATGTGACTAGGCAGGGTGATGCAAAAGGTCTCCGCGCGAAAGTCTACCATCTCCTCCAACGGTCGAAGGCGGGGACCGACGAAAAGAACCTGCTCCGCCCCGTGGCGAAGCATCATTTCGCCTGCTCGTGACGAGAGGACAGTGTAGATGCCACCCACCTTGTTGGCAACCTCCCACGACACCTCTGAGATAAAGTATGCGTCAATCATTGCTTGCTGTGCGCTCTTCTAATGTAACTTGCAGATCGTACGCCACGCGGCGACAATGCATCGGTAGCTCTTCGGCAGAGACATAGGACTCCAGCACCTCCGTCAGTTGCTCTGGCAAAGGCTTGTCAGGCTGTCGCTTCGTATAGTTTGCGATGGTCAGGAGTGCCACGTAGAGCCTCGCTTCATCTGTGACACGGCCTGTGACAACCTCCTCCGCCCAGCGAATGGCTAGTGGTGCGTATGATAGGAGGTTAAAGGCAAGCTGCTCTTGTAGCTCCACATTGGTCGCCTTCTCGAGGAAAGCCTCCACGTCTTGCTCCGTGAGCTCCTCACGGGGGAAGAGCATTGTGGAGAGGATCAGCAGCTCCCGCACAGAGGTCTCCCGCAGTGCCTCGGCAAGCTGTCGAGAAGGCTGGTACTGCGCAGCAAGCTCTAGGAGATAGCCTCGTGTCCAGCCCCAGTTGTAGCGGTAGTCCAGTCCCGACTCCCGCATCGACTGCGCCACAGAGCCGTCCATACGTGTGCGGAGCGCAGCACGTATGGCGGCAAGCTGTGTGGCGATCGTCTCTTCCTCTATCGGAGAGCTAGGCACGGGCTATGAGCTCTGCGATGAGACCGCCCATACGCTTGGAGGCGGCATTGGCGGCAGCGACCACCTCGTCGCCATCGTTCGTGTAGTCTCCCTCGAAGTGCCACCCCTCGTTAGTGATGACCGACATGCCGAAGACGCGGATACCCGCATGGCGAGCCACAATCACCTCAGGCGTCGTGCTCATGCCGACCGCATCAGCGCCGACAGTCTGCCAATACTTATACTCTGCAGGCGTCTCGTAGGAAGGACCCGTAAGGCTTACGTAGACACCCTTCTGGAGCGCCAGCTTTTGCTCCTGGGCGATGGTCTCAGCGAGCGCAATCAGCTCACGATCGTAAGCACGCGTCATATCAGGGAAGCGGACCCCAAAGTTCTCATCATTAGGACCAATGAGCGGATTGGGCAACATATTGATATGGTCTCTGATGATCATCAGGTCACCCACGTGGAAGTTCGGATTGATGCCGCCCGCAGCGTTGGAGACGATCAGGATCTCGATGCCGAGGAGCTTCATCACCCGCACTGGCAGCGTGACCACCTCCATCGGGTAGCCCTCGTAGTAGTGAAAGCGTCCCTGCATCGCCACCACGGGGACACCGCCCAGCGTGCCAGAGATGAAGTTGCCCTTGTGACCGATAGCGGTCGAGTGTGCGAAGTTGGGGATTTCGCTGTATGGGATAACCGTCGGGTTAGCGATTTCGTCGGCTAGATTGCCCAGACCGCTACCTAGTATGATGCCCACGCGGGGCTGTGCCGCTATCTTACTCTTGATATAGTCGGCTGCTTGCTGATATTTTTGAAAGTCCATAGTCTATTTCGTTTGATAGTGAAAAGGTCTTTACCCCTTACGGTGAAGTAGATCGTGAGCCGTGCGACGAGCCATCTCAATGATGCGCTCCATGCCGACGATCTCACGGTCACGCATGAGGATCGCTCCGTCCACGATGGTCGTCGAGACGATCGTTGAGGAGCCTGCGTAGACGAGATTAGAAGTAAGATTGTGACAAGGCACCATGCTCGGCGCCTTAAGGTCTATGAGACAAAGGTCGGCTAGATAGCCCTCCTCGATGCGTCCGCCCTTGAGTCCCAGCATAGCGTAGCCCACCTCCGTTGCCGAGCGGTAGATATCGGGAGCGCAGACCGCTGTCGGGTCGTAGCGCCACACCTTGCCCAGGAGCGAAGCCATACGCATAGCGATGTACATGTCCAGGTCGTTGCTCGAGGAGCAACCGTCCGTACCAATAGCCACAGGGATGCCCCGCTCCTTCATCTCCTCGTAGCGGAAGCGCCCACCACTAGCCAGCTTCATATTGCTCGCCGGGTTGTGCACTAGCGTACATCCGTGACGTGCGAGGATATCCAGCTCCTCATCGTCCAGCCATAAGCTGTGCGCCATGATGCAGCGAGGCGAGAGCGCATCGATCTGCTCCAGATAGCGGACTGGCGTCGTGCCATGCTCGGCAATACAGTCCTTCACCTCACGCTCTGTCTCGGAGAGGTGCAGGTGAATGGGGATCTCATGCTCCTCGGCAAACTCCTTCGCAAAGTGCAATTGCTCACCCGAAACGGTGTAAATAGCGTGTGGTCCCACACTCCAGCCGATTCGCTCAGGGAGATCCGCAAAGAGCTGCTCATAGCGGTAGCAATTATCGCGATCTAGCTGTGCCCGCTCGGCATCGCCACGGTCAAAGAGCGTATAGCTCAGATTAGCCCTTATGCCCGTCTCCAGCACCGCACGAGCGGTCGCCTCAGGTGCTGTGTACATGTCGAGGAAGCAGGTCGTCCCGCTCTGGATCATCTCCACACAGCCGAGCAAAGCGCCGACGTAGATATCCTCCTCCGTCATATGCGCCTCCACGGGCCAAATGTAATCCTCCAGCCAAGTCTGCAACGGCAGGTCATCGCCATACCCTCTGAAGAGCGTCATGGCACAGTGTGTGTGACCGTTGCAGAGTCCTGGCACGACAGCCTTGTCACGGCCGTCGAGGATGATCGTCTCTTCATCGATCGGGAGCAGATCCGTACCGATCTTGTCGATACGGTTGTCCACGATCAGAAGGTCTTGCGTCACCCCTCCTATGAGCGACTCCTTGATTAGTATGCTACTCATGCCCGTTTAGTTAAATAGTCGGTAAAACTCAGCCACTGCCTCGACACCCTTGCGGAAGACGCCTACCGAGAAGCTCTCATTGGGCGAGTGGATTGCATCCTCCTCTAGGCCAAAGCCCATCAAGACCGTCTTAAGTCCGAGGATCTCCTCAAAAGCGGCAATAATCGGAATGCTACCGCCACTGCGTATCGCTAGCGGAGCCACTCCGTAAGCCTTCTCGACCGCCTGAGCAGCAGCCTGGTAAGCGGGTAGGTCTAGCGGACAGTAGTAGCCCGCACCGCCGTGCATCGGCGTCACCTCCACATGGACAGACTTAGGCGCGATCTGCTCGATATACTCTTTCATCAGGCGGGAGATCTCCTTGTGATCCTGATTAGCCACCAGACGGCAAGAGAGCTTAGCATAAGCCTTCGAGGGGAGCACCGTCTTGGCACCTTCGCCCTGATAACCGCCCCAGATGCCGCACACGTCAAAGGAAGGACGACAGCTATTGCGCTCCAGCGTGATGTAGCCCTCCTCGCCTTGTGTCTCACGAATGTCTAGCGCACGGCAGTAAGCCTCCTCGGAGAAAGGCGCCTTGCGGATCATCGCACGCTCCTCATCGGAGAGTGGTAGCACCTTGTCGTAGAAGCCTGGTACCGTGATACGTCCCTTGTCGTCTACGATCTGAGCAATGATCTTGCACAGCTCATTGATCGGGTTAGCGACAGCACCTCCGAAGTGACCCGAGTGCAGATCCCTATTGGGACCCGTTACCTCCACCTGCCAGTAGGCGAGGCCACGCAGACCAGCCGTAATGCTCGGTGTCTCCTCGCTCAGCATCGTCGTGTCAGAGACGAGGATCACATCCGCTGCCAGCAGATCCTTGTGCTCACGGCAGAAAGGCGACAAACTCCCTGAGCCAATCTCCTCCTCGCCCTCGAAGATAAACTTCACATTGACCCCGACCAAGCCCAGTGCCTTAGCGGTCTCGAAGCCTTTGAGCTGGATCATAATCTGCCCCTTGTCATCATTAGCGCCACGAGCGTAGATGCGTCCATCGCGTATCTCAGGCTCAAAGGGCTGGCTCTTCCACAGCTCCAGAGGCTCCACGGGCATCACGTCATAGTGACCGTAGACGAGGATCGTCTTCGTCGCTCCAGGCTGCTTGTAGTGTCCGAATACGATGGGGTTACCCTCCGAAGGCATCACCTCCGCCTCCTGCACACCTAGTGAGAGCAGGTGGTCACGCAGATACTCGGCGGCACGCTGCATATCAGCCTTGTGCTCGCTCTGTGCACTGATCGATGGGATACGTACGAGACCATATAGATCCTCGTGAAAGCGGCCCTCATGCTCCGCTATATACTCTTTGATATTTGCCATAGTAACGTTTTCTTGTTTTTCGATTGCTCCGTAAAGATACAAAAAGCTCACGAGGAATTTCCCAATAGCTCACGAGAAAACGAAGATTCCCCACGGAACTGGGAAATGAAACTTCAGAAGAAAGGAATCGAAGTTCCGATGAATTTCTCCGCTCCTCCCTAGGGAATTCCATTTTCCTCGGTAGGAAAATCCATTTTCATACGGAGGAAAATCCATTTTCATGCGGGAGAAAATCCATTTTCATGCCTATGAAAAACCTCGCAGTACTGAAGCGCACAAAAACGAAGATGCGCCAAAGCCCCAACGACTCTGACGCATCCTCTCTAATCACATACTAAATGAAGCTTAAGCTCCACTTAATGGGTCACGCTCCTGCACGGGCGTGATGGGTTCGGGCGCTACGTGGGTGTCGACAGACCAGAGGTACGCAGCGACCAACTCGCTGTTATTGTACGCTAGAGCATTCATCTCTCGGATACGCTCTAGGAGGGTGTCACCCTTGGCGGTGTCTGCCTCCTGTACCAGTAGGCAGGCGTTGAAGCCTGGCCAGACGGCAGTATCCTTGTGCGGGATGTCGAAGTTGCTCTCGGCGAGTGCCTTCGGAATGACTTGGTAAACGCTTATCTCCAGCTCCCGCAGGAGCGACTCCATCTGCTCCAGCATACTGACATTGCAGGTGATATATACGAATCTCATACTACTTCTTCTTAATCTGTTTCCTCAATCTAGATATTCTACGCTCCTTATTGAGCTTGCGCTGGTGCACAGCAGCATAGGCTGTCGGCACCAAGATGAGCGTCACGAGCATAGAGATCAGGAGACCTCCGATGATGGTGATGCCTAGCGGTGCATAGAGCTCCTTACCCATACCTCTACTGAGTGCCATGGGTAGCATACCGAGTATAGTGGTCATGGAGGTCATCAAGACAGGGCGCAAGCGTGAGCGCCCAGACTCCATCACCGCATCTCGTATGCTATAGCCTCGGTGCACGAGCATGTTGCTGTAGTCCACTAGGACGATACCATTGTTTACAACGATACCTACGAGCATGATGAGACCGATGAAGGTGACGACACTGAGCGTGGTACCTGTGACAAGGAAGGCTAAGATAACTCCTACGAGGGTGAAGGGTATCGCAAAGAGGATGATAAAGGGGTCGAGCAACGACTCAAACTGAGCAGCCATCACCATAAAGACGAGGAGCAGTCCGATGACGAAGATGACCGTAAGCGAAGAGAAGGTATCTCCCTGATCCTCCACCTGACCACCTAGCGATACGGTCACCCCTTGTGGCGTATCAAGGTCGGCGATGATCTGCTCCGCCTTCTTAGCACCATCCCCGAGCGAGATACCGTTGAGGTTGGTTGTAACCTTGACATAGCGCTGCTGGGTGAGTCGCTCGATCTGCACGGGGCCCTCCTTCTCCTGAATATCAGCGACCGCAATGAGCGGGATCTGCTGCCCCAGGAGGTTGGTCACCTGCATCTCGCGCAGCTTGCTGATTGAGTTACGATATTCCGGTGCATACTGTATGCGTATATCGTAGTCGGTACCGTCTTCAGTATAGGAGCCAGCCTTAGCTCCATAGAGATTCTCACGTACCTGTATACCGATGATACCAGGATTGAGAGCCATCTGGGAGGCTTTGTCCTTGTCCACGAGGATGTGCACCTCACGATTGCCTGCCGAGACAAGCGCCTCGACATTGGTAAACTCAGGGCACTCCTTCGCCTTGCGCTCGATCTCAAAGGCGACTTGATTCATCTGGTCGATGTCTTTGCCATAGACGACAAACTCAATCGGAGCTCTATTACCCGTCAGAGCAGTCGCCATAGCACTACCACCAGAGACGGTCACCTTCTCAATCTCAGGGATTGCCTCAATCAGCGGACGTATATCGTCTGCTATCTGCTGACTGCTACGCTTGCGCTCATCGACAGGCTTGAGGTGGCAGAAGATGGTACCGATGTTCTTACCCTCCTTAAAGCCGACGGCCGTCAGGACGCCATCATCGGTCTGTCCCGTAATGCTGGCGATACCTCCCTCGGCAATCTCTGGCACATGGTCCTGCAGGAGCTGTACGATCTGATTACCAACCTGCTCCGTAAGCGTGTGCGAGGTCCCCTGCTCCGTCTCAAACTGGATGGAGACAGAGCCCGCATCGATGTCGGGGATATAGTCCGTACCGACCGCCTTGCCTAAGAGCAGTACTAAAGCAAAGATCACGAGAGCCGACACGAGGGTGATGCCTTTGTGAAAGACCGCCCACCCAAGGAAGTCATGGTAGACGCGCTCGATCCTTTGGAACATACGCTCGCTCCAGTTGTAGAGCTTGCCGTGCTTCTTGCCTTCGCCTCCACGAGGAGCGGGCTTGAGCAGGACACTCGAGAGCATCGGTGTCAGTGCCAGAGCAGTAAAGAGGGAGGTGATCATACAGGTCACCGTCAGGACGGCTAGCTGCTTAAACATCACGCCGACGATACCACCCATGAAGACCAATGGAAGGAATACCACGATCGTGGTCAGCGTCGAGGCGGCAATGGCCAGTCCCATCTCCGAGGCTCCAAACATGGCCGCTTGCTTTGGCATGGCGCCTCGCTCGATGTGTTGCGTGATATTTTCGAGTACGACGATGGCGTTGTCCACCACCATACCGATAGCGATCACAAGTGCTACGAGTGAGAATATATTAATCGTGTAGCCCAGCACATTCATAACGATAAAGGCCGAAATCAGCGACACAGGCATCGTCAGGAAGACGATAAGACTAGACTTCCACTCTCGTAGGAATAGCAAGACGACTAGGGTGACGAAGATCAGAGCGTACCAGATTGACGAACTGAGGTTGTTGATTGAAGAAGTAACCAGCTCATCAGAACCTATCACCTCAAAGATCTGTACATCTGAGGGTAGATCCTTCTGTATGTCGGCTATCTCAGCACGCACCGCATTGACTACGTCTACCGTATTCGCTCCTGACTGCTTCTGTACGAGCAGGGCTATACCTTTGCCCACGTGGTTGAAGGCGGAGGCATCGGTCTCCTTAAAGGTGTCTCGGACAGTAGCTACGTCTTTGAGTCGTACTACCCTACCATTGACCGCCTTGATGACCGTATTCTCCAGTTCCTCGACTCTCTCGTACTTACCAGGCATACGCACGGAGAAGTCGTAAGCGCCCTCCGTGACGAAGCCCGAGGGAACGTTGACATTGTTTGCCTTGAGCATCATCGATAGCTGCGCTACCGACATACCATAGGCCTGCATCCTCGTGGGGTCTATCTCGACTCGTATCTCACGCTGAGGCTGTCCTAGATAGATGACCGTACCGACGCCATCAACCTTACGCAAAGCGGAGGCGATCTGATCCTCTACGATCTCCTCCAGTCCGTTGTAGTTCTCGTCCGCATTGACTGCGTAGCCGAGGACAGGCATCATGGAGGCGTTGATCTTGTAGATAATCGGCGTGTAGGCCTGTGACGGCATACGCGACTTGACCAGCTCGAGGAGATCTCGGGCATTGTTTGCCGCAGCCGTGATATCCTCCTCCCACTCGTAGCGCAGTTGTATGAAAGAGACGTTTTCCTTAGAAATAGACTTGATCTCGACGAGGTTCTCCGCTGAGGAGAGCACTGCCTCCAGGGGCTTGGAGACCTGCTCTTCGACCTCTATCGCTGAGGCTCCCGGGTAGACCGTGATGACCGTCAGGGAGGGGAACTCCATGTTTGGCATCAGGTCTAGCGGTAGCTTCGTCAGCGAGAAGACACCGATGACCAGTATGGCGACGAAGATCATCGCCGCCGCAATGGGTCGCTTTACACCAAATTCGGGAAGTTTCATAGGCTTACTTCTTCACAACGTTCACCTTAGAGCCGTCGCTGAGCTTGTTCTTGCCATCTACTATGATGGTGTCGCCGCTCTTGATCTCAGGGCTCTCTACGTAAACCCAACCATCCTTGATCTCGCCACGCTTCACGGCGATGCGGGTCACGGTCGTCCCATCTTCGTTGAGCTTGAAGACAAACTCCTCAGCCGTACCCGCTAGACGATAGATAGCATTGAGGGGAACGAACAGCCCCTCCCGCTCGGGCAGGGCAATGGAGACGTTGCAATACATACCAGGCTTGAGCCGGTTGTTGCTGTTCGGTATATTGACCTCCACGGAGGCGGTGCGCGTCATCGATGAGAGGACGGGGGAGATGTAAGAGATCTTACCCGTAGCGGGCTCATCAGGATAAGCGTCGAAGATAATCGTAGCTTGCTGCCCTTTCGCTATATAACTTAGGTCCTTCTCGTTGACCTCGATGGTAGCCTTGAGCGGATTGATCTGGCGTAACTCGATGATTCCACTTTCTAGCTTGAGATCACTGCTGAGACTGGGGGTAAAAGCGTAGGTCTCGCCCTCATTGATCATGATCTCGGTGATGACTCCGCTAAAGGGTGCTGTGATGGAGGTATTCTTCCTAAGCATCGCAACCTTAGCGACAGAGGCATCGTACTTAGCCTTGACATGGTCGTAGTCCATCTGGCTGATGCTCTCCTTCTCTCTCAGACGTGTGACACGATCAAAGTCGCGCTTGATCGCTTCGTTCTCAACTCGTGCCTGCAGGAGCATCTCGTCAGACATCTCTACGATGACAGCCCCCTTGGGGACAAAGCTCCCCTTGCTGTAGCGTATGCGCTCTACCTTGCCAGGCAGTGCGGTCCCTAGACTGGCACTCTTGGAGGCTTCGGCTGTACCAGAGAAGCGAATGCTCGGCATAAAGGTCATCTCTTTAGCCTGTGCGATGGTTACGGGGATCACTTTGTCCGCCTCGGACTCCTGATCCTGATCTCCTTGCTTGTTGCAGGCAGTCGTGGTGCCTAGGGTTAGCAGGAGTAATATTGTTGGGAGCAAGTAGCTCTTAAGTTCTTTAGTATGCATATTGTGATGTGATCTTCTATTTCTCTTCTTGCGTCTGTGTATGCTCGGTCGCATACTGATAGAGCGCACCGGTGGTCTTCTCTAGCTGGGAGAGCGTCACGGCAGCCTCTACACGAGCGTCGATATCTTCGGAAGCCGCTTTCTCCCACATGGTCTGCGCCTCGAGGATGTCTCGGACGCTATTCATACCCTCTAGGAGATTGTTTTTGGTAATGCGCAGGCTCTCCTCCGCCTGCTCCTTAGAGAGCTTCGTCAGCTCCATCTTCTTAAGCGCCTCGGCATGCTTAAATCTGTTTTGCTGTACCTGTAGGGTGATCATCTCCTGAGCATCTTGCAGCTCCAGCTCCGCCTTGGCGACCTCTTGATCGGCTATATGTACCTGGTGTATCCTATCTCCCCAAGTGAGGATGGGCACCTGTACGCCGATGCCTATCATCCAGTCTCCGCCCAGATTGCTCTGGCTACCCTTGTAGACGTTTGGCTCGACCCAGTTGTACCCTGCGGTAAGGAAGACGTTGGGGAGGAACTGCGACTTGACCATCCGCCTCGCCGACTCCGTGAGGGCGAGCTTGCTACGTAACATGACGATCTCTGCGCGCTCGGCATTGCTGCTATCCAGCGCTAAGAGACGACTGCTCAGCTGCTCCTCGCTAATGATCGCACTATCCAGCTCGATCTGCTCAGCCTCTAGACCAATGATCTGCCCTAGTAGCATCTTGGAGAGCTGGAGCCCGTTTTGTGCCTTGACGAGTGTGAGCTCCGCTTCGTTTTGCTTGACCTGCACCTTCAGCACTTCGTTTCTGGTCGTCATGCCCTCGGCGTAGACATTCTCCAAGTCCTGCACGAGATGATCTAGGAGCGACTTGTAGGTCTGAGCTAGGCGCACCTTCTCCTGTACCGAGATGACACGCCAGAAAGCTTCATCGACAGTGGCTAGGACGTCGGCTTCTTTCATCTTGACCTTCTCATGTGCTAGGTCGGAGGTGTAGCGCGCCATCTTGTTTGCCTCGAAAATCTTACCGCCCATAAAGATCGGCTGACGTAAGGTGAAGCCGCCCGTATAGATCTCCCGAGGAGCGACACTGATGAAGTCTAGTGGCATCGATAGCCCCGGCGGGGTCACGCCTGGTATGTTAAAGTCTATCGCAAAGGGACGCAAGGCTCTATCTCCTGGATTGATCCAAGCCCCAGCGAAGTCGACGCGTGGTAGATACTTCGTCTTGGCTGACTGGACTAAGTAGTCAGAGGCTACGGCATCTGCCTGTGCTATCTGTATCTGCTTGTTGTGCTCTAGAGCGAGGTCTCTACACTGCTCTAGCGACATCGGCACTTGCTCTTGCTCTTGGGTCTGCGCCTGGGCACTGCCCCCCAGCGTAAGGACAAGAGCCGTGCCTAGGAGAAGAAAACTCCTCCCATTAAGTCTATATTTCATGATTTGCTAATGTCTATTCGTTACGACATCACTTGGTGTCGGGATCGTAAGCTCCCTGATACCACTCCTTAAACTCTTTGTTTTTCGCTTTGCTTACTACGATCTTCTCTGGAGTCTCTATGTCAAGGGTCACCGTCAGCTTGCCACCGAACCAGGTCGACATACTCTGTATCGCACTATGTGCCACGATGTACTGCCTGTTGGCTCGGAAGAAAAGCCTCGGATTGAGCTCCTGCGCCATCTTCTCTAATGATAGGTCGACAAAGTGCTCCTTCCTATCCGTCGTCACTACCACCGAAGCCTTACTATCCGCACGTATGTAGGCGATCTTGTCCACCGATATAGGAATCAGCTTGTCTCTCCACGGGATCAGGAAGTGGCTCTTGTAGCTCATCTGCGACTCACGGAGTGCCTGCATCATCTTAGCCATCAGAGCTTGGTTGTCTACCTTCTGCTCCGTATGACTAAAGCGCCTCACCTTATCAAGGGCTCTCTGGAGATCCGTCTCCTTGATCGGCTTGAGGAGGTAGTCGATACTGTTGACCTCAAACGCCTTCAGCGCATACTCCTCATAAGCTGTCGTGAAGATAATTGGACAGGTAACCTCTACCCGCTCGAAGAGGGAGAAAACCGGTCCATCTGCCAGGTGAATATCCATAAAAGCCAGATCAGGTTCCGGATGACTACCAAACCACTCGACACACTCAGATACACTCTGCAAGATGGTCAGCACCTCTATGGCAGGGTCCATCTCAGTGAGTAGGGACTGCAACCCAGTAGCGGTAAAGTACTCATCCTCTACGATTATTACTCTCATATCAGTGATTTGGCTTTGGGTTCGACTTCTTCTAAGCTTCGGATCAGGGGCAGGGAGACCGTGAAGTGCCCATCGTTAGAGACAATATCTATATCCTTGCCAAAGAGCAAGCGATACTGCTCCATCAGATTGTCTAGCCCTACGCCGGTGCTTCCCGACTGGCTATCCTCTCGTAGCTGGATCTTATTATCCACCACGATCTGATTATCTACCGTACGGATGTAGATAGTCAGTGGCACCTTGGCGCTAGCTATATTGTGCTTGATCGCATTCTCCACCAGGATCTGTAGTCCCGATGGGACGACATAGTAGTCTAGATACTGCTTGTCTATATTCCACTCCACACGCAGCCCGTCGAAGTAGCGGATACACATCAAGTAGAGGTAAGACTGGACAAACTCTAGCTCATCAGACAGACGCACCACCACCTTGTCTCGCATCGTGTGCCGAAAGACCGTCGCCAGCTCCTGCACATAGGCTCTAGCGCGCTCATCATCGCGACCGATCAGCCCGTTGAGCGTGTTGAGACTGTTAAAGAGGAAGTGCGGGTCCGTTTGGTTCTTGAGTGCTGTATACCTGTTTTGCAGATTCTCAAAGTCCAGCTCCTGCATACCGACCACGGCCAGGTGATTCTGCTTCATCAAGTAGATGGTCATCGTAAAGAGGAAGGTCACCACGAGGATCACCAAGTCCTTGACATACTGCATGGCAGCATACGCATGATAGCTAAAGAGATCTCTAAACCACCAGCGCTGTAGTCGAGATAGGTAAGGCGAAATGAAGATCACCCCCACGAGTAGTCCCAGCAAGATCAGCCAGAGCTGATACTGACGTATCTCGTACCTATTGATCGCCCAAGACTGAATGCTGAGCAATAGGTAGAAGAAGACCATGTTGACCAGTAGCGAGGCAAACGAATTCACCGAGAGGATCGCTCCTAGGTCAATCTTTCGGCCCGTATCCAGCAAGCTGTAATAGTAGATCGATGACGACAGCATCACAAACGCCAGCAAGAAGCTGATGATCAGCGTTGCTAGCAGCACGCTCTTGCGCTCATTGCTGAGCAATATGAAGCCCTTGCCTTGTCGCCGTCTCAGGCGGCCCGTTATGATGCGTCTCGTCATATATCTTTGTCTGCTCTATATAGAGGCTATGCCACTATCAGTATGCTCGTGCTAAGGTAGCAAGAAATAGCGGAACCCTACATCCCCCTCCCCTCTTAGGGCGACGAAGATAGGGTCCCTATTTCTTACTTTACACTAGAAGCGGTAGCCTAGACCTACCGTAAAGACACTAGCATTGGCCTTGTAGGCGTCGTCCTTGAGAGAGGTGCCAAACTTAGAAACGACATCGTTGACTGTCGACTTGAGATCGTCTACCTGATTGATGAAGCCATACTTGTAGCCCGCATTGATCTGGATACCATTGGCAAACTCATAGCCTAGCTGACAAGCGACACCTACGTCCCATCTCTGGAGGGCTGACTTGTCGTTGTGCTGCTCATACAGATCTATCGGATCCTTCTTAAATATAGCAAGCTCAATCTCATCAGTCTTAGCTGAGAAGCCTACACCCACGTAGGGGCCTACACCTCCGTACAGCTGCCCTTTGCCTAGCTCGACCTTACCCAAAGCGTAGACGGGGATCTGCATACCCCACTGGTTGATCTTATTCTCTACTGAGAGCCCAGCTGCCTCTGCCTTGACACCTGTACCGCGGTAGTAAAACTCCAGCTCAGGCTGGATAGCAAAGTTCTGGTGAAGATTGATCCTCATGAATCCGCCGAAGTCAGCGCCGGGCTTCATCTCGGTCTTGAGAATATTAAAGTCATCACTCAGGATCATGCTGGAGCAGTTGACTCCAGCCTTGACACCATAGTTGAGAGATGTGGTCTGTGCGACAGCTGAGACAGCGGTCATACCCATCAGGGCGGTTGCTACGAGAGCGATGATGTTGCGTTTCATACTTTCTTTTGTTTCTTGCGTTAGACTTAATACGTTTCTATTTCTTAGTCGTGTGATCTATCCGATCGCAATAGATCAACGAACTCTGGGGCAAAGGTAGGAAGCGCAATATGGCTCCACAAACCTTTGCCTACCGAAATGCATCTAACGGTGACCGAAACGACTGAAACGCTGACCGAACGACTAGAGGTGTGCCTCTGGATAGCGCGCATCCCACCAGGTGGGGTCGTCCTTGAGCCACTTCTGAAACCACGCGAAGAGCGTATTCGTCCACTCGATCTTCTTCTCAGGAGCGGTGATGATATGATCTTCGCCATGCACCTTGACAAAGGCTACCTCACGGCCCAAGATCTTCAGCGCATTGTACATCTGGATGCTCTCGCCGATGGGAACGTTCGTATCGTCCGTGCCGTGGATCAGCAGCAACGGCGTGTGGATCTTGTCGGCATGAAAGAGCGGACTCTGCTCCGTGTAGAGCTGTGGATTATTCCACGGATAGCTGTTGTAGCTAGCCACCGTACTATAGCCGATACCCCAGGTACCCTCGCCCCAGTAGGAGGAGAGCGCACTGATACCCGCATGGCTGATCGCTGCCGCAAAGATGTCGGTGATCGTCTGCAGGTACTGCGTCATAAAGCCTCCGTAGCTAGCCCCCATACAGCCGATCTTCTTCGCATTGACGTAGGGGTGCTCTTGGCAAAACTGCTTCGTAGCAGACACGATCTCGTCGGCCGTCACCTTACCCCACGCATTGACGTGGCGAGCGGCATACTCCTGGCCGAAGCCGGTGGTACCGCTCGGATTGAGCGTGAGGACGATGTAACCCTGCGCCGCATACATCGGAAGCGAATAGGACCCTTCGAAAAAGCGAGTCGTCGGCGAGGTGCCTCCATAATAATAGACGATCATCGGGTACTGCCGCGTAGCGTCAAAGTGAGGAGGCAGGTAGTAGCGCCCCTCCACCTTGTCGCCATTCGGCATCGTGTGTACCCAGTCGCTCACGCTACCCAGCTCTAGATCCTGCATCTTGCTCTTAGCTAGGTCGTAGAGAAGCGTCTCACGCTTTCCTTTTCCTTTTAAGCTGTAAAAGCGATCCGCATTCATCGCACTCTGCCCGTAGTAAGCGAGCTGACTGGCGTCATCGCTGATGTCAAAGGAGCGCACGAGGTCTTCCGTCGTAGCTACCTGCTCGATCTGCTTGCGTCTGAGGTCGAGGCGATAGAGGGAGATGCGGTCTTTGTTTTCCGCTGTAAAGTAAGCAACGGGCTGAACCGTACTGACCTTGACCCGCTTGATGGCGGGGTCGAAATCCTTCGTCAGAGGCGTCGCCTGCTGGCTCTGGCGGTCATAGAGGAAGAGCTGACCATCG
This sequence comes from Porphyromonas uenonis DSM 23387 = JCM 13868, assembly GCF_000482365.1. Taxonomy (GTDB): domain Bacteria; phylum Bacteroidota; class Bacteroidia; order Bacteroidales; family Porphyromonadaceae; genus Porphyromonas; species Porphyromonas uenonis. The sequence goes on along the minus strand of NZ_AXVC01000028.1, from coordinate 5,842 downwards.
TACGTATTGGTGATCATTCCATCAGGTAGGTTGCGCCCGATTCCACCGAAGGCATTCGCATCGCCCTCAATGAGCAGGGTGTGAGGCAGAGCGGTGTAAGAAACTGACGAGATAGAGCGCTCCTTAGTGAAGAGTGGCTTGACCTCCAGCGTCTCTAGGTTCATCGTATAGATATTGCTCTGGGAGAAGGGGATCTCGGTGATCTCCTCCGAAGTGCTAAAGATGATCTCACGGGCATCAGGACTGACGTCCTGCAAATAGGTAGAGCGATGGCCGAAGGTAAGTGGCTGGTAGCGACCGCTCTCAATGTCGTAGAGAGCGAGGAAGGTGCGTTTGCGAAAGTCCGCCATACGGTCATACCGTCCCAGTACCTGCTCGGTGATTTTGCCCCGTGCGGGCCCCTCCTCCTCAATAGTGTAGAGCAATTGCTTGCCATCAGGCATCATAAAGAAGGAGCCGGTGGGGATCTGCTCCGCCACGATACGCTCCTCCTGCGTCTTAGGATCGTAGCTGATCAACTGCCGTCCATCGTCTGTCGTGGAGGTGCGGTACAGCTTGTCTTCTTTTGGCATCCAGCTGGCAAAGCGATACTGCTCGCTCAGCGTGGAGAGGAGCTTGTCGCCTTGGTACAGGTAGGTACGGTAGCTACTCTTGAGAGCGGTCGTCTCCCGCTCCGTCAGTAGCGTGTAGCGACCCGTAGGCGACACTGACACGGAGTAGAGGTTGCGACCCGTCATCATATACTCTAGGCTCAGGTACTCCTTATCGTCGTGGCGTACCTCTATCTGGCTATCAGCCTTGGCGGGAATGAGTTTCAAGCGATACTGCGCAGACTCGCCACCCTTAGTCAGTAGCTGAAGCGTCACCAGATGCGACCGTCCAGGTGTCAGCGTGAGGGACGCTGGCGAAGCAGGCTTTAGCTCGCTCTGATACTGCGTAGCAGATGAGAGTTTGTCACCGTCCAGCGCTAAAACAAAGGGCACCGTCGTCTCGACCTGCAGCGTCGCCTGCTCGTAGCTCGGCGTGCGCAGACGTACGGCATAAGTCGTGATCGCATCCTCTGTCGTGTGTAGCGTGACGACACCCTCCTTCGCTGTGGGCAGAGTGCCGTGCGCCTGGCTCAGCTTGATGTGATTCACAGGCTTCAGCAGGTCGGTAGCGTCATACGCTTTGCCCTGCACATCGAGACTATCTGAGATAAACGGCTTCATCACCCGATACTGCTGCACCTGTAGCGGCACCACCGTAAGCGTGTCAGGCTGACTCGCTGTAGCTGACGCTCCTACGGCATCTGGTAGCTGATATGTAGCTGACGAAGCTATTGCAACTGGTTGCTGAGATGTAGCCAACGGAGCTATTGCAACTGGCTGTTGAGATGTTGCCAACGAAGCTATTGCAACTGGTTGATGAGATGTTGCCGACGAAGCTATTGCATCTGGTTGCTGAGATGTTACCGACGAAGCTATTGCAACTGGTTGCTGAGATGTTACCGACGAAGCTATTGCATCTGGTTGCTGAGATGTAGCTAACGGAGCTATTGAAACTGGCTGCTGAGGTGTAGCATAGAGAGTCGTAAGCACCCAGAGCGGGAGCATCGTAAGTAGTCGTAATACGTTTCGTTTCATCTGCTTTCGTTGTTTATTGACCGTGATAGGTTCATTGACCTTGATGGGGTTATTGACCTTGATAGGGTTATTGACCTTGATGGAGTTATCGACCTTGATGGGGTTATCGACCTTGATGGGGTTATCGACCTTAATAGCGTCGCTCCGTAAGAGCTCTAGCTAAGTTTCCGCGCCACAAAGTTAACCTTTTGTTTTCTCTTACGCCGAGTTTCCCCTTCGGACAACGTTTACTAGCCTTTATATCCTGACAAGCAGTTCGATAAAACTAAAAAGAAGTAGAGCCTCCAAACAATCGGACGCTCTACTTCAAACAGGGGCTCGGCTTAACATCTAGCTATTGCGTCTAGCCTCGCATTCCCGCCCCAAGTGGACAAGACCGCCCAAAGGCGATGAACTCCACCGCAAAGATACTAACTAATGAGCACTCAGATACCTCCGATACTTCTCCCCTCCAGCGGGGAAGGACCTCGCCAGAGGTCCGATGCATCGTAGCCGTCGGTCGGAGGGGCAAAGCACCGAACGGCCGATGGGTAGGCAGACGTGACTGGATAGCGACCCCTTGAGGGTCGGACTAAACCAAGATACAGTTCCCCTCCGATCCCTCCGATCCCTTTGCTGACTCTTTGGCCTAGGCACACAAAAAAAGAGAGTCCCCAGACAGGTATCGATACCTATCTGAGGACTCTTCAATGGGAAAGGCGGTTACCTACTCTCCCGATTTTACTCAGTACCATCGGCGCTATTGGGCTTAACTGCTCTGTTCGGAATGGGAAGAGGTGGATCCCCAACGCTATAACCACCTTAATAGGGTGACATACGTAGTCTTATATAGTTACTTTAGAAATTTGATGAGTCTGCGAGCTACACAAACACTCAAATACAATGCTTCGTTTTTAGGCGTACAATCTAAGTAAGTCGTATAACTCAACTCTCTTAGCGAATCGTTCGGGTAATTAGTACTACTCGGCTTTGACATTACTGTCTTTACACCTGTAGCCTATCAAGGTCATCGTCTTTGACCACCCTCAATGAGATCTTATCTTAGGGTCGGCTTCGTGCTTAGATGCTTTCAGCACTTATCCTAGCCCGACTTAGCTACTCGGCATTACACCTGGCGGCATAACCGATAGACCAGCGGTCGGTCCAACACGGTCCTCTCGTACTAGTGTCAGAGCCCTGCAAATCTCTACGCCCACAACAGATAGAGACCGAACTGTCTCACGACGTTCTGAACCCAGCTCGCGTGCCACTTTAATGGGCGAACAGCCCAACCCTTGGAACCTTCTCCAGCCCCAGGATGTGACGAGCCGACATCGAGGTGCCAAACCGCTCCGTCGATATGAGCTCTTGGGAGCGATCAGCCTGTTATCCCCGGAGTACCTTTTATCCTTTGAGCGATGGCCCTTCCATACGGAACCACCGGATCACTATGCTCTAGTTTCCTACCTGTGCGACTTGTTTGTCTCCCAGTCAAGCACCCTTGTGCCATTACACTCTTCGACCGGTTACCAATCGGCCTGAGGGTACCTTTAGAAGCCTCCGTTACGCTTTTGGAGGCGACCACCCCAGTCAAACTACCCACCATACAGTGTCCTTGCCTAAGCAAGTTAGTACCCAAACATCAAAAGGGCCGTATTTCAACAGCGACTCCTGAAGCACTGGCGTGCCCCACTCTCAGTCTCCGGCCTATCCTACACATCTGATACCCAAGTACAATGTAAAGCTATAGTAAAGGTTCACGGGGTCTTTTCGTCCCGTTGCGGGTAATCGGCATCTTCACCGATACTACAATTTCACCGAGATCGCGGTTGAGACAGTGCCCACATCGTTACACCATTCGTGCAGGTCGGAACTTACCCGACAAGGAATTTCGCTACCTTAGGACCGTTATAGTTACGGCCGCCGTTTACTGGGGCTTCAATTCAATGCTTCTCTTGCGATGACATCTCCTCTTAACCTTCCAGCACCGGGCAGGTGTCAGGCTGTATACTTGATATTTCTATTTCGCACAGCCATATGTTTTTGTTAAACAGTCGCATGGGCCTATGCTCTGCGGCCAGTGTCGCCACTGGCGTCCTTTCTCCCGAAGTTACAGGACCATTTTGCCTAGTTCCTTAACCGCGAATCTCTCGAGCGCCTTAGTATACTCAACCCAACCACCTGTGTCGGTTTGTGGTACGGGTAATATATCAATTGTTTAGCGGGTTTTCTTGGGAGCTGGCTTACCTACATTATCACTTTGTGCACGCACGCAGTGTACTCTCAGGTTCGACTCGGTCTGCGGATTTGCCTACAAACCAATTATCTACACCCTTCAACCAACTATTCCGTCAGTCGGCAGTAGTGTCACTTCTCCGTCTCCACATCACTCAATATATTAGTACTGGAATATTAACCAGTTCTTCCATCGGAATCGCCATTAGGCTTATCCTTAGGCCCCGACTAACCCTGATCCGATTAGCGTTGATCAGGAAACCTTAGTCTTTCGGCGAGGGGGTTTCTCGCCCCCTTTATCGTTACTTATACCTACATTTGCTTTTCCTATCGATCCAACACAGGTTGCCCCTGTATCTTCTGCTCAATAGGAATGCTCCCCTACCGATGTATTCACATCCCACAGCTTCGGTACACCACTTATGCCCGATTATTATCCACGCCAAAATCCTCGACTAGTGAGCTGTTACGCACTCTTTAAATGAATGGCTGCTTCCAAGCCAACATCCTAGCTGTCTTCGCATCTTGACTTCGTTTGTCCAACTTAGTGGTGATTTCGGGACCTTAGCCGATGGTCCGGATTGTTCTCCTTTAGGACATGGACCTTAGCACCCATGCCCTCACTCCTTGGCTCTAACTTGTACGCATTCGGAGTTTGTCTGGACTTGATAGCCGGTGAAAGCCTCGCATCCAATCAGTCGCTCTACCTCATACAAGAAACACCAAAGGCTGCACCTAAATGCATTTCGGGGAGTACGAGCTATCTCCAAGTTTGATTAGCCTTTCACCCCTACCCTCAGTTCATCCGAAAGCTTTTCAACGCTTACCGGTTGGGTCCTCCAGATAGTGTTACCTATCCTTCAACCTGACCAAGGGTAGATCACTTGGTTTCGCGTCTACCTCTACCGACTCGTCGCCCTATTCAGACTCGCTTTCGCTCCGGTTCCGTACTTACCTGTACTTAACCTTGCCGGCAACGGTAACTCGTAGGTTCATTATGCAAAAGGCACGCAGTCACCCCACGAAGGGGCTCCTACCGCTTGTAAGCAGATGGTTTCAGGGTCTATTGCACTCCTCTTATCGAGGTTCTTTTCACCTTTCCCTCACGGTACTTGTTCACTATCGGTCTCTTGGAAGTATTTAGCCTTACGGGATGGGCCCCGCAGATTCACACAGGATTTCTCGTGTCCCGCGCTACTCAGGTGGTAGCTCTGTCTATAAACGCATTTCAAATACGGGACTATCACCCTCTTTGGTCGACCTTTCCATGCCGTTCTTCTACACGTGTATAGTACATTAGTGCTACTCCTACAACCCCGTAGATGCCGAAACATCTGCGGTTTGGGCTACTCCCCGTTCGCTCGCCACTACTAAGGGAATCACTTTTGTTTTCTTTTCCTGAGGGTACTGAGATGTTTCAGTTCCCCCCGTTGACCTCTCTTACGAGATACTAGACCTTCTGTCTAGTGGGTTGCCCCATTCGGAAATCTGCGGATCAATTCGTATGTGCCAATCCCCGCAGCTTATCGCAGCTTATCACGTCCTTCTTCGCCTCCAAGAGCCTAGGCATCCGCCATCTGCCCTTATAACTTTTCGCCTTGAGCCTTGTATCAACCTAAGTCAATACAATCTCAGTTGAGTTATACTACTTAGCGCACGATCTAAAATCGTTACTCGCTTTGTATTCTTTGTTTGTTCGTACTTATTCCTAAGTACGCTCGTTACTCGTTTCTATTGTTTCTATTGCTACGTATGTCAAAGATCACTTGATGCCTCTCTTTGCTTGCGCTCTGTCTTAGCATCCATGTGGAGAATATCGGATTCGAACCGATGACCCCCTGCTTGCAAAGCAGGTGCTCTAGCCAGCTGAGCTAATCCCCCGTCCATCTTATTTTATAAGATATACAAGCCTCCGTCCTATCGTAGTCCCAGGCAGAGTTGAACTGCCGACCTCTACATTATCAGTGTAGCGCTCTAACCAACTGAGCTATAGGACTCTCTAG
>NZ_AXVC01000027.1 GCF_000482365.1 Porphyromonas uenonis DSM 23387 = JCM 13868 | reverse complement strand
GTAGGAATTGGGGGAATTCCTAGGTAGCTATTTGGGAAATTCCTAGGTAGGAATTCCATTCTTCGGGAGGGAGGTGTAATCAGAGGGGGGCCATAGCAACTCTGTAGCGACAGTCGCACCGTGTACCCCTAGCTATCGTCATGTGTAGCTTCTAGGCGACTGGTTATCATGCGTCAGCCCTGCTACGCCGAGAGTTCTTTGCTTGATGGTTGCAGCGCATTTATTACCTTTGCAGGCGAAAGCGTCCCCTTATACACCGCTTTAACCAACACAGACTATGGAAAATCTTTGGAACAATATCTTAGCTGACTTCGAGCACTTCACACTGCCGAGCTTCTTTGCGACCTTTATGATCCTCTTTGTCTCTATCGACATCATCGGAGCGATCCCGATCGCGCTGAGCCTCAAGGAGAAGGGGAAAATCTTCCACCCCAGCAAGGTAGCTATCATCTCGGCCATCATGTTCATCGCCTTCCTCTTCATCGGGGAGCCCCTACTAGGTTTCTTTGGGGTAGACGTTTCTTCCTTTGCTGTGGCGGGTTCGATCGTCCTCTTCGTCCTAGCCGTCGAGATGATCTTCGGTATACAGGTCTTTCAGGATGACGACCCCTCGGGCAATGCCGACATCGTGCCACTCGTCTTCCCGCTCTTTGCGGGTGCAGCCTCCTTTACGGCGATCCTGACGATGCGCTCCTCGGGTACGGCAAACTCGACCCTCTTTATCGCTATCATGCTCAACGTGCTCTGCATCTACCTGATGCTTCGCACCGTGTCGCTTCTAGAGCGCTGGCTAGGCAAGGGCGGTATCTACATCTTGCGTAAGTTCTTCGGAGTGATCCTCCTAGCTATCTCGGTGAAGTTCTTCATGCAAAACCTGATGATCATCCTCGAGCCGTTCTTTGGCAAGTAAAAGCTCTTAGCATAGAAAAATCGTAGAGGCTCTTCCACCAAGGAGGAGCCTCTACTTGTCTGAAGACTGCTTGTCGCAGTTTTCGTTCCCCTTAATAAAAACTATAGCCTTACAGCTTAGTCTTCATGTGCGTAACTATGGGATAACCACCTTGACCGCCTCGGTTGGGGTGGCGACAATGTATATCCCCTGTGTGAAGGATGCTAGCGATATCTCGCATCGGCCATCGGCATTTGCCTGAGTCTGCAGCAGCTGCTGTCCCATCATGTCATAGAGTGCAAGTGGCGTGTGCGGTGCTGTAACGGCCTGAAGCATACCTTGCTCCACACTTACCTGAAGCATCGACTCAACGGCTGGTGCGAAGAGAGGCTCGTTTGCTATTGGGAAGCCAATAGGCTCACCTGTGTCGCCATTGGATCCTCCTAGGTAGTCGCTCATCTCCCACCCCTGTGCATGAGCAAGGTAAAGGAGCTCTTCCTGGAATGCATTGTCAGCGCCCTCTTTCTTGCTGTTGAGCCATAGGATCGTAGCTCGTTCCTCTTCGAGACGCTTGGGCAGGCTTGCGATGACCTTCTTACCCGCCTCGACGGTTAGCTTGTTACCGTAGCAGGAGAGGAGGCTTAGCAGTGGCGTACCACTCAGCTCGATGCTTGTGAGCTGGTTGTCGTGTAGTCGGAGCGATACGAGATTGGGCAGCTCTGCGAGCGTGATGGTCGCAGGCTGATAGTCGTGTAGCTCTAGCTCGCGTAGGTAGGTCGCCTTGGTAAGCTCTAGCGCCTTGATGGTGGCTCCACTGACGATCAACTTGTAGAGATCACCATGGATGATCAGCTCGTTACCCTCGAGGGTGTAGGTGACAGGCTCCTTTGAGTTACTGATAGGTTGGGTCGTGCCAGTAGACTCGAACAGACCTAGTCCGCCGACAGTGAGCTGTACGGTGCTGCCAGCCTTGTCAAAGGTGAGCTTGATGACGCTCTCACCCATCTCGGGAGCATCGGAGCCTCGGTAGTCTAGTCCCTTGCCAAAGTCTGCAAAGTCAGCATAGTCTACGACGCGCCAATAGTTACCGAGAGCTTGCTCCACAAGAGCCTTGGTGCAGATGTTGCCCTCGAGGGTACTGGGCGAATTGACCACCTTAAAGAGTCCCCTCGTGAGTCCCGTGCGATTGGGTAGCTTGGCTACAATCTGCGCCATCTGTGGCTCCTTGATCTGATTGTCGTAGATCTCCACTTTGCTGAGCGGTGCTCCTGCAGCAAACGTGATCTCGGAGAGGTTGTTGTTATTGCAGAGTAGCTCCTCTAGGTGAGTCTGCGCGGAGAGATCGAGGGTGCTGATGTTGTTGTAGAAGAGGTGTAGCCTCTTGAGAGACTTCTGAGCAGAGAGGTCTATCTGAGAGAGGTTGTTGTGTCCTATCTGCAGTGAGATGAGCTTGGGGTTCTTGCTTAGGTCGATAGAGGCTATCTGCAGATCTCCACAGCTGAGCGCCTCGAGGAGTGGAGAGTGTGATACGTCCAGTCCCTTAAATGGGTTCTTGCCACAGCTCAGTATGCGTAACTTATTGCTGTGAGAGAGGTCTAGGCTCGTAAGCTTAGCATAAGCGCAGGAGAGCTCCTCGAGCTGTGGATACTTAGCTAGATCAAGGCTCTGCACCTGCGTCCCATAGATGTCTAGGAAGCGTAGCTTGGGATGCTCTCCGAGAGTAAGTGTAGCGAGATTAGAGCTGTTAGCTACGGAGAGGCGCTCCAGTGAGGCTAGGTGCGCTACGTCTAGGATGGAGATCTCGTTGTCTCCACAAGAGAGGGTGCGCAAAGCCCCGTTTTGCGTTAAGTCTAGCGTGCGAATCTTGTTTTTCGCAACGTCTAGTTGCTGTAGCTTGGTACACTTGCTCAGGTCTACTACCGTGGGGTAGTAGTTGTCCGAGTAGTCGAGGATCTCTAGGTCGGAGCATCGATCCAGAGCTAGGCTCTTGACGTAGTTACCCTTGAGACGTAGCTCCTTGAGGGGCGATGCACTAGGTATGTCGAGTCGCTCTAGCTGATTGAAGGTACAGTCTAGACGCTGGAGCGCCTTGGCGTAAGTGATGTTTAGCTCGGTGAGATTGTTATTGTCACAGCGTAGCTCGGTGAGCTCTTTGGCCTGGCGAATGTCTAGTGCTGAGAGCTTCTGATGCGAAAGCGTGATCGCTGTGATGGCTCCCGAGAGCTTCACCTCAGCACTCTCGATGGTATAGGCGTGTGCCTTGCCATCGGTGAGGATGGGTCCTGCTAGGCCTTGAGCCGTTACGGCGCCATCAGCGGAGATGGAGAGTGTGATCGTCGATCCTACTGGCAGAGCCGTGGTGAATAGGATACGAGAAGCTGCGTAGCTCTGAAGAGAGCATAGGGCGAGGCCCATGAGCATAGTCATGAGTCCTCGCCTTATGATAGAATGAAGCATAGGTTGTTTTGCTTATTGTGTTATGACCACCTTGTCAGTCTGTGTGCTGTCAGAGGAGATCGTGCGAACGATGTATAGTCCGTCGGGTAGCTCGCTGACCCCCATGTCGATGCGCTGGCATGGTGCCGTGCGGTAGTCACGGAGTAGCTGACCTGTGGTGTCGTATATCTGAAGGCCCTCTAGGGATGCGCCCTCAGCGGTGATCGTGCCGTAGGCATACTGTACCGTCGTGGCACCTCTGTCGACTAGCTCCTGGAGGTGTACTGGTGAAGCCTCAAAGACATAGATAAAGTCAAAGGTGTGTCTAGGATCTCCATATCCATACTTCCAGTGTTCAGCCTTCGTGCAGTAACCATTGAGGTCGTAGCTGAACTCTCCGAAGCCACCGTTTTCCTCTGTCACTGGGAGCATCGGCCAGAAAACTTTAGTATCAGCCTTGTCGTCGTACTGATAGCGTAGCTCGTAGACAAAGTCAGGCTTACCGTTCTCAGGGATCGTATCTCCCGACTCATACTGATAGTTCACCGCTTTGACGCTTGACAGCAGTCCCTGCTCATTCCATGTGTACTGCTCACCCTTTATGTAGAGCCATTTACTCTGTATGGAAGTATACTTGACTTCTGACTTCTGCCCCTTGTCATTGTAACTGTAGAAGATCTTGCCTGTGGGCACTAAAACAGTAGGATGATCAGTGTCTACTCCCGTAGCCTCACCGAACTGCTCCTCGATGAGCTGTCCCTTGTCGTTGTAGATGTAATCATTCATCACTGTGGCGCTTTGCTCTGCCCAATAGTCTATCTGTCCATCGGGACGATAGCCAACCTTGGTATCAGCCAGGTCCTTGCCATAGACCCCCATCTGACGTCTTACCATACGACCCTGCTCGTCGTATGTATAGTGAGCTCGCTGACTCGGCTTGCCATCCTTGGCGTAGTCAAAAGACAGCGTCATGTCAATATCTGATATACGTCCCTGCTCATCGTATCGTATATCATAGTGAGAAGAGATACTTCCATCTCCGTTCTTCACAGTACGGGAGATCCACCTTTTGTTTTCGTCATAGCCGTAGGTGTAGACAGTAGCCGTAGCGACCGTAGGCTCGACCTTCGTGAGATAGTACTTATAGTGTACTGAGCCAGCCTTTCCAAAGGTAGCCGTGATCTTGCTATCCTTAAAGAGCTGGAACTCTAGCCCCTCTAGGATATCATCGTCATTGACCTTGAGCTCTTGTAGCTCGTATCCTTCATCAGGTGTAGCGACGAGCTTGTAGGTCTCACCCTCGGGGAGGAAAGCTAAGTCCTCGATGTCCAGCCCCTCTAGAGCGACCTTGCCATGCTCCGTCTTTTCGATTGTGACCTTGGCATAAGCCTCAAAGAGTGGTGTGGGAGAGGCGTAGGAGTTTTCATCCTTATTGAGGAGCGCCCACCCCTTGCGTCTAGCTAGACTAGCAGCCTTGGGAGACCAAACGTTACCCTCCTTGTAGGTTACCTTGATACCCGTAGCAAAGACCTTGTAGGCAGGATTTGTCTCATCATACTCTGCGCTATGGTCTGAGAGTTGCTCTATGAGAGCGACTGTAGCCTCAGCGGGTAGTGCACAGAGATGCAAGCTGAGGAGCTTGAGTCCTGGACAGTTGTTTGCGGACACCTTGGCTAGCTTCTTATTGCGCTCTAGATAGACTTGAGTGAGTGCCGTCAGATTGGAAAGATCTATCTCTTGTAGCTGGCACTCCTGTAGGTAGACGTACTTTAGCTTGTCAGACTTAGGGAGCTTGACCGAGGCAAGCTCTGCACAAGCATTAGCTGTGAGAGACTCTAAAGCAGTACAATCAGAGAGGTCTAGCGTGGAGAGAGCACTCTGCTTGCAGTCTAGCATGGTAAGGCTACTGAGACCAGTGAGCGTCAGAGTCTTGAGCGGATTGCGTGATATGTCTATACTATTTAGCTTGGTCAGCCCCGCGAGGTCTAGTGTGGCAATCTCACCATTTTGCAGCTCTATATCCGTAAGGGCTGTACAGCCTGTAAGGATGACGTTCGTAAGCTTCATACAAGAGTTTGCCTCGAGCTTCGTCAGCCCTGTGCATCCCGTCAGGTCTATCGTAGAGAGCGAGGTCAATCCACAATTCAGTACCTTAAGAGATGTGACACCCTTGGTGCGAAGGTCTGTAATGCCACTGTTCTTAATGTTGAGCTTCTCGATCGTTTTTGAGTTAGTGATGTCTACCGCTGAGAGTACACTGTTGTAGTCGCAAGAGATGGACTTGACAGCACCTCGGATCTTAATCTCTAGCGCTGTGGGCAAATAAGAAGTGCGATCCACTGCGTAAGCCTCTTTAAGCCCCTCGAAGGTTATCTCGCCCTCACCCTGTACGGTTAGTTTGAGAGGTATAGCCTCATCGTCATCGTTGGTAGGCATCTCGGAGAGCTTAATCGTAATGATGTTGCTCTCGCTAGCCTCTTGAGCTGGTAGTGGCGCATAAATAGTCATCCCGAGGAGGGCTAGTAGCGTAGCAATAAGTAATCGGTGATTCATTGTTTTGAGTGTTTGTTGGTTAGGAATATCTGCTAATTGACATAGAACAGTATCAATACGATACAGAACCACGCCTTTGCGAGCAAAGGTAGCAATTATTTATTTAGTACGCAATAGCAATAGTTTAGTATATAATGATTCTATTTAGACGCTTTTGTTCAGACTTCGCAAGCTTTCCGTATCTGTAGTGCTCTAGGGGAGGGATCCAGTCATTTGAATGAAGGAGTGATTCGACTAGATCCACTATACTCTACAGAAAAACCTCACCGCACCTCAAAATAAGATAGACAGACTTACGAATCTTCGAGACTGGATATCCAATTAAGAAATGCAACTCATACTATATGTAGGCAGGGCTGACACATTATAACCAGCCATCTAGAAGCTGTGCATGACGATAGCTAGGGAATACGCAGTTCGAGGATCCTACAGAGTGGCTGCGGGACCTCACTGATTACGCCTTCCTCCAGAAGAATGGAATTCCTACCTAGGAATTTGCCAAATAACTACCTAGGAATTGCCCCAATTCCTACCTAGGAAATAAAAAATACTTCGGAGGAATCAAATGAAACTTCGGAGGAATCAAATCATAAGTCCGAAGAATTTTTTATTTCCTAGGTAGCAAATCAGAAATATCTACGGAGGAATTTGGGAAATTCCTAGGTAGGAAATCTGACAAGCTCGTTTTTGAGACTGTTTCATAAAGGCGAATCGCTGTGTTGCTTTCGGGATTCGGCTTCGGTCACATACGGAGGTATGCTCCCTTCAGACCTCATCCTCAGCGCCTTGCGCTTCATCCTTTCTGCAAAGTCAGGACAATCTTGCAAGCAAGATTGTGAGACTGTTGACTTTTGCAACAGTCTCTTTTATCATGCGTCAGCCCTGTATATGTAGGCGTGAGCGCTATTTTTTCGTACCTTCGTACCGAATAATCAATCCTTTAGATAAAGCTTTATGATAGATCCAAAAGAACTGCAGCAGATGGGCTTCGCTACGCGTGCCATCCATGCTGGTAGCGAGCACAATCAGCATGGTACGCTGGCTACGCCTATTTACCAAACCTCTACCTTCGTCTTTGACTCTGCAGAGCAGGGAGGCAGACGCTTTGCCCTCGAGGAGGAGGGGTACATCTACACCCGCCTAGGGAACCCTACCTGCACAGCTGCTGAGCAGAAGGTCGCCTCTCTAGAGGGTGGCGAGGCTTGTGTCAGCGCCTCCTCAGGCATCGGTGCGATTACATCTGCTATCTACCCCCTAGTACAGGCTGGTGACCACATTGTGGCTGGCAAGACGCTCTACGGTTGCACCTACTCATTCCTAGAGCACGGACTCTCACGCTTTGGCGTGGAGGTGACCTTCGTCGATGCGCGCAATCTTGATGAGATCAAGGCTGCTATGCGTCCCAATACGAAGCTCGTTTACATCGAGACACCTGCCAACCCTAATATGTACCTGACAGATATCGAAGGCGCTGCCAAGATAGCTCACAGCCAGGAGGGAACCGTTCTGATGGTGGACAATACATACTGCACACCCTTTATCACGCGTCCTCTAGACCTCGGTGCTGACGTGGTCGTACACTCGGCTACGAAGTATCTGAATGGTCACGGTGACGTGATCGCCGGATTCGTCGTAGGTCGCAAGGAGTATATTGACCAGGTGCGTCTCTTCGCTGTCAAGGATATGACGGGTTCAGTGCTTGGCCCGTTTGAGGCTTACCTGATCGCTCGTGGTATCAAGACACTGGAGATACGTATGGAGCGTCACTGCGCCAATGCACAGCGTGTCGCTGAGTTCCTTGAGAAGCATCCCGCTGTCGCATCGATCGCATACCCAGGTCTCAAGAGCTTCCCACAGTATGAGCTGGCGAAGAAGCAGATGCGCCTACCAGGCGCTATGATCGCCTTCGAGCTCAAGGGTGGTCTAGAGGCTGGTCGCAAGCTGATGAATAGTCTTCACCTAGCTACGCTCTGCGTGAGCCTCGGTGATGCTGAGACGCTTATCGAGCACCCAGCTAGTATGACGCACTCGCCTTATACGCCTGAGGAGCGTGCTGCTTCTGACATCGCCGAGGGTATGGTACGCCTCTCGATCGGTCTGGAGAATGTCGAGGACATCATCGCAGACCTGAAGGCTGGCCTAGACGCACTCCTATAATATATAGTAGGTACTGGTAAAAGGCTATCGAAACAAATCCAATAGCCTACTAATAAATAGAGACTCCCCCCATCACAGTCGATGAACTGTGGTGGGGGGAGCTTGTATTTGCTGAAACTGTTGCATAAAGGCGAATCGCTGTGTTGCTTTCGGGATTCGGCTTCGGTCACATACGGATGTATGCTCCCTTCAGACCTCACCCTCAGCGCCTTGCGCTTCATCCTTTCTGCAAAGTCAGGACAATCTTGCGAGCAAGATTGTCCTGACTGTTGACTTTTGCAACAGTCTCTTGCTATGTTTGTCGGTTGATGCGACCAGTGTTAGTCGCGCACCTCGTAAGTTTTGCTATCTGATATGATGTAGTGCATCGTGACGTCCCACGGCTCTAGCGGGATCTGCTCGACGATCTGCATCGAGGAGGTGACCGCTACACGGAGTGCATGGGGGCAACGTGCGAAAAAGCGATCATAGAACCCCTTGCCACGCCCCATACGTCCGCCATGCGGGTCGAATGCGAGTCCTGGTACGAGGATTAGCTCTATCTCTGCAGGATCTACCGCCTCTTCGGCAGTAGCTGTCGGCTCGAGGATCTTGTAGTCCTCACTGGTGACGAGCGAGTCAGACTGATAGGCGTAGAAGTTGATATCGTCGCCCTCGACACGGGGTATGAGTAGTCTCTTCTCACCCTGGTAGCGCTCTAGGATAGCCGTCAAGTCTACCTCATCGGGCAAGGCACAGTACAGAGCTATGCTGTGACTCCGCACGAAGGGCAGGAAGGCCTCTATCTGCCTACAGACACGCTCCGAGACCGTCTGTCGGTACTCTTCGGTCCACTCACTCCGCATCTTAGCACGGATGGTGCGACGCAATGCTTTTTTCTCTTCTCTCACTCTGTCACCACTCATCATCGCATGTGATAATTGTCCTCTATATATTGCTCCGCGCTACTGATCATCGGATCGTCTTGGGTTATCACCTGATAGAAGCCCGTAGCGCCAAAGAGATGATTAGCTATCAAGGCATACATCTGTAGTTGCAAGCGCTGTGAAGCTTGGCGCAACATCTGGGGCCGCTGTGCTATACCTCGCTCGGCAGCGTATGCGGCTAGGTCGTTCACGAGAGACTTCTCCTGATCCAGTAGCTCTAGTAGCTCCTGGACTGAACCCATCTCACGGAGGGCCGCTCTATTGAGATCTACAAAGTAAAAGGCGTACTCCTGCATCAGCCCAGACATGATCAGACGTGCAGCATAAGCATTGATCATGGCAGTATCTTGCGGTACGAAGATATCCGGCATAATGCCATAGCCACTGAAGAGGAGACGTCCCTTGTCGCTATGATACTCTCGTTGCTTCTGCTTAGTCAGTGAGAGCGTATCCGCATAGTCACCCACAGGTTTGATGCCCGAGACACTCATAAGGCTCTCCTCGATGGAGGAGAGGCTACCCTGCTCGTAGGGGCGCTGTATGTTACGTCCCGAGGGAGTGTAGTAACGTGCCACCGTAAGGCGCACGCTGGAGTTGTCCGCAAAAGTAAAGGGCTGCTGTACCAAACCCTTGCCATAGGTCTGTCGTC
Source organism: Porphyromonas uenonis DSM 23387 = JCM 13868 (assembly GCF_000482365.1). Taxonomy (GTDB): domain Bacteria; phylum Bacteroidota; class Bacteroidia; order Bacteroidales; family Porphyromonadaceae; genus Porphyromonas; species Porphyromonas uenonis. The sequence continues at coordinate 49,818 of NZ_AXVC01000027.1, read as the reverse complement.
CCACGATCATCGCACGGTCGTGGTCTTGCATCGCTCCAGAGAAGATCTCGGAGGCTGACGCACTATTCTCATTGACCAGCACCACGAGTGGCAGTCGCTGTAGCATGCCCTCGCCATTGGCCACCACATCTTCACGAGGCATGGTGCGTCCCTCGGTGTAGACGATCAGTTGACCCTCCTGAAGGAACTCATTGGCGACGGCTATAGCCGAGTTCATGTAGCCTCCCGTATTGTCTCTCAAGTCTAGGACCAGCGCTTTCGCCCCTGCTCTTTGTAGCGCGCCCCAATGCTGAATGAATTCGTCGTAGGTAGTCCGAGCCCAAGTGGTGATCTGCATTAGCCCGATGGTGGGTGTCAGCATATAGCTCACCTCGATGCTCTGGATCGGCACAGGTCCACGCACTACGCTCACATCTCTGCGCGCATGGCGACGCAGTACCGATAGATGCACCACGGACCCCGCAGGTCCTCTCAGTGCCGAGGTGATCGTGTCTTGGTTGTTGCGCTCACCGAGGAGGCTCTTGCCATCGCACGCTAGGATGCGGTCTCCGGGCTCTAGCCCAGCCGTCTCGGAGGGGCCTCCAGCGAAGACCTGATCGACGACGATCGTGTCGGTGATGATGTTGTAGATGATTCCAATCCCCTCAAACTGTCCCTCCAGTCTCTGCTCCTCACGCTCAGACTCCAGCGGCGGGATGTAAGTCGAGTGCGGATCCAGAGCACCTAGCAGATAGGGCAAGAGATTGGTCCGTAGCTCCTCCATGTCCACAGAGTCTACGTAATACTTGTCAATCAACTGAAGTACCTGGTCGAACTTGTCTGCATGCGTGAAGCTCCGATAGCGAGAGATGAGCCAGAAGGTTAAGCTCCCAATCAGCGCACCAGCCAGAAGGCAAAGCAAATATTTATATCGACGACGCATATCTACCACTTGTTCCTCTCAATGTCTAGAAATAGGTACATAATACTAATGGGTAGAGGACTCCGTGGCTGACGAGGTGGTGTCAAGCGGTATATAGACCACCTCGATGCCAGCACGCTCGAGGAGCTCGACACCGTCGGTGAGTCGGTACTGCTCGCCATAGACCACACGTCGTATGCGACTCTGGATGATCAGCTTAGCACACTCCAGACAAGGCGAGGCAGTAATGTAGATCGTCGCACCCGTGCAGTTATTGCCCGAGGCAGCCACCTTCGTGATTGCATTCGCCTCTGCGTGGAGGACGTAAGGCTTGGTGATCCCCTCTTCATCTTCGCACACATTCTCAAAGCCCGAAGGCGTACCGTTGTAGCCATCCGAGATGATCATCTGATTGTGCACGATGAGGGCTCCTACTTGTCGACGCTGACAGTAGGAGTTCTCAGCCCATATACGAGCCATACGCAGATAGCGACGATCTAAGATTGTCTGCTTTGAGTCAGGAGCAGAGGGGGTAGTCGGTGTGATTGTCATCATGTAGTGATTTACCCATAGTGTAAACCGCCACAAAGATACTGATTATTTGGCACAAATACTCCCCTCCTCGCACCAAGGATGCAATTTTCCCGAAGACGGGACGCACGCCCGTCGTCTAGCGGAGTGCGTAGGTCGCGCGGACAGTCACCGAGATCGTCTTGTGACGTGAGGATGTGTTGAAAGCACCACCCCATGAGTAGTCCTCTCCAGCATTCTTGCCGACAATCTGGAAGACCCCCATCGAGGCATTCTGTAGCTTGCCCACCTTGCCACGGCTTCCCGAGGCTATCTCCTCGGCACGATTCAGCGCGTCTTCAGAGGCTTGGCGCAGCATCTGATGCTTGAGGTCGTCCAGATTCGTGTAGTAGTAGGCTGGCGCTTGGCTCGTTATTTCCACACCCTGAGAGATCAGCGAGGAGATACTCTTCGACAGAGCCTCGACACCGTCCAGGTCCTTGCTCGTCACAGTCACCGACTGCGTGAGCACATAGCCGTTGGGCACCTGCTGATAGTTACCATGCGTGTCGTAGCCATTGTTGTAGTCCTGCGACACCTCTAGACTCTCGAAGGTGTAGCCATCAGCCTTCAGACCAGCCTTCTGGAGAAACTCCTGCACCACCGTGCGCTCCCGCTCGATCTCCGTGTAAGCGTCGCTCAGCGTAGCACGATGCACACGAAAGGAAGCGCTCCAGACGATCAAGTCACTCTCGAAGTCCTGCTCCGCATTGCCCGTGACCGACACGATGCGAGGCTTGCGCACCGACTGATAAGTCGAGCCGGCGATCCAAATGCCTATGACAAAGGCCACCGCCAGTGCCAAGGCTGCCCAAAAGGTCCACTGCTTATTCATAATCTATATTGTGTTAGAAGATTTATCTGTTAGAGCGAAGAAGTCTCGCCAGCGTAGCGTTATAGTTCCTTCTCGAGGAGATACTTCTCCACCTCCAGCGCAGCGCGGCAACCCGTACCCGCCGAGGTGATCGCCTGACGATAGCGTGGATCCGCCACGTCGCCAGCCGCAAAGACTCCCTCCACACTAGTCAGCGGTCGTCCCTCACGAGTCACGATGTAGCCCGCATCATCCAGCTCCAGCTGACCTGCCAGGAAGTCTGTATTGGGCTTGTGTCCGATAGCCAGGAAGAAGCCATCGATCGCTATATCACGCTTAGCCTCCTCAGGCGTCCCCTTCTTGTAAACGAGGTGAGCTCCCTCCACGCCATTGTCGCCAAAGAGCCCCACCGTGTTGTACTCAAAGAGCACCTCTATATTCTCCCGTGCGAAGAGTCTCTCCTGCATCACCTTAGAGGCGCGCAGATGATCCTTGCGCACGATCAGGTAGACCTGCTCTGCGATACCCGCTAGGTAGAGCGCCTCCTCGCAAGCTGTATCGCCACCGCCCACGACAGCGACACGCTTCTTGCGATAGAAGAAGCCGTCGCACGTAGCGCAGGCCGAGACGCCCATGCCAGCATACTTCGTCTCATCCTCCAGACCTAGGTACTTAGCGCGAGCTCCCGTGGCGATGATCACCGCCTGTGCCGTTAGCTCCGTAGAACCGTCGATCTCTACCTCGAAGGGGCGCTCCGAGAGGTCGATGCGCGTCACCTCGCCTGAGCGAATGTCTGTGCCAAAGCGCTCCGCCTGCTGGCGCATCTGCTCGAGAAGCTGAGGGCCCGTGATCCCCTCGGGGAAGCCCGGGAAGTTCTCCACCTCAGTGGTCGTAGTAAGTTGTCCACCAGGTTGTAGACCCTGGTAAAGCACAGGCGATAGGTTAGCTCGTGAAGCGTAGATAGCGGCTGTATATCCTGCAGGTCCTGACCCGATGATCAGGCAGCGTATAGTCTTGTCTTGTGACATATTAGTAATAGATTCTTTTAGATGGTGAGATGTACCTCACCGCAAAGATACGAATTTAGAGGTTAGAAGCTAGAGGTTAGAGATTAGAGTGAGACGTCGCCCTGTAGGGACGCACGATCTATGTGTCCGTTGTAGTACAACGAGACGTGTAACCCGTTGTAGGGACGCACGGGAGTGTTGAGTCGGAGGGCGTCCGTTGTCAAACCAGCCGACGAGTAACGATTGTAGGGACGCACGGTCGTGCGTCCGTTGTGTCAAAAGTTACGGTATCCGTGGTTTTAACGGGAACGGACGCACGAGCCGTGCGTCCCTACAAAGGGTTATACGTTTCCCCCGAGGAAGTCTTCAAAAACATCATTCTTGAGAAATTGCATTAGCGGGTGGAATGTACGCGCCAATTTGCACAGCTCGAAATATTACCCTATATTTGTCGTAGCAAGACACCGATAGGTGACTTAGCAATGTGTTCTTAGCATATGATATGTAGCACGGCACAGACCCATAGCCGCACTGCTTGATACGGAAACTCTTCAAATTTAATCGACTATTCCGAGATCATTCTACCTACTTGATGACCGGCCTCGACATGCTCCTGGTGAGTATGTGAGCACTTGTTGCTCCAGTGGACTTCAGATGGTGGTGGATCCTCAAAACTTGTATGTTCTTCGGAGTTTTCCTAATCCACAGTGCGGCTTTTTTGTGTCCGTACTCAGAGGAGTGGCGAGAAGAGCCGAGCGACAGCCTCCCAGCTACGTATCCACAGGGAGCGCTTATTCCACTCCTCTAGGGTTAGCTGACGACACGACTGCAGATCCTCCTCAAAGGTCTTGCAGAGCTCCTCAGCGATCTGCCTGTCATAGACGAAAGACATCACCTCCAGATTGATCTCCAAGCTACGGAAGTCCATATTCGCACTGCCGACACCGACGATACGCCTATCCACCACCATCAGCTTAGAGTGTAGGAAGCCGCCACGGTAGCGACTCACGTCCACGCCCGCCTGCATCAGCTGCGTCAGGTAAGAGTCCGAGGCGCGCTGCGTCAGGTACGAGTCGCCCCGCTCGGGGATCATGACGCAGACATGCACACCACGCATAGCTGCGCTACAGAGGCTCATCAGCAACCCCTCAGGCGGGAGGAAGTAAGGCGTCTGGATCAAGATCTCTTCGTGGGCCATCGAGCACGCCTTGACGAACGCCTGCTCAATCGTTTGCCAGTGCGCCTGCGGACCATTCGTCAGGAACTGCATCGCTATCGGATGCTCGTACGGGGCGCCCCGATCGATCTCGGCAAAGTAAGGAGCTACGTCAAAGCGCTTGCGCACCGCTACAGCCCAGTCCACCAGGAAGACACGCTGCAACCCCGCCACGGCACTACCCTCTATGCGAAAGTGCGTGTCGCGCCACTGCCCCAGCTCATTGCCTTGCGTATAGTACTGCGCCACATTCATCCCCCCGAGATAGCCTATCCGCTGATCTATCACCACCACCTTGCGATGGTTGCGATAGTTGATACGCAGATCAATGAAGGGGAGCCGCACCGGCAGGAACGCATAGACCTCTCCCCCAGCCCTACGAAGAGGCTTCCAGAAGCCCCGCACATCGCTCCAGAAGGAGCCCAGACCATCATAGATAACCCGCACGCGAACTCCCTCGAGAGCCTTACTCACCAAGAGGTCACGTAGCTTGACCCCCAGCTCGTCAGAGGCGATAATGTAGTACATCAGGTGTATCTCGCTCCGTGCCGAGCGTATGTCCTCAAAGAGCCGTCGGTACTTGTCCGTACCCACCGTGATGACCGACATCGAGGAGGCGGCCAGCACCGTACGATCATCACTTTTGTAGAGCAACTTGCCGAGCGTCCCGTAGTAGGGATCCTCTAGGAGCGCCTGGTGAAAGGCTTGATCGGTGTGCTCTAGTGGCATCCTATTGATCTCTCTGAGGAAGTCCTTAGGGATCAACCGCATGGAGGCTGTCGAGCGCCCAAAGAGCAGGTAGAGGATCACCCCCACGATGGGAATAAAGAGCACAACCATCAGCCACGAAAACATCCGATAGATGTCATCGCCGCCTGTCAGGATAACGACCACCACGCCCACGACCAGGAGCGTGTATAGGATAGTCAGCAGTATCGTCCACATAGATTGCAAGCCTACGGAGCCTGCTCAAAGTGCTGTAGCAGACCCACTATCGCAAAGGTAAGGAAATTAGAGATTAGAAGTTAGAGGTCAGAGATTAGAGGTTAGAGGTTAGAGGTTAGAGGTTAGAGATCAGCTCCGACAGCTCCGATGATTCCGATGGCTCCGATTACTCCGATCTTTCCAATCTCTAAATTCTAATTTCTAACCTCTAAATTCTAACCTCTAACTTCTAACCTCTAAATTCCTACCTAGGAATTTGCCAAATAAGTACCTAGGAATTTGCCCAATTCCTACCTAGGAAATAAAAAATTCTTCGGAGGAATCAAATGAAACTTCGGAGGAATCAAAAAATAAGTCCGAAGAATTTGGCCATTTCTACCTAGGAATTTGCCAAATTTCTAGGTACTTATTTTGGAAATTCCCAGGTAGAAATGAAACAAGTCATTTTTATCATGCGTCACCCCTACCTCTAACCTCTAATCACTAACCTCTAATCACTAACGAGGGAGACCTCCGCCAGTTGTGCGGGGATCTCCCTCGTGAAGTGATCGGGTCCTAGCGGACCGTCCTCTTAGTCTTACTTGACGATGCGCGTCGTGTAGTTACCAACGAGGACGATGTAGCTACCAGCGGGTAGTGCGCTGATGTCGAGCGCATGCTCTGTGCTAGCAAGGAGTAGCTGACCCGTGTAGTCGTAGAGGCGAACCTCTGCGCCCTCAGCAGCACCAGCCACCTCGAGACGTGTACCACCGTTGGTCACGTAGACGGCAACCTGACCAGCTGTCAACTGCTCGACAGCATTGATGAGCTTGAAGGTAGCCTGGATCTTGGTAGCCTCTGTAACTGTGAAGGCATACTTGAAGCCTCCGTCAGCTTGCTTGATGAGCTTCTCGTCACCAGCGGGGATCTTCGTCTCACCCACCTGGAGTGTCTCTAGCTCGTACTTGTCAGCAGGCTTCACCTCGACATACAGTTTGGCATTAGCCGCAACCATTGAACCACTCTTGATCTCTGTACCATTCTCCTCAAAGAGCTTTACTGTACCACCCTTAGTAGGCTCGGCAGTGCAAGAAACTTGGTATTTCTCTACACCTTGCTTTTCAGTAAAGGTTGCTCGGACTGTCGAATTTCTTGATACGGTAAAGGTGTAGACCGAGCCATCCTCTGAGAGTGCCTCCGCAGGAGCTGGCTGATTGCTATTTATATAAGAGACTTCATACCCCTCATTGACAGTTGCCGTGAGCGACACAACGGTACCGATGGGTAGCATCTTTGCTTCCTTTTCAGCTAGGGGGAGTTCTTGCTCACTACCAGGCGTCTTGTACTTACCTGAGACCGAGCCACCTGTACCCTTCGTGGTGAAGAGGACTTTAGCCTCAGACTCTTTGTAGTCTTTGTAGACCCAAGACTTGTCCGTGGCAATCTTGATGTCGGCGCTGTTTACCTGATTCTTCTCTCCACTATCGATAGAGTTGATAGCATAGAGCGTACCTGGCTCTGCAGTGCTTCTACTGGGAAGGCTTTCGAAGAGCTGCTTCATAGCCTGCTCTGTGATGGCATTCTTATGGCAGCGGAGCTCTTCCAGGGCAACGCAAGGGGTAAGGTTCAGAGCTGTGAGTGCATTGTCACTACAGTCTAGCTTTTTTAGTCTTGTCAAGCCCTTCAGGGAGAGTGAGGCGAAGTCATTTTCAGCCACATTGAGCGTAGTCAGCTTGGTGCAGGTCGAAAGATCCTCTATCTCTGTCAATTGGTTACCTCTTGCGGAGAACGTCGTAATGGACTTAGGCAGATAAACCTCATTCAAGGCGCAAGCATCAGCCTCTACACTAGTGAGCCTAGTAAGGTTAGCTACGTCTAACATGGTCAGTGAGTTATTCCCCGATACATACAGCTTCTGAAGCATCCTCAAGTTAGAGAGGGTGAGGGACTTTAGATTGTTGCGTCTCACATTAAGCGTGGTGAGGCGGCTCAGCCCTTCCACCTTAAGGCTTGTCAGCTTATTGTCTGGTGCAGAGATGCGCTCTAAGGCTGGAGCGTTAGAGAGATCGAGAGAGGTGAGCTCGTTGTCTGCCAAGACTAGATAGGCAAGCGATGGAACCTGAATCTGGATTGAGGTGATCCCAGCTCCAGCAGCAGTAAATGAGAAGAAGTCTCCGTAGATCTTAATCTCTTCGCCTGCTTTCTTGCCTTTGACCTCTGCCTCCTGTGAAGATACGAGTCGACCATCACCCCAGTCTATCCGTATGGACTGGCGGGGGGGTAGTACCACGGTAAATGAACAGTCAGAGCCAATCTCTGTAGACGTGGTAAAGCTGACCGTTGGCTCGCCTGAGGCTCGCAAGCCATCCTCTAGGGCACGTGTGCTCTCGGTTGCATTGACTACTGAAGAGAGTCCTAGGACCAAGAGAAGTAGTAGCAAAGAAGTAATTCCTTTTCTCATAGAAGTATCTGTTTAAGTTGAATCTATTAGGTGTAGCTCTCCGTTGTGAAGCGGAGTGTGAAGTCGTATGGATAGACTGTGTCAACAGTCAGTTGAAAGAGAAAGTATGTAGGGGCGAATACTCAGATCCGCCCCTACACATATTATTTATCGTCTGAAGAGCTGCATATAATACAGTCTCACGGTACGATGGTCCTAGCGGACCGTCGTCTTAGACTTACTTGACGATGCGCGTCGTGTAGTTGCCGACGAGGACGATGTAGCTACCAGCGGGCAGTGCGCTGATGTCGAGCGCATGCTCTGTGCTAGCAAGGAGTAGCTGACCCGTGTAGTCGTAGAGGCGTACCTCTGCGCCCTCAGCAGCACCAGCTACCTCGAGACGTGTACCACCATTGGTCACGTAGACAGCAACCTGACCAGCTGTCAACTGCTCGACAGCATTGATGAGCTTGAAGGTAGCCTGGATCTTGGTCGCCTCTGTAACTGTGAAGGCATACTTGAAGCCTCCGTCAGCTTGCTTGATGAGCTTCTCGTCACCAGCGGGGATCTTCGTCTCACCCACCTGGAGTGTCTCCAGCTCGTACTTGTCAGCAGGCTTCACCTCGACATACATCTCGGAGCCTGTGACGACTTTCGTGCCAGAGGCAACTACAGAGCCGTCCTTGTAGAAGAGCTTCACCGCACCAGCCTCTGCACTTGGCAGGACAGGCTCTACTGTGACAGCGTACTCAGCGGGAGGCAGCGTAGACTTGAAGGTTACCTTGATCGTGACATTCTCAGTTAGGGCGAAGGTGTGAGACTCTTTACCCTTTTGACTTTCGAGCTCCTTGTCATTGAGGAACCACTGGTCAACTTCGAAGTTCTCCTTAGCTGTTGCATTGACCGTGATTAAGGTACCGCCAGCAATCTTGTCTCCATTAGAGATAGGGCCTTCGGCTGTTGAGGCTGAGACCTCACCACCTTCTTCGGGCTCAGCAACCCACTTTACCTCAAACTCGCCTGTGACTTGCTTCTGAGCAATCTTAGCTACCACTGTGGCATCACCATTAACGGTGAAGGTGTAAACCTTACCATCTGCGGAGAGTGCCTCTGCGGGAACTGGATTATCATTGTTTGTATAGGTTACCTCGAAACCTGCAGTAAGTGATGCCGTGAGCGTCACCTCCGTACCATTAGGTAGTGTCTTAGCCTTGTCTTCAAAGATAGAGGAAGTCGTACCGTCTGGGGTCTTACATTTACCCGTAATGTAGCCTGCCGTACCCTCTCTCTTGACGATAATTGTACCTTCTGTCGGATTGACAGGAGCCTTCGCCTTGAGGACGGGCTCTACCTTAAGGTCGGCCGTGACGGTGAGCGTAAGCTCATTAGGCTTGGCTTCATCGATCGCCTTGGACTGGTCATCGACCTTCCAAGAAGCCATCTCGTAGCCCTCCTTAGGTGCTACGACGAAGGTAACCTGGGTATCCTTCTCTACAGACGCACCAGTTGTCACTTCCTTCGTGTCGTCATTCGTGTAGTGAGCCGTCATCGTGCCTTGCGTAGCGTCAGGCTGGGTCAGCGTGACGGTGTACATGGTAGGCTGTGGAGCCGCCTTTGCCTTCATGATAGGCTCTACCTTGAGGTTGCCCGTGACGGTGATGTTTATTATGGTAGGATCATTTTGCTCAAGATCTTTTCGCTGGTCATTAACCATCCAGTAATCTATCTCGTAGCCCTCGGTTGGCGTAACCTGAAACGTAACCACCGTGCCAATGTCTACCATATCACCATTGTTGACTAGTTCGGTCATACCGTACTCCTTATCAATGTAAGAAGCAGCTAGAGTTCCAGTCTCCTTACCTTGATCATCCTTCTTAGGCTGTATCAGTGTGATCTTGCCCTCAGTGGGGGCAGCCTCCTTGAGGACGGGCTCTACCTTGAAGTCGGCCGTGACGGGGAGTGTGAGCTGATTAGGATCAGCACTCTCGAGAGGCTTGGTCTCGTCATTGACCTTCCAAGAGTCCATCTCGTAGCCCTCCTTAGGTGTTACGACGAAGGTAACGGGAGTCTCTAGAGCCACCCATGTGCTGTCTTGTAGATCTTTCTGTTGGCCATTGTCAGTGTAGTGGCCCGCCATCGTGCCTTGCGCAGCGTCAGGCTGTACCATGACAATCAGTCCGTGCGTCTTCTTAGCAACGGCTGAAAGCTTCAGAGGCGTATTGCCTACAGTAAGCTCAATGTAATCATACTCTGAACTATCAGAGGGCTTAGACTCTCCGTTGACGAGGAAGTGGTCGAGACCATACCCATCGTCAAAGAAGGCATCAACACTTATCTTCGCACCCTGAGGTACAGCGTCGCCACTCTTCACTTCGATGGAATTAGGATACTGACCATACTTAACTACTAGCTCACCATGCTCAAAGGGCTCAATGGTGACCTTCGTTGTTGGCTTCTTTTCTGCTACGACAGCAATGGTCACAGGACCCGTCGCCGTGTAGTTATAGCGGTAGGTCTTAAAGTAATCAGAGTAGTAAGTATGAGGAGTCTCCACACCATTGATGAGGAAGTGCTTGAACTCGTAATCTGGATCCACTTTGGCCTCAATACTTATAGAGGTGTTCGCTGCGACTTCCTCCCCATCCTTGATAGCGGCAGAGGTGCTAGCATTCGTGACCGTCAGCGTACCATGCTCAAATGGTGTGATGGTGACGATGCAGGGCTCCAGCTTCTCGATGACCGCAGCGATGGTCATATCGGAGTTTGCAGTTTCGTATGTATACGGGAGTCTTGGATTGGTAACGGTCTTCACCTTTCCGTTGATGAGGAAGTGCTTAAACAGGTACCCCGCCTTTACCGTCGCTTCAATCTTAAGCGACTCTCTCTCCTTGACACGAGTGCCTGAGGGTACCAGCTTAGCAGAAGACCCGTAGCCTGCCGTCACCGAAAGAGTACCACCCTCTGCGGGCTGCTCGTAGGTAATCTTGTAGCCAGCCTCCTTGAGTACAGGCTTGATGGTTGATGCCTCTATAATCCTAAAGGTATACTCGTTGGGCGTAGACAGGGACCTCTCTACTCGCTGGTCGTTGAAGAGCCAATAATCTACAGAGTGATCAGCATCAGGAGTGACCACTACCGTGACATAATCACCAGCCTCTACCTGCTCTCCTGCTGCTAGCTCGGGAGAGTATGTGGATCGACCCTTGTAAGCCTTGACTGTAGCAGACTCAGGCTTGACAACGGTCACAGGGACCATCGTCTTCGTCCCGGCCACTTTCAGCTGAGCCGTGACGGTCACATCTTCCCGAACAGTTAGACTAGCCTTGTTTTTAGCTTCTGCCTTCGTGCTAGGCATGTTCTTCTTACCATTGACGATCCAGTACTCGATTTCATAGCCAGTCTCGGGAGTTAACTCTAGCGAGAGCCTAGTTCCAAAGTACTTCTGATCGCCAGAGGTGACCTCCGTGGCTCCGTCTTTGACCTTAAGCGTGCCATGCTCTGGCTGTGTGATCGTGACGGTGTGTAGCGTAGCGGGTGCCACCCGTGCAGAGATGATTAGGTCAGAGGTTACATACTCTGAGTATTCATTTCCTAGATTTTCCTTTTCTACATTGTTAATGATGTAGTGGGTAACCACATAGCCCTCATCAGGAGTCGCCTTAACTCTTAGCCGTTTGTTCCGAGGCACTTGATCCCCGTTTTTCACAATGGTCTCTTGACCTGCGTAAACATATTTAGCCGTGATGGTGCAGTGCTCCACCTGATTGATGGTTATTGTGTACTGCTGCGCTTGCGCCACGAGGGGCAAGAGCAGGAAGGTACCCAACAACGCTAAGATAGATAACATTCGTTTCATAAGCGTATCTGTTTTAAGTGTAAGTGATTAATATATTCTTCTGTATGGAGGCGGAGTAGAGGCGGGCGTAGCTACACAACACTACAGCTACCTGACCCTCTTCAAAGGGCTAAGATAATAAAAAAAACGATACAGCGTGGGGGGAGAGAGAATTAGAGGTTAGAGGTTAGAAGTTAGAGCGGAGCGATCGGAGGTGTCGGAGCTATCGGAGTGATCAGAGCTATCAGAGCCATCGGAATGATCTAACATCTAATCTCTAACTTCTAACTTCTAATCTCTAACTTCTAGCCTCTAACTTCTAGCCTCTAATCTCTAACCTCTCACTTCCAATCCCAAATAAAATAGGTATCTTTGTGGACGAATCGTTTACCACGGACTTTACTAACAACTTTATTACCTATATATAGTATGAAGAATTTGGACTGGTCATCATTGGGGTTTGGTTACCTCAAGACCGATTACAACGTGCGCTGTTACTATCGTGATGGCAAGTGGGGCGAGCTAGAGGTCTCTTCGGAGGAGACGATCACGCTACACATGGGTGCTACCTGTCTGCACTACGGCCAGGAGGCTTTTGAGGGTCTCAAGGCTTACCGTGGCAAGGATGGTAAGATACGTCTCTTCCGTGTCGAGGAGAATGCTAAGCGTATGATCCGCTCAGCTGAGGGTGTCGTCATGGCTCCCGTACCTGAGGAGCTCTTTATCAAGGCGGTCAAGAAGGCTGTCGAGCTCAACAAGGACTACGTACCTCCCTACGAGAGTGGTGCTTCGCTCTACATCCGCCCACTCCTACTCGGTCTGGGTGCTCAGGTAGGTGTCAAGCCTGCTCCTGAGTATCTCTTTATCGTCTTCGTATCTCCTGTAGGACCCTACTTCAAGGAGGGCTTCAAGCCTACACCTATGGCTATCATGCGTGGCTATGACCGTGCGGCTCCTCTAGGTACGGGTACGATCAAGGTGGGTGGTAACTATGCCGCTGGTATGGTACCTACCGTCCTGGCTCACGAGAAGGGCTACAGTGCTTGCCTCTTCCTGGATGCTAAGGAGAAGAAGTATATCGATGAGTGCGGTCCAGCCAACTTCTTCGGCATTAGAGACAACACGTACATCACGCCGGAGTCTACCTCTATCCTACCCTCTATCACGAACAAGAGCTTGATGCAGCTTGCTGAGGATCTAGGTCTGAAGGTGGAGCGTCGTCATGTACCTGAGGAGGAGCTAGCTACCTTTGAGGAGGCTGGTGCTTGCGGTACGGCTGCTGTCATCAGCCCGATACTACGTGTCGACGATCTCGATGAGCACAAGACTTACCAGATCTCTAAGGATGGCAAGCCCGGTCCTATCTGCGAGAAGCTCTACAACAAGCTACGTGGCATCCAGTACGGCGACGAGCCCGATACACACGGCTGGGTCACCATACTAGACTAAATAAGTTTCTCGTCTCGCCTATCACGAGACGCAACACAAGAAAAGGCGCGCTCAGCATCGATGCTGGGTGCGCTTTTTTTGATTTAGAGAGAGAGAGAGAGAGAGAAAGCTATCAGAGCTATCAGAGCTATCGGAACCATCAGAATGATCTAATCTCTAACTTCTAACCTCTAATCTCTAACCTCTCACTTCTAACTTCTAATCTCTCCCCTCTACCTATTGATAGGTATAGGGTGATTTGCGAATCCTTTGTACCTTTGCTCATACTATCTAGCTAGTAATAGCGACACACTTATTCTAAAAACTATTCTACCCATGAATCCTCCCACCCTCCTAAACCATCCCTTCGACGCTCAGACCTCTCTGAGTAAGTTGATCCTGACGCACTATGACCTGCTCATGGTGATCACCCGCTTTGGCATCCCCCTAGGCTTCGGCGACAAGAGCGTGGATGAGGTGTGTCAAGCCAATGGTGTGGACACGAATACGCTCCTAGCTGTCGTCAACATGCTGACGACGCAGTCCGACACGATCCCCGAGGAACTACTACAAGAGATCTCGGCAGAGTCCCTCATCGCTTACCTGCAGCGGTCGCACCACTACTTCCTAGACTACAAGCTCCCCGATCTGCGAGGGAACCTTTTCACCGCTGTCGAGGGGGGATCGCCAGAGGTGGCTGCCTTGATTCACCGCTTTTACGATGCTTATGTTGAGGAGGTGCACAAGCATATGGGATACGAGGACGAGGTGCTCTTTCCCTACGTGCATCGTCTGCTCAAGGGTGAGCGCGACAAGGGCTACTCGATCGATGAGTTCGAGAGTAGACACGACCATATAGAGATGAAGATCACGGATCTCAAGAATATCCTCATCAAGTACTATCAGTCGATGGGAGACTATGCGCTGACAAATGTGCTGCACGAGCTTTTTACCACCGAGAGTGACCTGATGTGGCACAACCATATCGAGGATTGTCTCTTCGTACCGCTCATCAAGCAGAAGGAAGAGACGCTCCAAGCCAGCAATAGACACGCATAAACGACCCAACGGATGCAACACACGATACTCATCATCGAGCCTCATAAGCTCCTTGCTTATGGCTTGCAACTAGCACTACGGAGAGGCTTCCCCGACTCCTCCGTACAGATATGCGTGGACCTACTCGATCCCGATGCCTTGCGACAGCATATCACATTTATCGCACCTGACATCATCATTGCCAACCCGCTCCTGACGGGCATACAGTACAGTCCAGACTTGCTCCCCACAGGTAAGGAGGCTACCATCGTAGCGATCAATCACAATCTCCTCCCAGAGGATCTCTACAAAGGCTACAGCTTCGTCTGCCTACCGACGATTGATCCGCAGAGCCTCATACAGCATATCCAAGAGTCTGAACAACCTGATGTGGAGCCGATGGAGAGCGAAGAGTCAAAGCAAACTCTGCTCTCGCAGCGAGAGTGCGAGGTGGTCACATGGGTGGCTCGTGGGCTGACCAATAAGGAGATAGCAGATGTGCTCCACCTATCCCCACACACGGTGGTGACACACCGACGCAACATAGCCGCCAAGCTAGACATCCACTCACCTAGCGGTCTGACGATCTACGCCCTGATGAACAACCTCATCTCGATGGACGAGGCGAAGGGGATTTGAGATTAGAAGTTAGAGGTTAGAGATTAGAAGTTAGAGGTTAGAAGTTAGAGATTAGCTTCTAGAAGAACTAGTGGCACTAGGAGCGCTAGAGACACTAGCTAGTCTCTAATCTCTAACTTCTAATCTCTAACCTCTAACTTCTAATCTCTCTTCGTCTACAGCGTGCTGTAGCCTCTATTCCAGGTAACTTCTGAGCCGTAGGTCCGCAGCGCTTCGGTGCGAGCGAGGACGAAGAAGTAGTCGCTCAGACGATTGACAAAGCGAACGATCAGATCATCTACACGGCTCTCCTCACGGAGGCGGTAGATGTTGCGCTCGGCACGACGGCAGACGGTGCGGCAGACGTGACAGAGCGCAGCCGTGCGACCACCCGAGGGGAGGACGAACTCTCTGAGACGAGGGAGCGTAGCGTCTAGTTCGTCGATCTTATGCTCCAGCTTCTCAATATCTGTGGGGTCTATCCGCATGGCTGCGAGGTACTCCTCTTGATCGGGAGGGGTAGCTAGACTGCCAGCCACGTTGAAGAGGATATGCTGCAGGCGGAGGAGGAAGTCGTGCGTCTCGTCTGTCAGTTCCTCAGCGAGGAGGACGCCGATGTGGCTGTTGAGCTCATCGACCGTGCCGTAGCACTCGAGACGTATGTGTCCCTTAGAGATACGTGTACCGCCGACGAGTCCTGTGGTACCATCGTCACCACGGCGGGTATATACGGGGCTTTTCTTCATAGTTGTATGGTTGCTTTGAGTAGGTAGTAGGGTTAATGTCTGATGCGTGTCCAGAAGTTTTGGCAGGGCAGCTTATGGTCTAGGAAGAGTAGCTGTCCAGCGCCGTAGTCGACCATCATGCCCGCCTCTCTCTGGCGAAAAGGGGGCGGTACCTTTCGTCCGACATGCCACAGGATGGAGCCTGTGCCCCACGGCATCTCGGCTAGCGTTGCGTCTTGCCATAGGATCAGCGCACGGTCGTAGGAGAGCGTCTCGTCGTACTGCGTGACCAGTTGCATGAGTGGCCACTGATGGAGTAGCTGGAGAGCTAGTTGCTTCTGACGATGATCCAGCATATGATCCAGATCGTGGAGCGCCGCCCGATGCGCTGGATAGTACGCTACACCACGCTGATCTAGGATTAGCGTGATAAGCCGAAAGGCTGTCGGCGAGTGGACGCCATGCCCTAGCGAAGTCCACCAGCGCTGGAGAGCGGTTACCATCGTATGGTCAGAAGATCATTACTTATATAATGAGACTGTTGCATAAAGGCGAATCGCTGTGTTGCTTTCGGGATTCGGCTTTGGTCACATACGGGAGTATGCTCCCTTCAGACCTCACCCTCAGCGCCTTGCGCTTCATCCTTTCTGCAAAGTCTAGACAATCTTGCAAGCAAGATTGTGAGCCTGTTGACTTTTGCAACAGTCTCATAATAGAGTCATGCGAAGACGAGCCAATGAAACATCAGCTTGCCTTCGCATGTCTATTCCGTTGTGAGCTAAGATTACTTAGCTGCAGGAGCCTCAGCAGCAGGAGCCTCTACGACTAGAGCGCCCTCGCAGAGCTGCTTGTCACCCTCGAAGAAGGTGAAAGTATCACCCTTCGTCCAGAAAGAGTGACCATCCTCGCTCTCCCACTTAGCACCGTCAGCGCTCTGAGCGATCTTCATGTCGTAGACGACGTTGCCCTCGACATCCTTGAGCGTTGCATTCTCACGGTTCTCGCCAGTGACGGTCAGCTCAAAGTGCTGCTTGCCATCAGCGGTAGCGTAGTTGAAGACTTCGGGCTCAGCGACAACAGGAGCCTCTACAACCATAGCGGTAGAGTCTACGGTAGTAACCGTTGCGTCCTTCTTTTCCGTGTTGCAAGCTACTAGTGCTAGACCAGCAGCTACGATTAGCATAAACTTTTTCATATTCATATGATTGATTAAAGTGAATAGATCCGATTGATCATGCCTGCGACTCCTTAAAGCGGGAGCCTAGCAAGGCGTAGTAAAGCATGTACAGCTCGCCACCTACGACGAGGAGCCATGTATAGTGATAGCCTCCGAGGAGGTCTGCCAGCACACTCTGGAGGAAGGGTAAGAGTGCCCCACCGATGAGTCCCATCAAGAGTACGCCGGAAGCTCTCGTGGCGAGGCTCCCTAGCCCCTTGAGAGCTAGCGAATAGATAGCGCCCCACATGACCGAGTGACAAAGTCCTACGGCGATGAGCCAGTAAGGCTGATTGGTCACGACGGCGATCAGGATAAGGATCGCAGAGAGGAGCGTCGTACTCCATAGTAGCTTGCGGTCAGTCACACGGCTGAGGAAGCTACTGACGAAGCGACCCAAGAGCATAGCGGCCCAGTAGAGCGTTGCGTAGAGAGCGACGGTCTTATAGCTCAGATCTAGGTCGTCCTTACCGTATAGGATGATGTTAGCACCGATGCAGACCTCGACACCGACATAGCAGAAGAGCGCTATGCAGCCGAGCCGCACACGTGGTATGCGCCACACCGTCTTGAAGCTCACCTGAGCATCTTCGTCGCTAGTCGTCCCCTCGATGTGCGGGACATGGAGTCGCTTGACTACGTAAGAGAGGACCAGAACGACACCCATCAGGATCGTCATCGGGAGGATCACCTCCTGGATCTTTACGTCCTTGAGGTCAGCCACCCCGCCGAAGATAACCATCGAGACGAAGAGTGGCGCCAGCATAGTCATCGTCGAGTTGCCCACGCCCCCGATGTTTTGCCGCTGCACGGCAGAAGTACCAGGGACAGCACAAGCGATGAGATAGGGATTGACCGACGACTGCATGAAGGTGATACCCGCACCGCAGACGAAGGAGCCGAGGAGAAAGATGAAGTAGCTCACCGGTAGCTGCACCGTCTCGGAGAGGGTGATCCAGATCGAGGTGCGCATGAAGAGCAGCGCCGAGAGAATGAAAAGTAGGATGCCTCCTGCCAACAAAAGCAACCCCCTGACGATGGTCATCTTGTAGCCGTGTCGCTCCACAAAGCGTGCTGAGGTAGGCCCTAGCACTAGGTAAGAGAGGAAGAAGGCGAAGATAAGTAGCGTCGTAAAGCTATTGGTCCAGGCTCCTGCCGAGTGCAGATAGGCGCTCTGGATAGGTGCTTGGAATTGCTGATTGATGCTCGTGATGAAGCCGATGACGGTCATCATGATCACCATAGTTATAAAGGGGCCGAGATAGTTCGGCTTATTTTCTATCGAATGGGTCGGCATAGGGACCAACTTGTCTAATCCGCTGCAAAGTTATAGAAAAAGAAGTCACCAAGCACAAGTTTCTCGCATCACATGCTCACAGCAAAGGTTGCAGAAGGCTCTTGCGGTTGGTGACCTCTTTTATTTTTAGTCCTACTAGAGCGCTTTGTACAGCGGCACTGCAGCTCTAGTCTCTATTGTCTAGTCCTCATGACGCTCACGACGGGGACGGCGCTCACGGCGCTCGCCATCGTCACGGCGCTCACGGCGTGGACGACGCTCAGGCTCTACATAGCCCTCGGGCTTAGGTAGGAGTGCCTTGTGCGAGAGGCTAAACTTGCCAGTCTTGGGATCGATCTCGATGAGCTTGACATCGATCGTGTCGCCCTCCTTAAGACCTGTCTCCTCAATCGTAGCAAAGCGCTTCCAGTCTATCTCGCTGATGTGGAGCAGACCATCCTTGCCTGGCATAAACTGCACGAAGCAACCGTACGGCATCACTGAGGAGACGGTACCCTTGTACACCTCGCCCACCTCCGGGGTAGCGACGATGCCACGTACCATAGCCAGAGCAGCATCGAGAGACTCCTTGTTGGAGCTACTGATCTCGACGATACCATAGTTGTCCACCTCTTCGATGTTGACCGTAGCGCCGCTCTTCTCCTGGATACCCTGGATGATCTTACCGCCCGGGCCAATGACAGCTCCGATGAACTCCTTGCCGATGCGGAGCGTCTCAATGCGTGGTGCATGAGGCTTCATGTCGGGACGAGCCTCAGGCTGTGCCTCCTCGATCTTATTTAGGATGTGGAGACGACCAGCCTTAGCCTGTGCCAAAGCCTTTGCTAAGATCTCATAGCTCAGACCATCTACCTTAATATCCATCTGCGTAGCAGTGATACCGTCGCGCGTACCAGTTACCTTAAAGTCCATATCGCCGAGGTGATCCTCGTCGCCTAGGATGTCAGAGAGGATAGCGTAGTTGGTACCCTTGTTCTCACTGATGAGACCCATAGCTATACCAGAGACTGGCTTCTTCATCTGGACACCCGCATCACGCAGAGCGAGCGTACCAGCGCAGACCGTAGCCATAGAGGAGGACCCGTTGGACTCAAGGATGTCGCTCATCACGCGGATCACGTAAGGATAGTCCTCAGGGATCATACGCTTCAGCGCACGGTGTGCTAGGTTTCCGTGTCCTATCTCACGACGGCTGATACCGCGCGAAGCTTTTGCCTCGCCTGTGGAGAAGGGTGGGAAGTTGTAGTGTAGTAGGAAGCGCTCCTTGCCGTAGTTAAGTACATCGTCGACCAGCTTCTCATCGCTCTTGGTGCCGAGCGTCACAGTAGATAGTGACTGCGTCTCACCACGTGTGAAGATAGCCGATCCGTGAGGACCAGGCAGGCAGTCGGTCTCGATCCAGATAGGACGTATCTCATCGGTGCGACGACCATCGAGACGCTTGCCCTCGTCGAGGATCATACGACGCATAGCCGCCTTCTCCATATCGTGGTAGTAGCGGTCTATGATCATGCCCTTCTCCTCTAGCTCCTCTTCGGTAAACTGCGCCTTGAACTCCTCAACGATCGCCTCAAAAGCGTCGCCACGAGCATGCTTGTCGGTGCCAGCCGTAGCTACCTTGTAGATCTTGTCGTAGAGCTCACGCTGCATACGGTCACGCAGCTCCTCGTCCTGCTCCTCAGCAGGGTACTCACGCTTGGTCATCTTACCGACAGCCTCCGAGAGCTCTAGCTGAGCCTGGCACTGTACCTTGATAGCCTCGTGAGCCACCTTGATAGCCTCGAGCATCTCCTCCTCCTGGACCTCTTCCATCTCGCCCTCGACCATCATAATGTTGTCGAGCGTTGCTGCGACCATCATATCAATGTCTGCATGCTCTAGCTGTGCGAAGGTAGGATTGATGACAAACTCGCCATCAACACGCGCTACGCGCACCTCACTGATAGGACCTCCGAAAGGAATATCAGAGACCGCCAGTGCTGCCGAAGCTGCTAGTCCAGCAAGTGCGTCTGGCATATCTTCCCCATCAGAGGAGAAGAGGATAATGTTCACATAAACCTCTGCGTGGTAATCATCGGGGAAGAGTGGACGCAGTGCGCGGTCCACCAGTCGGCAGGTTAATATCTCATAGTCTGAGGCGCGTCCCTCACGGCGTGTGAAGCCTCCTGGGAAGCGACCTATGGCTGAATACTTCTCTTTGTACTCTACCTGTAGTGGCATAAAGTCCACATCGGGCTTAGCCTCCTTGGCAGCCGTCACAGCTGCGAGTAGTACGGTAGAGCCCATGGTGACGGTGACAGCACCGTCGGCTTGCTTAGCAAGCTTGCCCGTCTCGATGGTAATCGTGCGACCATCGGGGAGGCTGATTGTCTTGTTGACCGGATTGATCATAAAAATCGTCTGATTACTTAGTTCTATTTGTCTTATACCTCGATAAAATCGTCCAAAGTTACGAAAACTAAAGCAGATAGCAACAATTATCGCATACTGCTCTAGAGTTAACGCATGATAAAAATGAGCTCGTTTCAATTCCTACCTAGGAATTGCCCAAATTCCTCCGTAGATATTTTTGATTTGCTACCTAGGAAATGGCAAATTCTTCGGACTTATTTTTTGATTCCTCCGAAGTTTCATTTGATTCCTCCGAAGAATTTTTTATTCCCTAGGTAGGAATTGGGGCAATTCCTAGGTAGCTATTTGGCAAATTCCTAGGTAGGGATTCCATTCTTCGGGACTGTTGCAAAAGTCAACAGTCTCACAATCTTGCTTGCAAGATTGCCCTGACTTTGATAAAGGATGAAGCGCAAGGCGCTGAGGGTGAGGTCTGAAGGGAGCATACCTCCGTATGTGACCGAAGCCGAATCCCGAAAGCAACACAGCGATTCGCCTTTATGCAACAGTCTCTCTTCGGAGGGAAGGTGTAATCAGCGAGGTCCCGTAGCCACTCTGTAGCGATACTAGAACCGTCTATTTTCTAGTTATCGTCACGTGTAGCTTCTATAAAACGGGTTACAATGCGCCGACCCTGCAAACTGCGCCCCTCACGCTCCGTCACTTCAGCTTGAAGTAGCAGATGATCGGCTTGTGGTCCGAGATATTCGCGGAGCGATCCACATGGGCAGCTCGCGCTACGATCTGGTCGCTGTAGAGCATGTGGTCGATACGCACCCCGATGAGCGACTTGAAGTAGTAGCTGTAGTTGGTACCTCGCCCAGTCGTCGCAATCGCATCGTGCAGACCGGTCGAAAGACGGTGATGCGTGTAGGAGATCGGCGTATCGTTGAAGTCTCCGCAGACCAGCAGGTAGGGCGACTCCTGATAGTTGATGTCTTGATAGATCTGCTCGACCTGCTGAGCACGACGCTTGAAGGCTGGCGAAAAGCGTCCCCCGACAGCCTGCGTGAAGCCCTTTGGGTTGACTTCCTGCGCTAGCTGAAAGTAGTGCGCCTGCTCCTCTTTTGTAAAGCCAAAAGACTCAAGGTGCAGATTGTACAGGATTAACTTCTTCTCCCCGACGAGGATCGTAAAGACCGCTCCCCCATTAAAATCGGAGTGCAGATCTATAGGACGTGTCGATAGGATGGGGTACTTAGAGAGTACGATGAGACGACTGCCGTGATCCTTGACCGCATAGGCCGAGCTGTAATAGGGATAGTCGCTCAGGATGTGGCGCAGACTACGCTCCGACATATACTTTGACTTGTTGGAGCTGAGCCATGCTTCCTGCAGACAGATAATATCGGCATCGCTCTTAGCCAGGTACTCTGTGGTGGCGTGCTGATCGTGTGCCCCTAGCTTGGTAAACTGGAAGGCATTTGCATTGAGGCTCACCACCTTAATCCAGTTTTCACGATCTATCGGCTGCGTCTGGCGTGCTCGTAGCGGAGCGTACAGAAGGAGCGTCGGCAGGGATAAGAGGAGCATGACCGTATTGATCGCAGCGCGACTCCAGGCACGGATGACAAACCAATAGATCGCCTGCAAGACGACCAGTGCGAAGAGCAGAGGAAAGAGCAGCCCCAGATAAGCCGAGAGGATAATGGTCGTCGGCGAAATGTAGCGACTCAGCAAGGCTCCCGCGAAGAGCAGCAAGAGGAGCAGATTAGCAAAGGAGACGAAGGTGTGCCAGAAGCCACGGATCATCCCCCAGAGGGTACGCGGCTTCTTTGGGCTTTGCGGGCTCGTCTTACGAGGTGCGGGGGAAGGTGTGGTGCTATCCATAGAGTGCATGACTAGTTGTGACCCGACTGGTCGAGCCACTGATTATTGTGCTCGATGAGCTGCTCGCGCTCCTCATCGGATAGGCTCTGATAGCCCGACTGCTGCACCTTATCTAGGAGCTGCTGGTAGCGTGCCGTCTGAGCATCTTGTAGCGTCGCTTGCTGTCGTGCCGAGCGCTGTCGCCGACGGCGGTACAGCCCTAAGCCACAGCCCCACAAGACCCCAGCCAGGTGAGCGATCAGTCCGCCTACATTGTACCCTCCATAGGCAAGTAGTAGGAGCAAGAAGACGAATAGCCCCACCTGCCATACACGGAGCGAGCCGATCAAAGGTAAAGGCATCTCCGCACGAGGAGCAGCCCCCACCATGTAGCCTACGAGAGCGATGACCGATGCAGAAGCTCCCACGAGGGGCAGCCCCAGCAGGATCACCCCGCCAGCACGTAGCAGCGAGGTGCAGAGCACGAAGGCTATACCACCTACGACCGCTCCCCCGAGATAGCTCCAGACGAACTGTCTCCATCCGCTGTGACGGAGTAGCATCTCGCCAAAGAGCCAGAGTAGGAGCAGGTTGAGCAATAGGTGCAAGCCACTATTGTGCAGGAGCGTATAGGTGACGATCGTCCAGGGTCTACGCCACAGAGCTTCCAGCGAGCAGGAGAGATATAGCTGGTCCACCACCCCACGCGTCCACCGAGTGGGCAGTGGCGAGGGTAGCTGGCAAACGATGAAGTCCACCAACCAAAAGGCTACCAGCAGGAGCGTGATGCCCCAGAGCAGTCGCTGATTAGTAGTAATAGGTTTCTCCCGAAGCATTGTACAGCTTGCCTTGCTTACGCCATAGCAGTATGAGGAGCAGACCGCCTAGCATTCCGCCCAAATGGGCGAAGTGCGCCACGTCGCTCTCTATATTAGCCACCCCGAGGAAGAGCTCGATCACGCCGTAGCCGATCACAAAGTACTTAGCCCTAATCGGTATGGGGATGAAGAAGAGGTAGATCGCCGCATTCGGGTAGAGCCAGCCGAAGGCGAGCAGGAGCCCAAAGACAGCCCCCGAAGCGCCTATCGTCAGGAGTTTATTGACGAAGAGCTCCGTAGCCATGCGAGAGCCATCGGGGAAGGCGATCACCTCATATCCCGCCACCTCTCGGACAGTCGTCAAGCCCCAGACGAGCTCCTGCGAGAGCGCAGCCGTCAGTCCGCAGACCAGGTAGAAGAGCAGGTACCGCTTAGCACCCCAAGTTCGCTCGATCGCCACGCCAAACATGAAGAGCGCAAACATGTTGAAGAAGAGGTGCGTGAAGCTCCCGTGAAGGAACATATAGGTCACCGGCTGCCAGATGTGAAAGTCCTGAGCCGTCACGTAGTGTAGCCCGAGGAGCCCCGTCAGGTCGATCCCCACACGGGGCAGTACCTGCTGAGCGATGTAGCAAAGCACGTTGATGATGAGCAGATTGAGCGTCACAGGCGGGATCTGTATCCGGCGGGTTGTATCAAATGAGTGCATAGCGTTATGTTCTAATCGTTGCGTTGTGTAGGGAGTTAGTACCAGCCACCGCCACCGTAGGTGGGCAGGCTGTGCTGCTCCCACTTAAGGTCACGAAGGAGGGAGGCATTGACCCCGATCACGAGGTTGTATGACTTGTAGGCACCGAGCGGTATGACACTAGCCGTGAGAGACCAGCAGTGCAGGTCTCGGGTTATGTTGATAGTCATACCCGTCAGTTTCTTCAAGTCGAAGTTGTAGTTGGCATCAAAGGAGAAGTTCCAGTTCGGCGTAGGCTGTAGCTGTCCTCGGAAAGAGAGGTTTTGGATAAACCTATACTCAAACTCTCGTCGGTGCGTGTTGAACTTCTCCCTATCCTGCGCCACATTGACACTATAGTTAATGGAGAAGCTCCACGGCACGTCAAACTTCAAGTATCCATCATCGTCCCAGCTGTCGCGCTCGTTGTAGCTGCTGCGAGGGCCTCCACCAGGCAAGCCGTCGGGTCCTACCCTCTCCGGTCTAGCGTCCCCGTCCATCGCTGTCGGGTCGTCGCTAGGAGGTTTAGCCGTCTCATCGTCCGTTGTCGTTGCGCCCTTCTTCTTATTAAAGAGCCCACCGATCCACTTACCGATCTTATCGAAGGTCTGCGGGGTAAAGGTGTAGTTAAAGCTCGTACCCGTACCGAGGAAAGCACCGATGCCGTGTCCGTTGAGTATCCTCAGCTTGTCCACACGATAGGGCCTCACGTTGCCTTGCGGGTCGGTGTAGTAGTTCCATTCGTAGGGATCGAAGGAGGCGGAGAGGCGTAGCACGAAGGTCTTCGTAAGCCTCAGTGCTATGTTCGTATTGATGTTACTCCAGCGGAAGGAGTCGGCAGCCATATTGTACGAGAAGCTGACTCCAAACTGATCAATGAGCGAGATCTTCTTAAACTGCTCCTCCACGGCGGTCGAGTCACTCGGCAGGCGCCACTTCATCTCCACATTATTGTCAAAGGAGAAGTTGATCGACCCCATCTTGCCGCGTCCTGGATATCCAAACATACCTCGCTCGTAAGGCGAGTAAACATAGTTGTGTGCCTGCCCCAGCGTATCGACATAGTCTATCTCACGGTAATAACCCCAGAAGGGCTCGCCAAAGTCTGGCGCATACGAGAGCGAGATCGAGGGCGAGAAGCGGTGACGGATCATCTGCACACGATCTCCAAAGAGCTTACGCCACGGCTTGTAGAAGCCGTAGAGCGTCGTACTTACAGAGAGCGACGCGCTGAAGTTATTCAGGTGGTAGAAGCCATAAGTCGTGTCCGCATCGACGATCCGCTGCTGCGCCTCGTCCCACTGCTTCTCCACACGAGAGGTGTACCAGTAGGCCGTATAGCTGATCGAGGGAGAGATCTTGATATAGTTAAAGAGGTCAAAGGAGGCAGAGATAGGTATCGAGTGCTGCATACCATTGCGCCAATCTTTGACTAGATTGCTCTTGAGGATCAGATTCTCCTTGGTCGTGATACTGTTACGTAGCGAGCCGTTGTAACTGAAAGAGATCTTCTCATACCAGCGCTCCTTGCCCACACGGTTCTTTCGCTTGAAGGGGTAGATCGTCGAGAGCGAGAGCGAGAGGTTCGGCAGGGTCACACTGATGGTCGAGTCACGCGAGCGCTGATCTATGTTAAATGCTCCCGTCAGCGAGAGCGGTATACCCGCAAAGCTCCGTCGGTAGCTGATGCTAGAGCCCTTAGTATTTTCGGCTCGTCGCTGGTGGTTGTAGACCGCCTGCGTAGCGTTGTGATTGTAGCTACTCGTCGAGAAGTTGACTGATGCCGAGAAGTTACGTAGCGGATCCGCTTTGGGGTCTTGCGAGTGGGTCCATCGGAGAGAGATATCTTGCGAGCGGCTATAGGTCGAGGGGATATCTTTGTCTCCCTGTACCGTCGATATGTAGCCCGCTTGCACACTACCACTATACTTATAGCGCTTGCGATAGTTGGACGCCGCATTGAGCGCCCAGGAGCCATTCGTATAGACATCGCCCGTGAGTGTCAAGTCCCAGTAGTCATTGAGGTTAAGATAGAGGCCACCATGCGTCAGGTAAAGCCCTCGTGTCTGGTCTATACCGTAGCTCGGCATGATGACGCCTGAGGTCTGCTTCTCATTGAAGGGGAAGAAGGCAAACGGCAAGCCGATCAAGTAGAGCGGTACATCTGCCATAACTAGATAGACAGGCCCCGTGACGATCTTGTCCTCAGGCTTAGCCTTAGCACGCGTCAGGTTAATGTAAAAGTGCGGATGATCGTGCAGGTCGCAAGTCGTATAGCGACCATCCTTGAGGTACATCGTATTGTCCTTGAGGCGCTTCGTCTGCGTAGCCGTCAGATAGCCCTCGCCCTGCTGGGTCGTCACGTCCGTGATGAAGCCTTGGCCCGTCTTGAAGTTGTACTTCATCGTCGTACTCTCGAACTTCTGATCCCCATCGGCAAACTTTGGCTTAGCCGTCGGCTGCCCTAGACTATCTAGCACATACTGCGCATAGACCTCCGAACTGTCAGAGACGATCTTGAGATAGTTCGCCTCGATGCTCATCCTTTGGTACTTGACCTCGCTAGGGCCGAAGAAGTACATCACATTGCGCCCCGTCATGACGAGCGAGTCCTCAGCCGAGAAGGTCACAGGCGCCTCCAGCTTGAAGAGCTCCACCGAATCAGGCTCAGCGATAGGCACCTCGGCATCTTTTGCCAATGTATCGGTCGCAGCAGGCGCCAGCGTCGTATCCGCTTTTGCAGCGAGGCTGTCGCTGACCGCTGCCAACGAGTCCTGAGGCGTCGCCAGCGTATCCAGCAAGCGGGTCGTATCTGCCGAGAGATCCGCCACGACCGTGTCTGGCGACGCCGTCTGTGACGGCGTAGCGGCAGGAGGCTCCGTGCGTCGTACCTGTGTCGCACACGACACGACCGCCACCCCTATGACAAGCAGTAGGAGCAGCCGCACGAGCGAGCGGGAAGCTATGACAGAGCTAGACATGTGCTATAATAACGCGACCAAGCTTATGATGATACATCAACCGCAGGCAAAGGTACTAAATAGTGGCGTGCCACGACACGTCCTACAGCCGTTATTCGTCCGATCGCTCCGACACCTCCGATCCCTCTGATGATTCCGATGATTCCGATGGATAGGACCTCGCAAGAGGTCCGACGCATCGTAGCCGTCGGTCGGAGGGGCAAAGCCCCGAACGACCGATGGATAGGCAGACGTGTTAGGAGATCGACCCCTTGTGGGTCGGACTAGACGAAGCTTACAGTCCCAGTCCGACCTCCCACACAGGGGAGGTCGCTTGCTTCGTGTGGCACTCCTGACCCCGCAGTCGTTCGGAGCTTTGCTCCTCCGACTGGGGGCTACGATGCGTCCGACCGCAAGCGGTCGTTTCCTCCGATCCCCGCTAAAAAGACTAGAGGCACCAGTACTACCACGAGTACCAGTGCCTCTAGCTACTAATCTCCAACTTCTAATCTATAAGTTTCTAACTTCTAATCTCTAACCTCTAATCTCTAAAAAGCTATCTCACGACGAGCATCGCACGGCGTGCGACACCGTCCGTGCCGACCGCCTCGACGACGTAGCTACCTGACGAAAGGAGGATACGCTCGCTGTACTCCGTCAGTCCAGGTAGCGACTGCGTGTAGACCGTGATACCGTCACCCTGTACGAGACGTAAGGACGACATCTCCTGTGTCGTGCGGACGGTCAGCATACCCTCGCTGTACTGCGCCTGTAGCTCATCTGTAGGCTCAGCCATCGGTGCGACCGACGTAAAGTCTCCGTCCACGCGTAGCTCCAGACGACCCTCAGCGTCATCCGGGAAGAGCTTGATCTGGCAACTCTTACCACCCGTCAGGTCATGCTCCAGACCGCTCTTGTGGTCTATCAGACGAGCCGTCACAACGTGTCCCATCACACTACCGGCGAGCGAGAGCGTCACGTCGATCGGTTCGGAGACCCGTGTGGCTAGCCCGTAGTGATCCGTAGCCGCATCGTCGGCATAGAGATCCTTATAGGAGCCACCTGCGGGATCGATGATAGCGATCGAGGGATAGCGGCTCTCCGTGCTTAGGAGCATTTTGTCGACCGAGCCAGACTCGTAGCCATAAGCGACCAGCGCACGATCCTTGCCGAGGCGACTCTGTAGCGTCAGCGACAGGTAGCGTGCCGTCTCCGCTGTCGCGTCACCACTCGTACTACGTAGGCTACGGCTCTGTGGATGTTGCTTAGCGTATGAGTCGAGAGCACTCGTCGGGAAGACCAGCTGTGCCTTAGGTCCGACACCAGATTTGAGTTTGACCACAAAGGCTCCGAGCTGATCAATCTTCATACTCCCTGCTTCATCTCGGTAGTAGGTAGTGATCGAACCCTCTAGCTTCAGTGGATCATAGCTCGTTACCTTAGGATACAAGAGTCTTACATAAGGCTCTATGACATCCTTATTAGCCTCTAGGAAAGGAACAACCTCTAGCGGTGCCATAAATGGATTGCCCACCATCACCTCCTGACCAGCAGCAGTAGCGCTCACTTCCATCGTGTAACCCTCGGTATCGCCAGCAAGCTTAGGAATACGCTGCGTCGCGGGGTCCTCAAAGATAAAGCGGTAAGCCATCTTGCTGCGCTGAGCATACGAGTAGTAACCACGGAAGCGCTTTGCCTTGCCATCGAAGTACTGGAAGCGCGTCTGCCCCGTGCTAGCATCGTAAGTCTGATGGTAGAAGGAGCTCGCTATGTCAGGACGGTCGAAGTAAGGCAGTTCCAAGATACCACGACGCTGCGTGATGACAGGCACCGTGCTACTCTTGCGGTTAAAGCCCTGAGTATCTTTAGCTACGACCAGAGCGATGCAGTTATTATTGCCCGCCATCGAGATAGACTGTAGTGGCGAGGGATCGTTGAAGGCGCTGGGGTCAAACGTTGCCACGTTATACTGATCATTCTTATCGACTCCAGGCACCGCCTTGAAGCCGAGCTGATAGGTATAGGGCGAGGCGCTGAAGCTGTAGTCACCCGCATAGATATCGTATAGCGGAGCAGCCAGCAGGTTGAGTTCGTTACGCTCATAAGGCCACTCATCGGTGTCGTGCTCTTTGTCGGTGTAGATATACTTGTCCCTGTCATAGCCTCCTGTAGCATTAGCTACGCCAAAGTTGTAGCGCACCATAGCCCGTCGGTAGTTGAGCTGCTGGATATTGTAGACAAAGGCTCCCGAGTGGAAGGTGATATCGATACAGGTCGGCTCGCCGTAAAGGTCACGCAGGGTCACCTCCTTAGCCAAGTCCGGCTGTGCTCGGAACGTACCCTGTTTAGTCGGTATATCGAACTCAGACAGATTCATGATATGCACATTGGTACAGCGGGTAGGCACCGCCTTGGCAGGGTAAAACTTTCTTTCGTGGAGGAACACCCAGTTGTCGGGGTTATGCCAATCATAGTACTTAGCGTCTGAGGACTCAGGCTTGTTGGGCGTCTCATCCTCACCCGGAGCACCGGGCAACGTACCTGTCCCATAACCGTCAAGATCAGGCTTCCACCACAGCTCGTCTGGAGCCACGGGGATGATACCCTCTGCAAACTGCTCTCCTCCACACTTAGTCCCTGTGACGGTCAGCTCGTAGGTATTATAGTGAGCCTTACCATCTGATGCTACACGGGGAGCCACCACATCACAGGATACGATACGACCTGTACGTGACACGATCGATCCATCAGCTTTCGTAATCTTCCAAGTATAGTTTTTGTTGTCGATACCCAGATTGCTCGCCGTCAAGGTAACTGTCTCTCCAGGGCAAAGGCCTCTGCGTGGAGAGAACGTCACCTCGATACCCTCCGTGATGTCTATAAGCTTGACAGTAAACTTCTCCGTCGGCATGCCTTGTCCTCCAGGACAAGGGCTGGTCGTTATCTCCAGTGTGTACTCATTCTTGAGGTTACCAGCAAGATCCCAGCGAACCATCAGGTCAGTCAGCTTTGAGATGTCTTCGCTCTTGATGACTGTTTCCCCGTCCTTGAGAACCACGGTGCCCGTCTTGTTAGGAATGTTGATCAGCTTAAACTCCATATAGCCCGTCTCCTTGGAGCAGCGATACCCCACGTAGGTAGGACGGCTATAAGAGGGAATAACCTTTGTCACATTGATAGGTACATCGACGGAGACCCATGGCAAATATGGCCATTCTCGCCATCGCCAGCCCATTCCATCGTCACCCCAGTCATCAATATCGTCAGCGGGTTTGTAGTCCGAAATCGGTAGTTTAAATCTGCTGTCGCCTCCCCCTTGAAGTTCATTGAGGACAAATTGATCGACACCTACAGAGTCGACCCAATTAGAGCCCTTGTCATAGATGATCCATTGGTACGTAGACTGTGGATAAAAGTAGCGTAGATTAATCTTAGGTTTGGCAGGATCTAGATCTCTAATCTTAAGAGGGATGTAGAACTTGGTATGATCAATCGGATTGCCCTTGCTATCAAAGGGGAAGAAGTAGAGGTATTTAGAATCTCCACCAGGGAGTCCCGTGACATAAAACACAAGATTACGGGGGCGTCCATTCTCATCTATGCCATAGTCTAAGCGACCATCAGCAAAGGGATAGACATATGCCTCGTCACAGGATACGTAGTCTACGACTGGATCAATCAGCTCGGTAAGCTTAGGTTCGAAGTTCGGCTCGTTCATATCTATATTGATATAGAAAGACGCTCCCGGCTGACAAGGGTGCTCAAACTTGAAGCGGTAGATGCCCCTCGGCATCAGATGCTCCGACATATACTTAAGCTTAGCATCATCCTTGACTAGAACAGACTTCAAGTTGTCTGTTCCATTCTCTTTGTTGTAGGGATAGACGACACGCTGACCATCTTTTCCCTCTATATAGAGAAACCTAAATGGATAAAGTTCCTCTCGTTCATCAGTCTCAGTAAACGTCGAGGAGAGCTCGATAGTCTCTCCGAGTCGTATCATACCACCTCCGAAACGTTCAGTGTCAGTCTTAGTTGGGTCAGGCTTGCGATAGTAGTAATCCTCTCTACTCTTCTGAAACTCCTCATACCCCTCTGGAGCTCTCACGAGGGTCACCTTCATGCCAGCAAGAGCATTAAGAGAAGTTCGCTGAGTTGTGAAGAGTTTTGTGCCATAAGCTGGCGCTAGATAGGCATCTAATGGTCTATTAATCTTATCAGAGAGCGGATTGTCTAGACGCACGTAGAGGTTTCCGAAGTCGAATAGTCGATTTTTCACAGGCTTCCCATTCGTAGGTGCAAGGATCAAGCTGGGCTTGGGGGTAACAGGCTTGCCATAGAGGTCGATGACATCCAGCTCGACATAGTAGCGCTTGGTCGGATCATATCCCTCAAAAGTATATCGCTTGTCTACCAGAGTAGAGACCGCAGGACCAAAGTCATCTGAAGTATGGACGGGCTTAGTTCCAGGAGCTGGTTTGCTCTCACCATCAGCTAGCTCGTAGTACTTAATATATAAGGAGCAGAAATTCCATCCTTGGAACCATACGATCTGACCTATCGAACAGTCTAACGTACTCTCTGTCTTCAAGAGCTCAAAGCGTCTTTTGTGAAAGTTTAAGTCCACCGCAATGGGAATAGTGATATAATCCGTACATCCCGTATTGGGACGCTTGACTCGTATCAGCACGGCACCTGGGAGAGCTTTTTTTGTGCCAAGCTCTCGGAGGGACATCGACTGAGGTAGTCTATAAGAGAGACTGACACCACCGCCCTCCGAGTCATTGGCGTAAACCTTTGTGAGAGACCCCGTTTGACTACTCCAGAGGAGCGTGCTGGCGTCTAGCGTACCCTGCTGGATCTTCTCATACTCTTGCTGGGATACGACAACGACCTCGTAGTTTGCCATAAAAGTAGAGGGGAAGGAATCTCTATACTCAGGGAAGTATGCCTCTGGATTATTATCGTGGCCCTTATTGATCTCCTTAAAGAGCTCACGGAGCTCTGGTTTATCCTTACTAAAGTTAGCGCCAAACTCAGAGATGTCACTGGCGCAACCCTCACCACTCATGATGTTGATGCCAAAGGGGATCTTGAGATTCGTTGGCACCTCTGGGAGGTCTTGGTCAGGACCGTAGACGTCAAACTTCTCTTGATCATTCCGCCGACACTTACTCTCTACAGTATATTTGTAGGTACCCTGTGGTAATACTCCGTTATAGTCAAAGTGATAGAGGACGAAGCCATCCTTAACCTCCTGCTTAGTAGGCTGCATTTTCCTAGCTCCCGTAAAGGTTTTGGGCGCATCCTCAATGTTCAGATGTGGGGGACGCTCCGCACTGCCTCGCGCTACGATATGAAAGCGCCCGTAAGGCCTACAGGTTAGTCGATACGGATCAAACTCCTCTTTAACCACCGCTAGGTCGACATACTTGTTCTCGACCTCTATGTCAATGGGTATTTCAGTATAATGAACAGACTTGCCCACTCCTTCTTTAGGCGTTATTCTAACATAGATACGGTAGTCTTTACGCCCTGGTAGCTGCTCTATGAGACATGCATCCGTAGGTGCTGAAGCAGGCACATAAACTTTGGAGTAGCTGACATCCTGAGCCCTGACATCGTACTCGACCTTTTCTATCTGAGCAATCGGTATCGGGAGGCCCCACCCTGGATCAGCCAGTGTGACCATAATCGTACCGTCGTTCTGACAATAAGAGGGTGTAGTCTTTATTTTGAATAAGTAGTTAGTCTCTTTATCAGTCCGCTGGTAGTCCTTCTGCGCAGAGAGCGCGGAGATCGACAAGAGGAGGAGAAGGAGGGAGAGGGTGATGTATCTATATCGTTTCATAGCGTATGAGACATAGGATGTGTAAAGGGGAAAAGTGAGAAGTGCCGAGGCACGCGACTAGAGGTCTTCTCGCTGTGTAATCTTGATTCTGTACCACGTATTGCGGATGACGGAGTACTTGCTCACGTCCTTATTATTTGCCGCAAGCTGACCGGTCTCTTCTGAGACACGTTCGTTAAGCTTGTTGTCTTCGATCGGGTGCTTGCCAAATTGATAGCCAGTGCGGCGCTGGGGGTCCCAACCATTGACCTTGAAGGTGAGCCTGAGCTGCATCGCTGCCAGCTGGTCGGACGTTAGTCCCGCATCGGCACTCGTCGGACGGATGAACTCTGGCACATAGATCGTCGTGTAGTAGTCGGACGTTCTGAGCTCGCCGATAGCGTGACCGGCGCTTGCGGTGCTAGCCATATTGCGCTGCACCTTGTCCTTGTCTCGCTCTAGATAGTAGCAGTCCTGTCCGTCCTGAGGATTGGTGTAGTAGTTATTGCTGATGGGACTGTAGAGCGTCGTGGTCCACTGGTTCTCGTCGTAGTAACGAGAGGCGAAGAGGGAGAAGTAGCGTGGCACATTGTACAGTGCCATCTCAAAGTCATCTATATAGTCCAGCACGAGCACCTGATCCGAAGTTGGGTCGCCCAGCACTTTGTTGGCGATCACGTTGGGGATCGTAATATCGACACGAGCTAGCACACGGGTCAGACGTACGTGGCGACGCTTCCCGTTCTTTGCGAGGAAGCGGTAGGGATCCTGCTTGGTGCCCTGACCGAGCATTTGCTTGATATCATCGAGAGAGACGTTAGAGCAGATGGCGGTCATCGGGATGAGGTCCTCCTCACCGCTGCCACCCTCCGCTAGCTTAGGCATGAACTCCGGCTGCCAGGGTATCTTCGTCAGTTCGGGACGGAAGTAGAGGTGCCCCCGCTCGGAGACACCCTGCAGGGCTGTCGTTAGGTTGTAAGTCTTCGACGCCTCATTGGCAACGAAGTAGAAGTCAAAGCTCTTTACATCTCCAGGGATAAGGACAGGATGGCTCCAAGGCGTGCCATCGGTTGCTGGCTGTGTATAGCCTCCTAAGACTTGGTTGACTAGACACTTGCCCGTAGCGTGGTCGAAGATGAGGACACGCACAGACTTGACCTTATTCTCCGCAGCGGTGAGCTTCGCCTGTAGCTCAGGCTCAGGCAGAGGATCCGTACCCTGACGGAAGGTGGACTGCGGAGCCACGCTCATCGATAGGTAGAAGTCTCCCTGCTCTGGGGGACAGGCGGAGGGGTCATCGTATACGCAGCTGGTCAGACCTGTCAGACCAGCCAGCAGGAGCATCGCGGAGAGCAGCCACGCAAGGATCGTGCGGGGGCCTCCTTGTATGCTATATAGATTGCATTTCGTCATGGCTTTGTAGCTCGAGAGGTTAGACACATTATATATTATAGTCTTGCTCACGGATGAGCCAGCCATTGATCCACACGTTCACCGCTAGGAAAGTCTCCTGTGTCACGGGGCGACCATCGAAGGCGAAGATGATAGCGTAGCGATCCTCACGATCGAGGAACTCTTGATCGGAAAGCTTGTTGTTTGCGTAGAACTTCGTCTGTAGCAGTAACGATAGCAGATCCACGTTGAGGAGTGTGTTGCCCGTAGCGCGCTCGGTGATGATGAGTCGCTGCTTTTGGTTGGTCAGTAGACGAAGGGTGTTAAGCTCGACAGCGATACCGCCCGTTCCCTTGACCTGCTCAGCATAGTACGGGGTGTAGGTGAGAATGTCGTCGGTGAGCACCTCACCAGCACCGTTGTAGCGACCGTTGGGAGCGGTGATCTTAAAGTCGTAGTTGTCGAGTTTGATGTTGGACTTGCCACCCTCCGAGAGGTCCTGCATGACGAGTCGGATCTTGTTGGTCCACTTAGCCATCGGGACGACGATGAGCCGGCTCCCATCGCCCAGCACCTGGACATCCTTAGAGACGCCATAGAGTAGTGGTGGTAGCTCGGCAGCGATCCGCTTGTCCTCAGCTCTCGAGATCTGTACGAGCAGATCCTTCATCGTTGAGGTGCCGGTCTGTAGCTTGCTCTGCTCATAGAGGGTTCCCATACGGTGGCCGCAGAGTGCCATGATGGTGTAGTTGCCCGGGGCAAGCTGTAGCTCGAAGGTCTGCTTCTCCTCGTAAGGTGCAGCCGCATCGGTCATCTCTGAGACAAAGTGTCCCGCCTCGTCGAAGATGTAGAGATGCACATCCTCGGCCTCGCGATGCCAGCGATCTACGTACTGCATATTGTAATCGTAGCGTAGCTGCACCCGGAGAGGACAGGTGGATAGATCCTCGTAGATGCACTTGTCACAAGAGACGAAGCTCCAGCTCAGCAGGAGCATGACTCCTATATATAATAGTCTCGATCGAGATAACGTGTGTGGTACCATAGTCAACGTGGGGCTTTAGCCCTCTTTTATGTGAATAGTTCCTATGAGGGGAACATTCAACCCCTCATAGGATAATGCCATTACTTTAGACTGCTGGCAAGGAGCAGTAAGAGAGGATTATAGAGAGATATCCTGTGTGCGAACGATCCAAGGATTGACGTTAATGTCGAAGGAGATGTATGACATACTTGGGTCATCATTCCTGGGGTTATCCTTATCGGGTGTGACGGTAGGAGTACCTACGTGCTTAATCTCCTTGATGTTGATCTTGTAGATGTTGTTACGTACTACACCGTAGCGACCATAACCCATCTCCTTGCCAGACAGAGTATCGTTGAAGTGACGGATTAGGTTCGTCTGGTAGTAGCAAACACCACCCTTGTAAGCTACGATTTCTCCGAACGTGCCAGAAGCTGTAGTAACATCACCCTGAGGATTAACAGCTAGACCAGCAGTAATAGCAGCCTTGAGAGCAGCCTTGAAGCCGTTAGGCGTACCATTGATCTCAGGCTTGGTGTTAGTGTTATCATCGAGGATAGTCTTGTACTCAGCCATCTTAGCCTTTGTGAAGCTCCAGCCCTTCCAGTCGTACCAAGTCTCACCCTCGGTGAAGGTGATACCGTCATGGTTTTCAGGTGTCCAAGTACCACTGAGGATGAATGAGGTGGTCTGCTGAACCTTCTGAGAGGCAGCATCCATCGTGTTCTCAAGGCAGTACTGACCATTAGCGTCATCGTAGCCAAAGGTACCAGTTATCTCAGGTGTGCCCTCTAGGTAGTTGAAGTCAGCAGCATTGAATGCGCCAGAATAGTTAGGATCCTTAGCATAGCGGTTGAAGCGTGTGCTAGCATCTGTAGCAGTCTCATCTGGGAAGTCCGTGGCCGCAATCTTGCCAAACTGACGATAGATAAAGGTCTTCGTGTTGGTCGTGTTGAGCTGCCACTTGATGTTGGTCAGCTTACCATTCTTACACTCTGGGGTACCACCTACGAATACCTTAGCAAGGATACGGTCTACGTTGACGGTAACAGGAGCAGCCTCTGCCTCTGTGTCTTTCTCCTTCATGCTCGTAGACTTAACATCGACGAGGCCACGATCGTTAGACATCATGATAGCCTTACCATCGCCTGACAGCGTCTTAACATCAGAAGTGAGAACAGCCTGAGCATCCTTGAGGTACTTACCCTCTGCAGTAGCAGCCAAGACATCAGCTGTTCCGTTGAGGATAGCCAGCATCTTATAGTCTTGGGTCTCGACCTTCTTAGCCTTGGTTGTGAACTTAGCAGCTGTAGCAGTACCCGCGATTTCACCCGTAGCGGCAGCGCCACCAGTAGCGGTGATGTTGTAGTCAAAGGCGTACTTAACCACCTCGCTACTCGGGTCGAAGAGTACGACGCGGACCGTCTTAATAGCCTGCTCATCAGCAGTACCATCGTAGAAGTCGCCAGCGTTCTTGCCGTCCACACCAGCTCTTGTACCACCCTGTGGGAGGTTGAATGTGAATGAGACATAGGCATCGCCTGCCTCATTCTTTGGTTGGTTCTTGTCGTTCTTGCAGCTTGCGAAGAGCAGCACTGCGGCGAGAGCCAACGTTGCATAAATAAACTTCTTCATAGTTGAATTCGTTTGGTTAGTTGATTATACAGTAAATATCTTACGGGGGCAAAGGTACGACGCGAATTGCTATAACGTGTTGACATTTTCGGTATTTTGTTTGACATTTTCGGCGTCTCGCTCGATTTTAACAGTTGGGGAGGAGGAGGGTAGAGATTAGAGGCTAGAGATTAGAGATTAGAGGTTAGAGATTAGAGGTTAGGGATCGGAGCTATCGGAGGGGTCGGAACTATCGGAGCTATCGGAGGGGTAACCGCTGTAGGGACACACACCGTGCGTCCGTACATATGGCTACACGTCACGCTTTAACGGGGACGGACGCACAGATCGTGCGTCCGTACAAAGGGTTACTCGTCTCGTGCGTCCCTACGCAGGGCTACTCGTCTCTAATTTCTAATCTCTAATCTCTAATCTCTAACCTCTAAATCCCCCCCCTAGGGAATGGCAAAATTCCTCCGTAGATATTTTTGATTTGCTACCTAGGAAATGGACAAATTCTTCGGACTTATGATTTGATTCCTCCGAAGTTTCATTTGATTCCTCCGAAGAATTTTTTATTTCCTAGGTAGGAAATGGGGAATTCCTAGGTACTTATTTGGCAAATTCCTAGGTAGGAATTCGATCGCTAGGTAAACGTTAGAAATTAGAGACTAGAAATTAGACGAAACGACTAGCCCTGTGTACGGACGCACGAGCGTGTCTAGCGGGAGGGCGTCCGTCGTAGTGCAGCAAGACGAGTGGCCAACCGCTAGAAGCCGCGCACCTCGGTGACGAGGGCGGTGACCTGTGCTTTGAGTTCGTTGAGAAACTGCCCTGGGTCGTACTCACGGCTCTCGATCTGACGCAGCTTGAGCTCCCAGCGACCTGTCAGCTCGACGCTCTTGAGGAGCGGGTCTTGTATGGACTCGATCAACTGTATGCCGGCCGGTGTAGCGCGTAGCGACTTGCCCTCACGGACTATGTAACCACGCTTGAAGAGCGTCTCGATGATGGCTGCGCGGGTGGAGGGGCGACCGATGCCGTTCATCTTGAGGGCATCCCGTAGCTCTTCGTCTTCGACCCCCTTGCCCGCTGTCTCCATAGCCCGTAGGAGGGTCGCCTCGGTATAGTAGCGTGGAGGTGTAGAGGTGCTCTCACGGATCGTCGGTTCGTGGGGCCCTGACTCGCCTTCCTTGAAGGGGGGCAGTGTCTGCTCCTTATCTTTAGCACCCTCCGAGGTGTCGTCGCCCTCTTTGCCACTGTCTGGCTTAAGCACCTCTCGCCATCCCTCGACGAGGATCGTTTTGCCAGAGGCACGTAGCGGGTACTCCTCGACGGTGGCGCGCACGGTAGTCGTCGAGACCTTAGCATCAGGGTAGAAAGCAGCGATGTAGCGCAGCGCCACGAGGAGGTAGATCTGCTCCTCGTCGGGCGTGAGTCCACTGCTCAGCTGTCCCGTCGGGATGATGGCATGGTGGTCGGTGATCTTCTTATTGTCAAAGACTTTCTTGCTCTTCTTCAGTGGCTTGCCACTACTCAGTAGCGGAGCGATGAAGCCCCCGAGCTTAGCGTGGCGAGCGATGCCTTGGAGCGTCTCTCCTACCTTGGGGTATTGGTCTTCGGGGAGGAAGGTGGTATCGACACGTGGGTAGGTGGTCACCTTCTTTTCGTAAAGGGACTGTATGAGTCGGAGCGTCTGCTCGGCCGTGAAGCCAAACTTCTTATTCGCCTCCACCTGTAGGGAGGTGAGGTCGAAGAGGCGTGGCGGGTACTCGGTCGACTTCTTCTGCTCGACCGCCTGCACGACAAGGGGCTCCTTAGCGATCCGCTCGATGAGCTCCTCGGCCTGCTGTCGCTCGGCAAAGGTCACCTCGACTTCCTGTGTCGTGTCTGCCCTAAAGAGCGTTCCCCGATAGGTGGTCTGCATCTCGTAAGTAGTGACCGGTACGAAGCTCTCGATCTCCGCTTGTCTATCCACGACGAGCGCCAGTGTCGGCGTCTGCACACGCCCCACGGAGCGAACGCCTCTCTGCCTGCTACTGTAGCGGTCTGTGAGAGTGTAGAGACGAGTGCCATTGATCCCTAGGAGCCAATCGCCGATAGCGCGTGCTAAGCCGGCATGGTAGAGCGTGTCTAGATCTTTGCTGGGACGCAGATTGGCAAAACCCTCGCGGATCGACTGGTCCGTCAGCGAGGAGATCCAGAGACGCTCCACGGGACAGGTGCAACCCGCCAGTTGAAGCACCCAGCGCTGTATCAGCTCGCCCTCTTGGCCCGCATCGCCGCAGTTGATCACCCGCTCTGCTTGTGAGACCAGCCCCTGGATCACGGCAAACTGCCGCTCGATGTGCTCCTCGTGGATCAGCTTGATGCCGAAGCGCTCCGGGATCATCGGTAGCGCAGCGAGGCGCCACCCCTGCCAACTGCTCTGGTAGTCCTCCGGCTCCTTGAGCGTGCAGAGGTGACCGTAGGTCCAAGTGACGGCATAGCCATTGCCCTCGATATAGCCCGAGCGAGCTTCGGTGGCTCCAAGTATCTTGGCTATGTCACGCGCTACGGACGGTTTCTCAGCAATGCAGACGATCATAGGTCAGTCAGTCACTTACTCATCAGTTGCGCCAGCTCCCGTCTGCATCAGGTAAGCCTTGATAAAAGCATCAATGTCGCCATCCATCACGCCGTTGACATCGGAAGTCTGATAGCCTGTACGGTGGTCCTTGACACGGCGATCGTCGAAGACGTAGCTGCGTATCTGAGAGCCCCACTCGATCTTCTTCTTATTCGCCTCGACCTCGCTCTGAGCCGCACGACGACGCTCCAGCTCCTTGTCGTAGAGCTGCGAGCGTAGGAGGCGCAGAGCGTTCTCACGATTGTCCATCTGAGAGCGTGTCTCGGTGTTTTCGATGACGATCTCCTCCGTCTCTCCCGTGTCAGGGTCGGTGTATTGGTAGTGCAGGCGTACGCCCGTCTCCACTTTGTTGACATTTTGCCCACCAGCTCCACTGGATCGGAAAGTATCCCAAGAGAGTAGTCCGGGGTTCACCTCCACCTCTATCGAGTCGTCCACGAGGGGTACGACAAAGACCGAGGCAAAGGAGGTCATGCGCTTGCCCTGCGCATTGTATGGGGAGACACGTACGAGGCGGTGCACACCGTTTTCGCTCTTGAGGAAGCCGTAAGCCAGCTCGCCCTCGATCTGCATGGTGACCGTCTTGACGCCCGCATCGTCGCCGTCCTGCCAGTTGGTGATGGTCACCTTATAGCCCGAGCGCTCCGCCCAGCGCTGGTACATACGCACCAGCATGGAGGCCCAGTCCTGGCTCTCGGTGCCGCCAGCGCCTGCGTTGACCTTGAGGACAGCACCTAGGCGATCCTCCTCAGCGCTCAGCATATTGCGTAGCTCGAGGTCCTCGACGAGCTTGATAGCACGCGCATAGGCGTCGTCCACATCTTGCTCCTCGACGGCCTCCTCTTTGTAAAAGTCGTACGCCAGAGAGACCTCCTGCGTAGCCGCATCGACCGCCTCAAAAGCTTCGATCCATGAGCGTATCTCGCCCACGCGTCGCATCTGCTGCTGGGCGCGTGGTACATCATCCCAAAAGTCTGGAGCTTGTGTCCGGAGCTCCTCTTCTTCTAGTTGGACACGTCGCTGGTCGATGTCAAAGATACCTCCCCAGCGCCTTCGTGCGCTCCAACAGCTCTGCTAGTTGGTCCTGTGTTATCATAATAATATGTGTCTATCTAGAGCGCATGTACCACGAAGGTGTGGCGTGCGCTCCTTTATTTATTGTGTCAATTGGGAGGTCAAAGGTACAGCTTTTCGATCAGGTCGGCGTACTGCTCGAGGATTGCTTTGCGCTTGAGCTTCAGCGTCGGTGTAAGTGTACCCGCCTCAATGGAGAATGGCTCGGCCAGTAGCGCAATGCGCTTGACCTTCTCAAATCCCGCTAGGTGCGCCTGCAGTGGTTCTATATGGCTTAGGAGCATGTCGCTCACCTCGCTACGCTGTGCCAGTTCTGCCGTGGGAAGGTCGGCCAGCGCCTCCTGACCACGCTCACGGAGCCGACGACGGAGCTGCTCGTAGTTGGGATAGATGAGCGCTGCGACAAACTTCCTCTGGTCAGCCACCACGGCGCATTGCTCGATGAGTGGACTGCTACTCAGGAGTGACTCGACCTGCTGCGGGGCTATGTACTTACCGTTGCTCGTCTTGTAGAGCTCTTTGATCCGCTCAGTGTAATAGAGCGTACGCCCCTCTAGTCGTCCCGCATCGCCCGTGCGGAACCAGCCGTCCTCGGTGAAGGCTGTTGCATTCGCCTCATCGTTGTGATAGTAGCCCGGCGTGATCGTATCACCACGTAACTGTATCTCCTGTGTCTCAGGGTCAATGCGCACCTCTACGCCTGGCACTACCTCCCCGACGGAGCCTATGACATAGCGCCCAGGTAGGTAACAGGAAACTGTCGCAGCGGACTCAGAGAGTCCATAGCCGACGACGATGTTGAAGCCGGCCGACTGCAAGAACTCGTTGATCTCATTCGAAAGCGGAGCACCCGCCGTCGGGAAGAAGCGACCGCGCTCCAAGCCTAGCACACGCTTCAATATATAGAAGACCGTATAGCGGTAGAAAGCATTCGATATGCGCAGTCCCCAGGGAGCTTTGCGACCATGGATGCGATAGTCTATATGGTACTTGTGTCCCACGCGTAGCGCTTCCCTGTAGATGCGCTGCATCATAGGCTTCGCCTGCTCGATGTGCTCCTGGACGCCTTGGTAGACCTTCTCCCAGTAGCGTGGCACATTGCACATTACCGTGGGACGTATCTGAGGCATCAGCTCCATGATGCGCTTCGGGTTGGTCACGACCGCCACTTTGATACCTGTGGCGAGACAGTAGTAGACCCAGAGCTTCTCGAAGACATGGCTCAGCGGGAGGAAGTTGACCGAGACATCATGATCTCCCAGCGTCGGGAAGAGATTCTGGTGTCGCTCTACCTGTGTGAGGATCATGTGATGGGTGATCTGCACCCCCTTTGGCGTGCCCGTAGTACCTGAGGTGTAGATGATGACCGCCGTCTCGTCGGGTGTGCCAGCCCCTAGCTGCGCCCGCACCTCCGTCTCGTAGGGCATCGCATCACCCATCGAGAGGAAGGTGTCAAAGTACTCGCTCCGATCGTCTGCGGGATCACGCACGACCCGCTCGTCTAGTATGACTAGCTGGCGTAGTGTGGAGTGGTTCGCCAGGAGTGGGTAGACATTGTTGTACTGAAACTGCTCCCCCACGAGGATCAACTGGACCCCAGCATGCTCCGTGATGAAGGCTA
Organism: Porphyromonas uenonis DSM 23387 = JCM 13868; assembly: GCF_000482365.1. Classification (GTDB taxonomy): domain Bacteria; phylum Bacteroidota; class Bacteroidia; order Bacteroidales; family Porphyromonadaceae; genus Porphyromonas; species Porphyromonas uenonis. The sequence continues at coordinate 7,900 of NZ_AXVC01000027.1, read as the reverse complement.
CCTGCTCTGGCGAGCAAGTGGCGTAGAGCGGTACGCAGACAGCCCGTATCGCCATCAGTCCCAGCTCGGTGATGATGCCCTCCATCATGTTTTGCGTGTAGAGTGCCACACGGTCGCCAGGCTTGACGCCAGCGCGTACGAGTGCTTGCGCTGCCAGCATAGTCTGCTCGGCTAGCTGCTCGCCACTCCACTCATGCCAGCGCTCCTCAGGCGTACGATCCATAAAGCGCAGGAGCGTCTTGTGTCGATAAGTGGTAGCAAAGAGCTTAAGCAGATCACTCAGATGATTCATGGGTTGGGTAGAGGTTAGAGGTTAGAGATTAGAAGTTAGAGGTTAGAGGTTAGATATTAGAGCCTACTTGTTAGGGTGCGTGGCGTGCTTGATGGGGACCTTCTCTAGTAGCTTATCGAGCTCTGTGTCTCGCTCGTTAAGGAAGAGCGGGTGATTGCTCTCGTAGAGCTGCTCGTGGAGGGTATGGAGGAAGATCTTCTGATCCCACGAGAGGTCTCGCAGGAGTAGGTCGCTACTCCGCTGCATGCGAGGTAGTAGCTCCCGGACCACGGAGCGTCCCTCGGGCGTGATCGAGAGGAGCAGACTACGCTTGTCCTGCATGTTACGCTTTTGTGAGATTAGCCCACTCTTGAGGAGACGACGTATGATCTCACTACCAGAGGTCTTCTCGACGACGTTGTAGTTGTTGAGCTCGGTCTTGGTCATCTCGCCCTTGGCCATCAGCGTGATGAGATAAGAGTACTCATCGATGGTCTGTAGAGGCGTATCCTTGATCGCCTTACGCACGAGGTAGCGCATGTAGCGGTATACGAAGCTTATGTCACGTGCTATCACCGCATTAAGATAGGCATCACCCTTTGAGCCCGTCTTAGACTCCTCGGTGGATGCCTGCTGCTCAAGAGACTGATCAGCAAAGCGCAGGAAATTGCTCATCGACTGCTCAGCATTGCCACGAAACTCTTCGTACCTCTCAACTAGGTCAAGTAACTCATGTAGTAATGGGTAACTCATATTGTGCTATGCTCCAAAAGGGTTTCGTTAGTTGTTAAACCTCTCCCGCGGGACGAATATCCACATGAGGATATAGATGGGAATCCCCGCAAAGGCCGTTGTGAATGTTAGCAATAGGTAGATAATTCGCACGACTGTCGCATCCCATCCGAAGTAGTTTGCGATGCCTCCGCATACGCCACCAATCCTTGCATCACGAGAGCGGTAGAATCTTTTGTTGTTTTCCATAATACTGCAATGATCTTAAGTTGATTCACAATTTCGCCGTAGCTCGTCCTAGTAAGCCACGCTCATCTACCTACAAATGTACAAAAAGTTCTAGACTTCGCTGAGAGATTAGAGATAGCGGGAATAGAGCTATCGGAGTGATCGGACGAGTAGCCCTACGACGGGCTACTCGCCCCGTGCGTCCTCCAGCCTATTTGTCGTTACAAATGTTTTCACTACCTTTGAGGTAGGAAGGGTGGTCTGTACCCTTTTGGATCAGGCTGTTCTTTTTTTGGGCGAGCGGATGAGGCCCGTCCCTGCATGCTCCCTTTTTACTAGATCAGTAGGAGGGGTGGGTCGCTAGAAACGTGGCAAGCTTGTGAGTCACGATGCTGATGACTTCAAGTCGCTGGGCTAGCTTCTCAGGGGGAGCCTCATCGGAAGATTAGCTCGCTCAAAGCACTAACCTAAGATGACCTCTATGACACTATTCAACCCACCAGAGCATCTCTCCTGCCACCACTACGCAACACATGCCAATAATGGGTGGCTCCGCGTCGATGGCTCTGACAAAAGATTCTACCGTGGGATGACTGAATACCACTCGATCCTCTTCTGCACGAGAGGATCGGTGCGTCTAGCCATATCTGACGAACTGTGGGAACTGCGAGAGGGGCAGATGAAGTTTATCCCGCGTGGTAGTACGGTAAATGCCACCTTCAGTGCCGACGGAGAGCTCCTAGACGCATACTTTGACGTTGTGGACTTCATATGCGACAAGATCTCACTGCAGCAACTCGAGGAGCTCAAGCTGGAGGTGACCTACGATCCAGCTCCGCTTGAGATACGTGGGGCTATCCACTCGCTACTAACAACGCTCAAGGTGTACCTCAATGATCAGGCACTGTGCGCCTACCTCCACGAGCTCAAGGTCAAGGAGCTCTTTTGGAATCTACGAGCTTACTATAGCCGTGAGGAGCTAGCCACTTTCTTGTGGCCTATCCTAGGAGAGTCCAAGTTTCATAGTGATGTGATCAGTGCTTTCTCCTGCAATACAAAGGTCTCCGAACTAGCCGAGCGGGTCTATATGTCTACCTCCGCTTTTTACAAGCGATTTAGAGAGGAGTTTGGCACTTCGCCCGAGCAGTGGATACGTATGCAGAGCAATAAGCAGATACTCTTCCTCATTCAGGACTACGATCTCTCCATCGGCGAGATAGCCAGCCAGCTATCCTTCAGCGCACAGTCCAGCTTCTCACGCTACTGCTCCAACAACTTCGGGCTCTCCCCCTCGGAGCTACGCCACACCTTGCAGGAGGGAGCTTCTCCAGAAGAGTTGCTACAGAGGAGTGGCAAAAACGACTAGCCGAGAGGCTCGTCGTGACACACAGTCTAGGGGCTCCGTAGATTTGGCTAGTCCAAAAATAAGTTGTACCTTTGCCCCTCGAAATACGGGATGTAGCTCAGTCCGGTTAGAGTGCGCGTCTGGGGGGCGTGAGGTCGCTGGTTCGAATCCAGTCATCCCGACCAAGGTCGTCAGACCTATATCAAGAGTGACTTACACAGCGTGTGAGTCACTCTCTTTTTTGCGTCTAAGGCGAGGAGCTCTAACTTCTTTTTTCGTACCTTTGGGTGAAACTTGATACGTCTAACTATTATTTCTCAAGACAGTTTTCCCAAAACTCACTCTTGCCCTATGTCAGATAGAAAAGCCCCTAACGACTCAAACGCCCCATCGTCTGCAACGAAGGGTGCCAGCCAGACTGCTCCTAACGAATTCACGCACAGCCACACGAAGCTCGGAGAGCCTATATACAAGGTTTCCTTCTGGACGCCTCGTACCTCTCTGATCACGCTCATCCTCATCTTGATGCTTATAATCGGCAAGCATGCCCTACCCTACATGAGTGGTGTGCTGGGAGCCCTAACCATCTACGTCCTCCTGAGAGGTCAGATGAAGTGGCTTGTGGAGCGCAAGCACTGGGGACGCAACTGGGCCGCTTCGCTACTGACCATAGAGGCTATCTTCTTCTTTCTCATACCACTCTTGGGGATCGTCTTGATGCTCATCGACCTCTTCTCCACATTCGATCCAGAGTCACTCAATGTACTGACGACGCAGGCGCAAGATATGATCCAGCAGGTGGAGGATCGCTTTGGCATAGAACTATGGAGCGAAGAAAACCTGCAGAAGCTGACGAGCTTCTCAACCACTTTGGTCAAAGGGTTGCTACAGGGGATGTCTTCGTTCTTCCTAAACGCTTTTGTCATCCTCTTCCTCCTCTACTTCATGCTACGAGGTTATGACCATTTTGAGGCAGCCGTGGAGGAGCTACTTCCCTTTACAGAGGATAATAAAAAGACAGTCACCAACGAGACAGTCAGCATCGTCAAGAGTAATGCTATCGGCATACCAGTCCTAGCGATCGTACAGGGAGTCTTTGCCTATATAGGCTACCTCATCTTTGGGGTAAACAATGCGCTACTCTTTGCCGTACTGACGACCTTTACGACGATCATCCCCGTGCTAGGTACTATGATCGTATGGATTCCACTAGCGGTCTTCATGGGGATCAACGGAGACTGGCTCAATGCTATCCTACTAGCGCTCTACGGCTTCATCGTCATCGGAGGCGTGGACAATGTGGCACGACTACTCCTACAGAAGCAGATGGCAAACATTCACCCGCTGATCACCATCTTCGGTGTCTTCATCGGGCTCTCGCTCTTTGGCTTCTGGGGAGTCATCTTCGGACCGCTGATACTCTCCCTGATCGTACTCTTTATCAATCTCTATCGTCACGACTACGTGCCTGGGTCAAAGGCCAAGCCGACCGCCTCTACGGACCTTCAAGAGACGAAGTCGCTCGAGCGTCTCTCACAAATTGTACAGAACAGCGGACTCTCAGCCCTAAGCCAGTCAGAGCAGGAGCGCTATGAGAAGGCTCATACGGACGATGATAAACCAGAAGGAGATGAGTGACAACTTTATAGTATCAGCGCGTAAGTACCGCCCGCAGACATTCGACGAGATGCTCGGGCAGGAGGCTATCTGTCTCACGCTCAAGAGTGCTATACAGCAGGGCAAGATAGCTCACGCATACCTTTTCTGCGGGCCTCGCGGTGTGGGCAAGACGTCTGCAGCGCGTATCCTAGCCCGTACGATCAATTGTGAGCAACTAACCCCGCAGGGAGAGGCGTGTGGCGTATGCCCCAACTGTCAGGCTGCTCTGCATCAGCGTGCGTTCAACATATACGAGCTGGACGCCGCCTCCAACAACTCGGTCGACGATATACGCCGTCTCAACGAGGATGTCTACATACGTCCACAGCAGGGCAAGTACAAGGTCTACATCATCGATGAGGTGCATATGCTCTCGTCGGGCGCTTTCAACGCTTTTCTCAAAACCCTTGAGGAGCCCCCTGGCTATGTAGTCTTTATCCTAGCCACAACCGAAAAGGACAAGGTACTCCCCACGATCCTCTCACGCTGTCAGGTGTACGACTTCAAGCCGATACCGCCGGAGCAGATCGCAGAGCAGCTACGCCGTGTGGCTGATGCGGAGGGGTTGCAGTACGACCCTCGCTCTTTTGACACGATCGCACGCATTGCCGATGGCGGTATGCGCGATGCGCTCTCACTCTTTGACCGCCTGGCTAGCACAGCGCAGGACGGTGTCATCTCTTACGAGCAGACGCTACAGACGCTCAACATACTAGACGACGAGTACTATTTTTACTTCACCACCTACCTATATAGTGGTGACTACAAGCGCACGCTCCTACTCCTCGACGAGCTCCTAGCCAAGGGAGTAGCCATGCGACAGCTGATCATCGGCTTGGCTGACTTCATGCGCAACCTGCTGGTAGCTCGCACCCCGGAGACGATGCAACTCTTTCCCTATACGGGCGTACATGCGGAGCGCTTTGCCACGCTAGCGCAGCAGATACATCCGCTCTTTCTCTATAAGTCTATCTCTAAGTTGGTCTCCTGCGAGCGTAACTACCGCTCGTCACAAGCTAAGCGCCTACTCGTAGAGCTGACCTTCATGGGGATCTCCGAGATGTGTGGCGCCTTTAAGAATGCTACGGTCGCTCCCCAGACAGAAGCACCAGCAGCTCCAGCACCACAAGAAAGTAGCGTCCAAGCTCCGCAAGCTACTTATCAGGCGCCTCCTGCGGCTACGCCTAAGCCTTCTACAGCTACGTCTACACAGGACGAAAAAAAAAAGAGTCCTCAGGTAGCCACTAGCCAACCAAAGCAGTACACACCCAAGGCCTCCTCACTACGTATATCGGCGCTCAAGCGTCAGGCGGAGGAGTCCCTCTCCGCACAAGCCACTGCCAGTAAGGCTGAGGACGATAGCGCCACCACGGCCACAGAGCAACGTGACGAGCCTGTCACGCCTGAGGCGCTACTCAAGTGGTGGCTCGCCTACGCTGACGAGGAGCTCACGGAGGAGGCTTATCTCTCCCAGCTACTCCACACGGTCACCCCGGAGCTACAGCCACCTCATGAGCTGAAGCTCTCACTCGTAAGCAACATACAGCTAGAGTCGTTCGAGCGAATCGAGCGTTCTTTGCTACGCTATCTCAAGGAGAAGCTACACAACGATCACCTGACCCTGACGACTGAGGTCGCAGCTGTGGAGCAGACGCAGCACGCCTCGACAGCTCAGGAGCGTGCGGCTTACTACAAGGAGCACTACAAAGAGGTCGCCTACCTAACGGAAACACTCGGTCTCCGTGTCAAGTGACGGAGAAAGTGCTCGTAACACCGAAACCTCCGGTCACTTAATCTTTCGAAGCTGTAGCGTAATGGCGACAGCAGGCGGTGAGGGTGCACTCGTCGCAGAGCGGTTTGCGCGCTTTGCAGATGTAACGGCCTAATAGGATAAGCTGATGATGCGCCCGTATGAGTTGCTCACGAGGTATGCGTCGCCTGAGCGCTTGCTCGACAGCTAAGGGCGTGGTGGCTCGTGAGGAGGCGAGACCAATGCGCTTGGCCACACGGAAGACGTGCGTATCAACAGGCATCGCTGGCGTATCAAAGCAGACGGCCAGCATCACGCTGGCACTCTTGCGCCCTACGCCTGGGAGCGCCTCTAGCTCTTCACGCGTAGAGGGGACGACGCCGTGATGCTCCTGAGCGATCCGCTCGGAGAGCCCAATGAGGTGCTTCGCCTTATTGTTTGGATAGCTCACACTCCCCATGAAAGCTAGCAGATCATCGACCGAGGCGCGCGCCATCGCCTCGGGCGTCGGGAAGTGCGCCATCAGTTGCGGAGTAACCATGTTAACCCGCTTGTCGGTGCACTGAGCCGAGAGGACGACCGCCACGAGTAGACTAAAGGGATCGTGATAGATAAGCTCCGTATCAGCGTTGGGGTAGAGCTTGGTCAGCCCTTCCAGAGCCAAGCCGTAGCGTTCGTCTAGAGTCACTTTCGAAGGAGCCTTTAGAGGGGAGTGGTGTGTGCGGTAAACTGCGAGAGGAAGTCTAGGTTGTTTTCCGAGAAGTAGCGTAGATCCTTCACATTGTACTTAAGATTGGCAATGCGCTCCACGCCTAGTCCGAAGGCGTAGCCACTGTAGACGGAGCTGTCGATGCCACAATTCTCCAGCACGTTGGGATCGACCATGCCACAGCCTAGGATCTCGACCCATCCAGTATGCTTGCAGAAGCCACAACCCTCGCCATGGCACAGCCCGCAAGAGATATCCATCTCAGCGCTCGGCTCGGTAAAGGGGAAGTAGGAGGGGCGCAAGCGAATCTGTGTATCAGCGCCAAAAAGCGACTGAGCGAAGAAGAGCAACGCCTCTCTCAGGTCGGCGTAGCTCACGTTGCGATCAATGTATAGTCCCTCGATCTGGTGAAAGAAGCAGTGAGCACGAGCGGATATAGCCTCGTTGCGATAGACACGCCCAGGGCAGAGGACGCGTATGGGAGGCTCTTGGCTCTTCATGACGCGCGTCTGGACGGAGGAGGTGTGGGTGCGAAGCAAGATATTGCTCTTGTGATCCACAAAGAAAGTGTCCTGCATGTCTCGTGCGGGATGGTCTGGCGGGAAGTTGAGCGCTTCAAAGACGTGCCAGTCATCCTCCACCTCAGGCCCCTCAGCTATGCTAAAGCCCATGCGCTCGAAGATGTTACAGATCTCCTCCTGTATGAGTGTGAGCGGATGACGAGAGCCTAGCGGGTAAGGCACCGCAGGACGGGTCAGGTCGATCGTCTGCTGTACAGACTGCGTAGCGACAGAGGATAGGAGCTCCTTGATACGTGCAGTGGCCTCTTGCTTGAGCTGATTGAGAGCTGCTCCGAGTTGGCGCTTTTCCTCAGGGGGAAGCTGGCGAAACGCCTCAAAGAGCTGAGTGATACGACCTTTCTTGCCTAGATAAGCTATGCGTAGCTGCTCAGCCTCCTCGGGCGTAGAGGCTACGAGGTGGGCGAGAGCCGATTGTAGTTGCTGGATTTGATCAAGCATAGATGGGATATATAACAAAGAGAGCTACCCGCCACGTCAAGCTAGCGCATGAGCGTAGCGTGACGCAGATAGCTCTCAACGAATGGGCTACATTATGGTGAGACTGTTGCAAAAGTCAACAGTCTCACAATCTTGCTTGCAAGATTGTCTTGACTTTGCAGAAAGGATGAAGCGCAAGGCGCTGAGG
>NZ_AXVC01000026.1 GCF_000482365.1 Porphyromonas uenonis DSM 23387 = JCM 13868 | reverse complement strand
AATGCCATTATAAAAGGGAATGGACAGCTCACTCTAAAGTCTCGAGAAGGAAGTGGTATCTATACTGAGGCTGCTCTACTTATTGAGGGTTGTACAGTCTATGCCGAAGGCTATTGTGGAATCGCAGGCTATGCCGAAGGCTATTGGGGAATCACTGGCAAGGATGGCAAGTCTGGCAAGTCTGGCGAGTCTCTTACAATCAGAAATGCTTCCGTCACGGCAAAGGGTACCAAAGGCTCCATCTGCGACCTCGCAAACTTCACCCTCGAGGGGTGTGAGATCACGAAACCTGCAGGGGCTGTCTGGAATGCCGACCGTCGTGCCGTCTGCGATGCCTCGGGCAACGACATCACCGACGAGGTGGTCATCACACCTGTAGAGGAGTACGGACTCATGATAACCGGCGTGAAGGTCACCTCGGCGAACTGCTCCGACCTCTCGGTCATCCCTGGCGTCACGGGCAAGGTGACCTACGACCCCACCACCAAGACGCTCACCCTCGAGGATGCCTCCATCGATGGAGGAGATGATGATGGCATGAATATTTCTGATGAGCTGACTTGTGTCGTCAAGGGGAAGGTCTCCATCACTTCTAATAATTGGCGCGCAATGTTGTTCGCTAAGAATGCCATTATAAAAGGGAATGGACAGCTCACTTTAAAGTCTTCAGAAGAAAGTGGTATCTATACTGTGGCTGATCTACTTATTGAGGGTTGTACAGTCTATGCCGAAGGCAAATGGGGAATCACAGGCATCAATGGCTTGTCTGGCGAGTCTCTTACAATCAGAAATGCTTCCGTCACGGCAAAGGGCACCGAGGGCTCCATCCGCTACCTCACAAACTTCACCCTCGAGGGGTGCAAGATCACGAAACCCGCAGGGGCTGTCTGGAATGCCAGCAAGCACGCCGTCTGCGATGCCTCGGGCAACGTCATCACCGACGAGGTGGTTATCACACCTACGGGTGGCACGGCGATCGACTTCGTCACACCGGAGCAGCTCCCCGCAGAGGGCGCTATCTACGATATGAACGGCGTGCTACGCTCCGAGCCTCTCGAGGAGCTACCCACAGGTGTCTACATCGTCGGTGGCCAGAAGGTCATGCATGTACAGCGATAGCCGTTAGCTGTTGGCCGTTGGCTATTAGCTGTTGGCTAGAGTCACTAGTACTCCGATAGCTCCGATCACTCCGATAGCTCTGATAGCTCCGATCACTCCGATAGCCAACAGCCAAGAGCCAATCGCTAACAGCCAAGAGCCAATCACGTTTGAAATAGCTGTTTGAAGTTCTGAGGGGAGTGCGTAGCCAGTCGGCACGCAAGTTCCACTGCTATGCCTCCTCTCAGTTTTCGGCAGACAGCTCTACACACATTATATAATAGACACTTCAAAAACACTACAGCAATGAAACAGAAACTACTACATCAATCACTCATCGCGACACTCGTCACGATGGTTCTACTGCTCGCAGGCTCCTCAGTCTCCGCACAGGAGGAGTACGGACTCGCGATAGCAGACGTGCAGGTTACCTCTGAAAACTGCTCCGACCTCACCGCCATCCCTGGCGTCAAGGGCAAAGTCAGCTACGACCCCTCCACCAAGACGCTCACCCTTGAGGATGCCTCCATCGATGGAGGAGGAAGAGAATGTCTAGGTATATGGTCAACAGATGAGCTGACTTGTGTCGTCAAGGGGGAGGTCTCCATCACTTCTAATAAATGGAACGCAATGCTGTTCGAAAAGAATGCCATTATAAAAGGAAATGGACAGCTCACTATAAAGTCTTCAGAACAACGTGGTATCTATACTAAGGCTGCTCTACTTATTGAGGGTTGTACAGTCTATGCCGAAGGCAAATGGGGAATCGAAGGCGAGTATGACAAGTCTGGAGTGTCTCTTACAATCAGAAATGCTTCCGTCACGGCAAAGGGTAGCACCGAGGGCTCCATCCGCAACTTCACAAACTTCACCCTCGAGGGGTGCGAGATCACGAAACCCGCAGGGGCTGTCTGGGATGCCAACAAGTACGCCGTCTGCGATGCCTTGGGCAACGTCATCACCGACGAGGTGGTCATCACATCTGTAGAGGAGTACGGACTCGCGATAGCCGGCGTGTGGGTCAACTCGGCGAACTGCTCCGACCTCTCGGTCATCCCTGGCGTCACGGGGAAGGTAACCTACGACCCCGCCACCAAGACGCTCACCCTCGAGGATGCCTCCATCGATGGAGGACAACGTCAAGGTATATGTTCAACAGATGAGCTGACTTGTGTCGTCAAGGGGGAGGTCTCCATCACTTCTAATAATTCGAACGCAATAGAGTTCCATCAGAATGCCATTATAAAAGGGAATGGACAGCTCACTATAAAGTCTCCAGAAGGATGGGGTATCTATACTGTGGATGCTCTACTTATTGAGGGTTGTACAGTCTATGCCGAAGGCAAATGTGGAATCGCAGGCTTCGATGGCACGTCTGGCGAGTCTCTTACAATCAGAAATGCTTCCGTCACGGCAAAGGGCACCGCAGGCTCCATCCGCAACCTCGCAAACTTCACCCTTGAGGGGTGTGAGATCGCGAAACCCACAGGGGCAGTCTGGAATGCCAGCAAGCACGCTGTCTGCGATGCCTCGGGCAACGTCATCACCAGCGAAGTGGTCATCACACCTGTATACGGACTCCTGATAGCTGACGTGCAGGTCACCTCGGCGAACTGCTCCGACCTGTCGGTCATCGATGGCGTCACGGGCAAGGTGACCTACGACCCCGCCACCAAGACGCTCACCCTTGAGGATGCCTCCATCGATGGAGGACAACGTCGAGGTATATGTTCAACAGATGAGCTGACTTGTGTCGTCAAGGGGGAGGTCTCCATCAATTCTGGTAATGATCGGTACGCAATGGTGTTCTATAACAATGCCATTATAAAAGGGAATGGACAGCTCACTATAAAGTCTCCAGTAGGATGTGGTATCTATACTGAGGCTGCTCTACTTATTGAGGGTTGTACAGTCTATGCCGAAGGCTATTGTGGAATCGCAGGCAAGGATGGCGAGTCTGGCGAGTCTCTTACAATCAGAAATGCTACCGTCACGGCAAAGGGCTCCTATGGCTCCATCCGCGACCTCGCAAACTTAACTCTCGAGGGGTGTGAGATTACGAAACCCGCAGGGGCAGTCTGGAATGCCAGCAAGCACGCCGTCTGCGATGCCTCGGGCAACGTCATCACCAGCGAAGTGGTCATCAGCCCGAAGGGTGGCACGGCGATCGACTTCGTCACACCAGAGCTGCAACCCGCGGAGGGCGCTATCTACGACATGAACGGCGTGCTACGCTCTGAGCCTCTCGAGGAGCTACCCACAGGCGTTTACATCATCGGTGGCCAGAAGGTCATGCACATACAACGTTAGAGCTAGTAGTAGCTGGTTTTGAAGTTCTGAGGGGAGTGCGTAGTCGGTCGGCACGCAAGTTCCACTGCTATGCCTCCTCTCAGTTTCAACCGCCACCTATACTCTTACATTCTATATACAAATCAAAAACTACAATGGCAATGAAACAGAAACTATTACATCAATCACTCATCGCGACACTCGTCACGATGCTCTTACTGCTCGCAGGCTTATCAGCCTCGGCGCAGACGAATTACGGACTCGAGATAGCCGGCGAGACGGTCTCCTCGGCGAACTGCTCCGACCTCTCGGTCATCGATGGCGTCACGGGCAAGGTGAGCTACGACCCCACCACCAAGACGCTCACCCTCGAGGATGCCTCCATCGTTGGAAGAGTAAATCATCACAGTATATATTCAGAAGATGAGCTGACTTGTGTCGTCAAGGGGGAGGTCTCCATCACTTCTAATGGTAGTTTGGGCGCAATGGCGTTCGATAAGAATGCCATTATAAAAGGGAATGGACATCTCACTCTAAAGGCTCCAAAAGGATGTGGTATCTATACTCAGGCTGCTCTACTTATTGAGGGTTGTACAGTCTATGCCGAGGGCAAATGGGGAATCGCAGGCAAGGATGGCACGTTTGGCGAGTCTCTTACAATCAAAAATGCTTCCGTCACGGCAAAGGGCTCCAAGGGCTCCATCAGCGATCTTGCAAACTTCACCCTCGAGGGGTGCAAGATCACGAAACCCGCAGGGGCTGTCTGGAATGACAGCGAGCACGCCGTCTGCGATGCCTCGGGCAACGTCATCACCGACGAGGTGGTCATCACTTCCACGGGTGGTGTCACACCACCTGTAAAGAAGTACGAACTCCTGATCGCCGGCGTGTGGGTCACCTCTGAGAACTGCAAGGATCTCTCGGTCATCGATGGCGTCACGGGCAAAGTCAGCTACGACCCCACCACCAAGACGCTCACCCTCGAGGATGCCTCCATCGATGGAGGAGAACAACGTTCAGGTATATGGTCAAAAGAAGAGCTGACTTGTGTCGTCAAGGGGGAGGTCTCCATCACTACTAATGATTGGACCGCAATGGAGCTCCATAACAATGCCATTATAAAAGGGAATGGACAGCTCACTCTAAAGTCTTCAAAATACTGTGGTATCTATACTGAGGTTGCTCTACTTATTGAGGGTTGTACAGTCTATGCCGAAGGCGGTTGGGGAATCAATGGCAGCAGTGACACAGCTGGCGAGTCTCTTACAATCAGAAATGCTTCCGTCACGGCAAAGGGTCCCTATGGCTCCATCCGCAGCTTCACAAACTTCACCCTCGATGACTGTTCGATCATGAAACCCGCAGGGGCTGTCTGGAATGCTGAAAAGGAAGCCGTCTGCGATGCCTTGGGCAACGTCATCACCGACGAGGTGGTCATCACACCTGTAGGGGAGTACGGACTCAAGATCGCTGGTGTCGACATCAACGAAAAGAACTATAAGGAGATCTCCAAGATCCCTGGCGTCAAGGGCAAAGTCAGCTACGACCCCACCACCAAAACGCTCACCCTCGAGGATGCCTCCATCGATGTAGGAGAACAACGTCAAGGTATATGGTCAATAGATCAGCTGACTTGTGTCATCAAGGGGAAGGTCTCCATCACTTCTAATAAATCGAGCGCAATGGCGTTCGCTAACAATGCCATTATAAAAGGGCATGGACAGCTCACTCTAAAGTCTTCAGAAGAATGTGGTATCTATTCTAAGGCTGCTCTACTTATTGAGGGTTGTACAGTCTATGCCGAAGGCGTTTGGGGAATCATAGGCCGGAATGGCTCTGGCGAGTCTCTTACAATCAAAAATGCTTCCGTTACGGCAAAGGGCACCGAGGGTTCCATCGGCTACTTCGCAAACTTCACTCTCGAGGGGTGTGAGATCACGAAACCCGCAGGGGCTGTCTGGAATGCTGAAGAGGAAGCCGTCTGCGATGCCTCGGGCAATATCATCACCAGCGAGGTGGTCATCACACCCACGGGTGGTGTCACACCACCTGTAAAGGAGTACGGCCTCAAGATCGCTGGTGTTGACATCAACGAAAAGAACTATAAGGAGATCTCCAAGATCTCTGGCGTCAAGGGCAAAGTCAGCTACGACCCCACCACCAAGACGCTCACCCTTGAGGATGCCTCCATCGATGGAGGAGAAGATCGTCACGGTATATATTCAAAAGATGAGCTGACTTGTGTCATCAAGGGGGAGGTCTCCATCACTTCTAATAATTTGACCGCAATGGGGTTCTATAGCCATGCCTTTATAAAAGGGAATGGACAGCTCACTCTAAAGTCTTCAAAAGACTTTGGTATCTATACTGGGGCTGTTCTACTTATTGAGGGTTGTACAGTCTATGCCGAGGGCAAATGGGGAATCGCAGGCAGCAGTGGCATAGCTGGCGAGTCTCTTACAATCAGAAATGCTTCCGTCACGGCAAAGGGCTCCGAGGGCTCCATCCGCTTTATCTCAAACTTCACTCTCGATGGCTGTTCGATCACGAAACCCGCAGGGGCTGCCTGGTTTGCCAGCAAGGAAGCCGTCTGCGATGCCTTTGGCAAGGTCATCACCAGCGAAGTGGTCATCACACCCACGGGTGGCACGGCGATCGACTTCGTCACGCCTGAGCAGCAACCCGCAGAGGGCGCTATCTACGATATGAACGGCGTGCTACGCTCTGAGCCTCTCGAGGAACTACCCACAGGCGTCTACATCATCGGTGGCCATAAGGTCATGCACGTACAGCGTTAGGGAAGAATTGATTGAAATAGCTGTTTGAAGTTCTGAGGGGAGTGCGTAGCCAGTCGGCACGCAAGTTCCACTGCTACGCCTCCTCTCAGTTTTCGACAGACAGCTCTACATACATATAGACACTTCAAAAACACTACAGCAATGAAACGAAAAGTATATCATCACACACTCATCGCGACACTCGTCACGATGCTCTTACTGCTCGCAGGCTTCTCAGCCTCGGCGCAGACGAAGTACGGCCTTGAGATTGTCGGCGTGGCGGTCACCTCGGCAAACTGCTCCGACCTCTCGGTCATCGATGGCGTCACAGGCAAAGTCAGCTACGACCCTACCACCAAGACGCTCACCCTTGAGGATGCCTCCATCGTTGGAAGAGGAATATGGTCAAAAGATAAGCTGACTTGTGTCGTCAAGGGGGAGGTCTCCATCACTTCTAATAATGATTGGAACGCAATGGAGTTCGATAAGAATGCCATTATAAAAGGGAATGGACAGCTCACTATAAAGTCTCCAGAAAGATGTGGTATCTTTACTGGGGCTGCTCTACTTATTGAGGGTTGTACAGTCTATGCCGAAGGCGAATGGGGAATCTCAGGCAACAATGGTTCGTCTGGCGGGTCTCTTACAATCAGAAATGCTTCCGTCACGGCAAAGGGCACCGAGGGTCCCATCAGCGATCTCGCAGACTTCACCCTCGATGGCTGTTCGATCACGAAACCCGCAGGGGCTGTCTGGAATGCCAGCAAGCACGCCGTCTGCGATGCCTCGGGCAACGTCATCAAGGACGAGGTGGTCATCACACCCACGGGTGGTGTCACACCTGTAGAGGAGTACGGCCTCATAATCGCAGGCGTGGAGGTCACCTCGGCCAACTGCTCCGACCTCACCGCCATCCCTGGCGTCACAGGTAGGGTCAGCTACGACCCCACTACCAAGACGCTCACCCTCGAGGATGCCTCCATCGATGGAGGAAATCATGATGGCATGGAGACTTATGATGAGCTGACTTGTGTCGTCAAGGGGGAGGTCTCCATCACTTCTAATTTGAGCGCAATGGTGTCCTTTAAGAATGCCATTATAAAAGGGAATGGACAGCTCACTATAAAGGCTCCAAAAGGAAGTGGTATCTATACTAAGGCTGCTCTACTTATTGAGGGTTGTACAGTCTATGCCGAGGGCAATTGGGGAATCGCAGGCTACGATGGCTCGTCTGGCGAGTCTCTTACAATCAGAAATGCTTCCGTCACGGCAAAGGGCACCAAGGGTTCCATCCGCGACCTCGCAGACTTAACTCTCGAGGGGTGTGAAATCACGAAACCCGCAGGGGCTGTCTGGAATGCCAGCAAGCACGCCGTCTGCGATGCCTCGGGCAACGTCATCACCGACGAGGTGGTCATCACACCCACGGGTGGTGTCACACCACCTGTAGAGGAGTACGGACTCGAGATAGCTGGCGTGATGGTCAACTCTGTGAACTGCTCCGACCTCACCGCCATCTCTGGCGTCACGGGCAACGTCAGCTACGACCCCACCACCAAGACGCTCACCCTCGAGGATGCCTCCATCGATGCAGGAGAAGATCGTCGCGGTATATGTTCAACAGATGAGCTGACTTGTGTCGTCAAGGGGGAGGTCTCCATCACTTCTAATAATTGGCACGCAATGATGTTCTATAAGAATGCCATTATAAAAGGGACTGGACAGCTCACTCTAAAGTCTCGAGAAGAAGGATGTGGTATCTATACTGAGGCTGCTCTACTTATTGAGGGTTGTACAGTCTATGCCGAAGGCGTTTGGGGATTCATAGGCAACGGTGGCACGTCTGGCGAGTCTCTTACAATCAGAAATGCTACCGTCACGGCAAAGGGCACCGGAGGTTCCATCTGCGACCTCACAAACTTCACTCTCGATGGCTGTTCGATCACGAAACCCGCAGGGGCTGTCTGGAATGCCAGCAAGCACGCCGTCTGCGACGCTTCTGGCAACGTCATCACCAACGAGGTGGTCATCAGCCCGAAGGGTGGCACAGCGATCGACATCGTCACACCGGAGCTGCAACCCGCAGAGGGCGCTATCTACGATATGAACGGCGTGCTACGCTCTGAGCCTCTCGAGGAACTACCCACAGGCGTCTACATCATCGGTGGCCATAAGGTCATGCACGTACAGCGTTAGCTGTTAGCTCTTGGCTGTTGGCTGTTAGCTGGGAATACGAGTACTCCGATAGCTCTGATAGCTCCGATCACTCCGATAGCTAACAGCCAAGAGCCAACAGCCAACAGCCAAGAGCCAACGAAAAATAGCTGTTTGAAGTTCTGAGGGGAGTGCGTAGCCAGTCGGCACGCAAGTTCCACTGCTACGCCTCCTCTCAGTTTTCGACAGACAGCTCTACTACACCTGACGCAATACACTTCAAAGCATCATAATGCAAGGGAAAAGCACTCCCCTGATATATACGACTATCACTTTAAGCAATATATGACTATGAAAAAGCAACTACGCATTGGGATCTATATCCTACTAGCCACACTCCTAGCGAGTGTCGCTGTCGCACAGGAGCCTACTACTCCGGCTCTGCGCTCTGGACAAAAGGGCGTGATCACCTTCACCACCGCCAAAGCGGATGGGGAGACGGTAGCGCTCAAGATGACTTATACGGGCGATGCGCCTACGCTGAGCGGTCTGACCGGTACACCCGAGAGCGGGAAATGGATCACCTATACGCTCACATCGCAAAACGTTACCATCACCGGAGATGTAACCGACCTTGACTGCTCTAACAATCCTGGCAATCAGCTGACTGCGTTGGATGTATCCAAGAACACCGCGTTGACAACGCTTTCCTGCTCCTACAATCAACTGACCGCGTTGGATGTATCTCAAAACACCGCGTTGACAAGTCTTTACTGCGGCAACAATCAACTGACCGCGTTGGATGTATCTCAAAACACTGCGTTGACAGAACTTTACTGCTTTGAAAATCAGCTGACCGCGTTGGATGTATCCAAGAACACCGCGTTGACAACGCTTTCCTGCTCCTACAATCAACTGAAAGCGTTGGATGTATCAAAAAACACCGCGTTGACAAGTCTTCTCTGTGGCATGAATCAACTGACCGCGTTGGATGTTTCCCAAAACACTTCCTTGACATGGATTTTCTGTCCCGGCAATCAAATTAAAGGCGAAGAGATGACCCGCTTGGTGAACAGCCTGCCCGACTATACCGGAAAGGCCGCCGGTACATTTTTTGTGGTGCAAGAACCTGACCTTGAGGGCAATATTTGCCTTAAATCAGATGTCGCTATTGCCAAGGGTAAGAACTGGGATACGCGAAAGTACAAATCCGATACCAACAAGTCTATTCCCTACGAGGGCGCAGAGGACGCACATCCCTTAAAGGTTACGCTGACAAAGGAAGGCGAAGGAACGATCACTGCTACTGGTGCTACCGACCTAAACGCGGTGCCATTGGGTACTGAGCTCACCATCGTAGCTACCCCGGCAGCCAGCTACGAGCTAAAAGCACTCACCGCCAACGGTACCGATATCCTCGCAACGAAGAAGTTCACAGTTACAGCAGATACCGAAGTGAAAGCCACTTTCACCAAGAAAACCTATGCCGTTACGCTCACTAAGGAGGGCGAAGGCACGATCACCGCTACAGGTGCTAGCGACCTTAACACAGTTGCCTACGGCACAGAGTTGACAATCAATGCTACCCCAGCTACAGGTTACGAACTAGTATCGCTAGATGCTAATGGCGTAGACATCACCGCCACGAAGAAGGTCGTCGTTAAGGAGAACCTAACCGTCAAGGCGACCTTTACCAAGCTACAGAAGAACTACGTCGTTACCCTGAAGCCTACCGAGCACGGTACGATCTCCATTAAGGAGCAGGAGCAGGTCGATCTCAACGCTGTTCCCGAGGGAACGAAGCTGACGGTCGTAGCTAAGGGTGCCAACGATAAGTGCGAGCTCACCAAGCTTACGGCAAATGGTGAGGACATTCTCAAGGATATGACCTTCACCGTCACAAAAGATACGGAGATTGTCGCAGTCTTCGTCGACCACACGGGCATTGATGCAGTTGCTGCAGATGCGTTTGTCATCTATCCTAACCCTGCTAGCGAGTCCGCTACCGTCACAGGTCTAGCACCTGAGGCAACCGTAGCACTCTACACGCTAGATGGACAGCTGATCACACGCCTAGCTGCCGACCGCTCGGGTCGCCTACAGATAGACCTCACCGCACTGAGCGAGGGTACCTATCTCGTAGTCACCAAGGGAGCTGCACAGCGCCTCGTCGTCAAGCACTAACGCTCACGATGTGACAAACTATAAGTTTCTCAGACTACAATAATAGAAGAGCTCCGTAGGACTATCCTGCGGAGCTCTTCTCGCATAATTATAGTTTAGGGCGAGACGTGTGGCGACTGGTAGAAATACACGGAACGAGTAACGGTTGTAGGGACGCACGAGAGTGTCTAGTGGGAGGGCGTCCGTTGTGTAAAAGGTCACAGTGTCAGGGCTTTAACGGGAACGGACGCACAGATCGTGCGTCCCTACACAGGGTTACTCGTCTCGTGCGTCCGCACACAGGGTTACTCGTCTCGTGCGTCCGCACACAGGGTTACTCGTCTCGTGCGTCCGTACACAGGGCTACTCGTTTCTAATTTCTAATCTCTAATATCTAACCTCTAATATCTAATCTCCCCCCCCCTAGGAATTCCCCAAATTCCTCCGTAGATATTTTTGATTTGCTACCTAGGAAATGGCCAAATTCTTCGGACTTATGATTTGATTCTTCCGAAGTTTCATTTGATTCCTCCGAAGAATTTTTTCTTTCCTACGTAGGAATTGGACCAATTCCTAGGTAGCTATTTGGGGAATTCCTAGGTAGGAATTCAATTAGAGGTTAGAGGTTAGGGATCGGAGCTATCGGAACTATCGGAGCAGATCTCTAACTGGAGACTGTTGACTTTTGCAACAGTCTCAAATGGCTAGTCGCTGCAACATTTCGGCGACTCACTCGTCTTATTGGTGTAAGGCGCTCTTTGGGGACCGTTGGTCCGAGCGTTATACAGTTATACATTGAATAGTTTTTAGTTTACAGTGATTACAATGGATGGAGCCACTTTCATACAGACCTACGTCCCCCTACGGCCGACGATACTACAGGTCTGTATGGCTCTTCTATCCAACGAGATGGAGGCGGAGGATGTGACCCAAGATGTGCTGGTGAAGCTCTGGGAGCAGCGCGCACATCTAGATGAGATCGCATCGCCTAAGGCGTATGCCATCCGTATTGCTCGTAACAAATGCATCGACACACTCCGCGCACCAGCACAGCGACTGCGCAATGCGGAGGAGCCTACAGAGCTAGAGATGCCACTGGTCACGACCACCCCGCAGGAGGATCTTATAGTCCAGGAGCAACTCACTCGCATCAACGACTGGGTCGCTACCCTGTCCGAGCAGCAGCAAGAGGTGTGGAGACTGAGGCAAGAAATGATGCTGACCAACGATGAGACTGCCCAGCGCATGGGACTGCAAGAGGTGACCGTTCGATCGATGATCTCACGACTGCGCAAGGAGGCACGAAAGCTTTTTGCAGATATGCGGGAGTGATCCGCATACCTTATTATATATAGAATACAGAAGCCACTATGATACATTCATCACACGACATAGACCAGCTACTAGAGCGCTACTACGACGGGTCGACTACGCCCGACGAGGAGTTTGTACTCTACCTAGCACTCCTACAGGAGGAGCCAGGATCGCCATACTATGCCGACCGCATGCTCCTAGAGGCTACCCTACAGCGTGCTGCCACACAGACGCGGAGTGCAGCGCCAGCGCCCACCCCTCGCTGGCGGGTATGGGTGCGTAAGTACGCCGTCGCGGCTGCCGTACTACTCATCGGCGGTGTAGGGGTCTCCGTCTTCCAGTGGGGACGCAACAGCCGACAGGCGGAGCTATCCCTTCGCAATGGTCAGCCGATACCTCAGGAGCAGGTCAATGAGTATGCGCTTGCAGCTTTTACCAAGCTGGGTGACTGCATGCAGCTCTGCTCTGAGCAAAACGATGAGATCGACGAGCTCTTTGGTCGCCTGCAGGACTCTTACCAGAGCTCGATGGAGAAGATCCCCTTCGTCTCAGAGGATGGATGGACCCTGACGGACAATTGATTTTACCCACGACTGCAACAATCCGTCCTCTCAAACGACTTATATATAGAATCCCCTTGATACAGTCATATAGACTATGAAAGCATACATTACTCATATCTCACGCCTGAGCTTCGTCACCCTCACGATGCTACTCCTACTAGGACTACCCGCATCGGCACAGCGGCGCTCGGCTCGTACACGTATCAATACCTCCAGGCTCATGGAGATCAAGAATGTGGACGTCGTATACATCTCCCCCGCAATGCTCCAGAGCGTCCCCAAGGCTAGTCTCAAGATAGATGGCACCGACGCCATGGCAGGCATCATGGACGGCATCACGTCGATACATATCTACACCTCCTCCGACCGCAAGGCAATACAGGAGATACGTCGCACCTTCGCTCCTATCATAGAGCTACGTCACTCGGACCTTGAGCAGCTGATGTATGTCAAGGACGATAACGGGGTGGTCAACTTGATCGGCCAGATACAAGGCGACAACGCCTCCGAGCTATACATGATCGTCTCGGGCGATGACGAATACACGGTGATCAACTTCTCGGGGAGCTTCTCCCGCCGACAGCTCGAAAAGGCGGTCACCCAAGACAACCGCAGGCGCAAGTAGCGACTCGCCGTCTGCACTCCAGACCCATTATACTTAACCTTTCAGTAAGAACCTACAAACGGGCTACACGTTACTGTAGCAACTTGCGAAGCGTGACCATACGTGAGTACCGTACACGCTCCATACACGGAGAGCCCGAGAGGGGGGCCGTGTGGCAAGACTGTTTTGTGATTAGTTTTAGTTGTAAATTGAACAGAAGCGACGAGAGGGAGCCCCCGATATGGGGACTCCCTCTCTTTTGACTTGATAGAACTATCGAATAGGTCTACACCATGCCTTTAGTATTGACTCAAGGCAAAGGCGGAAGCTCCTGTGACAGCAATGATAATTGCGTATATGATACCAATCACTGCTCCCGCGACGGCTGAGATAATCGCCCACTTGCGAGCGTTGCGGCTCGAAGCATTAGCACCCTCGTAGTCGCCCTGTAGGAAGCGAGAGGAGACCTGCGTTGAGTAGACGATGGCGACGATTCCACCAGGCAAACAGCAGAGGAGCGTCACGAGGATGCTCCAGACGAGGTAGTTGGGAGGCATAACCTGACCGTTTGGCGTCTGAGGCTGGGGATTGCCATAGGAAGGAGCAGCGTTGTAAGCCGGCGCCTGTGGAGGAACTGTGGGCTGAGCCATCTCTGGTCCTGGAGTCTGTGGTGCAAAGAATGAGCTAAGCTCAGCGACCTGCTGTGCCGGCATCCAGTCACTCATGCCCTCTGTCCATACAGGAGTCTCAGGGGTGAGCTGCTGTGTAGCCAGCTGGTCGATGGTAAACGGGCCACTCTTCTCCCCATTGATGACGAGATAGTACTGTTTCATAGTCTATATGTTTTGTGATTAGAGTTGGGATATATGACTTGTCTTCATACAGTGTCCAGAGGCATATCCAGACTTAGTCGTAAGCGACTGACGATGCTTTTGGCGATGGGCGCTGTAATCTGCCGTTTCTTGTGCGAAGTTAAGCAATTCTTACTATTCGATCCTATGCGCTCTTCTCCTGCTACTCAGTACGCTCCAGTAGCACCACATGCTCAACCCCTATGGTTATGGGGAACATATCCACGCTCGTAGATGGAAACATATCAAAGATTGGCTCTCGTTTGTAGGAACATATCGACTGTAATTATTTCATTTTCAAGCCTTTATCGATAGCTTCCTGAATAATCTTATGACAACAAACTCCCAACGGATTGTTTTCTTTACAATTAGAATTTCTCATTGCCCCAGTGATGGCATTTACTTCTTTTACGGATTTCGCGCCATGCTTTACAACTGCTTCAATTACCTGATTTTCTGTGACTTCGCTACAATAACAAGCATACTTAGGATCTGCATCTTTCTTAACCCAGATAGGAACTCTAACTTGGTCTTTCAAGAATTTTATTTCATTATCTAAGTTATAGTAAACAACGTCGCAGTCCTCGTTCATGCAAATCTTATATTGATCTCCGTTAACAGCATTACGATAATCATCTACCACTAGATGTTCAACAGTTACTTTACTAACGGAAATCCCTTCATTATTACATACAGGACAATTGTCTTTAATTTGATCCGGCTTTTCTGTTTTGCATCCACAACAACATTCATTATTAATCTTCATCTTCCCCTATTTCTATATCTAAATGATGTTCTGTATTTAGTTTGGACAACAGAGCTACCGTCTCCACGTGATGCGTATGGGGGAACATGTCAACAGCGCAAGCCTTCACGGCTCTGTACTGCCCCTCAGCCATGAGGAGCGCTAAGTCTCGGGCTTGTGTCGCTGGATTGCAGCTGACGTAGACGATGCGCTGAGGAGCCGCCCGCAGGATCACCTCCACGACGAGGGCGTCCATGCCAGCACGTGGCGGATCGGTCACGAGCACCTCGGGACGTCCATGCGCTGCGACGAAGTCATCGGTCAGGATCGCCTTCATATCGCCAGCGTAGAAGGTGGCATTCGTGATACCGTTCTGATCTCTATTGACAAAAGCATCCTCGACCGCCTCGGGCACATACTCGATCCCAATGACGGAGCGACAGCTTTGCGCCAAGTAGTTGGCGATCGTCCCAGCGCCCGTGTAGAGATCGTAGACCACTTCATCGCCCTTGAGCTGAGCGTATTCACGCACCTTCTCGTAGAGTCGCTCAGCCTGACGACTATTCGTCTGGTAGAAGGACTTAGGGCCGATACGATAGCGCAGGCCGTGCATATTCTCCTCGATGTATGGCGCACCGCTGTAGAGCTGCGCGGGGAGATCGGCGAGGCTGTCGTTAAGCTTCGTATTGACCATATAGTAGAGCGACGTGATCTGGGGGAAGCGCAGACGTAGCGCTTCTAGCAGTTGCACGCGCAGCTCCTCCGTTCCCTCGGCAAAGGCGATCAAAACCATCAGCCCGCCCAGCGTTGTGGTGCGGATTAGGAGCGTTCGCATCACGCCCTCGTGCGCTCTCTGGTCATAGTAGGGGTACTCCTCCCAGCGCGCCAGGCAGTAGTCGTTGAGGTAGTCTCGTATCTCCGAAGCTATCGGGTCGGCTATCTGACAGGTCACGCCATGTAGGTCTAGTACCTTGTCAAACATTCCCGCCTTGTGAAAGCCTACCCCACAAAGCTCCTTTTCGCTCGCTTCCTCGGGAAGGCTTTTGAGCTCCTCCTCGGTGAGCCAACGCTTTTTGCTAAAGGTGAACTCGACCTTGTTGCGGTAGTGCCACGGATCCTCACACCCTACGATCGGCTCTGTCTGCTCAATGGCTATATGTCCGATGCGCGTCATAGCGTCCGCGGCTTGTTGCGCCTTACCACGGAGCTGCTCCTCGTAAGGTAGCTGTTGCCACTTGCACCCGCCACACGCTCCGAAGACTTCGCAACGAGGCTCCACACGTAGTGGCGAAGGCTCCAGGAGCTCCTCAATAGTGCCCGTCATATAGCTTCGCTTGGAGCGACCGACACGTATGCGACAGCGGTCGCCTGGCGCCGCATAGGGGACGAAGAGCACCTTGTCCTCGACATGTGCTACGCATTGTCCCTCGGCACCCATCCGCTCGATGAGTACATCGTCCAGATATCTCGGCTCTTTGCGACTTCTTGCCATAGGCTACTTGCGAGCGAGCTGCTGCTCCACGAGCGAGACGTACTCATCAGCCAATGCAGAGGCAGCCTCCTCCGTAGGAGCCTCCGTGTAGACACGGACGATCGGCTCCGTATTGCTGGGACGTACCTGCACCCACGAGTCGTCAAAGTCTATCTTCAGTCCATCCTCCGTCAGGGGCTTCAGCGCAGTGACTTCACGCTCCAGGCTGGCGAAGAGAGCCGCTACGTCGGTGCCCGCAGGTAGCTCTACACGACGCTTGCACATGGCGTAGTCGGGGTAGCGCTTCCGTAGCTGGCTTACCGTCTCGCCACTCTTCGCCAAGTGGGTTAGGAAGAGCGCAATGCCAACGAGCGCATCGCGTCCAGCATGCAGACGAGGATAGATGACGCCGCCGTTGCCTTCGCCACCGATGAGTGCGTCGGTCTCTCGCATACGCTTGACCACGTTGACCTCGCCAACAGCTGCGGGCATGTAGCTTCCGCCATGCTGCTCGGTAATGTCTCGCAGAGCGCGTGTCGAACTCATGTTAGAGACCGTGTTCCCTCCCTCATGATAGCCGAGGAGGTAGTCAGCGACAGAGACCAGTGTGTACTCCTCGCCAAAGGGGTGTCCCGTCTCGTCAATGATCGCTAGGCGATCCACGTCTGGATCTACCGAAAAGCCCACATCGGCACGTGCTATGCGTACCAATTCGCAGAGATCCACGAGGTGGCTGGGTAGTGGCTCGGGGTTGTGGGCAAACTTTCCATCGGCTGTATCATTGATACCTCTCCACTCCTTGACGCCAAGCGCCTCAAAGAGCGGAGGCAGAGCGATAGCGCCGACCGAATTGATCGGGTCGTAGGCGACCGTCAGCTCAGCTTTGCGGATAGCCTCCACGTCCACCTCGGGCAGTGCGAGGATTGCGTCAATATGTTTTTGCAGATAGGAGTCGGTCGAGACGACTTGTCCCAAGTCTTCTACCGAAGCAAAGGGAACCGTGTGATCCTCCGAGAGACGAAGCACCTCGTTGCCACGATCCACATTGAGGAAAGTGCCATCGCTCCCGAGGAACTTCAGCGCATTCCATTGGATTGGGTTGTGTGAAGCGGTAATGATGATACCACCGTCAGCACGATGCCCTAGGACAGCCATCTCAGTGGTCGGAGTCGTTGCTAGACCGATGTTGATGACATCGCAGCCCATACCGAGGAGCGTGCCGATGACCACTTGCTCGACCATCTCGCCCGATAGGCGAGCATCGCGTCCCACCACAATAGTTGGTCTACTTATAGACTCGTATAGCTTGATGTGCTGTGCATATCCCACGACAAAGTGTGCTATCGTCAATGGGTTGAAGCCGTCCGTCAGAGAGCCTCCGACCGTACCGCGTATTCCAGAGATTGATTTGATGACCGTCATAGTATTGATTAAGTGTGTTGTTTCGAAAATGGATAGCTTGCGCAGAGTAGCGCCAGAGATGCTGGAGAAGTAGGCTAGGACTCCTCGACAAACTGGTACCAGACCTCTTCGCAGTACATCGGAGCACCCGCATTGTATGCCACATTGGGCCCGAGGAGGAAGGGGACGAGAAGACGTACTCTAGCGCCATTGCCCACCATCGTAAGCGGATAGGCGACGCCCTCACACATCAGTGCGTCGATCGAGTGACCAAACTGCTCTTGGATCAGCTTGTAGTGGACAGAGCCACTGCGGTCGCGTGTGTTGACATAGATAAACTCCGTAGACTGCATGTAGCCCTTGGATAGATTGTCAAACTCATGGTTATAGTCCGGTGCGATGAAGCGGCCCTTCATCCGCAGCATGACACGCGTGCGCTCTGGCTTGGCCAGCTCGCCGCCTTTGTCGATGACCTGCATGTAGACTCCATTGGGGAACTTGTACCACACGCTCGGGTCAAACTCACGCTGACCCTCCGTGCCCTCCTGCACATTCATTCCTTGCTCCTGGATGAAGTTGTCGATCATCTTCTTCTCGTCACGTAGCATCTCCGAGAGCGACTTGATGTGCTGCTTATCGCGACAACTAGTCAGGACGCCCTGCCCTAGTAGGAGCATCAGGACAAGCGTCACGAGAGCGGTGAAGGTATGGTTTGTTGCTTTCATATTTCTATTGTCTAATCTCTAACCTCTAATATCTAATCTCTAATCTCTAACCTCTGGGTAATCCTGCACAAGCTGGCGCAACCCCTCCCACACGAGTGCTAGCGCATCTGACAGCGTGCCTTGGTACTCAGCGCCCGCAGCGTTTAGATGTCCGCCCCCGCCAAAGATCTTGCTTGCCACCTCATTGACCGGCAAGTTGCCCTGCGAGCGAAGCGATATCTTGACTGGCTCGTCGGGGTCGCGCTGCTCGCGAAGGAAGGCGACAGCCCGTATACCCGCCACGTCAAGAGGCACATTGACTAGGCCCTCAGTATCTCCCGGCTCTATGCCAAAGCGGTCAAAGTCCTCCTGCCTAAGCGTAAAGACCGCCACCCCTAAATCTAGGTCGTAGGTCGTGCGCTCGTTGATGATGTAGCCGAGGAGCCGCTGTCGGCTCAGCTTGTCGCTCTTGAAGATCCGTAGCACGATCTCCTCATGTCTCGCACCGACCTCTAGGAGGTGAGCGATCGTCCTAAAGAGCGTCGGCGTAATATGCCCATGCCGCAGGAGACCCGTATCCGTATAGGTTGCAGCCAGCAGGCAGGTCGCCATATCGGCACCACCATGGAGCTCTAGCTCTCTCGACGCACCGCCACCGAGCAGCTCCGCTATGAGAAAGCCCGTGGCACAGGCCGACGTGTCGCTATACATCTCATCGACCAGTCCCATCTCAGGCTCTGGATGATGGTCTATCATGACGGAGCGCACCTCGGGCTTGCCCACGATCTCAGTGACCAAACCCTCGAGCGGGTTGCCGATACGCCCCAGATGGTTGAAGTCGACTAGGAGCAGTAGTCTAGCCTGAGCCAATATCTGACGTATCGGCTCTAAGTCGCTCTGCGCTGAGAGCTGATGTATCGTCTCAGCCCCTGGAAGCCAGAGCAGATTGTCCGGCATGCGCCCCACCACTAGGATGGAGACCTCGTCAGCGCCCCGTGCCAGCAGGTAGCTACGCAGCCCCAAGGCACTGCCTATGCAGTCCCCGTCAGGCGACTTATGCCCCACGATGACGACACGACGCTCGCCCACATCTCCGAGAGAAGTAAGCTCCAACGTATCTGACAAAGGTCTATTGCTCAGTTGCGACATAGTGATCTGTGAAGGTATACACCCGCAAAGATACGAAATTAGAGGTTAGAGATTAGAGGTTAGAGATTAGAGGGTTCCTCTAGTGGCACTAGGAGCACTAGTGCTCACTAGCCTTTGACCAATGGCTAGCTGTTTTTTCTAGCGGTAGAGGTAGGTGAGGAGGACGAGGAGGCTGGCGAGGAGCGTGACGGCGATGACGATGACGATGGTGCGTCGCAGCGTCTGTGCGGTGACTGCGTGGAGCGGGGTGCCGATATAGGGCTTCTCGACGAGCATGCCGTGGTAGATGTTGGGGCCGCCAAACTGTACGCCGAGGATCCCCGCCAGAGCGGACTCAGGATAGCCCGAGTTGGGGCTGGCATGCTTGCGAGCATCCCGCCAGACGGTGCGTACCGCTCGCCGACTCGGAGCCACGAGGAGCATCAGGAGTGCCGTGAGACGAGACGGGATATAGTTCGCAGCGTCATCGAGCATACGTGCGGCAAAGTAGCCGAAGTCCTTGTAGCGTGGGTCTTTGTAGCCAATCATGGAGTCGAGCGTGTTGATCATTTTATAAGCCATCATGAGCGGCACGCCACCTAGAGCGTAGAAGAAGAGCGGAGCGATGACCCCATCGGAGAGATTCTCCGCAAGCGTCTCCAGCACAGCGGTGCGAATCTGCGCAAAGGTGAGCTGCGAGGTGTCACGACCCACGATCCAGGAGAGACGCTTGCGAGCTCCCTCGAGGTCACCAGCCACCACGTAGCGCTCTACCGCCAAGGCTTCGCCGATCAAGCTTCGCGGGCAGATCGCAAAGAAGAAGAAAACCGTTTGCCAAGCCAATAGGACGTAACGATAGTCCGCCAGGAGCCATTCGATGGCAAAGAAAAAGCCCCAGACGCCCAGCACGAGCGTGAGGGCGAGGAGTGTGCCTTTTGCCTTCTGATGGGGCGGATGGTTGAGCCAGCGCTCGCCCCATGCGATGAGCTGGCCGAAGAGTCGTATCGGGTGGAGCGCCCAGCGTGGATCGCCGAGGAGCAGGTCGAGGAGGAGTCCGAAGAGTAGCGGGTACATACTATAAGTAGCTTGACAAACCTCGGAGTAGCGCTTGACCAGCTTCGGGAGACTGCACCGAGAGGCGGAAGTGGCGAGGCGAGAGGGAGCGGAAATTGGCCGCATCACGGATCAAGACGCCATGCTGCGCGACGAGGTACTCCTTGAGCTGGGCTGCGGTGCCGCGTCCCTGATCTAGACAAGCGAGGAAGTAGGGTGTGGGACTGGGTATCAGCGAGATGCCTGCGATCTGCGCCACCTCGTGAGCGAGATGCTGCGCCTCCCGCACTAAGCCCGCAGCATCAGGCAGTAAGCGGTCGTAATGCTGGCAAATGTAAGCGCCTGCCTCTAGGGCAAGGGCATTGACACTCCAAGGCGAGCGGAGTGGTTCAAGGCGAGCCAGCAGCGAGGGGTGAGCGACGATGTAGCCGAGACGTATGCCTGGGAGCGCAAAGCTCTTGGTCAGCGAACGAACAAGGATCAGATTGGGGTGATGCGCCACTTCGTCTAGAAGCGTCACGGGCTCGGCACAGAGCTCTGCGTAGGCTTCGTCCACGATTACGTAACTATCTGGATGAGCCGAGCAGTAATTGAGGAGCGCCGCACGATGAGAGATGTCACCGTCAGGATTGTTTGGCAGAGCACTCCAGAGGAGATCGGCAGGGGTGCTTTGGCTGGCTATGGCACTTGTCGGGATATAGGTGAGGTGATGGCGATAGAGCTGGCAAGCGTCCTCATACTCAGCAAAGGAGGGAACGGTGATGAGCGTCTCGCCACCAGCAAAGAGATGCGCTAAGAGGTAGAAAGCCTCCGTCGACCCACTGGTCACCAGTAGCCAGTCGGGATCGAGGCGCCAGTGCTCAGCCAAGAGCTCGCGCAACTCTTTCGCCTGAGGGTCTGGATAGTGGGTTAGGCTCTCTAGTCTTCCTGAGAGGTGGCTTATGATTTCGCCCGCATGGTTGCGATAAGGCACATTGCTAGAGAAGTCGTAGCGCACGAGCGCTCCGTAGCTGTATCGGTCGTCCCCGTGTCCTACTATCATACGTTGCGCAGACTTTTGAGCATGTACTCTATATCTAGATGCTGACGCATATGCTCAGCAAGGCGATCGTAGGCAGCTTGGCGGGTAGCGAAGGTTCGCTCTAGGTGGAAGGTTCGCTCAGGCGCTACCTCGTGCAGAATCTGCTGCAGGATCGCTTCATTGTCCCAGATGCCGTGCATGTAGCTTCCCCACAAGCGAGGGGAGACCCAGTAGCCGTCGGGCGTTTCGCCAGCCCTCATAACTACCGGCGACTCGGGCGCATCGACGGGCTGCGTGACCCCGCAGTGGATCTCGTAGCCTTGACAGTCGGGAGTGCCCGTGGGAAGGTAGGTAAAAGTGGAGGTACGCACCGCTTTATTGCTCTGCAGCGTGGTCTCAGTGGGCAGAAGTCCTAGACCACGGACGGTGCGTGGCTCGCCCTCGACGCCATCGGTGTCGGTGATGCGCAGACCCATCATCTGATAACCTCCGCAAATGCCGTAGAGCGGACGGCCCGCCTTGTGATGAGCCTGGATGACCGCCTCGAGTCCCTCGGCCTGTAGCCAGAGGAGGTCGTCGATCGTGTTCTTACTGCCGGGGAGCATGATGATGTCCGCCTGGCGGAGCGCCTCAGCGTCGGAAGTGAAGTAGAGCGTGACGCCAGAGATGAAGCGTAGCGAGTCAAAGTCGGTGAAGTTGGAGATGTGCGGCAGTCGTACCACCGCCACATTGAGCGTATCGGGGCGAGGCTGTGCGGCATAGCTGTCGATGGAGACGCCATCCTCCGCATCTATCTGCATATTCGGCAGGTAAGGGAGCAGGCCTACGACGGGGACTTTGGTCAAGTCTTGAATGATCTTTCGTCCAGAGTCAAAGAGCGAGCTGTCGCCTCGGAACTTATTGATGATGATCCCCTTGATCGTAGCACGCTCTGCTGGGGGCAAGAGCTCGATCGTCCCGTAGAGACTGCCGAAGATCCCTCCGCGCTCGATGTCTGCCACGAGGTAAACGTCAGCGCCAGTCCGCAGAGCCACTCGCATATTGACGATGTCCATCGGCCAGAGGTTGACCTCCGAGATGCTGCCCGCGCCTTCTATCACGATCGGGTTGTACTGGCTCGCTAGTCTGTCGAACGCTTTCATCGCCTCTACAAAGAGAGGCTTGCGCTGCTCGACGTTGAAGTAAGCGCGTGCCGACTGATTGCCCACCGCCTTGCCGTTGAGGATCACCTGCGTCGTCTGATCGGCCGTCGGCTTGAGGAGGATCGGGTTCATATCGGTGTGACAAGGTATCCCGCACGCCTCAGCTTGCACCGCTTGCGCACGACCTATCTCGCCTTCTTCGGGAGTAGGATAGCTATTGAGCGACATGTTTTGCGCTTTAAAGGGAGCGGGCTTGTACCCCTCCTGCAGCAAGATACGACAGATGCCTGTCGCTACGATGGACTTCCCCACGTCGGAGCCAGTTCCGACGAGCATAATCGGCTTTAGCTTACTCATATTGATATATCTCTCCAAAGTTAACCTCTAGCGCCATCGCTTCGCTAGGCGAAAGCTTGCCCAGCAAGATACGATAAGCGCGAATGACACCAGCGTGCGTCACAAGGAGCGTCTGACTGCCCTTGTCCCGCTCCGCCTCGAAGTCAGCTACCCGCGCCAATAAGTCGTCGTGGCTCTCGCCGTCCGCCGTCTTAGCGTGCCAGTAGTCGGCAAACCACGCACGTCCCGCCTCTTGCTCGTAAACTTCCTGCCAAGAGAGCCCTTCCCACGCCCCAAAGTTCAGCTCGCGCAGTCGTTCGTCCTGACGAACGGTCAGCCCCTTTGTCAGGGCTATCGCCTCAGCGAGGACAACACAGCGGAGCGACGGACTACTGTAGACCTTGTCTAGCTGGACTTCCCTCAGCTCTGCGATGATCTGCCGAACATAGCGAGGGTACTCCGCCGAGAGTGGCACTTCGAGCCAGCCGTAGCAGATGCCCTGCGGTAGAGCAACGGGAGTGTGACGCACAAGGTAAAGACTCATACCGGTCAGGCGTAGATAGTTACCACAAGCGTGACCAGCAGTAGCGTTAGCTCGGCAAAGCAGACGATAGCTCCCAGCACATCGCCCGTGTGTCCGCCGATACGTTTGTTGCTAATGCGCATGATCAGGAGCGTTTGTCCTATCATCAGCACAGGAGCCACGACAGCAGCTTGCCAAGGCAAGAGGAAGAGTGCCAAGAGCGCCCAGACAGCCGCAATGAGTAGCGTCTTCGTCGTGACCGCTTGTCGCAAATGCGTTGCCTTGCTCGCCTCGCCACTCTTGCGAGCGTAGGTCGAGAGACGCATCACGAGGAGAGGCATCCAGCGCGCCACCACAGCCATCGCAACGATCGTCCCGATGGCGGTCTCGTAAGGTATATATGTCAGCAGGACGACACGACTCATCAGGAGCATCACTAGACCCAGTATACCGTACACGCCCGTCGAGCTGTCCTTCATAATGCGTAGCGTCGTCTCCCTATCGTGATACCCTCCGAAGGCATCGCAATAGTCCGACAAGCCATCCTCGTGCATCCCGCCCGTGACGACTAAGCCAACGATCACACTCATCACAGCAGCCACGGTATTCGGCAGGTAGTAACCAACCAATGCGTAGATCCCCGCCATCAGCACTCCTACGATCGCGCCCAGCAGAGGAAAGTAGCGAAAAGACTCCCCCATCCGCTCCTCATGATACTCCACATGCCCCACTGGTATGCGGGTGTAGAAGAGCAGTGAGAGACGAAGTAGGTCCCACTCAGAGCGTATCGTGCGTAGCAAGTGCAAAGCCATAGGTCTAGAGTCTCTTTTCTTATTAGTCTACACGGCAAACCGCCGCATCGTCAAAGCCACGCATATTACTCATAAAGGCAACGGCCGACTGAATGATCGGATAGGCAACGAGAGCTCCCGTCCCTTCGCCGAGGCGCATCTCCAGCGATAGGATCGCCTCTCCGCCGAGGTAGTCAATCATCGCTTGATGTCCTGGCTCCTCGGAGGTGTGAGCGAAGAGCACATTGTCCACAATACGTGGCTCCATCTCGTGTGCCACCATAAAAGCTGAGGTAGCGATCACCCCATCCGCAAGGATTAGCATACCTCTCTTGTAAGCCTCTAGAACGCCTCCGCAGATAGCCGCTATCTCTAGTCCGCCCATCTGCGACAATAGCTCTATAGGGCTCTGCGGATTGTAGCGTGCAGCCACCGCCTCGAGCACCTTCGTCTTATGTTCTAGCCCCGAGCCACGCAGTCCCGAGCCTGGACCAATGATCGAGGCGATAGAGCGTCCCGTGATCTTGTGTAGGATCAGCGTTGCTGGCGAAGTGTTGCCGATACCCATTTCGCCAAAGGCTATCACATTAGACCCACGCTCCGCCTCTTGAGCGACACACTGGGCGCCAATCATCATCGCCTCAGCGCATTCCTCAGTCGTCATAGCTGGCTCGCGAAGCATATTGCGTGTGCCGTGCATCACCTTAGCCGACTCAATACGACAAGTCTCAGGGAAGTCGTAGTCGACGCCCACATCAATGACCCGCAGGCGAAAGCCATTTTGCCGAGCTAAGACACTACAAGCTCCTCCGCCCGAGACGAAGTTGATACATTGCTGCCAAGTAATCTCCTTAGGACAGGGGCTCACGCCCTCCTCGACGATCCCGTGATCCGCAGCCATCACCAGCAGCACGGGGTCGATCAGCTGAGGCGTCACGCTGTGCTGTATCATGCCCACCTTGTAGGCGATGCGCTCCAGTTGCCCCAGCGAACCCTTTGGCTTCGTGCGGCTGTCGATCCGCTCTTGTAGTGTTTCCTCAAAAGTCATCTTCTCTCTTCTCTCTATATAAGTCTGAAATAAGTTCCGTGCGCAAAGCTCTGCCAGAGACCATCAGGTAAGCCTCATCGGCCGTAGCAGAGATATATTGGTTGACCCACCCCTGTAGATCTACGAAAGCTCGAGACCCCGCATCAGGAGCGTGTAGGCTCATGCCGATCTCATTACTCACCACGATCAGCGTATCCGCCTTGCAGTGATGTAGCAGCTCCTGCCACTCACGACGCGCCTCACTGAGCGAAGCCTCAGCGTCAAACTCTAGGTCGCTGTAGATATTCGTAAGCCATAGCGTCACACAGTCTATCAGCACGACACGCCCAGCAATCTGCGTCTGGCTCAGATAGCGAGGCTCCTCGATGGTAGTCCACTCTGGCCCCCTGTCCGCTTGGTGACGCGCTATGCGACGCTCGAACTCCTCATCCCAGTGACGTGCCGTAGCCAGGTAGATAGGTCGATCCGAGAGCGAGCGCGCCAGTCGCTGTGCGTAGCCACTCTTACCACTGCGCTGGCCACCCGATATGTAGATCACTCGAGGGCGCTGGCAGAGCTTGCCATCCTCATATAGACGGTAGTCCCCATTCGGGAGGAAGGTGATCTCATCCACCTTAGCGAGCGGACCTCCCTGTAGCAGTGCCTCCAGCACCCTCATGGTAAAGCCGTGCCCCATAAGTAGCACCAGATCATCTGCGTTGCTATGCTTTTGTCTTAAGTCGTGTAGAAAGCTCTGTAGACGCTCCGCAATCGCCTCGACCGTCTCGATCTCAGGTGGCGCCTCCTCTAGTGGCGGAAGCTCTACAAAGGGATGCCCCTCCCATGGACCGAAGGAGCGCTCACGCAAGCGTCTGTCCAGCGTCAGGGGCGCCTTACAGCCACTCGTAGAGATCATCAGCTCAGCCGAGCGCTGCGCCCGCAGCTGATCACTACTATATATATGTGTGATGGGATACCCCTTCAGACGGTCACCCAGTTGCAGGCATTGCGCCACCCCTCGTCGGGTTAGCGTGCCAGCTGTCTGCCCCTGACAAATAGAGAGCAGGTTCTCCTCAGTCTCTCCGTGACGTGCTATAAGCAATCGCATAGATCAGTCTCTAGATTAAAAAGGCTCCTCTAGAAGCCTATTGCAAAGGTAGCGAAATTAGAGCTTAGAGATTGAGAGCTTACCCCCTATTTCCTATAGTTTTCCTATCTTTGGGGCAATAGAGTCTATCAATCTAACCAAACATTCCAATGAAATCAACTTACCTATATCTCTCTCTAGCTCTTCTGACGCTAACTCTCCTGACCTCTTGTGGTCCCGATGCAAACAAACCAACCCCCCAGCCAACGCCCGAGGTGGCGCACAACGTCTCTCTCGTCAACAAGCTCGATGGCAAGAAGTATCCCTCGGGGAAGACCATCGACTATGTCGCCTCTACATCTAAATCTGAGTTGCCTCCAATTGGGTATGGACCTGAGCTCTTCTTTAGCGTCCTTAAGACGGCTAAGTATACCGTCTCGCTGAAGTTTGAGGAGCCTATCTCTGGTGCTATCTGCTTTGGGGATAGTTGTCTACCCATTGATAATAGGGCTGACTACACTACGACTATAGATTTAATAGCAGATGGCGAGGAGAGTACCACTCTATTAAAGAAAAAGAACGAGTTGACATCTCTAGGCGTTCACTTCAAGCTCCCTACGCCTGTGGGTGAGACCTACAAAAACCGCTTGACCATCCAGCTCAAGCCTGCTGATGGTGGCGAGACGCTCTCCTGGACGGTTAACCTAGCCATAGCGGTCAAGTAATCTACACACAACTAACAGATACAGACATGAAGCATATTCTCACGATACTACTCTCCCTCATAGTAGTTACCCTAGCACAGGCACAGCTTCCACAGGTCGAGCTCAAGGATCTGCAAAACAATGTAGTCAACACGAGCGAGCTGAGCAACGAGGGCAAGCCCTTTATCATCTCCTTCTTCGCTACCTGGTGCAAGCCTTGTCTGCGTGAGCTCAAGGCGATCCACGAGGAGTATGTAGACTGGCAGGAGGAGACGGGCGTCAAGCTCATCGCTGTCTCCATCGATGAGGGGCAAAACGCTGACCGCGTCAAGCCTCTAGTCGATGCCTTAGGCTTTGAGTACGAGGTGCTCCTAGATCCCAATGGGGACTTCAAGCGAGCTATGAATGTCAACATGATCCCTCATGTCTTCGTCATCGATGGCAAGGGGCGCGTTGCATTCTCTCATAGTGGCTACACCGAGGGTGGTGAGCAGGAGCTCATCGCTAAGGTACGTGAGCTACTAGCCTCTGAGGAGTAGTCGCGGGACGCTCCGACACACTGCATCTATCATACATCCTCTCTTTAGATACTTATCACTAAACCTATGCGGCATTTCGTACAGCGTCTCTGCCTCCTCTCATGGCTCTCTATAGCTGGTCTTACCGTGCTCTCTGCGCAGAGCAAGAGCGACTGGAAAGCGTGGAACAAGTTCAAGCCCTCCTTTAGCGTGCAGAGCGATATGCTCTTCTCCCTAGACGATAAAGCTAGCGGATACGAGTCATGGATGGGCAATAGCTACATCACGGGCACCCTGCGCAACAACTACCTGGAGCTGGGACTACGCTACGAAGACTTGCTCCGCCCGATGCCGGGGCATGAGCCCGAACAGGGACGAGGCATACCGCACCTACACCTCAAGGGGTTCATTGGCAAGTATGGCGAGGTGACGCTGGGAGACTTCTACGATCAGTTTGGCTCTGGCATCCTCTTCCGTAGCTATGAGGAGCGCACGCTCGGCATCGACAATGCCGTGCGAGGTGTCCATGTAGCCCTCACACCCTACGATGGAGTACGACTCAAGGGCTTCACGGGACAGCAGCGCAACTACTTCGACCGCACCTTCTGCCTCTTTAACAAGGAGCGAGGCTTCATATCAGGAGGCGATGGCGAGCTGGCGATCCATCAGTGGGTGCCAGCGCTGCGAGACAATCGGATGACCCTCACACTAGGAGGCTCTTATGTCAACAAGGTGGAGGGCGATGAGGTCATCCCCGTAGAGACACCCGCTGGTATGACTGGGGCGATGCGGCTCAACCTGCCCCGTCAGGTGCATGCCTTCGGAGGGCGCGCTAAGTTTACACTCGGAGGCTGGGTGCTCAATGGCGAGTATGCCTACAAGAGTAGCGACCCCACAGCGAGCAACCACTACATCTATGCTCCTGGCTCGGTAGCGATGCTCTCAACCTCCTACTCACATCGTGGACTGAGCCTCCTACTACAGGCGAAGCGTAGCGAGAACTTTAACTTCCTCTCCGCACGCTCTTCCGTCGGTACGCCACTTCATATCAATCACCTGCCAGCTTTTACTGCTAATCACACCTATACGCTTGCAGCGCTCTACCCTTACGCAACCCAGCCCGAGGGTGAGTGGGCACTCCAGGGAGATGTGCGCTACACCATCCCGAGAGGTACCCTACTAGGTGGTAAGTACGGCACGGGTCTGCGGGTTAACTATGCACATGTACGAGGCCTCAAGAGCGTCGCTACCGACCGACTCCCGCTAGGTGCCGAGGAGAGCAAGCTCTACGGCACAGACGGCTACCAGCATCCCTTCTTTGGGATGGGAGAACTCTACTACTCCGACTTCAACTTCGAGCTAAGCAAGAAGTTCTCTCGCACGGTCTCTCTGACCTTCGAGTACTATCATCAGATCTACAACCAGCAGGTGGTCGAGGGACACGCGATCAATAACCCGCTCGTCTATAGCAACATCTTCGTCCTCGATGGCAAGTTTAGGCTAGCTCCTCGCTACACGCTACGCACCGAGCTACAA
This sequence comes from Porphyromonas uenonis DSM 23387 = JCM 13868, assembly GCF_000482365.1. Taxonomy (GTDB): domain Bacteria; phylum Bacteroidota; class Bacteroidia; order Bacteroidales; family Porphyromonadaceae; genus Porphyromonas; species Porphyromonas uenonis. The sequence continues at coordinate 35,177 of NZ_AXVC01000026.1, read as the reverse complement.
TATCTATACAGTCGCCAGGCTGAGGGGAGCTGGCTCTTTGGGTTAGCCGAGCTATCCGTAGCGCCACACTGGATGCTCACCCTCTCTGATCAGTACAATATAGATGCAACCAAGGAGCACTACTACATGGGTTCACTCACCTACGCCAAGGGCAATCATCGCCTACAGCTCGGCTACGGACGTACGCGCGCCGGGATCAATTGCTCAGGTGGCGTCTGCCGCTATATGCCTGAGACGAAGGGAATATACCTAAGCTACAACGGATCCTTCTAGCGCTCCGCTACCTCATTCACGCATTTTGACTACAACATTGAGATGAAACTATCTATACGCTATACCCTCCTCTCGGTTCTAGCTTTGCTCCTCATGGTCTCTTGCAAGCCTATGCCTGAGAGCGAGCGACTCATCCCCAATGAGATCGAGACCACCAACGGGCGCGCCGTACTCATCGAGGACTACAGCGGTGTGGCCTGTATCAACTGCCCACGCGCGGCTCATACGATCTCCAAGGCTGCCGAGGCTCATGGAGACAAAGTCGTCATCGTAGCGCTCCACGGGAGCACCGCTGACATAGGCACTCTGCCCGAGGAAGACCCCAAGGAGCTATATAGCCCCGAGGCAGCGACCTATCTTGAGCGACTTCAGGCGGGTGGTTCGCTACCTGTCGCTACCTTCAACCGTCGTCCGATCACCAGCAACGGTGGCAAGCCCTTTAGTGGCAGCTTTACCCAGTGGCCTGGCGAGATGCAATCCTGCCTAAAGCTCCCGCAGCTTTACAAGATAGATCTGCAGGTCTCTGAGAGTAATCGCAAGGTGACGACTCGCTGCACCGCAACGGCTCTAGAGTCAGCTAACCAAGGGACAGCGCCCGAGCTATACCTACAGCTCTGGCTCATCGAGGACGACATCATAGCGCCTCAGCACCTCAGTGGAAGTAACAAAGCTGACGCTAACTACCAGCACAACCACATCTTCCGTCAGACGCTCAACGGCATCGACGGGGAGCCTTACCAGCTCGGTCAGAGCTATGACAAGACCAGCGCCATAGAGCGCGAGGTCATCGTGCCCGACCACTGCTCCGTCATCGCTATCCTCTACGACCACAAGACTGGCGAGGTCTACGAGGTCGCCAAGGCTCCACTCAAGGGTAACCCCACGAAATAACTAGAAAGCAAAAGCTCAATACGCATCAAACAGAACACTTATGAATAAACTAACTACTCGCTTAGCGCTAAGCATCACACTCGTTGGAGGCATGCTCCTATCAGCGACTCAAGCTACGGCACAGCAACAGCTCGTAGCGCCAACACTCCAACTCGTGGAGAGCTCTACCCCTAGCGAAGCCTCACAGCTCCGAGCAGGTGATCTACCTTTGATCACAACCTCTAAGTATGTCGCTACTGACATCTATGGGAAGAAACATGATATTGATGCCATCCTCAAGTCTGGCAAATCATTACTCATCGACTTCTCCGCTACATGGTGCGGCCCTTGCTGGGCACTACACAAGTCCGGAGTTTTGGATAGAATCTATGCCAAGTTTGGTCCCGAGGGTACGAAGGAGCTCGAACTCTTTTGGGTCGAGGCAGAGGGAGCCTCTAAAAGTAGGATCCAAGCTAGTGGCAAGGATTGGACCAAAGACAATATGGGCGAACCCATACCTTATGCCATTATCTCTGACTATCTCATGAATGGCAAGCTTGGCATCCCTGTGAAAGGCATACCCACAGTGGTTTTGATCAGCAAAGAGGGTAGGTGGACAGAGTGCCGTAAAGCCGTACAAGGAGATCTTACGCTTAAAGAGTTTGACAAGTTACTCACAAGCTTTATAACACAGGAGGATAAGCCCCAAGCACTGAAGCTATCTGGAGAGACAGACCTTTATTCTGGTGAGACCTACACGATGCGACTCTCCTACAAGACTATTTCTCCCGTTACTGCTGTCGACTGGAAAGCTCCAGAAGGTGTGACCCTCCAGAAGGTGAGCGACACAGAGTACAAGGTAACTGCAGACAAGGTTGGCTCTTATGAGATCGTAGCTACAGTAACCAATGGAAATGGAAGCTCCGAAGGTAAGGTTATCGTCTCCGTCTCCAAGCCCATTAGTAACTACCCATTTGTGTCTCGTATGGATGTCAAGAACAAGCTTGACAAGGGCTGGCGCTCCATCGACCATGATGGTGATGGTTTTGGCTTTGACTCCTTTATGGGCGAAGGCTACCTAGAGCGCCTCGCACTCAGCTTCACCAATTCAAACTACAAACCAGGTGCAGAGCATAGTGCAGACCATCTCATCTCGTGGGGTAAGTTCCTGCCTACGGCTACAAAAGACGGAGGTGTCGCCGGAGTTACCCTCCTAGGTAAAAAGATCGAACCCAAGAATGAGCTTCTCTCCGCACCTATGCTCATACCAGCTGATGCCGCAAAGCCAACCTTCTCGTGCTATATAGCCCGAGTCTTGGCGCAGGGAATGGCGAGGGTCTCTGACGAGGGGCAACCAGACCAGCTCAAGGTGATGGTCTCTGAGCTTAATGGTACGCCCGTAGAGTTACTGGTATCTCCACAGGCCGATGATGACTGGCAGCTCATCTCAGCAGACCTCTCTGCTTACAAGGGGAAGACGATCCAGCTCTCGCTAATCCCCGTAGTCAACGGAACAAGTGGTCTCTCTGTAGACCAGCTACGTGTCACTATGGATGGCAAGACCGATGTAGAGGCTCCTACGCTAAGCCTAGAGACGACTCTCTACCCGAACCCCGCCAGTGACTATGTCATCGTCCGCACACGTGTCGGCAGCACCATCGAGCTCTTTGCTACCGATGGCACGATGCTCTCCACGACGCAAGCTACGGGTGAGCGCACCACGATAGCCCTCGCACAGCTACCCGCAGGACGCTATATAGCACGCATCACCTCGCTAGAGGGTGAGGTAGTCTTCCGCCCACTCATCATCAAGTAAGGCTCCCCTGACAAGCTTACGATGGTCGCCCCAGCGGTGCCCTCGTAACGCAAACGGAGACTGTTGACTTTTGCAACAGTCTCAAGCAACTAACAAAGGCAGACCATCGAGACACACTGGGGCGTCTCGGTGGTCTGCCTTTGTTCTGCTCGTGTCTATACGAATCGCAACTAGCGTACGATCACCTTGGAGGTGTAGACCTGTAGATCACTCAAGAGGCGGATCACATAAACACCAGGCTCTAGCCGTGTCCCGACAGTCTTCGTGACGAGTGCTCCAGACATATCATATAGTTCGAAGGCGTCCACACGACCTAGGATAGTCAGGTAGCCATCTTCAGCTGTCACGACAGGAGCCTGTGCAGGAGCTACAGGTTCGTTGGCAAGCGAAACGCCTAGAGAGGCGGTCTCTGCAGTATATACATTACGTCTACTCATGAGACTGTTCTTGAGATTGTCATGAGCGAAAGCTACCACTTTACACTGATCTCTCTTCCACTTAGCGTCTAGTGTACCCTCTAGAGTTGTGGTAAAAGAGCCATCGTCAGCCGGGAGCAAGTGCTCCCCAAAGGCACCTGTCAGGAAGAGACGAGGGAGAGCATCGTGCTTATAGTTTGATCCTCCACTAACCTGTTGTATAGCCGGGACTCCATCCTCTGTAAGGATGACCGTCAGGTATAGATGCTCGGGATCGAAGGCTTTTTGGAAGGTTACGCCACTGACGACGACCTGGAGCTTGTCTCCTGTGATCGTCTGACTGATCTTGTCTATTCGGACACCTCGCTTCTCAGCCAGTAGTTTGTTGGTCCATTCAGCCGCGTTAAAGGATCTAGGGTACATAAGAAGAGATGTCTCCGACTGAGCAGTGCGATTGATCGCCATTGCTGGGATACCATCGTCTGGATCAAAGAAGTAGTTGGCAATCTGTGCAGTCTCCGGCAATGCAAAAGGATCTCTTAAATGATGCATCACATAGCTCACACGGAGACCAGCGTCTCTGAGACGCCTGAGTGCTTTACTGACATACGGGTCAGCGCCTGGACAGTTGGGACACCACTCTGCTGTAAATCGCTCGACTAGAACAGTCTCCCTGGGGATGGCATTTGCGTCGGTATCTCCAATACGGAAGGGCAAGTCGATACGTTGATTCGCAAAGAAGTTAGTCTTCCCATTAACCTTAGCTACAGCAAAGTGTACCGTACCAAGAGCTTCTTCCTCTGCAGGGATGTCAAAGGTATAACGACCCGTCTTCCCACTTTCTAGCTTTGTCGGGAGGGTATAAGGTATCGTCTTAAGCTCCCCCGTACCAAACTGATAGGTGAGATCAAAGGCTGTGATATCGCTCTCCCCGACATTGCGAATTGTGAGCTGCGTAGGAACTTTCTTCCCCTTCTCTACAGGGTTAAACGCTCCCGACACATCCACTACGTAAGCCGATGTTTGTAGCATCGCACTATCCTCAAGAGAGACAAAGTCGTAAACAGAGCCAAAGCCTGCGAGTTGCTCTTGCGCTGTGCACACAGTGGCTGCTAGTAAGAGGGTTAGGAGGTAGCTCCATAGAGTAGTCTTTCGTTTCATAAGCTAGAGTGTTTGATAAGTGTGATCTCCGTATGATGCTGAGGAAAGAGTGCTCAGGATCTCTGCTCGTCATGCCGAGAGAGAAGTTCCCTTGCCCCATCCCCACTTCGCTACGGAGGTGCATTCGTGGGGCAAATATAAGGTTTTCCATCGGTACACGCGGTATCTATGGGCATTAGCTCAGGGCAGGAGCATTGTAAAAATGAGCTCGTTTCATTTCCTACCTAGGAATTTCCAAAATTCCTACCTAGAAATTTGCCCAATAAGTACCTAGGAAATGGCAAATTCTTCGGACTTATTTTTTGATTCCTCCGAAGTTTCATTTGATTCCTCCGAAGTATTTTTTATTTCCTAGGTAGGAATTGGGCAAATTCCTAGGTACTTATTTGGGAAATTCCTAGGTAGGAAACGAGTGCCACCTCATTGGCCCCATTGTTTCAGCTGTATCGGAGGGGATGATGAGCGGGGGCGTGTCGAGGTTAGAACTGGAAGTAGATGAAGGGCTGCACGCCACTGCTCTGGAACTGGACGACGAGCAGCACGACGAGGGCGAAGAGGAGCGCCTGACCGATGAGCGGCATGCGACTGATGCTGCGCTCGAGGGGACGGAAAGCGCGCTGCGGGATGAAGTGCGCTACGAAGCCTAGCACGATGAGCGTCACGACGAGCCAGTAGCCCTCGATGAATTGCGGGATGATCTCTGGGTGAAACTCATACCGTATCATCTCAAACATTTGCCCGATGCCCTCCATCGTCGGCATGCGGAAGAAGATCCAGGCGAAGCAGACGAAGTGGAAGGTGAGTATCATCCCTAGGTAGCGTCTGAGCCGTCCCATGGAGGCTCCGTCAAGGCGTGCCCACGGGCAGATTTGCATATAGAGTTTGTGCAGGGCGAGCGCGACACCGTGCATACCGCCCCAGAGGATGAAGCGCAGGCTAGCTCCGTGCCACAGTCCACCGAGGAGCATCGTGATGAGGAGGTTGAGATAGGTGCGCAGACGACCACGACGACTGCCCCCGAGCGGTATGTAGAGGTAGTCCCGTAGCCAGGAGGAGAGGGAGATGTGCCAGCGTCGCCAGAACTCGGTGATGGTGGCAGAGCGGTAAGGTGAGTCGAAGTTGATATTGAAGCGGAAGCCGAGCCAGAGGGCTATGCCGATAGCCATATCGGAGTAGCCGGAGAAGTCGCAGTAGATCTGGAGGGCGTAGCCGTAGATGGCCATGAGGTTTTCGAAGCCACTGTAGAGGGTGGGGGCATCGAAGACACGGTCTACGAAGTTGAGCGAGATATAGTCGGAAATGATCGCCTTCTTGATGAGCCCCGAGAGGATCAGGAAGAGCCCCTCGCCAAACTCTTGCTGGGTAACTCGTATCGGTCTATAGATCTGCGGGATAAAGTCTTTGGCACGTACGATAGGTCCCGCCACGAGCTGGGGAAAGAAGGAGACGTAAAAGAGGTAGTCCACCCAGCGTCTCAGCGGGCGTATCTCGCCTCGGTAGATGTCGATGACGTAGCTGAGCGACTGAAAGGTGAAGAAGGAGATGCCGACGGGGAGGAAGATATCTAGCGGGCCTAGCTGTGTGGTGGTTATTTCGCTGACTCCTACCAATCCCCCGATCCACTGTACGAGCGGGGTGAAGAGCTCCAGGAGGAAGTTGGTATACTTAAAGTATCCAAGCATTCCGAGGTCGAAGCAGAGGGAGAGGATGAGCCAGCGTCGCTTGACTTTGCGCTTAGGGGCGGCCGCTATGAGGTGTCCGACAATGAAGTCGACCGTGGCGGTCATGATGAGGATGAGCGCGTAGTAGCCACTGCTCTTGTAGTAGAAGAAGAGCGAGAAGCAGACTACGTAGATGATTCGCGCCAAAGTGTGCCTACGCAGTAGGTAGTAGAGCGGTAGGAAGAGCAGGAAGAGGACCAAAAAGAGTCCACTATTGAAGAGCATCGGAGCTGCGCTGTCGTAGGTGAGTAGCTCGGCAGCTCGTGAGAGATAGGGGGTGAGCATACGATTAGTCTTCGGAGGCTTGAGGGGTAACGTGTGTGTCGCGCTGGCGCCACTGCTCATAGTTGGCTTGGAGGGCTGTGGCGATGGCCTCTCCTACCTTATTATAGCCAGCAGCGGTCAGGTGGACGCGGTCACCTGAGAGGATGCCATCGGAGAGCAATCGCCCTGCTCCCGCAGCTCCGCCGAAGTGGGCGAAGAGGTCGATGTAGCCACAACCGAGCTCTCGAGCTTGCTGCTGCAACTCGTCAGCAACGAGCTGACAATTGGCATTAGCACGGTAGGTGGTGCGGTAGACGGTGCGACGACGTCTACGCTTGCGACGACGTCTTTTGTGAGCTGTGCGAATCTTCTGATAGTTGGCCAGAGGCGAAGTGAGGACGATGGCACAGTCAGGATTGCTCGCTCGGAGGCTTTGGACCAGTCGAGCAACCTCTGCGCCAAAGTTGTTGCGATCGAAGTTTCTCGAGAGCGACTCATTGGTACCCAGTGAGAGGATGATCAGCCGAGGGCGCAGGACAGCGACGGAACTGGCGAAGGTGCCCTTACTGTAAGTGTAGTAGGTGGCTCCGTTGTAACCGATGGTATGGACGAGCGCACCGCCACTACTGCGCTCTAGGCTGGCGCCATACCAGACAGCCGAGGCGGGCGCGGTCACCTCAGCCGAGCTGACGTAGCGACCCACGAGGAGCGTGTCGGTGACGATAGGCTCTCTAGTCAAGGTGTCCTGAGCGAGCGCGTGGGGGCTATTGCCAGACAAGGTAAAGGGCTCCGTCTCCCGCTGGCGATAGATGACGATGCGGTCGAAAGTTTGTCCGCCACCACACTGGAAGGTGTAGGTGATGGCACCGCTTCTCTTCGTTTGCAGCACCATCCCTGTAGGGCTCTCCCGGTCGTAGTCTCTCTCGGTGATCTTAACGCCAGAAGTGCCAGCAGAGGAGGCACGTACATTGGTGTAGATAGGCGGATTGGTCCCCAGCAGGCGAAAGGGAGCGACCCAGCCGAGCCCACCATCGCCCCAGCGCTGCGCAAAGCTCTTGCGGATTGGCATGGTGAAGTGTCCAGCCTGTATGTGCGAATCGCCAAGATGAATGACTGAGACGGTCTGTGCGGTAGCCTTCGCCTGGTCACAAGCGGACCAAAGCTGATCGAGGTACCCGTCGGGGGCTACGAGCTGTGGCTTCCTTTGTGCCAAGAGCGTCTGCGCCAAGAGGAGCAGGATCCCGACGAGGGTACAACTGACACGTATAACTCTATTTGCTCTCATCGCCTATCAAGTCTGCAGTGAGTAGCTTGGCGAGCTGCGTACCGCCCGCCATGGAGATGTGGGTGTAATCTTTTGCGGCCCAGCCTTTGTCTACAAAGCCTTTGATGCCACCGAGCGAAGCCATCGCCTCATGCGTATTCCAAAAGAGGAGGCCGTAGCGCTGCGCTAGACGGTGCTGTATGCGGAGCACCCGAGCCACCCCATTGAGCGGATGGATCTCGCCCTCGTGGAGGGTGGCGCGGTCGGAGAGCGACATGAGGAGGATGGTGGCGTGGGGGTAGAGCTGCTGGATATGCTCGATGCTCTTAGCCATGGCAGCGTAGTACCAGTCGTAGCTGTCGTTATTGTCCTCAGGGCTTAGCACGTTGAGCCCATAGGAGAGGATGATCAGGTCGTAGGGGCGGAAGCGTGAGAGCTGTGCCGTCAGGCCTGAGGAGACGGCATTGAGCTTCGCACCAGAGGAGCCGCGGAGACTGTAGTTGTCCACGGAGATACCTGTCGCACCGTCGAAGCAGACACCATAAAAGCGTGTGCCATCGCCACCCTCGGTGGTTAGATCAAACTGCTTGATCGCACCGCGCGGGAAGGTGTACTCGGCCAGGGCGCCGTGGCTAGCGGGCAGCTCGGCGTGCTGACGCTCGCCTCCGTTGATGCCGTAGGTGATGGCGACGGGTATCGTGTCGCTGACGTAGTGGAGCGTGACACGATCGGCTGCGCCCCTTAGCTTGTAGCTTGTGGAGGCGCTGGCGGTAGCTGTGGTAAAGGCTTCCGCAAGGGTGAAGAGACTACGGGACTTACTCTTATTGGCTGAAGTTTCCCGCCAAGCTCCCTCAAAGCGTTGCTGGATGCTTTTCCTAAAGCGTACCACAGGCGAGGTGAGCGGTACGTAGCCGACGCCTTTGCCGCCATACCTCTGCTGGAGCGCCTGGCGAAAGGGTGCCACCAAGATGTCGCCCTCGATAAAGGAGTCACCGACGAAAGCGATACGCACACTCCTCGAGTGTCCCTCCTGCAGCGCAGCGCGCAGGTGTCGCAATGCACTCTGCCCCTCGGAGTAATCCATCAGACGACTGGAGAGCTCTAGCGGTGGAAGGGTGTCTGTCATCACGCCCTCGCTACTCGTAGAGTCGGCGGGGCGAAGCTCCGTAGCGGTCGTATCGTTTGCCGTCTGCAATGGTATGGAGAGCGTCTCGTACGACTGGCTCGCCGTCGTGTCGAGGAGGTCACTCAGCGGGTTGAACTCCTTGAACTGGTAGCCAGCAATCGGCCCGACAGCGACGAGTAGCTCCGACAGTCCGTACGCTAGCAGCCCGCCAATGAGTAGTAGCCCGAAGCTACGGTAGAGATGATTTCTCCTTTTCATGAACTATAGAAGGCTTATCGCCGCTCTGCCTCCGCCTCTTTGCGTCGCGCCTCTTGGAGTAGCTTGTCCGCCTCAACGAGCTGATCGTAGAAGTGCGCCCCAAAGGCAGCTATCAGGGGCTCACGAACGAACTGGTAGACCTTGATGCCGAGCTTGCGCCCTCGCTCCACGGCTGCCTGACAGATGTCCCAGCGGTCATAGTGTAGCGAGGAGAAGTACTTGAACTGACGCACACGGATCGGGTAGAGGCGACAGCTAATCGGCTTCTCGAGATGAATCTCTGGATGGGTCGAGGCATACCATTCGATGGCACAGCGCACTCCCTCGGGGGGCGTGGGGTGGAGCGTGAAGGCGCAGTTCTCACCGTTGACTATGGAGAGAACCTGTTCGCCAGTCATATCAATGTAGCTGACCCCTTGATGATGGAGTATCTCACACGCCTCGGGAGCGAGATGTGGTTCAAGGAGCGAGAGGTGGCGTCGGTAGCTTTGGCACTCACGCGCTGTGGCTGGAGGGCCCGCATCGCCGTGCACACAGCAGGCGCCACGGCATACAGCGTAGTCGCAGGCGAAGTACTCCTCGAGGATCTCGAAGCTCACCACCTTGTCGTCAATCTGTATCACAGCTCTGCTGGCGTTAAGGTTATCATCAGTGCTTTGCCCTCGCCTGGTGCTACGCTCAGCGGGAGCGTCTCGGCGGGGATTAGTAAAGCTTCGTGGGGAGCGAGTCGCCACGTCTCACTTTCGTCACCGCATAGCGCAAGAGTTCCTGAGATGCCCACGAGGATCGCACAGCTCGCCCCGTCTGTCGTGATGGTTTGAGAGAGATCTGGCTTAGCCGTCACCTCGTGACAGACGAAGCGTGGCGTGCCGAGAGGCAAGTGGCGAGCGTCCAGCCGATGTGGCTCTAGCGTGGCACTGCGCAGCGCCTCGTCAATGTGTAGCCTCCTCTTGGCGCCCTCGTCGTCCACTCGGTCGTAGTCGTAGAGGCGGTAGGTAATATCGCTCGTGTCCTGCACCTCGATGAGCATCGTCCCCGCACCGAGTGCATGGATCGTGCCAGCGGGTAGAGCGATCGCTTCGCCACTCCTCACGGGCTCCCAGTGCAGGTAGTCCATCAGCGTAGCGCGCTTGGTGATGTCTCGCAAGGCGTCGGCGCTCATCGGTTCGGTTAGTCCGAGGCAGATACGGCTCGTTGGCTCCGTCTCTAGGAAGTACCATATCTCATCTTTGCCGCCCTCCTGTGGCGACGGGTGCACCTGCACCGAGAGGTCGGTCGCAGCGTCCAGTAGTTTGATCAATAAGGGGAAAACGCCTCCGCAACGTGCCGTCTGTCCTTGCCCTAGTAAGCGATCGCCATAGCGTGCTACCAAAGCATCTAGCGAAGCTCCCTCGTAGTCATCCCCCTCAGTAGGGGTCTCCTGCCCTGCGAGTGCCGAGAGTAGCCACACCTCGCCGACCTGCTGATCCCCTCCTGTAGGGGCCAGGCGACCGCCACCCCATATCTTGTGATAGTATTGGGGTGTACAGCGAATTGGTGTGAGCTTACGAGACATATTATTAACGAGCCGACGGCACTACTCCACTTCGTCCTCTGGTTGCTCCTCTGCACGGCGCTTCTGCTCGGTGCGGTAGCGCTGATGCCATATCCAGGCGAGGAGAGCAATCACCACGAGCGTGCCTATACTGGAGCCGACACGAATCCAGTCAAAGGGGGTGCGCTGCAGGATCCATACCCACACGTTGAGGGCGATCCACCAGATGAGGAGGAAGTAAAGCTTGATGCGGTCTCTGCGAAACATGGCTAAGCTTTCTTCTCGGGAGGCACCTGACGTACGTAGTGCGCCATCTCGTGGGGGATGATCATCGAGAGCTCCATAAAGCCAGCGTACTCTCCATTTTCGTACCAGGGGATCTGGTAGATGAGCTTCTTCTTGTCTCCCTTTGTGATGGTGTAGACATGCTTCGTCTGGTGCTCCATCATGTTGGCCAGCATCGAGCGTGCTGGCTCGGGGTGGCAGTCGAGGACATTCTTGCCGATCAAGCTTTGACCGGGCTTGAGATTGACCTGACGCGACTGCTCGTTCATTTCTATAATGCGTCCTTCACGGTCACAGATCGTGACCGCTACGTCTGCCTCTTCAAAGAATGGTATCATGCGATTGTATCAATTAGTCGTGATGGTAAGGCTCTCCCCGTAGTATCGTGCAGGCTCGGTAGATCTGCTCGACAGCAAAGAGACGCACCATCTCATGCGTTAGCGTCAAGCGACTGAGCGACCAAGCTTGCTGTCCGTAGCGCTGCTTGAACTCAGGCGTAAAGCCATAAGGTCCGCCCACCACTAGGAGGAGTCGCTTGGCACCGCTATTCATATAGCGCTGTAGCTGCTCCGCCCACTGACGGCTCGTGTACTCCTTGCCACGCTCATCCAGCAGGACCACCAGATCACTCGGTGCGATCACAGATGCGATCGCCTCGCAGGTTGCCTGTTGTTGATTAGCTATGGAGGCTTGCTGCTTACGCCGCTTGGGGTCGGGTAGCACCTCTAGATCGAAGGGTATATACCCCCCGATGCGCTGCCGATACTCCTCTATAAGGCGGTGTAGCTCTGGCGAAGAGGTCTCACCCACTACGAGGAGTGTCGTACGCATAACTATTAACTATGTAAGGCTAACTCTTAGAAAGGTAGGTCGTCAGCGTTGTCACCAGCGGCTGGGTCGAAGGAACCGCCAAACTGATTCTGCGCACCAGCCTCAGGAGCTTGCGAAGCGAAGCCCGTGCTAGGAGCGTCACCCTCTACGTAAGGAGCTTTGCCTGCAAAGGGGTCAGCCTCTGGCGCAGCGGCTGCTGCCTGGTCTGCCTTGGAGACACTGTAAGCAGTCACATCTGTGTACCAGCGCTCCATATACTCACGGCTCTCTACGTCAAAGCGAACCTCAACCAGGTCACCCTCCGTCAGTGGGAACTCGTCGATACGGTTGTTCCAAATATTGAAGCAGATGGTGCGTGGGTACTGAGCTTCAGTCTCAATGACAAAAGCGCCCTTGCGCCAAGCGTTGCCCGACTTACTGACCCCCTCCTGTACGGGGAGGATACGTATGACGGTGCCTCTTGCGATGAGTGGATTGGGACGATTATTGTTGCTGTCCATATCTAGTCTATAAGTTATTTAGTTATTAGTCGGTTGTGGATAGTGCTATCGGAGTGTCGGGGCAAAGCCTATGATCTCTCTGACCTCTTCGATCGTCTTGCGAGCGCTCTCACGCGCTTTCATAGCGCCCTCGGTAGCCACCTTGTGTAGCTGAGCCTTGTCGCTAGAGAGCTCTAGGATCCGCTCACGGATCGGGGCTATCGCTGCGATCAGGTCTGCCGCCAGCTGCTTCTTCAGATCCCCATAGCGTATCGAGCAGTCCGCATAGCATTGGCGAAAGTGTGCCACCGTCTCAGGCGTAGAGACCAGATCCATAATGGTAAAAAGGTTCTCCACAGGCTCCGAAGGCTTGCTATTTGGCTCCGTAGGACCCGCGTCCGTCACGGCGCGCATTACCTTCTTAGAGATAGACTTATCGTCCTCATAGAGGTAGATCGCATTGCCCTCGCTCTTGCCCATCTTGCCCGAGCCATCGAGCCCAGGCACCTTGATCGGCTTAGACATAGCGGTCCACGAGGCAGGCTCCGTAAAGTACTCCACCCCGTAGATCGTGTTAAAGCGACGGGCGAAGCGACGCGCCATCTCCATGTTTTGCTCCTGATCCTTGCCCACAGGCACCTTGACAGCACGCTGCAGTAGGATGTCAGCCGCCATCAGCGTTGGGTAGGTCAGCAGACCCGCATTGACATTGTCTGGCTGCTTGCGCGCCTTCTCCTTAAAGGTTGTCGTGCGCTGTAGCTCCCCCAGATAAGCATTCATATTGAGGTACAGGTAGAGCTCCAGCACCTCCGGCACATCGCTCTGACGGTAGAGGACCACCTTGCTCGGGTCCAGGCCACAGGCGAGGTACTCAGCGAGGATCGTATCCGTATCCTGTACGATGTCTCCTGGGTGGGGGTGCGTCGTCAGCGAGTGCCAGTCAGCGATGAAGAAGTAGCAATCGTACTGCTCCTGCATCTCTAGGAAGCTACGCATAGCTCCGTAGTAGTTGCCTATATGTAGATGACCGGTAGGGCGTATACCGCTGACGACTCGTTCCATACTGATTCTGTTCTCTCTATTTATTGTATAGCTATAGCACAAAGGTAGTACTTTTTGCGCTCTTGGAGCAACTGTGTAGGATCGTAATGACAAAGCCTTCGCGTCACACTTTGTAGTGAGTGTGGGTGTTCAAGTCTTTGGCGACTGCCTAAATTGCTAAGCCCAAATGTCAGAATACCAATAACTGGGTATGGAAAAGCTCGTCGCACCTAGCATCGTTGAGATACCTTTGGAGATCCAAATGCGGAGAGGACAATGCTGAAGGCTTTACCATCAGCAGCTAGCCCCTCTCCCGCTAGATCCATCTACATACAGTAAAAACAAGTTGATATGAAACGTACTTTTATCGCCCCGCTACTCACGCTCGGGCTACTGCTCTGGGGGCTGCTGGCTCTTCCCGCCAAGGGGACTGCACAGACTCCATCAGACGCTGCCACCACAGCACTTAGACAGTCTCAGGGCTGCTACATCAAGCTCACCACGTCACGCGCTGTCGGCGAGACCATCGATATGAAGCTCATCTCTGTCAATCCTAGACTCAAAGACATAACCATCGAGGGTGTCAAAGAGGCTCCCCAGATCGGCAATAAGAAGGTGAAGTACACACTCACCAGTCAGACCATCGTACTGAGAGGATCTATCCAGAGCTTTGACTGTGGCAAGAGTCAGATTACTAAGGTCGAGTTAATCCAGTGTCCTACGCTCGAGAGCTTCTTCCTCGGAGATAACCAAATTTCCGAGCTGGACTTCACCGCCTGTGTCAAGCTGACGAACTTCAATTGCTACAACAATCAGCTCACCGCGCTGGATCTCACGCCACTTAAGAAGCTCAAATGGTTCAACTGCTACGGCAATAAGCTCACCAAGCTAGACTTAACCTCCTGTCCTGGAGTCTCAGCCATCCGCTGCCAAGACAACCAGATCTCCGAGATAGTTATTCCTCAGGGCTCGCTCCTCTCTGCTATTGACTGCTCTAAGAACCAGCTCGCCAAGCTAGACATGTCTCACTGTACCAAGCTCAGAAGTCTCAACTGCAGTGACAACCTACTCACAGAGCTAGACCTCTCACACAGTCCAGCTCTGGACGAACTCGTCTGCTACAACAATAAGATACGAGGCGAGGCTATGACCCAGCTTATCAAGAGTCTCGCTGACCGCTCGCAGAAGACTACCAAGGGCAAGCTTAAGGTACACTTTAACCCCACCCAGCGACCTCAAGATGGCAATGTATGCCTTAAGAGTGACGTCGCTCTTGCGACCAGCAAGCACTGGGTCGTATCCTATGCTGATCAAGAGTTAAAAGACCCAGCCTACGAAGGCGAAGAGGCTCCACTCAATGGTTCCATCACCCTCACCACGAGTCGCCCCATAGGTCAGAAGATCTCTCTAATGATCAAGGCTGAGGACGACTTCACCATCGAGGGGGTCGATGGAGTACCTTTTGATGGATCCTATATCAAGTACACCCTCACTAGTCAGACCATTACCATACGTGGGCGCATCACACAGCTCGCTTGCTGGGGTAATGATCTCACAGCTATCTCTCTTGAGAACTGCCAGGATCTGACGATACTAACCTGCTCATCCAATAAGTTGACCTCTCTAGACCTCTCGCACTGCCCCAAGCTCTCACTCCTAGCCTGTGCTAGGAATCAAATCAAAGGCGATGCCATGAAAGCTCTCGCTGAGAGTCTCCCTGATAGGAGCAACACACAGCCTGGGCTCTGGCAGGTGCATAAGTCTCTAGACAAGATAGCCGAAGATGGCAACATATGTCTCAAGAGCGACGTAGCCATTGCGACGCAACGGGGGTGGCGAGTCGTCTTCTCAGAGACCAACGAGGACTATCCTGGAGCTGATCCCAGCACATCAACCTATACGGTAGACCTCAAGATCGGCACTGGCGGTACAGCCTCTATCACAGGCTACTCAGACCTCAAGGCAGTCCCCCTGGGGACCACGCTTACAGTCGTTGCATCCCCAGATGAGGGATACAAGCTCGCGCAGATACTTGTCAATGAGGTAGACCGCACCGAGAGCAAGAGCTTTGTCGTCAAGAAACCAACGATAGTCCAGGTGACCTTCCAGAAGGTAGATCGCATCGAGCACGTCACAACTTCAGCTTTAGAGATTTACCCCAACCCCGTCACAGACTATCTACTCGTACGAGGTGGAGCTAGCGATGCCCTACTACAGCTATACGATGCTACGGGAGCGCTCGTCCTAACAGGTCAGACCAACAGCCAAGGCACCGCCACGCTAGCACTAAGCTCCATCCCTAGCGGGCTGTACATCCTAGTCGTAGGCGACCAGCCTATCTCCGTCCTAATCGCCAGGTAGAGCAAGACCAAACCTACGATCACCCTAAAAGAAGGGAGACGCTCCACTGGAGTGTCTCCCTTCTCATTTGTATAGCAGTCGTGTTGAGTGACTCGGGTGGGATTCAAACCCACGACCTTCAGAACCGGAATCTGACGCTCTATTCAGCTAAGCTACCGAGCCTTCTATCATCGCCACAAAGGTACAAAATATTGCGATGCGCAGGCTCCGCAACATCGTTCGCTGGAGGTGTAGCCCTATGTAGGAGCGCACGGTCTGTCCCAGGGCTGACGCATGATAAAAATGAGCTCGTTTCATTTCCTACCTAGGAATTCGATTAGAGGTCGGAGCCATCGGAGCTATCAGAACCATCGGAGCTATCGGAACTATCGGAGCCATCTGAATAATCGGACTTCTAACTTCTAGTCTCTAACCTCTAGTCTCTAACCTCTAGTCTCTAACTTCTAGTCTCTAATCTCTAACTTCTAGTCTCTAACCTCTTTTTCGTATCTTTGTAACCATAATACTTAGGACAAGAAACCATTATGGCATCACAAGAAGATCTCTTTAAGAAGATTGTATCCCACTGCAAGGAGTACGGATTTGTTTTTCCCTCATCTGATATCTACGACGGGCTGAGCGCTGTCTATGACTACGGTCAGAACGGTGTAGAGCTCAAGAACAATATCAAGCGCTACTGGTGGGAGGCGATGACTCGCCTACACCCTAACGTGGTCGGCATCGATTCGTCGATCTTTATGCACCCTGAGATATGGCGTGCTTCGGGTCATATAGATGCTTTCAACGATCCACTCATTGATAACAAAGACTCCAAAAAGCGTTACCGCGCGGATGTCCTCATCGAGGATCAGATCGCTAAGATCGAGAGTAAGGCGGAGAAGGAGATAGAGAAGGCGCGCAAGCGCTTTGGCGACTCCTTTGACGAGTCGCTCTACCGCACGACCAATCCTCGTGTCATGGGTTACCTCGAGCAGGCCGAGGCACTGCGCCAGCGGATGGCTAAGGCGCTCAACGACAACGACCTCGAGGAGCTGCGCCAAATCATCATCGATGAGAAGATCGTCTGCCCCATCAGTGGCACGACGAACTGGACGGAGGTGCGTCAGTTTAACCTGATGTTTGCCACCGAGGTGGGTTCGACAGCTGAGGGAGCCTCGACGATCTACCTGCGCCCCGAGACGGCTCAGGGCATCTTCGTCAACTACCTCAACGTGCAGAAGACGGGACGCATGAAGCTTCCCTTCGGTATTGCGCAGATCGGTAAGGCCTTCCGCAATGAGATCGTGGCACGCCAGTTTATCTTCCGTATGCGTGAGTTTGAGCAGATGGAGATGCAGTACTTCGTACAGCCAGGCACTGAGCTAGAGTGGTTTGAGTACTGGAAGAAGCTGCGCCTGCACTGGCACTACGCTCTAGGCTTCCCGCAGAGCGACTACCGCTACCACGATCACGAGAAGCTGGCGCACTATGCCAATGCTGCGACCGATATTGAGTATCTCATGCCCTTTGGCTATAAAGAGGTGGAGGGGATCCATAGTCGTACGGACTTTGACCTATCGCGCCACGAGGAGTTCTCGGGCAAGAAGCTCCGCTACTACGATCCCGAGACGAAGGAGTCCTATATCCCATACGTCGTGGAGACCAGTATCGGAGTGGATCGTATGTTCCTCTCGGTGCTCTGTGGCTCCTACAAGGAGGAGCAGACGGAGAGTGGCGAGACCCGCGTGGTCCTCTCGCTACCGCCTGCACTAGCACCGGTCAAGCTGGCTGTCCTACCGCTCGTACGCAAGGATGGACTGGACGAGAAGGCGCATGAGGTGGTACGCCTCCTGCACCTGGACTTCACCTGCCAGTATGATGAGAAGGATAGCATCGGCAAGCGCTACCGTCGTCAGGACGCTATCGGTACGCCTTACTGTATCACCGTGGACCACCAGACGCTCGACGACAACACGGTCACCCTACGTGATCGCGACACGATGCAGCAGGAGCGTATCGCTATCTCCGAGCTACACGACCTCATCGCCCAGCGCACCAGTATCAACACGCTACTTAAGAAGATCGAAGATGAAATATAGTATATCCCTCAGAGTAGCCCTCGTGACGCTACTCTCGCTGCTCCTCTTAGCATCTTGCGAAGATCCTATCGATGCTACGACTCAGTGGCGCATTAATAATGAGAACTCCTTCAATGAGTACGCCTCAAAAGAGGACTATACGAAAGCCTCTCTCACGGGTTCTTCTGCCTATGTTTACATGAAGTGGCTCGCCCATGGCGAGGGTAAGGAGTACCCCATCGAGACCTCTCGCATCAAGTGCCACTACGAGATGCGCATGCTCGTGGGGGATAGGATCGTGGATGGTAACTACGGCTCGGAGCGCCCAGCTCAGTTTGCCATCAATCGTGGAGCTCAAGACCAACTCATCGAGGGTGCTCGCATCGGTCTCCAGCAGATGGTCGTAGGCGATGAGGCGGAGATTATCATCCCCTGGTACCTAGCCTATGGCGAGAAGCGATCTGGTGAGATCAACCCCTACTCAGCGCTAAAGTTTCGCGTTAAGCTCGAGGAGATCATCCCCGAGAGCCAGCGCTCAGCTGAGGCTCACGACTAAACTTGTCCTACTATCAACCTTAAATCTAACCTATGAAGATACTACTAACCAACGATGACGGTGTCCACGCACAGGGTATCCGTGAACTGGCGGAGACGCTCTCCCAGATAGCGACGGTCACGGTCGTCGCGCCCACGGAGCCCCGCTCGGGAGCCTCCTCGCAGATCACCTCCCGCACACCACTACGGATCACCCTTATGGATGAGAGCGAGCAGCTGCCCTATCAGCTGTACAGTTGCTCGGGAACGCCTGTGGACTGTGTCAAGCTGGCGCTGAACACCATCTTTGCGACTACGCTTCCTGACCTTGTGGTGTCGGGGATTAACCATGGGCGCAACGATGGTATCTGCGCGATCTACTCAGGCACAGCGGGCGCGGCCATAGAGGCTGCCATAGCTCGTATACCAGCGGTCGCCTTTTCGCTTGCTGACCACAGCGACAAGTGTGACTTTAGCGAGGTATGCGCCTTTGCCAAGCAATTTATCCCGCAGGTGATGGAGCATGAACTACCCCGTACGACGATGCTCAATGTGAACTTCCCGAAGGCTCCCGCCAAGGGGATCAAGTGGGCTCCCCAAGGGACGGGACGCTTCGTCAATGAATACATGCGGTCGGAGACGCCTCACGGTACGCCCGTCTACTGGATGCAGGGTGACCAGGTGGATCCCGATCACCGTAGGGGGACGGATCACTACTGGCTCGTCGAGGGCTACGCTACGATAGCGCCCCTACAGATCGATATGACGGACCACCCCTTCCTAGAGCGGGCTACTAAGGAGTGGCCTCTACAGCCCTAGCGTAAGCCTCTCGTGTAAGCTATGAAATATCTGCTCATAGCTGGCGAAGCTTCTGGTGATGAGCATGGTGCACGGCTCATCGCCTCACTGAAAGCGGTCGATACGGAGGCCGCTTTTGCTTTCATCGGTGGAGACAAGATGGCGCAGCAGGCGGGTGTCGCTCCGCTTTACCACTATCGTGAGATAGCGGTCATGGGCTTCACAAGCGTACTGCGTAGTATGCGCAAGATAGGTCACGCGGCACAACTCTTGCGGGAGGAGATGACTTCGAATCCTCCTGATGTGGTCATACCGATCGACTACGGAGGCTTTAACCTGCGCTACACGCTCCCGATGGCGCATCGTCACGGGGTGCCGGTCGTTTACTACATCCCGCCTAAGGTGTGGGCATCGCGTCGTCGACGCATCAAGCGGCTCAGGAGCTACACGGATCTCTGCTTGACGATCCTCCCCTTTGAGGCGGACTACCTCTCGCAGCGTGGCGTCTCTGCTCGCTACGTGGGCAACCCGAGTATACAGAGCGTGGGCAAGCTACTGGAGAGCAATGCTAAGCTATGCGATACGGCACGACCTTACATAGCGCTCCTCCCAGGGAGTCGCGAAGCGGAGATAGCGCGCAACATGCCGATCATGTGCCAAGCGATCGACCTCCTGCCAGCTCCCTGGCGAGCAGTCATCGCAGCAGTACCGAGCATTGACCGAGCGCACTACACTCCCTATATAAATGAGCGCATAGAGTTGGTCACCGACGAGACGCTACCGCTATTGGCTGGCGCCTCCGCAGCGCTTGTTACCTCAGGAACGGCAACGCTCGAGACAGCGCTCATAGGTACTCCACAGGTGGTCGCCTATCGTCTCCCCGCAGGTCGCTTAGCGCGCTGGGCTTTTGACCATCTACTGCCGATCCGTTACTTCTCTTTGGTGAACCTGATCGCAGAGTGTCCGGTCGTCGAGGAGCTACTCGGCGACAAGGTGACGCCACAGCGACTTGCTCAGGCGCTCACTCCGCTCCTAGAGCGTGAAGGCTCGTCCTATCAAGCGCAGCAAGCGCACTACGACGAGATTCGTCAGCGACTAGACCCGTCACGTGTCGCTTCGCAAGTAGCAGCCGAGACTATCTACCACGCACTCACGACGCAGTGGGAGCCTACCCGCTGGACTACCGACGACTGATCCACGATAGGCGCTTTGTCTGGAGCTTGCTACGACAGCATCAACACAGAGAGCGGGTCTGCTCAGTGACGAACAGACCCGCTCTTCTTATATTGGGGAGACTAGTGGCGATGCCTTAGTCTCGCGTTGTGAGACTGTTGACTTTTGCAACAGTCTCATTGTGACTAGCTTGCTGAGCTACGCCTCCTTGCCGAGAAGTATCTCAAGACACTTGGCAGCTGAGTAGGCGACAGGGGTGCCTGGGCCGAAGATAGCTGCCACGCCTGCCTTGTAGAGGAAGTCGTAGTCCTGAGCTGGGATGACACCGCCAGCGGTGACGATGATGTCGGGACGTCCGAGCTTGCGTAGCTCCTCGATGACCTGTGGGATAAGCGTCTTGTGACCTGCTGCCAGCGAGCTGACGCCAAGGATGTTGACGTCGTTCTCGACAGCCTGACGAGCGCTCTCCTCAGGAGTCTGGAAGAGAGGACCCATATCGACGTCAAAGCCGCAGTCGGCGTAGCCAGTGGCTACGACCTTGGCACCACGGTCGTGACCGTCTTGTCCCATCTTGGCAATCATAATACGAGGCTGACGCCCCTCACGCTCTGCAAACTCTGCGGCAAGCTGCTTGGCATACTCCAGCTGCTTGTCGTGTCCTGACTCTTTTGAATACACGCCACTGATCGTTCTAATTACTGCACTGTATCGTCCGACGACCTCTTCGCAAGCGTCGGATATTTCGCCTAGTGAGGCACGTAGACCAGCTGCCTTGACGGCTAGCTCTAGAAGGTTGCCCTGCTTGGTACGTACACACTCGGTGATCTCCTTGAGAGCTGCCTGTACAGCCTGCTCATCGCGATGAGCACGCAGATCCTCCAGACGAGCCACCTGGCTCTGACGCACGGAGGTGTTGTCGATCTCTAGGATTTCGATCGGATCCTCGTGCTCTAGGCGGTACTTATTGATACCGATGATGACCTGCTGATTGGAGTCGATGCGAGCCTGCGTACGTGCGGCTGCCTCCTCGATACGCATCTTGGGAAGGCCGGTCTCGATAGCCTTGGCCATACCACCGATCTTCTCGACCTCCTGAATGTGCTCCCACGCTCTGTGAGCGATCTCGTCAGTGAGCGTCTCTATGTAATAGGAGCCACCCCATGGATCGATAGAGCGGCAGACCTGCGTCTCCTTCTGAATGTAGATCTGCGTATTACGAGCGATACGAGCCGAGAAGTCGGTCGGCAAAGCGATCGCCTCATCGAGCGCGTTGGTGTGTAGCGACTGCGTGTGTCCGAGGGCAGCTGCCATAGCTTCGATACAGGTACGCCCGACGTTGTTGTAGGGATCCTGCTCGGTGAGCGACCATCCAGAGGTCTGGCAGTGCGTACGGAGCATGAGCGACTTAGGATTCTCAGCGCCAAAGCTCTTGACCACCTTAGCCCAGAGCATTCGTGCGGCACGCATCTTGGCGATCTCCATGAAGTGGTTGACACCGATGCCCCAGAAGAAGGAGAGACGTGGCGCAAACTTGTCCACAGGGATGCCCGCATTGATACCAGCGCGGAGGTACTCGATACCGTCAGCGATGGTGAAGGCGATCTCTATGTCGGCCGTGGCGCCTGCCTCCTGCATGTGGTAGCCAGAGATGGAGATAGAGTTGAACTTCGGCATCTTCTGCGAGGTGTACTCAAAGATGTCGGCGATGATCTTCATTGAGAATTCGGGCGGATAGATATAAGTGTTGCGCACCATGAACTCCTTGAGGATGTCGTTCTGAATGGTGCCCGCCATCTCCTCGAGCTTAGCGCCTTGCTCTAGACCCGCATTGATGTAGAAAGCGAGGACTGGTAGTACCGCCCCATTCATCGTCATGGAGACAGACATCTTGGCTAGGGGGATACCGTCGAAGAGTACCTTCATATCCTCCAGCGAGCAAATAGAGACGCCCGCCTTGCCCACATCGCCCACGACACGTGGGTGGTCGGCGTCGTAGCCACGGTGTGTCGGGAGGTCGAAAGCGACTGATAGTCCCTTCTGACCACTCGCCAGGTTACGACGGTAGAATGCGTTACTCTCCTCAGCCGTCGAGAAGCCTGCGTACTGACGTATCGTCCACGGACGGAACGGGTACATCAAGCTGTACGGGCCACGGAGGAAGGGAGGCAATCCCGACACGTAGTCGAGATGCTCTAGACCCTCTATATCGTCAGCCGTGTAGACAGGCTTGACTTTGATCTGCTCAGGCGTCGTCCAGTTCGCCTCAAGCGCATGCTCCTTGCCCCACTTCGAGGCGTCGGTGCGTCCAAACTGAGAGTGACTCAGGTCAATCTCTTTATATAATGGCTTTGTCATTTGTGTGTGTTACTTAGAGGGTTACTACGCTAGTCCGAAGATCTTGTTGAAGTGCTGCAGCGTCTCCAACACGTTGCTACGGACATGGATGAAGTGCTCGATGCCGAGAGCCTGCAGTTGCTCCGTGCAGGCGGGATTGCCCGCTACAACAAACTGCGCTCTGCCGTCGAGTAGTCGGAACGCCTCAGGAGCGAAGGTCTCATACTCGTCATCGCTAGAGCAGAGCACCACAATGTCTGCCTTAGCTGCGACAGCTGCGTCGATACCCTCTTGGACTGTTTCGAAGCCCAGGTTGTCGATGAGCTTGTAGCCGGCGCAACCGAAGAAGTTGCCCGAGAACTGTGAGCGAGCGAGTCTCATCGCTAGATTGCCGATTGTCAACATGAAGACGACAGGCTGCTTGCCACGCTCCGTCGTCAAGCGAAGCGTCTCAAACTCATTAGCACCACGGTCGAAGTTGAGTGGCTGTAGTCCCTCCTGCTTTTCACCAGTAGAGCAGCCACATCCCGTCGTGATGACAGCGGGTGTCGCGAGTTTCTCGTGAGCCGTCTCCGTAAAGTTTGGAAATTCGTTAGTACCCAGTAGCGTCTCCTTGCGCTTTGCCACAGCTCCGTGGCGCTGCGTATTGGTCTCCTGGAGGTCACGCTGTAGAGCGCCCGAGGTGACAAAGCTCTCGAAGCCACCCTCGCTAGCGCTGATCTCGCCAAAGAGCTGCCAAGCCTGCTCAGCAATCACATTGGTCAAGGTCTCTATGTAGTAAGAACCCGCAGCGGGATCAACCACCTTGTCAAAGTGGCTCTCCTCGCTCAGCAGAAGCTGCTGATTGCGAGCGATACGCTCGGAGAAGTCGTTGCTCTCCTCGTAAGTAATGTTGAACGGTAGAACCGTAATCGAGTCGACACCGCCCAAGGCAGCCGACATCGTCTCCGTCTGTGAGCGGAGTAGGTTGACGTAAGCGTCGTAGATGGTCATATTCCACTGCGAAGTGGTCGCGTGCTGGCAGATCTTAGCCGCATCGCCCTTGTACTGGTCGCCATGCGCCCCGATGATCTCGGCCCATAGCCAGCGAGCTGCACGAAACTTCGCCATCTCGAGGAAGTAGTTTGAGCTAATGCCGAAGTGGAACTTGATCCTCCGAGCTATCTCCTCAACATCGTGGCCACGAGCCACCATCTGGTCGAGTACCTCCGCACCCCAGGCGAGAGCGTAGGCGAGCTCCTTGACGATGCCCGCACCGGCGTTGCTTAGCATGGACGCCTCTACGATGTACAGGCGCATCTGTGGGATAGGCTTGGCAATGTTGTAGAGTTGCTCCAGTGTGTCGTAGCGCTTGTCGTCGACGACGCCCTTCATCAGCTCCCGCTTGAAGGGGTTGTACTCGATAGCGCCCCTTACGGCAGCGCCATCGACCTTATGCTTCTGTACGTAAGCGACGAAGAGCTCTGCCAGCTCGACTGTACGAGAGATGCAGGTCGAGAGATTGATCTCTACGGCCGTCAGGTCTATCCCCTTGAGGAGTGTCTCCAGCGTCTCAGCAGAGAGTATCGTCTTAGAGATGTTGAATCCTAGGGAAGTGACACCCTTGTTGAGTATATCTATAGCCTTAGCATTTGCCTCAGCGGGGTCCTTCACCTTGATGTCTTGGCGTACGAGCCACTCATTGTCTAGCTTCGTCGATCGCACGTAGGGATACTCCCCAGGTAGTGCCAGACGTGAGGCATATTGAGCGATGTCTTCGCGTCTGTACATAGGCTGTAGACTAAAGCCTTCGGGCGTACGCCATACGAGCCGCTTGTCAAAGGAGGCACCTTTGAGATCGACCGTGACCTTCTCCAGCCACTGCTCTTTGCTTACGGGGGGAAAGTCCCCAAAGAGCCGTTCTCTTTTATTTGCCATATCGTATTATGTGTGTGTTGTGTGAATTGATTGCGCAAAAGGTGCAACAATGAGGACTCTCTCCTATACGATAGAAGGTAGTCGACCGTGTTGCTACCCGCAAAGATAACTATTTCTATTCAAAGAGCCTCACCGACAGCTGTTGCCCTCACGACAATGGAGCCTGTGACTACAGATCTGCAAAGCTCTTGCGGCGCAAGACGAAGTCGCGTCCGAGGTACTTCTCACGTACGAGAGCGTTGTCGGCAAGTTGCTCCGCCGTACCCTGGAAGAGTACCTTGCCCTCGAAGAGTAGGTAGGCACGATCCGTGATACTAAGCGTCTCATTGACATTGTGATCCGTGATCAGGATGCCGATGTTGCGCTGCTTGAGCTTAGCCACGATGGACTGTATGTCCTGCACAGCGATAGGGTCGACGCCGGCAAAGGGCTCGTCCAGCATGATAAACTTCGGGTCGATGGCAAGACAGCGAGCTATCTCGACACGTCGACGCTCACCTCCCGAGAGCCTATTGCCCTGATTGGTGCGTACCTTGTGCAGACCAAACTCCTCGATCAGCATCTCCAGTCGCTCTTGCTGCTGCTCTGGCGTGAGTGGCGTCATCTCCAGCACCGCCTTGATATTGTCCTCTACCGACAGCTTTCTAAAGACCGACGCCTCCTGTGCTAGATAGCCGATCCCGAGGCGGGCTCGCTGATAGACTGGGAGCTTCGTGATGTCCTGCTCATTGAGGTATATCTTTCCTCCATTAGGTACGACCAGCCCCACCGTCATATAGAAGGTAGTCGTCTTGCCCGCACCATTAGGCCCGAGTAGTCCGACGATCTCCCCTTGGCGAAGCTCTATAGAGACATCGTTGACCACCGTACGACTGCGGTAGCGCTTCACGAGATGCTCCGTACGCAAGAGCCCCGTCTCACCTTTGTGGCGATCAGGGGAGAGAGCTTCAGTAGTATCTATAGTGTCAGTCATAAGCTATACAAAGAGTAAGATGAGTAGCTGCGTCAAGATGATGCGGACGAACATCCCCAGTGGGTAGACCGTAGCGTATGCGACCGTGTGCTTGCTCCCCTTCAGATGGTCACCGACCACCTCTAGTGCCATCGGATTGGCCATGCTACCGCACACCACACCGCACATAGTAGCATAGTCCCCACGCTTGCGACGTAGCATATACCAGCCGACCAGTAGGATCGGGAAGACCGTCAGCAAGGCCCCATAGCCAAGCCATACCAAGCCGCGCGTGCTCAGGAGGATGTCAAAGAAGCCAGCCCCCGACGAGAGTCCCAGACAGCCTAGGTAGAGGATCAGTCCCAGCTGTCGTATCAGCAGGCTCGCGCTATTGGTAATATAAGTGGTCACATGCATACGAGGCCCGAAGGCTCCCATCAGGATACCGATGATGATACCGCCACCCGCGAGTCCCAGCCGTATAGGCATGCTCACACCAGGGATGTAGAAGGGGATCATACCGACGAAGACACTGATGAAGAGACCGATGAAGAGCCCCAGCAGATTGGGCGTGTCCAAGTCCTTGATCTCGTTACCGATCTTGGCAGCGACCGCATCCGTAGCCTCTTTAGTTCCCACGACCGTCATACGGTCTCCCAGCTGCAGGTGCAGGTCTGGCGAGGTCAGTAGCTCGATGCCCGCACGATCGATGCGCGTCACATTGACTCCGTAGTCATTGCGCAGGTGTAGGGCGCTGAGGCGCACGCCGTTGTACTCCTTGCGAGTGAGGACGAGTCGCCTAGAGACGAGACTTTGGTCTACACTATCCCAGTCAATGTCTGAGCGGTTCCAGTCCTTCTCGACTTTCTTGCCAAAGAAGAGCTCCAGCCTCGGCACCTCCCGTTCATCCGAAACGACTAGCAGACGATCACCCTCCAGGAGCTGTGTCGACGAGTCGGGAGACATTGCCTTGCCGTCACGCCATATACGACTGATTACAAAGTGCGTATCAGCCACCCGAGAGATCTCCGAAATGGTCTTGCCCACGACCCCCATATTCTTCACCTCGTACTCGCTAAAGAAAGCTGCATGCTCCTCTTCATCAGACTGACTCTTGGCACGCTTTTTCGCCAAGGGAGCCAGCACGTAGAGCGCTAGTATGACCCCCACCACACCAAAGGGGTAGGTGATCGCACACGCCAGTGCCATCTCCGCGAGCACGCTCTGTCCATCAGGCCCGACACTCGGCAAGCTACTCTGAGCCGCTGCTAGGGCAGGCGTATTCGTCGTAGCGCCCGATAGGATGCCGACCCATTCACTCATAGGCAGCTCAGAGACGTAGAAGAGTCCCACGACTAGGGCTATATTCACCGCTACAATCAGGAGCGAGTCGAGGTTATCCCGTATGCCTCCCTTCTTGAGTGAGGGGAAGAAAGCCGGGCCCACCTGAAGTCCCAGCGCATAGATGAAAAGGATCAGCCCGAAGTTCATCCCAAAGTCCAGCGTCCTAGCCTCTAGCGTGATACCCCAGTAAGAGAGTAGGATACCGACGAAAAAGACGAAGGTCACCCCGAGAGAGATACGGGCTATGCGAATGCGTGCCAAGAGCAACCCCACCAGTGAGACCAGTGAGATCACAATAATCGATTGAGGCACCGAAGGTATGACGAAGAGTTCGTTGAGAAAAGCTCGCAGACTATCCATACATGTATCTTAGAAAGTGAGGCTCCTCCTCAGGAGCCATACAACGTGGGAGCACATCGTCTAGACCAAACGCTCCAACTATGACGCAAAGGTACGAAATTAGAGACTACAGGGCTGACGCATGATGAGACTGTTGCAAAAGTCAACAGTCTCAAGTTAGAGATCAGCTCCGATAGTTCCGATGGCTTCTGATTACTCCGCTTACTCCAACCTCTAATTTCTAACCTCTAACCTCTAATTGAATTCCTACCTAGGAATTTGCCAAATAGCTACCTAGGAATTGCCCCAATTCCTACGTAGGAAAGAAAAAATTCTTCGGAGGAATCAAATGAAACTTCGGAAGAATCAAATCATAAGTCCGAAGAATTTGCCCATTTCCTAGGTAGCAAATCAGAAATATCTACGGAAGAATTTTGCCATTTCCTAGGTAGGAATTGAAATGAGCTCATTTTTATCATGCGTCACCCCTGCTAGAGGGTAGAGCCAACAGCCAGCTAAGCCGTGGGCGTGCCGACCGCTAGGACACCGACGGAGACCTGCGCTAGGGGAATGTCCACCAGAGCATTGAGCGCAGCCGTGAGGGTTGCGCCAGTCGTGAGCACATCGTCTAGGAGTAGGATGTGGCTATCTGGGGGGATCGCTTCGCTGCCTAGTGTGAAGCTCCCGAGCATAGCCTCTAGACGGTGCGTGCGGTCACGGTGCGTCTGACTACCCTGAAAGCGTGTACGTCGCAAAGCGTGAGCCAGATAGGGGATGCCCGTAACGGAAGAGATGCCCTCGGCAAGGAGCGTCGCCTGATTGTACCCTCGCTCCAGTGCACGGGCCGGCGTCAGCGGCACGGGGATGATGTAGTCTATCTGCTCCTGCTCGAGCGGTAGGAGCGTCCCCATGAGACGACCCATATACCTCGCGAGAGGCTTATTGCCGTGATACTTGATGTCGTGGACGACGAGCGCCATCGCATCGTCACGAGCGTAGAGATAGGGTGCCAGCACCCTGCGAGGCATCGGCTGGGCTCCACGCAAGCGGTCCAGCGCACCGACCGTATGCTCGTGATAGCGTCCCAGTGTGCCTTGACAGGTAAGGCAGAGGGGCGGAGCATTCGGCGGGAGTAGCGTGTGACAGGCGGGACACCAGCGTGGGTAGAGGAGCTGTAGGAGCGACTCACGAGCCGTTGCCCGCCAACCTTGTGGCAGTGGCGGAGCGATGCGTCCTGCGGAGGGGCTTTTCGTCGGTTTGTGGCTCATCAGGGTTCGGCACCTTTTACGCTTTATTCCTCTTCCTCCTCCCGTATTCTCTGGAGCACCTCTTGCAGCGCTTCGTACACTTCGCTCTGGTGGTAACCACGCCCCACGCCGTAGCGCATCATCTTGTCAAAGAGCGCACGAGGCGTTCGTGCCGAGGTGCGACGCAGCTTGCTCTCGAGAAGCTCAGCGAGGGAGTAGTTCGGCTGCTCCGCCTCAAGGATCTCCGGTAGCACCGCCTCGATGATCTCCGTCGGCACCTCCTGCATACGTAGCGCCTGACGTATCTTGTGGGGTCCCTGGCTCATGTCTCGATAGCGTGTGCGGGCGTAGCTCTCGGCGTAGCGCTGCGGATCATAGTAGCGACCCTCCTGGAGCAGGGCGAGGTACTCGTCAATCTCGTCCGAAGGTACCTCCCGACGCATTAGGAAAAGGCGCAGATTGCGTGGCGAGCGCTCGGCACGTGCGCAGTAGTACTTGGCTTTGTTGAGTATATCGGTGTCCATAGGGTTTCGTTTTTACTGAAAGGTGGCTTGTACAAATCGCTCTCGGCCCGTCAAGTCTTTGAGCACTTCTGACGAAGTGGCTCCCGCCTGCTCACAGAGCACCGCCACCTCGTGCGCCAGCTGGTGATGCGTCTCGCAGTAGAGCGTGAGTGGGGCGTGGGGCGAGCGGATCTGTGGCACGAGCGCCACGAGCGCACGGTAGTAGCGGAGCGGATCGGCGTCTGGTACGAAGAGTGCCTCGTGAGGCTCGCCCACGAGGACATTGGGGCGCATCGTCGCTTGGTCGCATTCGGGGATATAGGGCGGATTGCTCACCAAAAGGTCTATCGGAGGAAGCTTGGCGGGGATACCTTTCCCCTGGCACCAGGCGAAGAGGTCGCCACGGAAGAGCTGGACGGCGACACCTGTCTGACGAACGTTTTGCTCTGCATAGCCTAGCGCTTGCTCCGACTGATCCATCGCATAGATCTGCCAACTGGGTCGGTGACTACCTATATATATAGGTATGCAGGCGGAGCCACACCCCACGTCGAGGAGCCGCTGGGGAGCCTCCGTGACGGGGTGACGAGCGAGGATCAGTTCGCACAGCTCGGCCGTCTCGGGGCGTGGTATGAGCACCCCCCTGCCGACAGCTAGGTCGAAAGAGCCGAAGGGCGCCACTCCTAAGATGTACTGTATCGGCTCATCGTGCGCTAGTCGCTTGAGGGCTTGGCAGAGCCAAGTGGCTTCCGTGTCAGACAATTGTCTAACTTTGCGGTCAAGCAGATAGTTTGTCTGGCTAAGCCTGGTGATATGCTGTAGGAGCATTTCGCTCATAGCCTGACGCTCCCGCATCTCGGCATAGTAAGCGGGCAGCGCCTCCGCTATCGCAAGAGCCGCATCACGCAGCGTCATACCAGCAACTATCATAGCCTCACTCATTGTAGCGACCTTTATCCTGATGAAACGTACAGCACCTACCACACCAGACGAGATCTATATGCAGCGCTGCCTGCAACTCGCAGCCTTAGCGCAGGGGCGCACCAGTCCCAATCCGATGGTCGGCTCGGTAATCGTCTACAAAGATAAGATTATTGGCGAAGGTTACCACCATTATGCGGGGGCACCGCATGCCGAAGTGATGGCGTGGCGTAGTGTCCCCGAGGAGCTGCGAGGCGTTATCGGCGAGGCGACCTGGTACGTGAGCTTAGAGCCTTGCGCTCACTACGGCAAGACACCGCCCTGCGCAGAGCTCATTGCGGGGTTGCGACCCGCCCGAGTGGTCATCGCTATGCTGGATCCCTTTGCCAAAGTGGACGGACGAGGCGTGGCACGCCTTCGCGCAGCGGGCATCGAGGTCTCGGTCGGTTGCTTAGAGCAAGAGGCTATCGCGCTCAACCGCCACTTCCTCGTGGCGCAGACCTTAGGGCGACCCTACGTCACGCTCAAGTGGGCCGAGAGTGCCGACCACTACATCGATCGCCTGCGTCACGATGCGAGCGAGGCACCTTACATCTTCAGTTCGCCACTCCGACAGCGCTCGGTGCATCGTCTGCGTGCGCTCCACGATGCGATCTTGGTGGGTCATCACACCGCCGAGCTGGACGACCCGCTCCTGACCAATCGCTCGGGTAGTGGCGGTCAGCCGATCCGTCTCCTCTGGTGTCACAGCCGTCTGCCTCGTCCAGAGTTGCGTATGCTGCAAGACGCTACGGCACCAACGATCATACTTCTCCCGCCTGCACTCATAGAGCAGGTACCCGACGGACAATACCCGCCTCACGTCTCCTGCCTCGCCACGACTGGCGAGGTGCGCGATCTGCTCACGCTCCTGCGTAGTCGAGGCGTCGAGTCGCTCCTCGTCGAGGGAGGTGCACAGGTCCTGCAGCGCTTCCTCGACGCAGGGCTCTACGACGAACTCAACGTCGAGCATGCCCCCGTCCAGCTCCACGACGGCGTCCCCGCCCCCAACGTGTAGCGGTTGCAGGGACGCACGGGGACGACTCCTGTAGGGACGCACGGCTAGTATCTAGCGGGAGGGCGTCCGTTGTAGTACAGCAAGACGAGTAACGGTTGTAGGGACGCACGATCTGTGCGTCCGTTGTGTCAAAGGTTACATCGTCACGGCTTTAACGGAAACGGACGCACAGATCGTGCGTCCCTACAGCGGGCTACACGTCTCGCTCTAACTTCTAAATAAACGGAAACGGACGCCCTCCCGCTAGATACTAGCCGTGCGTCCCTACACAGGGTTACTCGTCCGATAGCTCCGACCCCTCCGATCCCTCCGACCTCTAAATATGCAAGAAGAGCTTCGCAGGATAGTCCTACGGAGCTCTTCTATTATTATTGTAGTCTGACAAACTTATCGTCTGTCAGATCGTGGTCCTTAGTGCTTGACGACGAGGCGCTGTGCAGCACCCTCGGTGACTACGAGATAGGTACCCTCGCTCAGTGCGGTGAGGTCTATCTGTAGGCGACCCGAGCGGTCAGCAGCTAGGCGTGTGATCAGCTGTCCATCCAGCGTGTAGAGTGCTACGGCTGCCTCAGGTGCTAGACCTGTGACGGTAGCAGCCTCGCTAGCAGGGTTAGGATAGATGACAAACGCATTCGCAGCGACTGCATCAATGCCCGTGTGGTCGACAAACTCAGCAATGACCTCCGTGTCCTTTGTGACGGTGAAGGTCATATCCATGAGGATGTCCTCGCCATTTGCTGTAAGCTTGGTGAGCTCGCATTTGTCGTTGGCACCCTTTGCTACGACCGTCAGCTTCGTTCCCTCGGGCACAGCGTTGAGATCGACCTGCTCCTGCTCCTTGATGGAGATGGTACCGTGCTCGGTAGGCTTCAGTGTTACCTTGTAGGTCTTGGGCTTCTTAGTAAAGGTCGCCTTGATTATTGTGTGACCCGTGATGAAGACCTTCTTCGTAGCTAGGATATCCGTTTCGTTCGCTGTGAGAGCGGTAAGCTCGTACCCCTCTTTAGGATTGTCGACGATAAATAGATCCGTACCGTAGGGTACCATCTTTAAGTCTTTCGCTTCTGCGGTCAAGATCGTTCCACCTTCTTCGTTTGCTGAGAGCGTGACCTCGTACGTTGGCGTGGGCTTACCTCGATAGTCTCTTGTTCCTATTCCCATTCCCATTTCCGCTTGTACATTCCAACCCTTGGCTTTGGCGATGTCCACATGATAGGTGTAGCAAACATTCTTCTCATCACTTGAACTAGAGTCAAATACTCTAAACCAACCTTTTGTCTTACCGTTACGGTCCGGCAAAGCTTTCACGAGGTTGGTCATCTCGTTTGCCAGAATCAAGTTGCCATAGCACTCTATTCTGTTCAAATTTGGACAGCTGGAGAGCTCTAGCTTGGTCAGCAAGTTGTTTCTACAATCTAGGGAAGTTAGATTGGGACAATTGGCGAGCTCTAGCTTGGTCAGAAGGTTTTCAAAACACCTGACCTCCTCCAAAGCAGTCTGCTTTGAGAGATCCAAGCTGGTTAGCTGATTGCGATCGCAAGACAACTCTGTCAGCGCAGGATTGCTTGATAGATCCAAGCTAGTCAGCTGGGCTCCCCAGCAGTCCAAACTTGTAAGGGCGGGCAGATTTGATACGTTTAGACTGGTCAAGGGGTTTTCACCGCAATCCAACACTTCTAGGGCAGGATTATTCGAGAGATCCAAGCTGGTCAGTTTGTTGCCATCGCAGGCAAGGATCTTTAAGCGCCTATTGTTTGACACGTCCAGATGCGTTAAGTTATTGTATCCACACCGAAGCTCCTCCAAGGCTGGATAGTTAGAGACATCCATATGCCCGACTTTAGTCTCTGCATAGTCAAGAACTCTCAGCGTCTTGCTCTTGGGGAGGGTCAAGCTCTTCAGTGAACCTTCTCTCGCAACCATCACTTCCAGTGCTGTGTTGTGTGAAAAGTCTAGCTTAGTCATACTAACTCCCTCTGCCCTGAAGACCTTCAGTGCCTTATTATGCGATAAGTCTAGGCTGGACAGTTGAAGGTACTCACACTTGAACTCGGTCAATGCGGTGTTGTGCGACAAGTCTAGGCTGGTCAAATTGTCAGGACAGTAAAGCTCGGTCAATGCGGTGTTGTGCGACAAATCTAGGCTGGTCAAATTTAGACAGCTGGGGAGCTCTAGCTTGGTCAATGCGGTGCAAGACGACAGGTCTAGGCTAGTTATCTCATCATTCCAACGGCAGATCAGCTCTGTCAGGGAGGAGCAACGCTCCAAAGTGAGGCTGGTCAGCATATTCTTTGAGCATTTCAGACTTTGCACCTCGCCCTCGATTTTGATCGTCTGGCTCGTGATGGTGTAGGTGCTGTCGGTCTTCTTCTCGAGGCCTACAATGGAGATGTCTGAACCTTTGACGGTCAGATTGAATTCTTTCCCAACCTTAAGAGAGGTGGTCATGGTGATCACACCCTTTTGTCCAGAGCGCAGAGC
Organism: Porphyromonas uenonis DSM 23387 = JCM 13868; assembly: GCF_000482365.1. Classification (GTDB taxonomy): domain Bacteria; phylum Bacteroidota; class Bacteroidia; order Bacteroidales; family Porphyromonadaceae; genus Porphyromonas; species Porphyromonas uenonis. Next base: position 1,820 of record NZ_AXVC01000026.1, on the reverse strand, counting down.
CGGAGTAGTAGGCTCCTGTGCGACAGCGACACTCGCTAGGAGTGTGGCTAGTAGGATATAGATCCCAATGCGTAGTTGTTTTTTCATAGTCATATATTGCTTAAAGTGATAGTCGTATATATTAGGGAGTGCTTTTCCCTTGCATTATGATGCTTTGAAGTGTATTGCGTCAGGTGTAGTAGAGATGTCTGTCGAAAACTGAGAGGAGGCGTAGCAGTGGAACTTGCGTGCCGACCGACTACACACTCCCCTCAGAACTTCAAACAGCTATTTTTCGTTGGCTCTTGGCTGTTGGCTGTTGGCTCTTGGCTGTTAGCTATCGGAGTGATCGGAGCTATCGGAGTGATCGGAGCTATCGGAGTACTAGTGACTCTAGCCAACAGCTAATAGCCAACAGCCAACAGCCAACAGCTAACGCTGTACATGCATGACCTTCTGGCCACCGATGATGTAGACACCTGTAGGTAGCTCATCGAGAGGCTCGGAGCGTAGCACGCCATTCATATCGTAGATAGCACCATCCGCGGGTTGCAGCTCTGGTGTGACGAAGTCGATCGCTGTGCCACCCTTCGGAGTGATGACCACCTCGTCGGTGATGACGTTGCCCGAGGCATCGCAGACGGCGTGCTTGCTGGCAAACCAGGCAGCCCCTGCGGGTTTCGTGATCTCACACCCCTCGAGGGTGAAGTTTGCGAGGTCGCAGATGGAGCCCTGGGTGCCCTTTGCCGTGACGGTAGCATTTCTGATTGTAAGAGACTCGCCAGACGTGCCATCGTTGCCTACGATTCCATAAACGCCTTCGGCATAGACTGTACAACCCTCAATAAGTAGAGCAGCCTCAGTATAGATACCACTTCCTTCTCGAGACTTTAGAGTGAGCTGTCCATTCCCTTTTATAATGGCATTCTTATAGGACCCCATTGCGCTCGTATTCTTAGAAGTGATGGAGACCTCCCCCTTGACGACACAAGTCAGCTCATCTGTTGACCATATACCGCGTTGTTCTCCTCCATCGATGGAGGCATCCTCGAGGGAGAGCGTCTTGGTGGCGGGGTCATAGCTGACTTTGCCCTTGACGCCAGGGATGACCGAGAGGTCAGAGCAGTTCGCCGAGTTGGCCCACACGCCGGCTATATTGAGTCTGTACTTCTCTACAGATGCGATAACCACCTCGTCGGTGATGACGTTGCCCGAGGCATCGCAGACGGCGTGCTTGCTGGCATTCCAGACAGCCCCTGCGGGTTTCGTGATATCGCACCCCTCAAGAGTGAAGCTTGCGAGGTCGCGGATGGAACCCTCGGCACCCTTTGCCGTGACGGTAGCATTTCTGATTGTAAGAGACTCGCCAGACGTGCCGTTGTAGCCTGCGATTCCCCATTTGCCCTCGGCATAGACTGTACAACCATCAATAAGTAGAGCAGCCTGAGTATAGAGACCACAATTTGAAGACTTTAGAGTGAGCTGTCCATTCCCTTTTATAATGGCATTCTTATAGAACGCCATTGCGATCCATTTATTATTAGAAGTGATGGAGACCTCCCCCTTGACGACACAAGTCAGCTCATCTTTTGACCATATACCTGGATGGTCTTCTCCTCCATCGATGGAGGCATCCTCGAGTGTGAGCGTCTTGGTGGCGGGGTCGTAGGTCACCTTGCCCTTGACGCCAGGGATGACGGTGAGGTCGGAGCAGTTCGCCGAGGTGACCTGCACGCCGGCTATATCGAGTCCGTACTCCTCTACAGGTACAGGTGTGATGACCACCTCGTCGGTGATGACGTTGCCCGAGGCATCGCAGACGGCGTACTTGCTGGCATTCC
>NZ_AXVC01000025.1:4247-70431 GCF_000482365.1 Porphyromonas uenonis DSM 23387 = JCM 13868 | reverse complement strand
CAATCCGCTCTTTTTGAGGTAGAGCAACACCTTCATTTTGTCTGTTTGCATACGCTTCTGTTTTTATGGGCAAAGTTACCCGTTACCGAAGCGTTCTCAGCTATGCAAAGCGTTGTATATCAGAGCAGCAGCACCGGAGTTGCAGAGAGTTCACTTACCGAATACTCTTCCGTCAGTTACCTGCTCCTACCTCTTCGTTACCATTCGGAGAATGGGCTAACGATTTGGTAACGGAACTTCTGCACAAATCCACGCTTTCTGCACTTTTACCCTCTGCGTAGAACATGGAGAAACACTGCAAATCCCTCTCATTTCCATTTACTTACCCACAATCCTCTTCCTAATGCCCTTCCCCCTAATAGTTCCTCCCTTAGAACTCGAAAGTTCCTCTCTTGGAACTAAAAAGTTCCAAAGACGGAACCAATTTTGGAACTCGTATGTACTAGAAAGAGAGCACGATAGCAAGCTTGTTACAGTATCAATCCGAGATGTGTAGCCCTTTGTAGGGACGCACGGTCGTGCGTCCGTTGTGTCAAAGGTTACAGCGTCGTGATTTTAACGGGGACGGACGCACAGATCGTGCGTCCCTACAAAGGGCTACACGTCAATGAGGACTACACGTCTCGCTTTGACACAACGGACGCACGACCGTGCGTCCCTACAAATCGTTACCCGTCAGTCCGTTATACATTACGGCTGATTCGGGGACGGACGCACCCAGCGTACTACTTATTTAAGTCGAGGGAGATGCCGAGGCGGATGACGGGCGGATTGATCGGGTAGTGCGCCGCGGAGAAGCGCTCCGAGGGTGAGATAAAGAGGTCGCCGAGGTTGTAGTACTCGACAAAGAAGCGAGCCCGCTTGAGCTGAAAGCTGACGAAAGCGTTTAGATGGGGGAAGTTGCCATACTTCGTCTCCGTCTGATTGACAAACTGCATGACCGCTGGCTCGTAGTAAGGTGCATAGTATAGCGTGTGCCAGCGACAGTCTACGCCGAGCATGATGCGCAGGACACGAGCGTAGAAGAAGTCTGTGTAGAGCGACCCATATAGGCTCAGCGTCGGCAGAGGCATCACCTCCTGACGTGTGGAGAGCTGGTAGAGGGCTTGCAGTCTCCAGGCGAGCCAACCCCACTTATAGCCATGCAGCAGTCTTGCCGAGAGGATCTGTATCGGGTCGGCGCATTGCTGGACGATCCCTTGCGAAGTCCAGTAGAGCTGGTTCTGCAGCGTAGCTGTCTCGACGCTTAGCGAGGTGCCCAGCTTGTCGAGCGTGAGTCGCCCTCCGAAGGCTAGCCGGCGCTCATAGCCGAAGTCCACGTCCCAGCGGTGGAAGGTGCCGTGGAAGTGCCGTATAAAGTAGTCCGGACGGCGGTTCTCAAAGTTGCCCCACGCACGCAACCCCACGGGGAAGCTCCAGAGACGAAACGACGTGCTGATACCGCCTTGCGCCAGTATGGATCCGATGTTTTCGCCTAGGAGGGTACTCTCGAGCTGCGCATCGAAGTTGAGCAAGTGTCCCGAGGTACGCGCTATACGTCCGCCCACGACGACATCCATGGTGCTGTGCCCAGCTCGCTCCCGATAGAGCGAGTCGGGGGTGTAGTAGTATTTGTTTTCCAGCCGCACATACGCCTCTAGGCCAAACTTAACCCATGATCTGAAACCCTCACGGAGCGAGAGGACGAAGCTATTGTCCAGCTGCCACCGTCGTGTACTATCTTCGGGCAAGACGTAGAGCGAGTCGAGCGCCCCCGAGGGGCCTTTGTGCATATAGGCGTAGTGGTTGGGGTAGTGCTCCCAGGTAGCTTGGTTGCGGTTCACATATTGATGCACGCCCTGCCTGAAGCTCAAGATATGCCCCACACTGGCTATTGGCACGAAGCGCGTTGTGTCGGCATCGGTGCGACGCTCGCCAAAGATCGTCAGCGTGTCACTAGCACTGCGCGGACGATAGGAGCCAAAGTTGTAGCGATGCGAGAGGAAGAAGTGGGCATCGTCGATACCGTTCCAGACACGCTCCGCCTGACGAACGGGTATCTCGTGGCTCTTCAGCGTACGCCGGCCAGAGTTGCCCCGTGTCGGGTCGTTGATATAACCATCCTCCATGATACCGCCATTCTCGGTAATGCGTGCGAAGTTGCCCCCGCCCGAGAGATACGCCTCGTAGCGATCCAGAGTCAGCGCAGCAAAGAGACGGTAGTCGCAGCTCTTCGTGCGGTTGCCTATGTAGTAGCCAGGAGAGTAGGTGTAGTTAAAGTCGGCACCCATCGCTAGGCGCTTGCTGAGGTTGAACGCTATCGTTCCGTCAAACTGCTCTTCCCGTCTCTGTGCATCTCCATTGCGCTGATAAAAGAGCTTGGAAAAAGGAGTCTTCGTACGGTAGAAAAGCTTATTAGACTCATCCCATACGAAGCCCGAGAGCGTCTGATCGAAGAGGAAGCGGTGCTGCGGGCGCAAGCGGTTGAAGTAGTCCATGTCAATCCACGGAGACCTCAAGTTGCCGAGGTAAGCCATCACGATGGAGCGGCTCTCCGCTTTCACCTGATCGTGAAAGAGCGTGCTCAGCGTGTCGGGACGTGACTCATAGAGCGCCCCCGTGTAGGGATTGATCAGAAAGCTGTGGAGCGTCTTGCCACGGTAGAGGAGCTCGTGGGGATCTTTGTCGAAGGCGGGTAGCGGCATGTCGTAGTCGTAGCGCGACTGCGCCCTGACGGCTGTCGCTAGGAGGCTCCACAGGCAGAGGAGGCAGAGTGCGTGTCGGACTAGCTTATTCATAGCTCAGGCGTTGTAATCAATAGTCCCCCATCGATGGGTAATACACGGTAAGGCAAGAGCGGACTCTGCGCAGGCCCTTGGACTGGCGTGCCTCCGCCATAGACGATGCTAAAGCGGCTGTGACACTTAGGGCAGACCGCCTCGAGCTTATCATTGACCATCAGAGAGTTCATCGGGTCCAGCTCCTTAGGACAGGCAAGGTCGTAAGCGTAGTAGTAATCGTCCGTGCCACTCCCAGCGAAGCCGTGAATGACCAAGATGCCTCCGAAGCCGACGGCTGAGGTTGCTGTCAAGGGCTTGGTGATGCGCATATAACCCGCAGGGGCTATGAGCGCTCGTCCATTAGTGGCGAAGTATAACTCATAGTGCACTGGACGCAGGGGCGTGGCGTACTGCACCTCGCCTTGACACCCCAGCAGTAGGAGCGTCATGAGCGATAAAAGCATGATGCGGGCACCCTTCATCCTTGTCTACGTTCTAGCTTTGGACTATGCGTCGTAGCGTATCTGCCCCAGCATATTGGCGATGTACTGGACCGCCTCCTCTAGGCGAGGCTGTACCATGCCAGCGATAAAGGGGTTGACCTTTGCCTCCATAGAGACGACCAAGGTGCTACCCTCGCTCTCCTGCGGGGTGAGCCGTATGGAGACCGTAGCGGGGAGCATGTCGTGCTCGATCTGATAGCGCACCTCCTCAGTGGGGATACGCTCGGAGACGACGAGCGCGAGGTCGGCCGAGAACTTCATCACCTGCGCTTGTATTTCGCAGCGGTCGCTACTGAGCGAGGAGACCTTGACCTGCTTTTCCTCTAGCAGCTGATGTAGCTCCTCTAGATTAGTCAGGTCGCTGATCTTACGATAGATCGCCTCACAACTATAAGTAGAGGCGACGGGTTGACTTTGTATCGTCATAGGAGTGCTCGTATAAGCTAATGTGTGGTAATGCTAGCGACCCCACTGGCTCGGGTTCTGTCGCCACTGAGCGAGCATCTCAAGATCGCTCTCAGAGACGTAACCGGCAGAGACGGCCTGGCGAATGACTTCGTTATAGTCGGTCAGAGTGCGCATCTCTACGCCTGCCTTGGCGAAGAGCTCCTCGGCCTCGGCAAAGCCGTGCGTATAGACCGCCATGAGTCCCTCGACCTGTGCGCCGGCTGCTTGCAGCGCTTCGACAGCCTTCATACTACTGCCACCCGTAGAGATCAGATCCTCGATGACTACGACACGAGCTCCCTCGGGTAGATAGCCCTCGATGAGGTTTTGCTTGCCATGATCCTTTGCGGAGGAGCGTACATAGACGAAGGGCAGTCCCAGCTCGTCTGCCACCAAAGCTCCCCACGAGATAGCCCCCGTGGCAACGCCAGCCACCACCTCAGCCTCGGGATAGAGGTCGCTCACCTGGAGGGCAAAGGCTTGCTTGATGTAGCTACGATGCTCGGGATAGGAGAGCGTCTTGCGGTTGTCACAATAGATGGGGCTAAGCCAACCAGAAGCCCAAGTAAAGGGCGCGTCTGGACGAAGCTCGACAGCCTGTATAGCGAGCAGTCGATGAGCTACCGACTGGGCGATAGAGAGCTTCTGAACTGAATCTTTTGAGGTCATAAGAGGATAAGTATCTTAGATATACCGCAAAGGTACGAATTTAGAGGTTAGATGTTAGAGATTAGAGGGGAGAAGTTAGAGATTAGAGGTTAGAGAGTAGAGTGGTTGGCATTTCTAGGCGGAGGAGCCTAGCTTCTCGGCAACTGCAGTGTTCCCCTGCCCTAGCGCCTCAACAAACAGGAGCCTATCCACACTTTGGTGAATAGGCTCCGACTTTATTTTTACTCTGCTCTGAGTAGAGAGCAAGTAGGTGTGCTTACTTCTTAGCTGCTGCGAGCTTCTTACGTTGCTGCTTATTGCGTACTAGGTAAGCGATAGGCGATGCGACGAAGAGCGTACAGAAGATACCGTAGACGATACCGATGAGTAGCGCAAAGGTAAAGCTACGCATAGAGGCTCCACCGAGTAGGAAGATGATGAAGACCACTAGGAAGGTTGAGAAGGAGGTCTGCACCGTACGAGCTAGCGTACTATTGAGTGCCTCATTCATCACAAGCTTCTCCTCACGGTTCGGATAGTTGTGTAGCGTCTCACGGACACGGTCGAAGACGACGACCACGTCGTTGATCGAGTATCCGATGATCGCCAGCAGCGCTGCGATAAAGTTCTGATCCAGCTCCATCGTAAAGGGCATGATCTGCCAGAGGAGTATGTAGCTCGCCACGATAAGTAGTGTGGTGGTAGCCACAGAGGCAAAGGCTCCTAGCGAGAAGGCCCAGTTGCGGAAGCGGAGCAAGATGTATAGTCCCATGAAGATCAGGGAGAGGACGACCGCTATGATAGCCTGACGAGAGATGTCCTTAGACATACTCGGGCTAACACGCTGTGAGCTGACGACATAGTTGTCGACAAACTGCTGCTGGGTCGTACCCTGTGGAAGGAACTTCTGGACTCCCTCGAAGACCTTACCGATGACGAGTAGCTCCTCGTCTTCGCTCTCCTGGGTCATGCCGATACCGTAGTTGGTCGAGATACGAACCTGGTTGCCCTCCGTACCGATAGAGGTGACAAGGACATGCTCCTCTAGAGGCTTCGTGAGAGCCTCACGCACCTCAGCCGAAGAGACGGGTTGCTCGAAGGCGACGATATAGTTGCGACCGCCGGAGAACTCGATACCTCTGTTGAGACCCCATACGAACGAGCCGATGAGTCCGAGCACTAGGATAGAGCCAAAGATGATAAAGCCCTTGTTGCGGTTCTCGAGGATTCGGTAGCTTGGGTTATTTAGCAGGTTGCGCGTGAGGATGGTCGTATAAGTAACCTTGTCCATGCGACCCTTCTTATCAAGCGCCTCAACGACGATACGCGTTAGGAAGACGGCGGTGATAAAGGAAGCGATGACACCGATGATGAGCGTCGTAGCGAAGCCACGGATAGGTCCAGTACCAAAGGCATAGAGCACACCACCCGTGATGACGGTCGTGAGGTTGGAGTCAAAGATTGCTGAGAAGGCGTTGCCATAACCGTCCTGGATAGCACGAGTCATAGACTTGCCAGCGCGTAGCTCCTCCTTGATACGCTCGAAGATCAGAATGTTTGCATCCACCGCCATACCGAGCGTCAGCACAAGTCCCGCAATACCGGACAAGGTCAAGACACTGTGGAAAGAGGCTAAGACACCGAGCGTGAAGAAGCTGTTGAGGATCAGAGCGCCATCGGCGATGAGACCTGGGATAAGGCCGTAAGCGAGGCACATGTAGATCATCAGTAGGATGATGGCTATTGCAAAGGAGATGATACCAGCCTGGATAGACTCGCTACCGAGGGTCGGTCCGACGACACTCTCCTGCTCGATCTCGACAGAAGCCTCCATACGTCCAGAGTTGAGGACGTTGGCAAGGTCGGTCGTCTCGTCAACAGTAAAGTTACCCGAGATCTCAGAGCGTCCGCCTGTAATCTCCGAATTGACATTAGGCGCAGAGTAGACGACACCATCGAGGACGATAGCGATGTTTCGACCAATGTTATCACCCGTCAGGCGAGCCCACTTGCGGGCACCCTCATCGTTCATAGTCATGGTGACGACGGGACGGTTCTGACCGAGGTCGTTACGCACCTCACTACGTGCAGTGGTGACCACCTCACCGCCTAGATCGGGGAGCGCATTGCGGTTACCACGGATAGCGTATAGCTCGTAGATGTCTGTCTCCTTGCCTGTCTGTGGATCCTTGATAGGCGAGTTGCCCCAGAGGAGCATCAGATCCTCACGGATCATCTTTTGCTTCTGAGCCTCCTCGAGCATCTCATCGATCTTGTCTAGATCAGCACGACGAGCGTAGCCAACGATGGTACCACGATTGGTGACGTTGAGCTTGCTAAAGAGTACATCCTCTACACCTCCTGTGGCGGGCTTCTGTACAGCTGTCGAGTCAGCTGCCGTAGCTGTCGAGTCAGCCGCCGTAGTAGTCGTGTCAGCAGGCGTTAGGTCCTTGCCGTTCGCCATAGCGGTGAGACGATTGTTAGCGTCAACGAGGTCGCTAGCGATCTCATCATAGGTATAGGTGCGCCAGAACTGTAGGTTCGCACTGCGCTGCAGTAGCTCACGAACACGCTGAGGCTCGGTGACACCTGGTAGCTCGACTAGGATACGTCCCTGCCCCTCGATGCGCTGTACGTTTGGAGCGACGACACCAAAGCGGTCGATACGAGTCTTGAGGACGTTGATAGCAGCATCGATAGCACTGCTGTACTTCTCCTGAAGCACCTTGATGACCTCCTGGTCGCTCGACTTAGGCGAGATGACATCACGGAGGGGACCATTGCTAAAGATGACAGCGAGCGACCCCGAGGGCTCGAGCTCTTTGTAAGCCTTGACGAAAGTCCCGACGAAGTCATTAGCGCCCTCCTTAGCAGCTCTATCGATAGCCTCGATGAAAGCTGGCGACTGGTTATGTCCTGAGAGGTTGCGCAGGAGGTCACGTCCGTTGACCTTGAGGACGACGTTCATACCGCCCTTGAGGTCTAGTCCGAGGCCTATCTGCTGGTTGCGGGCTTTCTTGAGCGTGTAGCCAAACCACACCTTCTCGTTGGCCATTGAGTCGAGATACGCTTTGCCATCCTCGCCAGCTGCGGTCATCGCCAGCGCCTTCTGATCGTAGTGCCTTACCACGGGGGTAAAGGAGATGTAGAAAGCGCAGATGATCGTCAGTAGAGCGGCGAAGAGGATCACAAATCCTTTGTTCTGCATGAGTATATTTGATATATCGTTATTATTTCACGTAGTCTAGATTGCCACAAAGTTACGCTAAAATATACTACTGACAAACAGATACCCCTCCGATTGTCCGAAAAAGTCCTCCCTTCCGACCCTCAAAAGCCCCCAAACGTGACTATAAATGGCTTCTCTCAGACCGCTACACTCGTTGCAGTCTCAACTAGAGCTATAGCTCTTGAGACTAAAGGGTAGATAGACTTATCTTTTCCAGTTGCAGGACAACCCGCTCACTCGCTCTCGCTTTATTCAGTCCATCCTGACTTTGGATGTTCATCAGCACATAGGCGGGTATGTCTAGCGCAGCCTCTATCAGGACAGCCATCTCTGGCGTCAAGGCTCGCTTTCCTTTGATTACATTATTCAAGATAGAGCGCTGTATTCCCGTAATATCCGACAGCTCACTCTGCTTCATATCACGGGCCTCCAGCTCATCGCGGATTACCTCTCCCACTTGAGTAGACTCAAAGGGGACGGCTTGATTCAAACTAAACTTAGCCATAGTGATGTGATATTTCAATTAGACATATCTCTGTGATAACTACACTGCCCTCCTGAGGGTAGCTCTTAAAGATCAGACGCCAAGTGTCATTACACCGAACTGACTCTTGCCCCTTACGATCTCCTACCAACCGCTCGTAGCGCAATCCATTGAACCGAAAGAGATCTTCGATCCGATTTACTGCTTTCATTATATCCACCGCCTTCTTGAACCCTTTGATCGCTTGTACTGGGACTTTCTTATACCGCTTGTCTGCGGTCTTACCTCTCAAATACAACTCTATCAAAGCTTCATCGTCAGTCGTTACATTCATAGATGTATGCCAGCTAGTGCACAGCAAAGATACAACAACTCCGGAAATTATCAATAACGATAATCACCTTCGTACCATTGTAGCTCACTGTGTCAGGAGACAAGACGAGATGTGGCAAGCCCTTAGTACTAAGCAGATAGACTTATCTTTTCCAATTGCAGGACAACACGCTCGCTTCCTCTCGATAGTCGCTCCTCAGATAGGCAGAGTGCAGGGCTAATCGTTTATACCCATTTGCTTCCTATCTCGATCTAGTGCCTTAGGGCATATCCAGTAGTAGATAGTAAGGTATACCCACGATATAGCAGCAATCGGGAAAAATATAATCCACAGATACCACGGTGGGGTGCTGTTGCTTAGCTCCTCGTAGTCTCCTTTCTTATCGATATGGCCGTGCCACTGCCCTTGCTTATCCCCTACTATTGTGTAGTAAATGTCTTCTCCCGGCTGGTGTAGCTCTTGAATCTTCTGAAATAGTTGTGCCTTCAGCTCGTCGAAATCCTCACCCTTTACCTCTGTCGCACTGACGACAGTGGCTCCGCGGCGCACAAAGCCGGTATATATCGTATTCTCTTGCTCGGGAAGTTTCTGTTGTCTTTTCTTCCTACACATCTTTTTTGGGGATTACTGCTCCGCTATGTTAGTGAAATGCTTTCATGCGAGAGGCAGGGGAGCCGCCTGCTCCTCGTAGCATTTAAGCTGTCGGGGGCGTGGATCCGTCGCCTCGCTTCTTCCAGTAGGCCTCTCGGTCTCGCTTGAGCTTGTTCGGGTTTATGAGATCATAGATAAACCAAAAGACGGGGGCCAATATAAAGCCAGGTATCATAAGTATCCACGCCCACCACGGTATGCGGTCGTTGTTGTTCTCATAGTAACCACCCTTTTTAGTCATACAGCCATGCCAGATACCATCTTTGTCGCCTTGTATCGTATACCACAGCTCTTCACTCTTGCCCGCTCTCTTGTCCTCAGCCTGTATAGCACGCATACGCTCTAGGAGCTCGCTCTTGACCTCTGCCAAGTCGGGCCCCTCTTCAATAGTGTCGGGGATCACGACAGCGCCACGTCTTACGAACCCTTTATACATCGTATTTGCGGAGAGGTGCTTCTGTTGTCTTTTCCTTCTACACATGTTTTTGGGGATTGTTGCTCCGCTAAGTTAGTAAAATGTTTAATGCCGAAGGTGGCTCCCTAAACACAAAAACAGAGCGACACGTGCCGCTCTGTTAATCGTTTTATCTACCTTGAGCGGAAAACGAGGCTCGAACTCGCGACCCTCAGCTTGGGAAGCTGATGCTCTACCAACTGAGCTATTTCCGCATGATACCTCCTCGGGTTGCTACCGTGCAACTAAGATAGCGTAGTCACAAGCACCCCTTTGGATTGTGGAAGCAAAGGTACAATAAATTTCGAAACCGTGTGCGCTGCAGATCGCTCTCCCCAGAGCTGACGCATGATAACCAGCCGTCGAGGAGCTGCACATGACGATAACCAGGAATACACGGTTTGGACATCACTACAGAGTGGCTACGGGACCTCACTGATTACACCTTCCTCTCGAAGAATGGAATTCCTACCTAGGAATTTGCCAAATAGCTACCTAGGAATTCCCCCAATTCCTACCTAGGAAATCAAAAATACTTCGGAGGAATCAAATGAAACTTCGGAGGAATCAAATGAAACTTCGGAGGAATCAAAAAATAAGTCCGAAGAATTTGCCCATTTCCTAGGTAGAAATTTGGTGATTTCCTAGGTAGGAAATGAAACGAGCTCATTTTTATCATGCGTCAGCCCTGACGGTCTCCCAAGTCGAAATGCGATGAGCCTACCGAATGAGGGGCAGAGGCTCCACTCATTCGACAGGCTCATACTAAGCGTGCGGCGTAGCTTAGGTGCTAGCGACGGGTGTACTGCGAGCGACCGAGCGAGTAGACGTCTCCTCCGAGACAGTCTACGGCGACGATGACCGGGAGCTCCTCGACACGTAGCTTGCGGATCGCCTCGGGCCCTAGGTCGTCGAAGGCGATCACCTCAGCCTCCTTGACACACTTGCCCATCAGAGCGGCTGCCCCACCGATAGCGGCAAAGTAAACGCCCTTGTATTGCTTGATCGCGTCAACGACCTCGGGGCTACGCAAGCCCTTGCCGATCATCACACGCAAGCCGTGCGCTATGAGCGTGGGCGAATAGGCATCCATACGTCCTCCCGTGGTGGGGCCGACGGAGCCGATGGGCTGTCCAGGCTTAGCTGGGCAAGGACCCGCATAGTAAACGACCTGCCCCTCAAAGTCAAAGGGCATCTCCTCGCCTCGCTTGAGCATCTCGACAAGACGCAGATGCGCTGCGTCACGTGCTGTGTATATAGTCCCCGAGATGTAGCACATATCTCCCGCTCTGAGCGGAGTAATCATCTCTGTCGTAAAGGGGGCTCTGAGTATCTTCTTCTCTTCCATGTCTCTATATATTATAGTGTACCCTCAGCGTGACGTGTGGCGTGGCAACTGATATTGACCGCTACGGGCAGCCCAGCAATGTGTGTCGCACCCGTATTGATAGCGACGGCTAGGGCTGTGGTGTCTCCACCGAAGCCAGCTGGACCGATGCCCATCTTATTGATCTCTTGGAGTAGCTCCTCCTCGATCTCAGCCACGGCAGGATCAGGATGACGCTCACCGATAGGACGTAGCAGAGCGCGCTTAGCTAGCTCAGCCGACCGCTCCATCGTACCACCGATGCCGATGCCGACGATGATCGGTGGACAAGGATTGCCCCCAGCGTGCGAGATGGTGTCGAGAACAAACTGCTTGATGCCTGCTACACCTTGGCTAGGCGTGAGCATCGAGAGAGCGCTCTTGTTTTCACTGCCAAAGCCCTTGGGAGCTACGGTGATGTGCATTTGATCTCCCGGCACGATGCGGTAGTGGATGACGGCTGGCGTGTTGTCGCCAGTGTTGTGTCGATGTATCGGATCGCTCACGACGGACTTGCGCAGGTAGCCGTGGGTGTAGCCTCTGCGGACGCCCTCGTTGATGGCGTCTTCGATCAGATCACCCTCGACGTGCAGATCCTGTCCCATATCGACGAAGATGACGGTCATACCCGTATCTTGGCACATGGGAGCACGTTCGCTGCGCGCTATGTGGACGTTTTCGATGATCGTGTTCAGTACGTTTCGTGCTAAAGGCGAGCGATCCTGCTTGGCACCCTGCTGCATGGCAGCCTCGATGTCGGGCGAAAGGTTGACACAAGCCTCTATGCAAAGCTTCTCCACCAAGTCTGTGATGGCTGTAGAGGATATTGTACGCATATATTAAGTGTGTAAGTAAACTGTCTAGTTAAGTGGTTATGGGCAAATGAGCTTACAGCTGTACCGCTGGCCGGCACCTGTAAGACGGACGAAGTAAATGCCAGACTGCAAGGCGTAGTCGGCAAGGGATAGCGATGTGTGAGACATCGTCAGTGGATACGACAATAGGCGCTCCCCAGTGCTTGCGAAGAGCTCTAGCTCTGCAGAAGCATCTCCTGCGAGCCACGCCTCTGGTAATAGCAGGTATAAGCGCTCCCCAGCGAGGATGACGCGAGGCGTATCTGTAGACTTCAGATCGGATGTCCCACCCTCCTTGAGATGTCCCGCCACGATAGGATCTATCCAGTAGTGCCCCAGGTAAGGCGCTCCGCCTAGCTGTGCTGGCTCCCAGTTAGAGCCGACGAGATGCCACGCATAGGGAGTGTCGTGTGGCTGGGCTTTGCTTAGTAGTAAAGGCAACGACAGGGGCTCTCCAGCAAGCCCTTCAAGAGCTATGTAGTAAGAGCCTGAGGAGAGCTTCAGGGGCTCCCCTTCTTTCGCTGGGAAGAAGGCTTGGAAAGCATCCGAGAGTGTTCGTTGCTGCGGACTTTGTCCCGCATCATTTACTAATAGATACGAAGGCCTGGGCAACGTCTGCTCGTAGAGCTTCTTGCCAGGCTTGCCACCCTCGTCGCCATATATAGCGAGCGTCACGGGTGTCCACTCCTGCATAGCGCCTAGGACCAGCACAGAGCCTAGATACTGCACGGAGGTGTCAATGTCGTAGCGCACTGCGACTCCACCGATCGTGGCGTCGTCCCTGCGTATCAGCACGCTGTCACGCATCAGACTGTAGAGCTGATGCGAGAGGCGCACAGGAGGATTTGTAGCAAAAGGATTGAGTCCCTCTAGTATTGTTTGGTCACTCGTTGGAGCTAGGTGAGGCTTCAGACACTTATCATCGGGGTAGCCCGTGAAGACTTCGCTCAGAGCGTAGTAATAGTCGTTGTACGGAGAGTTGCAAAAAGAGCTTCCTCCCGTGAGTGCCCCGATGAGGTGATGATTCTTGTCAAAGAGTCCCGACCCCGAGGAGCCACCCGCTGTCGTCCCGAGATCCCACTTCTTAATGTGTAGATGCGAATTGACCCATCGGACTGGCACAGTAGACATGTCGTAGCTCTCTAGCGGAGGCTTCTCGTCAGCTCTGTTGTAACGACGTACAGAGGCTTTCGGATGGTGTATGCCGATGACAGGCACAGGGAAGTCACGCTCCACATTCCACCCAGCGAAGTAGGGTCTGTAGCTGGGCGGTATAGCACATTGTCCCTGTGGCACATCGGGCTTAACGCCTGTGATGCGGAGCAGGCACATATCGTGCTCCTCATTGAAGGCGACCAGCTCGGCACCCGCTAGCGTCTGCTCCTCGATACCATTGAGGAGCGGGTCACCCGTAGGGCTAAAGTAGTTGAAGTAAAAGACCGTCTGCTCTGCACTCTGACGCACATAGTCGAGAGATCTATTCTTATAGCTGTTGTTGAGACAGTGTGCTGCGGTTAGGACGAGCGCATCGCCATCTTGGCGACTATTGTTGATGAGTGTGCCTGACGAAAAGGAGTGACCCCGCACCACCAGCAAGAGTTCGCTACGAGCGATGCGACTCACCTCTGGGTGTCGCACCGTAGCCTCTGCACACTCCAGCCCCTTAACGACAAACCACGGAGAGCCACCAGCCCCGCTATGATTACCGTTTGGGAGCGGTAGCTCCTCCCCGATGGTAGAGAGTAGCGCCGTCGTGATCCCCTCTAGTCGCCACGGGAGCGACTCCCCTTGACTAGAAGCAGGATAGTAATATATGGTCAAGCGCTCGCCGTAGAGTGGCGCGGTCGTAAGGCTATGGGAGGCGACATTGTTTGCCTCGGTAAAAGCGCCTCGCACCTCGCCCGCCTCATTTGCAATGATAAGCATATCGCCACGGCTCAGCTGGTAGTCGCCAAAGTACAGCGTATTCCAGCCCGCCTCCTCAAGCTGCAAGGCTCCTCGCCAAGCTCGCTCGCCCGAAGCAGTCGTGATCCAGTCACCCCACAGCTGGCTCTCGGGTAGCTGGCGGTACTCCACGGCGGGTAGCTCTAGGAGTCGTAGCCCCGATGAAGCCGTCTCCTCTTGCTGTCGCGACGAACTCGCCTGTTCCGTACGGGAGACCGCATGTAGCGGGTAAGCCCCCTGGCCATTACGTAGCGTAGCGTGACGCTCGCTCAGATCCGTCGCTATAGTCGCGGGGATCGGCGTCGCAAGCTGAGCCACAGCAGGCAGAGCCAGCAGGAGCACAACGAGCGAGAGGCACGCGCACCTGCCATAGGACAGGAAGCCCACACGGGAGCGCATCGTAAGACGGCGCAAAGCCGTCGTCAGCAGAGCCATATCGAGTCTATTCATAGGGATAGTCCGAGAGATATTCTCCCAAAGGTACGAATAAACTCAAACAAGCAGAAGCTTTCTGTAACCCCTTAAAAACCCTTGAGCTGTGAGTCATCATAGAGCAGGGCGCTCGTATCAGCTGTTTGTATCGTGCTGAATTCGTTATACGAGACTGTTGCATAAAGGCGAATCGCTGCGTTGCTTTCGGGATTCGGCTTCGGTCACATACGTAGGTATGCTCCCTTCAGACCTCACCCTCAGCGCCTTGCGCTTCATCCTTTCTGCAAAGTCTAGACAATCTTGCAAGCAAGATTGTGAGACTGTTGACTTTTGCAACAGTCTCTATACATACAAGTTCCAAAAACAGTTC
The DNA here is from genome assembly GCF_000482365.1 of Porphyromonas uenonis DSM 23387 = JCM 13868. GTDB lineage: Bacteria > Bacteroidota > Bacteroidia > Bacteroidales > Porphyromonadaceae > Porphyromonas > Porphyromonas uenonis. Next base: position 55,956 of record NZ_AXVC01000025.1, on the reverse strand, counting down.
CCCTCTTGGAACTTTTTAGTTCCAACGGAGGAACTTTTCGATTCCACGGAGGAAATGGATTTCTCGAGAGACGAAGAGGTGGGCGATTGCGCTATTTTTGGTATCTTCGCATAGAAATAGAAATCAGCAATGGCACAGAATATAAAAGTAGGAGACACCATCCGCTATCTCAACGCATCAGGCGGTGGTGTCGTCAAGCGCATAGAGCGTGGCGTGGCATGGGTCGAGGGCCCCGACGGCTTCGAGCTACCCACACCGATACATGAATGCGTGGTGGTGGACAGCCGGGACACCTTCGTACCAGCTTACAAACCTCCCGTAGTGAAGCGACAAGAGCCAGTAGCGCAACAACCGCAACTAGACAAGAGCAAGGCGCCTGCTGCGACACCCACTACCCCTGAGGTGGTCGAGGATGCCGAGCAGGATTTGAGCTTCGTAGCACCCCTCTCCAAGGGTCCCTGGTTTGACCGCTCGGGAGGCGAGCAGCTACAGGTGCATGTCGCCTATCTACCCGTATCGTACGAGCACTTCGGACAGTCGCCTTACGAAACTTATCTGATCAACGAGAGCAACTACCACCTCCTCTTCACCTACAGCACGACAACCTCCGCGGGGGGCTACAAACTTCGCTCGGCGGGTGTCCTAGAGCCGGATATGCGGGTGCTGGTCGAGGAGTTTGACGCGTCGGAGATCAACGATCACGCCGTCTCACACTTCCAGTTTATCGCCTACAAGCCCGAGCGTACCTATCGCTCCATGCCCCCCGTAGAGCGTCAGGTGCGGATGGATGTGGTCAAGCTGGCGAAGCGCCACTCCTTCCGTGAGAACCCCTTCTTTGATGAGGATGCGCTTGTCATTCCAGTCTTGGAGGCGTACGATGGCTCTCAGCAAGCTCCCGCAGAGGAGCCACAGCCAGCGCCCAGTCGTTCGGGAGCATTGCCACAGCGTGCGATCGAGCAGACAAAGGCTACAACGGCACCACAAAAGGGACCTCAGAAGGGGGCTCAGAAAGCTTCCCAAAAGCCACCTAAGCAGAGCGCTCCTCAGCCTCATCCTGAGCGTAAGCAACCTGAACCTACAGCGGCTCCACAGCCTGCGCCCGCAGCTCCCGAGCAAACCATCGAGAAGGTAGGACTGGAGGCAGAGCGTATCCTCCCAAACGCTACGGGGATGACTCCGCACGAGGTGCTACTCTATCAGCTGAAGAACTTTCGCCGTGAGCTGGACAAGCGTCTGGAGCGTCGCGGCAGTAAGGTGATCTTCATCCATGGCGCTGGGCAGGGTGTCCTTCATCAGCTCATCATCAACCGCATCGAGCAGGACTACCCGATGGTACAGTATCGAGATGTCACGTTTGATGGCTTCCCGATGGGCGCTATTGAGGTGACGATATCGTAGCTTTTACCCCCAATGCTAGAGATCGAGCGCAAGTACCTCGTCTGTCGTGACGACTACCTCCGAGAGGCGTCTCACCGCCACCATATCCGCCAGGGCTACCTGACGGTAGATGAGCGGGTAACTGTGCGGGTGCGCATCATCGACGAAGAGGCACGACTCACTATCAAGGGGGGCTCATCCGCCGACGGGCTCATCCGCTCTGAGTGGGAGTACCCGATCCCCTTCGCTGATGCGGAGGCGATGCTACGCCAGTGCGCTAGCAGTTGCCTAGAGAAAGTGCGCTACTACGTACCTTACGAGGGCTTCGTATGGGAGGTGGATCGCTTCGGCGGGCGGCTAGAAGGCTTGGTCATGGCAGAGGTGGAACTGACGAGCCCGACAGATTGCCCAGCATTGCCCTCTTGGCTGGGGCGTGAGGTGACGGGTGACATCCGCTACTATAACGCTATGCTAGCGCAAGAGCAAGCGCCACCACCAACTACCTAAGAGAATTAACGCAATACATATACAAAAAGAGAACTACCTATGACAACTCACCTAAGAAGAGTACTCCTGCTCCTGTTGACCAGTCTCACCCTATCGGCTGTCGCACTAGCCGACGGCGGTATGTGGCTACTGGAGCAGATGGCAGACCACGCTGACGAGCTCCGAGCTAAGGGGCTACAGATCCCCGTGGAGGAGATATACAATCCTGATGGACCCTGCTTACAGCGGGCGGTCGTGATGTTTGACGGAGGCTGCTCTGGCGTCTTCGTCTCGAACCAAGGATTGGTCCTAACCAACCACCACTGCGGCTACGACCAGATACAGAGCCACTCAGCCGTAGAGCATAACTACCTACGCGATGGCATCTGGACACAGTCCATGCGTGAGGAGCTGCCCTGTCCTGGACTAGAGGTGATCTCCATTGACAAGATCACCAACGTGACCGACCAAGTGAACAAACTGCTGAAGGAGTCTCCTTACAAGGAGGATCCGATGGCAGCTTTTTCCATTGCGACGCTCACCAAGATGATCCCCGCCATCGTAGGCGAGGAGGCGATGCGGCAGCCTGGCATTCGTTACGAGCTAAAGCCTTTCTACGGGGGCAACCGCTACTACCTCTTTACCAAGAAGGTCTTCACCGACGTGCGTCTCGTAGCGGCTCCGCCCAGCGCTATCGGTAAGTATGGCTCCGACACGGACAACTGGATGTGGCCTCGCCACACAGGAGACTTCTCTATCTTCCGTGTCTATGTGGACAAGAACAATAACCCCGCCGACTACAGCGCCGACAACGTGCCCTACAAGCCAGAGCGCTTCGCAGCGGTCTCTACTTCGGGCGTACAGCGTGACGACTTTGCGCTGATCATGGGCTTCCCTGGTACGACCAATCACTTCTTCACCGAGGCGCAGGTGGACGAGTGGTCTGAGATCGACAACAACATACGTATCGAGATGCGTGGTCTACGTCAGGAGGTGATGCTCCGTCGTATGCTCGCTGACGAAAAGGTCAATATCCAGTACGCGGCTAAGTACGCTTACTCGCAAAATGGCTACAAGCGCGCTCAAGGCGCCAACTGGGCGATCCGCACCCGCAACCTACAGGCGACCAAGCGTGCACAGCAGGATGAGTTGGCGCAATGGGCTAAGGCAAACAACCGCCCCGAGGTGACGAAGGCTATCCAAACGATTGCCGACTGTGTCGCTGCGCGCCGTGAGGCTCGTCGTGTGCAGTGGTACCTGATGGAGGGTATCCTGACGCCGATCGAGTTTCTCCAGATACCGCTAGCCGACGGCAAGAAGCTCCAGCAGTGGAGCGATCCGAAGGTGCGCGAGGAGATCATCAGCGAGCTGCGTAGTGGCTACGCGGCCTTCTATAATAAGGACTATGACCCAGCGGTCGACAAGGAGGTAGCGACGGTACTCCTGCAGCGCTACACCGAGCGCATCGATAAGGCGCACTGGCCAGTAGCTCTTCGTGAGGGTGTGGCTCAGTATGGCTCCGTGCAGGCTTACGTGGCTCATCTCTTCGACAGCTCGATCTTTGCCGATCCAGCACGCTTCGAGGCTTTCCTCAAGACTCCGTCACGTGAGCAACTCCTGAACGATCCGATGACGCAGTTTGCCGTCTCCACCATCAATCTCTTCGTCCAGATGCGTGAGCAGCAGGCTGCCTACGACGATCCGATCAAGCTGGCTCACAGAGACTACGTGCGTGGCATGATGGATATGCAGGGTGCGCGCAAGGTATGGCCCGATGCTAACCTGACGCTCCGCTTTACCTACGGTAATGTGCGTGGCTACGCTCCTCGCGACAACGTCTACTACGGTCATCAGACGACCCTCACGGGTGTGATGGAAAAGGAAGACCCCAAGAGCTGGGAGTTTGCCCTGCCTGATCGAATCAAAGAGATCTACAAGCAGAAGGACTACGGCGTCTATGCACTACCCAATGGCGAGATGCCTGTCAACTTCTGCGCTACGACCCACACGACGGGTGGTAACTCAGGTAGCCCTGTCTTCGATGGCAAGGGACGCCTTATCGGGCTCAACTTCGACCGCAACTGGGAGGGTGTCGGTGGCGACATCGAGTACCTGCCCAACTACCAGCGAAGCATTATCCTAGACATCCGTTACCTCCTCATGCTCGTCGACAAGTATGGTCACTGCCAGCGTCTGCTCGACGAGATGAACCTTGTTAAGTAATCTGCCTATGGAGACACTACAACTAGAGGAGCAGATCGTCAAGATGCTCCGCACCGTCTACGATCCTGAGATCCCTGTCAATATCTACGACCTAGGACTCATCTACAACGTGGATATACAGGACGAAGGGACCAAGGTGGTGATCACGATGACGCTCACGGCGCCCAATTGCCCGGCCGCAGACTTCATCCTGCAGGATGTACAGATCAAGGTCGAGAGCATCAAGGGCGTCAAGCGCTGTGACATAGAGCTCACCTTCGACCCGCCGTGGGATAGCTCGATGATGTCCGAGGAGGCACAGCTGGAGCTAGGCTTCCTCTAGGAAAAGCTTAGCTGATACCCTCAACTATGGGAGCTATATACTTCCTATCCGATGCACACCTAGGGTCGCCCTACCACGACGATCCTAGGCGTGCTGAACTACGACTCGTCGCCTGGCTACGCTCCATAGCGGACGATGCCGAGGCGGTCTACCTGCTAGGCGATATGCTCGACTACTGGTTTGACTACAAGTATGTCGTGCCGAGGGGGTCGGTACGCTTCCTCGCCGCTCTGGCTGATCTTGTGGAGCGGGGTGTCGAGGTGCACTACATCATGGGCAATCACGACCTCTGGCTCACCGATTACTTTACCCAAGAGCTCGGCATCATCGTGCATCGCGACACCGTCGTCTGCCAGCTCAAAGGACGCACCTTCCGCCTATCGCACGGACATCGGGAGTACGCCCTACGCTATAAGAAGGAGCGCTGGCTCTTTGGCACTTTCGAAAGCCGACTCGCAAGGCGTCTCTATGCCGCCATCCATCCACGCTGGACCGTCGGCTTCGCTCAGCGGTGGGCTTACCGCAATCGTCTGCGACAAATGCGAGCGGCTGATGATCCCTCACGACCAGGCTACAACCCGCAGATGAATGTGGAGCGGGACGAATGGCTCGTACAGTACACCAAAGAGCTAATCCCGCAGCACCCCGAGATAGACTACTATATATATGGTCACCGTCATCTGCTGCTGAATCTCTCGCTCCCCGACGACCGTCGCTGCATCATCCTCGGCGACTGGATCCACTACAACTCCTACGCCCGCTGGGACGGCGAGTCGCTCACCCTCGGGCTCTACGAAGAGCCGTAAAAAGCTCGCACCTCTGAGACGGCTGCTTACTCCTAGCGAAACTCTCTGATTACGCCTTCCTCCCGAAGAATTGAATTCCTACCTAGGAATTTGCCAAATAGGTACCTAGGAATTCCCCCAATTCCTACCTAGGAAATAAAAAATTCTTCGGAGGAATCAAATGAAACTTCGGAGGAATCAAATGAAACTTCGGAGGAATCAAAAAATAAGTCCGAAGAATTTGGCCATTTCCTAGGTAGGAATTTGGGCAATTCCTAGGGAGCAATTGAAACGAGCTCATTTTTATCATGCATCAGCCCTAGGGCGCGGGTCTAGTTCTTGCATTTGACAGTTTGTTTGTTTACCTTTGCTCTAGTAAATACAAACGAAGGCTACACAAGCTAGACCACAAGACTCTATGAAAACATCTCAGACCATCATATTAGTAGCTAGTGACCTGGGGACTACCCTTGTGTCTCGTAAGAGCGTAAGCCTCTTGGAAGAGGTAGTCGCTAGGAGAGACTGCGAGGCTGTTGTCTTAGATTTTTCTGGTGTCACGTTTGCCAGTCGTAGTTTTATGGATGAGCTGTACAACTCAGAGACCTTGGGCAGCAATCGCGTGCGATACGTCAATCTAGCTCCTGCGGTTTCAGAGGTTTGGAATGCTGTAAAGCAAACGCAAGGCAAGACCGCTAAAAGGGCATTGAGCAAAGTCAAAACGACGACCCTCGGAAGTGTTCAAGCACTGGAAGAAGCTCTCGATCAGTTAGCTTACACCTTTTGATGCAGATCAGTTGCGTCAAGAGTGTCTCCTCCGTGTTTTTAAACGGACTAGAGGAGGCCGTCAAGATTATTGCGCAGATAGAGCAGAGCTTTGACGATGAGATTAGCCTTTGCTTTGGAGAGTCCATCTTTGTGACGCCTCTCTTCATGAGTGCCGTACTAATCAAGCTCCTATCTGTAGACAAAAAGGTCCTCTTAACAACAAACAACTATCTAAGCACTGTCCACTTCGACAGCTATGGTCTACAGTTAGATTCGCCCGAAGCTACGAGTGATTGCTTTAAAGCTTTTGAAAACAAGACATACCTCCCAATACTCCGCTTTACAACAGAAGGTCAAGGTGTGCAGAGAGAGTCTCATATAGGCTCCAGCGTTGCAGAGTTTCTGAGAAGGCGAGCAAGTCTGCCTACAGAGATACATACAGCTCTAACCTACCTAATCTCAGAGACAATTGACAATATTTTGGAGCACGCATGCTCTAAGTGTGGATACATAAGTTGTCAAGCCTACCCTAGATTGGGATATATAGACTTGTCTATCTTTGACAGTGGTATCTCGCTGATAGGTAGCTTCAGAGAGTCTGGGCGCATGGATGAGACCAATAGCGACACAGAGGCTATGGAGGCTATCATAAACGACCAAGTATCTACAAAGAACTTTCCAGGAGCAGAGAATCGAGGCTTTGGTATTCGCACCTCAAGGAAAATGCTAGTAAATGGTCTCGGGGGAGAGTACTTGATTTACTCGGGCCGTGCCCTTTTCGTAAGCAACCCTAAGGGAGAGCGCATTATGGGGCTTCCGTCCAGCATAGGCGTTCGAGGCACTCTTGTAGCAATGCGTATTCCTATCAGCAAGAAAGGATTTAGCCCCGTAGACTACTATCAGTAGTTGTACCTTCGCTAGGTTTAGCCTCGGCGCCTGCATCTTCTTTGTGAATGCGGATTTGAGAGTGGTGCAACTAGCGGAGGTTTGGTCGTCTCGGATATTCTTCGTACCTTTGCAGATACAAACGATCGCGGAGTGGAGCAGTGGTAGCTCGTTGGGCTCATAACCCAAAGGTCACAGGTTCGAGTCCTGTCTCCGCAACTAAATGACTAGAGAGATGTCTCTTCCTACTTGGGGAGGGACATCTTTTTTTGATACGTAGGTAGGCTTCCCAGAGGATACTGCTGCAAAAGTCGACAGCCTCAAGTAGGGATATACGCAAAGCACGCTACGCACCGACGAGGGTGTGTAGCGTGCTTTGTAATTTGGGACAGGTCAAGAGGCGCAGACGGCGCACTCAGACCTAGATGTGTGGCTTACTTGTCAGCCTTCTTACCACGATTGCCGTAGCGGCTCATGAACTTATCAACACGTCCTGCTGTATCGACGAGCTTAGCCTTGCCCGTGTAGAAGGGGTGAGACGTGTTGGAGATCTCTATCTTGATGAGCGGATAGGTCTCGCCATCGATCTCGATAGTCTCCTTAGCGTTGGCTGTACTCTTCGTGATGAAGACTTCGTCGTTGGACATATCTTTGAATGCCACTGGACGGTAATTCTCAGGATGTAGATCCTTTTTCATTGCTTTGATGCGTTTAAGTAGTTAATAATCTTGCAGGGGCGTGGCTCTCCTTCCATCAGGTGGACAGAGGGCTAGCGAAGATCTATGCTATCGTCTAGCACCACGTGGATACCGCAAGGGCTTGCCCCGATCAAGTAGCAATCGGTGAGCTGCTCACACTTGAGGAGACAAGCTTCGGGGGGCAAAGATACAATAAATATCTGAATCTTCGTCCCCCGAGACTTTTCTAGATGAAGCCGTGTGGCTTGATGAGACGAGTAGCGATATGTAGGGACGCTCGGTCGAGCGTCCGTTGTATCAAAGGTTACAGCGTTGTGGCTTTAACGGGGACGGACGCTCGACCGAGCGTCCCTACATATCGCTACTCGTGCCAGCGGGCTAGAGCGTCACCTTGACCCAGTCGTTGCCGATCTGTAGGAGGTAGACGCCAGCGGGGAGCTGCGCGATGAGGAGCGTAGCGTCGCCCGTTGCCGTGGCGACGGGAGTGCCCGTGAGCGTGTAGAGACGGATCGTCTCACCTGCCACAGCACCCAGCACGGTGAGTGTCTGGGCCGTCTGAGCGATCTGATAGCGAGCGCCAGTGACAGCATCGATAGCGTCATGGACAGCAAAGATCACCTTGACGTCCGAGGTCTTGTCTACAGTCAGCGTGTAGCTTGCTTGCTCCTTGCCTTCGGGGATGACCTCCTCATTGACCTGCCACTCCTTGACGATGTTGTTGGTAAAAGCTTTCGCCTCAAAGAGCACCTTCGCACCCTTGGCAACAAAAGTGCCTGAGGTAATCGTCTTACCATCGACCTTAGCGGTCAGATTGCCCGCGCCCTCCTTGGAGAAGTTGACAGCGAAGGTCCCCTCTGCCTTGGCAAAGGTGACGGTCACCGTCATCGGCTTGCTGTACATATCGACCTTAAAGGTAGCATCCGTGACTGGCTTCTTGTTAAGCCCTGGAGTCATCTGCACCTTGTCATTGACACGCCACTCGGTGATCATATAGCCCTCAGCTGGTGTTGCTGTAAAGGTGAGCGGTGTGCCAGGCTCTACCTCGGCACCTGTGGTGAGCTCTGTGTCGCCCGCCATAGCCTTGATGGAGCCTCCCTCGCTAGCGGTGAAGGTAAGCTTCTGCTTCTCCTGAGGATAGACAGCACCCTCGCGAGTTATGTCTAGCTTGAGCTCAGGCATGTCATGAGTACTCTTACCGTAGTCGGGGTAGTAGGCATTGGTAGTCTTGATGCTTAGCTGGATAGCGTCTAGCGGGTCAGCGCCTCCTAAGCCACAGAAGCCACTCTCTAAGATGATGAGATCGCTCCCCTTGAGGATGTAGTCCTGTCCCTCCGTGAGCGTACGTGTCTTGTTGAGCTGCTTGACCTGCTTGAGGATTGTAGGCTGTGCTACACCATCAGCATCTTTTACCTCGAGCATGTCGGCTAGGTGGATCGTGTTCTTGTCCACGCACTCGGGAGCTAGGTGTATACCCTCCTGTCTATACTTAAAGGAGGTTAGCGCAGCACGCTTGAGTGGTAGCGAAGAGTAGGGAAGATAGTTGCCCGATAGGTCTACCTCTTTGAGCGCTACTAGCTCTTTGATGCCGTCGATCTTATAGAGGTTGCACTGGTTGAGCGTGAGGTCGGTTAGGGCAGTCACTCCAGTTAGATTGACCGTCTCTAGGTTCGGCTGATACTGTAGCTTGACCTGCTTTAGGGCGGTGTAGCCAGATAGGTCTAGCTGCTTGTTGGATAGTGTCGCATAGTGTCGATCTGAGGTATTGGCAGGGCTGGAGATGGTCACCTTCTTAAGCACCGCATGCTCTGTAGGTAGCTTGATGCCAGGGACATTGTAGAGGGAAACCTCTTCGAGCTTAGGACAGGCAGAGAGATCCACCATCTGTTCGCGACTGTCACGGAGCGTGTAGTTGTTGATACCTAGGCGAAGCGACTGTAGCGCTGGAGCCACAATCTTGCCAAAGCCTGAGAAGCCCGTAGGTGCACTGGTGTTGCGTAGCTGCGTCAGCTGAGTAGCTTCAATCTTGATGACTGTCTCCTCCGTTAGCTTAGTGGCATACTTATGATTGACAGTCTGCATTCGGCCCTTGTACGACTCTACGGTGCCGTCGCCGAAGTAGATGTTGTTCGCCTCGGTACCGAGGTAGCTCACCTCAAAGTTGACATACTGAGTACCCTTAGGTACGATCAGCTCGATCTGAGCAGTCTCAGCGGGAGTCTGAGCGGTACAGACTGCCTGCCCGAGGAACAGCGCAGTCAGTGCAAATAGTAAAACATGTAGTCGTCGTGTCATAGAACCTTCGTTTTTTAGATGATTGATTCGTACAAAAGTACGAAAAACATCGACACAGAGATCAACACTTCGTCCCAAGCCCAGGGCTGACGCATTATAACCAGCCGTCTAGGAGCTACACATGACGATAACTAGGGATACACGGCTCGAGTATCGCTGCTCTAACCGCTAATCTCTAATTTCTAATCTCTAACCTCTAATCTCTTTTTCGTATCTTTGTCCCAAGTCTATTTCTCACTGGTAGATTATGCACAGATTTAAGACCCCTACCCGACTAATTAGATGGGCGATGGTGATGACGATGGTGTGGCTCACGAGCTGCGCTAGTCGTCAGGCGACTGTGACTCCGTACGTGGCTGGCGAACAGCCTGCGAACGGGGTCGTTTACTATCTACCGAAGACGCAACTACGCATACACTTTGTCCTCTCGGAGGAGCAGTTTGAGCCTGGTCCACTGGTCGCTTATGCCTCTCGGTATCTAGGTGAAAGCTATCCGACTCAGCCTGCGAAGCGCTACCAGATAGAGCGTGTGGCGATGCATGCCCATGGCGTCCCCGACACGACTCAGGGCTTTCTGATCCAGTCGGTGGCGACACCCTCTGTCGAGCAGCTGGCCTCTCTGACACCCGAGGGACTGCTCTACTCACTCCACGGCAAGGCGTACCAGCCCACCACGACCGACTACCTAGCTGACTACCCTAAGGGGGGGACCAGCCCGGAGGCTAGTCAAGCTTTGCCGCAAGAGTATGCCCTAGCGACCTCACGTGCCAAGCAGGCAGAGGTGGCGGCAAGTAGGCTCTTCGAGCTACGGGAGCGACGTGTGGAGCTACTCTCGGGTCAAGTCGAGACGATGCCATGCGATGGCCCAGCACTCAAGATGGTCCTAGACGGGCTAGACAAGGAGCTGGCAGCACTGCAAGCGCTCTTCGCAGGTCGTACTACGAGACGATACTACGAAGAGATCGTGGACGTGTCCATTGACGAGCCAGCCTCACAACAAGTGGTGGCTCGCTTCGCTCCGCAGTATGGTTTGGTCGACAAGGAGGATCTCTCAGGAGCTCCTATCTATATAGATGTCAAAGCGGTGAAGCGCCCCGCGCCACTGAGTGAATCGGAGCTACATAAGTTGATCAAGAGTAAGGCTCTCCGCTACATCGAGCCAGGGCGAGCTCGCATCTCTCTACAGCTCCCAGAGCGCAGTCAGGCGATCACGCTAGAGCTCTCAGTAGCGCAGTGGGGACGCCCAGCACTCCTAGAGCATAAGCTAGGCGCAGACAAGCTAGGGCAGCTCCCCTACACGATATACTTCGACCTCACGAGTGGCTCTATCGAGCTGATCGAGCTACCGCAGCAATGAATAACTTGAAAAATACTAATCTATAAACGAACCATTCATATGGAAAATAAACACCCCAAGGGGCTCATCGTATTGGCCCTAACGAACATGGGAGAGCGCTTCGGCTACTATACGATGCTAGCCATATTGACGCTCTACCTACAGGCGAAGTTCGGCTTCTCCTCGGCAACGACTAGTATGCTATATGGAACCTTCCTAGCGCTGGTCTACTTCCTCCCAATCTTCGGTGGTATCATAGCTGATAAATGGCTCGGATATGGTAAGACCATCTTTGCAGGTGTCACGATCATGTTCGCTGGTTACCTCCTCCTGGGGCTACCTTTTGGCTCTGGGAGTGCGGGTATCACGATCATGCTCTTGTCCCTCTTCCTGATTGCTGCTGGTACGGGACTCTTTAAGGGTAACTTACAGGCACTCGTGGGTAAGATATATGATGACCCTCGGTTCTCTAAAGGACGTGATATGGCGTTCTCTATCTTCTACATGTTCATCAACATCGGTGCCTTCTTTGCTCCTAGCATGGGTAACTGGATTACGAACAATGTACTAGCTAAGGAGAACTACTTCTACGATGCAACAATTCCCGCAAACTACAATAAGCTCAACGATGAGACAGTCGATGCCGAAGCCTTTATCGCAGAGCTAAAAGCTAAGCACCCTGAGTATGCTCAGCTACAGGCTAAGGAGCTGGATCAAAAGATCTCAGCGGCTAAGAAGAAGGCTGGTGTCATGTTCCCCGAGGACGAAGCACAGGTTCTTCACGACCTACGTATAGCAGCCCTCCGCCAGTATACTAAAGCTGGACTAGCGAGTGATCCTCAACTGCAGATCACGGATGCTGACCATGAGATCCTCATCAGTCGCGATGCAAAGGACGAACCGGCCAAGTTTGCGATCAACGAGCGCGCGACTATGCTTCAGATCCCTGCTGAGTGGACGGCTGATCTAAACAATAAGCTCAATGCGGAGCGTGCTGACAAGGGTGAAGCGCCTCAGGAGTTGAGCTTCGAGCGAGCTTTCGGTGAGCACTATGTGTCGACGACCTTGTCACAGTCTTATAGTCTCTCGTTCTTTGTAGCTTGTATCAGCTTGATCATATCTATCTTGATCTTCGTGCTCTGTCGTAAGACGTGGAAGGCAGCAGATGTGACCGTCAAGCAAGCTAAGGCTATGGCAGCTCAGGGCGACAGCTCAGCGCATGTCGTCGAGATGTCTAAGGCTGAGGTTAAGGAGCGTCTCATCGCACTGGGACTGGTCTTCTTCGTTGTGATCTTCTTCTGGATGGCTTTCCACCAGAACGGTTTGACGATGACCTTCTTCGCACGAGACTATACGGTATCACGTGTAGACGCTGCGGGTTACATGCCGTTTAGTCTACTGATGCTGATACCTTTCATCTGCTTCATGTATGGTATCTACCTCTCTACCTTCGGGCTACTGGGCGGTAAGAAGAATGTCAAGACAGGCTTAATCCTCGTCGTGTTAGGTATCGCTGGTCTCGCCGGTGGATACTTTGTAGACATCAAGCCTATCGCTGATGCTCTGAGAAACATTACACCTCAGATCTTCCAGCAGTTCAATCCATTCTTCATCATCCTGCTAACTCCTGTCACGGTAGGACTCTTTGGTTACCTGGCCAATCGTGGTAAGGAGCCCTCAGCTCCTCGCAAGATAGGTATCGGTATGCTCCTAGCAGCTATCGGATTCTGTGTACTACTGATCCCAACGATCATATACGCACTACCCGCTCCTGCTCATATCCATGGTACCAGTGATACGCTCGTATCGCCTAATTGGCTGATCGGCACCTACTTCGTACTAACGCTTGCTGAGCTCTTCCTCAGTCCGATGGGTCTTTCCTTCGTCTCTAAGGTCGCTCCCCCTCAGTACGCTGGTCTTATGCAGGGTGGATGGCTCGCAGCAACCGCTATAGGTAACCTGCTCGTCGGTGTGATGGGCTCTCTATGGGAGAAGATGCCTATGGGCTGGTTCTGGGGCGTGCTAATCATCTGCTGTCTCCTCTCTGCCGCCTTCATATTTGCTGTCATGAAGCGCCTCGAGCGCGCTACGGCTGACTAAAGAGGCTGTACTATGAGATAACAGTCTCCAACAAAAGACTGTATCAATTCTCCACCAATAACGATGGACGTATCGCAGACTCCTTTACTAAGCAAGGGGTGGGCGATGCGTCCATTCGGTTATAGATATACAATAGAATGCTCATGAGATCTTTATCAGACATCGTTACCTCTCTCTGCTCTTCCGATCCCGTGGAAGTGACACAAGAAGAGGCGCTCCAACTCGCCAAAGATGCGACTAGCGAGGCGCTCTACGAGGCGGCGCACCGTGTGACGCGCCACTGTATGGGTGACGCCTTCGACACTTGCTCGATCATCAATGTCAAGAGCGGACACTGCTCGGAGGACTGTCACTGGTGCGCTCAGAGTGCGCACTACCATACGCAGGCGGAGGCCTACCCGCTGCTGGATGTCGAGCCGTGCGTGGCTGAGTCACGAGCCAATCGCGAGGCGGGCATCGGGCGCATAGCACTCGTGGCTAGTGGACGAGGGCAGAGTGATCGAGAGATAGAGCGTATCGCTCAGCACTACGAGGCGATGCATCAGGCGAGCGATATCAAGCTTTGCTCCTCTATGGGACTACTGACGAAGGAGCAACTCCGACGCCTGCACGAGGCTGGCGTCACCACCTACCACTGCAATCTAGAGAGCGCTCCGTCGCACTTCCCCAAGCTCTGCACGACCCACACGCAGGCTGAGAAAGAGCAGACCATTCGCTGGGCTCGTGAAGTAGGACTGCAGGTTTGCTCGGGAGGGATCATCGGTATGGGCGAGACGATGGCACAGCGCATCGAGTTCGCCTGCTATCTTCGTTCGCTCGCCATACGTTCTATACCTATTAACATACTCCAGCCGATCGCTGGTACGCCACTTGCCAAGGAGCCTCGCCTGACAGACGAGGAGTACCTGCGCACGGTAGCGCTCTTTCGTCTGATCAATCCGACAGCTTTCCTGCGCTTTAGTGGAGGACGACTGAGGCTTTCGCCAGAGGTGATGAGACAAGCTATGTACATCGGCATCAATAGTGCCATCACAGGCGACATGTTGACGACCAGCGGCATGCAAGCTCGCGAAGATATGCAGCTCATTGCCGAGATGGGCTATCGCAATACCAACGAAAAGGACTGGCGTACCGAAGAAACCGCTTAACCTATGAAGCAATACGACCCAACAGTCCAGCAAGCCTTAGCGTGGGACCGCAAGCACCTGTGGCATCCCTACACTTCTACGGAAGATCCGCTCCCAGTCTACCCCGTATCGCACGCCGAGGGGGTGCGCATCTACCTAGCCGACGGCACAGAGCTGATCGACGGCATGAGTTCCTGGTGGTGCGCTGTGCATGGGTACAACCACCCTGCGCTCAATGCTGCCGTGGAGACGCAGATCGGGAAGATGAGCCACGTCATGTTTGGCGGGCTAACGCATCAACCTGCCATAGCTCTGGGAGAGGAACTCCTAAAGATGCTCCCCGACGGGTTTGATTGGATCTTCTATGCGGACAGCGGTTCGGTGGCTGTCGAGGTAGCGCTCAAGATGGCGATCCAGTACCAGCAGTCTCTCGGAGAGAGGCAACGTGACCACTTCGTCACTATTCGTCGAGGCTACCACGGCGACACGTGGCACGCCATGAGTGTCTGCGACCCCGTCACCGGAATGCACAGTATCTTCGGCACGGCACTACCGCAGCAACAGTTCCTCGCACCGCCCTCCGTCAAGTGGGGCGAGCCGTGGCGCGACGACGCTATGGAGCCACTCCGCCAAGTGCTCGCTCAGCACGGCGAGCAGATCGCAGCGCTTATCCTAGAGCCTATCGTACAGGGCGCTGGAGGTATGTACTTTTACCATCCCAATTACCTCGTCGAGGCGCGCAAGCTGTGCGATCAGTATGGCGTGTTGCTCATCTTCGACGAGATAGCCACCGGCTTCGGACGTACGGGACGTATGTTTGCGATGGAGCATGCGGGCGTCCTGCCCGACATCGTCACCCTCGGCAAGGCACTCACGGGAGGCTATATGACCCTCTCCGCCATCGTCACGACGCAGCGCGTCGCTGAGACCGTTTGCCGTGGCGAGGCGGGCTGCTTCATGCACGGTCCCACCTTTATGGCGAACCCTTTGGCCTGCTCCGTTGCCCTCGCCAGCCTGCAGCTCCTGCAGCGCGAACCAACGCTAGAGCGTGTCGCCAAGATCGAGGCACAACTGAAGCGAGAGCTAGCACCCGCCAGCACCTTCGCTGGGGTCACCGAGGTGCGCGTTCTCGGCACTATCGGCGTGATCGAGCTAGACGAGCCAGTCGATATGGCCTTCATGCAGCGCCGCTTCGTAGAGCTCGGCATATGGGTACGACCCTTCGGCCGGCTCTGCTACATCATGCCCCCATACATCATCCAGCCCGACGACCTCTCCCGCCTCACCGCTGGCTTGCTCACAGTCGTCCAGGAGATGGTCGCTAGACAATCACGATAACAGTCACGCAGTATGAAACAAACGATAGTCATCGGTGCCGGTATCACAGGCCTCACCACGGCACTCTACCTACGAAAAGCAGGATTGCCCGTCCTCGTCCTCGAGGAAGCGGAGCGGGCTGGAGGACAAATCCGCACTTTGCGGGAAGGAGGCTACACCTTCGAAACGGGACCTAACACAGGCTCGATCTCTTTTCCCGAAGTTGCCGAACTCTTTGCCCTCCTCCCCTCAGGCTACGAAGCTGCCACGCCAGCGGGCAACTGCCGATACATTTATAAGAAAGGTCGACTGCATCGCCTCCCCTCGGGACCTTTGAGCGGGCTCACGACACCGCTCTTCACGCTGGGCGATAAGTTCCGTTTGCTAGGCGAGCCGTGGCGCAAGAAGGGCAACGATCCCTACGAATCTGTCGGATCCCTCGCGAAGCGTCGCCTAGGCAAGAGCTTCCTGCGGTATGCCGTGGACCCCTTCGTCGGGGGCATCTACGCTGGCGATCCGATGAAGCTGGAGACCCGCCACGCCCTGCCCAAGCTTTACAACCTAGAGCAGAAGTACGGGAGCTTCATTCGTGGAGCTATGGCAAAAGCCAAAGAGCCCAAGAGCGACCGTGACCGCCTAGCCACCAAAGAGGTCTACTCAGCCCAGCACGGACTGGAGACGATGATCCACGAAATGGTCGAGCAGATCGGCACAGACAACATCCTCACTGGAGCCACCGTCACATCGGTCCGACAGGGCTCAACGGGCAACTGGCTCGTCACTTACCAGCAAGGTGGAGAGCTCCACGAAGTCTCAGCCGATCGGGTGGTCTCGACCGTAGGCTCCCACACCTTGGAGAGCTTCCTCGGAGAGACGCTCCCCGACGAACTCTTATCTCCCATTACCAGTCTCTACTATGCACCGATCGTGGAGGTAGCTGTCGGCTTTGACCGTAAGGTCAGCAACTATCGTGGCTTCGGTGCGCTCATGCCTTCGTCAGAGCCGGTGGATATCCTCGGTGTTCTCTTCCCGTCGGACTGCTTTGCCGACCGCACCCCGACTGCTGAAGGAGTTCTCTACAGCATCTTCATGGGCGGGACGCGCTATCCCGACTTGATCGATCAAGACGATGAGACGGTACGTGCGCTTGCGCTTCGAGACCTTTACAAAGTGCTCCGCATCGATCCACGCATAGCTCCCGACATGATGCATATCTCGCGCCACCGCCATGCGATCCCGCAGTACAGTGCCGATAGTGAGAAGCGCTGCGCTGCCATTGCTGAGATAGAGCGTCGCTATCCTGGACTCATCATTGCGGGCAATTGTCGAGACGGCATCGGTATGGCGAACCGCATCACGCAGGCAACGCAAGTTGCCCAGCAACTAATCGCCGAGAGCGACCAGTAGATCCGCCAGAGTCAGCGCCACCATCGACTGCACGACAGGCACCGCCCGTAGTGCTATGCACGGGTCGTGACGCCCCGTGAAGGTGTGTGTCACGCGCTCGCCATCAGTCGTGAGCGTCTGTTGCGGACGAGCAATCGTTGGGGTCGGCTTAAACGCTACGCTCAGGCTCAAGTCCTGTCCCGTCGTGATCCCGCCGAGTGCACCACCATTGTGATTACTTCCGAAGGTCACCGTGCCCTCATCGCTCATCGCGAGTAATTCGTCAAGCACGGCGCTCCCTCGCTGTCCCGCTAGGTCAAAGCCATCACCAAAGGCAAAGGCGCGACTCCCCGGAATGCTCATCACGGCATAACTCAGCAGGGCTGGTATGCGGTCAAAGATCGGCTCGCCCACGCCAGCCTGCATACCACGCACCACGCACCCCACGACACCGCCCACACTATCTCGGTCAGCTTGGACCTTAGTCAGGTAGGCGGCTATCTCCTCATCTAGCGTCGCATCGGGGCAGTAGCAGAGGCGGTCATAAGTATGCTCTAGCGGATAAGTCGTGTAGTCGCCAGCTAGCGACAGAACGCCCACCTGCTGTATGAAAGCTTGCACCGTGACGCCCCACACCTGCTCTAACCATTGCTGAGCAACGGCTCCCGCCACCACACGAGCGACCGTCTCACGGCCACTCGACCGACCACCTCCAGGCTGTGGCTCCAGACCATACTTGAGCCAGTAAGTCAGGTCGGCATGATTTGCTCTAAAGGGCTTTCCGCCCAAGCTCGTAACCGTGACGTAGTCTTGCGAGCGAGCATCCTTGTTTTGTATTACGAAGGCTATCGGACTACCCAGCGTCCGCCCCTCGTCAGTCAAGCCTGAGAGCCAGACCACCTCGTCTGGCTCTCGGCGTTTTGTCGTAGATCGTGAGTAGCCTGGACGACGCAAGTCGACAAAGCGCTGCACAGCCTCCCTGTCTATCAGGAAGCCCGCAGGTATCCCATCGAGGACACCCCCCAATGCGACTCCGTGCGACTCCCCGAAGGTGGTCAGTCGCAGGTTTCGTCCGAAGCTATTCATAGTGCTTGCTTAGTGGCAACCGCTACAGCAAGAGCAGCCTCCCTCGTCGCCATCGCAGCAACCGCCCGCATGTCCGGAGAACTGTGCCGTCAGTCTCTGACGATCCTCCTCAGTAGCCGGACGCGCCTCTAGGACAGACCCGACGAAGTGCAGTGTCTGACCAGCCAAGGGGTGGTTAAAGTTCATCGTCACCGTGTCATCGCCGACCTTCTCGACGATACCAACCAGCTGATTGCCTTGGTTGTCCAGCATTGGGACGGCATTGCCCTCGTAGACGACGTCCGAGTGGAACTCACCCTTATCGTTTTTGAAGAGCTCCTTCTCCAGCTCTAGGACGTAAGCGTCAGAGACCTCACCATACGCCTCCTCAGGCGTGAGGGTAAAGTCAAACTTGTCGCCAGCCTCTAGACCCATCAGTTGCTTCTCAAAAGCCTCTAGCAGGAATCCCGCCCCGACGATCAGCGCTAGAGGTGCCTCAGGCGTTGCCTTCTCGACGATTTCTTCCTTGTCTTTGCCTGTGTAGAGCTCGTATTCGCAGGTTACGTAGCTATCCTTTGTAATCTTCATATTAGGTATAATTGTTTCGTGATAAAATGCAGTTTGTGCACCACCGCGAGCATTACATCTCACAGGTGCTACCGCAAAGGTACGAATTTAGAGGTTAGAGATTAGAAGTTAGAGATTAGAGGGGTCTAGCCAGAGGGTCATCATGCAGTGGCGACAGTCGTGGGCGATGCGCAGACGGTCTCGCCCGCGGACTAGGTAGAGTGGCAGTGCGAAGGGTGGCTTGCGACCCGTACGTGTGCAGTAACCGAGCTGATGTAGCAGGCAGTGACGGGTAAACATCACTGGGATAGACCCCTCAGGGCGCTCTACCTCCAGTGCGGGTGCGATAGGACCTGCGACTCCTAGGTGACGGTACAGCTCACGTGCCGATTCGTTGGCCACGTTGTAAGTGAAGTCCAGTGTGTCGGGCAGACCATACCGCTGACGCGCCGTAGGGTCTGACGTGTGAAGTCGGTCTATGCGCTTCTGCTGTAGGGGCTTGCCGATGGCATCTCTGCGCTGCAAAGCTTTCGCAAGGCATTGACGCTGTAGCTCCTCCGAGAGCTCTCGTCGCAGCTCTGCCACGAGTGAAGGCGGGACGAAGAGTCCGTCAAGGCTCAAGGTCACTCGTTTAGCTCGGTATGGCGTATCGCCAAGCTTGCGGAGGGTGCGCTCTATATGCTCCGTATTATCTCGCTGTGCGGGCTCTAGCGTGACTGCACGGCTACGTGTGACCGACATTTCGGGCGCCTCCGTGAGTTGCATCTCTAGGGTGAGTTGATCGGGTGTCGCCTTCAGATGTAGCGTCACGGGCATGGTGCGGGTAGAGGCGTCAGGGCGTAGGAGCTGAGCCTCTAGGAGGTGGTTGAGATTGCGCCAGAGCGTCGCCCCCTGCGGTAGCTCAATCGCCTGAGAAAGTCGCAGGCGATAGCACCCAGCTCGCCTAGCGGGCATCACCTGATTGATCTGCGCTCCGACGAGCTTCTTATCGATCGTGTAGGCGACCACTCCATCGCCATTAGCCAGCTCGATGTCGTCGCTCAGAAGTGCTATCTCGAGCTCCCGTCCTCGGCTCTGGGTCACCGTGCCGATCGGCTGGCCGAGGCTTTTGCTGCTATACGGTGTGATGCTGTCGGTAGGTATTGGCGCCCCGAGGGGCGTATTGTAGGTGGTAAAGGGGCGGGCAAAGGTCGCCTCAGGCAGTGGCGTAAAGGTATACCCCGTCGTGCCCCATGAGGGACGACGCAACTGATCACTACGTCGGGTCAAGATTTCGTCTAGCACCTTACGATAGTGGGCGATGACGTTGCGCACGTAAGGGAGCGCCTTGAGCCGTCCCTCCACCTTGAAGGAGCTGACACCCGCATCAATCATCTCCTCGATGATTTCGGTGCGGTTGAGGTCTCTCAGAGAGAGGAGGTGCTCGCCCTGGCGAAGCTTTTGCCCCTGGGCATCGACGAGATCGTAAGTCATGCGACAGTACTGAGCGCATTGCCCTCTATTGGCGCTGCGCTGTGAGAGCGCTTCGGAGATGAAGCAGCGACCGCTATAGGAGACGCAGAGCGCCCCATGGACGAATGCCTCGAGTCGCAACGGGGTCTTGTCTCGCACCGCTGCGATATCCTGACAGCTCCACTCGCGTGGCAGGACAGCCTGCTCGAAGCCGAGCTCGGAGAGCATCTGTAGCTGCTCTAGCGAATGGTTGTGGCACTGCGTGCTCGCATGTAGTGGGATGGGCGGAAGGTCCTGCGTGAGCAGGCCGAGATCCTGTATGATGAGCGCATCGGCACCCGCCTCGTAGAGTTGATGCGCCAACTCCAAAGCATGAGCTAACTGGCTATCAGTGAGGATCGTATTGAGGGCGACATAGACTCGTGCGGCGTAGGTGTGAGCCGCTTCGCAGAGCTGCCGTATATCCTCCAGCGAGACTCCGACAGCACTCCGAGCACCATACTGAGGAGCGCCTACATAGACCGCGTCGGCACCCGCCGAGAGCGCCACCAGACCACCCTCTAGCGAGGAGGCGGGAGCCAATAGCTCTATGTCACGTAGTGTGGACAATGAAGCGATACCTTAGAGCTTACTACCGAAGGATAGATCGCCCGCATCGCCTAGACCGGGAACGATGTAGGCGTGCTCGTTGAGCGCTGGGTCAATGACACCGACCCATAGCGTGACGGGAGCCTTGTCGTCAAACTGAGAGTGGAGGAAGTCAATAGCCTGTTGGCTAGCCACGATGGCGACCATATGGGTGTGTCGCGGTGTGCCACAGCTCTTGAGGAGCGCCTGCCAGGAGAGGTGCATAGAGCCTCCCGTGGCGAGCATGGGGTCAACGAGGAGTAGCTCTTTGTCGGTCAGGTCTGGCGCAGCGACATACTCGACATGTATGTCAAAGTCTTCATCATCCTTGACCTTGCGATAGGCCGAGATGAAGGCGTTTTCGGCACGATCGAAGAAGTCTAGGAAGCCGTGATGGAGAGGCAGTCCAGCACGTAGGATCGTTGCCACGACCAACTGCTCGTCTAGAACTGCCGTGGGCGCCGTGCCGAGCGGGGTCTCTACGGGACGGGTCTGATAGTGGAGCTGCTTGCTCAGTTCGTAAGCCATGATGTGGCCGATACGCTCTATGTTTGCTCTAAAGCGTAGGGGATCTCTCTGGATCTCTCGGTCTCGTATCTCAGAGATGAAGTGGGTCAGGAGTGAAGGTCTCTCGGATAGATTGTATACCTGCATGAGCTTTACTATGGTTTGGGTGCTTAAATCAGGCAAATATACAATATCTTTGTCGGATAGACGTTTGAATCACGTAGCCAACTACTCTTTTGTGAAGCAAGTCATAAGTACATATCACACCTATTCACTAGGTCGTCGCTACTGGCTGGTGGGGCTCCTGCTCCTGCTGCTGGGGGTGCCGATGGCTACCACGCTCTCTGCGCAGACGGCCCGACCGATGACGCGCCCCTATGCGGATCATAGACGATTTAACTGGGGCTTTCATGTGGGAGCGCATGTGGAGGACCTGATCATTGACAACCTTGGGCCGACGGAGGGGGAGGCGCAGACACTCTATGCGGCTGTGCCGAGCTATAGTCCAGGCTTTAGCGTAGGGGTCATTGCCAACTACAACCCACACATAGACTGGAGTATACGGATCTTGCCGACACTACACTTTGGGGAGCAGCGACTGCTCTTTAAGAACTGGGGCGAGACGAGCGAGGAGACCTTTGAATCGATACCGATGCGCACCAGTCAGATCGAGCTACCACTACTGGTCAAGTACAGCTCCGTACGCTTCAACGATACTCGCCCATACCTCGTGGGGGGCGTCTACGGTTTGCTAAATATGGGGCAGAAGAAAGGGGCTCCCCTGCAATTTGCTCCGCTCTCGGCGGGGTGGACCTTTGGCGTAGGCTGCGACATCTACCTGCGCTACTTCAAGCTCTCGCCTGAGCTACGCTTTGACTTTGGCGTGACCGACCTGATCCGCCACCACCGCCCCGACCTCGACGATGGAGCTAGCCTGCGCTATACCAATGCGCTACGCCGTGGCACTGGGCGCATGATCATGCTCACCTTCTGCTTCGAATAGTCAAGGCTACACAGATGAGACTGTTGACTTTTGCAACAGTCTCACAAATGCTAGCGTCGGGCTTTGGTCACTTACAGAGCCAAAAGAGGGCGTGTCGATTGTCGCAATCGGCACACCCTCTTTTGCTGAGTGATAGACCTGTTGTCTTACTTCAAGACTGAAATGTCGGGATTGCTTGGTATATCAAGGATCTTTAGCTCACCCTTGTCATCATAGCCCACTGTCAGCTGAATGGTCTCCTTGTATCCCTTTAGAGGCTCTACCTCTACTTGGTATAGACCCTCTGACAGCTCCGTGATGGTCAGTGAAGACATGACACTCTTGGCATCAAAGTCCTGAGCATTGATAAACGGATCGTAGTCGATTACTGGCATCTCACCGTCCTTCTCATTTAGCTTTGCATTAAGCTTGTCGCCAAGGGAGTTCGAAATCTCATCGCGGGTCTTGTCATTGACGTAAAGCTCGGTGTAGAGCTTGGTGATAAGGGCTTTAGCCTCCTCGGGGTCAACCCTTGGAGTCGTCTCTTCTTGCGTGGTGACTTCCTGAGTGGAGTCTGCTGCCGCGGTCTCATCGCCTTCCGCCTTCTTGCTGGTACATCCAGCCAAGACGAGAGCGGCAACTGCCAATAGTGCAATAAGTCTTTTCATATTGGTCATGTATAGTTTAGTGTTGATGTAAATGTATCTCTTACCTCTGGTTCACGACAGTGGCTGCCATGGAGTCTCTGCAAAGAAAGACAGTCCTTCGTTGGCAAAGATATCTAATTCGTTTGAAAAACTGAGATACCTAGCCTACATTGCCAGTATGGAAAAAAAAACTATCTTTGCTCCCAGAGTATGACGATTCCGATTCACATCATTCACAGAAGTACGGTTGTATTTTGAAGACAAGACATCGTTTCACGCAAACCGACTGCTAGCAAATAAAGGACGTAGGTTTTACTCATCTCTTTGCTCTAGTTCCAAAGGTTACAAGGAACCTTTATAATTGCCTCCCAGATATCGGCCAAACCTCTATAAGTAAACTTTTCTTATGAGAAGATTCATACTGACAATACTATCTATCCTAGCTCTAGCGGTATCTATCTATGCCCAAAATGATAAGCTAAATCCTATCGTCGGGCGTATGGTGTATCCTAAGCACGTAGTATTCCTTCCAGATAACAAGCCAGACTCCGTCATCGCATACAGCGAGACAGGGCTAGTCCCTATTATCTTTGGGATCGACAAGCATAAATACATACCTTCTCCTGAACTAGACAGTGTGGCTGCTCTCGTTGATCAAGTACTTCAAGACAAGAGAGTCGATTTCCAATATCTATGGATTGGAGGTAGTGCTTCCCCCGAGGGACCAGTGGCACACAATTACGATCTAGGTTTATGGAGATCTGAAATCCTCAAGAACTTTATTCTCGAAAATACCTCTGTGAACCCCACTTTGGTACGCACTCAAAACCTAGCAGAGGACTGGGAGGGATTTCGTAGAGCACTAATCAAGAATAAGGACTATCCCTACAGAGATCGCTTATTAGAAATCATTGATAGTACTTCAGATTGGGATTTGAGAAAAAGGAAGATCCGTGCTATTGACAACGGCAAGACTTGGCATAACCTCATCTACGGACTCTTCACCCCCTTCAGAAATGCTCGCATGGTCATTGTATGCAAAGCTTATGATGTAGAGACTCCTAAGATCCCGCCCATGCCCCCGATGCTCCTTCCGCGCCCCAAAGCAAATATGCTACCAAAGCTAGACGCCTTTTTTCTTCCCTCTGCTGAAACACGTTTCTTCGCCCTTAAAAACAATCTCCTCTTCGATGGAATCCTCGTGGCGAACCTGGGAGTGGAAGTCGAGCTATGGAGAAAGACTTCTCTAGACATTCCCTTTGTGTACTCACCCTACGACATTCGAGTCCCTGATAGGAAGATCAGACTTCTCGGCTCGCAACCAGAATTTAGATACTGGCTCGGACAAAAAGCAGGAGAGGGCCATTTCGTAGGTTTACATGGAGCTCTACTCGGATTCAACATTGCCCTCAACGACAAGGGACGCTACCAAGACCCCAACTATGCACTATGGAATGCGGGCATTGGATACGGATACTCTTGGAACTTTGGTAAAGACAAGAAATGGGCTCTAGAAGCAAACATCGGTGTTGGGTACGCAGATTATATTTACGACTCATACCGGAACTGGCACAATGGAGCCAAATTCAATAGCAATACTCACGAAAGCTACTGGGGCGTAACTAGAGCTGGACTAACCATCATGTACAAGTGGTATACCCCACGCAAATGAAATATAACCGATGAAGTACAGATTATCCATAGCCATAGTAATGGCCCTATCCATTCTCTCTTTTATTTCGTGTGATAGGACCATACACGAGTACCCTATACCTGACAAATCTCTAGTAATCTTAGAGTTTAATGCAGATAGGACTCCTCCTCCTTACTACAAAAAGGTGGTTTTCGATGAGAAATACAACTCGAAAGTAATCAAGCTTAACGAGACTCCATCACTACCTTACGAGCTAGGGGAAGGGTATCAGATGAGAATTACTGCCGAAATCTATGACGAAGCAGGAAATGTCGTGGAACGAAGGGTAGTCACTCAGCCTTACAACGCTCTTCCCCCACAGGACACGATACATGTGTATCTACCTCAGGGGAAGTACAAGGTTGCAGCCTTTGCCGATTACATTAAGGCGAATGACATCAAGGACTGGCACTACCTCACATCAGATCTCACGCACATTGGCACAGACCTCTCGACCTATCCACAGAATGCGCACTTGAGAAGTTGCGCAGTCGGGACCGAAGACTTCATCATAGACTATACCCTAACGCCAGAGGGATACCCAGCCTCTGCAGCCGATGCCCATAGAGTGATTAGAGATCGTAAGATACCTATATACATGGAGAGGCCTAACGCTCGCTATTGGCTTAGAGCTATCGACTACGGAGACTACCTACTCTCTGGCAGTAATATCGAGGATATCACAGTAAAGATTATCTATACCCAATTCGCTGCCGTCGGATATAATGTACCTGAGCGCAGACCTAATAAGTTTGGGGTGAACTACAGCGTGAACGTCAAACCAGAGATATACGTCTCTTCTGACCATAAAACTGTTTCGCTGGCGCTAGACTATATATTCACCTCTTGGAGCGAAGAGAATGTCGTTGTTGCGGACTTCTATATTTATGACCACAACAAAGAAATCAGCCACATAAAAGGCGTACACATCCCTCTCCTAAGGAACCATGAGACGCTACTTGAGGGGTATTTCCTGACCAAGAGCTTCGGAAAAGACGATGGTATAAAGATCGATGAAGATTTCGACGGAGAATTTGTTATCAAGATATAAGCAAGCGGAAATACTAGGAAATCTTTTCTCTGACGACACAAAGGAAGAGTCCCAATCACATATCATAAACCAACAATTAACAGTAGCAGTATGAATCAAAGAATCAAGTTTTTCCTGGCTTCTCTAGCTATCCTCCTGATCGGAGCTTCATGCCAGAGGAATGACCAGCTAGACAGCAATGATCCGGGTAAAGTAGTTATCAAGCTATCTCTCCCCGAAGACATGCAGGCCCTCCGTGCCTCCGCCAATAGCTCTAGTGCCAAGGGTGGTATCACTAACGTAGACATGTCGCAATACGACATCCGATACAAGCTCGCTGTCTACAACGATAACGGCGAGAGTGTCATTGCGCCTTTAGTCAAGACCGTAGACTCCTACGAGGAGATCACTTATGAGCTACGACTAACACCCAATAGAAAATACAAGTTCGTAGTCTGGGCGGACTTCGTCAAGCAAGGTGAGACCGCCGACCTTCACTACAACACCACCGACTTCACAAACATCACTTGCCTCGATGAAGCTAACAAGCAGCTGAACGACGAGTCTCGCGATGCTTATTGGATCACTAAGGACATAAATGTTGGTACGACGGCTATTAACGAGACGCTCGTACTACGCCGTCCCTTCTCTAAGATCCGCGTCGTTACTACAGACTGGGGGCTAGTTCCTGCTGACAAGCCGGACTACTTCTCTATCCAGTACTATGGCGCAGATTGTAAGAGATTCAACTCTATGAACCTCCTGACGGGCGCCTCTACGGGCACTCCTCTCACGGCGAAGGATGATGCAGGCATCATCACCTACGATGTCAATATAGACAAGGACAAGAAAGACTACATGCTCGGTTATGACTCTGATGAGCACAACCGCACCATGACCGTAGACTACCTAATGACTGACCAGTCTGAGCAGACACCTCTTCACGTAGTCTTCACGGCTAAAAAGGGTGGCAAAGACGGACAGCTTATCTCAACCTACGACTTCGCAGTCAATGTACCTATCCAGCGTAACTACCTAACCACCCTCATGGGTAACCTCCTAACGACTGCAACTAGTATCAAGGTGCTTATCGAAGAGAACTTTATTGAGGAGTACAACAATCATCAGTCTTGGTTTGCTCCTCAAGGAGTAACTTCCAAGAAGCCCGCAATTACCACCAGTGAGGTGGGTGGTAAAACAATCAAGACCTATCACATCACCAATCGTGAAGAGCTGATGTGGGTCGCTGATAACCCTAAAGAGCTAGGTGCTAATAAAGTCTTCAAGCTCGAGTCGGACATTGACATGAATGGTATTGACTGGTACCCCATCGGGCCTCGCGATGGTGCTTTTGGTGGTCCCTGCGGAACATTCGATGGAAACGGCCATACCCTACGTAACTTCAGTGTTCAGAAATTCCTCTTCAAGACCAGTGGCTTCTTCAAGAGAGAGCAACAAACAGGGGTCTTTGGGGTTTGGTATGGAGACATCAAGAATCTAACCTTCGAAAACATCACGATCAATGGTCTCGAAGGCGTAACGGTGGAGACTGGAAAGAAACATAGTGAGTCGGCTTACTTTGCCGGATGTGTTGGATACTTCTCTGGAAATCTAGAGAACGTACATGCTAAAAACGTTTTCATTAAGGGGGCTAACAGCTTCCTCAAGACCCAGAATGTGGGAGGACTCGTCGGATATACGAATCCCGATAAGCCTTTCGTATTCAAGAAGTGTAGTGTGACAAATATCACAATTCAGGCAAAGGGCTCCCAAATCGGAGGTATGGTTGGATCTCTAAATAAGAACCATACACTAACCGAGTGTACAGCTAACTACGTCAGCCTACGTGTCAATGGTTCGTCTACGACAAACATCGCAGGACTGGTCGGAGACATCGCTGATGCTACTGGGGTGAAGTTCGAAAAATGTAAAGTCGACAATGTTGAATTCCTCAAGTATGACGGGACAACGAATTCGGACTATGCTCCTACAGATCCTCTCTACGGGTCATCTAGAAAAGGTACTCCAACCATAGAGAACTAGTTCGATCCTGAGACTTGGTCTCACATATTTACTGAGAGGCGACCCTGCTCTTCGGAGCAGAGTCGCCTCTCTTTTGTATGATGGGCATACTATACAAACAAGATAAGCGTAGGAGCTAGGCTCACTACGCTTATCTGTTCTTACTCTAAACCAATATCTTTCGTATCGAAGAGCGGAAGACGGGACTCGAACCCGCGACCCCAACCTTGGCAAGGTTGTGCTCTACCAACTGAGCTACTTCCGCATATCGGACACCCCCCTCTTATATCAGCCTCCCTTGTATGTCGTGAGTCTACTGACTCAAAACCCTTTCAGAGCCATCGCTCTTCCTAACCAGCAAAGGGTGATAAAGGGTGTCCTGCCGATTTGTGAGTACAAAGGTACGAAAACTTTTTGAATCTGCAATAGCCTCGGAGGATTTATTTGTCGAATCTCCTCTTCTAGCTATTGACAGGAAGCTCGCCTTAGAACTTCGTCGCGTGACGAATGCCTAGGTCGGCGATGAGCTTACGATAGCGCTCGATATCCTTCTTAGCGAGGTAGTCGAGTAGACGACGACGCTTACCAACGAGCATCTTCAGGCTACGTGACGTAGAGAAGTCCTTCTTATTCTCCTTAAGGTGCTCCGTAAGGTGCTGGATACGATAGGTAAAGAGAGCTACCTGGCTCTCGACACTTCCAGTGTCTTGTGCAGAGGCTCCGTACTGTGCGAAGATCTCTTGCTTCTTGGTACTGTCTAGGTACATCTTGTTATGAGGTTATTTGTGAGACATTCATATCATCCTCGCCACCCAATGCCCCACCTCGATGGGGCGACAATGAGTACGACGATGTATTTCGCCTGCAAAGGTACAAATAATATTTTACCCCACAAGCCGGACCTCCGCGACGGTCAGGGCTGACGCATTAAGAGACTGTTGCAAAAGTCAACAGTCTCACAATCTTGCTTGCAAGATTGTCCTGACTTTGCAGAAAGGATGAGGCGCAAGGCGCTGAGGGTAAGGTCTGAAGGGAGCATACCTCCGTATGTGACTGTTGCAAAAGTCAACAGTCTCACAATCTTGCTTGCAAGATTGTCCTGACTTTGCAGAAAGGATGAAGCGCAAGGCGCTGAGGGTGAGGTCTGAAGGGAGCATACCTCCGTATGTGACCGAAGCCGAATCCCGAAAGCAACGCAGCGATTCGCCTTTCTGCAACAGTCTCATTAAAAATGAGCTCGTTTCATTTCCCACCTAGGAAATGACCAAATAGTCCCGTGGATATTTCTGATTTCCTACCTAGGAAATGGGCAAATTCTTCGGACTTATTTTTTGATTCCTCCGAAGTTTCATTTGATTCCTCCGAAGAATTTTTTATTTCCTAGGTAGCTATTGGACCAATTCCTAGGTAGCTATTGGGCCAATTCCTAGGTAGGAATTCCATTCTTCGGGAGGAGGGCGTAATCAGAGAGGTCCCGTAACCACTCTGTAGTGATGCTCGAACCGTGTATCCCCAGTTATCGTCAAGCGTAGTTCCTAGACGGCTGGTTGTAAGGCGTCAGCCCTGCCGCAACGGTCACTCGATCACGACGACAAGCGTGGCAAGCGCGGGACAGTTGTCGTAGACAAACTTAGCGTGTGAGCTGGCGTTGCGGACGCACATGTGGGAGCGGGGCGTGGTGCCAAGAGACGGGCTGTACTCGACGATCCGACCCTTGGGATTGTTTACGGGGACACCATGTATATAGGCTCCGCAAGTGAAGCGACTAGCCCACGGGGCAAAGCCAGCGATGCGGCTGGAACCGTCACTGGTGTAAAACATCTTAGGCTTCTTCTCCTGTAGGAGGAAGATGCCCAAGGGTGTCTCCTTGGCGTGAGGGGGCTTGTGGCGTCCCGTCGTGGCGGGGTTGATGCTCCGCACGAGGTAGTGCGCTGGTGCCTGACGCTCCAGCACAATGATGTGTTGGTTCTTGCGATCCACTACGACAACGTGCGAGAAGGTGACATCACGCTTCAAGAGCTTGACATAGCGCTTAGGTACATACCAGTCAGCCTCGGGAGACTCAACTCGCCCTTGCCAAAACTCACTGCCCAGTGTGTCAGTCATCGCTATGAGCGTCCCGTCACGACCATAAAGCTCTGGCTTGTTGGTGTCTGTGGGTGCGTAGAGGGGCACCGACTGATAGCGCTCCACGCCGAGCGAGTCGGAGACTAGCCTGTAGCTATCACGAGACCACACTTTCGTGAGGGGAGCTTCGCCGTTTAGGTTCTTATAGTTTTGCAGGACGCCCCACTGATGAGGTTCTGCCTGTAGCTGCTCTATGCGGAGGAGCTGCTCTCGTATCTGATCCCACTGAATGGTTCGCGTCTCCTCCTTATATTCATAGGAATCCTCGAGCGTATATTTGTCAAAGGAGAGCTCTCGGTCAATGACGATCTGCTCAGCCGTAAGCTCAGGCTGAGGCTCAGCTACGACCGTGTCTGCAGCTGTAATCGTATCCACATTTGTCACCTCGGCACTGCTATCCGTGGAGGGCTGGCAAGCCAGTAAGAGGGTTAGGGCAAGCGGTAAGAAGGTCATAATGTTTTTCATAAGAGTGTAAGTTAGTTGGAGCTATCGATCCCTTTGAGCTGAGGCAAGTGCCAGTGATAGTGCACCGCCAGGATGCGTATCAGGATGACCATGCCAGCCGATATGAGCTGTGCGTAGACCGTATCTATAGGTACGAAGCGAAGCATCAGTGTGTAGATGACGCCTCCAGCGATGCAGGCCAGGGCGTAAATGTCTTGTCGGCAGATGAGTGGAGTCACGTTGAGGATGATGTCTCGCAGTAGTCCCCCGAAGGAGCCGGTCACCGTACCCATGATGACCGCCACCCAGCTGGGGAAGCCCATGGCGAGCGTCTTGTCCACACCCACCACCATAAAGAGTCCCAGTCCGATAGCGTCAAAGATAAAGACTGTCGGCGCTGTGCGGATCAAGATCTTCCTAAAGATATATACGTAGAGCAGCGCCACAAAGGTGATGATCAGATAGGAGGGCTGGAGCATCCAGAAGGGGGTCGCCCCGAGGAAGAGGTCGCGTAGCGTACCTCCGCCCACAGCGGTCGTGACTCCCAGCACGTAGGCGCCAAACCAGTCCATCTGCTTGGTCGATGCCAAGCGGATCCCGGAGATGGCGAAGGCGAAGGTCCCGACGAAGTCTAGAATACTCGTGACCGTCACCTCAGACCACGTGAGAGTTGAGAGGTCAAAGCCTGATATCTGGTCCAACATCTATCCTCTATCTCTAATGCTTAGCTCTTGAGGAGAGTAGCGAGCGCACATTGTCTATGAGCAGACGTACGGCAACGGAGTTGAAGCCTCCCTCGGGAATGATCAAGTCGGCGTAGCGTCGTGAAGGCTCGACAAACTGCTGGTGCATCGGCTTGACCGTCGTGAGATACTGCTCGATGACTGAGTCGACACTACGTCCTCGCTCCTTGACGTCACGCTGTATACGACGTGCTAGGCGCACATCGTCGTCCGTCTGCACGTAGATCTTGACATCCATCAGGTCGCGCAGCTCTTCATTCTCAAAGATCAAGATGCCGTCAATGATCAGCACGCAAGGCGGATCTATGGTGACCGTCTCGGGGATGCGGTTGTGATTGACAAAGGAGTAGACGGGGCGCTCCACGCTATGCCCCTCGCAGAGCTGGCTAATCTGCTCGCACATAAGCTTCGTGTCGAAGGCGTCGGGGTGGTCGTAGTTAAGCTTAGCACGCTGCTCCAGAGGCAGCTCGTCGTGCGCCCTGTAATAGTAGTCGTGGCTGAGGACTACGACATCCTCATCAGCAAAGGTCTCTTGCAGACGGCGCACCAGGGTACTCTTGCCCGAGGCGGTCCCGCCCGCTACGCCTATGATAATCGGTTTGTGCTTCATAGCTTCAGCGAAATAGTCTTATGCGTTTACTATAAATAGGTATTTCCGCGTAGCGCAGCGCTCCATAGTCTCTAGCAAAGAGTCGTACGAAGCCCCCGCTAGCGAGAGCTGTAGGTAAGTTCCCTCAGGGAAGGCGTCTATATCTGCGACCAACTCAGCAAGCGTCAGCGACACTGTGTGCGATGGCGGTAGCGAAGCTTTCGTCTTGCGACGACAACGTGCCAGGCGACGCTGCAGGTTTATGGCAGCCAGTACCAGCGGCGTGGTCACGCGTCGGCTCCACCAGCCGCGCCCCTGATGCTTGAGGTAGAAGAGGCGCATCGCTCCGTAGAAGTTCTCCTCGTAGCGTACCCTATCGACCGCCTGCTCCGACTCGCCCTTGTAGTGTAGTACTGGCGTGGGGAGGTAGTAGTTGTGGTAGCCCGCCCGCTCTATCGTGTAGCAGAGGTCAATGTCCTCGCCATACATGAAGTAGCGCTCGTCCAGTCCGCCCACCGCTTGGTATAGTGCCCGTCTCATCATCAGGAAGGCGCCCGTCAGCACCGGCACTTGCTGCACCTCGTCAGGCGAGAGATGCCCCTGGTAGTAACCATTGAACCAAGCGGAGCGAGGTGCCAAGCGGTAGAGACGTGTCAAGCGGCAGAAGCTATGCCACAGCGTAGGCACGCCCCGCTTGCACTCAGGGTGCATCGCCCCAGACTGGTTAATGAGGCGAGGCCCTACGGCGCCCGCCTCGGGATGAGTACGGAGGAAGGTCAAGCAGTACGACAGCGTTGACTCCCCGATTAGCGTATCAGGATTGAGTAACAAGAGGTAGTCGCCACTTGCCTCGGCAATAGCTTGGTTATTGCCACGAGCAAAGCCTCCATTCGTCGGGCTCTCCAGCAGCTTAACCTTAGGCTCTGCGCCAAAAGCTGTGCGGAGACGAGCCATCGAGTCATCGCCCGAAGCATTGTCCAGCACGATCACCTCACTCTCGCCCTCGATCAGGCGACAGCTAGCCAGCACCGAGCGAACCGCCTCGATGGTTAGCTGCGGGACCTTGTAGTTGACGAGGACGACCGAGAGGAGCATAGCACTACCCTTCTAGTGCTAGGCAGAGACCACGATGAGGTAGTAGTTCTTCTTGCCTCGCTGTACCAGCAGATAGCGACCAGCGATCAAGTCATCGGTGGTGACTACGCAGTCTTGGTCAGCCACCTTCTCCTTGTTAAGGCTGATGCCGTTCGAATCAATCAGCTTGCGTAGCTCGCCCTTGGACTTAAAGATCGGAGCATGCTCCACCAGTAAGTCTAGCAGCTTGACACCACCAGCCTGCTCTAGGAGCGTCCGTCCGACGTTGTAGTGTGGTACGCCTGCCATCACCTCCTCGAGTAGCTCTTCGGGCATCTGGCGCAGTTGGTCGTGCGTGTT
Organism: Porphyromonas uenonis DSM 23387 = JCM 13868; assembly: GCF_000482365.1. GTDB lineage: Bacteria > Bacteroidota > Bacteroidia > Bacteroidales > Porphyromonadaceae > Porphyromonas > Porphyromonas uenonis. The sequence goes on along the minus strand of NZ_AXVC01000025.1, from coordinate 22,928 downwards.
ATTGCCAAATAGTATCTGCCCAGCCGACATGCTCTGCTCATAGTCCTCACGTCCGTGAACCATGACCGTGAGCTCCTCTGCAAGCGTATGCTGGAGCAGGCGCTCATGTGGAGCCTGACGGTGACGCTCTATGAGCGAATCAATCTCCTCTAGTGGTATGCTGGTAAAGATCTTGACAAAGCGCTCGGCATCCTCGTCCGAGACGTTGAGCCAGAACTGGCAGAAAGTGTAGGGTGACGTGTAGCGACGATCTAGCCAGACATTGCCTTTCTCTGTCTTGCCAAACTTCGTACCGTCCGCCTTCTTGATGAGCGGACAGGTCACGCCAAAGGCTTCGCCACCATCGATACGACGTATCAGCTCCGTACCAGTCGTAATGTTGCCCCACTGATCGGAGCCACCCATCTGCACACGGCAACCGTACTCACGGTAGAGGTGCAGGTAGTCGTAGCCCTGGAGGAGCTGGTAGGAGAACTCGGTGAAGGAGAGTCCCGCCTCGGCATTTGCCTCGAGACGACGCTTGACGCTATCCTTCGCCATCATATAGTTCACCGTAATATGCTTACCGATGTCTCGGATGAAGTTGAGGAAGCTGTAGTCCTTCATCCAGTCGTAGTTGTTGAGCAGTAGCGCCTTATTGGGAGCGTCCGACTCAAAGTCCAGGAAGTGCCCCAGCTGCCGACCGATGCACTCCTGATTGTGTCGGAGCGTGTCCATGTCAAGGAGGTTGCGCTCCTGAGACTTCATCGATGGGTCGCCGATCATACCGGTAGCTCCACCCAGTAGAGCTATCGGTCTGTGCCCAGCACGCTGTAAGTGCCGTAGCATCATCACGCCGACAAGGTGACCGATGTGGAGCGAGTCAGCCGTCGGGTCAAAGCCCACGTAGGCAGTCGTCAGATGCTCTGTGAGTTGCTCTTCGGTACCTGGCATGATGTTATGAATCATCCCACGCGCCTTCAGTTCGCTAATCAGTGAGGAGTGGCTCATAGTTATTCGTTATCTGTTTGTTAGGTCACAAAGATACGAATTTGCTAGTTAATAGACGTTTCCACCGCTGGAACCGAAGAGTTCCTCCAGTGGAACTAAAAAGTTCCACCGCTGGAACTCGAAAGTTCCTCCGTTGGAACTCGAAAGTTCCAGCCTTGGAACTAAAAAGTTCCAAAGCCGGAACTAACTTTGGAACTCGTATGTACTAGAAAGATAGCACGATACGATCGCTTCGGCACCTTGCCCCCTCAAGAACGACGACGAGCGGACTCACGACATGGTGAGCCCGCCCGTACTATTATGGTCGATATTATATCGCTCGGTCTAGCGCTGTCGCATCAGGCGTCGTGCCAGTGAGGTCGATGAGGTACCGAAGTCCTCAATAGGACCGAAGCTAATGCCTATTACACCAGATATTCCTGCCTCGTCTATCTGAGCCATAACCCCTGCATACTCATTGACATAAGTAGGCAGTGCGATGGTTCTCTTCTTGTCAAAGACGAATCCGCTCTTCTCTAGCTTATCAATAAGATCGGGTGAGTGAAGTGCCTTTGAGTCAGAGCAGATGACTATCGCAGCTCCATAGAGCGACTCATCCTTGTCTGCTGGGAATAAGATAATTGACGGGAAGTACTTGCAGCGTGTCTGAACGCCTTGGAAGGGTAGCTCGTTAGAGAGCATATCCACGACTGCAGCCGTATAGTTTAGGTCGGCATACTTCTTCATGACATCTTCTATCTTCTCCTTCTCAAAGCCAAAGAGTGGCATCGGGAAGTCTACCTCCTCGTAAGGAAGGAGCTGCTCTATATCACTATTGTAGTAGTACTGGATCCCTGGGCGGAAAGTCTCTTTAGCCTTTGCGTCCTTAGGAATGTTCATATCTACATTGGCAATGAGCTTGATGCTCTTGTCGTAGTAGATAGGGTTGCCCTCCTTATCCTTGAGCCCTGTAGGCTTGAAGCCCTGAGCCTTAAGGTAAACATCAAGCTGCTCAGGCGTAGGACGGTGGAGCGTGTCGCAAGAGATCTTGCACTCCTCGAGGAAGTGGTTGGTCTTAAGGTCGAGCCAGTAAGTCACTTCATTGTAGACCTCATGGCCAGTCTTGAACTTGAAGACGCCCTTGTCAGGCTTGCTCGCCTCGGCATCAAAAGTGTGTCCCATGCGAGCCTCGAAGAGCTGAACCATCTCAAGGGTAGCTCCGTAAGGTAGGAGGGGCATCCAGATACCGCTAGCCTTGTCCTGAAGAGGATCGACGCGTAGCCAGTTGGTCTTCTTGTTGTCGTTGCTACCCCACCAGAAGATAGGCTCAGTCTTCTCGCCATCTACGAGGACAACTGAGGAAACGCGGCTACCGCGTGGTGCGCTGGTGTAGATCTCCTCCGAAGCCTTAGCGGTGCGGAGGTTGCTCTTGACGAAGCCGTTGTTGAGCAGATACTCGTCGATGAACTGCTTAGCGGTCTCCTGCGAAGCAAACTGTACGCGAGCGACCTGATAGAGACCAGCCCGGTCAAAGTAGTAGACGATCTCTCGTACTGCCTTGGTGTCTTGAGGCGTAGCGGTCAGGGTCATCAGCTCTTCTGAGCGCTCGACCTTGTTGCCACGACCCTCCTCGATCTGAGCCACCTCATCGATGGCGATACCGTAACGCTCGATGGGGAGCATCCACTGCGAGATCCGCTCAGGTCCCTGAGGCGTGTCACCGCCCGTGATGGGGTTGTCATCATCACAGCTCGTGAAGGTGAAGAGTCCTGCTATGAGGAGCAGGAGGATTGATGTGATTCTTTTCATAGGGGAAACGTTTTATAGTTAGACTGTTTAGTGTATATGTTCGCTTAGCACGCATCATCGACGCAGTGTGTTGATGGCCGCGATGAAGAGGATCTTGCCCGTCTCGGGGTGTACGATAGAAGCAAAGAATGGCCTGTCGAAGGCGATGCTACGAGACTCAAGCGGATCACCTATACCAGGCTCCACGGCCCCTATAACCGTTGCAGCGGCTCCCTCGACGCCCTTCTCATTCCACTGGAGTGTCGCTTGGTGGTATAGGCGGTTCTGTCGACCTGACTGCTCGCTCATCTGCTGCGCTAGAAACTTCGGGTCAAACATACGGCTGAGCTCCGTGAGAGGTACTCCCAGCGTCTTGCATAGTCCTAGCCCCATGAGCTCAGGCGTCAAGTCTAGTGTGGGGATTCCAGCGTTCAGGCGGGGCAAGCGTATATCTAGTGCATAGCGCTTGCCAGCCGTGGTAAATCTGCGTAACTCTTCGGTTGTCGGCAGGCTCTGCGAGAGCGGTAGCGTACGATCTTTCGGTAAGATGAGCAGCATACGAAATGGTGTCTTACCATACTTTTGCAACTCCTCACTGGCTAGTAGACCAACGGAAAGCGCCTCAAAGCGATCATCTGCAAAGTAGTCGATGGAGCTGTCATTGTAGATAGACATCATCATAGCCGGCTCCTCCTTGCCAGTGGCATTGGTGAACTTGCCCGCTTGGGTCTGCTCTTCGCTCGTATCCCATTGCCACGCAGCTGCAAAGAAGGCGGTATTAACTAGGATGGCAAGCGGGTCTTGCTCCCCAGCACGACTAGGGTCGAGCATATGCGGTATCTTGCCGTAGGTCTTGCGACTGATCCAAGCATTGAGCGCCTCATAAGAGGCTGGATCGCTGAGGTCGAGCGTCGCTGTCGGAGCTCCAAAGAAGTCATAGAGTTGCCGTGGGTAGGACTTGATCAAGTGACTTTGATACTTTGAGGAGACCCAAAAGCTATTAGATGGGAAGTAGCAGGCGTATTCACCCGCACTCCACATCACCTTGTTGAGCTGCTGGACATACTTTGCTACAGAGGCAAGGCTCTGTGTAGCGGGTAGCTTCAGTGCCGATCTGTATTCATCAAAAGCTTCGTCCGACAGACCTGTCGCATTCATCCCAAGGGCCGTCTCGATAGAGATCGGTGAGAGCACGAGATTAGCACTGGAAGCCCGATTCTCCAGAAGAGCCCCAAAGAGCTTAAGGCTAAAGGCATTGCCAGCCTCTACCAGTGGCATGCTCTCTGCGGGCAGGGAGGCATGAGACATGTTAGGGGTCTTAGGCATAGGCGTACCGGCTGCGGGAGCCTTGCCGCCAACTAAGAAAGTGATAGGACCCTCCTTGGGGTCTCGCAGCTCCTCGTCGCAAGCGCTCAGTGTGACAAGTGCCACCGCAAGCGTTAGAACCAAGCCAAAAGTCGAACTATACTTCATTGGTTATCATAAGTTAGTGTTGGTATGCGGAGCTACGGTAAAGCGTTGCAACTAGGCCACTCCTATATAGGATCTACGATAAAGCCTGTCAGGGAGGGGGGCGCTACAATCTTCTTCTGTAACTGTCGCTAGGCAAATATAGTCATTATTTTCTTATAGCAGCTCAATAAATGTAAAACATTGCTCTCGCAAGCCAAGTAGTCCGCTGAAGTGAGTGACCTCTCACATCTAATTTCTAATCTCTAACCTCTACCCTCCGACTGCTCGGGAGGAATTTCTAGATAGCCCACGAGGAAACGGAACTCCTTCACGGAGGGGCGAAATAAAAGTTCGGAAGAACGAAATGAGACTTCGGAAGAAAGATTTCGAAGTTCCGAAGAGTTTTTTCGTTTCTTGCTGGCAACTAAAAAATCTCCACGGAGGAAGTGGGGATTTCCTCGGTGGAGACCTTGAAGGAGTTGCCGATTACTGTGTAAAAGCCAGGTAAAGAGCCCGTTTTACAGCTTACGGTGATCTACGTAGACGGTGTCGGCAAAGAAGGTGTCACGGACTCCGTCGGGGTAGCGGTCCACGACGATGACCGTCGGATAGGCGACGGAGAGAAAGCGTGCGAGCTCTTCGCGTGCTTGCTGGCGTGCATTACGGATATAGCCGGAGCGGTACACCTCGTTGATGAGGCGCTGCGGGACGCGTCGCTTGGCTCTATTCTCTTGCTCTGCAGTGAGGGTTGGCATGGTGAAGCCTCTGCGCAGTGGGTGGACGTCGACCACGTTGTAGCCTATCTCGTGTGGGGTGACCTCTTCGGGGGGTAGCTGCACGTAGAGTGTGTCGCCGACGACTCGTGTGGGGAGCTTGTCTAGATCAAAGTCTATGTAGGTACGTGCCTGTATGACGTAGGCTAGTACCATGCCGTCGACGGTGTCTACCATGGGGATCTCTTGGTAGCACTCGCCTGTGGAGAGCTTGAGTATCTCCTCGATGGAGCGGACTGTCATGGCGTGTGTGACTACATCGCTGTAGTCTTCGGTCTTGCTCTTGGAGCAGCTACGCCATAGGCTCACGATACCGATGACGAGGAGTATCGCGATGATGATGTAGAGGATGCGCTTGAACCATTTGCCCATAGTATTGCGGAGCTACAGTGATGAGGAGGTTTGTGTGTTAGGCTGTACGAGTGCTGAGCCTCGCTCGATGATGACGACCGTAGGCGGTAGCTCGTATGAGAGCAGAAGCTGTGTGAGCCATCGGCGTAGCTTCTCGATGGAGCGCTGCCGTATCTGAGCGATGAGCTGGTCATTGGCTGTGATCTCCTGCTGGAGCACTTGGTATGCTCTCTCCTTGACACGGGCTCGATCCTGCGGGGTGATTGGGTCTCGGAGCGGTGCTACGTACTCATACTCAGTCCTTAGCGTGAAGTCTCGCCCTCGTAGCTCTACCTGTATGGGAGAAATATAGAGAGTGAGGCGCTGCTGCTCCGTATCGTAGGTCACGTCATCGGCGGAGAAGCCGGTCAGGTCGGTGTAGCTAACGAGTGTCGCATCAAAAGAGTAGATGCCTACACGGTTGCCTATCTTGGTCTGATTGCTCAGCCACTTGGTGAAGTCCTTGAAGCTATTGATGTCGTAGAAGGATATCTTCGGATCCTGTAGGGTAACCGCCTTCTGCAGTGTGGTCTCCGTGAGTAGTAGCTTGCCAACGCTCTGGTACTGCTGCACGATCGCTTCCTGCAGTAGCTCTTCGGGCTTCTTGCGCTTGGAGCAGCTAGGCAGGCTCACGAGCAAGCAGAGGAGCGCTGTGAGGGATAAGAGGGCTTGGCACCGAAGATGCTTCATAACTGTGCGGTACTATAATATAGGTGCGGTGTTACTGCTCGACTATCTTAAGGACGGCGGGGAGCAACTCGGCTATATCGCGGGCTATCATACCGCGTGGTGAGTGACGCTCGCCGTAATGATTGGCGGTCAGCCCGTGGATGTAAACGCCTAGCGGTGCTGCCTCGGCGGGTGTGTAGCCCTGCGCTAGGAGCGAGAGAATGATGCCGGTGAGCACGTCTCCGCTGCCAGCGGTGGCAAGGGCTGGCGTGCCTGAACTGTTGAAGATGACCTCGCCAGTGGGGAGACAGGTAGCGGTGTTGGCACCCTTGAGTACGATGATGATCTCCTGCTCCATGGCTAGCTCCTGCGCTTTGGTCAGGCGGTGGTGGTCATCGAGCGCGTTTCCTGTGATGCGGTCTAGCTCGCCTGGATGTGGCGTGAGGATCGTATCCTTGGGCAGGACGCTCAGCAGCTCGGGGTGGAGCGCTAGGAGATTGAGCGCATCGGCATCGAGGAGTAGCGGGGTGGCGGGCTGTATGTTTTGCAGTAGATGCTCTAGTAGATGTAGCGTGAGTGGCGCTGTACCGATGCCGGGGCCCATGGCTATGGCTTGGTAGTTGAGCAGATCCTTGGGAAGGCTGCCGACGATGGTCTCCTCTTTGTCCTTCTCTATGAGCGCCTCGGGGAGAAGCGTGTTCGCTAGCCGAGCAAGTGAGCTAGGCAGGTGCATGGTGAGCTTGCCTAGTCCCGAACGCATGGCACCCATTCCCGCGAGCATGGGAGCGCCAGCCATCGCTTCGGATCCAGCGATGAGGAGGGCGTGACCCTGTGTCCCTTTGTGCGCAAAGTGCGAGAGCGGCTTCAAGGCTCTATGGGCATCCTGCGGGGTGTAGAGATAGTAGTCGGCCTGGATGGCGGGGTCGTCGTCCATGTTGAGACTGAGCGAGAGGATGCGCAGCGTGCCAGTGTAGCACTCATTGTCCGATAGGAGGAGGGCTATCTTGGGGCTTTCGCAGGTGAGGGTGTAGTCCGCCTGGATGATTGCCTGGAGATTGTTCTCGCTATTGTCCTTGTCATAGAGTCCCGAGGGGATGTCCACGGCGATGACGGTGGCTGGCGAAGCGTTGATCAATTGATCTACCAGCACGGCGAAGCCACCCTCGAGAGGGCGTGAGAGGCCTGTGCCAAAGAGCGCGTCGATGACGAGCGTCTGGGCGGTCAAGAGCGGGGGCTGAAACTCATCTGCGACGATGGTCAAAGCGTCTTGGTGAAACTCCTGTAGCTTCGTCTGCTGCCAAGCGCACGCCTCCGAGAGCTCCTCCTCTTGCTTGCAGAAGAGGTAGCAGTGCACACGGTGTCCGTCCTGCATGAGGCGTCGTGCTATGGCGAGGCCGTCAGCTCCGTTATTGCCTGGGCCTGCGAAGACGTAGGTGATACCCTGTGGAAGGTCTGAGATACTCCTAAGCTCTGCTACAAAGCGCTGAGCGACACGCTCCACGAGATCGTGGATGGAGAGATGATCACGCTCGAGGATATAGCTATCCGTGGTGCCCCATTGGCGTCCGACGAGTATCTTTTTCATTGTTTCGGCTGGTATGGTTAGTTGTTTGCTAGTTGACTACGACTTGTCTAGCGCTAGTCCATCGATCCGCGGACGATGCCGCGCTTGCTGTCGCTGATGAAGTCGTAGATGAGGTCACGCTCGTAGCTCTGCGGGTAGCGGTTCTGGATCTCTACGAGTGCCTCGCTGTTGTTGAGCCCGCCCTGATAAAGCGTGCGGTAGACGTCGTTGATGAGGAAGATCTGCTCATTGGTGAAGCCTCTGCGACGTAGCCCCACGATGTTGATCCCACAGTAAACGATCGGGTCGCGCCCCACGAGACAGTAGGGCGGGATGTCTTTGGTCACCTTGGAGCCACCCTGTATCATCACGTGCTGAGAGATGCGGACGAACTGATGCACTAGCACGGCACCGCTGAGGATGGCGTAATCGTCTATCTCGACTTCGCCAGCGAGCTGCGTGGCATTGCCTAGGATGATGTGATCCTTGAGAATGCAGTCGTGCGCTACGTGTGAGTAAGCCATGATGAGGCAGTTGCTCCCGACGATGGTGGTGCCACGCGAGGCGGTGCCACGATTGACGGTGGCGAACTCGCGGATGGTCGTATGGTCGCCGATGACGGCGGTCGTCTCCTCGCCTCTGAACTTGAGGTCTTGCGGTATCCCTGCGATCACGGCATAGGGATGTATATGACAGTCGCTACCGATACGTGCACCGCTACGGATGATACATCCTTGGTCTAGGACGGTGCGGTCGCCGATGACGGTATTCGCCTCGATGGTGACAAAGGGGCCGACCGTCACCTCTGCGCCTAGCTGAGCGTCAGGATGCACCTGAGCGAGAGGAGAGATGTGCGTTTGAGCCATATGGTGGATATGATTGTTTACTTCTTATTCTTTACTATCTGCGCCATGAAGTCAGCCTCGCAGACGAGCTGGTTGCCGACGAAGGTGAGCCCTCTGACGCTCGCCAAGCCACGACGCACCTCACTGGTGAGCATGACCTTGAAGAGGAGGGTGTCTCCGGGGACGACCTTGTTTCTGAACTTCACATTGTTGATCGTCAGGAAGTAGGTCGAGTAGAGCTCGGGGTCCTCGATGCCACTCAGGACGAGCAGTCCAGCGGTCTGCGCCATCGCCTCTACGATGAGCACGCCTGGCATAACAGGCTCTGTGGGGAAGTGCCCGAGGAAGAAGGTCTCGTTGAAGCTCACGTTCTTGACCCCTACGATATGGTTTTTGTCTAGATGGATCACTTTGTCCACTAGGAGGAAGGGGTAGCGGTGCGGGAGAAGCCCTTTGATCTGGTTAAGGTCCAGTACTGGTGTCGCATTGGGATCATAAACGGGTGGCTGTGTCTCCATTCCTTTGATCTCCTTGCGGATCGCCCGTGCGAGCTTGTTATTGATCTTGTGTCCTGGCTTGGTCGCTATGATATGTCCCTGCACGAAGATACCCGTCAAAGCCAGATCACCTAGGATGTCGATGATCTTATGGCGCGCAGGCTCGTTGGGGATGCCCTCCTTCGGGTTGATCACGCCCAGCTGAGTCACCTCAGCTACGGGACGGTGCAGCGCCTCGGCGAGCGCCTTAGCATCGCCTTCGGAGAGTGGCGCATCGTTAATCACCATCGCGTTGGCTAGGTCTCCGCCTTTGATCAGTCCCTGGCTGAGGAGAGGCAGTATCTCTCGTACGAAGACGAAGGAGCGCGCCTCGGCAACCTCCTCGCCGAAGCGACTCAGGTCGCGCAGCGAAGCGTATTGGTTGCTCAGCAGCGGTGAGGCAAAGCTCAGGTGCGCCTCTATGCCGAGCTGGTCTGATGGCAGGAGAAGGATAGACGCTCCCGTCTCCTCATCTTTCACCTCAATAGGTTTGCGCACGACAAAGACCTCACGAACTGCGTTTTGCTCCTTGAGCCCAGCCTCTTGGATGGCCTGCACATAAGGCTGCGCCGAGCCGTCTAGTATAGGTGCTTCGTCGCCATCGACCGTGATAAGACAGTTGTCCACCCCGAGAGCGTAGAGCGCGCCGAGGCAATGCTCGAGTGTAGAGACCTGCACAGCTCCACGCTCTATGCGAGTAGCACGCTGCGTCGTCGAGACATAGTCAGCATAGGCAGGGATGACGGGGCTGCCCTCTAGATCAGAGCGACAGATCTGGTAACCACTATGGGGCTTCGCTGGTGAAAGGGTCAAGGTGCGATTAGCTCCCGTGTGAAGCCCTACACCCTGGAAGGTGAGTGTCGTAGCGAGTGTGTACTGATTCATAACGTGAGTGTGTCTGCTTTTACAAATGAGTCTATTTAGTTTCCGAGGAAGATTGCTCTTCGAGCTTGTCTACACGACGCATCAGCTCAGGAAGCTTGGGAAGCATGGCAAAGGCACGCAAAGCTTTGCCCACAGGCATGGCGGGAGCTCCCATCACGACGCTGTGTGGCTGAAGATTGCCCAGCACGCCTGTCTGGCCGCCGAGCTGCGAATGGTCGCCCACCGTGAGGTGACCCGCGATGCCCACCTGACCGCCCAGCTGACACCACTCCTTGATGTGTGCCGAGCCAGCTAGTCCCGCCTGAGCTGCGATGACCGTGTGCTCGTCGACCGTACAGTTGTGCGCGATCTGTACGAGGTTGTCGATCTTGACACCCGATGCTATGCGCGTCACGCCCATCGTAGCACGATCTATGCAGCTATTCGCTCCTATCTCCACATTGTCTCCTATCTCCACGTGTCCTATCTGCGGGATCTTGTCATAGCCGTGCTCCGTAGGGGCAAAGCCAAAGCCATCGGCACCGATCACCGTGCCCGCATGAATGCGACAATGATGCCCGATGACGCTGTCCGAGTAAAGCGTAACCCGTGGATGTAGCGTCGTGTGGTCACCGATAGAGCAGTTGGCCCCGATGACGCAGTGTGCCGATATGACGACCTGCTCGCCCAGCTTGACATCCGCTTCGATGCAAGCGTACGGGCCGATGATGCACTCCTTGGGGATCTCCACAGAGGGGTCCACGATAGCCGTCGGATGGACACCCGTCCAGTGCGGCTCCTGCTGAGAGACGTAGAGCCGCATCAGCTGCGAGAGCGTCTCGTAAGGGTTTGCCACACGGATCAAAGTCGTAGGGCAAGGCTGTGTCGGAGTAAACTTCTCGTCGACGAGTACCGCCGAGGCGTGTGTCGTGTAGAGGTAGGGCTCGTACTTCATGTTGGCGAGAAAGCTCAAGTCACCCGCCTTCGCCTGCTCAATACCTGCGAAGCCTTGTAGCTGAGCCGTACCGTCGCCCTCGAGGGTACCTCCGATTAGCTTAGCAATGTCTGCAACTGTGTACATCTTATTAGTCTATGATACCCTTGTCGATCAATGTCCGCTCCATCTGACGTGCTAGATCAGAGGCGGCTTGCGCAGCAGCCGAGGCAAAGCGCTCGTCATTGCCCGCATAGATGATACCACGCGAACTATTGACGATCAGCCCGCAGTCGCTCGTCATCGCATGCTCAGCGACCGCCTCCAGACTACCACCCTGAGCGCCTACACCTGGCACGAGGAGGAAGGCATTGGGAGCCACCGCACGCACACGCTCCATCAGATTGCTCTGCGTAGCGCCCACGACAAACATGATATGGTCAGCGCCCTCCCAGCTCAGAGCCGTCTGGAGCACCTGCTCGAAGAGACAAGTCTCCTCACCCGTATGGAGCATCTGAAAGTCCTGCGCACCCTGATTGCTCGTCAAGGCGAGTAGGATGACCCACTTGTCGCTATACTCAAGGAATGGTAGCACACTGTCGCTTCCCATATAGGGAGCCACGGTGAGCGCATCCACCTTAAAGTTTTCATAGAAGGCCCGTGCATACATCTTGCTTGTATTGCCTATGTCCCCCCGCTTAGCATCAGCAATGATCAGCTGCTCGGGGTAGTGCTGACGTATGTAGTCCACCGTATCGCCGAAGACCTGCATACCAAAAGCCCCAAGCGTCTCATAGAAAGCCAAGTTGAGCTTGAAAGCTATCGCATACTGTGCCGTAGCATCGATGATCGCCTTGTTAAAGTCTAGGATAGGATTATCCCCCTTCAGCAGATGGGGAGGCAACTTCTGTATATCTGGATCAAGACCTACGCAGAGATAGCTCCGCTTGGCCCGTATTTGTTCTATGATTTGCTCGCGATTCATAAGATAATCTTCTGTTTATTCGAAGTGAGTAGTCGTATACGGTCTACTAAGGTAGTGAAAAAGTATCATATAGGTACCATACACCCGAAAACCCTCAGTGTCGCAACCTCACAAATAGATAGGAATATAAAGGAGAGCCTACACCCCGCATGAGGGACTGTAGGCTCTCCTCGTATGACTCTAGACAATATACGCTAAGTCGCGTATAGCTAGACAGTGACTACTCGTGGCTCTCCTCGGAGTCACTGTGCTCCTCGCCTGCAGCCTCCTCAGAGTCAGCTGCAACATCCTTACCACGTGCTACACGTGTCAGCTTGACACCACAAACGACAGCCTGTGGAGCGTCGACCAGCTCGAGACCCTCGAAGGAGAGCTCGTGTACCTGGATCGTCTTGCCCAGCTTGAGGTTATTGACGTCGATCACTAGATTTTCAGGGATCTTGTCGTAGACAGCGCGTACACGTAGTGTGCGCTTCTCACGAACCAGCTTACCACCAGCTTTCACACCGACAGCGTGACCCTCGAGGATGACTGGGACGTTCATGACGATAGGCTTCTCCTCGTTCACCTCGTAGAGGTCTGCGTGGAGTGTCTTGTCACTCACTGGGTGAAACTGTACATCCTTCAGTATAGCCTTATACTGCTTACCCTCTACGTCTAGCTCGATGAGATGGATCTCAGGAGTGTAGATCAGCTTGTTGAGGTCGTCAGCCTTGACGACGAGATGCTGTGTCTCGCTACCCCCATAGAGGACTACAGGTACGAGGTCCTCACGACGGAGAGCCTTGGTAGCTTTCTTGCCGAGCTGGTCGGCCTTGCGCACGGTGGCGCTGAGCTTAAAATGCTTCATTAGTACAATTAGTTAGTGTTACTCAAAATTAGTCTTGCTAATCTCCCATTACACTGTGGCACTCTGCCAGAGCCCATACGTAGCGTACCTAGACGACAACGCCAGACACGCGCCAGCTCAGCTAGAGACCAAAGAGCCCCCCTCACACGAGAGCGGGGTGTACAATTGGATTCATAGGAAAACCGTCCGCAAAGGTACAACTTTTCTAGAGAACAACACCCCTCACCCGTCCTCATACCAGGGCTGACGCATTATAACCAGTCGTCTAGAAGCTACACATGACGATAGCTAAGAATGCACGGTTCGAGTATCGCTACAGAGTGGCTACGGGACCTCTCTGATTACACCTTTCTCCCGAAGAATGGAATTCCTACCTAGGAATTTGCCAAATAGCTACCTAGGAATTGGGCAAATTCCTAGGTAGGAAATAAAAAATTCTTCGGAGGAATCAAATGAAACTTCGGAAGAATCAAACGATAAGTCCGAAGAATTTGCCCATTTCCTAGGTAGCAAATCAGAAATATCTACGGAGGAATTTGGCAAATTCCTAGGGGGGGGAGATTAGAGAGCGGAGTTTGGATACAGAAACAGGGTGCAAATCACTTGTGACTTGCACCCTGCTATCTGTTGCGGAGAGGGAGGGTTGTAAACCAAACCTTCTAACTCCTTATATCGTAGCTGTTTATATTCCTCTAAGATTTAATTGTAGCCAAATTGTAGCCATAGGAGAGTATTTTGAGAATACTCATAGCTATTGCTGTGAGATTTGCTCGCTTGCATTTCTCGGGTTCAAAGGTACGAATAAGTAGAACAACCTCCAAATATCTGGGAATAAAATTACTCTAAGTTTCTTGGCTACAATTCCAGTGCACGGTGCAAGCCCTTATATATAGATAAGGCTTGCACCGTGCACTGGCGGTCATTATATGAGATGCTACTCACTTCAGCTTATCTCATTATGACGTCCCCTAAAACAATGAGGGGGTATGCCCAAAAGATCTATGAAGTGCTATCGCTATGCAGAGAAGTGTGTTGATGAACATACACTGGTAGAATATTACCAATGAATGGTGTTTAGATATTCGTCTATAAAGGGCTTTGAATAGGATCTTTGCAGATGATAATTCAACAGTAGAAGAAACATGAACAAAAATCGACCCGTTAAGCCCGCAAGAGATAGACGATTGTATGTCATTTGTCCAACATTAGATATGATGTTGGCTTCGTGTGACAATGTCAAGCAAATAGCATATGATAGCGGATTAGACTACTCGAACTTTGTAAAGACTTGCAAGTTCCAAAGAGACATTCGCCTCAGTACTTATCAAAGATGTGCTGAAGCTTTTGGTATGGATACGCTCATTCTGCATTTGCCGTTAGGCGCGGTTGAATCTTTCGCCTCTGTGCAAACTCACCATGGGAATCAATGTCTTATGGTGCAGAAAGAGGACTTACTACGTATTCTTCGCCATTTTCACCCGCTGGAAATAGATGACACATTATCCAATATTAAACGTCTCATTGAGATCTTTCTGAAAGAAACCGAACATGAGCTACTGAAAAAGCTACTTCCACTTCTAGCTGAAACCTTTCAAACATTGGCAGAATCCTATGGAGACGTACAACCCTAGCACACTCCTCGATGAAATTCAAGGTCTTCGAGAGGAAGTACGCCAAGTCGCAGACTTCATCAAAGAACTCAAAAGAGAGTATAGCGTCCTTGAGGAAAAGATCGAGCTAAATTCATCAGACGTTATGCGTTTATTAGGAATATCAAAAGCTTCTCTTGCTCGATGGCGAGATGCCAATGCTGTTCCATATCGCTATGTATCCTGCAATCATGTCCTTTATCCTTTTAAGGGTCTATATATAGCTGTAAAATCAGGACGTGCTACGTTCAAAGGATTTAGACGCATAGAAGCATTGCAACGGTTGAATGCTTACAAAGATGGCATACTAAAAGGTTATTTGGGGGAAGATGCACAAAATCTTTTTGAAGAGCTATGACACTGAAAGAAGAAGTCCTGCAGTTGACCAATCGAGGATTAGAGGTTTTCTACTTCTATATGCCAATTGACTTTGTTCCCAAGCGGAACTTTCGTAATCCTCTCTATGATGACAAACGAGCATCTTGTAATATCTATTTTGATCCAAAGTCAGACTCATATCGAATGAAAGACTTTGGAAATGAAGCATACTCAGGTGATTGCTTCTGGTTTGCTGCAACAATTTTGGGGCTTGATGTCCGATCTGAATTCAAGAAGGTTCTAGTGACTATTATCCAGGATCTAAATCTAAAGATTTCTATTGAATACAGAAGAGACACAAGCATGAAAGTAGCTCGCTCCACCTCCCCTAAGCAATCCGTTGAACAGAGTCAAAGGAGGTGTACAGGATCGATGGATAAAGTGGAATACATAGCAAACAAAAAATCGTTCAGAGTTTATGAGCGACCCTTTACGCAAAAGGAGCTTGCTTTTTGGGAGCAATATGGGATCTCCTTGGAAACATTGGAGCAATACCACGTCAAATCGTTGTCTTGCTACGAATCGGTGAGTAGAGAGGGAAAACCTTTTAAGCTCATCTCTTCTTCTAAAGAACCCATTTTCTGTTACGCTCACAACGATTTCGTCAAAATATATCGACCGAATAGTAAACTGAGGTTTCTATATGGTGGAGAAAAATCGGAAGAGTATGTATTTGGGCTAGCACAACTACCTAATAAAGGAGATATACTATTTATTACGGGAGGAGAAAAAGATGTCCTCTCTCTGTCTGCACACCATTTCAATGCTATTTGTTTCAATAGCGAGACTGCACAAATACCAAGAGGTATTATCGAAAGTCTTTCACTTCGCTTCTTACACCTCATCATCTTATACGACTCTGATGAAACAGGGGTCAGAGAGGCACAAAAACAGGTGGAAGCGCTTTCTGAATTTGGAGTGCTTAGACTACAACTACCTTTGAGTGGTATCAAAACGGAGAAAGACATCTCTGACTACTTTGCCCTAGGGCATAGTCAGCAGGATTTAAGAGATCTTCTCGCGCGAATGTTTTCCAGCCTATACAGCGAAACAAGGATGATATTGCAATCTTGTGAGATTGATTACGACAACCCTCCTGATGTTTCTAAGTCGGTTGTCTCAGTCAATGGAGTCCCTCTTGGCTCTCAGGACAATCTTTTCTGCATTACAGGTGGAGAGGGTACGGGCAAGAGTAATTACATTGGTTCTATCCTTGCAGGCACATTATGTGCTGAAAGGTTAGATTCAGAGCGAACATTAGGATTAGAAATAACACCCAATCCGAAAGCCTTGGCTGTTTTGCACTATGACACAGAGCAGTCTGAGGCTCAACTATACAAGAATTTGGGAAAGACATTACGGAGAGCCGATGTAGAGACTGTTCCTGACTTTTACCACTCTCTATATCTAGCCTCACTTTCTCGTAAGGATCGGTTGAAGCTTATTCGTGAAAGCATGGACTTGTTTCGTCATAAACATGGAGGGATACACTTAGTAGTTATTGATGGGATTGCAGACTTGGTGCGTTCTGCAAACGATGAGACCGAAAGTATCGCTGTCGTAGATGAGCTTTACAGACTAGCGGGGATTTATAACACCTGCATCATTTGTGTATTACACTTTGTTCCAAACGGTATCAAGCTTCGTGGGCACATAGGCTCAGAATTACAGCGTAAGTCAGCAGGAATTCTTTCAATTGAGAAGGATGACAATCCTGAATACTCTGTAGTCAAGGCTTTGAAGGTGAGAGATGGGAGCCCTTTAGATGTTCCTATGATGCTCTTTGGATGGGATAAAGAGCTGGGGATGCATGTCTATCGTGGTGAAAAGTCTAAGGAGGATAAGGAGAAGCGAAAAACAGACGAATTGATCTCAATTGTTATGGAAGCCTTTCAAAGCAACCGCCGTCTCTCTTACCAAGAGTTGTGCGATGTCTTAATGCGAGAGATGGGAGTCAAAGAGCGCACAGCAAAGAAGTATATTGCTTATATGAGAGAGCAACGTATCTTGTCACAAGATACTGCAGGGAACTATCAAAAAGGAGAACTATGTCATACTTAGACTATCTTACAGAAGATCCTTGGCAAAAGCGACTGTTTGATAAGCTAGCGAACGTGGAAGAAAAACTAGACCAGTTGCTGGTATTACGAGAGCAAGCCATAGAAGCTGCTGTTCGGCCACCGCTCAAGCCTGAGTATCTTGACATCATTGATGTGTCTAAATTGCTAAAGGTTGAGCAAAAGACCATCTACAATTGGGTATGGGCGGGTAAGATTCCCTACCTCAAAGCCAATGGTCGCCTACTATTCCTTCGTGAAGAAATCGATGAGATGCTACGAAAACGAGATGACTGGTAATATAGTTTCTCCCGATCGTTTGGTTGAATTAAAATAATTGCTTACCTTTGCAAGCAGAAAGATAGTCGCAGGTTGCCTGCACTTCAAATATAACAGTACTCGCTTAGCATACCGTAAGATCTGCTGGCGAGTCATTTTTTTTTTATAGATACTATGTCGAATAAAGAATCACGCTCCATTCAGGAACAAATCGATTTACTGAAGCATAGAGGCATGATTATAGAAGATGAGGAGTTCGCCCATCTTCATTTAAGTCATATCAGCTACTACCGTTTGAAGGGGTATTGGTGGGATATGCAGAAAGACAAAGAAAACCATGTTTTTCAAACGGGTTCTCGCTTTGAAGATGTTATTGCACGGTATTCTTTTGACAAAGAATTACGGCTTATCTTGTTTGATGCCATTGAAACAATAGAGATCGCCTTACGAACAAAGATGATTTACCATCTGTCTCAATCCTATGGTGGTCTGTTTTATATGGACAATACTCTCTTTGTCAGCGAATTGCTTCATCGGCAACATCTGGAAGATTTGATGACTGAATTTCTTCGTAGTGGTGAGGTTTTCATAAAAGAGTATAAACGAAAGTATGGTGTTTGGAAAGGTGGAAAATGTGTATCTCTTACTCAGCAACCTGATGCATGGGTTATTTTTGAAGTGGCTACCTTTGGCACGCTTTCAAAGTTATACAAGAATCTTAGCCACCAAATTCCTGAGAAAGCGAAAATTGCTAATGAGTTCGGGCTCAATCTGCATAATGAGTTATCAAGTTGGTTAGAAGCTATTTCATATTTGAGAAATATTGTAGCCCATCATTCAAGAGTATGGAGTCGAAATATGGTAAAACGTCCAATGGATATTAGTAATCCAAGAGGCATTTGGCTACAATATCCTTTATCGGAATTCTCCAAAAAGAAGCCATATCTAATCATTACTTCCATGTTATACTTGTGCAATGCTATCAATGCAGGAGATACATATAAGAGAAAGATAATCTCACTGATAGAGGAAAA
The DNA here is from genome assembly GCF_000482365.1 of Porphyromonas uenonis DSM 23387 = JCM 13868. Classification (GTDB taxonomy): domain Bacteria; phylum Bacteroidota; class Bacteroidia; order Bacteroidales; family Porphyromonadaceae; genus Porphyromonas; species Porphyromonas uenonis. The sequence continues at coordinate 4,912 of NZ_AXVC01000025.1, read as the reverse complement.
TCCGGACATCCCTATTTATAAGATAGGTTTTCCAGACCATTGGAATAGGGAATCTATCTGGCGATAATTTTGTGCGGGAATATGAATCGCAGTATTCTTGTACTTTGCTTACGTCTACTAAAAAATAAACGCAAGATTTTTTACTTCCATTGGATAATAAACATGCGTTTAGTGTCTCCACTTGGGTCTGAAGTTTTGTGACCGGTAGTCTTCTTCTTTGTCTTGAGCAGGATGACTCTCGTCCTTTACTCCGGCTGAATGATTGTTATCGGACAAATCCTCTCCTTGCTTCATTTTATCTATTTCTTCTTTTTCTTCCTCTGGCGGAGAGAGTGTGAGGGCAATCTTTCTATCCAGCTCGGCTGCCTCCCCTTTGAGCGCACGTAGTTCTTCCTCCTTCTTCCACGAGCTATTGACAATGGCATTGTAGACCTCCTTATTTGCTGAAACCTTTGCTATCTCCTTCTCGTGAGATTCGATCACTTTTGGAATGCGCTCTAACGCATTGAAGAAGTTCAGACAAGCCAACTTAGGATCATTTGCCAGCTTGCCGTTGTTGTAGGTGTAGTAAATACTACCCTCGCCCTTTACGAAGAAGCGGTTCACCGATAGGTCAAATAAGTTCTGCGAGGAACTTTCCGTCTTGACCATAACAGAGAAGCCAT
>NZ_AXVC01000025.1:0-4237 GCF_000482365.1 Porphyromonas uenonis DSM 23387 = JCM 13868 | reverse complement strand
ATCTACAATTGGGTATGGGCGGGTAAGATTCCCTACCTCAAAGCCAATGGTCGCCTACTATTCCTTCGTGAAGAAATCGATGAGATGCTACGAAAACGAGATGACTGGTAATATAGTTTCTCCCGATCGTTTGGTTGAATTAAAATAATTGCTTACCTTTGCAAGCAGAAAGATAGTCGCAGGTTGCCTGCACTTCAAATATAACAGTACTCGCTTAGCATACCGTAAGATCTGCTGGCGAGTCATTTTTTTTTTATAGATACTATGTCGAATAAAGAATCACGCTCCATTCAGGAACAAATCGATTTACTGAAGCATAGAGGCATGATTATAGAAGATGAGGAGTTCGCCCATCTTCATTTAAGTCATATCAGCTACTACCGTTTGAAGGGGTATTGGTGGGATATGCAGAAAGACAAAGAAAACCATGTTTTTCAAACGGGTTCTCGCTTTGAAGATGTTATTGCACGGTATTCTTTTGACAAAGAATTACGGCTTATCTTGTTTGATGCCATTGAAACAATAGAGATCGCCTTACGAACAAAGATGATTTACCATCTGTCTCAATCCTATGGTGGTCTGTTTTATATGGACAATACTCTCTTTGTCAGCGAATTGCTTCATCGGCAACATCTGGAAGATTTGATGACTGAATTTCTTCGTAGTGGTGAGGTTTTCATAAAAGAGTATAAACGAAAGTATGGTGTTTGGAAAGGTGGAAAATGTGTATCTCTTACTCAGCAACCTGATGCATGGGTTATTTTTGAAGTGGCTACCTTTGGCACGCTTTCAAAGTTATACAAGAATCTTAGCCACCAAATTCCTGAGAAAGCGAAAATTGCTAATGAGTTCGGGCTCAATCTGCATAATGAGTTATCAAGTTGGTTAGAAGCTATTTCATATTTGAGAAATATTGTAGCCCATCATTCAAGAGTATGGAGTCGAAATATGGTAAAACGTCCAATGGATATTAGTAATCCAAGAGGCATTTGGCTACAATATCCTTTATCGGAATTCTCCAAAAAGAAGCCATATCTAATCATTACTTCCATGTTATACTTGTGCAATGCTATCAATGCAGGAGATACATATAAGAGAAAGATAATCTCACTGATAGAGGAAAATCCGGACATCCCTATTTATAAGATAGGTTTTCCAGACCATTGGAATAGGGAATCTATCTGGCGATAATTTTGTGCGGGAATATGAATCGCAGTATTCTTGTACTTTGCTTACGTCTACTAAAAAATAAACGCAAGATTTTTTACTTCCATTGGATAATAAACATGCGTTTAGTGTCTCCACTTGGGTCTGAAGTTTTGTGACCGGTAGTCTTCTTCTTTGTCTTGAGCAGGATGACTCTCGTCCTTTACTCCGGCTGAATGATTGTTATCGGACAAATCCTCTCCTTGCTTCATTTTATCTATTTCTTCTTTTTCTTCCTCTGGCGGAGAGAGTGTGAGGGCAATCTTTCTATCCAGCTCGGCTGCCTCCCCTTTGAGCGCACGTAGTTCTTCCTCCTTCTTCCACGAGCTATTGACAATGGCATTGTAGACCTCCTTATTTGCTGAAACCTTTGCTATCTCCTTCTCGTGAGATTCGATCACTTTTGGAATGCGCTCTAACGCATTGAAGAAGTTCAGACAAGCCAGCTTAGGATCATTTGCCAGCTTGCCGTTGTTGTAGGTGTAGTAAATACTCCCCTCGCCTTTTACGAAGAAGCGGTTCACCGATAGGTCAAATAAGTTCTGCGAGGAACTTTCCGTCTTGACCATAACAGAGAAGCCATAAAGCTCTCCAATCTTGTTGTACTCACCATTGGTACGAGCCTTTTCTTCTATCTCTTGAAGACGATGAGCAATCACTTTGATGTCAGAACAATCCTCTACACCTTTAATTGAAAGTCGATTGACTGGGTTGCCTTCAGCATCTCGTTCCACTCGTTGCTCAAAGCAAGCGAGGTCTTTCTTCGCCTCTTGTATCTTGCCTGTGTGATAAGAGAGCGAATGGTCAATCTCAGCCAACTTACCTATAGCCCCATTTCGTTCACGAAGGAAGTTCTTGCGTTCTGACTCTAATGCAGTAATCTTCTTATCTAGCTTTGCCTTTTCCAAAAGGTCTGTATTGCCCGATAGCACAGCTACATACTCTGAGAAGTTCATACCACTATCCTCATCCATTGAGCCTTCATCGATGGTACGCATGCCGAGCTGATTGCTCTTCAATTGATTGATGAAAAGCTGCTTGTTGTGTAGCAGGTTGAACTTGTAGCTATCCAACGAACGCTCCACTGCATATATAATCACATCGACCTTGTTGTCGGCAAACTCCTTGGCAACCAAATTGCCCTTTCGGATAGCTCGTCCGTTGCGTTGCTCTAAGTCTGACGGTCTCCACGGGGTATCAAGATGATGTATAGCCACAGCTCGTTGCTGGGCATTGACACCCGTGCCCAACATAGATGTAGAGCCAAAGATGATACGTATATCGCCCCTATTCATCGCTTCCACTATTGCTTTCTTCGCTTTCTCATTCTTGCACTCCTGAATGAAGCGTATCTCGTGAGATGGGATGTGATACTCCTCTACCAACTTACGCTTAATCTCCGAGTAAACATTCCACTCGTCTGGCTTGTAAGTACCCAGGTCGCTGAAGACAAACTGTGTCCCCTTTTGCTCGTTAAACTTCTGATAGTAGTTGTTGAGGAGCTTGGCACAGTGGCTGGCTTTGTTGTCTATATGGTCCGAATACTTTTCTAGGTCAATCATTCGCATATCCAAGCTCATCTTGCGGGCATAGTCGGGAGTTAAGAATTAAGGGAAATAGCGGGATATGCAAGGGATGTAACTATTTGAAATAGCATCATTTAGGCTTTCTTGCTATTTTGAGGATAAGCGAAAATGAGCATAAAACGGCAGTAGTTCCGTTACCAAATCGTAACCCATCGAAGAAAGAGCAAAGAGGGGTTACGAATTGAAGCTAAACAACTGCTCCACAGTTTTTTATTCATCGTATTTCATCGTTCTGCATCGCTCAGAAGCACCTGTTTCACTGTACCTTTGCAAGCAAAGGGAATTTAGAAAAACGATAGAAGAATGAAAGAAAACAAACTGAAAGTATCGTTCTTTGTTCAGGCAAGACGAACCGACAAGAAAGGATTTGTGCCTGTCATCGGGCGCATCTCCGTAGGCAGAACCCATTCGGGGTTCTCCACCAAGTGTAAGACTCCGATCGCCCTATGGGATAGCCGTAAGCAACGACTCACCGGCAAGAGTGCTATGGCGGTGTCCGTCAATCAGAAACTCGGTGAATGCACCGCACTCATCCACGCACGCTTTCACGAACTCAGTGAAAGAGAAGAATCCTTTACCGCCACCGATGTGAGGGATACTTATCAGGGGCAAATCCACCGTCAAGCCCTGCTTTTGCAGAGTTTTGAGGAATATCTCAGACAGACAAAGGAACGCATAGGCATTGATAGAGCCTTGAAGACATTCAAGCTCCGTACCTATCAGCTATCCCTGCTCCGTGAGTATCTGCAGAAGAAGTATAAAGTAAGCGACATTCCCCTTTCACAATTAGACAAAGCCTTTATTGAGGGTTTCGAGTACTACCTCTCCATTGACCGAAAACTGAAACGTAGCAGCGTGTCGAGTGCTCTATCCACCTTGAAGTGTATCGTCCGCATGGCGGTGAAGAAAGGCGTGCTGGACTTCTACCCGTTCTTGGGCTACAGCTATGAACGTCCCAAAGGTGAGCCGAGAAGTATCTTTCAAGACCAGCTGCAACGCATCATTGACTTGGAGATAGAATGGGAGAACTACCGTATTGTCCGTGATTTGTTCGTATTCTCCTGCTTTTCAGGCTTGGCAATCTCAGACGTGCGCAATCTCAGAGAGGAAAACATTGTCTTGGAAGAAGGTGAACTTTGCATCAAGGGCAAGCGAATGAAAACCAAGACTCCATATCGTGTACAGGTGCTTCCTCCTGCTTGGGCGATAATGGAGCGGTACAGAGGTAAGCGTGCTGGTTTTGTCTTTGATGTACCGACTAACGACATCATCCACAACGGCATGCACTACATACAGAGAAATGTCGGTATGGAAAGCCCGCTAACCTTTCACATGGCTCGCCACACCTTTGCATCGCTCATCACGCTCTCAGCAGGAGTGCCTATTGAAACGGTGAGCCGTATGCTCGGGCACACCAACCTGAGAACAACACAAGTATATGCTGC
>NZ_AXVC01000024.1 GCF_000482365.1 Porphyromonas uenonis DSM 23387 = JCM 13868 | reverse complement strand
AGACTGTACAACCCTCAATATGTAGAGCAGCCTGAGTATAGATACCACATCCTTTTGGAGCCTTTAGAGTGAGATGTCCATTCCCTTTTATAATGGCATTCTTATCGAACGCCATTGCGCCCAAACTACCATTAGAAGTGATGGAGACCTCCCCCTTGACGACACAAGTCAGCTCATCTTCTGAATATATACTGTGATGATTTACTCTTCCAACGATGGAGGCATCCTCGAGGGTGAGCGTCTTGGTGGTGGGGTCGTAGGTCACCTTGCCCGTGACGCCATCGATGACCGAGAGGTCGGAGCAGTTCGCCGAGGAGACCGTCTCGCCGGCTATCTCGAGTCCGTAATTCGTCTGCGCCGAGGCTGATAAGCCTGCGAGCAGTAAGAGCATCGTGACGAGTGTCGCGATGAGTGATTGATGTAATAGTTTCTGTTTCATAGCTGTAATGGTTTTGATGTGAATGTATGTTGGGGGCAATCGTCGCCCTCATTGTTTGCTACAAAAGTAGGCAAAGCAGGAGCTAAATCTCTTATCAAAATCGGACAGAAACTTGTCAAAATCGGACATCTTTCGTCTGGCGATTTATCAAAATCGGACATCGGAATAGCCGCAACTCACTATGAACTAGCGGCTTATTGGTGTCAAGTAACGAAAATTAGCTATAAGATTCAAAAATGGTTGTTTGGGGATTTTTGAGTCGTATGAGTAGCTGCTTAAAGTCCCCTCTGAGGAAATTTGAAATGGCTCGGTAGGGATTGTCTAACCTTCACGGAGGAGCAAAAAAATTCTTCGGAACTTTGATTTGCTTCTTCCGAAGTTTCATTTCATTCTTCCGAAGTTTCATTTCCCGGCTCCGTGGGGAAAGTTTGTTTCCTCACTGGAAAATCAGAAATAGATCGGAGGAAGCGACTCGCACTCGAAACGAACGGAGCAATTAAAACAAGTAGCCCGCTGTAGAGATCCTACAACGGGCTACTTTCGTTAGGTTGGTCGGGGCGCTGCTATTTTGAAGCAATACGGCGCTGGAGGAGGAGACTATTGACGACGACGCAGATGGAGCTGAGCGCCATGGCGGCTGCGGCGATGGCGGGCGTGATGGCTAAGCCCCACCGTGTGAAGAGCCCGGCAGCGATCGGGATGGCGATCACGTTGTAGAGGAGCGCCCAGAGGAAGTTGAAGCGGATCGTGCGTACCGTCTGCCGTGCTATCTCGGTCGCCTCGACGAGGAGCGACAGGTCGGGCTTGGAGATGACCAACTGCGCCATCGAGGTGGCTAGATCGCTCCCCCCAGCGAGCGCTATGCTCACGTCGGCTCGTGCTAGTGCCTGACCGTCGTTGACCCCGTCGCCGACCATCGCTACGATGTGTCCCTGCTCCTGTAGGGAGGCGAGGATCGTCTCTTTGTCTTGGGGCATGAGCTCGGCATGCACCGTGTCAATACCTATTTGCTGAGCTATGCGCTGTGCTTCTGGCTCTCGGTCGCCCGTGAGCATGAGGAGCTTTTTGCCTTGAGCCTTGAGCTGTGCGATGGTCTCGGCAGCATGTGGCGTGAGTGTGTCGGAGAGCGCTATGATGGCGATGAGCTGCGTTCCCTGCGCCACATAGACGAGCGAGCCAGTGAGGTCGCAAAGGGGGATCGACTCAACGCCACCCTCGGCAATCCAAGAGGCGCGTCCTATGCGTAGCTCTCCCTCGGGTGTGGTGACGAGCAAGCCTTGTCCTGGTTGCTCGGTGACGGTTAGTTCGCTGATCGTAGCTCCCTGCGCCTCGCCATACGCCACGATAGCTTGCGCCAGTGGGTGCAGGCTGTGCTGCTCGGCAGAGACGATGAGCGAGAGCTTCGCTGCGCGCTCCTCTTCAGGGATGAACCATTGCAATTCGGTGACTGAGGGGCTCCCGAGGGTGAGCGTTCCTGTTTTGTCCATGAGGAAAGCATTGACGCGGGGTAGCGTCTCTAGTGCGGTGGCTTCCGCAAAGAGTATGTTTCGCCGTGCGGACTCGCCCACGGCCACGGTCAAGGCAGTCGGGGTCGCTAAGCCCAAGGCGCAGGGGCAGGCGATCACGAGGACGGAGATAGCGTAGCGTGCGGCTAGGTCTAGCGCGCCTGGCTCTACGACCCAGTACCAGAGGGCAAAGGTGAGCAACCCTAGGAAGAGTATGGCAGGAACGAAGTACTGTGCGATACGATCGGCCAAGAGACGTAGCGGGGGCTTGTCTGCTAAGGTCTTGCGCACGGTCGAGACGATATGTCCCAGAGCGGTGTCGGCGCCGACGCTTTCGGCACGTACCTCTATGGCGGTGGAGAGGCAGATGGTACCGGCGAAGACTTTGTCGCCCTCGCCACGCGACACAGCTTCCGACTCGCCGGTGATGGTTTGTTCGTTGATATGGGTTACGCTTTGCGAGGTGATGACGCCATCGACAGGGATGGCTTCGCCAGGGCGTACCCGCACGGTCATGCCTGGCTGAACCAACTGCAGTGGCACACGGCGTGTCTCCTCGCCCACGACGAGCGATGCCTCACGAGGGGTCAAGTCGAGGAGCGCTCGCAAGGCTCTAGCGGTCGAGGCGGTGGCGCGCTGCTCTAACCACTTGCCGATCAGGACGAAGGCGGGGATCATCACCAGCGCATCGAGGTAAAGGTGCAGCTGATGGCCCTCGGAGCCGTAGGCTAGGAGCAGGCCGATGACGGAGAAGGTGGTGCTGAGAGAGACCAATGTGTCCATTCCCATGACGCCTCGCCTGAGTTGCTTCACGGCTCTCCAGTGAAAAGGTCCCGCCACGTAGAGGTATGCTACGAGTGCCACCAGCGGAGCGACCCAACGCTCGCCAATGGCTCCCAGCAGAGACATCCAGATCATGACGCCGATGGTCAGCGCTGCGCCGATGGCTGTGCGCCAAGCGAGTTGACGTGCCGAGCGACGCTCTTGTTCCAGCGCTTGGCTCACCGCTTCGGTCTCATCGGTCGTCAGAATGAGCGAGAAGCCGAGCGAAGCGACCTGCTCAGCGATCTGCTCGCGGGTGATCTGCTCCGCATCGTACACTATATATAAGGAGCGGGTGTCGATCTGTGCCGTCGCCTCTAGGACGCCGGTGACACCTTGCAGTTTGTTTGTCACGGCAGCAGCGCAAGCAGCGCAGTGCATGCCGACGATAGGGATATATTCGGTCGTTTGTTTCATAATGAGTTTAGATAAAAGCGGAGAGAGTCATTTCTCTCTGAGACAAAAGTACGAAAACTTAATCGCCACAGGGTTGCAAAACGTATATTCCACCCATGAATGCAACTTCTCCAAGCTAATCGTTCTACACTTCACAAGTCGTTTAGCTCACTGAGAGGCGTAGCCGCCTATACTACGGACGAAAGGTCTAGCGACCCGTCTAGCGGGACCACTCGACAACCTCTAGGTTGTGCGGTCGCCCTGAGGTGATTTGCAAACGTATGAGTGTACGGCTCTGGTGCCACCCACTACGTCCTGCAGCGCCTGGGTTGATATGTAGCAAGCCTGGACGGGACTTGTCGGGCATTACCTTGAGGATATGACTATGCCCCGAGATGGTAATCATCGGACGCTCGCGCCACGGCGTAAGATAAGGGGCGAAGATACGCTCGTAGTGCCCTGGGTAGCCACCAATATGTGTCATGACCAGCTCCACGCCTGCCACCTCTGTGTGAACCACCTCTGGGAGCTGTGCATGTAGCGCAGCGTCGTCGATGTTACCATAGACAGCAAGCGTGGGGGCAATGACTTGCAGTCGCTCTAATACCTGAGGAGACCCGATATCTCCCGCATGAAAGATCAGATCACACTCGGCAAGCGCCTTGCAGATCTGATCATCGATATATCCGTGCGTATCGCTTAGGATGCCGATACGCTGATGCGCTTTCATAGAGCCGGTTATTGCTTGCTACCCTTGCGATCGCTGGAGCGACCTTTGCGCTGTGAGGAGCGACCTTTACCTTGAGACTTGCCACGCCCTTTGCTTTGTGATCTGCCACGGCCGTTGCCTTTGCCTCTAGAGGAGCCACGACTATTCGCGCGTTCGTTGGGAGCGTAGGTAGGTGCCTCGCCGAGGGAGGAGTCTAGCGGTATGCGGTAGATCTCCTGCTCGAGGAACTGCTCCAAGCGTGCGAAGTCTTGCTGATCACTGGGCGAAACGAGCGTGATCGCCAAGCCCTTGCCATCGGCGCCACGTGCGGTACGGCCGATGCGGTGAACGTAGTCCTCGAAGTCGTGTGGCACTTCATAATTGATCACGACGGCAATGTCGTCAATGTCGATGCCGCGCGCCACGATGTCGGTGGCTACGAGCACTTTGATGCGTCCCATGCGGAAGTCTCTTAGGACCTCCTCGCGACGCTCCTGTGACAGGTCTGAGTGCATCTCAGCCACTGGCAAGCCATCTCTGGTGAGTGTCTGAGCGAGTGCGTGGACAGTCGCCTTAGTTCCCGCAAAGATGATGGTGCGTGACACCTCGGACTCGGGATTCGCAAAGAGAGAGCGGATGATCGGGAGCTTTTGCGCATCATAGCAGATGTACGCAGTCTGCATGATCGACTTTGGGGGCTTTGCCACAGCCAGCTCGACGAGGACGGGATCAACGAGGATGCTCTCCGAGAGCTTGAGGATCTCCTTAGGCATCGTGGCGGAAAACATCACATGCTGGCAATCCTCGGGCAGCGCCTTGTAGATCTCCATGATGTCTTCGTAAAAGCCCATGTCGAGCATGCGATCCGCCTCGTCTAGCACGAAGTACTGCACATGCGATAGGTCACACGCTCCGAGGCGTAGCATAGATAGGAGTCGGCCTGGGGTGGCGATGACGATGTCTGCCCCGAGCGCCATGCCTCGTCTTTGCTGCTCCCAGGCGATGCCGTCGGTGCCACCGTAGATGGCGAGCGTAGAGACCGAGACGTAATAGCCGAAGCCCTCGACCTCCTGGTCGATCTGCTTGGCGAGCTCTCGTGTGGGCGCCATGACGACGGCCCCGAGATGCTCCTTGGGTAGCTCTTGGCGTGCTACCTTATTGAGGAAGGGGAGCAGATAAGCTGCCGTCTTGCCCGAGCCAGTCTGTGCGCAACCGATGACGTCTCGCCCCTCTAGGAGCGGGGGAATCGTCTCCGACTGGATCGGAGAGGTCTCTACAAAGTTCATCGCGTCCAGTCCGTCGAGGACCTCATCCTCTAGATCTAGTTCGTAAAAGTCCATCAGCTTATCATCTTATATGAGTAACGGAGGGTATCACTGCCGCAAAAGCTTCTCTGCCACGGCTCATGATACGCCCCAAAGGAAAAAGCGAAACGCAAGTCACAGAGGTAGGAAAGGACTTAATGCTCCTCCTACCGTCTGCGCCTTGCGTCCGATTGTTTTAGAGTGAAAACTCTTCGTTGGTCTTAGCGTGACTACTTATTGACCTCAGCCATATGAGCGATGAGGCAGAGTACCTTGTTAGAGTAGCCCCACTCATTGTCATACCAAGCGACCACCTTGACGAAGGTGTCCGTCAGAGCGATACCAGCCTTAGCGTCAAAGATAGAGGTGTGTGGATCGCTCACGAAGTCCTGGCTAACGAGTAGCTCGTCGCAGTACTCCATGATGCCCTTGAGGTTGGTCTCCGAAGCCTTCTTCATAGCAGCGCAGATCTCGTCGTAGCTAGCGCCACGCTTGAGCTGTACCGTCAGGTCAACGACAGATACGTCCATCGTAGGCACGCGGAAGGACATACCCGTGAGCTTACCATTGAGCTCGGGGATCACCTTGCCGACAGCCTTAGCAGCGCCCGTCGAGGAGGGGATGATGTTGCCGATAGCGGAGCGACCGCCACGCCAATCCTTGAGAGAGGGGCCGTCCACCGTCTTCTGCGTAGCCGTAGCAGCGTGCACCGTAGTCATGAGGCCCTGCTCTACGCCGAAGTTGTCGTTGAGCACCTTGACCAGCGGAGCGAGACAGTTCGTTGTACAAGAAGCGTTAGAAACAAACTGCGTACCGCGGACATACTTCTCAAGGTTGACACCCGTGACGAACATAGGTGTGTCATCCTTAGAGGGAGCCGACATGACGACATACTTAGCGCCAGCCTCGATGTGTCCCTGTGAAAGCTCCTTGGTGAGGAAGCGACCTGTACTCTCTACGACATACTCTACGCCAGCAGCGCCCCAGTTGATCAGTCGCGGCTCCTTCTCAGCCGTCACACGGATCTTGCGCCCATTGACTACGAGCATGCCATCCTGTACGTCGACCGTCCCGTCGAAGCGTCCATGTACAGAGTCATACTTGAGCATATATGCCATATACTCAACATCGATGAGGTCGTTGATTGCTACTACCTCGAGATCATCACGCTTCAGCGAAGCGCGGAAGACTAGTCGACCGATACGACCAAAACCATTGATACCTACTTTTGTCATGAGAGTTATATTGTATTTTTAATGTGTATGCAAGCGTTTGCACAAAAGCGGATAAGCCCCCCGAGAGGGAGCACTCCTAATTACTCGTACAAAGTTAAGCATTAAATGTTTGCGGTGCAACCTTTACCCCATCGCTGAGCTTGCGCCACCCCCCATACGGATAGGACGAAAGGTGCCGTCAGCGGGATCAAGCCTGCGTACAGAGCGAGTAACTCGAGGAGTACCGAGAGCACCACCGACAGAAGCGCGTAGAGCAAGCGACGCTCGCCAGTCCCTGCCCAGTAGATGGCGCAGAGTACAGCGTTGTAGCCTAGCAAGCCTTCACGCCACACTGCCTCAGGGACAAAGGGAATCACCAGCATCGGGATGAGCGCTCCCAGCAAGGCGTAGAGCGCTTTGCGACGTGACTCCCAAGCGATCGCTAGAAAGAAGAGGATACCAGTCAAAACATTCGCCTGAAACATTACCTGCCCGACACTATCCCCGAGCGCCACCCCAAGCCTTCTCCACAGCGGCTGCCCCTCCTCCAGCTGCGCCGCTGAGTCGAGCAGACCCACCCCTTGCGGAGCTAGCAGGCTCACGAGCAGCAACGCCCACACAGCTATGATAAAGGGGGCTGTCAGCCCTGGCAACTGGGCATGCCGACGAAAGGCTCGCGCCAACCATGTGGAGAGCGCTGCTCCGATCACTAGAAGGAGTATCGAAAGCCAACTGATCTCCCAGTAAACTCCGATGGCTATACCGACCAAGGTGCCGTTGAAGCCGTAGAGTCCATCGGCTATCTCCGACTTCGTGTCTCGCCAGAGCGAGGCTACCGCCCTAGAGACCAGACAGCCCAAGAGCGCTAAGAGCGCGAGTTGCCAAGAGTTGCAGAAGAGCCCTGCTAGTATCAATGCTCCCGACAAAGCGCTTTGCAAAAGAAACACTTGACTGAAGCCCAGCAAGAGCGTTTTCATCTCCTGATAGATAGTCTGTATGTAGCCTCCCCTTTGAGGTGCGGTAGATCTATTCGTCATAGTTGGTTTATTCGAAGCGAAGAGCTGTCGTCGGCGAGATCCGCTGGATGATACGCGCTGGGAGGAGTAAGAGGATGAGGCAGAGCAGGAGCGTCGCCACATTGACCACGATCCACGCCACAGGGCGGATGCGCATGGCGACGTGCGAGATGTAGTAGATGTTCGGGTCGAGCGTGAGCCACTGCCACTGGTGCTGACTCCAGATGATGATACCCGCTAGTAGATTGCCCCAGAGCATACCCCAGGCGATGATGCGCAGAGCGATCGCCAGGCTCATCGTCGTGAGCGAGCGGTAGGTCATGCCGAGTGCCTTGAGCAAGCCAATGGTCTGCGTCAAGTCTAGGATAATGATCAGGAGCGCATTGATCATCGTAAAGGCCGCTACGAGTGCCATCAGCACCAGTAATATCTGTACATTCGGTCGTAGCGAGTCAATCCACTGGTAGACCCCGCCATTGATCTGAGTGCCGGTGTAGATTCCTAAGGTCTCATGTGTGACGCCTGGCTCCGAGAGCGACTGAATCAGCTTGTCTGAGAGCGAGGTCTCCATATCTAGGAGCGAGCGGTCCGTGTTCTTGGCGAGGATCTCAATGCGTGTGTACTGATTTGGCTGCCAGCCCCCCACACGTCCTAGCAGGTCATTGGTCACATAGGCGAGAGGCTGTGCCGTATTGGTCAGCTCCAGTATCGCTATCAATGTAAAGGAGCGCACCGATACCTTATCTCCTAGAAAGTAAAGGACTACCTTGTCTCCGATCGTTAGTCCCAGCTTTTGCGCAGAGGTTTTAGGCAGGACGATCGGGTTAGCTCCCTCCGCCAGTGTCGTGTCGGACAAGTTCCCCGTGGCGCAGAGTGGCTCGAGGAATGTGAAGTCGTCTACTCCCGTGACGGCCACCCCCTGATAGGTGCTGTCGGTCTTGATCATGCCGACGGCTGTACGGACGGGACGCACGGAGACTATCTCTGGCATCTCGCTCATACGCTGCGTCATCTGAGGCGTCAGCGTGATCACATTGTCTAGGTCTATCGGTTGCTTGCCATACTCGCAGAGGATCACATCGCCTGTCACCAGACGGACCGTATCACGGACGCTGTACTGAAAGCCGTCCATGATCGCAATGCCGAGGAGCATGACCGCTAGGCTCAGTGCTATGGCGGGGATCGCAAAGCGCACCAAGGCGTAGACCTTGCTGTGACGACGGTTCTCACGGCTGTAAAGCTGGCGGGCCAGCCAGATGGGTAGTCTTAGTCTCATGCTTCCTCTTCGATAGCGGCTAGTTCAAACCAACGCTCAGACACCTGCTCCATCTCTTGCTGCGCCTCAGCAATCTCCTCTCCCGCCTTGATCAACTCTTCATTGGAGAGGCTCCCCGAAGACATCCGCTGCTCTAGCTCCGCAATGCGTGCCTCGAGCTGCGGGATCTGCTGCTCCAGCTGCTGAAACTCTTGCTCCTCACGATAGCTGCGTCGCTTCTTGCGGTTACCTTGACGAGTCGCCTGACTAGCTGCGGGCGCCGCGCTTTTGGTCTCCCGTGGCGTAGCCTGCTCAGTCGCTTGCTGTGCCTCGGCCTCCTGCTGCAGACGATATTGAGTGAAGTTGCCGGGGAAGTCTCGAATGTGTCCTCCCTTCTCGAAAACGAAGAGGTGCTCCACGAGCTTGTCCAGGAAGTAGCGATCGTGCGTTACAATAATAAGGACTCCCTCGAAAGAGCTCAGGTAGCTCTCCAGCACGCCCAGCGTCGTAATGTCTAGATCATTCGTCGGCTCATCGAGGATAAGCAGGTTGGGGCTAGCCATCAGCACCGTACAGAGATAGAGTCGTCTGAGCTCACCGCCACTGAGCAGCGATACAGGCGTGTAGATGCGATCACTGGTGAAGAGAAACCTCTGCAGTAGTTGTGTAGCCGAGACCGACTGCCCCGTGACGGGATCCGTAATGTGACTGGCTATGTCGGAGATAATGTCGATCACCCGCTTGTCGGGGGCGTAGCTCGGCAGCTTCTGCCCGAAATAGCCAAACTGCACCGTCTCGCCGATAAGTACCGACCCGCTGTCTGGCTCTAGTTCGCCAATGATCATCTTCAGCAGGGTCGTCTTGCCACAACCGTTGGGGCCGACGATGCCGACACGATCTCTGCGTGAGAAGATATAGTCAAAGTCTCGGACCAAAGGCTTCGACTCCTCAAAGCTCTTGGAGACACCCTCCAGCTCGATCACCTGCTTGCCTAGACGAACGGACGAGTGGAGCGGCTCGATGGTCGTCTGCTCTCGCAGTATCTGCCGCGCTTTGGACAGCTCAGACGAGAGCTCTGCAAAGTGCTCCTTGCGGGCTCGCTGCTTGCCACCTCGTGCTTGCGGAGTAGCGCGCATCCAAACCAGCTCCTGTCGATAGATATTGGCCAGTCGGTCACTCGTTTGCGCCATTTGCTCTAGACGCTCCTGACGCTTGGTGAGGAAGGTCTCATAGTTGCCCTCATAGCTGTAGAGCTGCTGCTGATCCATCTCCACGATACGGGTACAGATATGATCGAGGAAGTAGCGGTCGTGGGTCACCAGTAGGAGTGTGAGCCGTGAGCGTGAGAGGTAGCCCTCGAGCCACTCGATCACCTCTAGGTCCAGGTGGTTCGTCGGCTCATCGAGGATCAGGAGATCTGGCTGCTGGAGCAAGACCCCAGCTAGTGCTACCCGCTTGACCTCCCCACCTGAGAGGAGCTCCATAGGACGCTCCACATCAGTGATACGGAGCGCATGCAGTATCGCCGTCGCCTCCTGCTCATATTGCCAAGCCGAGAGACGATCCATATCGGGTAGGAGTCGCTCCTGCGCCTCTGCATCGCCACGCTCCACAGCACTCTGCCAGGCACCCACGAGATGTGCCGTAGGGTCATGTGGCGAAAAGACCGCATCGATCACCCGCACCCCCTCTGCAAAGCGGTGCTGCTGAGACAAGTAACCAATCCGTAGCCCATTGCGTCGCGAGATCGTCCCGCTGTCTGGCTCGAGCTCGCCCATGATGATACGCAGTAGCGAGGACTTGCCCGTCCCGTTGACCCCGACGAGTCCCACTTTGTCGCCCTCTAGGAGCGAGAGCGAGATGTCCGCAAAGAGAACTCTATTGCCGAAGCTTAGTGAGACATTATTTAGCTGTAGCATATTGCACTTTCGATTTATAGGATTGCGCCCGACTGAATACCTCCGTCACATAGCGCACCGTGTGAGCTCCGTTGGCACGGCCATGCTGGACAAGTGGATCGTTATAGTACTTCGGTTCGCTCAGACGAGCCATAAAGATCTCCACAGAGCCATCCCAGCGATCAGGATCTAAGCCCGCGTCCTCAGCCAGTCGACGCGCATCGAGGACATGCGCACTGCCCGAGTTGTAAGCGGCGAGGGTAAACTTCATCCGCTGCTCAGCGTCGGTGATATGAGCGAAGGAGCGACCGAAGTCTTGTAGCGCCATACAGGCCACACGGATAGAGCTCTCGGCATGCTTGAGCTTAGCACGACTGTAGCCGTAGCGTCGCCCCGTAGCTGGCATGATACCCATCAGTCCCGTAGCACCGCCCATGCCGACGACCTCCGCACGAAACTTCGACTCCTGATAAGCTATCGAGGCTAAGACAAACCAGTCCCAGCCATACTTATTGCCATACTTCTGAAAGAGATGATCCCAGTCCGAGATCACGCCCTGAATCCTTGTGGACTGCTCTTGCGACTGCTCTGCCGATGCTTGAGGCGTGTCAGTAGACTTGGTCTGCTTCACTTCTACTACTTCCACCACTTCATCTTCATCGTCGTCTTCCTCTTCGTCATAAAGTCCGAGGGATCTCCCCTGTTGTAGCTCGTCAAGAGGCCATATCGAGTCATAGTCCAGTAGATACTCCAATACGTAGAGCGTACCGTACTGCTCCAGCTCTTCATACTCCTCACCAGCACCTACCTCAGCGATAGGCACATCACGCCACCCCGTCTGAGGGGTGACGTGCGCATGAGCAGGCTCAGCCTGTGGCGCTCGATAGACTACAACAAAGTAGTAGACGATGCCCACGAGGACCGCGCCCCACAGCGCCAACGTTACGTAGCGGAGCAGCCTCTTCAAGCGAGTCGGATCACGACGTATCTCATTCATTCGAGAGCATTTCATATCGCTAAGGTACGAAATTAGAGGTAAGTAGCTAGAGATTAGATGTTAGAAGCTAGAGATTAGATGTTAGAAGCTAGAGATTAGATGATAGAGTATTGTCAGCTTTCGATACTTTCGCCCAGCACCTCAAAGCAACTATCGACCGATCTGCACAGCCATAAAAGTTCGCGAATATTGTTTTTTTGTATCTTCGCCTTTGGAGGGTATGAGTGTATCCTCCGTTACATCTACACGTTCACCAAACAAACACAAGACCTCTATGGTTCAAACAATTACTCAATTACGCAGAGCCTGTATAGTTAGCTGTGCTATGGCACTCTGCTCACTAGGGCTGACTGCTCAGAATGCTGAGCTGGTCAAGCTATCGCTCCACCAGCCAGAGCAACAAGAGCTCAGAGCCGATGCGACCACTACCACTGGCGAGGCATCCATCCCCGCCGATGAGAAGCAAGCTCTTGTCGACATCTACAACAGCCTCGATGGGGCCAACTGGGAGCCCAAAAGCAAGCGCTGGGATCTAACGGCCGATCCCAGTACCTGGAAAGGTGTCACGATCCGAGACGGACACGTCGTGGGGCTCAAGATAGATCGTCTTAAAGCTAAGGGCGAGGTGCCAGCCTCTATTGCTGATCTGACTGAACTAGAGGTTTTTGAGTGCTACTCAAATCAGATCTCCAAGTTCCCAAATGAGCTCTTTACTATGAAGAAGCTAAAGACCTTCGTTGCTGACCTGCAGAATTTCGGTGACACGCGTACGCTGACACAGGAGTTCCCCAAGAAGGTAGATCTGCCGGCCATGGAGTCCTTCTCGATGGCAAATAATGCCCTGACAGGATCTCTGCCGAGTGACATGAATATGCCTAAGTTGAAGTTCTTAGGACTCCAGGACAACAAGCTCACGGGCAGTGTCCCCGAGATCTTGACAAAGTGTGCAAACCTAGAGTATCTCTACCTCCACATGAACAACCTCTCAGGCGATATACCTCAAGACTGGACAGCCTGCACGAAGCTCAAGCACTTTGTCTTCGAGCAGAACCCTCAGCTCGGAGGCAATTTCCCCACTTCACTGACTAAGCTAACCACCCTAGAGGCTATCTCCATCCAGAATACCTCTATCAAGGGTGAGATCCCCTCAGACATTGGTAATCTAACCAATCTGAGCCAGTTCTTTCTCACCAGCTCTAAGATGAGCGGTGCCATCCCTGAGAGCATAGGCAAGCTAACCAAGATAACGATGATCGCCTTTGGCGACTGCCAGTTCACGGGTCCACTACCAGCTAGCCTAGGCAACCTAAAGAATCTAGTACTCATCAACCTTACGAACAATCCTATAGGGGGTGAGATACCAGAGTGGCTCTCAAAGCTCTCCATGCTTAAGGACCTCAGAATGGCTAAGTGTAAGCTCACAGGCGAGATACCAGCTAGCCTATTCCCCTCTACTAAGGAAGGAACCGATGGACTGCCCAAGCTGCAGAATCTAGACTTCTCTTACAATGAGCTGACAGGCGAGCTCTCTAAGCAGATCACCAACTGCTCTAACCTAGTACGCATCTGGGTCTCACACAACAAGCTCACGGGTAACCCGATAGGGTACTTCACTTACGACAACTTTAACTACCTCGTACAGATCGAGCTAAACGACAACCAGTTCGCTGGAGGTGTCGGGGAGCTATTCACCAACCCCAAGCGTATGCTAACCCGTGTGGACATTTCGAACAATAACTTCTCAGGCCCGATCCTCCCAGAGCCTAGCAAATCTGACTACGGCGTGCTACTAGGCTTCACGGGCGGGAGTGCCATCATCTATGGTAACAAGTTTGTCTTCAGTGACTTTAGCAACTTACAGGGGAATCTACAAGCTGGCTCAGATGCAAGCAACACACTCGTCTATGCTCCGCAGCAACCGACCACAGAGGATAAGACCGTGGATCTAACTGGTGGTAAGAGCGTGACACTGGACGCTATGCTCGAAGAGCCTGATAACTGGAAGCCAAAAGGTGATTCATTTATCCCCAACAATTACCAGTGGTACAAGGATGGTAAGGCAATCCCTGGTGAGACCAAGCCGACCTATAGTACTAGCAATAACGGTGTATACCACTGCGAGATCACAAACATCATCGCGCCTAGGCTCACACTCACAACGGGTAAGACGACGATCAAGAACGGTACATCTATCTCTGAGGTAACTAAGCCTGAGCTCCAAATCACAAGAGATGCTACCACACTCCACATAGAGGGTGCTCAGGTAGCTGAGCTCTACACGATGGAGGGTGCCTGCATCGCTCGCACCGAGGGCAACACACTATCTATCGAGGGTGTAGCACCAGGCTCTTATCTCATCGTCGTGACTGTCGACAACGTACGCCACACGGTGAAGTACATCCTATAAAGCGGTTTACACATAAACCCTAGACACGAAACAAAGGAGGCTGTCACACTGCGTGACAGTCTCCTTTGTTCTAACTAACCTAGCTGTTGGCTATTGGCTGTTGGCTGTTGGCTGTTGGCTGTTGGCTATTGGCTAGAGCTATCGGAATGATCAGACCTCTAACTTCTAACTTCTAACCTCTAACTTCTAGCCTCTAACCTCTAATCTCTATTTTCGTACCTTTGGGAGTAAATTGATATTGACACAACTATGTCTAGACCTATAGCTCTCATCACTGGCATCACGGGGCAGGACGGCTCTTACCTCGCTGAGCTACTTCTATCCAAGGGATACGAGGTACACGGTACGTTGCGCCGCGCCTCTTACTTCAACACGGCTCGCATCGAGCATCTATACCTCGACGACTGGGTGCGTGACCAAGGGCAGCGACGTAAGATAGAGCTTCACTGGGCCGACATGACGGACAGCTCGTCACTCATACGTATCATCCAGGAGGTGCGTCCTACGGAGATCTACAACCTAGCGGCCCAGAGCCATGTCAAGGTCTCCTTTGACGTGCCAGAGTACACGGGCGACGTGACCGCCATCGGGACGCTCAGACTACTCGAGGCGGTGCGCATACTAGGTATGAGCCAATCGGTACGCATCTACCAGGCCTCCACGAGTGAACTATACGGTCATGTGGCAGAGACACCGCAAAATGAGTTGACCCCCTTCCGTCCCTGCTCACCCTATGCCTGTGCTAAGCTCTACGCCTACTGGATCATTCGCAACTACCGGGAGAGCTACGGTATGTTTGCGGTCAACGGGATCCTCTTTAACCATGAGAGTGAGCGACGGGGCGAGAACTTCGTCACTCGTAAGATTACGATGGCGGCAGCCCGTATCAAGCTGGGACTGCAGGACAAGCTTTACCTAGGCAATCTCAATGCGCTCCGTGACTGGGGCTATGCGCCTGACTACGTCTACTGTATGTGGCTGATGCTGCAAAACGAAAAGCCCGAAGACTTTGTCATCGCTACGGGCGAGCAGCACTCGGTGCGAGAGTTTGCCACGCTCGCCTTCCGCTATGTCGGCATCGACCTTGAGTGGCGAGGCGAAGGGCTTCACGAGGAGGGTGTGGATCGTGCCACGGGGCGCGTGCTGGTCGCTGTGGACGAGAGCTTCTTCCGTCCCGCTGAAGTGGAGACGCTCCTGGGTGACCCGACGAAGGCGCGCCAGCTCCTCGGGTGGAACCCACGGATGACTCCTTTTGAAGAACTGGTCAAGCGTATGGTCGAGAGTGATCTAGAGCTATTTGCCAAAGAAGAGCACAAGAAGCTATGAAACAATTGACACCTGAGAGCCGCGTCTATGTGGCTGGACATCGAGGCTTGGTGGGATCGGCGATACTCCGCCAATTGCAAGCCCGGGGCTACCAACAGCTGATCACCCGTACGCATCAAGAGCTAGACCTACTGGATGCAGTGGCGGTGGAGCAGTTCATGCGTGAGGAGCGACCCGACTACATATTCCTCGCTGCGGCGCATGTGGGCGGGATCATGGCCAATCAGACCTATCGTGCCGACTTTATCATGAACAATCTGGGGATCCAGCAAAACGTCCTCACCTCTGCGCTACGCAATGGGGTCGAGGGATTGCTCTTCCTCGGCAGTAGCTGCATCTACCCTCGGCTTGCGCCTCAGCCGATGCGTGAAGATGCGCTGCTCACCTCTCCTCTGGAGTACACCAACGAGCCGTACGCTATCGCCAAGATAGCGGGGATGAAGATGTGCGAGAGTATGAACCTCCAGTACGGCACAAACTATCTCTCGGTCATGCCGACCAACCTATATGGTTACGGAGACAACTTTGACTTAGTCAACAGCCACGTCCTCCCCGCTATGATTCGCAAGCTACACGTGGCGGGAGCGTTGCTCCGTGGCGACCTAGTCGCACTACGACGGGACGTGGCGCAGCGTCCGTTGGCGGGCTTGACAGAGCAAAGTAGTCTGGCAGAGTTCACGTCAGAGCTAGCACGCTACGACATCACGCCCACCAGTTTGCAGCTGTGGGGTACGGGGTCGGCACTGCGTGAGTTCATGTGGAGCGACGACTTAGCCGAGGCTTGCATAACTATTGCCGAGCGGGTCTCCTTTGCTGAGCTATACCCAGCTGGCGAGCAGGAGATCCGCAACACGCACATCAACATTGGTTCGGGCGAAGAGGTATCCATCCGCACCCTCGCCACGCTCGTTGCTGAGGCCACGCACTACGAGGGGCGCATTGAGTGGGACAGCACAAAGCCCGACGGCACCCCCCGCAAGCTTCTCGACCTAACGCGTCTCACCTCCCTCGGCTACACCGCCACGACGCCCCTCGCCGTCGGCATCCCCCGCCTCTACGACTGGTACTGCCAGCAGTAATCACTCCAACAATAAGCTACGCATCTATGTCCGCAATACAGATACTTTGGGTTGATGACGAGATAGATCTCCTGAGACCGCACATCATATTCCTCGAGCAGCACGGCTATCAGGTCACCCCCTGCGTGAGTGGTGCCGATGCCCTCGACCTGCTACAGGAGCGGCCCTACGACTTAGTCTTCCTCGATGAGCAGATGCCTGGCTTGTCGGGACTAGAGACGCTCGCTCGCATCGCACCGCTCTACCCCTACCTCCCCGTCGTCATGGTCACCAAGAGCGAGGAGGAGCACCTCATGAATGAAGCCATCAGCCGTCAGATAGCCGACTACCTCATCAAGCCAGTCAATCCGCACCAACTGCTCCTCTCGCTCAAGAAAGTACTGCACCGAGAGCAGATCGTCACCGAGGCCACACAGCAAAACTACATACAAGCCTTCCGGGAGCTATCTCTACGGATCAATAGTGCTGGCACCATCGACGAGTGGATGGCTATTTATAAGGAGATCTCCAAGTGGGTCATGCAGGTGGACAACTACCTTCCCGACATGGCCGAGACGCTGCAGTCGCAGCGTGACGAGGCGAATAGACTCTTCGCCAAGTACATTATCAAGGAGTACGAAGGGTGGATACAAGATCCGAAGCGCGCTCCGCTAATGAGCCATACGCTGATGCGGGACAAGGTCTTCCCCCTGCTCGATCGTGGTGAGCGTGTCTTCCTAATCCTCATCGACAACTTCCGCTGGGACCAGTGGCTTGCCGTGCAGGAGATGCTGAGCGGACTCTTCACCTTCGACGATGGCATGTACACCGCCATCCTGCCTACAGCCACACAGTATGCGCGCAATGCGATCTTCTCAGGGCTCATGCCCCTTGAAATTGCGAAAACATTTCCCGAGCTGTGGGTCGATGAGGAGAGCGAAGAGGGCAAGAATCTCAACGAAGAGCCCATGATCGCAAGCCTCCTCAAGCGTTATCGCAAACCCTATAGCTTCGCCTACCGCAAGGTCTACGAGACCTCCTTCGGAGAGCGAGTCCTCGCTCAGCTCAACGAGCTACAGGACAACCCGCTCAACGTCATCGTCCTCAACTTTGTCGATATGCTATCGCACGCTCGCACCGAGAGCAAGATGATCCGCGAGCTGGCCAGCAGTGAGGCCGCTTACCGCTCCCTGACACAGAGTTGGTTCCGCCACTCGACCACCTATCGCCTCTTCGAGCAGATTGCGCAGATGGGCGCCAAGATCATCCTGACCACCGACCACGGCTCCGTCCGCGTGCGCAAACCAGTCAAGATCATCGGCAATCGCAACACTTCGACCAATCTGCGCTATAAGCTAGGCCAAAGTCTCACCTTCGACGCCAAGGAGGCCTACGCACCCAGCAAACCTAAGGATATAGGTCTTCCTGTCAACCATCTGACAGACAGTTACGTCTTCTGCTACGAGCAGAACTTCTTCGCCTATCCCAACAACTACAACTACTACGTCAACTACTACCGTGACACGCTCCAGCACGGGGGCATCTCTATGGAGGAGATGCTCGTGCCCTGCATCACGCTGACGCCTCGCTAATACCATTAACTATATGCGTCTCACACTACAATCTCTCGCCGACCTCCCACGCATAGCCCAGGAGGTGCACACACGACTAGCCGACTACCCCGTCATCGCCCTCCAGGGAGACCTAGGAGCGGGCAAGACGACGCTCGTTCACGAGCTCTGCCGTCTCGATGGCGCCAGCGAAGAGGAGGTGGTCAATAGTCCCACCTTTGCCATTGTCAATGTCTACACGACTCAGTCCGACGACACCATCTATCATATAGACTG
Source organism: Porphyromonas uenonis DSM 23387 = JCM 13868 (assembly GCF_000482365.1). Taxonomy (GTDB): domain Bacteria; phylum Bacteroidota; class Bacteroidia; order Bacteroidales; family Porphyromonadaceae; genus Porphyromonas; species Porphyromonas uenonis. The sequence continues at coordinate 54,292 of NZ_AXVC01000024.1, read as the reverse complement.
CTACCGTCTGGAGAACCTCGCCGATGCCGACCAAATAGGGCTAGCCGAGTATATTCGCTCAGGTGCTCGCTGCTATATCGAGTGGCCCGACGTCATCGCTCCGCTACTCCCCGAGGACACCGCCGTCATCCACATCGAGGCGCAACCCGACGGCTCCCGCCTCCTGACCCTCCTCACCGAGTAAGCTCGCACTCACATCGGCTCTGCTCACTAGAGCTAGGGGAGGAGTCGCTGCAAAGGTACTGCACGCACCACGGGAGCTCCTCCCCTACTGCTGTAAAGGTTGTGAGCAAGCCTCGATGACAACCCACTATCCCGAAGAGCTAATATCCCGAAAAGAGCAAAGACCGTTGCGCTACACCCTCTCCTATTATATATAATAGTAGAGTAAAATCTTCTGGGCTAACCAAGGGTCTATCGGACACAACATGTACCCGTTTTGGCGTTTTCGGGTACATATCCGAGCATGGCGTGTGGCGGACCCGCCTTGTGCGTTGTTGCTATGTAGTAGCTAGCGGATTACTTGAGACTGTTGCAAAAATCAACAGTCTCACCATCTTGCTTGCAAGATTGTCCTGACTTTGCAGAAAGGATGAAGCGCAAGGCGCTGAGGGTGAGGTCTGAAGGGAGCATACCTCCGTATGTGACCGAAGCCGAATCCCGAAAGCAACGCAGCGATTCGCCTTTATGCAACAGTCTCTACTTGTGATAGACACGTACCTCGGTGATCACCCCCTGAGGCGTGATGTAGACGTACTCATCTTGCTGACCTCTCCGCTCTATCTCAAAGCGATAGTAAGAGCCCTGAGGCATCTCGATGAAGTCGATATCGTCTATGCGTGCATTGGGATACTTCTTCTGGAGCGCCTGCATGACGACGGCGGGGACATTTCTCTGGGCGACATCCCAGCTCGTGGAGACCCACTCGCAGGAATTAGTGAAGAGCACCTCCTTATCCTTCTTGTCGTGCCGTATCTCCACCTCGACCATGCCATCGTCGTAGTCCACATCTAGGATACGAGCGTTGGCGTAGCGCTCATTTAGGAACTTCGAGCACTGCTCACTAAGGTGCCAATCCTTCGTTGGTCCACAAGCGGCAAAAAGTGCAGCACTGCAAGTCAGCAGTAGCGCCATAAATAGAGTTCTTTTCATAGGTTCATTTATAGGGTTATTAGATTCGCAGTGGAGGAAAGAAAGATCCTCCCCCCAACCGCAAAGATAGGACTAATTTTCCACAGCTCTCGGCAGGCCATCTATTCCGAAAATCTCACGAGTAGCAGTATGCAACGCCCGTGACGTGTACCCCGAAACTACTGAATTCGACTTTGCTTCTCGCAAATGTAGGTGACGAAGGAGCAACAAGATACGAGCATATAGAAAGCTTCCTCTGACTGTGGAACATAGTTGTCTTCTGGGCTCATTAAAGCATGCCTTATGCCAGTATCTCCTTGGTTAGCATAGGAGTACAGCTTTTTAAAAGCTTCTTCCAGTTGAGGATGGATTATAGCTCCACTCCTCTCTAACTTAGACAGCGCTTTACCAAGGGTATTCTCTTCAGCAATACTGCGACATAAGCACTCCACGGCAGATATGGACTCCTTGATAGAGTTCTGATAGTCAGCTTGAGGTCGTTGTGAATATAGGCGAAGTGCATTGTTGAGATGCCTACGAATGTTTTCATGAACAGTAGGGCTCTCTAGCGGTTTTTGAATCGCAGAGATCTGAACTTCATCTAGAATAGGCGTGACTTGGAGGTTTACAATCCGATAGCCGTAAGCTAGTCGCTCAAACTCAGTGTTGATGTTCTGGACAAAGTTATCTAAAGGCTGAGGATAGCTACAGTTGTCCTTTAAAAATTCAATAGTCTCTTCTATCAAGTCAAGCTTCTTGTACCACTGAATGTTTTTAAGTGAGATGTATTTGGATATAATGAAGGAAGGCGAATTTCGTTCGAATCCCAAGACTTTTAGGTTCAAAAACTTAGTCCATAGATGCATCACTAACTCTTCATATGAGTAATGATACTCCTCCATATCCTCTTCCAGTGCACTATAGCAGTTATAGATACAGTTTTCTATCTCAGTAGTTATGGTCTCTCGTATGAGTACTTTAGAGGGGATTACATAGCCATTTCTTTCTGAAAAGTGTGGCATAGGTTCTTTTGTTTTCATAGGGACTACTGGTTGATTACTTGCTGGGTGGCGGCTAGCTCTCGATCGGCATAGAGGACTACGTCTCGGATCACGAGCTTCTCGATAGCTCGAATGAAAGTCTCCATCTGAGTATAGTCTGGCTTGTCTGAGCTCACGGGGAGCTGGATGTAAGAGTCTAAAAACGTTTTATTGACGTCTCGAACTAATACGGACAGAAGCTTAGGCTTCAATGCGTTCAATACTGTTGTGAAGAAGTGAATGCTCCCGCTCGGGAGTTGTTCTTTGAAGACTACCTTCCGTACAAACTGTCCAGCATACCATTGTCGTTTTCTATAAAAGAAGTCCATTTGAAGCAAACCTAGGCTCCACGTCCCAGCTTCGTTTAGGTTCTCCTTATTCACAAAAGCTGTTGTTTGTAGTATTCCTTGGTTTTGAGATGTGCGTGTGACGTAGTCATACTCAGCTCCAGATACAAGAGCCTCTTTGTTAAAGCTTAAAGTTCCCTTGACTTCAAATAGGTCACCTAGTCGGTAGTCATGCCACTGTAGGTTGTCCTCCTGGAAGTGTTGGATAGCTTGTTGCTCCTCGGGAGTGAGTGTGTAGTCGGATAGACCAGTGACAGTAAGATACGCTTTCAGCTCAGCCACCCGCTGAGCTTTCAGCTCAGCCACAAATCGCTCCATAAACTCAAAGTTTATCTTCCCATCTCGGGTGGGGAGCTGGATATACTTCTTCCTTACAACATTCCATCCTCCTAACTTGTTTTTGTATGAGTATATAGGTAGATCTGTGACCTTATTGATGCAACTCACCAAAAACAAATATAACTCACTAGAAGGGTGTCCCTCCTCATAAATCCACCTTATCGCATAAGCATCGGAAAGGACAGTAAAAGGGGCAGACTGATAATAGGCTCTGTACACATCGCTATTCGATGGTATCGAAATGACGCTTTGCAAAATTGTAGCCCCACTCTTAGGAACATAATAGTTCAACCCCTGGTTCATAAAGCTAGAAGTCAAGCATGGGAGATCAAACTCTCCTTCGGGACTGCTTGGTAGGTCTTTCGCCTTGTAGGGTAACTTTAAAGTACTTACTCTTTCAAACAGGTCTCCGATCCTATATTCGCCCCACTCAACGCCTGAGAGCATCTTGTTGAGTGGGGCGTCTATTTTCCCAGCGTCTCTTCGTCTGTGGGTTGGTTCTTGATGAGATTAGAGACTTCCCAGGCGAGGTAGTCGGAGATAGTCTTCTTGAAGTCTTGGAGTGTGGGGCGGGTATCGATGGGGGCGGACTGATTCCAGTCGGCTCCGCTCTTGGGGTCTATGGTACCCTCGTAGTACTCCTCCTCGGTAAAGATCTTGAGGTATTGCTTGCCATGGAGTGCGAGGTTGACCACCTCCTCGTAGCGTTCCTTGGCTCTATCGGTGTCACGTAGGTTATTGCTCGCTTTCTTGCGATTGGTTCGTGTATAGCCATCGTTGGAAAAGTCTATAAAGCGAACAATGGACTTGGGGTCGTGTCGCTTGGCTACCTGAAAGAGGTAGACATTGGTCTGTACGCTAGACTTGCCTAGGAAGAGGTCTATCGGCATCTTGATACTAGCGAGGAGTGTGTTGTGGCGGAGGATGCGCTCGTTGAACTCTCGCGCCTTGCCACTCCCTGCAGAGCTCTGTATGATGATCGCTGCATAGCCATGCGACATCATCTTGAGGGCACGCTCTACGAAGACCATACCACACCCCTCTGCTGAGTAGGGAGGATTGAGGATGAAGGCGTCAGCGGGAAACGACTCGTCGGTCTTGCCATAGCCATACTTGCCGTTGAAGTCTTTGAGAGAGTCTTTGTTGATGATGTTGGAGCTACCATCGCCCATGAGTATCATATTGAGTACGGCGAGCATGTAGACGTTGGCGAGCTTCTCTAGTCCGAGTAGTTGCTCCGCCTTGATATGTCGCTCCTTACGAGCTAGCTCTTCGGGTGAGGAGATAGTGTTACGAGCGTCTCGGAGCATCTCATTCATAGCGGCTACTAGTAGTCCAGCCGATCCAGTCGCAAAGTCCCAGACGTAGGAATCCTTGTTGACCCCCGTGAGCCGTACGAGGAGCTGAGCAACATAAGAGGGGGTGAGGACGACATCGTTGAGTTTGTCTTGGGAGAATCCTAGCCAAGAGTACATCTCGTTAAAGAGCTTGCCCGTGAAGTCGGTCGTCAACCCTATCTTGTAGTATATGCCGAGGTCGTCTACGATCTTATTAAAGACACGCTTGAGCTGGGTCTCGTCATTGTCTATCTTATTGATCTGCTCTGTGGTGAGCGTGTTCTGCAACTGGCGTACGATGTACTCCTGCTTATCTTGTGGGATACTCTTCTCTCTGAGGAAGGCCTCTATCTTGCGAATCATAATGTCGCCGTCCCGATTGCCCACCTCATTGGAGCACTGGAGCTCGCTAGACTCTAGTGGCTTCACACGGCCTGGCACCCCAAGGGTTGCCATGATCGTTGCTGCGACAAGGTAGATGCGGTCGTTTTCGCCTAGGCCCTTTTCGGTTTGATAGATGTCGTTGTTGAGCTTTGTGAGGCTGACTTCGATCTCTCGCTCTCGTTGCTCCTTGATCTTCTGGAGCTCTTCGGGCGATAAGCTCAGCGTCTTGACACGCTCGATAAAGTCATCGAAGTAGTCTCGGCTCAGGAATGAGAGATCGGTATAGGAGCCTACCTCCTGTCCCGCACCGTAGTTGTCCTTAGAGACTAGGTAGACCCCGATTTGGTCGTGAAGCTCGCCCTGCCCATCTTTGTACCCTGTGGCACCGATGGCTATGACCTTAGTATAATCTGTATAGTGTAGGAGGGCATTGGCATAGTGCACGGCACCATTGACGGCATAGTCGTTGATGTTCTTATAGTTTGGCTCTCCCTTACCTTTCGTGTTGTCCACCTGTCCCGAGGCGTTGAGCTTGACGAGCCTGTCCTTATAGCCTTTGTACTCAATGAGTATTGGATAGGTCGTGCCGTACTTGTCTTGTAGGAGTAGCTTCGCATCAGGGCGATTACCACCTGCGCCACCTTGCTTGGAGGCATACTGCTTGAGGGCATTGTCTATCTGACTATTGAGCGGGTCCTGCTCGGGCTTGTAGTCTAAGCCATACTCCTCGAGTTGACCATTTAGGAGCTTAGCTATATTGGGTTCGACAGATTGTGTTACCAGTGCCATAGGTTGTGTGTTCGGTTGATTGTTGAGTAGCGAGAGGCGTGCCTCACCTCGAGCCCCAAAGGTACTAATAAATAAGGAGCAGACGGTGGGTGACGAGGGCTCTGTGGATGTGTCAAAAGCGAGACGAGTAACCGCTTGTAGAGACTCACGTCTTGCTGTACTACAACGGACGCACAGATCGTGCGTCCCTACAGCCGTTACACGTCCCGTGCGTCCATACATGGGGCTAGTCGTTTCGTCTAATTTTTAGTCTCTAATTTCTAACGTCTACCTAGCTATCGAATTCCTAGGTAGGAATTTGCCAAATAGCTACCTAGGAATTTTTTATTTCCTAGGTAGGAAAGAAAAAATTCTTCGGAGGAATCAAATGAAACTTCGGAGGAATCAAAAAATAAGTCCGAAGAATTTGGCCATTTCCTAGGTAGCTATTTGGTCATTTCCTAGGTAGGAATTGGGCCATTTCCTAGGGGGGGGGAGATTAGAGGTTAGAAATTAGAGATTAGAGGTTAGAGATTAGAGGTTGGGGGTTAGAGATTGGGGGGGGGATTAGAGGTTAGAAATTAGAGATTAGAGGTTAGAGATTGGGGGGGAGATTAGAGATTAGAGGTTGGGGATTAGAGATTAGGAATTAGAGGTTAGATGAGACGAGTAAGCGGTGTACGGAGTTGAGGTGGGGGCAAGGGCTTTGCTTAGTTGGACAAGTTTTGGTACATTTGGCATCACGCAGTGGTACCGTACGTGACGACGCTGTACGTACAGCATCGCTGCATACACACTAGGCAAGTACACAGACTAAACAAATCACTTATATCTTATGAAATCAAAACTACTTCTATTCACCTTGCTGGCTCTGCTCTGCGCCGTCGGTGCACGGGCTGACTATCCAGCCGAATCGTACCAGCTCAAGGGTACCTGCCTCGTCAAGTGGCTAGGCAATGAGCAGGAGATCGACTTCACCTCTGATGCTAAGCTGCGTCAGGTGACCGAGATCGCGCCTAACGCATTCGCTTACAAGGGACAAATACAGCGTATTGTCTTCTCTGCATCACTACGCAAGATCGGCTTCAATGCGATCTATGAGTGTGCAGGGCTGACAGAGATCGTCTTTGCGGAGGGTCTCGAGGAGATTGCTTCGGAGGCTTTCTACCGCTGTCCTCAGCTACAGACTCTGCGCTTGCCAGCCTCTGTAAAGTCTATTGGTGAGGCTTTTGTGGTCAATTGTCAGGGAATCAAGAGCTATCAACTGGCGGGGTCCAATAGCTACTACAAGGTGGTGGACGGTGTCCTCTACAACGCTACTGGCACGACACTGATTGCTTACCCCTCCGCGACAAGTGGCGAGAGCTTTACGATCCCTGAGAGCGTGACCCGCATCGGGGACTACGCGTTTGCCTACTCACAGTATCTAAAGTCTATCAAGTTTAGCAAGAAGCTGACTGAGATGGGTCGCAAGGCTTTCTTTGAGAGCAAGGCTCTAGCGGGTTCCATCACGATACCCGGCACTATCCGCGTGGTGGCTGACTCTGCATTCTACCAGTCTAACTACATCACGGAGGTGACCTTCGAGGAGGGCATTGAGGAGATCGGCCAGGATGCCATCAGCCACTGTGCCAGCATTGCGAAAGTCTCTGTGCCGTCTACCATTACGAAGCTCGGGGATGGTTGCTTTAGCTATATGAACTCGCTCCTAGAGTTTCGCAATCATATGACTACTCCACTAGGGGGACGTATGATCTTCTATCAAACAAAGAAGTACAATGCGACGCTCTATGTCCCTGCTGAGTCGGTCGAGACCTACAAAGCTCAGACTACCACGTGGAATGCCTTCAAGAACTACCTCCCTCTAGAGGATAATAGTCAGATCAACCCTACCTCTTACAAGCTCGAGGATGAGGGTCGCACTCTGGTCTCTTGGAGTGGCCCTGAGACGGATATAGATATGTCTCACGACAAAGTGCTGAACCGCGTACGGACGATCAAGTCGTTTGCTTTCCTCAATAAAGATGTCAAGCGTGTCGTACTCCCGGAAGCTCTAGAGACGATCGAAGAGGGTGCCTTCCAAAACTGTGAGAATCTTGCGGAGGTGGTCACTAACAAGCGCCTCAGATCTATCGGCAGTCGTGCTTTCTGGAACAACTTTGCGCTACAGAGCTTCACCTTCCCGCAGAGCATTGAGTCGGTAGCGAGCGATGCTTTCGGCTACTGCACGGGGCTCTCTAAGTTTGTCATGGCTTCGGCCAATGAGTACTACAAGGTGGTGGACAATGTCCTCCTCTCAGCCGATGGTACGCGTCTCGTCTGCTACGCAGCACTGCGTGGTGAGAGCTACACGCTCCCAACGAGTGTGACGAAGATCGAGAAGGACGCGGCCGCTGGTGCCGTAGGTCTTGTGACGCTGACGCTGCCCGAGGGACTCAAAGAGATCGGTGAGAGTGCTTTCCAGGGGTCGAGCAAGCTAAAGAAGGTCGACCTGCCTGCTTCGCTAGAGACTTTTGGACCAGGTGCCTTCATGCGCTGCAAGTCGCTCGAGGAGTACTCGGTCGCTACAGGCAATACGCACTATGCTGTACAGGGCAAGACGCTCTACTCGGCTGATCTGAAGACGCTCGTGGCATATCCTGAGGCGCTTAGCCCTCTTGCAGCTATCCCAGCGCAGGTGACAGCTATCGCTGCACGTGCCTTCCAGCGCAATGAGTCGCTCACGGAGGTGATCCTGCCCGCCAATCTGAAGGAGCTGGGCGACTACGCTTTCTACCACTGTGCTAACCTACGCAAGGTGGTCGCTCTGATGTCTGAGCCTGTCAGCGCAGACTACACGGGCGAGAGTCCTTTTGGAGAGATCAATCTCAAGCTCGCTACGCTGGTCGTACCTGTTGGCTCAGCTAATAACTACAAGAAGGCAGCTATGTGGAGTGACTTTGGCACCATCATGGAGGGTGATACACCTGTGACTGAGGGTGTCATCACGATGACGACTACGATACCAGCAGGAGAGAAGATCTTCATCGTCGCGCTCAACGTAGACAACAACGCCTCCAAGATCGAGGGTGTACGTATCGAGGGCAAGGATATGATCGTCGAGCAGCCTACGATCACGATACGTGGCGACATTGCTACGCTCATGGCTACTCAGTGTCACCTCACCAAGATCGATGTGACGGGAGCTCCTCACTTGACGACGTTATACCTACCAGAGAACCAACTCACCAAGCTAGACCTCTCCAAGTCGGCGCTCCTCGAGTCGGTCATCTTAGCTCATAATAAGCTTAACACTATTGAGTGGACGAAGATGCCGAACCTGACGGCTCTCTTCCTCTATGACAATGAGCTCACCTCTGTAGATGTGACGGGTATGCCAAAGCTGACCTCACTACATATCTACAACAATCAGATCGGAGCTAACGCTATGGAGCAGATCGTCAACGCACTGCCTCAGCGCAATCCTGAGGACAAGGCAGACTTTATGGCGATCGATACGAAGAACGCCAAGGAGGGCAATCGCTTTGAGGACCGCTTCCTCAGCGTCACCACGTCTAAGAACTGGACCGTCTACGACTACGCAGGGGGTGCCAACGAGGGCAAGGGTGTCGTCTACACCTCTATCGAGCCACAGCCTCTGACGGGTGCTCTACGCCTCATCGTGGAGGGTGCTATGCTACAGATCACGGGTGCTGCCGATGGCCAGATCGTCAGACTATACGATCTAGCTGGAGGACTCCTCTACAGTGGTCTATGCAGTGCCGAGGGTAGCTGTACGCTCTCTCTAAGCGACTACCCCGCAGGTGGCTACATCGTCATCGTGGGCGATCACGCTGAGCGTATCTACATAGCTAGATAAGCGACACTACTAGGCTAGCGCAATACACTATGAGAGGGGGCTCCCACTGCTGGGTGTCCCCTCTCTCTATATATAAGGTGTATCAAAGCGAAACGTGTATCCCTACACTCTTCGAGCGTCCGTATAGAGCGCGGTTGGCAGTTAGCTAGAGGCACTAGTGCCACTAGAAAAACTAGCTAATCTCTAATTTCTAACCTCTAAAGTCTAACATCTCACCTCTCTCCTCACTAATTGCTATCTTTGTATGCATAACGACAGATGACTATGGATACAAGAAGACAACAAAAGATAGCACGACTGATACAGAAGGAGATGGGAGAGATCTTTCGTCCGCTCACGCAGCAGCTACGTGGCGTACTGGTGAGCGTCACCCTCGTACGGGTTACCTCCGACCTGAGCAGAGCTCACATTTACCTGAGCATCTTTCCCTCGGAGCGTGCTGACGAGCTACTTAAGTACATACAGGACAACGCCGGTAGCTACCGTTACGAGCTGGGTCAGCGCACGGGCAAGCAGCTACGTGTCATCCCCGAGATGGAGTACCATATAGATGACTCGCTAGACTATCTGGAGCGCATCGACAAGCTACTAGAGCAATAAATTGATTCGCTAGCTCCACACGATGCGTCTGCCCCTCTTTATCGCCTGGCGGTACCTCTTTGCCCACAAGAAGCTCGGTGCCATCAATATCGTCACCCGCGTGAGCGTGCTGGCGATTGCCGTGGTGTCGATGACGATGATCTGCGTGCTATCCATATACAATGGCTATGAGCAGATGATCCTCGACAAGGTGGTCGGGCTGGATCCTCAGCTACTGATCACGAAGGGGAACGAAGCGCCCTTTGACCAGAGTGTGGTGACCAAAGAGATCTCTTCGATAAAGGGGATAGAGGCCATCGCTCCGCTCGTATGGGGCGAGGGGCTGGTGAGCCGTAGTGAGGGAGAGAGCTTCTCGGCGGCGCATCTCTACGGTGTCGACAGCTCTTATCTGCGCATCTCTCAGATGGACAAATATATTTACAGTGGCGACATAGCGATACATCCTGGGCAATACAATCTGGGTGCCTCGATAGCGATCAACCTAAACGCGATAGCGCACGACACAGATCCGCTCGTCATCACGCTCCCTAAGCGCAAGGGATACATCAACCCGATCATGCCTATGACTTCGCTGAGGCGGTCGCAGGGGGTGCCCGTTTCGGTGCTTTTTACGGACAATGTAGTCTACGATAACTCTATCTTCGTACCGCTCTCTGAGCTACGTTCGCTGCTGATGCTGGACGAAAACCAAGCGCACGGTCTGGCTCTGCAGCTAGCTGAGGGAGCCGACGAAGGAGCCGTACAGAAAGCCATAGCGACGACGCTGGGCGATGAATACATCGTTCGCAACAGACCTGAGCAGCAACCGCACTTGATGCGCCTCGTATCTATCGAGAAGTGGATCACGTCGCTTATCTTTGCCTTTATCCTCCTACTAGCTGCCTACAATGTGATGGCAAGTATCTCGATGCTCCTCATCTCGAAGCAGGAGGATATAGCGATCCTACACGCTCTCGGCGAGACTCCACGGGAGATCAGACGTACCTTCCAGCTGGAGGGGCTGATGGTCACGCTCATTGGTGCCGTCACGGGCATAGCTATCGGCATCACCCTTTGCTTGCTACAGATACGCTATGGGTGGCTTACGATGGATCTAGCTTTGGAGTCGCAGCCTTATCCAGTAGCTGTACGTCTGACGGATCTACTCGTCGTGCTTTTGCTGGTTTTTGCCGTTGGCTACCTAGCCGCTGTCTACCCCGTACGCAAGTTGATCGCTCACCGTAAAGCTTAACTCCGATACTATGACCAACGAAGCCAACACTCCTGGGCTACTACCTGACGTACCTGAGTACACCGCTCAGATCATACATCTATGGATCGCCGAGGAGAGTGTACGTATCCTCACTCGCCAGCAGCAACCGCTCGAACTATTGCAACAGCATCTGATGCAGTCAGACCCTTGGCGACAAAACTTGATGAAAGAGCTACTCAGCGAGGCGTCGGTAGCGCAGATCCTCAGCGGTCAGCACGCTCCTGTCACGAAACAGCTGATGGCTGAGTGCGAAGCGATACACAAGAAGGTGAGCCAGGACGAGCGCAACATCGTCTACCAAGGGTGCTACATACTAGTCCTGCCGACGATCGTCGCCTTTAGAGCGAAGGATCCACACGCCAAGGAGATGGGCGAGGTAGAGATCCTCTGCACCATATTATATAATGCAACGGTACGTGGACTGGCTCAGGGAAGTGGAGAGGGAGCTGAACACTCCCCTACCGATACTCGTATCTATCAGCAGATTAGCGCACTTTTTGCACTACTTGATCAGGAGTATCATCGCAAGCATCACAAGGAGGAGTCACAAGAGAAGCCACGGTCATGAGCAGAGGGCGTATCATCTTACTCGGAGCTTCGGGACAGCTGGGACGAAGTCTGACACGAGAGCTGGCAGAGCGGGGCAATCCTTACGAACTGGTCAGCTATACGCACGAGCAGCTCGACTATACCGACACGGAGTCTGTAGCCCGAGCGATCAAGCTTTGGGAAGAGCAAGCTATAGCTCACGACTGGACCATGATAGTCAACTGCGCTGCTTTCACACAGGTGGATCTTGCCGAAAACAAAGCACAGTACCGTGACCTTCTAGCGCTCAATGCGCTACTGCCTGCACAGCTTGCGGAGAGTCATCTGCCGATCATACAGATCAGCACCGACTATGTCTTCGATGGGTGCCAAGGGACACCCTATCATGAGGAGGACGCTACCAATCCTCGTAGCCTCTACGGTCGCACCAAGCGTCAGGGTGAGCTGGCTCTCCTGATGCACCCGACGCATCCCGCTGAGCAGCATCTAGTCATTCGCACGCAGTGGCTCTGGGCTCCCTGGGGACACAACTTCGTTCGCACCATGCTACGACTCGCTCGCGAGGGGAAGGCGCTACGTGTCGTCAACGATCAGATCGGTTCGCCGACCTCGGCACTTTCGCTGGCACGAGCCATCTGCGAGATCATTGCTTGCTACGATAAGGAGCGAAGCTTTCGCACTTCCCTACTCCACTATGCCGACCGAGGTATCTGCTCGTGGTACGACTTGGCCCATGAGGCGATCGCTACGCACGTTCCTACGTACGACTTGTCGCAACTGACTCCGATCCCAACGGCTGAATACCCCACCGCAGCCGAGCGCCCCGCCTACAGCGTGCTAGCGACCGACAGGATTACCGCTTGTTACGGCATCACGCCTCCTCGGTGGCAAGACGAACTACAGATAGCTATAGACTGAGATGCACGCTAAGGTAGAGGATCAAAGTCTAAATCGCCAGATCCTGTGGCTCACGATCCCAAACATCATCTCCAATATCACCGTCCCGCTGCACTCGCTCATCGATGTAGGACTGGCGGGACACATGGCTCACCCCGAAGCTATCGGCTCAGTCACCGTAGCCGCCACGATTACCAACACGATCTACTGGCTCTTTGGCTTCATACGCTTAGGCACGACGGGACTCGTGGCTCAGGCTTATGGTCGACAAGACAGCTCTGACATCAATCGTCAGCTGGCTCGTGGCATCACGATGGCTCTCCTCTGCACCATCGTCGTACTGATCATCTCCCCCTTTGCCACGCTCCTGAGCGGTCTCGTCACAGGCGGTGCTGCCGAGCGACTAGGCGTAGAGGCAGAGCAATATATCCAAATCATCTTCGACGCAGCCCCTGCGGTAATGCTCATCTACGCCCTCAACGGCTGGTTCATCGGAATGCAAAACAGTCGTGTCCCGATGATTGCCTCCATGAGCGCACTGGTGGTCAACTTCCTCGTCTCCTATACCCTCGTCGTCCATTACCAGATGGGTGTCGAGGGACTTGCTATCGGTACCTGCGTGGCGCAGTATAGTCAGGCTCTGATACTCCTCACTACCCTACTCATTAAGTATCGCTATCTCGTGCGACATCTGCGGTTCAGTCACTTCACCGATACGAAAGGTTACGGACGCTACCTCATCCTCGGCCGGGATCTGATGCTTCGCTCCTTGCTGATCAGCAGTATCACGCTCTTCTTCACCTATGCAGGTGTCCGTGAAGGTGCCATAGCCGTAGGAGCGAATGCTTTGCTCATGCAGTTCTTCAGCATCTTCAGCTACTTTATGGATGGCTTCGCCTATGCAGGTGAATCGCTCTCGGGACGCTTCTACGGCGCCGGTCGTATGGACCTACTCAGGGCGGTTATCCTTCGTCTCTTTGCCATCGGCATCGTCTTATCACTCCTCGCCACCATCCTCTTCGCGCTCTATCCCGATGGCTTGCTCCGCTTCTTGAGCAGTCATGACGAGATCGTCGCTTACGCTAGGCAGTATCATATCTGGGCAGCGCTAATCCCGCTGGTAGGCTTCGGCGCCTTCCTCTGGGATGGTATCTACACCGGCACGACCCGCTCAGCAGGTCTCAAGTGGTCCATGATCGGCTCGAGTATTGTCTTCTTCGCCCTCTACTATCTGCTCTATAATTCACTCGGTATGACCGCCTTGTGGATCGCTTTCGACAGCTATCTACTCGTACGTACGGGGATCCTCACAGGGATCTGGTACGGGCGTCCGATGAGGGTGTCAACAAGCTGTTCATAACCCCCCTTTTCCTGTTGAAAAAGTTGTTCATAACTCGTCAATAACTCACTGCTAACTTATTTGCTTATCTCGGAAAGTTGTATAGCTACGAAAAGATTTCAATTATCCAAATAAGTTACCGCTGAGTTATCAACCAGTTTTGATCAAGTTATGAACAGGTACAGATAGAGAGCGAGACGACCGTAACTTCTCACGATCGTCTCGCTCTTTTATATCCTCTAAGTAGCCAGCAGAGCCAGCTAGAGAGGATCAGATGTTAGCGTCATTAACTCCTGCACAGTGGGAGTTATGAACAGATTTGACGCACCATCATCATCATCATGAGTAGATATAGATAATAAGCTATACAGATATCATATATAGATGATGATATATGGGCTGTCGAGAGCGTCGCTAGAATTTGTACTGCGCCCCTACGGTCACCATGTGTAGTGGCTTGGCAGCGACGAGTGCCTGCTGCTCGATCTGCTGACGTAGGAAGCAGTCGTACTGAAGCGACAGACGCAGGTGATCCTGCTGGAGGAAATAGTTGACCCCAGTCGAAAGCTGATGTGAGCGTCCCTCGGTCAGTGCGGTCAGATTGCTCAACTTGAGATCTTGCTCAGCCTTTGGGTCAAAGTGTCTATTGCGGTCATAGTAAGCGTACCGACCGAAGAGCTCTAGGTCCACAGGTTTGATACGCTCCACGAGCTGTGCCATGCCAGCGATGAAGGGGCGCTGTACGAAGATATTGTTTTCAAAAGTAGCAGGAGCCTTGGGACCCACCGCTAGGTTAGCGTTTTGCCATCCAGGCTGTAGACCCATGATCCCCTCAGTCGTGATCATCAGTTGCCCGCCTCGATGCTTGATCGTGCTCGTGAGGAAGGCACCGCCGTAAGCACGTAGCATGCGATCTTTCTTAAGGGTAGCCGTCTTCTTGTCAAAGGCATAGTATCCATCCGTCGCTGGTAGATATCCACCATATCCTGATAGTCCGAAGCTGATGTTGTGGTTACTACCTTGCTCGGTCAGAGCTAGGCGTAGAGCTAGGTCTGGGCTGTTTTTCATCATTCCTTTGCCTCCATTGCCGGCTAGGATAGAGAGTGTCGACTCAAGTTGCCACCGCTTGCTCGGGTCTAGAGCTCCTTTGTATCCGACCATCAGTCCCATGTCGGTATCTCCAGGGAAGAGATCGGCCATATAGAGTGATCGCTCGAAGGCTGCTCGCTTGCTAGAACTATAAGGTAGCTCATAGCCGAAATCGATCGTTGCTAGTCCCCCCTTGACGAAAGCTCCCTCAGCCCAGTGGGGCTTGTACTCGGCATAGACGTTGAAGATAGAGATCTTTTGGTCGCTAGCATTGATCTCGATCTTGGCGCCTAGGTCACCATAAGTTGCTTGAGTAGCGAGTCGTCCACGACGTATTCCCATCCTCGTGATGGGCTGGTCGTAAGGAGGTGTGACATTGCCAACCTTGATATAGTCGCCCTCGGAGCCATACTGAGCGATAGCCTGGATGAAGCCTGTGAAGGTAAAGCGTACCTGCTCCTGAGCGTAAGTAGTCGTACTACTGAGGAGTAGAACGAGAGCGAGTAGAGAGAAAAGTCTTTGCTGCTTTTTCGAAGTCATAAGTCTATGAGATTAGAAGTTTGTGCAAAGGTAGGGATATTCGCATTGACTGACTGCTACTAAATGGAAGCTTAATCGATAGTTGGCGTTTGGTCTAAAGCGACCATTTCGCTAGAAAGCTATATATTTGTAGCATCGGAACTATAGATTGACATGATAGATGACGAGACTAAGCGTTAACATCAACAAGATAGCGACCCTCCGCAACGCTCGTGGCGGTGATACGCCCAATGTAGTACTGGCAGCAAGACGCTGTCAGGAGTATGGTGCTGAGGGGATCACAGTACACCCTAGACCTGACGAGCGACACATCACTTATCAAGATGTGAGAGACCTCAGAGAGGTGGTCACCACAGAGTTCAACATCGAGGGCTACCCCTCCGACTCCTTCCTCGATCTAGTCTGCTCGGTACGTCCTGAGCAGGTGACGCTCGTACCTGACAAGCCTGATGCGCTCACCTCCGATAGTGGCTGGGCTGTGGCTGATTGTCGTGACTTCCTCAAGCCGATCATCGAGCGTCTGAAGCAGGCCGGCATACGTGTCTCGCTCTTCGTCGGGACTGATCCACGACACATCGAGGCTGCCGCAGAGATTGGTGCCGATCGTGTGGAGCTGTATACGGAGCCTTACGCATCGCAGATGGCGCAGAGTGGCGATCCGAAGGTGATTGTCGCTCCCTTTGCAGAGGCTGCCCGGGTGGCTCACCGTGTTGGTTTAGGAGTCAATGCGGGGCATGATCTAAGTCGTGACAACCTCGCCTACTTCGTCCAGCATGTGACACCACTAGATGAAGTTTCCATAGGACATGCGCTAATGAGCGATGCCCTTTACCTAGGCCTCGAGGAGACCATCGCACAGTATCTCAAACAAGCTCACTCTAACTCATAAATATACCTTTGCAAGAATCACTTATGTATCCTATACTTCAGATTGCCAATACAGTAGTTGATCAGACAGCTACCGAACCCGCTACGATGTCTCTATGGGAGCTGGCGTGCGCTGGTGGATGGATTATGATCGTCCTTCTGCTCCTCTCGCTCGTCGCTATCTACGTTTTTGTAGCTAAGTATATTGAGCTGCGCAAGGTCAATCGTCCTGACGACTCTCTTATCGCACGCATCAAAGACTATCTCCATATGGGGCGCAAAGATAGTGCAATAGCTCTTTGCAAAGAGAAGAACACCCCCGAGGCGCACATGATCGAAAAGGGACTCAAGCGTCTCGGTCAACCTGCCTCTGAGGTACTCCCCGCTATCGAAAACGTAGGCTCCTACGAGGTGGGACGTCTCGAGCGTGGACTACCTCTGCTAGCGACGATCGCTGCGGGGGCTCCGATGATCGGTTTCCTCGGTACGGTGACTGGTATGGTGCAGGCTTTCTTTGACCTAGCTAATGCACCTGGCGGTATCGATGTGTCGCTCCTCTCGAGCGGTATCTACCAAGCGCTGGTCACGACGGTGGGCGGTCTGATCGTCGGTATCGTGACGCTCTTCCTCTACAACTATTTGGTCGGACAGATCAACCGCATCGTCAATCGTCTAGAGGCTAACACGCTAGACTTTATGGACGTAATCAACGAACTGTAAGCGATCGTGCTACACCCCTTAATCTAAGCTCATGAGTATCAAGAGACGCAGTAAGCATATATCTGTATTTAGCATGGCATCGATGACCGATGTCATCTTCCTGCTGCTGATCTTCTTTATGGTGGTCAGCACGCTGGTGGTACCCAATGCGATCAAGGTGAACCTACCCTCCTCGCAGTCTACCGCCACAACGCAAGAGCCTGTAGCGCGCGTCACGATCGATGCGGAGGGCTACTACTACATATCCACAGAGAGTGCGCCTGAGGCGACGCTACTACCTGTCGAGGAGCTGGAGGCTAGACTCTACGAGATAGGGGCTGCGCACGACGAGGAGGAAGATCCTTACGTAGTCCTCTATGCCGACAAATCAGTGTCGTATGGTGAGATCGTCAAGGTACTCAACGCCTCGGCTACCGCTGGGCTACGTATGATCTTGGCGACGGAAGCTTTACAAGATAATAGTACGGAGACAGATGTCTAAGGTGCGCTATGATAGATGGATCGCTGGAGGTGTAGCATTGCTGCTACATCTACTCGTCGTGGGCTTGCTCTTTTGGCTCAGTATGGGTGCCTCTAAGCAAGAGCGTACGAGAGACAAGGAGATATGGATCTCCGTCGGCGTAGATCCAGACTTTGGCGACAAGATCGAGCAGCAGGGCGACCTAGTCGCAGCATCGACCTCGGCTCGTCCAGCCTCTGCCGCCTCTGAGAGCGCACAGCCTACGCCTCCGCAGCAACAAGCACCCAAAGCTCCTGAGGCTACGCCTACGCCACGTCCTACGCCTACGCCTGTCCGCTCTATAACGACCAAGAAGACGCCAAAGCCTGTGCAGAAGCCGGCAGCTCCTTCCGAGCGTGAGGTGGATAACAAGGTGGCTGGGCTATTTGACCGCAAGAAGCCGACTGGCTCTGAGTCTGGTACGGGCAAGAGTGACGCGGGTAGTGGTGTCGCTGACAAGGGAAATGCGGGCTCCTCGGCTGGATGGTCGCTGGAAGGGCGCTCGATCGTAGGCAATGGCGGACGACCTGTCATGCCGACACGCGTACCCGACATACGTGGTACGGTCGTCGTCGAGATTACGGTGAACGCCGCTGGGAAGGTGACCAACGCTGAGGTGCGCTTGCGTGGTACCAACGTGGTGGATAGCAAGCTTCGCTCGGCAGCTCTTCAGGCGGCTCGTAAGACTCGCTTTAACGCTGTGGGAGGAGTCCCTGACCAAAAGGGGACGATCACCTATCACTTTGATGTCAAGGGCTAGCTTCCTGAGCAACCTGGACAAGAAACTCTTAATTACCTAGGAACTTTAGAACAAACAGTATGAGTAACATGAACAATATACTAGTCTTCCTCGCAGAAGGCTTCGAAGAGGTTGAGGCACTCGCCATAATTGACGTACTAAGACGTGGCAATCAACCCGTTACCACGGTATCTATCACAGGCTCTCTCGCTGTAAGAGGCTCACATGACGTAACTATCCAAGCGGATATGCTACTCGAGGAGCTACAGAGCGGAGCGCTCCCCAAGGCTATCGCACTACCTGGCGGAATGACCAAGCTCAATGAGTGTGAACCTCTGCTCGAGTTGATACGTCATCAGCACAAGGCTGGCGGTACGATCGCTGCTATCTGCGCCTCCCCACGCGTACTAGGCGCTGCTGGCATAGGCGATGGCAAGATGCGTGCGACCTGCTATCCAGGCATTGAGGAGCAGGTGACTGGCTTCGTCTTGACTGGTGCCGACGTAGAGGTGTGCGGCCACATTGTCACGGGACGTGGTCCAGCGCTGGCGCTACCTTTTGCCTTCAGACTACTCGAGGAGGTAGCGGGTCGTAAGGCCGCTGAGCAAGTCGCCGCCGGCTTTCTGTACAAACTCTAGTCATCTAGTCTCCTAGTGGCTCTAGTGTCACTAGGAGCACTAGTGCCACTAGCTAACAGCCAACAGCTAACGGCCAACAGCCAATCATGCGCGTCTTCTTCAAGTTCGTCCGTAAGGAGTTCATCCACATCTTCAGGGATCCGCTCACGCTGATGCTCTTGATAGGCATGCCCATCGTCTTGGTGCTAGCCTTCGGCTTTGCGCTCACCTCCGAGGTGAAGCAGATCGATGTGGTCGTGGCGACCCCGACGCGCACCCCTTTCGTTGAGAGTCTCTTCACGCACCTTGACGAGAGCGACGCGGTAGGCTCCGTCAGCTTGATCACTCCGCACAAAGATATGGACGAAGCGCTACGCACAGGCGCAGCGCACGTCATCGTCGTCCTTCCGAACGACATAGACAAAGAGCTGCTCGCAGGCACCGAGCCTACGGTTCAGCTCCGCCTAGATGCGAGCGATCCCAATACCTCGGCGCTTATCAGTGCGCAGATACAGGGGATCATCTACACGACCGTGCAGCAGTACCTCGAGCAGTTTGGTGCGCTCATAGCTATGCGCATGGCAGAGCGAAGACCTTACCAGATAGAGACCTTTACGACCTTACTCTACAACCCCGAGATGCGGGCGCCCTACTACTTCGTGCCAGGCGTCATGAGCTTGGTCCTGATGATTATCTGCGCCTTGATGACCTCCGTATCGATCGTTCGTGAGAAAGAGTTTGGCTCTATGGAGGTCCTACTCACTTCGCCCGTCAATCCGATCACCATCCTGCTCTCCAAGACCGTTCCCTACTTCACGCTGAGCATTTTCAACGTGGTCACCATCTTACTCTTGTCACGCTTCGTGCTGGGAGTACCACTGCTAGGGTCAGTGAGTGCCATCTTCTTCGTGTCGCTCCTCTTCATCCTCGTGTCGCTCCTCCTCGGTATGCTCATCAGCACCATCACGGACAATCAAACCGCCGCCATGCTCATCAGCGGCGCTGGACTCTTACTCCCCGTGGCGATGCTCTCGGGCATGTTCTTCCCGATTGAGAGCATGCCGATACTGCTACAATACTTCGCACGAGCCATCCCCGCCACCTGGTACTCCATAGCGGTCAAGAAACTGATGATACAAGGGCTCGGCTGGTCCTCGATCCTTTGGGAAGCTCTCATCATGATCGGCATGAGCGTCGTGCTAGTCATCCTAGCTCTGCTCAACTTTAAGAAGAAACTAGAGTAAACCCTCCCTGATATCCTATGCTACTAGCTCTCATACGCAAAGAGATATACAACCTCCTCCGCAATAGGTTGCTACTCGGGATGGTCGTCATGTACCCTATCGTCGTCTTGATGCTCCTCCCCTTTGCCACGACTACGGATATCAAGAACCTCCAGACCGTCGTCATCGACCACGACCACACGTCGCTGTCGCAGAGGTTGCAAGAGCAGTTCTTCAGCTCGGGTTACTTTGTCAATGCTTGGCAGGGAAAGCTTCCCCCCACCCTTCAGGAAGGTATGAAACTCATAGAGGACGGTCAGGCGGATCTCATCATCACCATCCCGCCACGCTTTGAGGAGCAGCTCATGCGCTATCAAAAGTCTCAGATCGAGGCAAGGATCAACGCCTTTAACGCTACAAAAGGTGCCGTCGCAGGAGGCTACACGCAGCAGATCGTACAGCAGTTCGTCACCCAGCTCAACGAGTCAACGGGAATAGAGGAGCTAGCCACCATACCGATCCGCATCGTCGAGGTCAATCGCTACAATCCTCAGATAAACTACAAGAACTACATCATCCCAGGCCTCGTCGCCATGCTCATTACGATGACCGCATTCATCCTCCCAGCGCTTAATATGGTGCAGGAGAAGGAGGTCGGCACCATCGAGCAGATGAACGTCACGCCGATCCACCCGCTCATCTTCATGCTCTCCAAGGCGCTCCCCTATATCGTCATATCGATATTCATGGTCTTCCTAGCGCACCCTATCGTCGGACTGCTGTACGGCTTGTGGCCTCAAGGCAATGTCGGGATGATGATCGTCGGCACCATGCTTTACGTCCTCGCTATGAGTGGGCTCGGACTCTTTATCACCAACTTTGCGCATACACAGCAGCAGGCGATGTTTTCCTTCTTCTTCGTCTTGATGTTCTTCATCCTGCTCGGCGGGCTCTTCACACCGATTGAGGGAATGCCGTCGTGGGCACGCGCCCTGGCCGTGTCGCACCCCTTCACGCACTACAGTATCCTGATGCGCACCTACTACCTCAAGCCAGTCGGCTTCACCGAGCTGTGGCGCGAGCTGACGGCGCTCTCCGTCTTTGCCGTGGTCAACGCCACCGCCGCCATCCTCACCTACCGCAAGCGCGCCTAGCCGCCGAGGCTTAAGAGTTTCTATCCCACTTTCTTTTTGTATCTTTGGAAGGCTAACTCTGATACAGACTAATTACTACAGACACTATAATCATATGAAGAAAAACTACACTTTGCTCCTACTCCTCGCTATGGCACTGCTAGGAGTAGCCACACAGACGAAAGCTCAGGCACCTCTGACTGCGCCAAGCATTGATCTAACCTTCACCACCGAAGACGAAAACGCCGCTCTGCTTATGCGCGTCACAGCTCCCGAAGACGGCTGCTGGATAGACCTCAATGGTGACGGTCAGTGCCAAGACAACGAGAAGATTCCGAAGGGAGTTGAGAAGAGCATTATCAACTTTCCCAAGAGTCTAACCAAGACAACGATCTACGGTCCTATCACCTATCTCAATCTCAGTAAGACCGCTCTCACATCCATCGATCTCTCCAAGATCAATACGCTCAAGGAGCTATGGTGCTACCAGACGGTCATTAAGAAGCTCGACGTAACTGGTCAGCCTAACCTCGAGATGCTATTCTGCTACTCAACCCTGATCTCAAGACTAGACCTCTCTAAGAATCCTAAGCTCAAACAGCTTGGCGTACAGCTTTGTCAACTCACATCCATCGATCTCTCTCAGCTACCAGAGCTTGAGGTGGCAGTGCTTTCAGGCAATAAGCTTGGTACACTCGATCTAACACACAATCCCAAGCTAAAGGAGCTTCTCTGTGAGAAGACAGACATCCAGGCACTAGACCTCTCTAAGTGTCCCGAGCTTACCTTCATACAGTGCAGTCAGAATTATGATCTCAAGACCGTAGATCTCTCTATGCTACCTAATCTAGAGGTCTTCAAGGCTGACCTAATAGGACTGGAGTCACTAGACGTCACTAAAAACCCTAAGCTCAAGAAGCTACACCTCGGGGGGAATAAGCTGACCACGCTAGATCTGTCTAAGAATCCGCTACTAGAGGAGCTGAACCTCAATAACAACAAGAAGATCTCTTCAATTGACTTCCTCTCGGGTCTTCCCGAGCTAAAGATGTTTACCATCAAGGGCATCAGCGGGCTAAAGGATCCAGACTTCTCGAAGAACACCAAGCTGGAGTATATCAATCTAGCGCGCTGTGGATTTAAGAAGGTAGATCTCTCTCATAATCCGATGATACGTCGCTTCTACTGCGAGAGGAATGAGCTCACCGAGCTAGATCTGACGAAGACACCCAAGCTACGAGACTTCATCGCCTTTGAGAACAAACTTACCAAGCTAGACTTCTCAGCTTGTAAGGAGCTTCAGTACGCTGACATCTCTGTCAACGAAATCGCTGAGCCAGCTATGCAGGTGATTGTGGAGTCTATCCCTAAGTTCGAGCTACTGGATGCAAGCTTCCTCGCAGCTGGTCGATTCATCGCCATTGACACTATGGAGGTCGATGAGAAGAACATCATCACAGACGATCAAGTAAATATAGCAACCGGCAAGGGATGGGTGCTTATGACTGGTAATGCAGGTGACCCACAGCCATACCCCGTAGCGCAACCAGTCAAGGCTAAGACAGCAGTCTACTACAGCGTCCTGGATCAGTGCCTCCATATTCGTCTCGCTGAGGAGCTTCCCGCTACTATGCTCAAAGTTTATAATCTGCTAGGCGAGGAGGTTATGAGCGAAGTGTACGACCATGAGGACAGCTCAATCTACGTAGGCTATCTGCCTCAAGGCGCTTACATCGTACAGCTAGGAGACGCCACCTACAAGTTTGTCAAGAGGTAACATCCCGCACCGCCTATCGTGCCAGTCGCACCATAGGCACTAGCTCTCTAGAGGGCACCATCGAGGAAATCGAACAATTCCTCGGTGGTGCCTTTTCGTTTTCCACCGAGAAAATGGCCATTACCTCGTGAGACTGTTGCAAAAGTCAACAGTCTCCTCGTGAGATTTCGCGGGCGATTGGTAACGGCTCATTTGTTTTTGCTGGGGGAAATTAGTACCTTTGTCCCGAATGTATAGCTATCCGTAGCTACAAAAACATACTGGATGAGTTATAAACCTAGATCTATCAGACTGCTCCTAAGCACCTTCCTGCTCGCATTGTTCCTAAGTCAATGCGCAGCCAAGAGTCCCAGCGGTACGACCTCTAAGCGCCCTATACTGAAGCGCCCTCCCATACAGCGTGTGGTGGGGAGCAAGGCTCAGACGGCTCACGATGAACTGGTCGCTGACTTGATCGACACAGGCAAAGAACTACTAGGTAAGCCGTACGGCTATAGAGGCAATTTGCCCTGGCGGATGGACTGCTCGGGCTTCGTATCATACGTCTACTCACGATATGGCATCACGGTGCCACGTGGCTCTGCTACACAGGCTAAATATGTCAAGCCAGTTAAGAAGGAGGATGTACTACCAGGAGACTTGCTCT
Organism: Porphyromonas uenonis DSM 23387 = JCM 13868; assembly: GCF_000482365.1. Taxonomy (GTDB): domain Bacteria; phylum Bacteroidota; class Bacteroidia; order Bacteroidales; family Porphyromonadaceae; genus Porphyromonas; species Porphyromonas uenonis. Next base: position 30,600 of record NZ_AXVC01000024.1, on the reverse strand, counting down.
TCTTCACAGGGCGTAATCGTGGTAGCGGTCGTGTGGGTCATGTGGCGATGGTTATCGATGTCGTCGATGGCGATCTTGTCATGATGCACAGTACCAATAGCCGTGGTATCATCATCGAGCGGCTCGGACGTAGTGCCTACTTCTCTAGTCGCTATCTCAGTGCTGGGCGTGTGCCTGAGATGAATAAGCTGATCGAGGAGGGGTCGGTTATGGTGCCCGAGCCAAAGCTCTCACCCATTGCGCCTAACCATAATATCAATCCCGTAGATATAGACCGCGAGAGCCTCCTACCAGAGATACCTGTAGGTGGCCCTATGCAGTGGCGCAGATAGGCTCTCTGTGAGACTGAGCGATGCGGTCTCGCGCTCATTGATATCTATCGCAATATGAATCAATATCTAATCGTCGGGCTCGGTAATCCTACAGAGGAGTATCGTGGCACGAGACACAACATAGGCTTCCGTATGGTGAGCCATCTTGCTGACCAGCAGGGATGGACCTGGTCTACGGCTCGCCATGGGGAGATAGCCTCGGGACGCATTAAGAATGTCCAGCTGACGCTCCTCAAGCCATCTACCTATATGAACCTTAGTGGCACAGCTGTGCGCTACTGGATGCGGGAGCTAGGCTTGCCGATAGAAAACATACTCATCTGTCTCGATGATCTGGCACTCCCCTTCGGCACGCTTCGTATGAAGCCGGGCGGTAGTGCAGGCGGGCACAATGGTCTCAAGCATATCACCGAGCTACTCGGCACGGATCGCTATCCACGACTACGCTTTGGCATAGGACATGACTACCCGAGGGGTAAGCAGATAGAGTATGTGCTGGCGCAGTTTCCCGAGGGGGAGCTGGCCGACATGCCTCGCCTCCTAGAGCGTACCGATGAGATGATTCAGAGCTTCTGCCTGATAGGTGTGGAGCGGACGATGAATAGCTTTAACTAGTCAAGCTATGAGCAGACCTGTACGGATCGATAGCTTCCTCTGGGCGGTGCGCCTCTTCAAGACGCGCTCCATAGCTCAGGACGCCTGTCGGAAAGGTCGTGTGGCGATCAATGATGTGACCGCCAAGCCCGCCAAGATGGTCATGATGGGCGACATCATATCGGTGCGCAAGCCTCCGGTGACGCTATCCTTTAAGGTGCTACAGACCACAGCCAACCGTATGGGTGCCAAGCTCGTCCCTGAGTATATCCTCAATGTGACGCCACCTGAGCAATATGAGCTACTGGAGCTCAAGCGCATGTCGGGCTATGTGGATCGAGCTCAAGGGCTCGGCAGACCGACCAAGCGTGAGCGACGTGATCTAGAGCAGTTTCTCCAGGCGCCTGTCGTCGAGACAGAACCCTTAGAGGATTGGAGCGATGAGCCTCTGGACTATGATGAGTCTCTCGACTATGATGAGGAGCAAGACAATCCCTCATCAGATCTCCTCGACTGGGACAACTGGTAAGCTCCTTAGGACAAGATGCAGCACACGCCTCGCATACTGATCATCCACAGAGCGCTGGCTCCCTATCGGATAGACCTCTTCTCTCACCTGACGAAGCGGTACGACGCTGAGCTATACTTGGAGTATGGTCAGCCGTTGGAACAAGACTTCAACCTCTCACTGCAAGGCGGGCGAATACAGTTTGACTATAAGCTATTAGCCCCTGGGAGCCGTCTCCTACCCAATCTGCGCCCCGAGCTACTGCGCATCTTGCGCAAGCCGTATGACTTGATCCTCTGTAGCGAGTTCAATCTCCTGACGGGGATGCTCTACCTACTGCGTGGACGCTCCGCACGTCCCCTACCACGTCTCGTCTCTATGTGCGATGACAATATGGTCATGGCTGAGGCTACGCTGCGGGATTCATCATTTTGGTCTAAGCGCTGGCTCCTAGATCGCATTGATGGGGTGATACTCTGCAACGAGCAAGCGAAAGATCTATACCGAGATATGTGCCGTGGGGAGCTATCGAAGTGGCACTACTTGCCGATCGTCCAAGATGAGCAATACTTGCAGCGACAGGTGGCTCTAGCGCAGGCAGAGACCGCAGCACTGCGCTCTCGCTACGCTATCCCTGACGGGCGGGCGATAATCCTCTACGTGGGGCGGCTCGATAAGGTAAAGAACTTGCCGCGCCTGCTAGACGCTTTCAAATTACTTATCGACGAAGGGCTAGACCTCCAGCTGCTGATGGTGGGCGATGGACCGATGGACGCAGAGCTACGTCAGCAAGCTACGATGCTCAAGCTAGAGGAGCGGATTACCTTCGCAGGAAAGCAACAGGGGAGAGACCTCTATGCGCACTACGGCCTCGGGGATGCGCTGGTACTGCCTAGTACGTACGAACCTTTTGGCGCGACGGTCGCCGAGGCGCTCGAGCTTGGTATGCCCGTAGCGGTGAGCGAGGTGGCTGGCTCCTGCACACTCATTCGTTCTGAGCGGGAGGGGTACCAGCTGAACCCACTAGATACGGAGGATATAGCACGAGCTTTGCGGCATCTCTATAAATTGATAGGGGAGCGGCGTGATGGAGTCACGAGGCATTCGCTACTGCCCTACACTTTCGACCAATACATGTCGCAGCTAGATGGCTATCTAGATAGTTTGATCGCTGAGCGCTATAAGTAGATGATACAACGCTATAGAAGTTCGCTCCCCGCACCGCTGGCACTCCTTACGATGGTAGTCGTCTGGCTACTCTGTGCCATGATACAGTGGTACTTGCTCGCTCCAGAGCTTGATAGTACAGCACTGCTTGTGGGCTTTGTCTCTCACTCCTTGGCACTCGTAGCTACCCTAGTACTATCAGACCGCATAGCCATACAGCTCCTCCTCATCACGCCCCGTCAGCGATCGCTCTTACTGCTCCTGCAGGCATTGCTCTTGGTGCCACTGACCACATTCTTTACGCTCAGCTGGTCTGTCTGGGCGCTCCCCGTGCTGCTCATATCGCTATACCTGCAGATGCTCTGCTACAATCGTCCTGACCGGCGCCAGACGCTCACCCTCGCAGGACTCATGATGGGCATTGCCGTACTACTCTACCCCCCGTTGCTTCTGATCGTACCGCTGAGCTTGTCGCTCCTTGCCTTGATGAAGGTGCGTCGCCTGCGCGCCTACCTCGCCTATCTCTGTGGCTTCATGGCGATACTCTGGCTCGTACTGCCTACGCTCTATCTCTGGAGAGGTGCTACGCCACTACTAAACCTCTACGCACAGCTACAGATCATTCTGAGCCCTGCTACGCCATTCGAGTGGATAGGGTGGGGCGTCATAGCCCTGCTGCTTATTATAGCGCGTATCGGGCTGGAAAGCATTCGTGGAGGCAGTCACGTCGTCACCTGGTACCGACAGAGAGCGCTACTCCTGATGACTACCTTCGTCCTCCTGCTGGCACTGGTACAGGCAGAGACGATGCGCTCCACGCTTCTCCTGGCCGTGCCGCTGGTCATCATACCGATCACTCCCTGGGCGGGTCAGCTCTCCCGCTATGCGTGGCGCTACCTGCTCCCGCTCCTCGTCCTCCTCGTCACGACGCTGCAGCTCCTCCTCGCCGGCCTCGTCGTCCTCTAGCTCCAACTTAGTTTGTCGTGCCCCACTTAGCGGAGCGAAGCTGATATCATAAGCATCGCTCCTATCGTCCTGTCTTAGTAGTATATACGAGTTCCAAAAATAGTTCCCCTCTTGGAACTTTTTAGTTCCAAGGACTTTTCAGTTCCAGCGGAGGAACTTTTCAGTTCCAGCGGAGGAACTTTTCAGTTCCAAGGGAGGAACTCTCCTGTCCTCTTCCTGAAAAAAGTACACAGTTGGGGAAGGTGTTACTGAGATGGTACACGGGTCATTTGAAGAATGGAATTCCTACCTAGAAATTCCCCAAATAAGTACCTAGGAATTCCTCCAATTCCTACCTAGGAAATAAAAAATACTTCGGAGGAATCAAATGAAACTTCGGAGGAATCAAATGAAACTTCGGAGGAATCAAAAAATAAGTCCGAAGAATTTGGCCATTTCCTACCTAGGAATTTCCAAAATTCCTAGGTAGCTATTTAGGGAATGGTAGGAAATCAGACGAGCTCGTTTTTTATAATGCATCAGAACTCGCTGGTGAAGTGGAAGCGGATGTGCGGGAAGTCTTGCTGTGCCATCTGCAGGATGTAGCTGCTCTCCGCTAGGTAGACGTCTCGACCGGCGTTGTCTAGTGCCATATACTGAGCTTTGCGACGCTTGAAGTTGGCCAGCTCCTCGGCATCATCGCTCTCGATCCAGCACGCTTTGTAGAGGTGCAGCGGCTCCCAGCGACACTCGGCGCCATACTCGTGGAGCAGTCGATACTGGATCACTTCGAACTGAAGTTGACCGACGGTACCGATGATGCGTCTGCCGTTGAACTGATTGACAAAGAGCTGCGCTACGCCTTCGCCCATCAGCTGGTCGGTACCCTTGATGAGTTGCTTCTGCTTCATCGGGTCCGCATTTTCGATATACTTGAAGAACTCAGGACTAAAGCTTGGCAGCCCCTTGAAGTGTAGCATTTCGCCTGAAGTGAGGGTGTCGCCGATGCGAAATAGACCCGTGTCGGGGAGTCCTACGATGTCGCCTGCATAGGCGTCGTCGATGACCTCTTTCTTGTTGGCCATAAAGGCGGTGGGGGAGGAGAAGCGGACCTGCTTGTCGAGGCGTGTGTGACGGTAGTAAGCATTGCGCTCGAAGCGCCCTGAGCAGACCTTGACGAAGGCGATACAGCTGCGGTGGTTGGGATCCATATTGGCGTGGATCTTGAAGACGAAGCCGGTAAAGCTCTCTTCGTAAGGACTCACCTGACGCTCCTCGGCCTGTACGGGCTGGGGCGAGGGTGCGATACGCACGAAGGTGTCTAGTAGCTCGCGCACACCAAAGGTATTGAGCGCTGAGCCGAAGAAGACGGGTGCCTGATCACCAGCAAGATAAGCGTCGTGGTCGAACTTGGGGTAGACGCCTTCGACCATCTCGACCTCCTCGGCGAGTCGCTCGGCAGCGGCAGCTCCGATATGCTGGACGAGGTCTGGCGAGTCGAGGCTTTCGATATGGTGGAGGTCCTCGACGACGTGCTGCTTATTGGGCGTAAAGAGGTTGAGCTCGTGGTCGAAGATGTTGTACACGCCCTTGAAGCGGTCGCCCATGCCTATAGGCCAAACCATCGGTGTGGTCACGACGCCGAGCTCTTGCTCAACTTCATCGAGGAGGTCGAAGGGGTCTAGTCCCTCGCGGTCTAGCTTGTTGATGAAAACGATGACGGGCGTGTGGCGCATACGGCACACCTCCATGAGGCGACGGGTCTGCTGCTCGACGCCCTTGGCATGGTCGATGACGATGATGACGCTATCCACAGCGGTGAGCGTGCGGTAGGTATCTTCGGCGAAGTCTTGGTGACCAGGGGTGTCGAGGATGTTGACTTTGTAGTCCTTATAGTTGAAGCCCATGACACTGGTTGCCACGGAGATACCACGCTGACGCTCTATCTCCATAAAGTCACTGGTGGCGCTCTTCTTGATCTTGTTACTCTTGACGGCGCCAGCTACGTGGATGGCGCCTCCGTAGAGGAGTAGCTTCTCGGTGAGGGTTGTTTTACCAGCATCTGGGTGCGCTATGACGGCAAAGGTGCGACGACTGCTTATTTCTTTTTCTAAAGGGGTGGACATCGTAGGATGATTAGCTATTGTACTTGTAAACGAGCTGACGGATGACCTCGACAACCGCTAAGGTGCGGGCGCCTGTCAGCGTACTATCGTTGGGCAGGTAGAGCATATCGGGCGCCATGCTCTGAGCTACGCCGCTGACTACACTGCTGTAAGTGTGGAGTGCGGGGAGCTCGCTGAGACTCTCGAGTGGCGGTAGGAGCGGGACGAATCGCTCCTCCTGCAGAGCCCTCCCGAGCTCGAGGTGAGAGAAGTGAAGCATCGTGGGCTCGATATGTATCGGCTGACTACTATAATTAGGGCGATAGCGGTGCGGTGCGTCTTCTGGCCAGCCTAGGTAGCGGAGTCCGAAGGCTTGCGTGAGGTACTTGCGGTAGAGCTTAGCCATGAGGCGCTTTTTATCTATGGCCTCCTCTAGATGCGCGATCTGAGGTAGTAGGACTGCTGCCTGCAGAGGAGCTAGCGGATAGGGACGTAGCCAGGCCTCGATGGAGAGCTTCTCCTGAGCACTCCAGCTATGGTAAGGTGCCGTGAGGGAGAGGCTACGATTCTCCGACCACGTGAGAGCGCCTGCCATGCCAGCCTGTATGATCTCGCCCGTGGAGAAGGAGAAGAAGGAGAGCTGACCCCACGTGCCGCAGGCTCGCTCGTCGATAGAACTCCCAAGCGCTTGCGAGCAGTCCTCGATGAGGGTCATATTGTACCGCTGTGCCACTTCGCAGAGGAGCTCCATATTGGCGGGGATGCCGTGAGCGTGCGCCACGATGATGACGCGGGGTAGGGGAGTGCCCGCATTGGTCATGCGCTCGAGATGCTTGCCAAGGAGGAGCGGATCCATCGCCATATTGAAGGAGGTGACCTCTACAAAGATCGGACGTAGCCGCATCGCGAGCAAACAGTCGACATACTCCTTGCGCCAGTAAGCTGGTACGAAAAGAGACTCGCCTTCCCGCATTTGCAGCATGCGCAGTGCGGCGGTAAGTGCCACTTGTGGCGAAGAGGTCAGATGGATCGTGCGCTCGACCCCCAACAAACGGCGCAATGCTTGCTCAAATCCCGTACAAAGTCCCGAGTCGGTCAGAAAATCGTCAGGAATTTGCGCTTTAATCGCCTCTTGTGAGGGGTAAACGCCTTGATAGTTAAGTTGTTCTGTCGATATTGGAGGCATCTTCTATAGTTTCTCGTTTGGACTAGTTTCGGCCCGTTTGGCTCTTTTGGCACTCTCTTGAGCTGTGCGGTGAGGAGATCTGGCAAAAAAGCTATGCCCCTCTCCACTTTCATTCGTGTGGCGGGGCATAGCTTCCTAATTGGTCTCTTATCCCTCGATCGCCTTGAGGAGATTCTTGCCAAGACTGCTGGCTCCTAGACGGAAGAGCTCGGGGCTGAGCCACTCCTCGCCAAGGAGCTCCTTGACGATGCAGTAATACTTGACCACGTCCTCTGGCGTGCGGACACCACCGCTAGCCTTGAAGCCTCGACGCTCACCGTGGAGCTCGTAATACTTGCGCAGTGTCTGACACATAACGTAAGCAGCCTCGAGCGAAGCGCCTGGGTACTCCTTGCCTGTGGAGGTCTTGATGAAGTCAGCGCCTGAGTAGAGCGACAGGATCGATGCGATCTGTATCTGACGTGGGTCAGCGAGCAGACCGGACTCGAGGATCACCTTGAGGTGCGCTCCACGGGCTGCGTCCTTGAGCTCCTCGATCTCGGTGCAGACACCGTCGTAGTCCTCTGAGAGGAAGCGGTTTAGGTTGAGGACAACGTCTACTTCGTTGGCTCCTTCGGCTACTGCCATAGAGACCTCAGCGACCTTGATCTCTGGGAAGGTCTGGCTGGCGGGAAAGCCTGCAGCTACCGAAGCGATGCGAACATCGGGACAGGTGAGCGTGGCCTTGACCGTAGGCACCAGAGCGGGATAGACGCAGATGGCGGCTACGTTGGGGATGTCGGGATGATCGGTCTCGAAGTCGTTGACGCCTGCGACCATCTTGGTGACGCTCTCGTCGGTGTCTCCACCCATCAGCGTGGTCAGGTCGATACAGCTGTAGAGTAGCTTGAGGACTTCTGGTGTGTAGCACTCCTTATAGTGCTTGTCGATGATTGCTTGTACCTTGGCGGTAACATCTCCCTCGATAGGTTCGTAGAGAGAGATTGCTTTATGATACTTGTCTATCTGATGCATCAGTTTCTATTGTTTGATTGTTCGTTATTCTGTTGTATCTAAGGGGCGAGCGGTCAGCTTGCTGTTGTTTAAGTGGCGAGTAGCGTCGCGATTTGTCTTCTTCTGGAGGTTTTTCTCCAGCGCCTCCTGCAGGTTAACTCCGCATTGGTTGGCAATGCAGGTGAGTACCCAAAGAAGGTCTGCTAACTCGTCCGCAAGATCGAGATGATCGGACGCCTTGGCGCTCTGCTCGCCATAGAGTCGCGCCATAACACGCGCCACCTCGCCTGTCTCCTCCGTTAGGATTGCCATATTGGTCAGCGGGTCAAAGTAGCGTACGCCGTAGGTACGTATCCACTCGTCGACAAGCTGTTGCAGCTCGTCTAGCGTCGTCTCTTTTGTTTTGTCAGTAGCTTCCATTAGAGCGTATCGGTGTCTAGGATGATGGTCACAGGTCCGTCATTATGTATCTCCACCTGCATATCGGCTCCAAATTTACCGGTTTTAATTGAATCTGCGCCCATGAGAAGGCGCATCTTAGCGACAAACTGCTCGTAGAGTGGCTCCGAGACCTCTCCTTTGGCAGCCTCGATATAGCTCGGACGGTTGCCTTTGCGACAGTTTGCCATGAGCGTAAACTGGCTTACGACGAGCGCTTCGCCTCCAATATCCAGCAGCGAACGGTTCATCACGCCCTCCTCGTCGTCGAAGATGCGTAGCTTGCACACCTTTTGGCAGAGCTTCTCGATCTGCTCGGGACCATCCTCGTAACCGATGCCGAGGAGGAGGACGATGCCTTGCTGAATGCTCCCGACGCAGTCGCCGTCGATCGACACAGAGGCATGGGTGACTCGCTGTAAAAGTGCTTTCATACTGTTTCTTCTCTAGGTTGTTTCTGTGGTTTCGTCAGGATGTAGGTGATTGTATAGCTTGCTTCCCTTGCTAGCTCCGAGGGTCTCGATCAGCTCGGCGCGACTAGCCTTGACGACCCGCTGAGGCGTCTTGAAGGCTCGCATCAAAGCTTCCTTACTACGTGCGCCAATCCCAGGAATCTCGTCCAGGATGCTCTTCGTCTGCTGCTTCGAGCGACTGTCTCTGTGGAAAGTGATGCCAAAGCGGTGCGCTTCGTCACGTATATGACAGACCACCTTGAGCGTTTCCGACCGACGATCCAAGACCAACGGCTCCGACTCGCCCGGACGATAGAGCTCTTCGAAGCGCTCCGCAAGACCGAAGACGCACACCTTGTCATAGATGCCCAGCTCTTTGAGCGTATCGCAAGCAACATGCAGTTGACCCTTGCCACCATCTATGATAATCAGGTCGGGGAGCGACTGCCCCTCGTCCAGCACACGCCGATAGCGCCGGTAGATGATCTCACGCATCGTCCGATAGTCGTCAGCGCCGACCACTGTTTTCACATGAAACTTACGATACTCGCTCTTCGCTGGCTTACCATTCTTAAAAACCACGCACGCAGCCACGGGGTTCGTGCCTTGAATGTTTGAATTGTCAAAGCACTCCATATGGCGGGGCAGGCGATCGATGCCGAGGTCCTTCTTCATCGTGGTGAGTAGGCGTGTGGCTCGTTGCTCGGGGTTGAGCTTCTCCTGACGCTTGTAGCAGTCCCAGCGATAACCTGAGACGTTGACCTGGGCTAGTTCGAGGAGATGCTTCTTTTCGCCCCGCTGTGGCACCGTGATTCGATAGCTGTCGCTCTCCCATTCGCCAGGCTCTGCAAGAATCACCTCACGAGCCGTGCTACCGAAGCGCTGCCTCAGCTCCTCGATCAGGTAGGCGAGCAGGTCGCTCCGAGAGGAGTCGACTGTCTTTTTGAAGGTCAAGTTGTGCGCCAGGACGACCGCCCCGTGGCGTACCTGCATCATACAGACGAACCCGTTGACGTCGTCCTCGTCGTAAGCAAAGACATCGGCCTCGCGAATGTTTGGCGCGACGACATGCTTGCCCGAATAGCGACGTAGCACCTCAATATTCTGACGATGCTGCTCAGCTCGCTCGAACTCCAGGCGCTCGCTCATGCGATTCATCTCCTCTACCTCCTCTTCTATGAGGATGCTGATTTCTCCCTTGAGGATACGTCGTGCCAGTTGCACAGAGTGGGCATATTCCTCCGCAGATACCAAGCCTTGGCATGGGCCTCCGCACTTTTTAATGTGGTACTGCAGGCAAAGGTCCACTCGTCGCTCTCGAACTACCTCAGGAGTCAAAGCATAGCGACACGAACGCAACTGAAGAACCCGGTGAATTAGATCAATCACGGTGCGAGCCATCGCCACGTTGGGGTAGGGGCCGAAGTAGTCCCCCTTGCCCACCTCTTTTCTAGTGGCAAAGATGCGGGGAAACGGTTCGTCCGTGATAACGATGCGTGGATAGGACTTGTCATCCTTGAGTAATATGTTGTACTTCGGCAGGTGGGTCTTGATAAGGTTGTTCTCCAAGACCAAAGCTTCCGCCTCGGTATTGACCACGAAGTACTCTAGCTGGCGAATCTCGCTGACCAGTCTCGTCGTCTTCGGATCCTTTGGCGAATTGTTGAAGTACGAAGAGACACGGTTACGTAGGTTCTTCGCTTTGCCCACGTAAATGATCGTCCCGTTCTTGTTGCGGTACTGGTAGCATCCCGGACTTTGCGGAATGGTTGGGAGGATAGCTTTGATTTCGTCTCGGTTCATTTCGACTGTTTCACGTGAAACGGACGCTTATCGTCCCAGCAGGACGAGGAGTATGTTGATGTCGCTCGGGGAGATCCCAGGGATGCGGGCAGCCTGAGCGATGGTGGCGGGGCGAATGCGAGAGAGCTTCTCGCGAGCCTCTATGGGGAGTGCAGAGATCTGCTGATAGTCGAACTTGTCGCCTAGCGTTAGCGACTCCAAGCGATGAAGCTTCTGAGCAGCTTGCTCTTCTCGCTCGATGTAGCCCCGATACTTGATGGCGGTTTCGGTGCGGGTCAGAGCCTCCGTGTCGTCGCCAATGATATTTCTCACCAGCGTGGCGAAATCGTCTAGTTGAGCGGTCAAGTCGCTGAGCGAAACGTGCGGACGAAGGAGTAGGGTCGTGAGTTTGGTGCCGAAGTCTAGTGGTTTCTCGCCTAGAGTAGTAAGGTAGCTGTTAACCGCTTCAGGCTTAACGGAATAGTCGGCGCAGAGCTGTTCTAGCTCGGCCATCCTTTGCTTGATCTGCTTGAGGCGATGTAGTCGTTCTGCGGTCGCTAGTCCCAGCCGCTCCGCGTAGGGTGTCAGTCGCAGGTCGGCATTGTCCTGGCGTAGGAGTATACGGTACTCAGCGCGTGAGGTAAACATGCGGTATGGCTCGTCGACCCCCTTGGTCACGAGGTCGTCAATGAGGACGCCTATGTAGGCTTCGTCTCGACGTAGGACAAGGGGCTGCTCACCACGTAGCGATAAGGCGGCGTTGATGCCTGCGAGGAGCCCTTGACCAGCCGCCTCTTCGTAGCCGGTGGTGCCGTTGACCTGACCAGCTAGGTAAAGGCCAGAGACCACCTTGCTCTCCAGCGTGTGGTGCAGGTCACGAGGGTCGAAGAAGTCGTACTCAATCGCATAGCCAGGGCGGTAAAGCTGCACATGCCGCAGTGCAGGGATCGTCTGTAAAGCTCTGATCTGCGTATCAATAGGGAGTGACGAACTAAACCCGTTGAGGTAGTACTCGTTCGTCTCCTCGCCCTCCGGCTCGAGGAAGAGCTGATGTCGCGTGCGGTCGGCGAAGTTGACGATCTTCGTCTCTATGCTGGGACAGTAGCGGGGGCCAATGCTCTGTATCTGTCCGTTGTAGAGTGGCGAGTCGCTGAGCGAAGCGCGGAGTATGTCGTGGCAAGCTTCGTTCGTATAGAGGATATAGCAGGAGCGCTGTCGTAGCGGGGGCCTTTGCATCGGGAGGAAGCTAAAGTGTCCCGTCTCGTCGTCGCCTGGCTGCTCCTCTACGAGCGACCAATCTACGGAGCGACCGTCGATACGAGCTGGCGTACCCGTCTTCATGCGGTCGGCATGATGTCCCGCCGCTACGAGACACTCCGTGAGGCCGTGGCTAGCCGGCTCCGAGATGCGTCCGCCTGGGATCATCGTCCTGCCGAAGTGCATCAGCCCTCCGAGGAAAGTCCCAGCCGTTATGACCACCTTCGCAGCGGTAAAGGTCATGCCCAACTGCGTCACTACCAGATGTTTGCCATCCGCTGCGCCAAACTTTATGTCTACGACGAAGTCTTGCCAAAGATCCAACCCGTCCGTCCTATCTAGCTGACCTCTCCACAGCTCCATAAATCGCATGCGGTCTAGCTGCGCTCGTGGGCTCCACATGGCCGGGCCCTTGCTTCGGTTGAGCATGCGCCACTGTATGGTAGCCGCGTCGGATAGTTGACCCGTATAGCCGCCGAGTGCGTCTATCTCTCTCACTATTTGTCCCTTGGCGATGCCACCCATGGCGGGGTTGCAGCTCAGCTGCGCCACCTTGTTCATGTCTCCCGTGATGAGGAGCGTCGAGGCGCCCATGCGAGCCGTAGCGCACGCCGCCTCACAGCCAGCATGCCCTGCGCCGATTACGATAATGTCAAAGTGAGTAGTCATTGTAGATCCGTAGCCACGGCCGACGCACGTCAGCCTCATGCAAAGGTACGAATTTAGAGGTTAGAGATTAGAAGCTAGAGATTAGCGTAGATTCAACGATCAAATGCAGCGTGCCAGCCTCCACCTCTGAGGAAGTCTGAAAGGATCTGCAGGGGTCGCCATATTGCCAGAATAAAAAACGAGCTCCCGACGGGGCGATGCCTCATCGGGAGCGTGTCTGTGTGTGCGCTCTAGGTTAGGATGAGCGCAGAAAGTCTATGGATGTGCGGATCTAGTCCATCGCCCAGATCTCCTCGTCGGTCGGCACGTGGACGTGTGGCGACATACGAGCGATGCGGGAGATGTTGAGTAGATGCTTGTAAGTGAGGTTCTCTGAGATAGAGTTGTTGCCCCAGCTACCGCAGCCTAGGGTTGTGGTCACGGAGAGTCCGTTTTGGATAGATCCACCAGCGGTGATCGAGCAGGGAGCGTTGACGATGAGACGCGAGATGGTGATCTCGTCGCCAGCCTTGATGATGTTACCCTGATTGTTTGAGTGGATGCCAGCTGTGTGGCCACGACCCTCCATCTTGAGGTTGGTATTAGCCAGCTCGATAGCCTCGTCAAAGTGACGGTAAGGCAGACATGTCATCACGGGGCACATCTTCTCCTTGCAGATAGGATCGGCAGTACCGACGCCCTTGGCAGGCACGATGAGCATGCGGGTACCCTCAGGTACGGAGATGCCAGCGAGCTTAGCGATGTGCTGTACGCTCTTGCCGACGACGTCACGGCTGATGGTGCCATTGACGAAGAGCGTATTGACCATCTTGTCATGCTCCTCAGCAGGTACGAAGTAAGCTCCGTGATCCTTGAAAGCCTGGAAGATCTCCTCCTTATGCTGCTCAGGATAGATGAAGCACTGCTCGCCAGAGCAGATGATGCCGTTGTCGAAGATACGTCCGCGGATGATGGTCTCGGCAGCCTCGTTGTAGTCGATATGCTCATCGAGGATGACCTGTACATTGCCGGCACCGACACCAAAGGAAGGTTTGCCCGAAGAGTAAGCAGAGTGTACCATGCCCATACCACCCGTAGCGACTACGACGTCGACGGCTGCCATGAGGTCTTGCGTGGCTTGGATGGAGGGTTCGGTGACGCACTGGATGAGGTGCTCGGGTACGTTGAAATCCTTGAGGCGCTCCAGTATGAGCTGGATGGTATGTGCAGAGCAGTTCTTAGAGCGAGGGTGTGGAGATACGATGATCGCATTGCGTGTCTTGAGTGCGAAGGCGATGTTTGCCATCGGAGTGACGATCGGATTGGTCGTCGGGGTGATAGCCGCGACGACACCTACGGGCTTAGCGATCTTGATAAGACCGGTTTTCTCGTCGATGTCTAGTACGCCCACACTCTTCTTGCCCTGGAGGTTGCTCCATACGCCTTTTGACTTGTTGCGGCACTTAGCTACTTTGTCCTCATAGACGCCCATCTCGGTCTCGTCGACAGCTTCACGAGCGAGCATCTCAGCATTGTCATAGACGACACGACAGAGAGCCTTGACCACCTGGTCTACAGCGTCCTGGTCGAAGCGTGCTTGGTAATCCTTCTGTGCCTCTCGTGCTAGAGAGACCATTTCTTTGATATCCATGATATGGTTGTTTATAGATTGAATTGAGTGATAGCTTTATTAGTAGAGAGCCTTGTAGATGTCTCTGATTTCGTCCCGTGTGAGGGGGGTGTAGTTGTTTGCTAGGAGGCGCTGCTGCGTAGCGATGACCGCATCGGCAAAGCCTTCGACCTCCGCCTCCTTCATACCGTAAGTGTGAAGCGGGTTCTTAGCAATCAAAGCTGAGAGTAGTGCGTCGATCTCGTCAAAGAGCGTGGCGGGTGTGCAATCCATTAGCTTGGCGAGCTTCTCCTTGAGGAGCTGCATCTGACCAGCTGGAGCTTTGCGCTCGTAAGCCTTAAAGACCTCGGTGAAGAACTGATAGTTTGCCTCTCCGTGGGGTACGTGATAGGTACCTCCGAGCGGATAAGAGAGCGCATGGACGGCACCAACACCCGCATTGCCAAAGGCGATGCCCGCGAAGTTGCTCGCCATGATCATCTCGCCCATACAGTCGAATCGGTAGTCGGGGCCCTTGTCTCGTATCTTCTGGAAGACCGGGATGATGATCTGCCAAGCTGCTTCGCTAAAGATAGCGGTGTAGGGATTGCACTTGGGCGAGAGGAAGGACTCGACAGCATGTATGAGCGCATCGATGGCGCTACAGGCGTAAAACTTGAAGGGTAGCCCCCTCAGCAGCTCAGGGATGATGACCGCATTGTCAGCTACGATGGCATCGTCGGCGAGTCCCATCTTCGTCTGGCGGCTCTTGATCTCAGCGATCGATATATTGGTCACCTCGCTACCTGTACCGCAGGTTGTGGGGATGATGATGAGTTGCTTCTCCTTGACGAGCGGGATCTTCTTGTCGAAAGCGTCCATCACGTCTGTCAAGCCACGTAGCACAAAGAGCTTGGAGATGTCGATGACCGTGCCACCGCCTACGGCTATGACACGATCGTAGTCCGTCCCCTGGAGGTCGTGGAGGATCTGATTCATCATCTCCTCCGATGGCTCTCCTGTGCCGTAGTGCTCCTGCATGACGAAGTGGCAGGGTAGCTGAGAGGCTTTCATAAAGGGCTCGTAGAGGAAGTCATTGGTGATGACTAGGTCCCGCTCCCCGAGTGCAAAGGCTTTGGCAAAGTCTGCAAAGGTCTCGAACTGGTCGATGACCGTCTTGAGCTTGAATAGTTGCATAGTAAGAATGTATTGTTATAGTTTGAATCTTCTCTTGCACTCCGCCTCTAGCTCGGGGCGGAAATTGGGATGAGCGATAGCAGTCAGTGCTAAGGCTCGCTCACGGAGCGACTTGCCCTTGAGGTGCGCCACGCCATACTCGGTGACGATGTAGTCTACGTCATTGCGAGAGGTGGTGATGGCTGCGCCCTCTGTGAGTAGGGGTACGATGCGGGAGGCGGTACCTCGGCGAGCTGTGGAGGGGATAGCGATGATGCTGCGTCCGCCCTTAGACCAGGCGGCACCACGTACGAAGTCTACCTGTCCGCCGGGACCGCTGAACTGTCGTAAGCCCATCGCCTCCGAGACGACCTGTCCCATGAGGTCTACCTCGATACAGCTATTGATGCTCACGAGGTGGTCGTTTTGGGCGATGATGCGCGGATCGTTGACATAGTTGACGGGGCGCATCTCAATGGCTGGATTATTGTGCGCAAAGTCGTAGAGCTCTTGTGTACCCATGAGGAAGGTAGCGACCACCTTGTTGGGATGTAGCGTCTTGCGCCGGCCCGTTATGGTGTTAGCCTTGATGAGCTTGACGACACCGTCGGAGACCATCTCGGAGTGGATGCCGAGGTCCTTCTTATTCTTGAGGAAGAGCAGGACAGCATCAGGTATAGCTCCGATGCCTAGCTGGAGCGTGTCTCCATCCTGTATGAGCTCTGCGCAGTTGCGTCCGATAGCCTCCTCGACCTCTCCGATGCGAGGCAGGTCGAGTGCATAGAGCGGGTAGTCAGCTTCGACGATATGCGTGAGCTGCGAGATATGTATGAGGTTGTCTCCGCCGACGAAGGGCATCTGCTTATTGAGCTCTCCGATGACGACTCGCGCTTGCTCTGCGGCAGGCTTACTATAGTCACAGGAGGTTCCGAAGCTACAGTAACCCTCCTCGTTGGGATAGGAGAGCTGCACGATGGCAACATCTGGATGAAAGACTCCCCCCGGCTGCATCATCGAGGGAACCTCGTAGAAGTAGGAGGGGACGAAGTCCGCGCGCTGCTCATCGACAGCGGGACGCGTGTTGGCACCGACGAAGTTGGTCACGAGTCTGAAGTGTCCCTCCATCTCGGGTGCTGTGTAGGGGCTTTCGCCGAGAGTGACCATGTGGAAGATGCGTACGTTGTGAAAGCGCTCATAGTTTCGCGCTAAGGCTGCGACGCAAGCTTGCGGTACAGCCGCCGCATGAGATAGGACGACGAAGTCACCGTCCTGTATGTGAGAGACCGCTTCGTCGGGAGTGATACTGCTAAATGGGATAGACATATAGAGAGGTTAGAGATTAGAAATTAGAGGTTAGCTGTTGGCTGTTGGCTGTTGGCCGTTGGCTATTAGCTGTTAGCTAGTAGCTCTAGTGACTTTAGCCAACGGCCAAGAGCCAAGAGCCAAAAGCCAATGGCCAGCAAGAGTCACTTTCGTATGATCCGAAGCGCCTCGGCGATGAGTTCGTCGCTGACGCTGTCGTCTACAGTTACCGTTAGGGTGGGGAGCGCGAGCTCGCTGCGCAGAGTCTCCTGCACGACCTCTTGGATCGTACTACTCAGCGAGGGGCAGGCCTGACAACTCCCCGAGACCTTGACGAAGACCTGCTCGCCAGCTACTCTCAGCAGAGCTATGTCGCCCCCGTGTGCCTGGAGCTGGGGACGTACATAGCTACTGATGATGGTAGTGATCTCGTCTACCCTAGAGGATAGATCTGTCATAATCGGCTAGGACTACTTGCCCTGAGGCTTCTTGTCCAGAGAGGTGTCGATATGAGCTATCTGACGAGCCAGCTCCTTCTTTGCCTCCATATTACACTGACGCGAGATCATGATGCGCTGAGCCTGTGGCGATCCAGCACCGTGTAGGCTCTCCGTGCGGTAGCCTACGGCAGCGGTACCGAGTGTGAGGTTCTCGATCAGACGTAGGATGCGCATACGATTCACCGTGTCCGTGCCCTTAGCGCCAGCAAGGTATTTACGTACGAGCGGGCCGACCTCCTCGTGCTGCAGGTCAGCTTGGCTAGGCATCGTAACCATCAGACCGCCAGCTATGTCCTCAGCGAGACGAGTTATTTCGTAAGGATAGCGAGTTACATTCTGCTTACATACGTTGGCGAGGAGCATATCGATCAGATAGTTGCCCGACTTCGTCTTCTTGCCCTCAGCCGAGCAAGCGATACCACAAGCGTAAAGCGTCTCATTGAGGTGAACCATCTCGATCAGCTTGTCCTTGATGTGCGAAGCTTTAGGTACGCCATTGTAGTCAGCAGCTAGTGCGGCCGCACCGATGAGGACATCGCCCACACCTACCTTACAGCCACCATAAGACTGACGGTGATAGCCAGCGAAGCGCTCGACGAGCATGTTGGAGAACTGGTACTCACGGCACATGAAGACACGCTCCATAGGTACGAAGACGTGATCCATGATGAAGAGCGTCTCATGACCTCCGAAGGTTGAGTTACCTAGATCAATGTCGGCACCCTCCTCCATCTTGCGCGTGTCGCAAGACTGGCGACCGTAGATGATGGTAACACCCTCAGCGTCACTAGGGATAGCAAAGGAAACGGCGTAGTCCGCATCCTCCTCACGCATCGAGCAGGTCGGCATGATCAGGTGCTCGTGTGAATTGACCGAGCCCGTCTGGTGAGCCTTGGCACCCGTGACGACGATACCGTCAGGGCGTATCTCATTGATGTGTACGTAAAGATCAGGATCCTCCTGCTGTGAGGGAGAGAGACTGCGGTCGCCCTTAGGATCGGTCATAGCACCGTCCACAACGAGGTCGTTGTCCTGGCAGTACTGGACATAGTCTCTGAAGCGCTGGTGGTAGTTGGTACCGCACGCCTCATCCATCTCGTAGGTGGTAGACCAAATAGCGTTGAAGGCATCCATACCTACACAGCGCTGGAAGCAGCTAGCGGTCTTCTGCCCGAGGAGACGCTGCATCTTGACCTTCTTGACGAGGTCCTCGGCACTCTGATGAATGTGGCAGAAGCGATTGATCGTCTTGCCCGTAATGTTGGAGGTGGCGGTCATCAGGTCTTTGTACTCCTCCTGCTGAGCCAGCTCATAGGTCATCGCTAGCGAATTGAGCGATGGGCGGATCATGGGGTGGTCGACAGGGTTGTCGATCTTCTTGCCCATGAAGTAGACGTTTAGATGGAGAGCTCTAAGGCTCTCGATGTACTCTTCGCGTGTTTTCATAACTTCTTTTCTGTATAAAGTGAATAGAATCGTCGTGTGTCCGAGTAGGACCCTCGAGATACAGAGCAGAAGTCACGGGCGAGGTCACTCTCCTACAGCTTGAAGCTGGCAGTAGGGTGTGGCTGATGACGGTAGATACAACGAGAGGGAGCCTCATAGTCAGTCTCGCTGCTATGGACTCTAGTATACGCACTATGTGAAGCCATATATGTCCCGCTGTCATTCTTTTTATTTCCTAGCTCTGAAAACAAAAGTCCTATGGCACAGGCAGGTCTTCTGACTTCTCCCTAGTTCGTATAGCTCACATTGAGTCGTACAAAACGGGCGATACCCTGGGTCTTCCCATAGCTACCTACGGCACATTCGCTAGAATGCTGGTAGGCTGGCGCTACAGTGACATCATAATGCAGGGTCGCACTTCAGGAGTTACAGCTGAGAGTACAGTCTTGGCTTCGCACCAAGTTCCCTATTCAGACGGGGTGACAAAGATTGGTTGTTCCTCGTGCACCTATGCACCGCAAAGGTACATAATATATTCTAATTCCAACTCATAGGTGCCATAAGAGACAGGGCTGACGTATGATAAAAATGAGCTCGTTTCATTTCCTACCTAGGAATTCCCAAATTCCTCCGTAGATATTTCTGATTTGCTACCTAGGAAATGGGCAAATTCTTCGGACTTATTTTTTGATTCCTCCGAAGTTTCATTTGATTCCTCCGAAGAATTTTTCATTTCCTACCTAGGAATTGGCAAATTCCTAGGTAGCTATTTGGCAAATTCCTAGGTAGGAATTCGATTCTTCGGGAGGAAGGCGTAATCAGAGAGTTTTCATAGCCACTCTGTAGCGATCATCGAACGGCCTATTCCTAGTTCTCGACCTGAGCAGCTCCTAAGTGGCTGATTATAACGTATCAGCCCTAATTGGGTGACTCAAGAGTGTGTACCTTTGCTGAGATAAGCTTATCTTTGCAGTATGAAGTATACGAAGCGGTTAGAGCGGTGGTTCGTTTCGCTCAGCGAGCAGCTACGAGGTCGGGGGCTGATGAGGCGCCTTGCCGTGGTCGGTATGTCACTGGGGTTGCTGGTCAGTTGTGCTGGGGGGAGTACCACAGCGCAGCAGCTGCCTACGCACCTTGGCCCGATGAGCGAGCGTGCCTCGGACTCGCTCGTTCGTGCGGCTAGTGACTGGCTCAGCACGCTTACCATCGAGGAGCAGATCGGTCAACTGATCATCCCGATCTGGGAGCCTCGCTATGATTCGGCTTCGCGTGAGCGCTATCTGCGGCTCATAGACCAGATTCATCCTGGGGGCATCCTCTTTCGCAAGGGGGAGCCGTACGATCAATATCGGCTTACACATCTTCTACAGGAGCGCTCTCGCATCCCACTACTGATCACGGCCGATGCGGAGTGGGGGTTGGCGATGCGCCTGCAGGGGACTATACGCTATCCGCGTATGAAGTTGCTGGCGGACCACTGCACGCCTGAGGAGATGTACACGCTCGGGCAGCATATGGCGCAGCAGTGCCGTGTGATGGGCATTCACGTGAGCTTTGCGCCAGTGCTGGATGTCAATAATAATCCGAAGAACCCGGTCATCGGTACCCGCAGCCTAGGCGCTACGCCTGACATTGTCATCTCGCACGGCTTAGCCCTAGCGAGGGGGCTGGAGGATGGCGGGGTGCTGTCGGTCGCTAAGCACTTCCCGGGGCATGGCAATACGGACAAGGATTCGCACAAGACTCTCCCCACCGTGTCGGGTAGTCTAGAGGAGCTCGAACGGGTGGAGCTAGCCCCCTTTCGCGCTTACATAGAGGCTGGACTTGGGGGCATCATGGTGGCGCATCTGTCGGTGCCAGCACTGGAGCCTGACGTGACCTGTCCCACTTCACTGAGCCACGCCGTCGTGACAGGGTTACTGCGTGAGCAGTTGGGCTTCAAGGGGCTCATCTTCACTGATGGACTAGAGATGCGAGGGGTGCAGCGTGCGGAGGGTTTACCTATATCTGTAGCTGCCATCCTAGCGGGCAACGATCTGCTTCTAGGACCTCTAGACCCGCTAGCGAGCTACAAGGAGCTACTCTCGGCTTATCGTGCGGGCACGCTCTCGGCGGAGACGATCCAGGATCGCTGTCTGCGCGTCCTTTGCTACAAGCTCCTACTCCATGCGGGCGAGACTAGCGAGAGACCACTATATAATAAGGAGGAGCTCTACGAGGCGCTGCATACGCCAGAGCTAGTCGACTTTGCCGAGTACCTACAGAACAAAGTATCTAAGAAATAACATTCACAGCTGTCTAAACAAGCGTAGTATGATAAAGAAGAATCCCACCCAGACGACAAATACAGCCTGTCTACCCCTACAGTTTGACACTGCCTCATGGTTTGCTCCCGAGCTGACGAAGCTTGCTGAGCACCTCAACGACCAGATGGTCGAGATGATGCGCTACTATCCTGAGCCAGACTACAAGACGCTCCGCACGATGATCGCCAAGCGTAATGGGCTACATGCGGATAATATAGTCATCACCCCAGGACGTACGGCTGGCTTCTACACGATTGCGGAGGCTTTTGCGGGGCGGCGTGGTGCTATCCTGGTGCCTTCGTATCAGCACTATGAGTTAGCCGCCAAGCGCTATGGCTGGCAGCTGACCTATATCCCTGAGGATGTAGAGACGCAGGAGATCAAGCTCGAGGGAGAGGAGTTTTGCTGGATCTGCTCGCCCAATAGCTCGACGGGACGCTTTCGCTCACGGGCTGAGCTGCTGGAGCTTATCAAAGCGCACCCTCAGGTCTCCTTCATCGTAGACCAGTCCTATGCGACCTTTACGACGCAGCCGACGCTTACGCTGAGCGATGTGAAGAATCATCCCAACATTATCTTCGTCAGTTCGTTCACACAGACGTACGGTCTGCCTGGTCTGCGCATCGGCTATGTGACGGCCGACAAGAAGGTCGTCAAGGAGATCCAGAAGGTGATCGACCCGTGGTCGGTCAGCACGATGGCGGTCGAGGTGGCGAAGTATATCTTGATCCACCCCGCGCAGTTTACCCTGCCGATACGCAAGTGGCAGCGTAACGCGCTCGAGCTAGAGACCAAGCTGCGCCAGATAGACGGTATCGAGGTGATGCCGAGCGATGCACCATTCTTCCTCGTGCAGATCCACTGCGCTACAGCAGCTGAGCTCATCAAGTATCTGCTGGAGGAGCACAATATTGCGGTCTACGATGCGACCACGCAGCGAGGTGTCAAGGGCGAGATGATCCGTATCACCGCTCGTGACACGGTAGACAATGCAAAGCTTCTGGAGGCTATCACAACCTTTTGCACAGGACGGTAAAACTCCCTGATAACGAGCACGAGGCACACGCTAAGGAGGGGGTCTTTGGAGAAATTCATACCCCGATACCGAACTAAGACTAATTATTTATTGCTACCTTTGCGAATGCGGAGGTTGTTGCAATGTAATTTATAGTGTCGATGCAATCTGAGTGTATAGAGCGAAGTGCCACCATAACAGCCATCAATGGCGGAGAGGTGTGCCTCACGGTACTACGTCCATCAGCGTGTAGTAACTGTGAGGTGGCGGGGCATTGCCACGCTTCGGAGAGTCGCCTGGAGACGATCACACTCGACCGCTCGCAGTTCCCTAGCGATATAGCTCTCGGTGACCAAGTCTCTCTAGAGATGCGGAGCTCGCTGGGCATGCGTGCTGTACTCCTCACGATGATTGTCCCTACGCTACTCATCATCGCTGTAACTATCCTCCTCAGCTACCTAGAGGTAGGTACGCTGGCTCAGATATTGATCGCCTTAGGTGTAGCCGCCGCATATATGCTCCTGCTATGGCTCTTACGTGATCGGTTTGAGCGCACTTTTACCTTTACCGTGCGAAAAAAGTAAGTTCATACACACTTCTATGACAATACTATCCACCATACTTGTCCTCGTAGTGATAGCGCTCTTGAGTGCCATCCTACTCTTTATCACCTCTAAGAAGTTTGAAGTCAAAGAAGATCCACGCATCGGCGAGGTCGCTGAGGTCCTACCACAGGCGAACTGCGGTGGCTGCGGTCACCCGGGTTGCGCGGGCTTTGCGAAGGCTTGTTGCGAGGCTTCCACGCTCGAGGGGCTCTGGTGTCCCGTGGGCGGAGAGCCCGTCATGACGAAGGTCGCAGAGATACTCGGTCAGAGCGTCGCTAAGAGCGATCCACTCGTGGCAGTCGTACGCTGCAATGGTACCTGCGAGGCACGCCCTCGGACGAATACTTATATAGGAGCTCGCAGCTGCAAGATCGAGTCGACGCTGTACAGTGGCGAGACGGGCTGTAGCTACGGCTGTCTAGGCAATGGCGACTGCGTCGCTGTGTGCGACTTTGATGCGATCCATATGAATCCCGAGACGGGGCTACCCGAGGTGGACGAGGATAAGTGTACTGCCTGCGGGGCTTGTGTCAAGGCTTGTCCGAAGATGATCATCGAGCTTCGCAAGAAGGGGCCCAAGGGTCGCCGCCTCTACGTCAGCTGTGTCAACAAGGACAAGGGTGGCGTGGCTCGTAAGGCTTGTGCGAATGCTTGTATCGGATGTAGCAAGTGCTTTAAGGTCTGCCCGTTTGAGGCGATCACGTTTGAGAATAACTTGGCTTACATAGACCATCAGAAGTGTCGTCTCTGTCGCAAGTGTGCGGCCGAGTGCCCGACGGGAGCTATCCACGAGGTCAACCTCCCGCCACGCAAGGAACCCGCAGCAAAGCCAGCGCCTGCCGAAAAGCCAGCGCCTGCTAAGGCTGAACCTGCAGCGCCTGCAGCTGAGACCTCTTCGACAGCATCTGTACCTCAGAAAGATTAATACGAAGCTATGGCAAAGACATTTAGAATAGGGGGCATCCATCCCCACGACCATAAGATCAGCGCAGGGGTACCTATCACCGTGGTCGCTCCTCCAGATGAGGTGGTCATCACATTAGCACAGCATATCGGAGCGCCGGCCACTGCAGTCGTCAACAAGGGCGACAAGGTGCGTGTGGGTACGCTCCTAGGCAAGGCAGGAGGCTTTGTCTCGGCAAACATTCACTCTTCCGTCTCTGGTACGGTCACCAAGGTGGACCAGATCACGGATGCCAGTGGCTTTAAGAAGCCCGCCATCTTTATCAAGGTTGAGGGCGACGAGTGGGAGGAGTACATCGACCAGACCGATACGCTCATCACTGAGACCGACCTAGACGCCAAGCAGATCATCGATCGCATCGCTGAAATGGGGATCGTCGGTATGGGTGGCGCGACCTTCCCGACACATGTCAAGCTGTCGCCTCCTCCTGGTCAAAGTGCCGACTACGTCATCATCAACGCCGTCGAGTGTGAGCCTTATCTGACCAGCGACGATGCGCTCATGCGTGTCAAGGCGATGGAGATCATGGTAGGCTGCTCCATCATCATGAAGGCTGCCAACGCTCCCCGCACGCTCATCGGCATTGAGGTCAATAAGCCAGACGCTATCCGCATCATGCGTGACGCAGCGGAGCGTGCCAAGGAGTTCCTGCCCGAAGGACAAAGCATCACCGTCGTACCGCTCAAGAAGCGTTACCCGCAAGGTGGTGAGAAGCAACTCATTGATGCGCTCATTCGCAAGCAGGTCGCCTCAGGCGCACTGCCTATCTCCACAGGAGCGATCGTGCAGAACGTCGGAACGACCTTCGCCATCTATGAGGCGGTCATGAAGCACAAGCCACTCATCGAGCGTATCATCACCGTCACGGGACAAGCTATCACGCATCCCTCCAACTTCAAGGCGCGTATAGGCACCTCTATGCAGACGCTCATCGACGCTGCAGGAGGCTATGCTGAGGAGCCAGGCAAGATCATTGGCGGTGGTCCTATGATGGGCCGAGCACTCGTCAGCACCGACATACCCGTTGCGAAGGGTTCGTCAGGACTACTCATCCTCTCCGCCAAGGAGTCGACACGTCCCGAGATGCACGACTGCATACGCTGTGGTAAGTGCGTATCGGTCTGCCCGATGGGTCTCAACCCCGCCTTCCTCATGCGTGACACCATCTACAAGGACTGGGAGAGTACCGAGCACAACTACATCGCCGACTGTATCGAGTGCGGCTCATGTAGCTATACCTGCCCAGCAGGTCGTCCGCTCCTTGACTACATACGTGTGGGCAAGCAGACCGTCATGGGCATCATGCGAGCCCGCAAGAAGTAATACATACTGAGATAGATCACCGATCCTCATCATCGACTACGATATATAGCTTATGGCACAACAAGTCATCGTATCACCCTCACCGCATATTCATAGCGGTGACACCATTAGCAAGAATATGTATGGGGTGCTGATTGCTTTGATACCAGCATTCCTCGTCATGCTCTACCAGTTTAGGACAGACGCTCTACTGATCACCGCCATCTCCGTAGCCTCCTGTATGCTCACGGAGTGGGTCATCACCCGATTCTTCTTGCACCGCCCCTGTCGTCTGCTGGACGGCTCGGCACTGCTGACGGGCGTCATCCTAGCCTTCAATCTCCCCGCCTCGCTCCCCTGGTGGCTCGTCCTGATGGGTGGCGTCGTCGCTATCGGCATTGGCAAGATGGCCTTCGGAGGTCTGGGCAACAACATATTCAACCCCGCACTCGTCGGGCGTGTCTTCCTCCTCATCTCCTATCCTGCGCAGATGACCACCTGGAAGCTCCCCGCTCGCCTTGCTGAGCAAGCTACCGATGCCGTCACAGGAGCGACACCTCTAGGCATCCTCAAGTCAGGAGCCATCGACAAGCTCCCCGACTCGCTGCAGCTCCTCGTCGGCTTCAACTTCTCCTCCATGGGAGAGGTGAGTGCCATCGCCATTCTCATCGGCTTAGCTTATCTACTCATCCGACGCATCATCACCTGGCACACGCCCGTGGCTATCATCGTCTCAGCATTCGTACTGAGTGGCATCATGCACCTCTACAACCCAGCGATGTACGCCAGTCCCTTCTTCCACCTACTGACTGGTGGTCTACTCTTTGGTGCAGTCTTTATGGCGACCGACTACGTCACCTCGCCCATCTCGCACCGTGCACAGCTCATCTACGGCTGTATGATCGGACTGCTCACCGTCATCATTCGCTTGTGGGGTTCTTACCCTGAGGGTATGTCCTTTGCCATCCTCATCATGAATGCGCTCACCCCACTACTCAACACCTACATCAAGCCACGTCACTTTGGTCATGTGGTCAAATCTAGAAAGGAGGCTAAAAGATGAAGAAGCTACCCTCTACACTTCCTAACATGATCCTCTCACTCGGGATCATCTGTCTGATCATCGCTGGTATCCTAGCCCTGGTCAATGTGGCAACAAAAGATACCATCGCGCAGGCCGAGACGAAAGCTAAGGTCGAGGCAATCAAAGAGATCGTCCCTGCCTTTGACAATAACCCTTACGAAGAGCGAGACACCGTCACGCTCGAGGGCGAAGACCCCATCACCGTCTATCCCGCCACGCAGGGTGGTCAGCCCGTAGGCTACGCTATCGAGACCTATACAGATAAGGGCTTCGCTGGTCACATAGATATTATGGTAGGCTTTGATATGCAGAGCCAGATCGTCGGCTTCAAGGTGCTCAAGCACGAGGAGACCCCCGGTCTAGGCGCTAAGATACAGGAGTGGTTCACCTCTCCCGCACCCAATGCTGACCTCATTCGTGATGTTCGCGGGCTTGATATGAGCCAAGCTTCGCCACTCAAGGTCTCCAAAGATGGAGGTAAGGTCGACGCCATCACCGCTGCGACCATCTCCAGTAGAGCCTTCATCGATGCCATCGAGCGAGCTTACCGAGTCTATCAGAGCGTCATCGGCGAGGGTGCCCCCACGGCACAGCCCACTGCGAGCAACTGTGAGCTCCCCGAGCGAGAGGTCATCGACAGTCTATTCAATACGCTACTCCCCGCCTATCGTCTGGTGGATAAGGCGAAAAACGGCACCTCTGAAGACGGCTCTCTTTGGCTAACTCAGAGCTACGGCACCAACGATATGAGCGAGACGACCGGTTTGCTCGTCGTCACCATCAGTGGCGATGACAACGAGGGGCATTGCGCACCAATGCTCGTCTGCTTTGACAATAGTGGTACACTGACAGCCTTTGCTGTAGCTGATGTCGAGGCTGCGGATCAGCTCGTCTCTATTAGTAAAGAGTACGGAGGCAACCAAGACCCCGCTACCGTCAAGCCCTCAAAGAAGTCACTCATCGGCAAGAAGGTCACTCCCTCTAGCCTTAAGCTACGCAAGGACGGCGGATCTGTAGACGCTACCTCAGGTCCTACGGCCTCTTCGCGAGCTGTCCTCCAGGGCATCGCCCGTGCGCAGCGCATCTTTGTAGAGGCCAATGCTAACGAATCAACTAAGTAATGCACGACCATGAATAAGTATATCAAGACAATTACCAATGGTATCATTACGGAGAACCCCACCTTCGTGCTTCTCCTCGGTATGTGTCCTACCTTGGCGACCACTACGTCAGCCATCAATGGACTCAGCATGGGACTAGCCACCACCTTCGTGCTCATCTGCTCCAACGTGATGATCTCCCTCCTGAAGCGACTCATACCTGATGCGGTACGTATCCCAGCCTTTATCGTCGTCATCGCAGGCTTCGTCACCGTACTGCAGATGGTCATCAAGGCATACATGCCAGCCCTCGATCAGAGCTTAGGTATCTTCATCCCGCTCATCGTGGTCAACTGTATCGTTCTCGGACGTGCCGAGTCGACTGCCTCCAAGAGTAGCGTCGGTATATCTTTCTTCGACGGTGTCGGCATCGGATTAGGCTTCACCATCGGACTAACCCTCCTAGGCACCGTACGTGAGATGCTCGGAGGCGGTTCATTCTTTGGCATGACGGCCTATCCCAATGACTTCTCAGCACTACTCTTCGTACTGCCTCCAGGAGCCTTCATCGCTCTAGGACTACTCATCGGCATCTATCACGCTATCACCAAGAAGCAATAGGTCAAACCCATGAGACGTAACGGCTAGTCCCTAGCCACAGCTCATCACACAGACACTTACTACTATGGAATTTATCATCATATTCATCGTTGCGGTCTTTGTCAACAACGTAGTCCTCTCCCAGTTCCTCGGCATCTGCCCCTTCTTAGGCGTATCTAAGAAGGTCTCCACCGCCACAGGCATGGGCGCTGCCGTCACCTTCGTCTTGCTCCTAGCGACGATGGTTACCTGGCTCGTACAGACTTATATATTAGTTCCCCTGGGACTCGAATTCCTGCAGACCATCGCCTTCATTCTCGTCATCGCTACACTCGTGCAGATGATCGAGATGATCATCAAGAAGATCTCTCCCGCGCTCTATCAGGCGCTCGGTGTCTTCCTCCCGCTGATCACGACAAACTGCTGTGTACTCGGTGTCGCTATCCTCGTCATCCAGAAGGAGTTCACCTACGCTGAGTCACTCGTCTATGCCGTCTCCATCGGTATCGGCTTCCTCCTCGCCATGGTCATCTTCGCTGGTATCCGCGAGCAGCTAGCCAAGACGGGTAGCACGCCACGAGCTATGAAAGGCACCCCCATCGCCCTCATCACCGCTGGTATCCTAGCGATGGCCTTCATGGGCTTCTCTGGTCTAGCAGCTATCTAGTATCCCATAGCCTCCACCTCTTTAGCGAGGCCGAGCTGACGCCAGGGGGCTTGTTTATTGGGGAAAATGTCGTATCTTTGCAAACGCATTGATTGAGATGCGTGCTTACAGACGGGGAATATCCCTTCAGTCGGCAAGCAAGGAGAGGTGGCAGAGTGGTCGATCGCGGCGGTCTTGAAAACCGTTGACCTTCACGGGTCCGGGGGTTCGAATCCCTCTCTCTCCGCTTTAAGTACTCTGGCAGCACCGCCAGAGAGCACTGTCGAAAAAGTATAAGTATCGTAATTCCAACGAGTTACGATACTTTTGTTTTATAATCCTCTACCTCTTCAGAGTAGTTACAGAGATAGCCGAAACGCTCAAAATACTCTCCAATGGCTACAATCTGGCTACACTTTTTTCTCGCAAAAAATAATTGTAGCCAAGAGTATGTAGAGAGTCTGTTTAGAGTACTTGTAGATTGCTGTAGTTCAAACAATTATGTGCAACTTTGTAGGCGAGTTGTAGAGAGTTATTAGCACCGTAAATGTGTAGCTTTTCTGGTCGCAAACTTTCTATGCTTGGCTACAATAAAAACAGACAATGTATGCAATCAATTTTCAGAACAGCATTCTACCTTCGCAGCAACTATGTGAACAAGGAAGGAAAAACACCAGTAATGCTACGCATCTATCTCAACAATGAGCGGATGTCACTAGGCTCCACTGGCATCACCATCGTGCAGTCCCAATGGGATCGCGAAAAAGAGCGAGTAAAAGGGCGTCACACCGAAGCTCTGAATACGAACTTGCAATTGGATAACATCCAAAGTGGTTTACAAGCCATCTTTCGCAAGTTAGAAATGACTGATGAGCTTTCGTTAGAGCGTATCAAGTCAGAACATCTTGGCAAAAAACAAGATATAGATACCATCATGCAACTCTTCGACAAACACAATGAAGATGTTGCAGCTCGAGTTGGCATCTCAGTCTCTGCGCCCACTCTTCAAAAGTATAAGGTCTGCAAAAGACGCTTTTCTGAGTTCCTAAAAGATAAACTCAGACGTAGAGACCTCAAGCTCACGGAGCTAACCTATATGATTATACATGATTTTGACCTATACCTACGCACGGTGGTGGGGCAAAATCCTAATACAGCCACTAAGACGATGAAGACCTTCAAGACTGTCGTCATTTTGGGGCTAAAGTTGGGCGTACTACATCACGACCCATTTGTCAACTTCCGATTTCACTTAGAACCAGTGAATAGAGGGTTCTTGACTGATGAAGAGGTCTTACAGATTGTCAACAAGGAGTTGAATGTCTCAAGATTGGAGCTGGTACGAGATGTCTTCATCTTTTCCTGCTTTACAGGTTTAGCCTACATTGATGTGGCTAATCTTACACCTGACAATATCGTGATGCTTGGTGGCAAAGAGTGGATTATGACCAAGCGACAGAAGACAAGTGTGGAGACCAATGTGCTGCTCCTCGACATCCCTAAGCGCATTGTCAGTAAATATAGCCACCAAACTTATCGTGATGGCAAGCTCTTCCCTATCCTTAGCAATCAGAAGACCAATTCATACCTCAAAGAGATTGCAGATATATGTGGTATCAAGAAGAACTTGACTTTCCACTTAGCTCGACATACCTTTGCGACAATGTCACTGAGCAAGGGAGTTCCGATAGAGAGCGTATCTAAGATGCTGGGGCATACCAATATCAGAACAACGCAAATCTATGCCCGGATTACCAATAAGAAGATTGAACATGACATGGAGCAGTTTGCTGACAAGCTAGGCAAGTTCAATACGGCAATGGGTATCGGGGAGAATAGCTGGCAATAAGTGTAACCATTAAAACCAAATAAAAAGATGAAGACAACGAATAAGAAAGAACTATCCTACTTCCGCTTAAAGCTGGAGAGCTACCTTAGTGAGCATTTCCCTGAAAAGATGGAAGACAAACCATTTATCAAGGCACGAGCTGATGAAGCTCTTACCACCTACTGTGATGCTGTAGAAGAAGGATTCTCGTATCCCGAAGCAGAGAGTATGGCAAGTGAAGTGCTGTATCGTGACCTGCATTTCTCCAAATATGACACGCTTGTGTCCGTCTTGGAGAATGAGTTTGAAAAGGAACTCCCCTCTCCACTCCCCGAACGACTCTCTCAGATACTTCTCGGGAACAAGGCGATACAAGAACTATTTGACAAGTATAACCTTACGGATGAATTTGTTGCAACACCTGAGTATGACACGCTCTACACAGAACTGACAGGAACAGTTGTACTTCTTATCGAAGCTAATCAACTTCCCACGATAGGCGATGTGAGTGCATTAGAGTAGACAATGTAGATTATCCCTATCTCGTGAGCCTTTTGAGCTTCAAGAGCCAAGATAGTCTCTCTGCTCCATACGTCAAGAGCATATTCTATCTCTTGTCTTTATGTCGCATAGTCTCTTGGCTCTGCTCTTGAAAACTCTAAAAGACTCCGAATATGAATAGATCTCTCATGAACAAAGACCTGCACAGT
>NZ_AXVC01000023.1 GCF_000482365.1 Porphyromonas uenonis DSM 23387 = JCM 13868 | reverse complement strand
ATGACTCTCCACTTGAAATCTAGGGGATATCCCTTTCGTCCTCGTTTACTTTTTTCTGGTTTCATTGCTGTTGGGGTTGGCTCCCCAACTGTGTACTATTTCAGGAGAGGACAGAATTTGGGCAATTCCTAGGTAGGAAATGAGACGAGCTCATTTTTAGCATGCGTCAGCCCTGGTCGGCATAGTCTTCAGCTGAAGAATATTTGCTATATTTGCACTGCCGGACGGAGAAGACGTCCGCAAAGTAAAACTCAAATCAAGACAGTATGAAGATCAACGACAAGATGGCCACTTTGGTCAATGCACAAATTAATGAGGAGCTTCACGCAGCATACCTTTACCTCGCCATGTCCTTCCAGATGCAAGATGAGGGTTATGATGGCTTTGCTCATTGGTTCCTCCAGCAGTACCACGAGGAAATCGAGCATGCCCTCGAGATCGCTCACTACCTACAGCTGCGCTCTGGGAAGCCACAGCTGACAGGTGTAGCCGAGATGCCACAGCACTTTGGTAAGCCCATCGAGCTCTTTGAGGCAGCTTACAAGCACGAGTGCCACGTCACGGAGCTGATACACAACATCTATAAAGAGGCGCTAGAGGCGAATGACTACGCTACCAGCTCGTTCTTTAAGCGTTATATCGATGAGCAGGTTGAGGAGGAAGACACCGTCCTCGGCATCATAGATCAGCTACGTATGGCTAGCGATAAGGGGCTCTACCTCGTCAATGCAAAGCTCGCTCAGCGATAAGAGATAGTCGCTCAATGATATAGTAACGTATGAGGCATAGTAATGAGAGGGGGTGACTCTCTGACTACTATGCCTTGTATGCTTTTTCAGCAATTTGAGGTGCTTAGGCAGTTGCAGAGACAAAAGTTTTTTGTACCTTTGCACTCACGAAGGCGTTGACAGAGCAATCTGGACGACCGAAGGGGCAGTTACCAGAGTGGCCAAATGGGGCTGACTGTAACTCAGCTGGCGTAAGCCTACGGTGGTTCGAATCCATCACTGCCCACGACGTAGTTACGGCCTTCGGGCGACTGATACGGTCAGTCGTGTATATGCGGAAGTAGCTCAGTTGATAGAGCATCAGCCTTCCAAGCTGAGGGTCGCGGGTTTGAGCCCCGTCTTCCGCTCCAAGTGAGTAAATGATTGATAGAGCGGTACGAGTTGCCGCTCTTTTTTTGTATCAGGAGAGCCTGTCCTGAGCCAATGTAGGGAAAGTGAGTTAAATATATGATGATACTAGATAGAGGCGGTAAGTGCGTGTGCAGTGTCTTGGTGACACTTCTTGTGGGGTGGCTCCTCTTATGCTCTTGTGGTCGTGCAGACCTCTCGGATACGGAGCAACTACCGCAGACCTTTGTGGAGGCGGACACGCTCTACAAGGCGGGACGCTATGAGCAAGCTGCTAAGATGTACGACCGTGCCGCTGAGGAGTGCTCTGGGAGAGAAAGTCTGCAGAGCCTTTGCTACTACCGTGCAGGTGTCGCTTATAGCCAGACGGAGCAGCGGGGATGGGCTATCCTGAGCTATCGCAGAGCGTTACTGCTGACGCCAGACTATAAGGAAGCACGACACAATCTGCGCCTAGCCGAAGAGGCGAGGATGAATATGCCCGCCATGGAGTACCCGATCGTACGGCGCTGGGCAGATGCCTGTGCTTATGCACTCCCTATGAGTGGTTGGCTGGTTATATCCATTGTGCTTTTTGTGGGGGCTATAGTCACTTGCTTGGCTTTCTTCTTGGGGCGATCAAGGAGGGTGCGACGCACATCTTTCTATGCGATGCTTATTCTGCTATTCTTGTGGGGCTGTACCTTACTGATGATACTACATCGTCGTCACTATGATAAGCAGACGGACGTAGCGATCGTGTGCAGTGTCAAGGCTCCGCTATATGCTCTAGAGGATGACCCCGCAGTGGCTGAGCCTGTGACGGAGCTGTACGATGGTGCCGAGCTGCGCATCGCATCTACAGCCGAGGGGGGCTCCTATCTGCATGTCGTGCTACCTGATGGGACAGAGGGGTGGCTACCTAAAGCCTATGTAGAGCCTGTCGCTATCAATCAATAATTATCTCTCTTGGAAGTCAACGTAACGAAGATATGGCCGAACAATTAGCTCTCTGGGAGCGCTCGCTCTTTCTCACGCTCAACGCTGCCCACACCCCTTACTGGGATGCCTTTATGTATCTCATCTCCTCACGCTGGCCGTGGATTGCAGTTGCTTTCGGACTGGTTGTCTTCCTTTTTGTCAAGAAGCCTCTCCGTGAGTCTATCCTTCTCGTGCTTATGCTGGCGCTTCTGATCACGGTAGCTGACCAGCTCTCTAGTGGTTTGATCAAGCCTTACTTTGAGCGGTTAAGGCCCTCTTACCATCCCCTGACGGCAGACTTAGTGCAGTCGGTCTATGGATACAAAGCCTGGGGGTATGGCTTCATCTCAGGGCATGCGACCAACTTTATGGGGCTGGCGATGTTTACCTCACTGGCTTTTCGCAATCGCTGGTACACGCTTGTAGTCTTTGCGCTAGCCTTGACGACAGCTTATAGCCGCATCTATCTAGGCGTTCACTTTATCACAGACGTGGTGCCAGGTGCTTGTCTAGGACTTCTGCTAGGATACTTAGTCTATCTGCTCTATCGCTGGCTACGTGTCAAGCTCTACAACGTACACCCCTCGGCACCTCAAAGCCGTCTCTGCGCCTCGACAATCGGATATTTGACCGCATTCCTTTGCGTCTACATCCTCTTCCTCTTTGCTTTTGCTGGAGAGCTGATGGGCGTGATGAAAGGGCAGGCGGGCTGGTAGGCTACGCGCTCAATCGAAGTGAAAGTAGTGGGAGAGGCGTACGCTATCATCTCGATTGAACTCCTCAAGACTCATGATGCGGTGCCACGAATCTATGGAGCCGTTCTTACGAATGCTCCGCGCGAGAGCCATTTGCTGGCGGTAGTTAAGGTAGGGGTGAGCGGGGATGTTGTCGCTACGTAGGGACTGGAAGGAGGTACTGTAGTTCTTCACCCCGATATAGAAGAAGGGCTTGATACGCTGGTACCTATCTGGCTCCATGCCGAAGATCTCTTGTAGCTGTAGCACGGTGTAGTAACCGCCTAGCTGGTCGCGATACCTAGCGATGCGCCTGGCAAAGCTGGGACCGATGCCGGGAACTTGTTGGAGTGCCAATGTGTCAGCACTATTAAGGTCTATGCGCTGTCCCTCTCGGAGCTTCGGCTGCGAAGTGTACTGCGGGCGGTCAGGCGCTCCCACGTAATCGGCCGACAGCTCGACACCTTGCGAGGCGTTGCTCCCCTCCTTGTGGGGCTTATCTGGTTGTACGGGTGGTGCATAGGTTCCACTAGCTCGTCTTTGTGTGGAGTCTGTGGGGAGAGAGCCCATTTGCTCACCCATCGTCTGCCCCGCCAGTGATGCAAGCGGCTGCGCATTGTAATTATTGTCCCAAAGCACCTTGCCGATGGCCGAGAGTATGATGAGACTGACGGCTATCAGCACCCAAGTCTCTATGCGTCCTCTCTTGAAGCTACTCATAACTCTCCCGAAGTAGCGGTGTCGGCTATGATGCGTCCATCTTGGAGTGAGATGGTGCGGTCGGCTCGCTGCGCAAAGTCTTCGTCGTGCGTCACGATTAGGAAGGTCTGTCCGAGCTGGTCTCGTAACTCGAAGAATAGCTCAATGAGCTCCTCCTTGCGCTGTGTGTCAAGGCTCCCAGAGGGTTCGTCGGCTAGGATGAGCGTGGGACGATTGATCAGTGCACGCGCCACAGCTGTGCGCTGCTTCTCACCTCCCGAGAGCTGTGCCGGACGGTGCTTAAGACGATCGGCTAGCCCGAGCTGTGTCAGTATCTGTTCCGCTTCGCTGAGTGCTTGACGCTTGCTCATGCCAGCGATCATGGCGGGGATGGCTACATTTTCTACAGCCGTGAACTCAGGTAGCAACTGGTGAAACTGAAAGACGAAGCCTATCTGACTATTGCGAAAGTGCGCCTGCTTCTGAGCCGAGAGGGTAAAAGGATCAACCCCGTTGATGAGCAGTTGCCCCTTGTCAGGCTTGAGTAGCGTGCCGATGATCTGCAGGAGCGTCGTCTTGCCCGCACCGCTAGGCCCGACGATAGAGGTTATCTCACTTTGATGTATCGAGAGAGTTATCTCTTTGAGTATTTGCAGAGAGCCAAAGGACTTGCAGATAGAGTCTAGAGTAACGAGAGGCGAAGACATAAGCTTAGTCGTTTTTACTGAGGAGTAGAGAGGTCTTGTAGTACGTAGGCTGCCATGTTAAGGCCGAAGAGCTGAGGCATGTAGGAGATTGTCCCGACGATGCTACGCTTGTTCTGATCACCGTGAGGGAGGGCACGTATAGCCTCCTCATGCGAAGGCTCGCTACTGTAGACACATGGCGTGGCAAAGACAGATCGAGGCGCCTCTAGCTGGCGAAGTCGCTTGCGCACGAAGCGAGCCAAGGCGCAGATATGCGTCTTGCTCATCGGCGCTACCGAAACCCGCTGCGGATCTAGCTTAGCTCCTGCGCCCATAGCGCTGATGATTGGGATACCTAGCTGATGCGCGGTGAGGATGAGTTCGCACTTAGGCGTGAGCGTGTCGATGCAGTCTAGGATGTAGTCGTAGTGATGCGCCGAGAGGAGCGTGGGGATGTTGTCCCCCGAGAGATAGGCGGCGTGCGTCTCCACTGCTATGTCCGGATTGATCCGATGCAGTAGTTCCTCCACCAGCTCCACCTTAGGACGACCTATGGTATCTCTAAAGGCTATCACTTGACGGTTGATATTGGTCTCATCGACCTTGTCGTGGTCTACGAGCGTAAAGCGACCGATACCGGAGCGCGCCAAGATTTCGCACGCCTTACTCCCCACACCGCCGAGCCCCACGACGAGGATATGCTTGTCGGCAAGGCGCTGCAGCGTCTCGCCCCCGAGGAGTAGCTCCGTACGCTCCAGCCAGTGCGGTATGCCTTCCATAGGTGTTATCATCTCGTCTAGCTACTCCGTGATGCCTCGCTCGTCTAGAGCTGTCTGATAAGCTTTCGCATTGCGCATATGCTCCGCATAGGTAGTGGCAAAAGCGTGATATCCCGAGAAGTCTGCCCGAGCACACATATATAAGTAGTCATGCGGCTTACGGTGCAGCACGGCATCTATCGTGGTCATCTGCGGATAGCGGATAGGACCAGGTGGAAGACCTTTGTATCTGTAGGTGTTGTAGGGCGAGTCGATCTTAAGCAATTCGCCTCCGATACGCTGAGCCGTGAAGTTGCCCGAGGCAAACTTAAGCGTTGGGTCCGCCTGTAGTGGCATCCCCTTGTGTAGGCGATTGATGTAAAGCCCGGCGATGTCGCCATACTCGTCCGTCTTGCTGGACTCCTCCTCAACGATTGATGCGATGATCGAGACCTCTACAGGCGTGAGCCCCATCTCCTGAGCTAGTGCGGTGCGCTGCTTGTCCCAGAACTTGTGGTAGCTTTGCTCATACTTGTGCAGGAGCTCCCTCGGTGTGGTCGTCCAATAGACCTCGTGGGTGTCGGGGAGGAACATACAGCGCACGGTCTCCGTCGTAAACCCTAACGAATCGCAATAGACGGAGTCTCGCAGTAGTGTGCGTAGCGCCTCAGCACTTATCTCTAGCGGTGCTGTCAGCTTGTCGATCAGCTCCTCCTGAGTACGTATAGAGGAGAAAGCGAGCTTGACAGGGTCTTGCGCTTCGTAGGCTATCTTCTTGCAAATAGAGAGGATGCTCATCTTTGGCGTCAAACGGTAGCGTCCTGGACGCAACTTATTGTCTAGACGTATGACGTGTGCCACGCTACGGAGGAGGGCGGGGTTCTTGACCTTTAGCTCCTGAGCTATAGTCGTCATCAGTGCCTCGCCACTAGTCGTGTCCGTGACGTAGGCATAGCACTCCTGCTGACTGGAGCTACCAGCGGGGCGCAGTAGTAGGTAGGCCGCACACGAGAGCAAGAGTAGTATGACGATCAGGATCGAAAGGAAAAATGTACCAGTACGTCTAGACGATCTATTGCGATGACTGCGACGTGAAGTGTCGTTGAAGTATGAGGGACGCCATTGTCTAGACTTAGATTTGCGACTTCGTGACATAGATGAGGGCTATTCAGTTAGTAAAAACGGATGCTAATAAAACAGTACCCACAAGGGAGGACGCACTCGCTAATGGCGGAGTGGGGTAGTCTCTTGTGGGTACTTTCTTGTGTCATAGCGTAGGAGAGGTAGCTCTCCTAGATGCTGGATGCCTAAGCATAAAAGGCTGTGCGGAGCAGTTTACTTCTCCTCTGGCTGTGCGGCCTCGGGAGCAGGTGCGTCACCTTCCTGCTGTGCTCTCTGCTCCTTACGTATATCGCGTAGCTTGAGGTCTAGCTCGTCGATCTCTTGTTGCATTGCCTCGCAACGCTCCTCAAGCATCTTGAGCAGATTCTCTCCCGCACTACTGGTCACACTCAGGCGCTCCTTGTTATTGCTATAGGTCTGCAGGTCGCTCTCCAGTTGCTCCTTCCTGCGGAGTATCTTGTCGTACTCCTCACCGTAAGGACTGGCGGGACCGAAGTTGCGCCGATTATTGTTGCGATTGCCACGTCTGTCGCCACGAGGTCTGTCGCTAGCTCTCAGCTTGTTGAAGAAAGCATCCATCTGCTCCTTCAGCTCGTCCTGTAGCTTACGGCGTGTCTTGCGAGGCATGTAGCCCAGCTGGTTAAAGTCTCTCTGCAGGGTCACTGCCGCCTCACGATCAGCGTCGGTCGGAGCCTCGATGGCAGCCAGCTCATGAGCACGAGCTAGGAGTTGCTTAGCCGTGGCCACCGACTCTTTGCTCTCCTCACGCTGCGCCTGATAGAGCGCTTTGTGGTGCGTATAGTAATTGTCGCAAGCTTCACGGAAGCGCTTGAAGAGAGCCTGATGCTTGTTGGTGTGGATTAGCTCGTTCCACTCCGTCTGTAGCTCCTGTATGCGGCTGTGCCCCTCAGGCCAGCGCTCCTCAGCTACGATTTGCTCGATCTCCTCGATTATAGCGCGCTTGCGGTCGCCCTGCTCGCTGATGAGCTTGTTGCGGTCACGCATGAACTCCTTGCGCTTGTCAAAGAATATGTCGCAAGCTGTCCTAAAGTGGAGGTATAGCTCCTCGCTGACGGCACGAGGCACGCGACCCGTCTTGCGCCACTGAGCTTGCAGCTCCTTGATTTGGTCGGTGAAGGTGCGCCAATCCTTGAAAGTGTGGATATCGTTCGGGTTGATAGCCTCTATCTGCGTGATGATGCCCCGCTTGATAGTCTCGTTTTCGCCCTCCTGCGTGCGCTGCTGGTTGCGATACTCTTGGTTGTTGAAGTTGATCTGTGCCGAAAGCTCCTGAAACTGCTTCCACAGATCCTTGCGAAGCTCCTTAGCCACAGGCCCCACGTCACGCCAGCGGTGGTGTAGGTCTTGTAGCTCGCGAGCTGCTTGGGTCACATCGGTAGACTCAGCCAGCTCCTTAGCACGCTGTATGATCGCCTCCTTGGCCTCGAGGTTCTTCTTGAAGTCGTAGTCACGGAACTCGTTGTTGATCTGCTGCAGGTCGTAAAACTGCTCTCTCAGATGCTCAAACTCGCCCTGTGTCTGGCGCATATCACCGGGAGGCACAGCACCCGCATTGCGCCAGCTATCGGTAATCTCACGATACTCCTTGCTGATGACGCTAAAGCTTTCGCTCGATGTGAGCAGCTTGCGCAGACGATCTAGAAGCTCACGCTTTACCTCTAGGTTAGCCTTCTGCTCCTCGGCAATCTCCTCCTGGCGCTTGCGATTGCGCTCCTTAAAGTCATTGAGGAGCTCCTTGAGCCTTATCTCCTGCGCCTCAGCATCGGCACGGAGCTTAGCGTTTTCCTCAGAGACGGTGTTGAGATAGCTATTCATCTTGCTGTAGAAGACGCTCTTGTAGCGATCAATGATGGAGCGTGGAGGTAGCTCGCCACTTTGTAGCAGGAGTACCACGTCGTCGGTGATCTGTGCGCAGCTCATCTTGGCAATGTCTGCATCGCTCTTGTTGAGTAGCTTCTGATACTGACGCTCCTCCTCGGTTAGCTCTTCGGTGGGGGCTGGAATCTTCTCGGCTGAATCCTCAGTCGTTACAGCCTCCGCTACGGGCTCCTCTAGAGGCGTCTGCGCCACCGTCTCAGGTGATGGTGATGTCTCTGGAGTGGTCGTCGCCTCCTGTGCTGATGCTGTGTTAGTCGTCTGGTCGAGAGCTGAGCTCTGATTGTTGTTCTCTTCTTGTGGGATAAGATTCATATCGAGATGATTCTAGATGTGTTACTAATGTCGAGGAGTCTCGGTAGACCCCACTGCAGGGTGCAAGCTCCTCGTCTGCTATTCGGTCGGTGTAGTGGACGGCAGGGCGCTCTCCGTGAGTCAGCCACGAGACTCGTCTCGCTACAGGGTAGAGTCACGAGGCTGTAGCGGTGGTTTATAAAAACGTAGCGCTGTGTCAGCCTTCGTTACTCTGAATGCAAAGATAACTAATTCTTGGGGATTGGAGCGTGCCTTCCCCGTGGCAAAAGATTTTCTTCCATGAGAAAATTGATTTTCCTCGGTGAGAAACTAGAGTTTCTTCCGTATGAAACTGGAGTTTCTCCCGCATGAAACTAGAGTTTCTCCTAGGTGAAACTACAGTTTCACCCGATGGAACCAAGGAAAGAGGCAGATGAGACGAAGAAAAGAGAGGAGATGCCGATGAAGACATCTCCTCTCTTTGGGGATTTAGTGGGGAGGCGCAATGCTCCTCACTGTGTATGTTGGCTCTTACCGCAGGTTAGGCGGTGCTTGTTCGGTTGGCGTTTATCGCTTGGGGAAGGTGGGCTGCGGATGCGCCTTGACCTCCTCAAGGAGTACGCGTACGGCAGCTTCTAGCTGGCTGTCGTGCCCGTCGAGGACGCGGTTATAGTCGAGCGGTACCACGACATCGGGCTCGAGCTGCTTATTCTCGAGGAAGTCTCCCTGCTGGGTGCGATACCCTACGGCGGGGATGCCGAAGAAGAGCAGCGGGTTCTGCATCGTGACCCAGTTGACCGAGGTCATAGTGCCTGGCACTGGCATACCGACTACCTTGCCCATGCCGAGGGTCTGGTAGACCCAAGGAGATCCGTGCGCATTGGAGTAGTCAGCCTCGCAGACGAGCATGACTGAGGGCTTAGTCCAGCGCTTGCTAGGCATCGTGCAGTAGTTCTGCCCACGCACCTCTTGCTGCAGATAAGCCTTGCCGCTGAAGAAGGTCTCGAGGTCTTCGTGCAGACGACCACCACCGTTGTAGCGGATGTCGATGATGATACCGTCGCATTGGTAGTACTTGCCCATCACCTCACTGTAGACGGTGCGGAACTCGTCGTCGCCCATGCTCGGGATGTGTACATAGCCGAGACGACCATTAGAGAGACGCTGCACCTCAGCTTCGCGAGCCTTGACCCAGCGCTTGTAGAGTAGCCCCGAGAACTTACCTGAAGAGATCGGACGGACAGCCTCGGTGATTTCCTTTTGCTCCTTATTACTATAGAAGGTAACAGCCGTGAGTGTGCCCGTAGTGCCTGCGAGGAGGTCACGCCAGTCGGTGTGGTGATTGATGCGTGTCCCGTTGATCGCAACGATGCGGTCACCAGGCTGTAGCTTGGTCAGGTAGGTGTCGAAGGGGCCGCCCGTCACAATCTCGTCGACGAGGATACCCTCGAGGGGTAGGGCGTACCAGTTGTAGAGTAGACCCAGATGACCCGTAGCTGGCTCGCTAGAGCTCTGCCTGTAGCCTGAGCCAGTGTGCGATACATTGAGCTCGCCCAGGATCTCGCTGAGCATCTCGGAGAAGTCCTCGTTCGTCGCTATGTGGGGCAAGAACTGGCGGTAGTGGTCAGTCAGACCCTTCCAGTCTACACCGTGCATGTCTGCTCGGTAGAAGCGTAGTCCCTCCTCGCGAACCATAAAGTCGTACATCGCCTCGCGCTCGGCATAGCTGTCTAACTCCACACGAGCACGGTAGTTGACTGACTCAAACTTCTTAGAGGCAGGCGTAAAGCACTGTACTCGGCCTGAGGATACAACGAAGATCTTATCCCCCTTGGGTGTGGGACGCATGTAGGCACTGCCCGAGAGATCTAGCTTACGTAGCATCGAGGTATTGCCTTCGCGCAGATCTGTCTGCCAAAGGTTGTACCCACCCTCAAAGGCTGAGAGGTAGTAGAGATTCTTCCCGTCGGCATCAACATAAGCGTCTGCGAGGTCGCTCGAATTGGGCGTAAGCCGTACGATGCGGTCTTCGATGCCCTGGATCTCGACGACGATCGGCTTGGTCTCGTCCTTCTTCTTAGCACTCTCGGCAGGAGCAGGTTCGGAACCATACTGCAGGGTGTCTAGTCCAGCGCGGTCGTAGAGGTCGCGCTCCTCGGGTGTCATGTTAAACTTCTCGTACGCCTTGCGGTTGAGGAAGACGAGGAAAGCGTCGCTCATAGAGCCCCACGAAGCGTGGTTGCGCATACCGTATCGGTCTGAGGTGAAGAGGATAGCATTGCCACCCATAACCCAGCCCGTGAGGTCGCTGAAGTAACCCGTATTGGTTAGGTTGATCACCTCACCTCCAGTCGCTTTTACCAAGCCTACATCACCAAAGGGCGCATGCACATTGGGTGTATATCCGAAGGCTATCCAGCGGCTGTCAGGACTCCACTCGAAACTGATGTAGCCGTGCATCTCGGGTTGATCCTTACCACTGGTGACCTGTGTGAGCTTCTTGCTCTCGACATTATAGGTATAGATGCGCTTGCGGTCACCGACGAAGGCGATCTGCTTGCCATCGGGAGAGTACTGGGGTAGGGCTTGCTCCATCTTGCACTCGGGCATGAGGGGCTCTTCCTTGATAATGGTAGCAGAGGCGAAGTCTAGCTCCTTGTCCGAGGCGATGGTCGCCTTGTAGAGGATATGCTTGCCGTCACGGCGTGAGTCGTAGACGAGCGTCTTGCTGTCGGGACTCCAGGTAACACTCTCCTCGGCGCCGGCGCTCTGGGTGATGCGCTTCGTCGTGCCATGCTCGACAGAGGTGACGTAAACATCACCACGCATGATGAAGGCTAGCTGCTTGCCGTCACTGCTGGGCGTGAAGGAGCTACCTCCACTGCTGGCTGTGCGGCGGTACACTTTGTCCTTAGGACCTTCGGTGCGCAGGGTGATCTGTACCTTCTGCGGGGAGCGTCCCTCGGTCATGGTGTAAAGGTCGCCATCGTAGGCAAAGCAGAGCCGTCCGGAGCGTGAGATGCTGAGGAAGCGTACGGGATGATTGCGGAAGCTGGTCACCTGCTGAGCGGTCTGCTCGCCGATGCGCTGCTTCCAGACGTTGAGCGAATTGCTTTTGCCACGCTCGCTAATGAAGTAAACGGTCTGGTCATCGGGTCCGAAGACGGGTGAGAGGTCTTCGCCTGGCTCTAGTGTGCAGGCGGTAGTGGCTCCACTTTTGGGGTCTACTATATAAATGTCTCGTGTGACGGAACTGGTGTGGTGCTTGCGCCACTTATTCTCAAAGCCCTTGATGTCCTGCGCTACGTAGCGGTCGCCACGATGGCTGAAAGTGACAGCCTCGAGTGGGCGAGCGTTATAGAGCATAGGCGTGCCACCATCGACAGGTATCATGTAGAGCTGTGAGAGGATACCCGTAGGGTTGAGCGCACTGGTGGCAGGCTGCTGGAGTGCTTCGGACATAATGATAAAACGACCGTCGGGCGTGTAGCACTCGACGGTATGGCTATTGCCCGAGTGGCGTGTGATGCGCTTGACATCTCCACCGAGGGCTGACATAGTGTAGATGGAGCGGTGCCCATCACGATTGCTCATGAAGGCGATGCGCTTGCCATCGGGACTCCATGTGGGATGTGACTCGTACCCATCGGAGCCAGTTAGGAGACGCGCCTCGCCACCAATAGCGTCGACAATGTAGATGTCGCCTTGGTAGCAAAAGGCTATCTGATTACCATCTGGTGAGATCTGGGCATAGCGTAGCCAGCGGGGTGTCTCCTGCGCTACAGCCCCCACGAGCCAGGTGGCTGAGAGGGCTAGTAGGAGTAGGAGACGCTTGCAAAGGGAAGTGTTCCTCTTCATAAAACGGATATTCTTAGGGGTATTTACTTAGACGATAGAAGTTCGGTAGTGCGCTTGATGAACTCTTGTAGGGCAACGCCTCGTAGTTCACCAGCTGAGAGTAGAGCCAGCTCGACGATATGACGTATCACAGGCTGCTTCTCGGTGTACTGGTCGAAGGAGCTTTGCATCTCGCCGTGTAGCTCTTCTTGCTGCTTGTGGAGAGCCTCCTTCTTATCTTGTAGCTCTTTCTTTTGCTCCTCGGTAGACTCGGTCTGCTCCTTGGTCTCCTTGTCTAGCTCGGTGACTTGCTCTTGGAGCGTGGCGAGCTGAGAGCGCAGAGACGCAAGCTGTGGCTCAAGCTCTTTGCCCTCACCCTCTAGTAAGCTCTTGATGAGCGGGTGGTCGGCGTTGAGTACGAGCGAATAGCTGTCGGGGAGTGAGTTGTAGAAGGAAGCTCCAGGCTGATACTGCGACATCTCCTTCATACGGCGCATCCACTCCATACGGGTAATTACTGCCGGCTGAGCCTCCGGACCCATGTTGCGTAGGAAGACCTGATAGTTGACCTCGCCCGTTGGAAGCGCCTTGGCAAAGAGGCTACGCATGATCTCAGTCTCCTGTGCGGAAGCGTCGGTCGTCGTGTCGTCACGCTGGATCAATTGGTCGACCGTGTCGCTGTCTACACGTACGAAGTGCGTGTTCTCCCACTTTTGCTCTAGATGATTGAGTAAGGGTGTATCGAGCATGCCGTGCATGTGGAGTACGTTGTACCCCTTAGCTTCGGCAGCCTGGATGTAGCTGTACTGCGCCTCAGGATCGGTAGCGTAGAGGTAGACGAGCTTGCCGTCCTTGTCGGTCTGATTGCTCTTGACCAGCTCGCGATACTCCTCGGGTGTGTAGAACTTTCCAGCCACATCCTCCAGTAGGAGCAGCGACTTGAGCGCACGCTCCTCCATCTTCTCATCGGTGAGGATACCATAATGTATGAAGACCGAGAGGTCGGGCCACTTAGCCTCGTAGGTGGGACGGTCATTCTTCATGATCTCCTCCAGCTTGTCGGCCACCTTCTTCGTGATGTAGCTACTGATCTTCTTGACATTGCTGTCGGACTGTAGGTAAGAGCGCGACACATTGAGCGGTATGTCTGGCGAGTCGATCACACCGTGGAGCAAAGTCAAGTACATAGGCAC
Organism: Porphyromonas uenonis DSM 23387 = JCM 13868; assembly: GCF_000482365.1. Classification (GTDB taxonomy): domain Bacteria; phylum Bacteroidota; class Bacteroidia; order Bacteroidales; family Porphyromonadaceae; genus Porphyromonas; species Porphyromonas uenonis. The sequence goes on along the minus strand of NZ_AXVC01000023.1, from coordinate 88,608 downwards.
GATGCTCTCCACCTCGTCAGTCACAAAGACCTGATTGCAGTAGAGCTTGATCTTGTTGCTCTGCAGATCCACCTTGTTGCTCACCTTGGGGAAATAGAGTACACCTGTTAGGGTGAAGGGGTAGTCCACATTAAGGTGTATCCAAAAGAGTGGCTCGTCAGCTCCTGGGTAAAGCTTACGGTAGAACTCACGATAGTCTTCGTCTGTAAGGTCTTGTGGCTTGCGAAGCCAGATCGGGTTGGTATCGTTGATCACATTGTCCTCATCGGTGTCCTGCATCTTGCCCTCCTTCCACTCTTGCTTCTTGCCAAAGATGATGGGGATCGGGAGAAAGCGACAATACTTCGTCAGTAGCTCCTCGATGCGTGACTGCTCGAGGAACTCGCTGCTCTCTTCGTCCAGATGCATGATAATGTCGGTGCCACGCTCGGTACGGCTACCCGTACTCATCTCGTAGGCGGGCGAACCGTCACAGCTCCAGTGTACTGGCTGCGCGTCTGGCTGGTAGGAGAGGGTGTCTATCTCGACACGGTCGGAGACCATAAAGGCTGAGTAAAAGCCTAGTCCGAAGTGTCCGATGATATTACCCGAAGCATCTTTGTACTTTTCCAGAAAGTCCTCTGCTCCAGAGAAGGCTATCTGATTAATGTAGCGCTCCACCTCGTCGGCGGTCATGCCGATACCGTAGTCTCGTACGGTCAGCGTGCGCGCCTCCTTATCTAGTAGGACCTCTACACGGAGATCCTCAGTGCTGCCCACCTCCGTGCCACGAGCTATCAGAGCGCGCAGCTTGGTCGTCGCATCGACTGCGTTGGACACAATCTCGCGGAGGAATATATCATGCTCACTATAGAGAAACTTCTTGATGACGGGGAATATATTTTCACTCGTAACCCCGATTTGTCCTTTATTACTATTCATAAGCTTGTATTGTTTGTCTAGTTTGATGGCTTATCGCTCACCACCTTTCTGACTCGTTGAGGTGAAAGAGGGTAGGGCGAAGCCTAAGGTTGCTTCATCGCTCTTTGCTTGTGCCTCCTTTTGCGGCAGACGCTTGTCCACCTCCATGAGGAGTTCGCCCTCAGAGACACGCAGACGCACCGTGTCGCCCACATTTGCCTCACCATCGAGGATGAGATCCGTCAGCTTGTCCTCGATCCAGTGACGTAGGGCACGTCTGAGCGGTCTAGCACCGTACTCTAGGTCAAAGCCCACATCGGCGAGCTTGTCCTTTGCCGAGGGAGTGACCACAAGGTTGTATCCCTGCTCGGAGATACGCGCCATGATAGGACGTAGCTCCACATCTACGATCTTGCGGATATCCTCCTTCTCCAGGCTGGCGAAGTAGATCGTCTCATCAAGACGGTTGAGGAACTCAGGGCTAAAGTGCTTCTTGAGCTGCTTGCTCAGCAAAGCCTCCTGCTCCGTCTGACTAAGCTGCACCTCCTGACGGAAGCCAACGCCAGCGCCAAAGTCCTTAAGCTGACGCGTACCAATGTTGCTCGTCAGGATGATGACTGTATTCTTGAAGCTCACGTGCGTACCATCGGCAGCGGTGATGAAGCCATCGTCGAGGATCTGCAGGAGTATATTGTAAACGTCCGGGTGCGCCTTCTCCAGCTCGTCAAAGAGTACGACCGAGTAAGGCTTGCGTCTCACCTGCTCCGTGAGCTGTCCGCCCTCATCGTAGCCGACGTAGCCAGGGGCTGCGCCCACGAGACGAGAGACGTTGAACGACTCCATATATTCACTCATATCAATACGTATGAGTGCGTCCTCATCGTCAAAGAGTAGCTCGGCAAGCTTCTTAGCTAGATAGGTCTTGCCGACACCTGTCGGACCGAGGAAGAGGAAGCTTCCGATGGGTCGCTTGTCGCTACCCAAGCCGAGGCGGTTGCGCTGTATCGCTTTGACCACCTTGTCGATCGCATCGTCCTGACCGATCACTATATCCTTGAGCGTCTGGCGCATCTGGCGTAGCTTAGCGTGCTCCTCCTGACTAATGTTAGAGATAGGCACGCCGCTCATCATAGAGACCGTCTTGGCGACCGCCTCCTCATCTACTGGTAAATAGGTGGCTGCCTCCTCGGCATGTACTTTCTCTAGCTCCTCGTCCACCTCTTTTTGGACTAATTCTTCCTGCACTTTGAGGGTCATGGCAGTGTCGTAGTTGCTCTCGCGTACCGCCTTGTCACGAGACGCCCGATAGGTACGTAGCTGCTGTCTGAGCGAAGCGACCTTGTCGCTCTCACCCACCTTGCCCTTGAGGTGCATACTCGCTCCCACCTCGTCCAGGACGTCAATAGCCTTGTCGGGGAAGTAGCGATCGTAGATATATCTATTGGTCAGGCGCACCATAGCTATCAAAGCCTCGTCGCTGTAGTGTACATGGTGAAACTCTTCATACCGTCCTCGCAGCTGACGCAAGATCTCGAGCGTCTCCTCGGGCGTGTTTGGCTCGATCATCACCTTCTGAAAGCGACGCGCCAAGGCTCCGTTCTTCTCAATGGTCCTGCGATACTCATCCAGTGTGGTAGCTCCGATGACCTGTATCGTGCCACGAGCTAGGGCGGGTTTGAGCATATTGGAGGCATCCATACTGCCCTCTGTCGAGCCTGCGCCCATCAGCGTGTGTATCTCGTCAAAGAGTAGGATCGTATTGCCCAGCATCTCAGCCTCCTTGAGTAGCGCCTTAAATCGCTCCTCAAAGTCTCCTCTGTAGCGTGTGCCGGCTAGCATCTGTGCCAAGTCTACGCTGTAAAGCACCTTGCCACGAAGCTTGTAGCTCACCTCATCGCGAGCTAAGAGCTGTGCCAAGCCCTCGGCGACGGCTGTCTTACCGACACCCGCCTCTCCAATCAGCACGGGATTGTTCTTCTGTCGGCGACAGAGGATATGTGTGATACGCTCTAGCTCCTTAGCACGCCCGATCATCGGGTCTAGCTTGCCATCCTTAGCGAGCTGGTTAAGGTTGGTCGCAAAGGCATCTAGCGCAGGCGTCTTAGAGCGCTTGCTAGACTTGTCAGAAGCCTTCTCCTCCTTATTACTCTCGCTCTCGGCAGATAGGTCAAAGGGGTTGCTTCCCGAGTTTTGCGTTACCTTGCTCTGCTCGTGACGTATGATCGCCTTGATATGCTCTTGAATCTCTTCGGGTAGCTCCTCTAGAGGTACGGCACGCATAGAGTTCTTGTCGGGCTCGCCATTGGGATCGTTTTGAGAGACAAAGACCTCCACCTGCTTTACAATGCCACTAGGATCAAAGTCACTAGCAGGCTTCTTTGTCTGGGTCTCGTCTGATGCGGATGCCTTGAAGAAAGCTTGCTCGATAAGCTTCTTCCAGGTGGTTATGTCAAGCTCTGAGCGCAGGAACTCTGACAAGGGATTAGGTATATCCGATAGTGCCATAGAGAGGATAGTCTGTATCACGTCTTCTTCTGCTTCGACACTATTGATAGTCTCTACCTCTATAATCTGATCCTTGGTACGACTCTCTAGACTATTCTGCACATAGCTAGCTAGGACCTCCTCCTTGGCAGGTCGAGCTGTCATGTATGGCCAAGGATAGATATCAGGCCGCTCCTCGTGTAGCATATAAGCGATAACACGAGGTGCATCAATCACGGGAAAGTCATCATGATTGGGAAAGAGCTCCCAAGCCCCCACTAGGATAGACTTCAGTTGGTCGTGGTAGTAACGTACGAGCTCATCACTTGGTTTCGTGTAGTGATCCTGAGTGATGATATCTTGGATACGACTGTTATATGCCTTGGCAGTAGAGCAGTCAAAGAGTGTATCTTGTATCTGACTGAGAGGGATGTCTAGTGTGCGTAAGATGAGGACACTAGGGAAGCTGTCATCACGGTGAGCTAAGTCTGCAAAGAGTGCTGGGTAGATATCTAGTGGGCCTCCGGATCGCAGCCCGATGGTGCAAATTCTAGTAAAGACACTGATTACCTGACTACTTAGTTTGTATGGTGTGAAATTCATGCGTATATTATCTCTTGAGAGTGAATTATGTAGTGCCTCGTACCGCTTAGACGGCTCCAGCACTGGGCGATATATGCGGGTGCAAAGCACAGCTAGGCACCCTCGTGCAATAGTCTCGCTGTGTAAAGGTACTCAAAAACTGTACCACGGCAAAGGGGTGCGCCGATCATCAGTCATCTCCACGTCCTAGATAGACGAAATAGACAGACGAGATGGAGGATAGGACAAATTGACCCAACAGAGACTGTTGCAAAAGTCAACAGTCTCCAACGGTGTAGGCTGAGGTAGGGTAGGCACAAAAAAGAGAGACCTACTGAAGCCTCATCTATGTAAGGTCATCCAATAGGTCTCTCTCGTAGTACGCAGGATGAGAGTCGAACTCACACACCATTGCTGGCACTACCCCCTCAAAGTAGCGTGTCTACCAATTCCACCACCTGCGCATACATTATAATATTATATAGTCTCTCACAGCAACTACTACGCTTATAGCAACTCTAGGTGCCCAAGACAGGAATCGAACCTGCACAAACTTGCGTTTACTAGTACCTGAAACTAGCGCGTCTACCAGTTCCGCCACTTGGGCTTGTAGCAGTGACTACCTGTGTACGTACAAAAGACTCGCCATAGCAATAATGGGGAGTCTAAAAATGCTGTAATCAGGAGATCGCTATCTCCTTAAGACTAAGAAACCTCTTACTCCGTCATGCTTACTGACCATCTTGTCAAGAAGCTGTGACCTCGTATGAGGAATCAGAGCGGTGCGGACGGGACTCGAACCCGTGACCCCCTGCGTGACAGGCAGGTATTCTAACCAGCTGAACTACCGCACCTCGGTTGTTTTGCTCTGCAAAGGTACAAAAACTTATCAACACTGCAATAGCTACAGGCGACTTTTTTTTTGCGAAGCTCTAAGATGAACCCCTTCAGATAGGCACGCTAGCCTAGGCCATGAGGGCGAGAGCGTCACTCCTTTGCTCCTTAGCGGTGACAAAGGTACGACAATTTTTGAAACTAACAACTGCTATCTCGTCAATTTCTACTCGGCATGACTAAAATGCGACAAGACAACGCTCCTGTAGTGAAGCTTAGAGACCTGTTGCATAGCTAGTTGTGACATGTCTCAATCAGAGGAAAATCTTTTTCTCTGGTTATAGGTCGTTTGAGTAACACTGGCTACTAGGGGTGCAATCAGGGCTGACGCATGCTAAAAATGAGCTCGTTTCAATTCCTACCTAGGAATTGCCCAAATTCCTCCGTAGATATTTCTGATTTGCTACCTAGGAAATGAAAAATTCTTCGGACTTATTTTTTGATTCCTCCGAAGTTTCATTTGATTCCTCCGAAGAATTTTTTATTTCCTAGGTAGGAATTGGGGGAATTCCTAGGTAGCTATTGGGCAAATTCCCAGGTAGGAATTCCATTCTTCGGGAGGAAGGTGTAATCAGAGCGCTTCTGTAGTCACTCTGTATCAATAATTGAAGCGTGTTCCCTAGTTATCGTCATATGCAGCTCCTAGACGGCTGGTTACAATGAGTCAGTCCTGCGAAGGAGCTTTGCTTGCCTCCGTGTGGGTGATATCGTAAGCATGCAGAGAGTGGCTCCTAGCTCCCCATTGCAAATGATTCAAGCGACTAGAATTCATTGCTGGGCGAACCAGCCTGTAGATTCATATATAAATGGTGAGGTCGTAGTGGTCACTATTTAGTACCTTTGCACAGACTTAAGTTTTAATGGAGTGTGGTACCTCTATAATTATATAGCACTGTTATGACCGATACACGATACATCTTTGTGACAGGAGGCGTGGTCTCCTCACTTGGTAAGGGCATTGTAGCCGCCAGTCTTGGTAAACTGCTTCAAGCTCGTGGATACAAGGTTACGATCCAGAAGTTTGACCCTTATATAAACATCGACCCAGGGACGCTCAACCCCTACGAGCATGGTGAGTGCTATGTGACAGAGGATGGTCACGAAGCGGATCTGGACTTGGGTCACTATGAGCGATTCCTCAATATCCGCACCTCTCGGGAGAACAACATCACCACGGGACGTATCTATCAGAGCGTGATCAATAAGGAGCGCCACGGGGACTACCTCGGTAAGACGGTGCAGGTGATCCCGCACATCACAGATGAAATCAAGCGGAGCGTACGTCGTCTGGGCCTGAAGCATCACTACGACTTTGTCATCACGGAGATAGGTGGTGTGGTCGGAGATATCGAGTCGCTGCCCTTTCTAGAGAGTGTACGTCAGCTCAAGTGGGAGCTCAAGAGCCATTGTGTCTGCGTCCATCTGACTTATGTACCCTTCATAGCAGCTGCTAAGGAGTACAAGACGAAGCCTACACAACACTCGGTGAAGCAGCTTCAGGAGGAGGGTATCCAGCCCGACATCTTAGTGCTTCGTACGGAGCATAAGCTGAGAGATGAGCTACTAGACAAGGTGGCTCTCTTCTGTAATGTCTCCAAGGAGAGTGTCTTCCAGAGTATCGATATGCCATCGATCTATGAGATACCGCTACTCCTACAGGATCAGGGACTAGATCGACAGGTGATCCAGCAAGCTGGTCTAGAGGTGGGCGAGACACCTAAAATGGAGAAGTGGCGCAACTTCGTTCATCGAATGAAGTCGGCTACCAAGGAGCTACACATCGCCCTCGTGGGTAAGTATGTAGAGCTACAGGATGCCTACAAGTCTATCGATGAGGCGCTGCTCCAGAGCTGTGTCTATCATGATCGCAAGCTCAAGCTAACCTCGATACATAGCGAGAGCATCACCAAGGACAATGTGGAGAAGCTGCTGAGTGGCTACGATGGGGTAGTGGTGGCTCCAGGCTTTGGCTCTAGGGGTGTAGAAGGTAAACTGATTGCTCTAGAGTATACCCGTACGCATCAGATCCCGACGCTCGGCATCTGCCTAGGTATGCAGTGTATGGCTATCGAGTTTGCGCAAAACGTGTTGGGTCTAGAGGACTGCAACACGACCGAAATCAAGCCTACAGCGACCAATAAGATTATTGACCTGATGGACGAGCAGAAGGCCGTCTCAGACCTAGGCGCTTCCATGCGACTAGGTGCTTATGAGTGCGAACTGAAGGAGGGCTCTAAGCTGGCAGAAGCTTATGGCAAGCTATTGATCTCGGAGAGACATAGACACCGCTATGAGTTCAACAGCCAGTACCGTACCGCCTTTGAAGAGGCTGGCTTTAAGTGCGTCGGTACCAATCCTGAGACGGGTCTCGTCGAAGCGCTCGAGCTAGAGGGACACCCTTGGTACATCGGTGTGCAGTACCACCCAGAGTACAGCAGCACGGTCTTGCAGCCTAGCCCGATCTTTATGGCCTTTATCTCAGCAATTAGCAATCGATAGGGGCGCACATCTCGAGCAGTTTCTTTTATACACGACATACTCTATACTTTAGATGAATAAATCAAACCTCATAGGTATCGTTCTGATTGGTGTGGTCATCGTTGTCTACTCAGTCTTCCTACTTCCTAAGCAGAAGCCTGCATCCACGCCTACACCTGCGACTGATACCACTCAGGTCGTCACGAATGCCGCTACAGCCTCTGCAGAGGAGAGCCAAACGACTTCAGATGCAGCAAAGCCTGCTCCTGTAGACTCGCTCTACGCTTTTAGCCAGTTGATGGCTCAGTCTGCTAAGGAGTACACAATGTCCAATGATAAGCTTAGCGTCACCTTTACCACACAGGGGGCTATGCCTGTCTCGGCTGAGCTAGCGGGCTACAAGAGCTTCGATAGTACACAGGTGCGACTCTTTGCTCCTGGGGACTTTATGCTCAATCTGCCTATACGGACGAATCAAAACCAAATCCTAGAGACGAAAGATCTGATCTGGCTAGCTAGCCAGCCCAACGACTCAACGCTCCAGATGACGCTCCCGATAGATTCGTCAAGCTACCTCCGCATCATCTACACGATGCCTCACGAGGGGTATATGCTCGGTATGGCTATCGAGGCACAAGGCTTAGGATCGCTCCTACATAGCAACAATGCGATGCAAGACCTAGAGATGAGCCTGCGCATACCGCGTCAGGAACTCTCCTGGAAGTTTGAGAATCAGTACTCCACTATATACTATAAGTATCCGGGCGATGATGTAGAGAAGCTCAAGGAAACCAAAATGACGCAGGAGAAGGATGTCCGCGAGAAGATCCAGTGGGTGGCAATGAAGGATAAGTTCTTTAGCACCGTCCTCATCGGTCTGGAAGATACGCGCCTAGAGGAAAACAAGATGTCCTTCACGACTGAGCCTAAGGAGACAAACTATATCAAGGACTGCAAGTATCAAGGGGCTTTCGCAATGGACATACGTGATGGGCGCAAGGCGAACTTTGCACTCTTCATGGGACCTCTAGACTACAACATGCTCAAGGGCATAGACGCTGGCGTGGATAAGGCGCAGCGACTAGACCTCAAGCGGATGATCTATGTGGGTGGCTCGCTCTTTAGATGGATCAATGTCACTCTGATTCGTCCGCTGATTGACTTCCTCCAGGGCTTTATCTCCAACTGGGGTATCATCATCCTCTTGCTGACGCTCATTATCAAGCTGGTGCTCTCACCGCTAACCTTCAAGAGCTATATGTCGCAAGCTAAGATGCGTGTCTTGAAGCCACAGGTAGATGCGATCAATGCTAAGTATGCGGGCGATGATCAACAGATGATGATGAAGCGCAGTCAAGCGACGATGCAGCTCTACCGCAATGCGGGAGCTAGCCCGATGAGTGGTTGCTTGCCGATGCTGCTACAGATGCCTTTCTTGATAGCGCTCTATATGTTCTTCCCGACGGCTATAGACCTTCGTGGAGAAAGTTTCCTCTGGGTCAAGGATCTCTCGACTTACGATCCCATCATCTCGTGGAGCACGGACATACCCTTCATCACGGGGCTACTGGGTGGTAACCATATCAGTCTCTTCTGCTTGCTATGGGCTGTCACCAATATCATTTACTCCCGCTATACGATGAGCATGTCGGGCGGAGCTAGTGGTTCGCAGATGAAGATGATGCGCTTTATGCCTTACATGATGACGATCATGTTCTTCATCTTCTTCAATAGCAATGCCGCTGGTCTGACCTACTACTACTTTATCTCTACGCTGATCACGATCCTGCAGTTTGTCGCTAGCCGACTACTGATCAATGAGGATAAGGTGCTGGCACGTCTCGAGGAGAACCAAAAGAAGCCGAAGAAGAAGAAAGGCTTTATGGCGCGTCTCGAGCAGATGCAGAAGGAGCAAGAGAAGCTCATGCGTGAGCAAAACAAGAAGCGTCGCTAATTAAGATATAACCCTCGGCGAATCAATGGAACCTCTCAAGCACGAGTGCGGGATAGCACTCATACGACTACGCAAACCCCTAGAGTACTACGCAGAGCATTACGGTACGACCCTCTACGGGCTGAACAAGCTCTACCTCCTGATGGAGAAGCAGCACAACCGTGGGCAAGATGGCGCTGGGCTAGCGGTGGTCAAGACACAGGCACCTCCAGGTGACGAGTATATCTATCGAGAGAGAGCTCTCGGCAGTAATGCCATAACGGAGATCTTCAAGACGGTACACGAGACCATAGCCTCAGCTCACGGTGGTACGACGCCTACCGTAGAGGAAGCGACGCAAGCTGAGCGCTATACGCCTTTCCTCGGGGATTGCTACATGGGCCATCTACGCTATAGCACGACAGACTTGGCGGGCTTGACATTCGTACACCCGATGGTACGCCGTAGCAACTGGAGAGCGAAGTCGCTGGCCGTGTGTGGGAACTTTAACCTGACCAATGTGTCGGGTATCTTTGACGAAATCACCGCCATCGGACAGCATCCTCGTACCTCTAGCGATACACATATTATATTAGACCAAGTAGGTCACCGTCTAGACCGTGAGGTGGAGCGTCTCTACAAGATCGCTCACGAGGAGCAGGGGCTAGAGGGGATGGATATAACGCACTTCATCGAGGATCATCTGGATCTGACCAATGTACTCCGTCGTACCAGTCCTATCTGGGATGGAGGCTTTGTGATGTGCGGTATGACGGGATCGGGAGATTCTTTCGTCTTGAGAGATCGTAACGGCATCCGCCCCGCATTCTACTATATTGATGACGAGATCATCGTCGTTGCTAGTGAGCGTCCCGTGATCCAGACGGTGATGAATGTGACCTACGACAAGGTCCTCGAGCTAAACCCTGGCGAGGCGCTCACCATAGACAACAAAGCTAATCCGAGTATCACGCAGATCCTGGAGCCTGGCGAGTTGAAAGCTTGCTCCTTCGAGCGGATCTACTTCTCTCGTGGTAGTGATCGAGACATATATCGTGAGCGCAAGATGCTAGGGCAACTTCTCACGCCTGCTATCCTCAGAGAGATAAACGGAGACTTGACCCACTCGGTCTTCTCCTTTATTCCAAACACCGCCGAGGTCGCTTACTTCGGTATGCTGGAGGGACTGAACCTAGAGCTTAACAAGCGCAAGGCGGAGCAGATTGAGCAAGCGTTGGGAGCTCCAGACTTTGATGCGCAACTAAAGCATATACTCTCGCAACGGATACGTAGTGAGAAGGTCGCCATCAAGGATATCAAGCTACGAACCTTCATCTCCGAGGGCAATACGCGCAACGATCTAGCGACGCACGTCTACGACGTCACCTACGGCTCCATCGAGCGTGGCGTGGACAATCTCGTGGTCATTGACGATAGCATCGTACGAGGCACTACGATACGCCAGAGCATCCTCACGATCCTAGATCGCTTAGGTCCGCGCAAGATAGTCTTCGTCTCCAGTGCTCCACAGATTCGCTATCCCGACTACTACGGCATAGATATGCGTCACGTAGACGAGTTCATAGCCTTTAGAGCTATGATAGCACTCCTTCAGGAGCGAGGACTGCAGCGTATGCTCGACGAGGCATACCGTGAGGCGATAGCGCTTAGGGAACGTCCTCTCACGGAGTACGTACCCAACGTGATCAAGACTCTCTACGCTCCCTTTACCGAAGAGGAGATCTCTGCTAAGATCGCTGAGCTAGTCAAGTCTGACGGGATCAAGGCAGAGGTGAGCATTGTCTACCAGACAGTCGAAACACTACACGAAGCTATTCCTCATCATCCAGGCGATTGGTACTTTACGGGCGACTATCCAACGCCTGGCGGGTCCCATCTCGTCAACGATGCTTTCATCGCTTATTACGAGCAGCAGTACAATCGCAAATAGACATAGACGCTCTTTTCACCCAATAATCATGCAAACATCCACACAGCGCAAAGCTACGCTCACGCTACAAGACGGATCTACCTACACGGGCTGGCACTTCGGTGCGACTAGACAGTTGGCCGGTGAGGTAGTCTTTAATACAGCCATGAATGGTTACACTGAGTCGCTCACAGACCCCAGCTATATGGGGCAGATCTTGGTGATGACCTATCCGATGGTGGGCAACTACGGGATCCCCGCAGCTACCCGAGATGAGTACGACATCCCGAACTACTACGAGAGTGACGGCTGTCTCATGCGTGCTCTGATAGTCAACAGCTACTCGCCAGAGTACTCCCACTGGAATGCGGAGCAGTCCTTAGGAGACTTCATGGCAGAGCAGGGCGTCGTGGGGATTACAGGCATCGATACGCGAGCCCTGACCAAGCATCTGCGTGATCACGGTATCCAGGTCGGCACGATAACCATCGAGGGCGAGACCTCTCCTATAGAGCCCGCCATCGGAGACCAAAACTTAGTCGCTCAAGCCTCTTGCCCTGAGCCTCGCATCTACGGTTCGGGCGACTGTCATATAGCTTTGATCGACTGTGGACTCAAGGACAATATCCTTCGCTCGCTCATCGACGAGCGCTTCACCCTCCATCGTGTCCCTTGGGACTATCCTTTGGAGCAGATCGAGGAGTTGCGAGGCGTCTTCATCAGCAATGGTCCTGGCTCCCCAACTTGCTGCAAGGAGACGATCAGACAGATACAGTATGCTTTCGAGCGTCAGCTCCCCACTTACGGCATCTGCATGGGCAATCAGCTGATGGCGCTTGCCTCTGGTGCTAAGATCTATAAGATGAAGTACGGCAATCACGGACACAACCAACCTGTCCGACGGGTTAATTCGACTCAGTGCCTCATTACTAGCCAGAACCATAGCTACGCTGTCAACTCAGCGACACTCCCTCAGGGATGGGAAGAGTGGTACACCAACCTCAACGATGGCACCAATGAGGGGCTAATGCACACCGACCTGCCATTTCGCTCGGTACAGTTCCACCCAGAGGCAAAGGGCGGTCCACTAGATGCGCTCAACTTCTTCTCAGACTTCCAGGACATCGTCCTGAACTACCCACAATTGTCGAAATAACCCATCAAGCTCGACCAAACCATGACTCAGCGTAAGCAATACAATAAGATACTCCTACTCGGATCTGGTGCACTCAAGATCGGAGAGGCAGGCGAATTTGACTATTCCGGCTCACAAGCTCTCAAAGCTGTCAAAGCGGAGGGTATCAAGACCGTCCTCATCAACCCCAATATCGCTACAGTTCAGACCAGCGAAGGCGTTGCTGATGCGGTCTATTTCTTACCCGTCACGCCTTACTTCGTAGAGCGTGTCATAGAGCGTGAGCATCCTGACGGCATCATGCTAGCCTTCGGTGGGCAGACCGCACTCAACTGTGGAGTTCAGCTCTTCCAGTCGGGTGTCTTGGAGCGTTACGGCATCGATGTCCTCGGTACACCCGTTGAGACCATTATGGCGACCGAAGACCGCGAACTCTTTGTCGAGAAGCTTGACGAGATAGAGGTTAAGACGATTCAGAGCCACGCTGTCACCACGATGGAGGACGCTCTCGTCGCTGCCAACCAACTAGGCTATCCCGTCATCGTACGAGCTGCCTACGCCTTGGGAGGCTTGGGTAGTGGCTTCTGTGACAATGATGAGGAGCTCCGAGTCCTTGCTGAGAAAGCCTTCGCCTTCTCCCCACAGCTCCTGATCGAGAAGAGCTTGCGCGGCTGGAAAGAGATCGAGTACGAGGTGGTGCGAGACGCTTACGACAACTGCATCACCGTCTGTAATATGGAGAACTTTGACCCGCTCGGCATCCACACTGGCGAGAGTATCGTCATCGCTCCCTCACAGACCCTCTCCAACGACGAGTATCACAAGCTCCGCACGATAGCTATCAAGATCATCCGTCACCTCGGTGTCGTAGGCGAGTGCAATGTGCAGTACGCCCTCGACCCTTACAGTGAGGACTACCGTGTAATCGAGGTCAATGCGCGTCTCTCACGCTCCTCAGCTCTAGCGAGCAAAGCTACCGGCTATCCCCTCGCACACGTTGCTGCGAAGCTTGGACTAGGCTATGGACTCTTTGAGGTGCAGAATGCGGTGACAGGTTCCACGCCAGCCTTCTTCGAGCCAGCGCTAGACTACTGCGTCTGCAAGATACCACGCTGGGACCTCGGTAAGTTCCACGGGGTCTCTCGTCAGCTCGGCAGTAGCATGAAGTCTGTCGGCGAAGTGATGGCGATCGGTCGCACCTTTGAGGAGGCAATCCAAAAGGGACTCCGCATGATAGGGCAGGGCATGCACGGCTTCTGCGAAAACAAAGAGCTCGTCATCCCCGACATCGACACAGCCCTTAGAGAGCCAACGGATACCCGCATCTTCGTCATCAGCAAAGCGTTCCGTCAGGGATACAGCGTGGAGCAGATCCACGAGCTTACGAAGATAGATCGCTGGTTCCTCTATCGCCTCCAAGGCATCCTAGAGACCTCCGAGACACTGGGCACTTGTGACTCCATCGAGAGTCTCCCCGCCGAGCTACTACGACAAGCTAAGGAACAAGGCTTCACCGACTTCCAGATCGCTCGTGCCGTCACCAAGGAGTACAAAAAGCCTCTGCACAAAGAGGCTGACCTAGTGCGCCAGCACCGCAAGAGCCTCGGCATACTACCTTATGTCAAGCAGATCGACACGCTAGCCGCCGAGGTTCCTGCCGAGAGCAACTACCTCTACCTCACTTATCATGGCGAGGAGCACGACATAGCCACAGAGCAGGACGGCAAGTCGGTCATCGTGCTAGGCTCGGGAGCTTATCGTATCGGTAGCTCCGTCGAGTTTGACTGGTGCGGTGTCAATGCGCTACACACCATTCGCAAGGCGGGTCTGCGCTCTATCATGATCAACTATAATCCAGAGACCGTCAGTACAGACTTTGATATGTCAGACCGTCTCTACTTTGACGAGCTCACCTTCGAGCGCGTCATGGATATCATAGACCTAGAGGCTCCCAAGGGTGTCATCCTAGCTACCGGTGGTCAGATCCCGAACAACCTAGCGTTACGTCTTGCCACCAATGGAGTTACCATCCTAGGCACGCAAGCCGAAGATATAGACCATGCGGAGGATCGACACAAGTTCTCCGCCATGCTAGACGAGCTAGGCATTGACCAGCCCGAGTGGAGCGAGCTCACTACTATTGAGGACATCGACCGCTTCGTGGATCGTGTAGGCTACCCCGTCTTGGTGCGTCCTAGCTACGTCCTCTCAGGAGCTGCGATGAATGTCTGCTCCAATCAGGAGGAGCTACTCCGCTTCTTGCAGCTCGCAGCCAATGTGTCCCAAGACCACCCCGTCGTCGTGTCGCAGTTTGTCGAGCATGCCAAGGAGATCGAGATGGATGCCGTCGCCGATCATGGCGAAATCATCGCCTATGCGATCAGCGAGCATATCGAGTTCGCCGGCGTCCACAGTGGCGATGCGACCATCCAGTTCCCCGCTCAGAAGCTTTACGTCGAGACCGTACGACGCATCAAGCGCATATCGCGTCAGATAGCCGAGGCGCTACACATCTCGGGTCCGTTCAACATCCAGTTCCTCGCACGAGGCAACGAGATCAAAGTGATCGAGTGCAACCTTCGCGCCTCACGTAGCTTCCCCTTCGTGAGCAAGGTGCTGCGACTCAACTTCATCGATCTAGCAACTAAAATCATGCTAGGACTGCCCTATGAGCACCCGACGAAGGATGCCTTCTCGCTAGACTATGTGGGGATCAAAGCTTCGCAATTCTCCTTCTCCCGCTTGCAAAAGGCTGACCCCGTGCTAGGTGTCGATATGGTTTCCACCGGCGAAGTGGGCTGTATTGGTGAAGACACCGAGGAGGCTATCCTCAAGGCGATGCTCTCCGTGGGTCATCACATACCAGAGCGTGGCATCCTCCTCTCGACGGGTGGCGCTAAGCAAAAGGCCGACCTCCTCGAGGCATCACAGCTCCTTCACAAGAAAGGCTACAAGCTCTACGCTACGGCTGGTACGCAGCACTTCCTAGAGGAGAACGGGGTCCCCGCCACGCTCGTTCACTGGCCCGACAGCACCGAGCAGCCACAGGCACTCGACCTGTTGCACCAGCATGAGGTAGACCTCGTGGTCAACATCAATAAGAACCTCTCTACGGGTGAGCTGACCAATGGCTACAAGCTACGCCGTGCTGCGATCGATCTCAACATCCCTCTGATCACCAATGCACGCCTCGCAGCCACCTATATCAAGGCATTCTGCACGCTTTCGCTAGAAGAGCTCGAGATCAAGAGCTGGCAAGAGTACTAACAGCAAAAGAACAGCTAACGGCCAACAGCTAACAGCCAACAGCCAACGGCTAACAGCCAAATAAAACTATGGACAAGCCCTTCTGCATGCGACACTACGCACTCATGCAGGGGGCTTGTGCTATGCGTATCTCTACCGATGCGCTCTTCTTCGGAGCGTGGGCGAGGACGGCTCACACAGCCAGTCAAGTTCTAGACGTGGGAACAGGCACCGGCATCCTGTCTCTGATGCTCGCGCAGACCTATCCCAGTGCCATGGTCACCGCTATCGACATCGATGACGAAGCGGTCCGTACCGCTCAGGACAACTTCTCCCGCTCTCCCTACAGCGATCGGCTCACGGCACTGTCGTGTGACATTACCGCGCCAGAGCTAGCTTTGCCACCCCGTCACTACGACTTTATCGTCTCCAATCCTCCTTACTACGACGGCCTCCAGCCCGCTACGGCATCGCTTCGTCAGGCACGACACACGGGGGAGGGCTTCGCTCCACATCTACTCTTTCGTTACCTAGAGCCGCTCGTTGCTCCTGAGCCAACGGTCTGCCTAGTTACGCCCGTCGAGGCACTGCCCCTCTTGCGTCGGGAGGCGGTGCTGCACCGCTACAATCTCACACGGCTTTGCGGGTTGCATCACCACGTAGGGCAACCCGCTATACGACTTCTGACACAGTGGCACCGCTCCGCGACACCTCCTGCGCCTTGTCTCTCGGAGCGTCTAGCGATACGCACCGCGCAGCAACGCTACACCGCCGAGGCGCGCGACCTCCTGCGCCCATATCTACTAGACGAATACCTCGACTGACGCTGGGGCTTCCTCGTCTGTGAAGAGTCATCTTTGACGGTTTCGGCAACTTTCCATTTTATCCCAAACAGGCAATCTCCACGGAGCAATTGACAGATAGCTCCGTGGAGAACGCTCATTTCCTCCGATAAGAACCCTTGGACCATAAGCAGAGAGAAGGCTCAACCGCTTATGACGATTGAGCCTTCTGATATGGGGCGCTTACCGCAAACTTTTGAGGGGAGGGGACTAGCTGAAGGCGTTCCACCCCTGAGCTTTGAGCTCATGCTCGGCTCGATCGGTCGAGACCCAGCGACAGCCCTCAGAGGCGTCCGTGACATGCCCTATGATGGAGACGCCCTCGATATCGGAGACTTGACCGACCTGTGCTAGTGGCACGGTGAAGAGAAGCTCGTAATCCTCGCCACCATTGAAGGCTGCCGTGACGGGCGACATATTCATCTCCTCGCATAGCGCTAGCGTCTCACGATCTAGAGGTAGTCGATCCTCAAAGACCCGTACGCCTACCTGCGACCGCTCCGCTATGTGTAGTAGCTCGGAGCTTAGTCCGTCGCTGATGTCTATCATGGCTGTCGGGGTGACTCCCTGCTCGGCCAGCTTGCCACGCAACCAGCGCTGCGCTGAGGGCATGAGCTGACGCTCGATCAGGTATTCGTATCCCTCAAAGTGTGGCTCAAACTCCTCCGTTGGTGCGCTTAGGAAGGTGCGGTGCTCACGCTCTAGGAGCTGGAAGCCCATGTAGGCTGCGCCTAGGTTGCCCGTTACGCAGATGAGATCGTTTGGTTGAGCGCCCGAGCGCAGGACAGCCTCGCCCTTAGCGACGGAGCCGAGGCATGTGATACTGATGGCGAGTCCGTTTTGTGAGGCACATGTATCCCCGCCGACGAGGTCCACCTGGTAGTGCTGGCAGGCTAGCTCGATACCTTTATATAGCTCTTCGATCATCTCGGTCGTGTACCTAGCCGAGATACCTAGAGAGACGGTGATCTGCTGGGGGATGCCATTCATGGCGCAGATGTCGGAGACGTTGACCACGACCGCCTTGTAGCCTAGGTGCTTGAGCGGCATGTAGGTCATGTCAAAGTGTACGCCCTCGAGGAGCATATCGGTCGTGACCAATAGCTCTTCGTCGGGCTTCATCTGCAAGATGGCGGCATCGTCACCGACGGCCATGCGGACACGGTCGGGCGATATGATGGCAAACTGCTCAGTGAGCTTTCGGATCAGTCCGAACTCTCCTAAGTCAGAGATAGGTGTATTCATAGATTATTCCTTTTCCTCTTCCTCCTTGTGCTCCTCTTTTTGAGCCTGTGCACGTGTAAACTGTGCGATATGCCCCAAGACAAGCTTGCGCAGATCCTCCTCGCCGTGAGACTTGAAGCGCACCTGTATAGGCAGGCGGAGGAAGCGCTCACGTAGCTCACTGCTCATGTAGGACTCCAGCTCGAAGATCTTGACTGCATCCTTGTCGGTACAGAGGAAGACCACCTCCACGCCGCGCGTCAGATAGTCTGTCAGGATGTTTTCCCAAGTAGTCACATTGCGTCTAGAGTAGTGGTGATGATCTGCATAGGGTAGGGTCACCACACGGGAGAAGCCGCGCTCTACATAAGCGAAGAACTCCTCGGGGTGTGAGATACCCGACAGGGCAATAACGACAGCGTTGGTGTCAATCTTTGTGGCTTCGGCATTTCTGCGGAAGATGGGCACGGGGTCTTCATACTTGACCTCGCTAAAGAAGAGCCGCTGATGCGGATAGAGATCTAACCGGCGCTCCGTAAAGGTGCAGTCTATCGGCTTGAGTAGGGTAGGACACTTGGTCACGACTACCACATCGGCACGATAGCGCCCACGAGCTGATTCACGAAGGCGACCCGCAGGGAGTAGCGCATCCTCCGTCATGAGTCTATTGTAGCTGGACAAAAGGATGGAAAACGAGGGTTGCACGGAGCGATGCTGGAAGCCGTCGTCCATCAAGATCACATCGGGTCGCTGCGAGTAGGGCTGATTGACTAGGTAGTTAATGGCACGCACCCTATTGCCATCCACGATGATCTGTATCTTGTCGCCAAACTTGCGCAGGATTTGAGCTGGCTCGTCGCCTATGCGACTGGCGCTATCGCCTAGCTCGGCTACCTTTAGCCCCATGGACCTACGCTTATAGCCTCGAGACACGATAGCAATCCGCAGATCCCCCATGAGCATACGGACGAGGTGCTCTATCATAGGAGTCTTGCCCGTACCGCCTACGGCAAGGTTGCCGACACAGATGATGGGGATGGGAAACGAATGACTCTTCAGACGCCCCATATTGTAAAGGCTATTGCGTAGCGACACGCCCACTCCATAAAGAGCGGAGAGTGGTAATAGCCATCGATTAATCTTGGGTGTCTGATCCATACTGAGGGAGAGTCAAGAGGGAAGGGGATGTCTGTATTGCTCTGAGAGACTAGAGGTCTACGACCATAGGCAGACGAGCTTGAAGACCTGACATAGCTCGTAGCTCACGGAGCTGGTCTATGTAGCGGATTTCTTCCTCGGTAAACCATGAGTTCATCAGCTTCATGCGTACGGTCTGCGTCGATCTGTCGAATAGCTCTTGGAGTAGATTGACCTCACGTCTCATGTAAGTCACATGATAGCTGTCGTATCCAGCCTGAGTAGCGGCATAAGCGATAGCGTCCTGTAGACCGCCCAGCTCATCGACGAGTCCTAGTCCCAGAGCCTGAGCGCCAGTCCATACACGTCCCTGAGCTATTGAGTCCACCTGGTCTCTTGTCATGCCACGACCCTCGGAGACACGCTTGAGGAAGAGCTCGTAGCCACGATTGACATACTGCTGGAAGAGTCCTCGCTCCTCCTCGGTCCATGGACGGTCGAGGGCGCCTAGGTCAGCATAGCGAGCTGTCTTGACCACATCCTGATGTACTCCGATCTTGTTAGCCAGCTTGGTCGCATTAGGTACGACGCCAAAGATGCCGATAGAGCCTGTAATGGTCGAGGGCTCGGCAAATATGTAGCTAGCGCCCGAAGACATATAGTACCCACCAGAAGCGGCGTAGTCTCCCATAGAGATGACGACAGGTTTGTTTTGACTAGCCTTATGGACAGCATACCAAAGCTGCTCAGAGATGTAGCTACTACCGCCTGGCGAATTGACACGTACCACGAGTGCATCGTAGTCGTCGTCTTCGGCCATCTCTAGGATACGATCGGAGAGTTGGTCAGTGACTACTTTATTGGTGTTAAATGGCGAGTCAGCCTGCTCGACATTGATCTCGCCCTCAGCAAAGAGGACACCTATATTAGCCTCTCCGCTACGATTAGAGCTACGTGTGGCATACACATCACTTAGCGAGACGAAGTAAAGGTCATCCGGCTCATCTACATTCACGAGCGAGCAGAGCTGCTCTAGAGCTTGATCCTGATAGAGTGCGCCATCGATGAGCTTGTTAGCCAGGTAAGAGTCGGTCGACTGGACAGACTGCATACTATCCGCTAGAGCCTGCAGGCGTACACTGTCTAGCCCACGGCTGGTGCCCACTTCACTTAAGATGCGCCCCCATATATCGCCAAGGTAAGAGGTGATCTGGGTGCGATTTGCCTCGCTCATACCATTGAGCATGTAAGGCTCCACAGCACTCTTGAAGGTGCCCACCTTAAAGACCATCATCTCCACACCGATCTTGTCTAGCAAGTCCTTGAAGAAGACCGCTCCGCCAGCCAAACCATCGAAAGCGATAGAGCCCTCCTTATTGACATAAAGCTGGTCAGCCACGGAGGCGAGGTAGTACCCCTTGAGCGAGTATAAGTCTGCGTAGGAGACGATAAACTTGCCCGTCTGCTTGAAGTCCTCTAGAGCTTCTCTGAGGGCTTCTGCGGAAGCATAGCCACATCCTGGGTCCATCATATTAAGATAGATACCCTTGATGCGGTCATCATTCTTAGCCTCATCTATAGCCTCAAGAACATAGGAGAGAGGCAAGTCTTGACACCCGTCGCTCTTGTCAAAGCCTAGCTCAGCCCAAGGATTGGAGACATACGTATCGGACACCTTAGCGAGATCAATCTTGAGGATACTCCCGTTCTTAATCTTTTGAGTTTCGTTGTTTGCACTGGTGCTCAGCCCTGCGACAAGGCCAATAAGAGCGATGATAGATAGAGAGACGAAGATGACACAACTCACGATAATCGCTAGCAGTGTCGCAAAGAAGGTCTTCCAAAATGAATTCATACGGGGTCTATGTAATAATGTCTATTTAGCAAGCGTTAGCACCGCAAAGGTAACAAATAGATATTGAATAAGCTACATATATCGTTGCTATCTGAGTGAAACTTCAGTTTCATACGGAAGAAACTCTAGTTTCATACGGAAGAAACTCTAGTTTCATACGGAAGAAACTCTAGTTTCATACGGGAGAAATTCTAGTTTCATACGGGAGAAACTATTCTCAACTCCGCAAGTTTTAGGGGATAGTCTAGAAGGAGGACGTCTAGAGGTCCCTGCATCTAGGTACACACCCCACTAGGCTACTACCCAGTAGCTGGTAAACTTACCTCTAAATGAGCTTAGCAACTGGAAGATGTCTTACCTTTGCTCCTCCAAAAGATAGACAAGCAAGTATATCATTCAAACAATCATAATCTATGCAGTACAGTAAACTACCAATCAGGGCGATGAGCGCACTCCTTGCGACTCTCTGCTCGCTCTCTATGGCGGTGGCTGCGCCTGCAGCTCTCACAGCTGAGCGCATGCTGCCTATCGTATCACCCAATGCCGATGCACACATCACGGGTCACGTGGTGGACGCTACTACAGGAAAGCACATAGCTGGTGCTACCATCATCATCCAGCAGTACAATGTATCGGTCACGACTGACGCTTCGGGACACTACTCCTTCCGCAATCAGAAGCCTGGCAAGCTCACGCTGACGATGCTCGCTGATGGCTACCTGACTCAGGTCAAGGAAATCACCCTCCAGAAAGGGGAGACGTTAGAGGTCAACTTTGATGCGGTTCTTGATGACACCCAGCTTGAGGAGGTGGTTGTCACAGCAAACCGTCAGCGCACGCTACGCCGCTACGCTCCTACACTGGTATCGGTGATCGACAGCAAGAGCTTCCAGCTCAACAATGCGGTCAACCTCGCTGGTGGTCTCTCCTTCAAGCCTGGTATCCGTGTCGAGAACGACTGCCAGAACTGTGGCTTCAACCAGGTTCGTATCAACGGTCTTGACGGGCGCTACTCGCAGATCTTGATCGATAGCCGTCCCGTCTTCTCCGCACTAGCTGGTGTCTACGGTCTAGAGCAGCTCCCCGCTAATATGATCGACCGCGTAGAGGTCGTCCGTGGCGGTGGTTCAGCACTCTACGGTTCGTCAGCTATCGCTGGTGTAGTCAACGTAATCACCAAGGAGCCTACGACCAATAGCTTCTCACTGAGCGAAAACTTCTCGCTCATCGGTGGCAAGAAGCCAGACAATACGATTGCTTTCAACGGTACGATCCTCAGCCCTGACCGTGAGATGGGTGCGATGATCTTCGGACAGCATCGTACACGTACGGGTTGGGATGCCAATGGCGATGGCTTCTCCGAGATAGGACAGCTAGAGAGCCGTGCACTCGGTACGCATCTCTTCTTCCGCCTCAATCCCTACAACAAGATCACCGCTGAGATTCACTCCATCCAGGAGAAGCGTCGTGGTGGTGACCACTTCGAGCGTCCTGAGCATGTGGTCGCTGTCGCTGAGAGTGTCGGTCACTCGATCCTAAGCGGTAATCTACGCTACGATGCTCACACAGCAGACTACAAGCACAACTTCCAGCTCTACGCCTCTGGTCAGAGTATCGTCCGCAACAGTTACTACGGCGGTATTGATGAGGAGAATGTAGCTGACGACAAGCACGCTACACCTAAGGAGGCTTACGGTGACAACTACGGTCTGACCCACGGTAATGTAGCTATGGGCGGTGCGCAGTACTCCTACAAGACGGATCGCCTCTTCTTCATGCCAGGCAATATCCTCGTCGGTGCTGAGTATCTATACGACCACCTCAACGATGAGATGCCTATCCTCAAGTATCAGAAGCTGGCTGACGGTAGCTCTCGCGCTCCTGGTCTAGATCAGCGTATTCACAATCTTAGCCAGATCGCTCAGATTGAGTGGACGAACAAAGTCTTTACCCTCCTCCTCAGTGGTCGTCTCGATGAGCACTCTGCTATTAGAACTGACAAGGGTGCTATCAAGCCTATCTTTACTCCTCGTGCTACGCTACGCTACAATCCATTCACCTGGATGAACCTCCGTGCTTCCTACGCACAGGGCTTCCGCGCTCCTCAGACCTTCGACGAGGATCTACACGTCGGTGTCGTATCGGGTGAGGCGCAGAAGGTAGTCAACGTAAAGGGGCTCAAGCCTGAGTACAGCCACAGCTTCAACCTGAGCAACGATATGTACTTCTCTCACGGAGCTATGCAGGCTAACCTCCTCCTTGAGGGCTTCTTCACACGTCTCCAGGGCGCTTTCAACACACGTCCTATAGAGGAGCGTGAGGGCTTTACGCTCTTCGAGCGCTACAACGCTTCAGACGCTTCGGTCTATGGTGCCAATATCGAGGGTAAGGTTGCTTACAAGCGCTTTACCGTACAGGCTGGCTTTACCATTGCCAAGAGCCTCTGGGATGAGGCAGAGAGCACAGGCGTAGAGCGTTCGCTCATCAAGGGTGAGAACGAAGATGCTCCTAGCGACATCAATACGCTTGAGAACAATGGCCCGAAGATGGCTGACGGCTTCCTTACCGATGGCGACGGCAACTTCGTTAGCTTTGAGCTCAAGAGCCGCAACTTCATGAGAACGCCTATGACTTACGGCTACCTAACGCTAACCTACAACCCTGTCTCTACGCTCAACCTAACCGCTACGTGCAACTATACGGGCTCTATGTTTGCTCCGCACGTGATCGAGTACGGTGCTGGGAGCGCTGTCTTAGACCGTGACCTTGTTGCTGCTGGTCAGCGCGAGGCTGGTGCTGAGGATAAGAGCGGTGCTGCTCCTAAGTGGGGACGCATCGAGAAGACACCTTCGTTCTTCGATCTAGGTGCTCGTATCTCTTACGACTTCGACATCTTCACCTCTTCATCTCTGCAGCTCTTCCTCGGAGCCAACAACCTACTCAACTCATTCCAAAATGACTTTGATCTAGGTGGCGGACGTGATAGTGGCTATATATACGGACCTATGCAGCCTCGCACGGTCTATATGGGTATGACGATGAAGTTCTAAGCCCTCCAGACTGAGACGGCAGTCTCAACTAAGCAAAAGGGTGCAAGCTAGAGAGAAGTCTAGTTTGCACCCTTCTTGGTTTACGCAAAAGTGGGCTAGCGTTGCCGTTGTACCCGTTCGACTAAGCGAGCAATGAGTGCGCCACTATCGAGGTGGGTGGAGAGACAGGGCACGTAGATAAGCTCTTCGCCTCCGGCTGCGAGGAATAGATCACGAGCCTCCAGTTGCAGATCCAACTTCGTCTCTAGGCAATCTGCAACAAAGCTAGGACTAAAGAGTACGGCGCGACGAACTCCCTGAGCTGCGAGCTCTTGTAGTACCCTGACGAGCGTCGGCTCTAACCAGCGCCCATGTCCCATGGCGGAGTGAAAGGTGAGATGGACCCGCTCCTCAGGTATGCTCAGCCTGCTAATTATCGCTTGTAGCGTAGCGACACACTGAGCGTGGTAGTCCCAGCCATGCGTCTGGTCGTACTTCTGATGCGCCTCGGGGATACTATGATAGGAGGCGATGTAGTGGTAGGTACTGTCGCTCGTATCCACATACCTTTGGAGCACTTCAGACAGTTGCTGGATGTAGTGCGGGTCGGTACCCCAAGGAGTCAGCACAGAGGTCTTGTATTGTCCTCCAGTAGGCTTGGGCAGGTCCGAGAAATAGGTGATGGCACTCCCCGCATTGCTCCTTGTGTACTGAGGAAAGAGCGGGAGCAGTAGCACCTCCACATCGTCCGTTCCGA
The DNA here is from genome assembly GCF_000482365.1 of Porphyromonas uenonis DSM 23387 = JCM 13868. GTDB lineage: Bacteria > Bacteroidota > Bacteroidia > Bacteroidales > Porphyromonadaceae > Porphyromonas > Porphyromonas uenonis. The sequence goes on along the minus strand of NZ_AXVC01000023.1, from coordinate 64,182 downwards.
CAAGCTGGGCAATACGCTCGCCCCACTGAGCACGGCTTGTCTGCGCATAGCGTGGTGTGTAGAGCGTCGGGAGTTGCGTCAGCTGAGCGACTTGCTCTGCGAGCCGCTGCATCTCTACGGTCAGAGGCATGACCCCATCGGAGAGTGCCAGGAGGCGACGATACCGCTCTGATGAGAAGTGCGTACGACGAGGCACGATGATGCCACGCACCAGTAGCTGTCGCATCAGATAGGGTACAGAGATGATATCCCCATCAGTGAGAAACTCCTGTAGGTACCTCCGTACATCCTCCTCGTCAGCTGTCCGTGGAGAGCCCGTATTGGTCAGTAGTATGATCTGCTGTGTCAAGGCTTTATTGCTTGCTAGTGCTGTACAAATCGAAGACCACCACCTCACTATTGGTAAAGAGTCTCATCGCTGGCCCCGCAGCGCCATATCCACTAGAAACGTAGACAGGCGTACCGTAACGCTCGGTGAAGCCGTGCGCTATCGGATAGTAAGCACGCACCAGTAGGGTAAAGGGGAAGATTTGTCCATCGTGTGTATGTCCATAGAGTGCCAAGTCAATGCCGTTGCTTGCGAGGCTGTCTAGCTGTCTCGGCTGATGCTCGAAGAGGATGCGTGGCAATTGCTGGCTCTCCTGCGGTATCTGACCGATTAACTCAGAGAGCGTAGCCCGCCCACGCTGCGTGTAGTCATCCCGTCCGATGAGCGTCACCGCTCCGCCAGGCGTTGCGATAGAGTCCACGAGGAGCGTTCCCCCGACGAGCTTGATCCAGGCCTTCTTCTTCGCCATGTCGGAGCGATACTCATGATTGCCCAGTACGTAGTAACAGCCCAGTGGCGGGGTGATCTGCTGCATGATCTCAGGGATGCTGTCTAGGTAAGCAGGGTCAGGGTAGTAGTCAAAGATATCTCCACCCACGAGCATCAAGTCAGGCTCAGTCTTTTTGTAAAGCTCCACCAACCGCTCCGCAAAGGGGCGGCCGATCGTTTCGCTAAAGTGAAGGTCCGACATGAAGAGCACCCGCAGATGTTCCCGATCAGCACCGAGCGGCTTGGTCAGCTCCACTTTATGCTCCACTATGTGCGGTGTCGCAGCCTGCTGGTAGCCATACATCATGAGGATTGCCGAGATCGCTACCGTAATGAAGAAGAGAACCCACTTAGCCCGCTGGTATCCCCTGTCGCCTAGCCGTGAGCGAACCGTTTGTCCCGTGATGCGCTTGTAGAGCAGTCGTCCGCCATTGATCAGGAGCACTAGGGGTACGATATATAGGAGTACGAAAGCCCACGAGCAGACGAAGACGATGCTAAAGGTGAGTAGCGCTGACGAAAGCTGATGACGCAGCAAAACCACCACAAGGACGAAGAGCAGGTCGGCCAGTAGCACCCCACGCAGCGACCGTCGCCACCAGCCACGAGGTACCGCCTGCCCGCCACGCCACACGAGGTAGAGGATACCTATGAGTTGTATGAAGAGCGTGTAGAGGAGTACGTGCATATTTAGAAGGTCTTACGCTAAGGGTGAAGTTTGCTCGCTAGTCCACTTCTTGAAGTAGTAGATAATCATCGAAGCCGAGACGACCGTCGCCAAGAGGTCGCCCAGAGGTATCGCATACCAGACACCATCGATGCCGTAGAAGTGGGGGAGGATCAGCAGTGCAGGTAGAAGGAAGATGATCTGTCGTGTCAAGCTGATGAAGATAGCCTGACGGCTCAGCCCGAGACTCTGGAAGAGCTGCGAAGTGGTAATCTGAAAGCCCACGACAAAGAAGACGCAGAAGACTATACGTATCGCACGCCGACCTATCTCGATCAGCTCAGGCGATGCGTTGAAGAGGCTAAAGAGTTGCTCCGGTAGTAGCATGGCAGCCGCAAAGCCTAGGATAGAGATGACCGTATTGACCCCGACAGCCAGCTTGTAGCAGCTCAGAGAGCGCTCGATATGTCCCGCACCGTAGTTGTACCCCACGATAGGTTGCATACCCTGTGCCACACCGATGATAGTCAGTGCGATGAGTGTCGTGTAGTTGTTGATGATACCGTAGGTTGCTATGGATAGATCCGCCTCAGCCACCGTCTTAGCAAAGCGCGCGAAGTTATGGTTGAGTACGAAGCTTACCGCACTGCCCGCCACCTGCATCGCAAAGGGCGCTATACCGACACTGATGATCGATAGGAGGATAGAACCCGAGGGCTTCATGTTCTGTCGCTTGAAGCGTACCACGCTCTTGCGCTGGAAGAAGTGATACTGCACGAAGACCATCGTGCAGAACATCGCAATCACCGTTGCCCAGGCAGCGCCCTTGACACCCCATCCGAAGCGCATGATAAAGAGGTAGTCCAGCACCACATTGATCACCGCTCCGATGATCATCGTAATCATCGCTTTCGTTGGGTAGCCCGACGCACGCATCACATTGTTGTACCCGTAGGTCAGGTTGCTCAGTATGATGGCTGGTAGGTAGATGTGGAGGTAGTCCATCGCCAGGGGAATGATATTGTCACTCGCTCCGATGAGTCGCAAGATATCCTCTAGGAAGATCATAGAGGGCGTGACCGCGAGGATGTAGAAGCCAAAAGTCAGATAGACCGCATTGCTCAGGATGCGATCTGCTCGATCCGAGTCCCGTCTGCCTAGAGCGATCGATACGCCCACAGAGGCACCCGTTCCCACGAGCATACTGAAGCCGATGAGGAGGATCAGCAGCGGGAAGCCAATATAGACCGCAGCGATGCCCAGCTCGCCACTGCCCTGGCCGATGAAGATCGTGTCCACGATGTTGTACAGCGCCTGCACGACGGTACCCACCACGGCCGGTATGGCATACTGCAGCAGTAGCTTGGGGATAGGCTGCGTCCGCAAATCATGCGTCCGCTTATTGTCTTCGGCTTGCTCAGGAGCCTCTATCTCTCTCTCATTCATTGATGCAAAGGTAGTAAATAATAGATTTTCCACCGTTGGAAAACTAAATTTCCTCCCTAGGAAAAAAGAAATCCCTCCCTAGGGATTTAGAAGTTCCTCCGTTGGAACTGAAGAGTTCCTGCCTTGGAACTAAAAAGTTCCAAGAGGGGAACTCTTTTTGGAACTCGTATCTACTAAGGAATCAGCACGATACGAAGCATTAAATGCTGCCTTTGGGGAGAGCTGTCGACTACGCTCCCGAGAGCATACAGAGAGAGCGGCCTCAAGTCGTCGTGACTTGAGACCGCTCTTAGACTTAGTAGAGTCGCAGGAAGCCGCCTGTTACTCCTCCTCGCTCTCCTCTGTGTAGGCCTTCAGAAGTGCTTCCTGTACATCTGACGGTACGAGCTCATAAGCGTCAAACTTCATGACAAACGAGGCGCGTCCACCCGTCAGCGAACTGAGCGAAGTTGAGTAGTCGCTCATCTCCTTGAGAGGCACCTTGGCAGAGAGCTGCTCGTAGTTACCATCGCTACTCATACCCATGATCAGTGCACGGCGTCCCTGCAGGTCGCTCATCACATCACCGAGGTAGTCTGCGGGCACGGTCACATTGACGCTGTAGATAGGCTCGAGGATCTTAGGACCTGCATTGCGGAAGGCTTCGCTAAAGGCGTTGCGCCCAGCCAGCATGAAGGAGATCTCATTGCTATCTACGGGGTGCATCTTACCATCGTAGACGATCACACGCACGTCACGAGCATAGGAGCCCGTCAGCGGACCACGCTCCATGCGCTCCATAATACCCTTGAGGATAGCTGGCATGAAGCGGTTGTCGATAGCGCCACCTACGACACTATTGACAAAGACTAGCTTGCCACCCCAGGCTAGTTCGACGGTCTGGGTGTCTCGAGGGGTGATCTTGAACTCCTGGTTGTTAAAGCGGAAGACGCTCGGTAGCTCCTTGCCATCCTCGTAAGGCTCGACAATCAGATGCACCTCGCCAAACTGCCCAGCACCTCCTGATTGCTTCTTGTGACGGTAGTCAGCGCGTGCAGCCTTCGTGATAGTCTCACGGTAGGGGATACGTGGCTCCTCAAAGGTGACAGGGATCTTGTCATTGTTCTCCAGTCGCCACTTGAGCGTACGCAGGTGAAACTCTCCCTGACCATACACAATGAGCTGGCGTAGCTCCTTGCTCTGCTGAGCGATCCATGTGGGGTCCTCCTCCTGCATACGTGTGAGAGCCTCGCTTAGCTTCTCCGCATCGGCACCATTGACAGGTACGATAGCACGACGATATTTGGGGGCAGGATACTCGATGTTGGGGAACTGATAGTCCAGGCCCTTATCGTTGAGGGTGGCTCCACGACGTACATCCTTGAGCTTTACAGCAGCGCCGAAGTCTCCAGCGACGAGCTGGCTGACCTTCTCCTTTTGCGCACCAGCCACCACATTGATCTGGCCGAGGCGCTCCTTAGAGCCGTTCTTAGCGTTGGTCAAATCCATACCCTCCTTGAGTGTACCGCTCATGACCTTGAAGTAAGAGACCTCACCAATATGCGGCTCCACGGTGCTCTTGAAGAAGTAGAGACTCACGGGAGCGGTAGCATCGGGAACTACCTCTACGCCCTCCGTCGTAACGGGTAGCGCAGACTCGGTGACGCGAGGCGCTACATCGCCGAGGAAGGTCATCGTACGACGTACGCCCATATCCTTGAGTGCACTGACGCAGAAGACGGGATACATATCGCCGAGGACAATACCCTTGCGCATGCCCTGCACGATCTCCTCCTCGTCGAGCGACCCCTTCTCAAAGAAGGTTTCCATCAGGTGCTCCTCGTGCTCAGCAGCTGACTCAATCAGTGCTTGGCGTAGCTCCTCAGCGCGTGCCTGCTGATCTGCAGGAATCTCTAGCTCTTCGGGAGTGCCGCCCTCAGGCTTCCACTGGTACATCTTCATGTTGAGCACGTCGACCACCTGGTGGAAGTCAGGACCCTCCTGTACGGGATACTGTATGACGACCACCTTGCCACCGTAGCGAGCCTTGAGCCCAGCGACTGTGCTGTCGTAGTCTGCCTTGTCGCTATCTAGCTGATTGATGGTAAAGAGCACAGGCTTATGCAGTTGCTCTATAATACGCATCTGATTGACCAGACCAACCTCGACGCCCTCCTTAGCATTGACCACAGCTAGAGCCGAGTCGGTCACATGGAGTGCAGCGACAGTACCACCGACGAAGTCATCGGAGCCTGCGCAGTCGATGAAGTTGAGCTTGCGATTAGCGAACTCGACACTAAATAGGGTGGAGAAAACGGTATAGCCATACTCCTTCTCTACGGGGAAGTAGTCGCACACGGTATTTTGTGCTTCGATAGTCCCGCGGCGCTTGATGACGCCACTCTCAAAGAGCATAGCCTCGGCAAGAGTTGTCTTGCCGCTACCCGAGCCGCCGATGACGGCGATGTTCCGAATGTCTGATGTCTGATACAATTGCATAGCCTGTTATATTAGAGTGAATAATTTGATTGCAACCTCCTAGACGTCGCTACCTAGCGCAGCGATTGTCAATGTGTAAGTCTAGCGAATGTGCTACTCGAAGGTGGGTGAAAGGAGTGGTCCCTTATGCTTTGTTTCTCCCCTTACTCAGGCTTACTTGACTAGCCTCTCACTAAACTTGTCGCAAGGTAGCAAATAATTCACAATTTTGCAATACCTAAAAGGTACCTGAGCGTGGAAAAGAGAGCGACTGGCGACTCTTTTGGCTATGCTTTTAGTGAGAGCAGGTAGTGCTACAGGCTTGTGGCTTTTACCGATCCTTCTGTATGGTGACACGGATGGGGCGCCCGTTGTACTCCTCTTCGCTCAGGGCTGCTGCGACTGTCTCGGCCCATTCGCTAGCTACCTCAAAGTAACTGTAGCTGGGACTGAGATCTATTTTGCCAATGGTAATCTTATAGGGGAGCGTGCGGTTGATCAACTCTAGGAGACGGTTCGGATAGAGCTTGTCACGCTTGCCGAGGTTGATCCTTAGCGAGGTCATGGGCGGTAGGTCGGTGCGACTACGCTTTTTGGGTGCTTTGCGATGCTCCTCGGGGGAACCTTTTGTCTTATACCTAGGCTCTTCGGTGGCCAGTTCTTGTGCCGAGAGATCGGGCGTATTGGCATAGTAGCGCATGATACGGTCCGCCTCCAGCGTGAGGACACGACGTATGATCTCCTCGGGAGGGAGCCAAGCGAGCTTCTGCACGATCGCATTGAGTAGCTCATCGTACTGGGTGCCGTGCTCGTTGCTGTCGGCATACTCGATCCTGGTCGCTAGGGCGAAGAGTTGCTTCTTACAAATTTCCTGACCAGAGGGCAGAGGCATCGACTCAATTCGAATGCCGGCGTGCTGCTCAATGATGCGTATCTGCTTGCTATCGCGTAGATGGCAAATGGCTATCGAGAGACCCGTCTTGCCGGCACGGGCGGTGCGTCCGCTACGGTGTGTGTAGCTGTCGGGATCGGCGGGCAGACCGTAGTGAAGCACATGAGTCACATCGTCTACATCAAGTCCTCGTGCTGCCACGTCGGTCGCAACGAGCAACTGCAGGTTGCGTATGCGGAAGCGGTTCATCACCATATCCCGCTGCGCTTGGCTAAGGTCGCCATGTAGCGCATCGGCATTGTACCCATCTCGTATGAGCCACTCGGCGATCTCCTTGGTCTCGGCACGGGTACGGCAGAAGATGATTCCGTAGATATTGGGGTAGTAGTCGACGACACGCTTCAGCGCAGCATACTTGTGCCGTGCTGGGACCGCTACGTAGAGATGCTTGATGTCCGCATTCGCTTTATTGAGCGCACCTATCTGCACCTCGTGGGCATCGCTGATATAGTTGTCCGCTATCTCCCGCACCTCTCGGCTCATCGTGGCGGAAAAGAGCCAATGCTCTACCTGCTGCGGTACCGCCTGCAGGATCTCCTGCAGATCTCGCTGGAAGCCCATGTCGAGCATCACGTCTGCCTCGTCGAGGACGACAACTGAGACCTTGCGTAGCTTGACAGCTTTGCGCCTGAGCAAGTCGCATAGTCTGCCAGGAGTGGCTACTATAATATGGTATCCCTTGGCGAGCTGACGGATCTGCTCTTCGATGGAGGCGCCACCGTAGAGTGCTAGGATTTGGCGAACGGAGGTGTACTTTGCCAAAGCGACTAAGTCGCTCTGCACCTGTATTGCCAGCTCTCGTGTTGGCGTGAGGATGAGTCCACAAGGTGCGGAGCCTTTTGTCTGGATGATGCGTTCCAAGAGGGGTAGTCCGTAGGCGGCAGTCTTGCCCGAGCCGGTCTTGGAGAGCGCGATCAGATCTCCTCGATGAGTGGATAGGTATGGAATGACCTCCTGCTGTACAGGCATCGGCTCGGAGAAGCCTAGGTCGGTGGTGGCACGAAGGAGTTCGGGCGAAAGGTCTAGTGTGTCAAAGGTCATAGTGAAAGGGATTCGTGCTCATATATATAAAGGTGTCGCAATGACCTCGCAGAGCTTGCGAAAGTCTTGCCAGAAGGTAGGGTAGCTCTTGTCAACTGCCTGCGGGGTCTCAATCTGTAGCTGGTGATACCAGGCGAAAGGAGCCCACGCCATCACCATGCGGTGGTCGGCATCTGTGGCAATGGGTACGGGAGTGTGAACGGAGCTAGGTGCGCTACTGGCTAAGCAAAAGCCCCGATCTGTCTCGTAGCTGAGCTGATAACCGAGCTGCTCGCCATTGCGCAGGATGAGGGCGATGCGGTCGCTCTCTTTGAGGCGTAGGTGGTCCAGTCCACGGAGCTGCGCTTTCTTCTGATAGTAGAGGAGGAGGGCAATGAGTGTGGGGGCGAAGTCTGGATTGTTTGACAGGGAAATACTCCCAAACGTGAGCTTACGCAGATGCTTCTGCAGGAACTCGCTGTCAAAGCAGAGGGTGTCGTCGCCTGCGCTTAGCCATTCGGGGGAGATCTGTAGCAGTTCTAAGGCTCGGGCGTCGGGTTGCAAGCTCTGTGCTGGGACGTTGGTCAAGAAAAGCTGGCAGGGTCGTGGCGTCATGAGCGCCCACTGGAGAGGGTACTGCGCCGAGGACCAGTCGCCGATGGGGTGCGAGAGAAGGCGTGTGAGTGTTGCCTCGCAGTAGGCTCCTGGAGCGACATAGATCCCGTGGCGATCTAGCGAGAGGTCGATACCGCACGTCTGCATTAAGGAGCAGGTCAACTGGATGTAAGAGGCACTGGGGAGCTGGTCGTCTTGCCAGCGAAGGGCTAGTCCGTGGGGCAGATAGGGAGCAATGAGGAGGAGGGCGGTGACTGTCTGGCTGCTCTCTAGTCCGCTCGGCAGGGTTAGCGTGGGGAGTAGACCTTTCTGCTGCGGGTTCATAGGACGAATGCACACCAGTGGGTAGAGCCCTTCGACAGGCTCCTGAGACGCAGGTTGGGTGAGATTGGCTCCGAGTTGAGAGAGTAGTGCGATGAGCTGTGCCAGTGGTCGCTCCGTCATACGACGAACTGGCGAGACCAGCAAAACCTCGCGCTCTGTGGTCAAAGCAAAGAGTGCCGTCAGGAGGCGCATAGCCGTACCCGAAGCACCTACGGATATGCGCTGCTCGCTACTCCCCGAAGCGTGCAGCATCACTGCCAAGTCCTCGCAGAGGTCTAGCTGATGCCACAGTGAGGGAATGGGGCGGTGCGCCAGTCGTGCCATCACAAAGAGCCGATTGTAGAGACTCTTCGAGGGGGGCAGGGTGATGGATAGCTGTGGGGTCACTAGGATTGTGCTACTTGCTTGTATGGAAGCGACTAGACGAAGCGCGCCTCCTCGACAGAGGCTTTGAGTCCATTGAGCCAGTCACGTGCCGAGAGGAGCTTCTTGCCTTGAGGCTTTAGCTGCTCGATGAGGAGCAGTCCATCGCCACACTGCACGGCTAGCTGACCTTTGCGAGGAGAGAGGCACTGTCCCACGGGTCGCTCGTTCGCTTCTTGCTGAGTAGTCGTGGTAGCGTAGATTTTGACAAGGAGAGGCTCTTCGTTGGGGAGCTCTAGCATCGTCCAGGCGCCAGGCTGAGGCGCCAAGCCACGTACCAGGTTATGTATCTCGTGCGCTGACTGGTGCCAGTCGATGCGCGTATTCTCCTTCGTAAGCTTAGGCGCAGGGCGCAGGTCAGTACGCTCCTCTTGCGGTAGTGCTTGCGGGTAGCGACCCTCGTGTTGCATTAGCAAGCTCAAGCCGTGAGCCAGTAGCTCAGCACCCAGAGCCATCAGCTTGTCGTAAAGCGTGCCGAAGTTGTCCTCCGACTCGATCGGACAAGCCGAAGCGGCAATGATATCTCCCGTATCGATCTCGTGACGTAGCTGAAAGAGGGTCACGCCCGTCTCGCTTTCGCCATTGATTAGTGCCCAATTGATCGGAGCAGCGCCACGATACTGCGGGAGTAGCGAACCATGTATATTGACCGTCCCCCACGGGGGCAGGCTCCACACCTCACGAGGTAGCATGCGGAAGGCAACCACCACGCCGAGCGTTGGCTTTAGCTCCGAGAGTTGCTGGACGAAAGCTTCGTCTCGTAGGTTTGTCGGCTGTAATATAGGTAGTCCGAGCTTGGTCGCACAGACCTTGACCGCAGAGGGCTGTAGGCGGTGCCCACGTCCCGCAGGCTTGTCAGGAGCCGTGACCACAGCGACAATAGGGTAGCCCTCGTCGACGAGACGCTCTAGGCAAGCCGTCGCAAAGGGGGCGGTGCCGTAAAAGATGATGCGGACTTGATCTTTCTTCATAGCTAGCTGTTTATTCGTCAGGTGAGAGGACATTGAGCACCTCTCGATAGGTGTTGAATATCTTAGACTTGGAGACATAGCCGAGGTACTGCCCCTCGGGCGTTACGACAGGGAGGTTCCACGCCTTGGTCTCGTCAAAGAGGTGCATGATGTGGTCCATGTGCATATCGCTCTGGATGCGGGCTGGCGGGGAAACCATGATACGATTCACCTTGTAGCGATCGTACAGCTCAGGGCGAAACATGATATTGCGTATATCATCGAGCGAAACGATTCCAAGGAGCTTATCTGTCTCACGCTCCACCACAGGAAAAAGATTGCGCTTCGCATGCCCCACCACCTGAACCAGTTCGCCGAGCGTCATATCGGGGTAGACCTTATCAAAGTCCGTCTCGATCACATTGTCAATGCTCATCACCGTGAGAACCGCCTGATCCTTGCTGTGGGTCATCAGCTTGCCCTTTTGCGCCAAGCGGAGTGAATAGATGCTGTGAGGCATGAAGATGCGGATCGTCCCGTAGGAGCAGATAGCAACCAGCATGAGTGGCAAGAGGAGGTTGTAGCCACCCGTCAGCTCGGCAATGAGGAAGGTCCCCGTCAGCGGAGCGTGCATCACGCCCGCCATCACACCTGCCATGCCCATGAGGACAAAGTTCTTCTGCGGTAGGTAGACCTCAATGAAGGGAAAGAAGTTTAGCGCATAGGCAAAGACGAAGCCACACAAGCCCCCCACGAAGAGGCTAGGCGCAAAGAGTCCGCCACACCCGCCACCGCTATTGGTTGCTACGGAAGCAAAGACCTTGACCAGCATCGTACAGAGGAGGAAGGCGAAGATGACCCAGTAGTTACTCCCGAAGGAGGCGAAGATACTATTGTCCGTCACGGAGCTGTACTGTCCCGCCATCAGGTCGCTGAGCGTGTTGTAACCCTCGCCAAAGAGCGGAGGAAAGAGGAAGATAGCCACACTCAGAATGAGCATCGAGATGCCGTAACGCTTGAGGAAGTTTCTGCGCCTCTTGAGCCAACTCTCCAGTGCAAACATCACCTTGGAGAAGTAGAGCGAGGTGAAGCCGCAGGCGATACCGAGCAGGATCACGTAGGGAATGCGCTCCGCTGTAAAGGGGTCGTTTTGATAAAAGGAGAACATCGCCTGCTGCCCCGTCAGCAGGTAAGCGGTCGTAGCCGATGTGACCGAGCTAATCAGTAGCGGTAGCACACTGCTGAGCGTCAGGTCGAGGAGTAGCACCTCCACCACAAAGACCAAGCCCGCAATGGGTGCCTTAAAGATACCAGCAATAGCTCCCGCAGCACCACACCCCACGAGGAGCATCAGTTGACGCTGCTCCAGCTTGAAGAGTCGTCCCGTATTGCTTCCGATGGCGGCTCCCGTCATCACGATAGGCGACTCGGCACCGACCGATCCACCGAAGCCGATGGTGATCGAACTAGCTAGGAGCGACGACCACATATTGTGTGGCTTGATACGACTCTTGCGCTGTGACATAGCGCCCAGCACCTTCGTCACGCCGTGGCTTATGTCGTCACGGATGAAGAGCTTGACCACGCCAGCTGTCAGCAGTACACCGATAGGAGGCAGGATCAGATACCACGCATTAGCCTGCCGTATAGCGGGCATCAGAAGATGCTGTATCGTGCCGATCAATTGTTTGAGCGCGAAGGCAGCGAGGGCTGTCAGGATACCGATGATAAAAGATAAGATCAGTACGAAGATGCGCTCACTGATGTGAGCCTCTCGCCACAGGATAAAGCGTTGTAGTAGTGATATGCGTGTAGTCGTAGTCGTCATCGAAGCCGTGTTACTTTCCTTTTCCCTTGATAATAGTACCCACCGTGCAGAGCAGCACCGCTAGGTCGAGCTTGATCGACATATGCTCGTAGTAGAGCCAGTCGTAGTAGAGTCGCTCGACCATCTCATCAACCGTCGAGGCATAGCCGTACCGCACCATTCCCCACGATGTGATGCCTGGGCGTAGCTGGTGCAGGAGGTAGTAGTAGGGTGCCCGCTCGAGGATCTGCTTGATGTAGTAAGTGCGCTCGGGACGAGGCCCTACGATAGACATATCGCCTCGCAATACATTGTAAAACTGGGGCAGCTCGTCTAGTCTGTACTTGCGCAGCTTGGCTCCCAGAGGTGTGACTCGCTTGTCTCCCTCATGGCTAAGCTGGGGACCAGCAGCCTCTGCGTCCGTATACATCGTGCGAAACTTATAGATCCAAAAAGGCTTGCCACCACGCCCCACACGCTCCTGACGGTAGAAGACGGGACCCTCCGAAGAGCGCCGAACCAAGACCGCCAGTACTGCAAAGAGAGGCGACAGAAGCAGTAGCAAGATTAGCGAGAAGAGACGGTCGAAGAGCCACTTCACATTTTGCTCCATCTCGCTCATCTGCGTCTGCGTCACATCGTGTAGCGGTAGCCCACGGAGCGTACGCGCTTGTAGCGAGGAGCGTACACCCATCACCCCCTCTAGATATATCTTGATCGGTAGCTTGCAGCGGTACAGCTCATAGAGCAGATGCGTAGCTCGTAGCGTATCCGCCTCATTGGCCACCATATAGATTGCCTCGATCGGTTGCCCCTCCAGTATCGCCTGCACCTGCTCTAGCGTGACAGGCTCAGAGCCGAAGGGTAGCTCAGCCACAGCGTGGTAGTGCATCTCCATACGCACCGCCTGCAGCTTATCCATCACCTCAGGCGTACCGATGAGCAGGATGTTCGGCCAATGCTCCGGCATACGGTCATACTTAATCTGCTGTAAGGTGATTGCCAGACGACCCACATAGATAAGGAGGAAGTGCGTCAAGTAGAGTAGCGCAAAGAGAAGTAGATGCGCACTGCGCCCATCGATCACATCGTCCACCACGAGGAAGAGGTACTCGATGACCACCCCCACGAAGACACTCCCAGCCGTCAGGAAAAATTCGTCGATGCGGCTCTTCGCCAATACCTTATTATAGTATCCCGAGAGCGTCAGGAAGCCCATCCAGAAGAGCACCACCACGAGCGTCACCCAGTACATCTTCGTGTTGAAGAGGAAGAGAGACAACTCGCCAAAGGTCGCGCTCTGATCCTCGACCACGTAGCGCACCACGTTGAAGAGTGTCGTTGCCAGCAGTACTGCCACAAGGTCAGAGACGATGTAGCGCAGACGTACTGTAGCTTGTCGAGACTTCTTGCTCATAAGATGGAGTAGCAATTAGGAGCCGCTAAAAGGCCGTTTAGTGGCTTTTGACCAACCTTATTACCTAGCGAATGACCCGCACCTCATTATTGAGCCCCAGCTTGATAATGTCTGAGGGCATCCCGTCGATGTGCTCCTCTTGGCGTAGCGGGACCACATAGTCGACCAGCTTGATCAGCTCTGGGTCGATCTCCGAGTAGTTGTGCGGTGAAGTAGTTCCCGCCAGATTGGCCGAGGTGGAGACGAGCGGTCGGCGTAGCAGTCGGCAGATTTCCTGACAGAGCGTATCGCTCGCGATGCGTATCCCAATCGAGCCGTCGTCCGCCAGTAGTTGCGGCGCTACATTGCGCCCCTCGGGGTAGATAATGGTGAGCGGACGCACCGCCACATCGATCAATTGGTACGCCATCGATGGCACCGTGCGCACATAGGATGGTATCCGCATGTCACTATCGACCAGCATCAGCATAGGCTTGCCCGTGGGGCGACCCTTGAGAGCCGAGAGACGATCCACCGCCTCTTCATTGGTTGCATCGCATCCCAAGCCCCAGATCGTGTCGGTAGGGTAGAGGATGATACCACCACGCTGTAATACATCGACCGCCTCACGCGCTGCCGATAGAGTCTCAGGAGAAGGAGATACTTGATTCATAAAGCTATCTAGAGAGGTAAATGTCTCCACCACATTGGGGAGACTTCCAGCACAAAGGTACAAAATCAGTCGGGATACCGCTAGAGAAATCAGTGCCACACGGATGAAACTCTAGTTTCTCCCATATGAAACTACAGTTTCTCCCATATGAAACCACAGTTTCTCCCATATGAAACTCCAGTTTCTCCCGCATGAAACTCCAGTTTCACCTAGTTGGAACTATGGTTTCATACTAGTGCACTGATAGTTACGCTATTCTGACCGATAAGCGGTTGCCACAACAGAATAGAAAAAGGGGACCGCACCGCGAAAGGTACAGTCCCCCTAATCGTCTATAGATAAGTCGTGCTTTAGCTGAGCTCGTGGATGACGATGCCAGAGCGGAGCTTAGGCTCGAACCAGGTGGTCTTAGGTGGCATGATGTTGCCCGTGTCAGCGATGTCCATGATCTGCTTCATCGTGACGGGGTAGAGGGCTAGTGCGACCTTCATCTCGCCTGAATCGACACGCTTCTTGAGCTCGCCGAGACCGCGGATACCACCGACGAAGTCGATGCGCTTGTCACTACGTAGATCCTTGATGCCGAGGATCTCATCGAGGATGTGATTCGACGAGATGGTGACGTCTAGGATGCCGATAGGATCGCTGTCATCGTAGGTGCCTGGCTTAGCGGTGAGTGAGTACCAGTTGCCATCGAGGTAGAGCGAGAAGTTGTGCAGCTTAGCGGGCTTGTAGATCTCTGTGCCCTTCTTCTCGACGACGAAGTCCTTCTCGAGCTTCTTGAGGAACTCCTCGCTGGTGAGCCCGTTGAGGTCCTTGACGACACGGTTGTAATCGATGACGGTGAGCTGATTAGCGGGGAAGGCAACAGCCATAAAGTAGTTGTACTCCTCATCACCACGGTGATTGGGGTTTTGCTTAGCCTTCTCAGCACCTACGAGCGCAGCAGCAGCACTACGGTGGTGACCGTCAGCGATGTAGAGAGCGGGCATCTGACCAAATAGCTCGGTGATGCGCTTGATATCCTGATCATTGTCGATGATCCAGAACTGATGCTGGAAGGTGTCGTTAGCAACAAAGTCGTAGACAGGCTTCTGGGCCGTATACTTAGCAACGATCTTGTCTAGCTCAGCATTGTCAGGGTAAGCGAAGAAGACCGGCTCAATGTTCGCATTGTTGATGCGGACGTGCTTCATACGATCCTCCTCCTTGTCACGACGTGTGAGCTCGTGCTTCTTGATGACGCCGTTGAGGTAGTCCTCGACGTAAGCGCCGATGACGAGACCATATTGTGTCTTGCCGTTCATCGTCTGAGCATAGACGTAGTAGCACTCCTTGTTGTCCTGTACGAGCCAGCCCTCCTTCTTGAAGTGCTGATACTGCTTGACAGCCTCGTCGTAGACCTTGGGGTCGTGCTCGTCGGTGCCTACGGGGAAGTTGATCTCCGGCTTGATGATGTGGTAGAGAGACATGGGGTTGCCCTCAGCCTCCTTGCGTGCCTCGTCAGAGTTTAGCACGTCGTAGGGACGAGAGTTGACCTTCTCAACAAGGTTTTGAGGTGGTCTGTATCCTTTGAATGGTTTGATTATAGCCATAATAGAGAGTCTTTGTGGGGTGAGAGTGAAAAGAAAGAGAGACTTCGGTCCCCTCTAGGTGAGGAGACCAAAGTCTCTAAGTCGTCTACAGATTAGTTGACGCGGAAGGTCTCGCAACCATCCTTGATGAAGCCGACGATCTGGTTAGCAGCAGCAAGACCAGCGTTGATGTTTGCCTCAGCAGTCTGAGCGCCCATCTTCTTAGCGGTAGCTAGGTAGCGATCCTGTAGCTCCTTCTGGTACTCCTCGTGCATGTCAGGCTCGATGTCGGTAGCGTAGCGTACGTCCGTGCGCTCCTTGAGAGCTGCTAGGAAGCACTCCTCGTCAATGATCTCCTTGCGAGCTGTATTGACGATGACACCACCCTTAGGCATCATCTTGACATACTTGCCGTTGATGCTCTTGACAGTTTCAGCGGTCTTAGGCGTATTGAGCGATACGATGTCGCACTGCTTGAAGAGATCCTCCTGGCTGCAGTAGGTGAGCCCGAGCTCCTTCTCCTCAGCGGCATCGAGGCGGTGACGCTTGTTATAGTAGACCTTCATGCCGAAGCCCTGAGCGATCTTAGCTAGGCAACGACCGATGTGTCCGAAGCCCTGGATACCGAGCTTCTTGCCCTTGAGCTCAGAGCCAGACTTGCCGTTGAAGTGGTTGCGAACCATAGCAAGCATGAGCGCAAAAGCGAGCTCAGCGACAGCGTTAGAGTTCTGTCCGGGCGTGTTCATCACGCAGACATTGTGCTTGGTAGCAGACTCTAGGTCTACGTTGTCATAGCCAGCACCAGCGCGTACGACGATCTTGAGATTCTTAGCAGCCTCAAAGACGTCAGCCTGGACCTTGTCGCTACGTACGATGATAGCGTCTACATCCTTGACAGCGTCAAGGAGCTGCTGACGCTCTGTATATTTCTCTAGGAGTACTAGCTCAAAGCCAGCACCCTCTACAATCTTGCGAATGCCATCCACAGCGACCGGTGCAAAGGGCTTCTCAGTTGCGATAAGTACTTTAGTCATAGTATTGAGTGATATCTTTATTTAAACGCCTACCCCGTAGACCCCCTGTTGGTGTGAGGTGCTGCGGGGTAGGACAGATAGTGTTATGTAAGTAATGAGAGATTAGTGCTTCTTCTCGAAGTCCTGCATAGCCTTGATCAGAGCCTGTACGCTCTCCATCTCGAGGCCGTTGTAGAGAGATGCACGGAAGCCACCTACAGAGCGGTGACCCTTGATACCTACCATACCGCGCTCGGTAGCGAAGTTGAAGAAGTCATCCTGTAGCTCTGCATACTCATCGTTGAGGACGAAGCATACGTTCATGCGAGAGCGATCCTCAGCCTCGACGGTACCACGGAAGAGCTTGTTGCGGTCGATCTCTGTGTAGAGAGCGTCAGCCTTCTCCTTAGCACGCTGCTCCATAGCCTTGACACCGCCCATCTCCTTGTACCACTTCATGGTCTGGAGGCAGGTGTAGATAGGTAGGACAGGAGGTGTATTGAACATAGAACCCTTCTTGACGTGCGTCTGGTAGTCGAGCATCGTAGGTAGTGGACGGTCGATCTTGCCTAGAGCGTCCTTGCGGATTACTACGAAGGTCGTACCTGCAGGGCCCATATTCTTCTGAGCACCACCGTAGATACAGTCGTACTTGCTTACGTCTACTGGACGAGAGAAGATATCACTACTCATATCGGCTACAAGAGGCACCTTGCAGTCGAAATCCTTGCGGATCTCTGTACCGTAGATGGTATTGTTGGAGGTGTAGTGGAAGTAGTCTACATCCTCGGGGATAGTGAAGTTCTTAGGGATGTAGGTGAAGTTCTTGTCCTCTGAAGAAGCGACAACAACGGTCTCTGTACCGAATACCTTGTCTACGAAGCCAGCCTGCTTGATAGCGTTGGTAGACCACGTACCCGTGTTGAGGTAAGCTGCTTTCTTGCCCATGAGGTTGAGCGGTACCATATAGAACTGGAGGCTAGCACCACCACCGAGGAAGAGTACCTCGTAACCCTCGGGGATGTCCAGTAGCTCCTTGAAAGTAGCTACGGCCTCGTCCATTACAGCTTGGAATTGCTTGCTGCGGTGTGAGATCTCAAGGAGTGAGAGATCCATGTCAGCAAAGTTCAGCACCGCATCAGCAGTGCGCTCGATCACGCCACGGTTCAGTACCGAGGGACCAGCATAGAAGTTGTGCTTTTTCATCTTACTATATTTATTGTTTTGGGATTATATGCTTGTATATCAGAGCAATGAATGGTCGCTTGGACCTCTTTTTGCTTTGTTTAGAAGGGACAAAGGGAAAGCTTTTTAGAGTCTCCTCTCTTTGCCCCCACAAAGATACGGAATTAAAGTGGAGAAACAAACTATTTCCACAAGACTTTGCGCTAAAGTCCTTTTTTCAAGCCACAAGAGTGCTCTTTTCTTGCAGAATGACTAGCATCCTGCGGTGACTTCTGTCGGGGAACCCTCCTGGATCTGGAAGAGACGATAGGGAACTTGCTTCGAGGAGATGATCTCGTCGAGGTACTTGCGGTTCGTGTCGGTGATAAAGATCTGCCCGAAAGTGTCCGTAGCGACGAGCTCTACGATGCGCTCCACACGGTCGCTGTCTAGCTTGTCAAAGATGTCATCGAGGAGGAGTAGGGGAGCCGTCTGATTCGTCAAGTGTTGCTGCAGATAGCGGTACTCAGCTAGCTTGTAGGCGATGAGGTAAGTCTTGTTTTGTCCTTCGGAGCCTATCTTGCGCATCAGGTTCTCTCCGAGGAGCATCTCAAAGTCATCTCTGTGGCAACCGGTCGCCGTGAAGCCATACTCGTAGTCCCGCTGACGACCATTGCGCAGTATGCGTAGCTGCGCCTCGGCAGTGCTGGCACTCCCAGCGCTAAAGGATAGGACCGCACGCTCTACGCCCGCAGCTAGGTGCTGGTAGATCTGATCGAAGGTGGGGACGAGCTTCTCGACATAAGCTTGTCGCATCGTCGTGACCGTCAGACCTGTCGTTGCTAAGGTCTCCTCGAGGATATCCATCAGAGCTGGCTCGTGGATCTGGTTGCGCAGCATATTGTTGCGCTGGTCGAGAGCTCTGTTGTAGTTGATCAAGTTCGCTAGATAGGTCGCATCTTGCTGTGAGAGGATACGGTCCACAGAGCGTCTGCGTTCGTCGCTTCCACCACGTATGAGTCTCTGATCATGTGGCGAAATGATAACCAGCGGGTAGCGCCCTATATGGTCGCTGTGACGCTTGTAGAGACGCCCATTGCGAGAGAGCTGCTTGCTCCGCTCGGCAGAGATGCGCAGACTGATCTTGTCCTCCTGCCCATCGTCCCATAGGTACTCGCCCTGGATGATTGCCTCCTGTGCCCCGTGGCGTATGGCGTAGCGGTCAGTCGTACCTAGATGGCCACGCACCACCGAGAGGTAGTGGATAGCATCTAGAAGATTGGTCTTGCCCATCCCATTGCCCCCGAAGAAGCAGTTGAGCTTGGGGGCAAAGTGACAGTTTGCCGTCGCGACATTCTTAAAGTTGATGACACTCAGCGAACTCAGGATCATAGTTTAGGCTCTATTCCTAACTGCTGCAGGGGTACTAGTAGCTCTTCGTGTGCCGTACGTAGTCGGCTCGTGAGCTGCTTCGTAGCGTGGCAAAGCGGCAGGCGCACCGCACAGGTCTCTATGAGCTGAATGGTATGCAGCAAGCCCTTGATGCCCACAGGATTGCCCTCCTTAAAGAGCAACTGATACATCTCCGTAAAGAGCGCATCAATCTCATCCGCCTGCTCCCGCTGCTCCGTAATTAGAGCCGAGACAAGCGCTTTGATCGCTTGCGGGTAAGCGTTAGCCACGACCGAGACGACTCCATCGCCTCCAGCACGAATGATATCTTTCGTCAGATGGTCATCGCCCGAGTAGACCAGCAAGTCAGGACGGCATAGCTCACGAATCTCACCAATCCGCTCCACATGCCCCGAAGCCTCCTTGATACCGATGATCTTTGCCGAGTCACGCTGTAGCCGAGCCACCGTCTCGGGCTGTAGGTCGCAACCCGTACGCGAGGGGATGTTGTACAGTATGATCGGCTTCTTGCTCGCCTCGGCAACAGCCATGAAGTGCAGGTACAGCCCCTCCTGCGTCGGCTTATTATAATAAGGTACCACCGAGAGGATCGCATCGACATTCTCATAGATCGGATCGCTCATACGCTGGCACAGATCCTGCGTATTATTGCTCCCGACACCGATCACCAGTGGACAGCGCCCATCGATCGTGCGTCGCACCACATCGATCAGTAGTAACCGCTCAGGATAAACGACCGTAGGCGACTCGCCCGTAGTGCCGAGTAGCACCACAAAGTCGCATCCGCCCGAGACCACATGCTCTGTCAGACGGCTCAGCGAAGCCGAGTCCACCTGTCCATTCTCTAGAAATGGAGTTATCAACGCCACGCCAGCACCCGTCAGATGGCGATAAGGATGGTAAGTATATTTGTCGTACATATATATAAGGTATAGTCCTTAGCAATTTGTCCAGTTCATATCGAGCAGCTCCGCACGAGCCGCATTGTACTCAGCAATCAATTGGTCGAAGATCTGAGCCACCGGTTGCACCTGCTCTATCTGCGCAGCCACCTGGCCAATCTCTAGCTCGCCCTCCGCCAGGTCCCCCTCGAAGATACCGCGCTTAGCCCTAGCCCGTCCGAGTAGCTCTCGTAGCTCATCGGCAGAGGCGCCCCGAGCTTGCAGGCTGGCCACCTGTTGGTAAAAGTCGTTCTTCAGCAAGCGTGTCGGAGCGAGCTCCTTGAGGGTCAATATCGTGTCCCCCTCGTCACTCTTGACGCACGCTTCCTTAAAAGCCGCATGCGCGCTACTCTCCTCACTCAGCGCAAAGAGCGTCCCGATCTGCACCCCCTCAGCACCTAGGCTCTGAGCCGCCAAGATAGAGCGCCCCGAAGCTATCCCGCCAGCCGCCACAAGGGGCAGGTCAATAGCCTGCGCCACAGCCGGTATCAGCGCCAGCGTCGTTGTCTCCTCACGACCGTTGTGACCACCAGCCTCAAAGCCCTCAGCAATCACCGCATCGACACCCGCCTCTTGGCACTTGACCGCAAACTTCGTACTGCTGACCACATGCATCACCTTGATACCGTGCTCATGGAGGAGAGGAGTAAAGCGCTTGGGACTACCCGCCGAGGTAACTACGATAGGCACCTGCTCCTCGATAATGATCTGGATCAACGTATCAATCTCAGGATAGAGCAGCGGCACATTAACCCCAAAAGGTCGATCCGTAGCCTCACGGCAACGGGCTATATGTTCGCGTAGCACCTCCGGGTACATCGAGCCAGCCCCCAGAAGGCCCAGTCCCCCCGCATTGCTCACAGCCGATGCCAGCCGCCAACCGCTACACCAGACCATACCGCCAGCGATGATCGGGTAGCGAATGCCTAGCAGGTCGCAGAGTCTATTCTTCATATTGTCTCAATTCAAAATTCAAACTTCCTGCACAAAGCTACGCAAATCAGCCCACATATCCGCCACCACAGGGCTGACGCATGATAACCAGTCGTCTAGAAGCTACACATGACGATAGCTAGGGATACACGGGTCGAATCCCTACAGAGTGTCTACGGAACCTCACGAATTATACCTTTCTCCCGAAGAATTGAATTCCTACCTAGGAAATAAAAAATTCTTCGGAGGAATCAAATGAAACTTCGGAGGAATCAAAAAATAAGTCCGAAGAATTTGCTCATTTCCTAGGTAGCAAATCAAAAATATCTACGGAGGAATTTGGGCAATTCCTAGGTAGGAATTGAAATGGACTCATTTTTATAATGCGTCAGACCTGTCCGCCCCATACGGCCACTCGTAGATTCAACTATCAAATACGACTGAATTGAATTCGTCGATCTTTTGACAAAAAAGCAGCCCACGCTCGCCCAACTATTGCGGACATAGAGATCTAGCCCTGCAAGTGCTGGGTTAAGCGTCTCTGCGATAGAGCCAATAAGAGAGAGACTCCCCTCGGTCGGATCGTATCCGGCTGAGGGGAGTCTCTTTTTCGTGTCGGGGGAGGGTTAGTCCCTCGGGGCATTATCTCCGACCGTAGCTGATCTGGAAGTAGAGCTCATACCGTCCACCGGCTTTTACGGTAAACATAGCTCCTCTGAGCGGTGTCTCTGGATCGAACTTCGTATTGTAAGCTACGTAAGCACTATCTCCTCCCAGCCTTGTAAACTTGGCATCCTCTGTGAAGCCATAGTGCTTTACGATCTCTAGTAGTGCATTTTGCTGCTCTAGATCCTGAGGATCGGTAAACGTGCTGGGATCTGCCATATAGTCCTTAGGGTATAATTTGTTTGGTATAAGCTGGATGTAGACAGGAGCCCCAGGGTCCTGTGGTGTGTGGTAGTAGACGAGCGCATCCATGCAGAACTGATATTGTTCGGGGATCTCCTTGCCATTTTTATCTAGCTTCCTAGGAGACTCAAAATAGTATAACACTTTACATTTAAGATCATCTTCGTAAGGCTTAAAGATCCAACCATAGGGGCGTAGAGCAGACTTAAAGAGGGCAATATTGTTTGGCTTGAAGTCTTTGAGCTCAGGAATGTATATAGGCGCAAAGAACTTCTGCTTATCGGCTGGTGCATCAATTCCTAGGTAGCGAGATTTGTCTACAGAAATTTTTTTGAGCACAGAGACTTTAGTGACCTTAGATACGTTTCCAGCGGTTGTCTTGATATCTGCAGTTCCCTCAGCAATAGCCTTGATAACTCCCTTAGCACATACGGTAGCTACTTGCGTATTTGAGGATTCAAAGGTCGGCTTGACACCCTTTGGGTAGACGGCTACTTCGAGCTCTTCTGTATCGCCGACTAGTAGCTCTAGCGATTCGGGGACGCTGATCTTTACATCAGCGGGTTTGTCCTTTTCCTTGCAGGCACCTAGTCCTATACAGCATATCAGTATGGTGACGAGGGTGATGAGTTTCTTTTGTGTCATGAGATTATAGTATTAAAGTGATGTGATTCAAACCAAATAGTGCTACAAAGATATAGCCTTTTCGGAAGCTATGCAAGTAGAGACTGTTGCAAAAGTCAACAGTCTCACAATCTTGCAAGCAAGATTGTCCTGACTTTGCAGAAAGGATGAAGCGCAAGGCGCTGAGGGTGAGGTCTGAAGGGAGCATACCTCCGTATGTGACCGAAGCCGAATCCCGAAAGCAACACAGCGATTCGCCTTTATGCAACAGTCTCAAGTAGAGGACGCACAACTTACAGGCTCTCTTGGCACTAAGACAATGATGCCAAGAGGCTTCCACGCTAATGTGGGGACAAAAGTCAGCTTTACCCTTGCGTGCGGATGCGATCGTCGAAAGCAGAGAGAGAAGCCTTGGCACCCTCGCCCATAGCGATCACCACCTGCTTGTAGGGGATGCTGGCACAGTCGCCTGCGGCATAGATACCAGGCACTGAACTGCGACAGTGGTCGTCGATGACGATCTCGCCCATGCGGTTGCGCTCAACCAAACCGTCGAAGACATCTGTATTCGCCTTGAGCCCGATCTGCACGAAGACCCCAGCGACAGCTAGCTCGAAGGGAGCACTCCCGTCACGGGGTGCTATGCGCAGTGCGGACACTTTGCTACCGTCGCCGATGACCTCTTCCGTTGCTACGTTCGTGTGGACTGTCACGTTCGGTAGCTTGGCCAGTTGCTCCTGTAGCACAGTGTCTGCTTTTAGGCTCTCCATAAACTCCAAAACGGTCACATGCTTGCAGATGCCCGCCAAGTCGATAGCCGCCTCAATGCCTGAGTTGCCACCGCCCACGACCGCTATATCTTGCCCCTTGAAGAACGGTCCATCGCAGTGAGGACAGAAGGCCACCCCGCGACCAATATGCTCCGCCTCACCTGGCACACCTAGCTTACGCCAGGAAGCTCCAGTGGCGATGATCACTTGCGGCGCCACGAGCGTCTCGCCGAGCGAAGTGACTACCTCCTTCTGGGTGTCGACCAGCTTGATCTGCTCGACATGTCTCTGCTCTAGTATCTCTACGTGGTAGTGTAGCACATGCTGGCGCAGATCTTCGGCGAGCTGCGTACCTGTCGTGTGAAGCACGGAGGGAACGTTTTCGATAGCCGTCGTCTCATTTACCTGACCACCCATGCGGTCCGCCACCAGTGCCACGTGCAGTCCCTTGCGAGCCGAGTATAGCGCAGCAGCTGCGCCAGCAGGGCCACCACCGATGACGATCTGGTCATACTCCTTGCGCGCTGCCGTGACGGATGATGGCTCCACTCCGACAGCATCGGCTAGCTTGCCGAGTAGCTCACCCAGCGAACTCTTGCCTATATGTAGCACCTGATCTCCCTGGTAGACCGTCGGTACGGCCGATATGTTTAGCTCCTTAGCCTCCTCCGTGTAGAGAGCTCCGTCGACCATCTCGTGGGTCACTCCCTCACCAGCGATGAGCGTGATTAGGTTAAGGCTCTGCACCACGTCGGGGCAGTTGGTACAGCTGAGCGAAATGTAGCTGCGCAGGTGAATAGGCTTGCGTAGCGAACGAATCTTCTCGCAGATCGCCGCATCGGGGAGGTTCTTCCCCTGACCATCCGCATTGTATATGGCCAATATCAGACTGCTAAACTCATGCCCCGAGGGGATCGCTCTAAAGGTTATCCCCGTGGGCTGGTCGTCACGCAGTATCTCCACGCTTAGCTTGTCGCCCACGCTCATCTCTAGAGATAGCTGTGGGGAGGTTGAGGCGAAGTCGCCGAGGAGCTGCTCTAGCTCGCCGTAGTGGTCGCCCTCGGGAGCCTTCGCTCTGAGCGTGTATCGATGCTTTAGCGAGGCAAAGATGCTTTGCAGTTGCTGTAGGGTATCTTGGTCTAGTCTCATGGTTGTGCTGTTTTTTAGAAAGAGTAGAGGGCTGTGCCACTCGTGTGAGTATACGACACAACCCTCTCGTCTTGATATGTGAGACTGTTGCAAAGTCAACAGTCTCACAATCTTGCTTGCAAGATTGTCTAGACTTTGCAGAAAGGATGAAACGCAAGGCGCTGAGGGTGAGGTCTGAAGGGAGCATACCTACGTATGTGACCGAAGCCGAATCCCGAAAGCAACACAGCGATTCGCCTTTATGCAACAGTCTCTTGTAGATCTAGGTGTTAGATCTTACCAACTAGGTCTATACTGGGCTTGAGGGTTGCATCGCCTTGTCTCCACTTAGCGGGGCACACCTCACCTGGGTGCTCATAGATAAACTGAGCAGCGCGCACCTTGCGCAGTAGCTCCTGAGCGTCACGGCCTATGCCGTTGTCATGGATCTCAGCCACACGCACCTTGCCGTCAGGATCAATGAGAAAAGTGCCACGATAAGCCTGCCCAGCCTCCTCGATCATCACGCCGAAGGCACGAGCCAACTCGAAGCGCATGTCAGCGAGCATCGTGTACTGCACCTTCTTGACCGCCTCGCTAGCATCCTGCCAAGCCTTGTGAACGAAGTGCGAGTCAGTGCTCACAGAGTAGATGTCCACGCCGATCTGCTGAAACTCAGCATAGTTGTCGGCAAGGTCAGCCAGCTCCGTAGGACATACGAAGGTAAAGTCGCCAGGATAGAAGAAGAGTACGCTCCAGCGCCCCTTGAGATCCTCGTTAGAGACCTCGTGAAAGCCCTTGGACTTGGTATATGCGGGTACTTTGAACTCTGGTAAGTTGCTGTTGATAATAGGTTGCATAGTCATTTGCATCTAAGTTTTGGATAAAGATTTATTGCCGTCGGTCGGACATCCCCACCAACAGCTACAAAGATAGGGGTAAGCCCCTGAAATAAAAAGCAAACCGCATACCTAGAACAAGGTATTTTCCTGAGAGCGAGTCCTTTCCTCTGGTGAAACAGGAGTTTCTTTCTTACCTATCACACTAAAGCTTCACCCGTATGGACATAGACTGCGCCCGTACGGAGAGGAAAGCCCTACTCCCGTAGAGCCTCCTAAATGGCTATTTAAGGTTTGCTAAATGAGAGCCCCTCGTTGGCCGAGTCAGTGAGACGAGACTCGCTATTGACTGGCTGACGGCTAGAGCTCTTGAGGCGCTTATTGCCGAGCGCTCCTACAAGTCATTAGTCGTCTTGCTGTTTTTACCGTGCTGAACTCGTGATAGATACGAGTTCCAAAAGTTGTTCCCCTCTTGGAACTTTTTAGTTCCAAGGGAGGAACTTTTCAGTTCCAGCGGAGGAACTCTTTAGTTCCAGCGGAGGAACTCTTAGGAGGGTGTGGGAGAGACGGCCTGTTTCCCGTTTGTTGTGGCACGAAGATGAGGAGACTGTTGCATAAAGGCGAATCGCTGTGTTGCTTTCGGGATTCGGCTTCGGTCACATACGGAGGTATGCTCCCTTCAGACCTCACCCTCAGCGCCTTGCGCTTCATCCTTTCTGCAAAGTTTGGACAATCTTGCTTGCAAGATTGTGAGACTGTTGCCTTTTGCAACAGTCTCATGAGGACAAGCACACAACAAAAGCCGTGTAGCTCGGATGGCTACACGGCTTTGCTATGTTGGGAAGCCTGCTGGGCTTACGCCACAGGCTCGGGATAGTCAGACAGACTAGGTGAGGTCTACGGCATGTACCTCTTCAGGCGTGGTGGGCTCGGGCTTGGCATCAAGGATGTCAGCGAGAGGACCGTAGTTGTTTTCCCACTCGGTAGATGAGATACGTACGTAGGTGCTGTAGCGCTTGTAAGCGGAGCGGAGTGACTCGTTGGCTAGCTCCTCAGCAATCTCTGGGTACATCTTGAAGAGTGAAGCGTAGCGTACCTCGCCCTTGAGGAAGTCCTTAAACTTCGTGAAGTCTGGCTCCTTGCTGTCGAGTACGAAGGGGTTCTTGCCCTCCTGCTCACGACGTGGGTCGTGGTGCCAGAGGTGCCAGTAACCACACTCTACGGCGCGCTTCTGCTCGTTCTGTGCATTGCCCATACCACCCTTGAGTCCGTGTGAGATACAGGGTGAGTAAGCGATCACGAGTGATGGACCCTCATAAGCCTCAGCCTCGCGGAGTACCTTGAGCGTCTGAGCGGGGTTGGCTCCCATAGCGATCTGAGCTACATAGACGTAGCCGTAGGTGGTCGCGATGAGACCTAGATCCTTCTTGCGGACACGCTTACCTGATGCGGCAAACTTAGCGATAGCGCCTAGAGGCGTACTCTTAGAAGACTGTCCACCCGTATTAGAGTAAACCTCTGTGTCGAGTACGAGGACGTTGACGTTCTTGCCCGAAGCGAGTACGTGGTCGAGGCCACCGAAGCCGATATCGTATGCCCATCCATCACCACCGATGATCCACTGTGAGGGCTTGACGAAGTGATGACGCAGGTTGTAGATGTAGTGCATGTGACCCTTAGACTCAGCATCGAGCAGAGGTAGGATCTTGTAGCTGAGCTGCTGTGAAGCATCGCCATCGAAGCGCTGCTCGACCCACTCGCTGAGTAGCTGGCGTAGCTCATCGCTAATAGGCTCCTTACCCTCCTCTAGGACCTCCTTGACGAGGTGCACGAGGCGGTTGCGGTTCGAGTTAGAGGCGATGTACATACCCATACCAAACTCAGCATTGTCCTCAAAGAGAGAGTTAGCCCATGCGGGGCCCTCGCCACGCTCATTGGTCGTGTAGGGAGTAGAGGGCGCTGAGGCTGAGTAGATAGAGGAGCAACCCGTAGCGTTTGCCACAACCTGACGAGTGCCGAAGAGTTGCGTTAGTAGCTTGACATAAGGTGTCTCACCACAACCAGAGCAAGCTCCAGAGTACTCAAAGAGAGGCTGTGCAAACTGCGAGTTCTTGACGTTGGACTGTACGTCGACCATGTAAGACTTGTTGGTCACCTGATGACGCATGTAGTCCCAGTCGCACTGCTTGTCGCGAACTTCGTTGAGGTGCACCATCTTGAGCGCCTTGCCCTGCTTATTGCCTGGACAGGTGTTGACGCAGTTGGCGCAACCGAGACAGTCGAGGTAGTTGACCTGAATGCGGAACTTGAGGCCAGCCTCCTTGAAGCCCTTGCCCGTAGCGTCGAGTAGCGCTACGTCGGTACCCTGAGCCTCCTTCTCGTTGAGTAGGAATGGACGGATCGTAGCGTGAGGACAGACGAAAGCGCACTGGTTGCACTGGATACAGTTGTCCTCGATCCATACAGGTACGAGGTCAGAGACGCCACGCTTCTCCGAGTCGGCCGTACCAGAGTCCCAGGTACCATCCTCGCGACCTGTGAAGGCAGAGACGGGGAGTGAGTCACCACGCTGAGCATTGATGACGCGTACCACGTTGCGTACGAAGTCGGTGTCGCCAGCATGCTCGACTGCAGGCTCGTCGGGTAGGTTAGCCCACTCAGCCTTGACGGGAACCTGGATAACGTTGGCTCCCTCGTCGACAGCTGCGAAGTTCTTATTGACAATCTCCTCACCCTTGCGAGAGTAAGACTTGACGATGAACTTCTTCATCTGCTCTACGGCTAGATCGTAAGGGATGACGCCAGAGATCTTGAAGAAGGCACTCTGCAGGATCGTGTTAGTGCGGTTGCCTAGACCAATGCGCTGAGCGATCTCGGTAGCGTTGATCATGTAGAAGGAGATCTCGTTCTCAGCGAGGTAACGCTTGATGTGGTTAGGTAGGTGCTCCTCGATGCTGTCTAGATCCCAGACAGAGTTGAGGAGGAACGTACCACCCTTGCGAAGACCTGCGAGGACGTCGTACATGCGTAGATAAGCGGGTACGTGGCAAGCGACGAAGTTGGGGCGTACGACTAGATAGGTACTACGGATGGGCTGATCGCCGAAGCGTAGGTGAGAGGCGGTAAAGCCTCCGCTCTTCTTAGAGTCGTAAGCGAAGTAAGCTTGGCAGTACTTGTTGGTGTTTTCGCCAATGATCTTGACGGAGTTCTTATTTGCACCGACCGTACCATCAGCACCTAGTCCGAAGAACTTAGCCTCGTAAGCATCGCTCTCGAGCTCGACCTCCTTGCCTAGAGGAAGAGACTTGAAGGTAACGTCGTCGACGATACCAACGGTGAACTGATCCTTTGGCTCGTTCATCGCTAGATTGTCAAAGACGGCGATGATCTGAGCGGGTGTCGTGTCCTTGCTTGATAGACCGTAGCGACCGCCTACAACTAGCGGAGCGTTGGGCTGTGTGTAGAGAGCGTTCTTGACATCGAGGTAGAGCGGATCCCCAGCGGCTCCTGGCTCCTTGGTACGATCGAGGACAGCGATACGCTTGACGCTCTTGGGTAGCGCACCGAGGAAGTGCTCTACGCTGAATGGACGATAGAGGTGTACGGCTACAAGTCCTACCTTCTTGCCCTGAGCGCGTAGGTAGTCGATAGACTCGCGGATGGCCTCTGTGGCAGAGCCCATAGCGATGACGACGTGCTCAGCCTCGGGGTCTCCGTAGTAGTCAAAGAGGTGGTAGTGACGTCCCGTGATCTCAGCCAGCTGATCCATATAGTCCTGTACGATAGCGGGGACTGCATCGTAGAAGGGGTTGGACGCCTCACGAGCCTGGAAGAAGATGTCGCCGTTCTGAGCAGTACCACGTACTACAGGAGCATGGGCACTGAGTGCACGCTCACGGAACTGACGCAGAGCCTTCTGGTCAATGAGTGGCTCGAGGTCCTCATTAGAGAGGTACTCGATCTTCTGGATCTCGTGTGATGTGCGGAAGCCATCGAAGAAGTGGATGAAAGGTACGCGGCTCTTGATCGCTGTGAGGTGAGCTACAGCTGCAAGGTCCATGACCTCCTGTACAGAGCCCGTGCAGAGCTGTGCAAGGCCAGTCATACGAGCGCTCATCACGTCCTGATGATCACCGAAGATAGAGAGAGCCTGCGAAGCGATCGTACGAGCAGCTACGTGGTAGACACCTGGGAGTAGCTCACCAGCCACCTTGTACATATTAGGTAGCATCAGGAGCAGACCCTGAGATGCAGTAAAGGTGACACCGAGAGCACCAGCCTGTAGTGCACCGTGCATAGCGCCAGCAGCACCAGCCTCACTCTGCATCTCCTGTACCTCGACGATCTCGCCGAAGATGTTCTTCCGCTTGGCAGCTGCCCACTCATCGACATACTCCGCCATCGTGGAGGAGGGGGTGATAGGGTAGATAGCAGCTACCTCGCTAAACATGTAGGCGACGTGTGCGGCCGCTTGGTTGCCGTCACAGGTCATTGTCTTTTTAGTTGGATTAGCCATTTCTGTGTATTGGTATTGATTTTTCCCTTGTGTGTTGTTGTCTGTATGTTGCTTTAGTAGATAAAGCCAAAGAGCCATAGTGGGATGACATTGTCATGTCCCATGGGGATGCCTTGCACTGCGTAGTAGCGGTCGGGACGATAGCGCCCACCCAGCTCCTTGTCAATGCGAAATTCATAAGTCTCGTCCAGTACGAAGTGTACCTGTGCCCGCCCACCAGCATTGACTTGGTGTGCATGATGTAGGTGCGTCAGGAAGAAGGTGGAGTAAAGCTCAGGACTAGTCACCGGCTCGGGGACGAGTGCATAGCCTATGTTGGTGTTTTGCAGATAGCACATGGCCGGCTTGCGTGTGGTCGCCTCAGAGCCTACACGATATAGCTGTGTGACGAGACCCGCATCGGAGAGGATGTGCATATAGTTGGAGATGGTAGCACGCGAGGCGCTGATCATCTGCGAGAGCTGAGAGACGTTGGGCGAGGTGGGTGCCGTGCGTCCCAGTTCGTAGAGTAGTCTACGTAGCTTGGGTAGCAGACGCTGGTCTAGATTGCGCAGGAAGCTCACATCGACCTCCAGCATCATGTTGATATTCTTCAGGAGATTCTCCGAGTAGTTGCGATCCTCGAGGAAGAAAGGGTAGTAGCCGTGGTGTGTATAGTCCGCTAAGTAGTTGAGCGGATTGACCATCCCCATGATCTCACGAGAGATGGTCTCGTGGTTCTTCAAGATCTCCTCTAGCGAGAGCTGCGGGAGGTCTAGTCCCGTCTTGAGCTGGATGAACTCACGGAGCGAGAAGCCGTCTAGCCGATAGACCGCTCCTGGTAGTTGCTCCTCGATGGGGAGCGCCGAGTCGTACTGCACGATTGAAGTGGTGTAGATGATCTGCAGGTCTGGCATCAAGTGCGTACAGGTCAGCAGATCCTCATGCCACGAGGGGTACTTATATATTTGGTCTAGCAGCAGGTGCCGCCCGCCATGATCGTAGAAGCCCTTGGCAAAGTCTACAAGCGTCTCGCTGGTAAAGAGGAAGTTGTTCAGATTGACGTAGAGACACTTCCTATTGAGTAACCCAAAAGTCCTCGCAGCATAGTCCAGTAGGAAGGTGGTCTTGCCCACGCCACGACAACCATAGATACCGATCAGCTGGGCGGAGAAGTCAATCTCGCCAAAGAGGCTGCGCTGTATCGGATTGCTCAGATTACGCAGCAGGTAATCGTGTGTTCTATAGAGTGCTTCCACTACTTTGTCGTTGAGGTTTTAATTCGGTACCTATATCTTGGTAGCGCAAAGGTACACAAACTTCCGTAATTGACAAGTGCTCTTGGCAAAAATCTTCATGTTTTGAGTGAACTGCCCCGTTCAGATGACAAGTTACCCACAGAAGACTACCAATGAGTAGGCACCGATTACCACTTGTTAGCTACTTCCCAACCGCTTCACCTAGAGCTGCTTGGAGTTTCCTCGGTATGAAACTGAAGTTTCTCCTGTATGAAACTAGAGTTTCTTCCGTATGAAACTAGAGTTTCTTCCGTATGAAACCAAGTCATGGAGCCTATAGTTGCCGATCTTCACGGAGGAATTGCCAAATAGCTAGCGAGAAAACGAACATTTCCCACGGAGGTCCGAAATAAAAGTTCGGAAGAACGAAATGAAACTTCGGAAGAATGAAATGGAAGTTCGGAAGAATTTGTCGATTCCTCCGTGGAGATACCCGATTTCCTCGTGAGGAAAACGAGAATCATTGTGAATGGCGGAGTAATCAGGGGCGGGCAGTAATGCTACGTAGCTCCTAAAAAAACCGTTATAATGCGTCAGTCCTGCTGATTATAAAAGTCTCCACGAAGTTTTTCCCTACATTTGCAACTACGTTGCGCTTGGCGCTGGAATGTATGCAGTTTTTCAGATGAAGAAGATCGTGTATGTATGGACTAGACTGTATTATGGTCTATTCTTTTACCATAGTTGGACTCAGAGATTGATCCATAAAGCAGTTTGGATTATTCCAATTCGCTTTCTGTGCAAACTGGGGCTACTGAACAAAAAGAAATACGACAGGTTAAACAAGGACGTAGCAAGAAGTCTGACAGACGAAAGGCTCAGCATAGTAATACTGATTTCAGATGCGACCATGTTGGCCTTTACTGCACTCATTGTATATACAATTGCAAATCTAATCTCTTTACTAATACCGAGAGCATCGTTAGCACATCTAGATAGAGCTACATTGATATTGGTTACGTCTATTTTGATTGTGCCAATCAACTACTTTACTTTATGGAGAAAAGACAAGTATCTAGAGCTCTTCAAAGAGTTTCACAACTCATCTTCGCTAAGAAACTGGACTTGGGCAATTATCAGTATAAGTAGTGTGATTCTTGCCTTGTTGTTGTTTATCTTGAGCTTACACTTGATGTAGTAGCTAATATTGCTGTCCGATGAAGTAGGAGGCTCTTCATCCGACAGCAATAACTCTAGACCTTGTCCAGCTCTTCCATCAGCGCTCTCCTCTGACCGTAGGAATGTCTCAACTGGCTGATAACTGCATCGGCCTTATCTCTAGCTCCTAGCTTGATCATTCTACGAATATATCTGCAAGCTGTGCGATAATGGTCTCTTCCTACGTGATCCTTGACGTACCTTATGATACGCTCTGCGTAGAGATCTGCTAGCTCGTTAGGGTAGTGCTTTGCAAGGGGATTTTCGTACTTCGCTAGCTGGTCTAAGTTGCGCTCTTTCTTTACTAAGTCTAAGAGCCTGCTCCACCACTCCTCTCGTATGAAGATTGAGGCTACTAAGTCGGTCCTATAGTATGGCTTTCGCTCCATAGCCTCTTGGATAATGGTCTCAACAAAGTCGGTCCATTGCTTGGGCTGTACCGTCGCTTGGAGTATCTGATAGTAGTCTCGCTTGGGGTTGTGGCTTTCCAGTAAGAGGTATCGAGCATAGAGAATAATTCTCTCGGTATCGTTTTGGCTCTCGGCAATCTTCAAGAGCCAGTCATACCAGTCGATAATTAGTCCAGGGAACCCAAAGTCTTGCTCTATGCCATCATTGGCTAAGGCGGTAGCCTTCTCGTAATCTTTTTGATCCAAAGCGTCTTGGATAGCTCGCGCTCTGAAGCTTGGGTTGTCTATGTTTTGCTCGAGATACCTCTGAGCGACTTCAGTTCCCTTCTTCTCTAATAAGATGCAGTACTTGATCTTTTGAACCTCCTTTATCTCATACTCATCGGATTCAGGTATGCTATTTATTCGCTTAAAGATCTCCTCCACTTCGCCCTCTGTATCTAGGATACAAGCCGCAAGCTGTAAGAGACCAATATGCCAATCCCACCCCGCGAAGGTACGCTGGTCAAAAGAGGTGAAGCAATACTTGAGGATTAGTCTCCTTATACCTTCAGATGGCTCTTCAGATGCAATAGCGGAGAGTGTGTTGTAGGCTGCGTAAATAGCGTTTCCTAGGGCCCCCTCTCTGTCGTCCGCACACAGCAAGGCTGAGATCAACTCATCCATTATGGCGGTGCAAATGAAGAAGGCACTCTTGTGGTTGCCCTGGTTTAGATAACGCTCTGCTAAGCTTAGCATAGGGCTTATCTCTTTGCTGATATACTTAGCTCCAGACGAATTTATATATCCGTATTTACCACGGGCGACCTTGATTGGTGCCTTGACCTGCTTGGCGTATAGCGCTTTTGACTCGTTGGGATTGTACTGAGCAAAGGAGGCAAGCAGTAAGTCTCTAAATAAAGAGTCCTTAGTGGCTTGCTCACGGACGAATAGGGTCAGCTCGTCAAGAGTCACCTTATCAAGCAAATCGTCAACCTGCTGAGCGATAGTCTTGCGCTTGGAGGGCTTAAACGATGAGGCTTTTGCCTTTTTGGTGCTTCCCTTCTTTGTGTTCTGAGTAAGTTCTAGCTCCTCTTGCTCTAGATAAAAGATCACTGCAGCAACGTGCTCGCAGACGGACCCCATGTCGTAAGGGCAGTCGCACGAGTGCTCTGTGATAACACCATTTCTGATGGAGAGCTTTACGGTGTAGTCTTCGGACCCCTCTACGACTGCTTCGTAATCGCCTGGGCGAATCTCTGCAGGCTCGTGAACTAACCCTTTCTTAAAGTACGAGAGTCCTCGCTTTAAGATGGGTTCGTCGATGTACTCTTCGAAGTGGCTGAGAGGGATTTCCATTGGGGTGGGGTGGCTAGCAAGCGTGGCGCTTAGAGCGTAGCGCCAAGCTGCTTGAGCTGCTGCTGTACTTCGTCGATGCGTAGCAGGGCGTCGCTCTCTTTCTTGCGCTCGAGGGCGACAACTTCGGGCTTGGCATTGGCGACAAACTTCTCGTTGGAGAGCTTCTTGCGAACTCCTGCGAGAAACTTCTCCTGATGCGCTAGCTCGCCACGCAGACGCTCCACGGTTTTCTCCACATCAATGGCGCCTGCCAGCTCGACAGAGTAGGGGACTGTGCCGATGATGAAGTGCTCGGCCGTATGC
The DNA here is from genome assembly GCF_000482365.1 of Porphyromonas uenonis DSM 23387 = JCM 13868. Taxonomy (GTDB): domain Bacteria; phylum Bacteroidota; class Bacteroidia; order Bacteroidales; family Porphyromonadaceae; genus Porphyromonas; species Porphyromonas uenonis. The sequence continues at coordinate 30,325 of NZ_AXVC01000023.1, read as the reverse complement.
TCTTCCGACTGATGCGCATCCGCCTTGGTGAAGGTAGAGAGATTGGCCAGCTTGATGACTAGCTCGCTCAGACGCTCGGGGTGCTCGCCAGTGGTGGTGAGCGCGAGCGACTGCTTGGTCGCTATCTGATGCGCACTGCGTATGCTACGTATCTTGGTGATTAGCTCGACGGCATGCTCCATATCGGCGAGTAGCTGCTTGTCAGCCTGCAGCGTGTCGTCTAGATGAGCGTACATGATGGAGTCGCCCTCCTGGCGAGGTGCTACGTCCTGCCAAAGCTCCTCCGTGATGAACGGCATGAAGGGATGCAGCAAGATGAAGATTTGCTCGAAGTAGTGAATCGTTCGCTCGTAGACGTCACGGCTCATGCTGGTGCCGTAGGCGGGCTTGATAGCCTCTAGATAAAGGCCGGAGAAGTCGTCTCTGACGAGCTTGTAGAGGAGCGTGACGGCATCGCTGATGCGGTACTTGTCGAAGAGGTCGTCTAGCTCGCTCATCGTCGAGGCGAGTAGCGACTCGAACCACTCCATAGCTATCAGGCTAGCTGCGTCTGGCTTGACTTCTTCGGAGACACTTTGCGTTTTGAGGAAGCGGTAACTATTCCAGATCTTATTGCAGAAGTTGCGTCCCTGCTCCACAAGGCTCTCGTCGTAGAGAAGGTCATTGCCGGCAGAAGTGGCCATCATAAGTCCTAGGCGCACGCCATCGGCACCGTACTTGTCCATTAGGTCAATGGGGTCTGGCGAGTTGCCGAGCGACTTAGACATCTTGCGTCCTTTGTCGTCACGAACGATACCGGTTAGGTAGACCTTGTCAAAGGGGCGATCACCCATAAAGTGGTACCCCGCCATGATCATACGGGCTACCCAGAAGAAGAGGATGTCAGGCCCTGTGACTAGGACGGAGGTGGGGTAGAAGTATTTGAGGTCTTCTGTAGGCTCGGAGCCGTCGATCTTGCCAAAGAGGCTGATAGGCCATAGCCAAGAGGAGAACCATGTGTCGAGACAGTCTGACTCCTGGTTGAGCTGTTCGAGGGTTAGGCTGTTGTCGCCGGTCTCTTGCTTAGCTTTTGCCAAAGCCTCCTCGGCGGTAGCGGCTACGACGAACTGACCGTTGGGCAGGTAGTAGGCTGGTATGCGATGTCCCCACCAAAGCTGACGGCTGATGCACCAGTCCTTGATGTTCTCCAGCCAATAGCGATAGGTGTTGACAAACTTCTTGGGCACGAGCTGTACGGAGTCTTCGAGAACTGCCTGTAGAGCGGGCTTGGCTAGTTCGGACATCTTGAGGAACCACTGCATCGATAGCTTTGGCTCGATAGCTACATCGGTGCGCTCGCTGTAGCCGACGCGGTTGTTGTAGTCCTCCTCGTGGTCGAGCAAGCCAGCCTCTTTGAGGTCTGCAACGATCTCCTTGCGGACGACGAAGCGGTCTTTACCTGCGTACTTGCCGCCGTGCTCATTGAGCGTGCCGTCGTTGTTGAAGATGTCGATCGTCTCCAGCTGGTGCGTGATGCCGAGCTGGTAGTCGTTGATGTCGTGGGCGGGAGTGACCTTCAGACAGCCCGTACCGAACTCTAGGTCTACGTACTCATCCTCGATGATCGGGACGGAGCGACCTACGAGCGGGACGATGACCCGCTTACCACGCAGATGGTGGTAGCGAGGATCTGTCGGGTTGATACAGACGGCCGTGTCGCCCATAATCGTCTCGGGGCGCGTCGTAGCTACGACGATGTAATCCTCTGTGCCCTCGATGAAGTAGCGAAGGTAGTAGAGCTTGCCCTGATGCTCCTTGAAGATAACCTCCTCGTCCGAGAGTGCCGTCTGTGCCTTGGGGTCCCAGTTGACCACGCGTACGCCACGGTAGATGAGTCCCTCGTCGTAGAGCTTGCAGAAGACATTGATGACCGACTCCGAGCGCTCCTCATCTAGTGTGAAGGCTGTGCGACTCCAGTCGCACGATACGCCTAGTCTGCGTAACTGGCTGAGGATGATGCCACCATACTTGTCGGTCCACTCCCAGGCATGCTTGAGGAAGTCCTCTCGTGTGAGCTGATTCTTCTGAATACCTTGCTTAGCAAGCTGATCTACCACCTTAGCCTCCGTAGCGATCGAGGCGTGGTCGGTGCCAGGCACCCAGCAAGCGTTGTAACCCGCTATGCGAGCACGACGGATGAGGATATCCTGGATCGTATTATTGAGCATGTGCCCCATGTGTAGCACGCCCGTCACATTGGGCGGGGGCATGATAATCGTGTAGGGCTTCTTGGTGTGATCCACATGTGCCTCAAAGAGCTTGTGGTCTAGCCAATACTGGTACCACTTAGTCTCGACACCTGCGGGATCGTAGACACTAGTTATCTGAGAAGTGATAGAATCGTCTTGCATTGCTTATAGTCTGTCGTGATATTTGCGTACAAAGGTACTGAAATATCACTCCTTGATACCCAAACGCTCGAGGAATCGTTGACGAGAGACGATAAAACGCTCATGCGTAGCCTGAGCCACGATGCCAGCTTGGTCGGTTGCCTCGATGGCAAAGGTGAGTTTGCGCCCCTCTATCGATGAGAGCTGAGCTGTGACCGTGATCGCCTCTCCGATGGGTGTCGCGTGCTGGTGGTCGGTCGTAATCATTGTGCCGACAGTCGTCGAGCCATCCTCAGTATAGTTGCGAGCGAGGAGCATAGCTGCGTTCTCCATAAAGGCGATCAGTGCAGGCGTGGCGAGGACAGGCATATCGCCCGATCCTATCTCAGCGGCACTGTGCTTAGGCTCAATGATGTATTGCTTCGTTAGGGTAGTTGCTTTATTATCCATAGTCATATATCGATTACTGGTTGTCGTAAGTTATGGTGTTGCCGTCGGGGCTTAGACGGTAGGTGCGGTGCTCCTCCGCCACGTAGCAGGAAGGACCTTCGGAAAAGTCTAGCTTGTGTCCCTCCTGGCTCACCCAGCCGATCTGGCGAGCGGGATTGCCCACGACAAGAGCGTAGGGAGCCACGTCACGGATCACGACCGTGCCTGCTCCAATCATAGCGTAAGCGCCAATCTTGACGCCACAGAGGATGGTCGCATTGGCTCCGATAGAGGCCCCTCTACCTATATATGTAGGGCGAAACTCGTGCTTTCGTGAGACTGCCGCACGTGGGTTGATCACGTTGGTGAAGACGCACGAAGGTCCCAGGAAAACCTCCTCTTCGCAATGAACTCCTGTGAAGAGCGTGACATTATTCAGGACACGGCATCGGTCGCCTAGATGAACACGTGGCTGGACGACTACGTTTTGTCCCAGATGGCACTGCTCCCCGATGAAGGCATCGTGCATGATGTGGCAGAAGTGCCAGATAGTCGTGCCAGTGCCAATGTGAGCTCCCTCGTCAATGATCGTTGTAGGGTCTATGTAGCCAGTCTCGGTAGTACGGGAGGGGTGGGGCATAGCGGTGGTGCGTTGGGTGATTACTTGATCAGCGACTCGAGAGCGTTGAGATCTGAGCGATAAGCTGCTGAGACCTCCGCCTGATCCTCTACCACCTTGCAACTGTGTAGCACGGTAGCGTGAGAGCGACCACCGAGCAGTTCGCCGATAGCGCTGAGCGACTGATCCGTATAGCGCTTCGCAAAGTACATAATTAACTGTCTCGCCTGAGCCACGTCAGCCTTTCTCGAGCGGCTGCGCACCAGTTCTATCGGCACGTGAAAGTATTCGCACACAGTCTTCTCAATCATGGAGACAGTGATCTCTTTTTTCTCCTGCTTGACCGTCTGGCTGACGATCTTCTTGACGAAAGAGGAGGTGATGTCACACCCTTCCACCGCTGCGCGGGTGATAAGCGAAAAGAAAACTCCCTGCAGACCACGTATGCTACTCGTCACCGTGCGAGCTATGTAGTCGATCATCTCTCGGGGCAGTATGCTACCGCTCTCCTCGCTCTTGTGGCGGAGGTACTCCTTGCGCAGGTCGTAGTCAGGGCGCTCTATCTCTATCGTCAGGCTACCCGCTATGCGTGAGATAAGACGCTCCTCAAGCCCCGCAAGGTTGACGGGTGCCGTATCGCTCGTCAGGACGATCTGCTTGCCCAGCATGTAGAGGTGGTTGAAGACCTGGAAGAAGGTAAGCTGTGTCTTCTTCTTGGCAATCAGCCCCTGTATATCGTCGATGATGAGGACGTCTATCTGCTGGTAGAAGTTGATAAAGTCATTGGTCGTATTGGCTCTTGTGGCAGCAACGTACTGCATCTCAAACATATGAGAGGAGACGTATAGTACCTTTAGGTCAGGGTAAAGCTCTCTGATCCGCAGCCCGATGGCGTGGCAAAGGTGCGTCTTGCCAACCCCCGAAGGTCCATAGATAAAGCAGGGATTGAGGGCACCTTGTCCAGGCTTCTCGGCGATAGAGCGTGCGATGGAGCTGGCGGTGCGATTGGACTCTCCCTGATAGTAAGTGGCAAAGCTGAGCTGAGGCTTGAGCTGAGAGTCAAAGTCTGGCAGCTGACGAGGTTCACTCTTTAGCGCCGGAGCTGCACCGTTTGCACTGACTGCATAGGCGCCAGCAGCACCGTAGGCATTGCTGGCATAGCTCTGCGTGGGGAGCGTCACGGACGAGTTCTTACGATGAGAGGCTGCGCTGTCTACAACTGCTTTGTACTTGAGGACTACATTAGGACCGACGATACGCTGGAGCACCTGCTTGAGCTCATTGATGAAGTGTGTCTCGATGTACTCGCAGAAGAACTGACTAGGCACACCAAGCGTCATCTCCACTCCGATGAGTGAGACCGGCTTGATGTGTGGAAACCAAGCTTTGTAGACCTCTGGCTGTATCATCGCCTGGAGGAGGACTGTACACTCAGACCACGCCCGCAGGGCAGCTTCTCTGTCAGTCATATTAAGTAGTCAAATATATGATAGTAGTCGATGTAAAATGAGACTGTTACCTTTGCAACAGGATAAGCGTAAACCACCCAAGAGGAAGTACCTCTGTGAGGGGTTACTTTTTCACTTGCAAAGATCCTAACTTTGTCGATGCCGTGCAACAGGACAAAACGACAAAAGCACCTCTCTATCCGCCTATCTGTATTGTTGTCAAAGAGTTAGAACATAGAGTTATTGACAACCAAGCACTTTATCCTAATAGACTGTTGATTAGCACATTACAAGGCGTATCACATGATGCCAACAGAGTAATAAACAGTCAAGAGCAAGAGCTATCTAGGACGTTACGAACCAGTTACGAGAGGGGGCGTCAGGTAGTCTCATCATGTGACTACAAAGTTATATCAGCTCCGAACTTAGGGGTCTAAGTGATGACAAATCTCTAACAATTCTATTACAGGAAGTTAGATCTTTTTAATCTCTTGGGGGACGAATCGTTCAGTTCCTCTTATGTCAATCTGAGCGGTGCCGTATGAGTCAACGGCTCCAAGGGATGGGTATAGATTTTCCTCCGTATGAAAATGGATTTTCCTCCTGTTTGAAAACGGGTCTTCTGAGGTTTTGGAATGATTGGACAGGGGGAGCAGAAAAAGTCACGCCCAGGAGTACGATCGCTCCCAGGCGTGACAAAAGACAAAGTTAGTCGGTGCGAGCTGGTCGCCCGAGCTGGACGCTGCTACATAGATTAGCCGTATTGCTCGCTTGTGGCTGTGCTAGCGCAGCAACCCGTGCGAGTTACTCCTGCATCAGCGCCTCTATATCTACCTTTGGCTTGGCACTGGTGCGCTGCCTAGCGTGGAAAGCTTTGTAGAGGACTGGCACGACAATCAGCGTTAGCAACGTAGAGAGTGCCATACCACCGATGATGACCCATGCCATACCAGTACGTAGCTCGGCACCCGAGCCACGAGAGAGGGCTACGGGGAGCATACCGATGATGGTCGACAGTGCCGTCATAAGGATCGGTCGTGTACGAAGCTTGACCGCCTGAATGAGCGCTTCGTCCACGGGCAAGCCTTCGCCACGAGCTTCGTTGGCAAAGTCCACCAGTAGGATCGCATTCTTGGCGACCAGTCCCACCAGCATCACCATGCCGAGCATGGCGTAGATACTCATGGCTGTATTGCTCATAGCCAAGGCTAGGAGCGCCCCCACGATGGATAGTGGGATGGCGATCATGACGACGAGCGGGTCTGTCCAGTTGTTGTACAGCAGGACGAGGGCTAGGTAGATGAAGAGTAGGGAGAGCAGGATAGCGGTGGTGAGGACGCTCATCGAGTCGGCCATCTTTTTCATATCTCCTGCGGTCTGTATCTGTACGCCTTGGGGCATCTGAGTCTTGCTGAGCTGGCCCATAAACTGCTTGGCGATGGCTCCTGCAGGTACGCCGTAGGCTTGTGCACGCAGGGTCACGGAGCTATTGCGGTTGAAGCGCTCCAAGCGACTAGGACCGATACCGAGCGATACATCGGCAAACTGCGACAACTGTATCAGATCGCCCTGAGGATTAGCAACGGTCAGCCCTGCGACATCTTCGATGGAGCGACGAGAGAGCTTGTCGGCACGTATATTTATCGCATACTCGTAGTCCCCTTGCGTGTAGCGGAGCTGGTCATTGCCCTGGAAGTTGGTCTGCATCATACCCCCCACGTTGTCTAGCGTTAGCCCCAGATTGGACATCTTATCACGATCCACCTGAACGATGATTTCGGGGGTAGCGTTTTCGACCGAAAGGGTAGGCTGTATGACTCCAGGGATGGAGCTGAGGAGCGCCAAAGCCTTGTCCGCAAAGAGCGCCACCGAATCCTTGTCCGCACCTGAAACGATGTACTCGACAGCCGCCTTGGAGACGGTACCAGTCATGCTCACACTATAGACGTTGACACGCGCATCGACGAGGTAGTCGGTCAGAGGTTTGCGGATACGAGCCACGTAGGCTTCGGTACCTTCGGGCGTCTTCCGGAGCTTGACGTCTAGCTCAGCGAGGTAGGGGGTACCTTTGCTACTCTGACTGTTGTCACTCGTTAGTCCGACCATGGTCACTACTTTCTCCACCTCGGGGCGCTGCATGAGCCAGTTCTCAGCCTTGCGCACGAGCTGGTTAGACTCAGCCATAGAGATATCTTTTGGCATCTCGAGCTGTATGATACACTCTTGGCGGTCCATGTAGGGCTGGAACTCAAAGTTGATAAAGCCCAAGGGGAAGAGGACTAGCACCGCAGCCATCAGTGCGACAACGATGCCTGCCAAAGCCCAGCGATGGCTTAGTCCCCAGCGTGTGAGCGACGAAATGCCCTCGGCAAAGCGGCTGATGCCACGCTCGAAGCCCGTGAGCATACGACCCAGCGGGCGGTCGCTACGTAGAGGCTGTATGTTGCCCAGCCTAGAGGTGAGCAGAGGCACCAAGGTGAGGGCAGCGAGTAGGCTAAAGAGGATGGCGATGACGATCACAGCGCAGAACTGACGCAAGATGTCCGACACCAGCGAATTGGTAAAGATGATCGGCAGGAAGACCACGACGAGGACGAGCGTCACGGAGATGACCGTGAGCCCGATTTCGTTGAGCGCATCCCAAGTGGCTCGGACACGGTTCTTGCCCATCTCCATGTGCCGGTAGACATTCTCGATGACCACGATGGCATCATCGACGAGGACACCGATGACCAGCGAGAGGGCTAGGAGCGACATCATATTGAGCGTGAAGCCGAAGATACGCATGCCGATGAAGGAGGAGATGAGCGATACGGGTACCACGACCATCACGATGAGCGCATTGCGCACGTTGTGCAGGAAGAGCAGTATCACGAGCGATACGAGTAGGATAGCTAGGAGGAGGTCTGTCAGCACGGAGCTGATAGCATTGCGGGTGAAGGTGGTTGTGTCTTGTGCTACCTCCACTTTGAGTCCCTCGGGGGCGTACTGCTCTTCGAGTGTCTTGATCTGCTTGCCGATAGCTTCGCTCACCTGGAGCGCATTGGCATCGGACTGCTTGAGGATATTGAGCAGGATCGCCTCCTGACCATTGACGCGTCCCATCTTGACAGGGTCTTTGACCCCGTCTACCACCTCAGCGACATCCTCTAGACGTATGGGCGCGCCAGAGACATTGCGCAGGATGATCTGGCGCAGCTCCTCGATGGAGGTTATTTTGCCAGAAAGACGTACGGCCATCTGCGTTTCGTCGCTCTGCAGGTAACCCGTTGGGAAGTCTAGGTTGGACGCTCTGATGGCACCCTGCACCATCATCGGTGTGATGCCAAACTCCTGCATGCGTCCCTTGTCAAGGTTGATCTGTATCTCACGCTCTACACCGCCGACGAGGTCTACATTGGCGACGCCCTTGATGTGCGATAGCTCGGGGACGATGCGCTTGTCCACAAGGTCGTAGAGCTCTGTGGAGCCGATGTCGGCTCTGGCGGAGAGGATCAGGATCGGCTTCTCGTCTACCGATACCTTAGATATACGAGGGGCAAAGACTTCGCGAGGGAGCTCGGCACGCTTGGCAGCAAGACGGTTTTGCGCCTCGGTCATAGCTTTGTCAATGTCGGTACCAAAGTCAAAGGAGACCATGATCATCGACATCCCCTCGAAAGAGTAAGACTGCATTTGGTCGATACCCTCCATGCTGGAGAGCACCTCCTCTGCCTTTTGCGTTAGCGAGTTCTCCACTTCGCTAGGCGATGCGCCAGGGTAGATGATCTGTACGTTGAGCAGAGGCGGTGTAAACTTAGGCATCAGCTCTGCACTCAAGCTCTTGAAGCTTAAGTAGCCCAGCACAGTCAGCAGTATGAAGAGTACTGTGACGTAGATGGGGCGTTGGATAGATAACTTTACGATTTTCATGCTGTGGTCCGCTAAGTCACTCGTTGATGGTCTTGACGGGTAGTCCGTCCGATACGTTGATGAGTCCGGCTACGATGACACTTTCGCCAGCTTGTAGCCCGCTCAGCACCTCGATGCGGTCACCGATGAGAGAACCAGCCGTGATCGCCTTCTGCTTAGCTACGCCCTGCTCTACGACATAGACGTGAGCGTCCTTGACACTCCCGACGATAGCGCGGCGGGGAATCAAGATACCGTGCGTCTCCTGCTGATTGCCAAAGGATACGGAGACATACATCCCAGGGCGCAGACCCTCGGCTCCCTGCTTGTCTAGCGTCACATCGACGGGGAAAGCGAGTGCGTGGTTCGCCTTGTCACCTACCATAGATATCTTGCCTGTGATCGTCTGACCTGGATAAAGCTCGCTCTCCACGGAGACTGTCTGTCCCTTGGTGAGTTGCAGACGCTGGCGTTCGGTCACGAAGCAACTAGCCTTGAGCTGCGAGTCGTCGACGATGTCAAAGAGCTTCGTGCCTGGGTTGACATAGCTCCCGACCTCTACGTAGCGCTTGTAGATCTCTCCCGAGATAGGCGCCTTGATAGAGGCATCGGTAAGGCGACTGCGACTAGATATATACCGTCCCTGAGCAGCGACCATCTGCGTGTGCATCGTCGAGAGCTGTTGGTCGGTCACACCGCCCTGATCGTGCGCCTGCTGAAAGCGCTCGTAGTCCTTCTTGGCTGCTTCGTAAGCTACACGACTAGCCTCGGCATCGGCTCGGAGCGTCTCGGCATCAAGCTGTATGAGGAGCTTGCCCTTGGAGACATGGTCACCCTCGTCGGCATAGAGCGAGACGATGCGTCCACCGAGACTGGAGACGAAGGACAGATCTTTGGCACCCTCCACGAGTCCATTGGCGGTGAAGTCTGCGGTATAGTTGCTCTCGCTGACTACCTCTGTGCGTACAGCCACGGCTGCCTCCTCAGCGAGGAGGTCTTGCGTCTTGGCGGTTGTGGATTTCTTGTTCAGTACTAGGACTAGTACGATGAGTCCGATAGCTAGTACGATGGTTATCGGTAGATAGACTTTTCGTTTCATAACTAGATAAGTGTGATGCTATTGAGTTGTTCTTTAATTCATTAAGTCTCTGATCTCGCCTTTGCTCTTCTTGAGATCGATGTATGCCTTGATGTAGTCGCCGAGGGCGTTGGCATAGGTCATCTGCGCCTGCACGAGCGACTGGCTCGCGTTGAGCACATCAGAGAGCGAAGCCACACCGAGGGTGAAGTTTTGCTGTGCTAGGTCAAAGACCTGCGTTGCGAGAGTTTGGTTTTCCTTTTGCAAAGCAATCGTTCGCTGGGTGTCTTGTAGCTTAAGCGAAGCGTTGAGGTGCGTCATGCGTAGCGACTGGTCGAGGGAGCGCAGATCTTCCTGCGTCTTGAGCAGATCCATATGACTCTCGCGCACCTTGGAGAGGCGAGATAGACCGCTAAAGATGGGCACCCGCAGGCTTAGCCCCAGCATCGCTGTCGGGTAACCGTAGTGCGTGTTGCCACCGCCAAAGAGTTGGTCGCTCATATAGTTGTACTGCGCATTGAAAGCGATAGAGAGGGTTGGTATGTAGTCATACTTCTTAGCACGCTCCTGTAGGCGAGCCATCTTCTCCCGCTCTTGTAGCTGCTGGTAGGCGACGTGCTGTATCGGGTCAAAGGTAGCTGCGCCACTCTCGGCGATCTCCTGCTGAGCTAGCTGGTCTAGGTCTAGCGGAGCTATCACAATCGGCTCTGTAACATCTAGTCCCATCTGTAGCTTGAGGAGGTTCTTCTGTACCTCCAGTCCACTCTCGATGGCTGCATGCTGTGTTTTGAGATTGGTCAGGTTGACCTTGAGACGATCCACGTCCACCTTCTTGATCAAGCCACTGGAGTAGCTAGCCTCCATCGTGCGGAGCATCTTCTCTACCAGCTCTACACTATGCCCCATCTGCTCGGCGGCATACTGCGTGACCTGAGCTCCATAATATAGTGTCGCGGTCTGGGCGATCACATCCTCTTCGGTGGAGGTGGCTGCTAGTGTCGCCATACGCTCGGATACCTTGGCTATGTCAAGTGTGTTGAAGAGCGACATGTTGAGGATCTGCTGATTGACGGCAACGCCAGCATTGGCGCTGTACTGCGTCCCCATCTCGATGGTCATGTATTGCGAAGCGTTGGGGTCTCGCATCTTGTCGGGGAGCATGTTGTTCATAAAGTTTGGCATGATGAACTTAGCCTTCTTCAGGTTGTCATTCAGCGCTGCCGACCCGCTGATCTGAGGCATTAAAGCGCCGATGACCTCTTTGCGAGCTTGCTTCGCTTTTTCCTGATCGTAGGTAGACTTCTTGACATTGCCGTTGTGCTGCACCGCATAGTTGAGGCACTGCTGTAGCGAGTAGCTCTCCTGAGCATAGCCTGGAGCTGCGAGCAGGAGCAGGCTGAGGAGGAGTAGCCAGGTGCGACGATTAGATTTTATCATGGTTGTACTGTATAAAGTGATTTCCTTCTGCTGATACGATAGCTCGTAGATGGTACTGTAGTATGGAGGCAAAGTAGCTACCCGTGGGTAGTGGCTGATTGCGAATCACGGCCTGAATGTAAAAGCCAAATATCGAGTAAGAGATATACTTGCATACGAAGGGAATATCCAGATCAGCTCTGTAGAGCCCCGCCTGCACACCACGCTGCAGATTGGCCGTCATCTTCTCCTCGAAGTATCTAGACCCCATGAGGTGCTCGAGTGTCGCCTGGTCTGGGTTGCTCCGCATCAGGTCGGAGAAGAAGACTGGATTGAGCGTGACAAAGAGCTCATCCAACTGTGCGAAGCACTTTGTCAGGCTCTCTATGGGGTTACTCTCGTCCTCCTCGAGCATCGACAGGACACTCTGGAAGTCTCCCGAGATAGCGTGCACGCACTCCTTGAGGAGCTCATCCTTAGAGCTAAAGTTATTATAAAGGGTCTTCTTGGTGATCCCCATCTTGGTAGCCATCTCATCGAGCGACAGTCTGAAGCCCTCTTGCTTGAGTATGCTGATAGCCTTGGCTACATACTTATCCTTGCGACTATTTGTATTCATACGGTCCATATTTAATACGTTTGCGCTTATAACTAGAACTATTTCGTTCTATATTACGACGCAAAGGTACACTTTTTCCAATACAAAAGTGTAATACGTGTAGTTTCTTTCCGGATCTTTAGTGAAAAGGAGGAGAAATAGTCGGACTAGATCGTCCTTTCAAGTGACAAAAGCCTGTATTAAGGCGCATTTGAGAGAAGAAAGAGAATCCCCACGGAGGAAAAAGAGAATCCCCACGGAGGAAATCGAAAATCCTCACGGAGCGATTTGATTTTTCCACAGGGAGCGATTAACCTCTTCGATCAAGTGTGCAAGAAATCAGTAGCTAACAACCTAATGTACAGTTTATTGACACTGCGTCAAGCCAGGGGTGACGCATTGTAACCAGCCGTCTAGGGACTGCACATGACGATAGCTAGGGATACATGGTTTGAATATCACTACAGAGGGGCTACAAAACCTCTCTGATTACACTTTCCTTCCGAAGTATGGAATTCCTACCTAGGAATTTGCCAAATAGGCACCTAGGAATTTGCCCAATTCCTACCTAGGAAATAAAAAATACTTCGGAGGAATCAAATGAAACTTCGGAGGAATCAAAAAATAAGTCCGAAGAATTGCCCATTTCCTAGGTAGCTATTTGGGGAATTCCTAGGTAGGAATTTGGCAAATTTCTAGGTAGGAAATGAAACGAGCTCATTTTTATCATGCGTCAGCTCTGTGTGTCAACCTTAGATCCACAGGCTAGCCTCTAATATTATTGTACCTTTGTGGCTAGCTATAATTACGACAAACTAGATGGGTATAGATACGGTAGCACTCATGAGTACTCTGATGCGGATCGGGCAGTTGCTCTTGGCGCTGAGTCTCTTGGTCTTTATACATGAGCTGGGACACTTCCTCTTCGCGCGGCTCTTTGGTGTGCGGGTGGACAAGTTTTACCTCTTCTTTGATGTCAAGGGTAAGGCGCTCTGGCGCTATCGACCCAAGGGGAGTGAGACGGAGTACGGTATCGGCTGGCTTCCGCTCGGGGGCTACTGCAAGATCCACGGCATGATCGACGAAAGCCTTGACACGGATCAGATCAAGGAGCCGATGCGTGGCAACGAATTTCGCAGTAAGCCTGCATGGCAACGCTTTTTCATCCTGATCGGTGGGGTGCTCTTTAACTTCATCTTGGCGCTCCTGATCTATGCAGGCATATCGTACCACTGGGGCGATGTGGAGATGTCCTCACGGTCGGTCACGGCGGGGATGATCTTTAGTCCTGCGGCTCAGGAGGTGGGCTTCCACGATGGAGACATCATATGGTCTATCGACGGCAAGGAGCGGGACGTGCTGCGTGCCGACTTCATGCGTGCGGTGATCGAGGCAAGGGAGGTGACCGTGCAGCGCGATGGTCAGCTGGTCAATATAGCGATCCCTGACGATATGATGCAGCGTATCTTGCGGGGCAACGAGGGGCTGATGACGATGCAGGTACCCTTTATCGCAGATAGTATCGTGCCAGGCAGTGCGGCTGCCAAGGCGGGGGTGCTGCGTGGCGACAAACTGCTCGCGCTGGACAGTATCCCGATGCCTCACCTGCCGAGTGGTCGTCGCTACTTCTACACCCATGCGGGCGAGTGGATTAGCTCTGAGTGGCTCCGTGGCAGTGATACGGTGCAGCTTGCGATACGCCCCGACACGACGGGCGTGATCGGCGTGATGCTCCGTCCGCTACAAGACATTTACGAGGTGCAGCAGGTGCACTATTCACTGCCGCAGAGCTTTGTCGTGGGGTGGCACAAGGGTATCGGTACGCTCTCGGGCTATGCGCAGGATATGAAGTATGTCTTCACCCCTGAGGGAGCCTCTTCATTAGGGGGCTTGGTCTCGATGGGTAAGCTTTTCCCTGCCCAGTGGGACTGGTTTACCTTCTGGCAAATATGCGCTCTACTGTCGATCATCTTTGCCTTTATGAATATCATCCCCATACCGGGACTGGACGGAGGACATCTGCTTTTCGTCATCTGGGAGATGATCACCGGGCGCAAGGTAAAGGACGAAGTGCTGATACGAGCGCAGATGGTGGGGATGCTGCTCCTGATAGCTCTGGTGATCTATGCTAATGCCAATGACCTCTTTAAGCTCTTCTGACAAGATGCCTAGCGACATAACCTATCCCTCGGACTATCTAGACAAAGTAGGCTACTACGACCTGCTAGATCTGATCGCCTCGGAGTGTCACAGCTCTATGGGGCGGGAGATGGTCGGTGCGCTGACCGCCTCGACTCGTCCAGACGCTATCCGCCATCGCCTAGAGCGTGTGCGGGAGATGAGACATCTGCTGAACGTCACGATGGAGCTACCCACACGACGTGTCGCTGACCTGCGGGCTACGCTTGGCACGCTACGTGCTGAGGGCAGTTACCTGACTGAGGAGGAGTTGGCGCAGGTGGCTCAGGCTATCGTGAGCTATGAGGCGTGGTCGAGGCTCTTGACGAAAGTGCAGGACAATGGGGCGGGAGACGTCACACCGCTCTATCCCAGCCTGTCACGGCTTGTGGTGGGTAGTGAGGGACTGCAGGAGATAGCGCAAACGATCTTGCGCAAGCTTGATCCGCATGGAAGACTGGTGGACAACGCTTCGCCACGTCTTGCCGAGCTACGCCTCGCCCTCCAGCGTGAGGAGCGTGCTATTGCGAAGCTGATGCGAGGACTGCTCACGGCAGCGCAGGCGGCTGGCTATGTCGAGGAGGATGCGCAGGCGACGATGCGCTCGGGGCGTCCCGTCCTACCTGTGACTGCTATGCACAAGCGTCAGATACCAGGTATCGTTCACGACGAGAGTGCCACGGGCAAGACGTTATATATAGAGCCTCTTGAGGTGGTCGAGGCAAACAACCGTATCCGTGAACTGGAGAGCGAGGAGCATCGTGAGGTGATCGAGATTTTGCGCCAGCTTACGGCACCTATTCGGGAACGTCGTGAGACGCTGTCTCAGCTTTACCTCTCCATGGGGCGTATCGATGCGGTCTGTGCGATAGCTCGCTTTGCCGATGAGATGCACTGCTCCATACCTGAAGTGCGCAACAAACCAACCATTCAGTGGTACCAGGCGGTCAATCCGATACTGCAGCACACGCTCAGCCAAGAGGGCAAGAGCGTCGTGGCGCAGAATATCTTGCTACGCTATCCCAACGAACGTATCCTTGTCATCTCTGGTCCTAATGCTGGCGGTAAGTCGGTCTGTCTCAAGACGGTCGGACTACTTCAGTATATGCTGCAGAGTGGCATCCCGATTCCCGTGCACCCTGATTCGCTGGCGGGCGTCTTCAACCACCTAGCGATAGAGATAGGCGACAATCAGTCTATGGAGGACGATCTGAGTACTTACTCTTCGCACTTGAAGCACATGCGGGCGATGTCGGCCACTTGCGGAGCGAATAGTTTGCTCCTGATTGATGAGTTTGGAGCTGGCACGGAGCCTGAGCTGGGTGGAGCCATAGCGGAGGGGCTTTTGGCTCTCTTTAATGAGCAGCGGGCGTGGGGCGTCATCACGACGCACTACCGCAATCTCAAGGAGTATGCGACCACGCACAAGGGCATCGTCAACGGGGCTATGCTCTATGACCAAAAGGAGATGAAGCCGCTTTACGAACTATCCATTGGTCAGCCAGGAAGCTCCTTTGCGCTAGAGATAGCACGTCAGCAAGGGTTGCCCCGCAAAGTGCTGGAGTACGCTACCGAGCTGGTCGGCGAGGAGGTCATCCAGAGCGAGCGCTACGTGCAGGATATCGTACGCGACAAGCAGTACTGGCAGCGCAAGCGCACCGAGATAGAGCATCGTGAGCAGAAGCTCGAGCGCCTCCTCGCAGACTATGAGGCGCGTCTGTCGAAGCTCAAGGAGCAGCGGCAGGACCTCCTGACGCAAGCACAGCAGGAGGCGACTCAACTACTGGATCAGAGTCGTGCTCAGATCGAGCGCACCATCCGTGAGATCAAGGAGAGTCAAGCGGAGCGACAGCAGACCAAGGAGGCTCGCCAAGCTCTCAGCGCCTACAGCGAGCAGCTGGCACAGGCTGAGACGCTGGAGCAGTCGGGTAGTGTGGAGCGTGAGCTGGAGCGACTCAAACGTCGCAAAGAGCGTAAGGAGCGTAAGCGCAAGCAGGGTGGCGCTCCAGAGCGTGGTGCGCAAAGCCAGTCGCCAGTCAAGCTCTCTGTGCCGAAGCCTCCCAAGGAGGGGGACGAGGTGCGGGTCACAACTATGAATGTGGTGGGCGTCCTCTCTGAGCTCTCGGCCAGTAGTGCCACGGTGGTGGTGAATGGTCGCATACGCATCACCTGCAAGCCCAATGAGATCGTACGACTTGGCAGTGAGCGCAAGGAGGAGCAAGCGCAGGCGGCTCCGCAACCAGCCCGTACAACCAATGTGGTGGAGCATCTGCATGAGCGTCGGCTGGACTTCTCCGACCGACTAGACGTGCGGGGTATGCGTGCTGCGGAGGCGATCCAAGCGGTCCAATACTTCCTTGATGATGCGATCAGTCTAGGCTTCAACCGTGTGCAGATACTGCACGGCACGGGGACGGGAGCGCTACGGATCTCTATCCGTGAGCTACTCGACCACTATCCAGGGGTGAGCCACTATCATGATGAAGATGTGCGGTTTGGCGGTGCAGGCATTACGATCGTTCATCTGCAGGAGTAGGGGGCTTCTCTATTTACCGCTTTTGCTCCTCCTTCCTCTGACGGGATGGGCGCAGAGCGATTCGCTCACGATGAGTGAACTTCCCCTCGAGTGGCTCGTCGAGAGCTTGCCGAGTGACGAACTCTCCGAGCTAGGGGAGGACGACTTGCTAGAGCTATCACAGCAAGATACGAAGGCAAAGGAGCTGCTCGACCTGAACCGTGCTACTCAGCAGGAGCTGCAGGCGCGCTTCCCCTTTCTCACCCCCCAGCAGCTTCATCAGCTTAGGCTGTATCGTGACGAGCGCGGTGGCGAGCTCCAGTCGGTCTATGACCTCAAGTGGATCACGGGCTGGGATCGTGAGACGATAGCTCGTGTGGCTCCCTATGTGACGGTGCGACCTTTCGCTGGGGAGCCTTACGAAAAGCCCAAGGCGCCACTCACTGGCGAAGCTTACCTTGCGATGAGCTACCATAAAGCTTCCGAAGCCGTCTCTGAAGCGTGGTACGACCCGCTCAAGCTTCGCTCGGCTATATCGCTTAGGCAGAAGGGGCATTGGCAGGTGGCGGCTCAGTATCAGAGATACCCACAAGAGCTGGCGAAAGATGGCACCTGGCGCTACTTCGCTATGTATGAGCCTCGCTTGCCCTATCTCGATAAGGTGCTGCTCGGTCACTTTAAGGTGGGGTGGGGCGCTGGTCTCCTTGCTGCTCGCTCCGTCTGGGTGAGTGCGAGTGCGCTACCACAGTTCACGCGTCATAAGTCGATGATCTCCCCTTCGCTCAGTGCAATGCGTGAGCGTACTTTGCGGGGCATTGCGAGTGAGGGGCATTGGGGAGCGTGGGGCTACTCCGCATTCTACTCATACAGTCGGCTCGATGGCACGATCGATGAGCGACAAGGCTTGATCCAGTCTATCAGACCTAACATGCGCTACGACACCCCTGACCGACGAGCCCAGCGAGCGCTCATACCGATGCAGACGGTGGGGGCGCAGCTCGCCTACACCATGCCACGAGCCTCCCTTTCGCTACAGACGCTCTATGCCGACTGGATGGGCTATGACTTAGCCTTCATGCCTGGGTACAAAGCCATAGCGAGCGACAACCCGCTCCAGTCGCATTGGCTCACTTCGCTGGCCTACCAGTGGCATAGCCAGTCGCGACGCTTGGAGCTACAGGGCGAGCTGGCCACTGAGCAGCTAGAGCATCTGGGCTTCATACAGCACCTGCGCTACCACACCCCTCGGCAGCGAGACCTCGACGTGACACTATATTATATGTCTCCACGCTTCGCCTCCTATTACGGTCGGAGCGAGAGCCACTACGCCCGTCTGGGCAACGATATGGGGCTTCGCCTCTATGGCTCTATGCGCCTGATGAAGCGCTCCACTCTGCGTGCTATGCTGGAGCTATACGAAAGCCTTGAGCCTCGCTATCATAAGTTAGAGCGCAGTCGTGGTCTCCTGACACGTCTCTACCTTACTACCCGCTACAACAATCAGGTCGAGCAACTCTGGTACGGGCAGTTGGGACGCTCCAATGAAGAGGCGTTGCGCTGGCGACTCAGTAGTACGCTACGCTATAGCCTAGATGCTATCTCCCTGCAGCTTGTCGGCACCATCCAGCAGCGTCGATTAGAAGGACAAGATGAGGCGCAGTGGGGGCGGTCGCTTACTGCCGTTGCCCGCTATCGTACGGGCGTGCGCCGTCCGCTCAGCGTCGCGCTCTCGGGACATTACTACCACGCCGACCACGTGCGGGTCGCGAGCTACGCTTACCTACCCACCTCTCGCTACGCCTTCGGACTGTACAGCGCTACGGGTCAAGGCATTGCTACTGCACTACTCCTGCAGTGGCAGCTAGCGCCGCACTGGACACTCTCAGCCTCCATGCGCTACGATCGTAACCTAGACGAAGGCCTTCCCCGCTGGCGCGCCGACAGCTACCTTGTCTACCGCTTCTAAGAGCCCCCTAGATTCCGCAATTCCTAGGCGTCAGACTTGCGGAATTTTGTTTTTCGCCTAGAGTTTGCCAAGTCAAATAAAAGTAGTACCTTTGTGCCAGCAAAGCCCAAAAGGAAGTGTGGGTGAGTGGCTGAAACCAACAGTTTGCTAAACTGTCGTACGGGTAACCGTACCGGGGGTTCGAATCCCCCCGCTTCCGCAGTAAAGGGTGTAAATCAACGTTTTACGTGGTTTACACCCTTTTTCGCACCCAAAAAATTACTGGTTGGAATATTTGACTCAGCAACTTCGATGGTTTTATGCTTTGCAATGTCTATCTAGAGTCTCTAGCGGGGGAGGGCAAACCGCGATCTACTATTTGAATTAAGCTAGATTGGCGGGATCTAGGAATTTCAGTAAGTTTGGATAGAAAGCGATATTCCTTTATAAAGGGTGTTCCATACGACTGGCAGATTTTCGGGTAACGATTTGGCAACCATTCCTTTTGCTCTGCTTTGTTTTGCTTGCAAAGAACTCTTTATCTTTGGCAAAGGTAGAAGGTATCTCCGAACACAACTTTCTTCTCTGTCATTGCTTCTTCCCAATCAAGAAAAAAGAAGTTGGCATTGAGCATAAGAAAGACTACTCTCCTACCGGCCTTAAAAAATAGAAACACGATGTTGTAAAGAAATTGCGGATATATGGAATTGCTCCAATTACGGCATATAGTTTTCGAGGGCGCAGGTGGAATTTTACCTCATAATGAGGATTGATAAAATAGAATGTTCTGTCAATGGCTTCAAAACCTTCTTTTCTCATCGTGCTTTCAAATAATTCTATCGAACATTTGGTTTGCTTGATATTCAGCAATTCACTGACACACCCTTTATCCTCTTTCCAAGCCCTTAATATCCACTCATAAAATGAGGTTGGAAGTAGGTGGAAGAATGGCAGATGCGATAGGAAGCGGCTTCTGCATATCTGCTGATGTACACCGAATGGCATCTGCCAAGCAGGAAAGGACATGAAAATCCCCCCCCCTTGTTTTAATAGCTGTTTACACTTGCACATGAATCCCTCCTTATCGTCAATATGTTCTATCACATCATGGCATACAATTAAATCGAATTGATGCTTGAGTTCCTCCAATAGGAATACATCGGAAGCAATGAAACGCCCTTTTGCTCCATTCTCTAGGAAGAACTTTCTTGCGTCCTTTATCCGTCCCTCTGCCATGTCCACACCCACGACATCGCAACCCATGCATGAGAAAGGTAGGAGATTTCCACCGTCTCCACAACCTATTTCCAACACTTTCATTCCTCTCTCCACCTGCTTGTGCCGTTGGATGTAAGGAATGAAATACTTCTTGCTTGTAGTTGCAAGTTCATAGAAATACTGTCTTCTGTTAAGTTGTCTTGACTGCATCGCGCTTTGTATACTATTAGTCCAAGCACAAAGATAGTAAAACACAGGAAAAACCACTGATTTCAAAAAACACACCTATAAATGATGATGAGACGATATGAGATAAAATATTGTGGTAGAAGTTTTATATCAGAGTGGCAGCCTTGTCTAAAAAAGGTCATGGAATGAGATGCAGAAAAGCAAGGGGGGCATGCGGATACACGGTTACAGCCTGACTCCCTTGTTCCTGTTTTCTTTTGAGGAAAGGATGTGCGTCTGTCTGATTTTCTCCCACTGCCCCTTGAACCATACGGTAATCATTACTCTGTTCACAAGGGAAAGGATTAGTGCTGAAGTTGATGAGAGAGTAAGGTTTGCTCCTCCGTAAGTCGTTGCTGCTGGATGGCGAGTTCGGCCTGTCGCTGAACTGCCTTTTCGTGGTTAATGACACGTTGCTCTAGAGTGGCAATGGCTTCGTTAGAGCGGTGATTTTCAAAGATGCTATCGAGTCGGGCGAAGGAAGTGTTACTGACTGAGTGCTCCATACGTAGGATGCGATATCGTAGGGCGTAGCTTTCGAGGGTTTGATTGGCATTGTGGAGATAGACCGCCCAAGCGATCGTGCAGGCGATGAGTACGATAGATATTCCCCAGATCAGCCATTCTATCCAACGTTTGACATCAAAGAGGTAGTACTTCTTGATCTCTGGAGGAGATTGAGTTTCTTGAATTTTCTCGGATAGAGAGGCTATGCTTTTAGCTTGTCGCTCTTGGTTCTTTGCTATGCTATCTTTGATTTCTCTGATACGTTTGCCAAGAACGATAGCGACATCTGTCAGTTCACTCTTGAATTTGCCATCTACCTCAATCTTTTGCCCAATAAGGCGTGCTACATCCATAAGAGAAATAGCGTCATCTTCTGAGGAACTGGTTGCGGGGTTAGGTTGAGATACAAGGTTGGTAATACTAGCTTTGAGCTCTCTGTTCTGTTGCTTGATCTCCTCTAGTACTTCAAGGAGAATATTCATTTGTTCGTTCATAATCTTCTGCGTTTTAGTTTCTTATTAGCTTGATTTCTTAGTTTACGTTGGAATACGAGTTCAGCAACGTCAACTGCTGGGACATTGCTGTCAAAGAGTTCTTCAATGAAGTTCTCAGATGAACTCTCAGACTCTCTTTGTTCGGAAATCTCTGGTGCTTTTTGAGAACTGAGAACCTTTGCATTCTGCTGGAGGAGTATAGATAACTTTGAGTAGCTACAAGAGCGGTCAATGTATGAGCCACTGAAGCTAACTCCATCCATGCTAAAGACTACTCCCTCAATGAGATCTGTTTTGCCCTTGGTCTTGAACTGCACGTCAATACTCTGCTTTTGCAAAGAAGAAACAAGTTGTTCCCAATTCTTGCACTTGGGCAATACCTCTGTAATAGCATCGTAGATGGTGTAGCGAACTTTGTCATTGCCACGCAGTCTATTTCTTTTAACTTCCGTCTTGCCTTCTCCGAGCTTCAGCTGATATTTGTCTGTAAGCTCTCTGCATATCTTGGTGGAGCGAAACTTCTCATTGCTATCCGAGATGGTGTTGCCGTAATCGTCTACCCGATTGATGCAGATGTGGAGATGTGGATGCTCCCTGTCCATGTGTCTAACAATTAGGTACTGAGTATCTGAGTAACCCATCTGCCTCAGGTATTCCCGTGCAATATCAACCATCTTATCGTCATCTAGTCGCTCACTGTCTTCGGAAGAAAAACTGAGGATGGTGTGACAGACTGGCTTCTTGATATTGGGTCGCATAGAGGCTTGCAGGTTGAAGTCTACAGCAATCTCATTTGATGTAGCATCAACTCTTACACCTTCGCCATCAAGAATACGAGCCATACCTTCACGCTTACCCAGCATGTAGGTAATCATTCCAGAGAATGAAGTCCCTTTAATGATCTTTGCAATCATGACTTCAGCTCCTTGAGGTGTTTGTCTACGCATATCCTCAGTAGCTTAAGTTCTGTTGGGATTGCAGAAATACCATAGGTGTTAAGGCGATGAGCAATCTGATTGATGTTATTCGCAATACCTGTGAGCTGACGAATCTCATTCATCTGTTCAGGGGTAATGCGAGCCTTCACTTGGCTCTCATAAATAAGTGTGCGTAGATACTCACTCTTATTTAAGCCTGCCTCGTTCGCCTTGCTCTTAAGGGTAAAATACTCCTTGGTATTTAGTTTGAGCAATACGGAATAGCTTCGCTTTTCCGATAACTTTTTCTTAGGGCGACCGCCCTTGTTCGTTGTATTATCGTCCATAAATATTCTGTCAATAATGAGACCATCGGGATGATTTTTCGCCTCCCTTTGGTGGGGTGAAAAGTAGGTTTTGGGTAACCCAAAACACAAACTTGCTTCTCAGAAAATCTGTATGATAGATATGGCTCTGCCAAGCTCTGCTTGATTGCTTTTGGAAGAGCCGTAATTGTGCTGTGGCTTTTCAAGTGACGAAGCAAAATAGATCACGTGAAGAGTGATTAACGATCACGTGACGAAAGATCACCTGAGTTTTATCTTTCGCTTAGACTTCATACTTATCTCTTTAGGAATTCGCTTTTGACATAGAAAGTCATTCAGATCCTTAAAGTCCGAAAACCTTTCTGAGATGTTTTCGACAGGGAGATTCAATCTCAAGAGTCTATTTCGGGCATCCTTTCCCGCAGCATCGTTATCGAGAAAGGAGTTTATTTTCTCGTACTTAGCAAGGAGAGGAATTGCTTTCTCGAGGTTGCTAACAGAGTTAAGGATTAAAGCTGAACTCTCTTGCTCTTTGGGATTCATCGTCAATAAACTTAGGTAATCCATAAACCCTTCAAAGAGATGGATTGACTTGGTGTCATTGTCAAATAGAGAAATCTCCTTTGGTGGAATACAGCCTTTGAAGAATGGGTTAAGGGTTTCATATCCACTAGCATTATTCGGAAAGCCAATAGAGAAATAGGTCTTACCATTTACTCTATAATGAACCTCCTTGCAGTACAGCTGAGCGATGAGAAAAGAAATTCGCCTATTTTTCAACAACTGAATTAACGCTGGGTGCTGTAGCTCTTGAACTCTAATGTCTGATAGCCCTTTATGAGAGGGTGTTTGCTGACGAAAAGAAAAAGAGTTGCTGTTGTGGAGAGGGCATGCTTGTCCTATGGCAATGAGTGCCTCAGAAACAGTTACAATATGATTGATCTTCATTGCCAAATCAATAATATTCCCTTTTTCCCCACTTCCAAAGTCGTGCCAGCAGTTGATGCTTGTATTAACTTTGAATGAGGGCGTACTCTCTGACCGCAAAGGAGAGTAGTACCAAAGACTATTGTTTAGTACTTTGACAGGCTTTATGCCGAGCGTGAATAGGTAATCCTGTAGCGGAATTAGCTTTGCTTGTTTTGCATTCATCTTCTGATCTCTTTTTCTTTTCGTTAGCAAAGGAAGTCTCTATTCAGTTCGGTATGGTACAGGAATATATATCCTGATACCGAACCGAACTGATTTACAATTGGTATGGTATGGGTCAAAACCTTATATGCCCATATCGGACTGAACCGATAATCAATAGTAGAAATTAGGCTCATACAAGTACTTCTTATTCTTGAGTGTGATCATTCTCTTATTCTTCAGGAAAGTGAGTAGCTTTTTTGTTTTCCCTATACCATATGTAGTACCGACAATTTCAGCGTATCCTTTTCGTAAGGCATCCACTAGCTCACCATAACCTAATCCCCCTTCACTTTCAGAGAAAACCACTTCTAAAGCTTGTCGGTGTTGATCCTCTGTAAGCTCTGTATAGTCGAAGGCCGTTTTTGAAGTAATCGCTTCATCTTGAAAGTTTGTATCCAACTCGGGGACATTGATATGGTCTGGCTCATCAGTGATACGAAAAGCAAAATTCTCGAAAGGCTTTGAACGGATAAATGCGGGTGATACGATGGATCTATCGGGGTCTTTCGGATCTTTGGTTACTTGAAGGACAGTTTCTGCCTTATTGTTGAGTTCAGTTCCAATATGACCTCTACTATTGTCATCACCTTTATTTAGATGAAGCACAGTCTGGATATGAATACCTCGCTCACTAGTCCACTGCATAAGGTTCCCGATAAGAATCGTAGATTGAGTAGGATTGTTGATGTCGAGTATCAAGTCTCTAATTCCATCAATAACGACAAGTCCCACCCCTTCAATCTCATAGATCGCCTTTCGAATCACCTCGCATCGGATTGCAGGGTCAGATATTTCTCTAAGGTGACTGAAGATGAGATTCTCAGGTTGTTGGTTAAGTGGTAGTCCAGCTAACTTCAGTATTCGCTGTAATACCAGTTTGCAGTGAAATGGGCTCTGCTCAGTATCGAAGTAGAGGATTTTTCTTTTTTCTGAAGGAAGAGATGCTCTATACTCTAATACCTGTCCGTTGATAAGTGCGGCTGCAACGATGGCAGAAACATTAAAAGTCTTCTTTGCCTTGGCTTTGCCTGTTGAGGCACTAAAGTTACCCAATGTGCCAATGATGGCATCATCCACTTGGAGGATAACGGGTGGTAAAGAGAACTCATCCGTTACACGGACTAAAGACTTATTCCAAAGGGAGTCATAGTCTACATTTTGGCTCTGTGGGATCATACTCATCTCCTTCCTCCGGTTTTCTTGCCTGCCAGCTCCAATGCCAGCTCAGCATCCACGATAATCTTTCGACCAATTTGTGTAATGGCTTGGTCAATTTTCCCGCTTTTCTTGATGCGATTGGCTGTTGGAATACTGCACCCAAATAGCTTTGCTATACCTGCAATACCATAGACATATTTCTTGTGGGTATTAGCTAAAGGAGAAACTGGTTCAGTTGCCACAGTTCGATTAAGTCCCTCTTTGAGGAACTCCATAAATTCGCCACTCGTCATTTGCCATAGTGGCTTATTTTCATCTGTCATAAACTCTCAGATAAGCTTGTTAAACATTGTGCTTCACTGGCCATGTAAAGCATTGATCTTTTGCAGTCTGCAGTGCAAATCTATGATACTATATTGAGAGTTTAAAGGGTCAGGGATGTATCGGGAAGTGTCAAGAAGTTTAAGGAGGTAAGGAGAGAAGATTTCCTCAATAATTTGAGCGTTTGGAAGCGGAACTTGAATACAAAAAAAGCCCCTTGTCGATTTGAACAAGGGGCAGTAATTAGGTTGGGTTTTATGCGTTACAGAATAGTGTCAAGTTCCCACGCCGAAATATGGTCAATACCCTCATTTGTTGGAAGCTTGAAGTCATCCAAACTGACCACATACTTCTTGAAGTTATCTTCTATCGACAAAAGAGAGCGGTACTCTCGCTCTATTGTCTCTTGCTCCGTTAGTTGTAGAGTGACTTGGAAATATAACCTCTTGCTTCCTTTGATAGCGACAAAGTCTACCTCAGCCTCTTTATTCGTGCCTACATAGATTTGATATCCAGCCCGTCTAAGGCTTAAATAGACAGCATTCTCCAATAAGTACCCCATTCCATAGCCAAATCCAGAATAGAGGTAATTGTGGTAGCACAAATCATTCAGATAGTACTTGTTATTAGCCGAAATTGTCTCCTTGCCCTTGATATTATATCTCTCTACCTTATGCACGAGGAAAGTACTCTCGAGATGGGAGATATAGTTGGAGAGCGTCTCGTAGTTGGTTTTCCTATTTCGAGACTTAAAGAAGTTGACGATGTTGGCGATGGAGATAATGTTGGAGGCGTTATTGACTAGATACACAAAGAGGTCATCTAGGAGCTTCACATCCTTTACTTTATACCTAGCGACAATGTCACGAAGCATAACAGTGTCCTTGATTGAAGAGACGTAGTTTTGCTTCATCTCATCATTGGGGAGGTTGAAAAGCTCTGGTAGGGCTCCAGTTTGAAGGAAGTCTATATAACTTTCTCTATTAGGCTCTTTCTGAGTGATACCACAGAACTCTGAAAAACTAAAGGGGAGTATTTCAAACGCTACATATCTTCCCGATAGTAGCGTTGCAAGTTCACCAGATAGCAGACTAGAGTTGGAGCCACTGATAAATATCTCACAAGGCTCAGCAAAGTCTTGGGAGTGTGAGTTGACAAATCGTTCCCACTCTTCAATGCCTTGTATCTCATCGATGAAAAGGAATACTTTTCCTTGCGGGTTGAGGTCTTTCTTGTATTGCTGAAATAGGTTCTCGAGGTCTTGATAGTCAAGAATGTCTGAAAACTCCAGGTATTCCTTGTTGATGTAAAGAATGTTATTGGGACGAGTGCCGTTGGCAATTAGCTGTGAGGCTATTTGCCTTAGGATGTAGCTCTTTCCGGCACGTCTCTGACCTACCAATACTTTGATCAGTTTGTTGTCAATGTATTGACCTATCTTATCTGTGTAGAATGTGCGTGGATACCCTAAGTCTATAGGGTTCTCATCCCAAAAGTTGTATTTTCGTATCGGTGTGAGCATGTCAGGTGTACTTGAAATTCTTCTGCAAATGTAGGGATTTTCAAGCACACTTGAAATTTCTGTCGTAGATGTCATAGTTTCAAGTCTACTTGAAATTTCAAGTTCAGTTATAACTGATCGAACTTATTCATTGCGTTAGCCTTTATATCATCAGCGATATCGATGTATGGTTTCATCGCTTTATAGTCGCTATGACCAGTCCACTTCATTACTACATTAGCGGGTATTCCCAAGGAGAGTGCATTACAAATGAAAGTTCGCCTTCCTGCATGAGTACTCAGTAGTGCATACTTGGGAGTCACTTCATCAATTCTTTTGTTGCCTATATAGTAGGTTTCTCTTATTGGTTCATCAATCCCCGCCAGTTCTGCCAGCTCTTTCAAGTAATCATTCATTCGTTGATTGCTGATTACTGGTAAAGCCTTGTCTTTCTCAAAGACCACATTCTCATACTTTTCAAGAATTGATCTGCTGTGTTTGTTCAGTTCTATGATTAGGCTATCAGCTGTTTTGACTGTAGTAATCTCAATATGATCCTCTTTGATGTCGCTCCTTCTGAGATTAAAAACATCAGAATAGCGGAGACCTGTAAAGCAACAAAAAAGGAAAACATCTCGTACTCGCTCTAAGTACTGTTTGCTTTCAGGTATCTCGCACTCCCTTAGACGTGTCAGTTCATCCCATGTGAGGAAAATTACTTTCTTCTGGGTGCTTTTTAGTTTTGGCTTAAATGTTTCATAAGCAGTAAGAGTCGTATAGCCTTTGCCAAAACTCCATCTTAAAAACCACTTGAGAAATGAAAGTTGATTCTCTATAGTGCTATTCCTCATCTTTCTCTTGTCTCGAAGAAAAAGGACGTACTTATTCAACCCGACTTCGTCAAATAGTTCAAAGGATACAGAGGGATTAAACTCTAGAAGATGGTTCTTCACAGCTGCAAATTTCTCATAGGTAGAGTGCGTCCAGCTATTTTGTACACCCCTTTCACTGACAAACTCATCAAATGCCTGCATAAAGCATATTCCCTCAGGTTGCTCTTCATTTCTCAACCTTGAATTGAATATATCTTTGATTTGTTCAGGGGTTGGAATTAGCTCCTTAATTTCAAACTCCTTGAATATCTTCTGCATTTCAGATCCATATCTCTGCAGGTCTGCATTGATCTCAGTAGCTGATTGCTTGAGCTTATTGGTGCATCCTCTTTTCACCTGCTGAAGATCACTATCCCACTTTGAAGCATCAATTCGGTATCCAGTCGCAATCTCAATGCGCTTACTGTTATAAATCACACGCATTCTGATGGGCACATTCTCTGTAATGAGTACTCCATCTTTCTTGCGTCTCTCCAGTGCGAAAATAATGTTCCTCTTAATATTCATAGTTCATACGCTGATTAAATCTACACCCAAATTTACACCCAATTTTCGACATATGGAAAGAGGTCGTATGATATTCTGTTTAAGTAGTGATTTTATATTCTGCTGAAATACAGCGAATTGATATTTTGTGATATTCTGCGATTTTCAAGGTTTTGGAGCCCCCGCTTCCGCAAGAGGTCTTATTTAGAGTTTCAACAAGGTATTCAAATAAGGCTTCAAATCAAGGAAAAGTCGTTGTAGAACAAGCTTCTACAGCGACTTTTCTCGTATACACTGACTACCGATGAATACCTATAGATGGTGTTAGGTATTCGCCAAAAGGTCATTTTCTGCTACATTTTCTGCTACACTAACTTTGGGTAACCGAAAAATGTAGCAGTGACTACCAAATGACCACTAAATTGACCGCTGTAAGTCGCTTGTTTTCAGAAAGATATTTACGAACTTTGTGGCAGTTATGCTACATTAGTTTTGGCGCATTTTGCTACAGAATTAGTGTGCTTCTGCTACACAAAACTAAGTGACATGAGAAGACAGTTTAAGGTATCCTTCTACCTACGCTCTAACTACGAGAATAAAGAAGGGAAATCTCCAATCATGCTTAGGATCTTTCTCAATCGAGAAATGGCAAACCTTGGCACTACAAAGCTCTTTGTAAAGAAGAGTATGTGGAATAACTCCACCAGTCGGATGAAAGGACGTACGGCTGAAGCACTAACCCTTAACGCCTCCTTAGACTCACTTTCCACCTCTCTATATGAGATGTTTGGGAAAATGAAAGAAGAGGAGGACTTAACAGTCGAAAGACTAAAGCAAGTATATCTTGGCAGAGACAAGGAGTTTACTACTTTACTCCCAGTCATAGATAGATATCTAGACCATATAGCACAACAAGTGGGAAAGTCTCTTAGTAAAGACAGCTTGCAGAAATACACCGTGGTTAAGACACACTTCGTGCGATTCTTAAAATCCACCTACAACCGAGAGGATATAGGTCTCTTAGAGTTTACACCCTCAGTGGTTATGGACTTTGAACTCTATCTTAAGACGAAAGCTAATTTAGCTCATAACACGGCACAGAAGAAGCTCAAACTTCTTAAGACAATGACAATATTCGCACAAAAGAGAGGCATAATCATGCATGACCCTTTCCTTGACATCAAATTCCACACGAAACCTGTTGACAGAGGGTTTTTAACGGAAGATGAGGTATCCCTTATTGTTGCCAAAGATTTAACAAGACTGCCACGGTTGGAGCTTGTAAGAGATATATTCATATTCTCTTGCTTTACTGGTTTGGCTTACATTGATGTACGCAACCTAACTCCAGAGGATATAGTAGTTATGGATGACAAAGAATGGGTTATGTCAAAAAGGAAAAAGACTAACATTGCATTTAATGTCCTACTCCTTGATCTTCCCAAAGCCATTATTTCTAAGTACAACCATGACACATATAGAGATGGCAAGCTCTTCCCTATCCTTAGCAATCAGAAGATGAATTCGTATTTGAAGGAGATTGCAGACATTTGTGGTATCAGCAAGAACTTGACTTTCCACCTAGCTCGGCATACCTTTGCTACTCTCTGTCTCAGTAAGGGCGTTCCTATGGAAAGTGTCTCTAAAATGCTGGGGCATACCAATATCCGAACAACGCAAATCTATGCCCGGATTACCAATAAGAAGATTGAACATGACATGGAGCAGTTTGCCGACAAGCTAGGCAAGTTCAATACGGCTATGGGTATCGGGGAGAATAGCTGGCAATAAGTGAACCATTAAAACCAAATAAGAAGATGAAGACAACGAATAAGAAAGAACTATCCTACTTCCGCTTAAAGCTAGAGAGCTACCTTAGTGAGCATTTCCCTGAGAAGGTGGAAGACAAGCCATTTATCAAGGCACGAGCTGATGAAGCTCTTACTACCTACTGTGATGCTGTGGAAGAGGGATTCTCATATCCCGAGGCAGAGAGTATGGCGAGTGAAGTACTGTATCGTGACCTGCATTTCTCCAAGTACGACACGCTTGTGTCCGTCTTGGAGAATGAGTTTGAAAAAGAACTCCCCTCTCCACTCCCCGAGCGACTCTCTCAGATACTTCTCGGGAACAAGGCGATACAAAACCTATTTGACAAGTATAACCTTACGGATGAATTTGTTGCAACACCTGAGTATGACACGCTCTACACAGAACTGACAGGAACAGTTGTACTTCTTATCGAAGCTAATCAACTTCCCACGGTAGGCGATGTGAGTGCATTAGAGTAGACAATGTAGCTTATCCCTATCTCGTGAGCCTTTTGAGCTTCAAGAGCCAAGATAGTCTCTCTGCTCCATACGTCAAGAGCATATTCTATCTCTTGTCTTTATGTCGCATAGTCTCTTGGCTCTGCTCTTGAAAACTCTAAAAGACTCCGAATATGAATAGATCTCTCATGAACAAAGACCTGCACAGTCCAGCCTTCATACGGGCAAGTGTTCCTGCAGATAAAGAGGAACCACTACAAGTTGCGTCCAAAACAACTTCGAGCAACGGCATCAAATGGTCTCGCATCATCCGACTTACCTTTCTT
>NZ_AXVC01000022.1:67580-105080 GCF_000482365.1 Porphyromonas uenonis DSM 23387 = JCM 13868 | reverse complement strand
CTCTTGCGATGACATCTCCTCTTAACCTTCCAGCACCGGGCAGGTGTCAGGCTGTATACTTGATATTTCTATTTCGCACAGCCATATGTTTTTGTTAAACAGTCGCATGGGCCTATGCTCTGCGGCCAGTGTCGCCACTGGCGTCCTTTCTCCCGAAGTTACAGGACCATTTTGCCTAGTTCCTTAACCGCGAATCTCTCGAGCGCCTTAGTATACTCAACCCAACCACCTGTGTCGGTTTGTGGTACGGGTAATATATCAATTGTTTAGCGGGTTTTCTTGGGAGCTGGCTTACCTACATTATCACTTTGTGCACGCACGCAGTGTACTCTCAGGTTCGACTCGGTCTGCGGATTTGCCTACAAACCAATTATCTACACCCTTCAACCAACTATTCCGTCAGTCGGCAGTAGTGTCACTTCTCCGTCTCCACATCACTCAATATATTAGTACTGGAATATTAACCAGTTCTTCCATCGGAATCGCCATTAGGCTTATCCTTAGGCCCCGACTAACCCTGATCCGATTAGCGTTGATCAGGAAACCTTAGTCTTTCGGCGAGGGGGTTTCTCGCCCCCTTTATCGTTACTTATACCTACATTTGCTTTTCCTATCGATCCAACACAGGTTGCCCCTGTATCTTCTGCTCAATAGGAATGCTCCCCTACCGATGTATTCACATCCCACAGCTTCGGTACACCACTTATGCCCGATTATTATCCACGCCAAAATCCTCGACTAGTGAGCTGTTACGCACTCTTTAAATGAATGGCTGCTTCCAAGCCAACATCCTAGCTGTCTTCGCATCTTGACTTCGTTTGTCCAACTTAGTGGTGATTTCGGGACCTTAGCCGATGGTCCGGATTGTTCTCCTTTAGGACATGGACCTTAGCACCCATGCCCTCACTCCTTGGCTCTAACTTGTACGCATTCGGAGTTTGTCTGGACTTGATAGCCGGTGAAAGCCTCGCATCCAATCAGTCGCTCTACCTCATACAAGAAACACCAAAGGCTGCACCTAAATGCATTTCGGGGAGTACGAGCTATCTCCAAGTTTGATTAGCCTTTCACCCCTACCCTCAGTTCATCCGAAAGCTTTTCAACGCTTACCGGTTGGGTCCTCCAGATAGTGTTACCTATCCTTCAACCTGACCAAGGGTAGATCACTTGGTTTCGCGTCTACCTCTACCGACTCGTCGCCCTATTCAGACTCGCTTTCGCTCCGGTTCCGTACTTACCTGTACTTAACCTTGCCGGCAACGGTAACTCGTAGGTTCATTATGCAAAAGGCACGCAGTCACCCCACGAAGGGGCTCCTACCGCTTGTAAGCAGATGGTTTCAGGGTCTATTGCACTCCTCTTATCGAGGTTCTTTTCACCTTTCCCTCACGGTACTTGTTCACTATCGGTCTCTTGGAAGTATTTAGCCTTACGGGATGGGCCCCGCAGATTCACACAGGATTTCTCGTGTCCCGCGCTACTCAGGTGGTAGCTCTGTCTATAAACGCATTTCAAATACGGGACTATCACCCTCTTTGGTCGACCTTTCCATGCCGTTCTTCTACACGTGTATAGTACATTAGTGCTACTCCTACAACCCCGTAGATGCCGAAACATCTGCGGTTTGGGCTACTCCCCGTTCGCTCGCCACTACTAAGGGAATCACTTTTGTTTTCTTTTCCTGAGGGTACTGAGATGTTTCAGTTCCCCCCGTTGACCTCTCTTACGAGATACTAGACCTTCTGTCTAGTGGGTTGCCCCATTCGGAAATCTGCGGATCAATTCGTATGTGCCAATCCCCGCAGCTTATCGCAGCTTATCACGTCCTTCTTCGCCTCCAAGAGCCTAGGCATCCGCCATCTGCCCTTATAACTTTTCGCCTTGAGCCTTGTATCAACCTAAGTCAATACAATCTCAGTTGAGTTATACTACTTAGCGCACGATCTAAAATCGTTACTCGCTTTGTATTCTTTGTTTGTTCGTACTTATTCCTAAGTACGCTCGTTACTCGTTTCTATTGTTTCTATTGCTACGTATGTCAAAGATCACTTGATGCCTCTCTTTGCTTGCGCTCTGTCTTAGCATCCATGTGGAGAATATCGGATTCGAACCGATGACCCCCTGCTTGCAAAGCAGGTGCTCTAGCCAGCTGAGCTAATCCCCCGTCCATCTTATTTTATAAGATATACAAGCCTCCGTCCTATCGTAGTCCCAGGCAGAGTTGAACTGCCGACCTCTACATTATCAGTGTAGCGCTCTAACCAACTGAGCTATAGGACTCTCTAGTTTATCATACCTAAGCATGACCTAGGGCGTATATCCTATCATGGGTTTATCGCTCTACACGTGGACGACGTCTCGAGACCGCTCTCTATTCCTGCCCGCCTCTCGGACTGACAGCCTCTGAGCGTTGCCTCAGGGTCGCTC
The DNA here is from genome assembly GCF_000482365.1 of Porphyromonas uenonis DSM 23387 = JCM 13868. GTDB lineage: Bacteria > Bacteroidota > Bacteroidia > Bacteroidales > Porphyromonadaceae > Porphyromonas > Porphyromonas uenonis. The sequence continues at coordinate 102,653 of NZ_AXVC01000022.1, read as the reverse complement.
TCGCTTCATCGATTCTCCATGTTATATGGATTTCATAACTAATACTCTATTCATCGTGTATGCTACTATATATTGTAGCTCGTGCGTACCTACTGACGATCACCTATCCATGTCTCACTGCGTCTGATAGACTTGTAAGAAAAAATAGCACCAATCTTAGAGATAGGTCTTGATGAGATCTCAATACTAAAGGAATCGCTCCCTCAAGCATCTTAACCTCTCAGTGCCTCGTGTCTCCAGAAAGGAGGTGTTCCAGCCGCACCTTCCGGTACGGCTACCTTGTTACGACTTAGCCCCAGTCACCAGTTTTACCCTCAAGCGCTCCTGTGACGGTCACGCTCTTCAGGTACCCCCGACTCCCATGGCTTGACGGGCGGTGTGTGCAAGGTCCGGGAACGTATTCACCGCGCCATGGCTGATGCGCGATTACTAGCGAATCCAGCTTCACAGAGTCGAGTTGCAGACTCCGATCCGAACTGGGATAGGGTTTATAGATTAGCTCTCTGTCGCCAGATGGCTGCTCGCTGTCCCTACCATTGTAACACGTGTGTCGCCCCGGATGTAAGGGCCGTGCTGATTTGACGTCATCCGCTCCTTCCTCTCGTCTTACGACGGCTGTCTCGATAGAGTCCTCGACTTGACTCGTTAGTAACTATCGACGCGGGTTGCGCTCGTTATGGCACTTAAGCCGACACCTCACGGCACGAGCTGACGACAACCATGCAGCACCTACATAGAAGCCCCGAAGGGAAGAGACCTCTCAGCCTCATGCATCTACATTTCAATCCCGGGTAAGGTTCCTCGCGTATCATCGAATTAAACCACATGTTCCTCCGCTTGTGCGGACCCCCGCCAATCTCTTTGAGTTTCACCGTTGCCGGCGTACTCCCCAGGTGGAATACTTATCGCTTTCGCTTAGACCCATACAGTGTATCGCATAGATCTAGTATTCATCGTTTACTGCGTGGACTACCAGGGTATCTAATCCTGTTGGATACCCACGCTTTCGTGCTTCAGTGTCAGTTGTAATGTAGTACGCTGCCTGCGCAATCGGAGTTCTGTGTGATATCTATGCATTTCACCGCTACACCACACGTTCCACGTACCTCCAGTACACTCTAGCTAGAGAGTTTCAAAGGCAAGACCATAGTTGAGCTATAGCTTTTCACCCCTGACTTCCCTTGCAACCTACGCACCCTTTAAACCCAATAATTCCGGATAACGCTCGCATCCTCCGTATTACCGCGGCTGCTGGCACGGAGTTAGCCGATGCTTATTCGTATGGTAACTGCAAACGTCTACACGTAGACGACTTTAATCCCATACAAAAGAAGTTTACAACCCTTGCGGGCAGTCTTCCTTCACGCGACTTGGCTGGTTCAGGCTCTCGCCCATTGACCAATATTCCTCACTGCTGCCTCCCGTAGGAGTTTGACCCGTATCTCAGTGTCAATGTGGGGGGTCAACCTCTCAGTCCCCCTATCCATCGTTGCCTTGGTAAGCCGTTACCTTACCAACTAGCTAATGGAACGCAGGCCTATCTCTTAGCGATTAATCTTTCCTCCTCTTCTCATGTGATCTAAGGAGAGTATGGTGTATTAGTCCGACTTTCATCGAGTTATTCACCACTAAGAGGTAAGTTGCATACGTGTTACTCACCCATTCGCCGGTCGCCGACGACGTATTGCTACATCTCGCTGCCCCTCGACTTGCATGTGTTAAGCCTATCGCTAGCGTTCATCCTGAGCCAGAGTCAAACTCTCCATTGTTAGTATTTTGTTTGTTTGTTCTCTGTGTTATAACACAAGACCCATTGTAGCTAGCGCTACTCTCAAGCCTTGTCTCTAAGATGATTATTGTGCTATTATGCTTATTGTCCTCGCAGTGTAGACCTAGATTTCGATTGTCTTAGGTATTGCTCGATCTAGATACTACTCTAGATCACTACACTTTGATTGTTTAGTTATGAAATATATCAAAGATCGCTTCTATAATTCCCGTAAGCGTAACCCCTCGTTAGGAGCTCCAGACCAAGACCTCTTCACACGTGAAGAGCGATCTGCCTTTCTTGCGGGTTGTGAGTGCAAAGGTACAACAAGTTTTTGAAACCACCAAATATTCGGGGAAGTTTTTTTTTTCGAGAGCCCTTCAAGAAGTGGAAAACCTCTTGAGAAACTCCGAAGCTAATGAAGGAAGAAACCTCCAAAGCCACCTGCCGTACATATCTCTAGAAAACTACGTCAGACACCTCTGACCAGTCGGATCACCGAGCTCGCTCGGACACCCCTCTCTTTTGAGTTGCGAATGCAAAGGTACAACAAATTTTCGAATCCACCAAATATTCGGAGAAGTTTTTTTTTCGAGAGCCTCGCTCGTGCGTCTTACACCTATATATTATATAGGAGTATCCAAATTGCAGAGACACCCATTACATAATAAGAGTGTCCAAGCATCTCTCTATCCATTAAAACTTGCTCACCACTCAAGGCTCTCCAGACACCTCCGAAGACCCATTCTTTTGAGTTGCGAGTGCAAAGGTAATACATCTTCCCCAATCCACCAAACTTTCGGCAAACTTTTTTTTTGCCGAAAGCTACTCCTCGCAAACACGGCACACGAAAACATGGAGGCTAATACACTACAAGACAAGACGTAAAGAGAGCAGTAAGTCCACAGTCGGTATATCAACCGTCAACGCCCCCCCCTACTTCGGAGCTGACGGGGAGGCTGACGCATGATAACCCAGCCGTCTAGGAGCTACACATGACGACAATTAGGAATACAGGGCTCAAGTATCGCTACAGAGTGGCTACGGAACCTCTCTGATTACTCCTTCCTCCCGAAGAATGGAATTCCTACCTAGAAATTTGTCCAATAGCTACCTAGGAATTCCCCCAATTCCTACCTAGGAAATAAAAAATACTTCGGAGGAATCAAATGAAACTTCGGAGGAATCAAATGAAACTTCGGAAGAATCAAAAAATAAGTCCGAAGAATTTGCCCATTTCCTAGGTAGCAAATCAGAAATATCTACGGAGGAATTTGGGAAATTCCTAGGTAGGAAATCAGACAAGCTTGCTTTTATCGTACATTTCCCCTGTCCAGAGACCGATCTCAGGCGAATAATACAACAAGGGCAATGGAAAAATACACAAGCTGTGATAATGAGACAGCCCCAAGGAACATAGTCCAAGGGGCTGAATAGTGCTGCTCAAGCGAGGAGATTGCCTCACTCCTAACTTTTGCGACCTGACGCAAAGCTACAAACTAATCTCACAGCGACCCTTCTCTATCCCGCAAAACTCACGAGCAACCCGCTGTGAAATTGAGGAGTGAGGAGATTCTAGGCTCCTCGGTGGCGATCGTTCATTCGAGAGAGTTTAGTTGTCCTTTTCAGCCTCAGTCGCACGCTCTTCTTTGGCGCTCTCCGGCTCTGACATTACTGTTGCTCGGTGAATGTCTGCCATGTCGGATACATCATGAGCGAGTCGCTCAAAGAGGCGCAAACATCTTGCCGTGATCTGCGTAAAGGCAACGAAAAAGACCGCGAAGATGAAGGGGAAGAGTGCACTCAAGAGGATAAACGAAATACCCGTAAAGAAGATTGCTCCGACATTAGCTCCTCCAGCCAAACCTATAAAGAAGAACGCTATATACCCGATAGCCAAGTATCCCACTGGAAAGGCAACGAAACAGAAGGCATACCACTTACCTGCGCTCTCTATAAAGTGGCTCCATACAGACAAGACCTTCGATTGATCCCCTACATCCACTGTCGCGAAGAGCTCTGCTTTACGCTTTTGCCAATATTGGAATCCCCGTATACCGAGAAAGAGGAAATAGAAGAGTATTGCAATGAAGGCTAGATAGATCAGCACCTCTAGGCTACTCCTGCTATATAAAGCTTGCCCTATTGTCGTGACAAACTCTTGCGGGTACGACTTGAATCCCCAAAGCGTCGGAGCCACTAGCGCAGTAGATATAGAGGCTATGCTATAGGGGTATAAGGAGATGAGGAAGATGAGCGGAATCAAGGCGATCACGCCATTGGCTACATAGAGGTACTTGATGGCTTTTTTGAAAAATCCTCGCTCCTTACGGTCGTGCTCCATGTCGAGGCGAGGAGCTCCGTACTGAGATGAGGTGGACTCCTGAGAGTGAGGCGTGGTAGCTTGCGAAGCTTCAGACTCTACGCGTGAGCTCGGGGAGGAGTTTTCAGAGCGTGGGAGCCCCAAGAGCGCGCGGAGCTCGTCAAATTCGCTGGCAGGGTATGGGGCAGATAAGCCCATCATCCAGATCATTGTTTCTGGTGTAATCCCCTGCGATGCCAACTCGTCTAGCGAGTATGGACCCTGCTTGTGTCCACAGGAGACAATATAGTACTGCTTCATAGCTCTATTCTGTTATATGGTTGATGGTCGATGTGATATAAGAGGAGAGCGTACGCTGAGCTAGTCGGAGTTGCTCTATCTCTGTTAAGACCGTAAACCTTTCTTTTGAAACGATCTACACTCCAACATCTGTTTGCAAAGATATGTATTTATCTCCACTTTTGCAATAGCCTTCGCAACTAGACTTGGCGGATATCACGAGAGGCTCGCTGTGGAGCGCACGGCGGGGGTGTGTGACGGGTGGGGGTACGGTCACGAGCGGAGGAAATCGAGGATTCCTCGGTGGAGGCTTTTCATTCTCTACGGAGGCGCGGAAAAATTCTTCGGAACTTATGATTTCATTCTTCGGAACTTTGATTTCGTTCTTCCGAAGTTTGATTTCATTCTTCCGAAGTTTTATTTCGGGGCTCCGTGGGGGATTTTCGTTTCCTCGTAAGCTATCGGGGTTTTCCTCCGTGGGGAGAGATATTCGCTCTCAAGAGTTCGTTTTTTTGATCGGTCGGGAGCGTGAGTGGCGTAGCGGGCTAGGATCGTTGATCGGTCTAACCAGATCTGGATGGTGGAGGCGTCGTGCTTAGCGCACAAAAAAAATAAGGGGCTCAATCGTGGAGATACGACTGAGCCCCCTTTTGTGGTGGTGCTTATACTTGCTGCGCTGTGGCAGTACTATATGATGCGTTGGTGTGGAGCTCGTGAGTCCACGGCCTCTTTATGGAGGCGTTGACAGGGGAGTGCAAGAGGCGGAGTAGGTCAGAGGGTGCGGAGGTAGGCGAGGTGGGAGACGGCTGTGAGGTCGGTGTCTAGGTTGGGGGAGGTGAGCGGGAGGAGGCCTGAGCGAAGGCGACCTGTGGTGTCTAGTGTAGGGGCCGTGGCGGTGGCGAGGAGGGCTTTGGCTCGTGGTGCGGAGAGGATGCCGAAGCGATATTGGTTGCGGCTTCCCTGAGGGATGCGCTCACGGTAAAGGTCTAGAGCGTAGTGCCCCATTGTGTAGCGCAGGTTGATCTCGACCCATGGGTGCAGGGCGGTACGGCTGCTGGCTCCATCGGGGCGGTAGGTGAGCAGGTCGATGCCAACGGGGCCTTGGTAGTAGGGAGCCACCTCACGGGAGAGGTAGGCGCTGTGCTGCGCCAGAGTTTGTTGCAGTTCGTCGGGATTGGGGAGGCTGTCTGTGAGTTGTCGGAGCGTCTCCTCGGGATCTTGGCAGAGGCTCTCTAGGTAGCGCCCCTGGTCGTCCGTCTCGAAGGCGCATATTCCGACGAACTGCACCTCGCCCTCCTTATTTATATAGTACTCGGCACCGTAGTCCTGCTGCTTGTCGAGCAGAGGCTCCACGAGGAGGGTGCGGTGCCTTTGCAAAAGCTTGCGAAGCGTCTCTTCGAGTTGGTTGTCCAACTGATTGATGCGCCAGAGTCCTCTCCCCGAGCTGCTAAAGGGGAGCTTGACAAGACAAGGTCCATGGGTCAAAAGCTCCGCCAAGGCGCCTATCTCAGTGATCATCGCAACACGACTGCGCCACGGCACGCTACTGTAGCTCTCGAAGAAACGTACACTTGCGGCTCTAGTCCAGCAAGGCATCAGCTCCTGCGGAAGCTCGCTACACGCCTCTCCAGCGTTTAGTCCATATAGCTTCGCCAGGCTGTGCGCCAAGCCTCGCTCGTGTCCCCAGAGTGTGATTTCGGCGTCCCCTACCCCACCTTTCGCTATATGGTTCAGCTCTCGGTCAGTGAGATAGGGCGAGAGGCTTTTGCCAAAGGGGTGCACCCACCACGTTGCGTCCTCGAGCCACAAAGGCGTTGCCCAAAGGGGCAGGCTCCAGAGTGCGGAGCGCATCTGACGAATGATCCGTGGCGGAGTGTAGTGAAGCGGGTCGCCAGCCTCCAGTGCGACCTCGTGGCCGATGTTGCAGACGAAGAGTGGCGTGCGCATAAGTGTCGGCTACTTACGGCCGAAGTCTGCGGGGATCTCGCCCCAAGCGACCGTGTTCCACTTCAACAGTGGCACCCGAAAGGTGTGCGTCTTCAACCAATGTGTGGCACGGACGATCAGTTCGTAGGTCTTAGCACTACGTGGATCGGTCGAGTCGAGGCGCGTACGACAGCGAGCTTGAGCCACCCACCCGAGCGCCACCTTGCTGTCGGAGTAGATGGGCAGTGGCGGGAGCTTGCCCTGCTCCATCAGCGCCAAGGCATGAACGATGGCTAGGTACTCGCCAATGTTGTTGGTGCCCCACGGGATGACCGCCCGAAAGAGCTCCGCATGGCTAAAGGTGTAGACGCCACGATACTCCGTCACACCCGGATTGGACGAGCAGGCTCCGTCGACAGCGATCGAATGGTTGATGAAACCCGCAGGCGCTATCTTGTCACCGATCAACTGGTCAGGCGCTTGCTCCACACTGTGCTGTACCTGCAGTCGGTTGCTCTCGGGCTTGGCGACACGATGCTGCTGTCCCAGCTGGCGTCCCTCTTGGTAGCCCAGTTCGAACGCTTCCTGCGCTTGCTCTGAGGTTGGGTAGGACTTGAACTTAGCTCCTTGGAAGCCTACGACCTGTAGCTGGCAGTCCCGCCAGTTGTCGTAGACGCCTGGACGATAGCCCTCCCATACGACATACCACTTGCGTTGCTTGGCTGACATCGAGGCTTTCTCCTTTTAGTAAAAGCCTCCAGCGTATAGACCAGCGAAGTTGACCTCGCCCGTCTTCGTCTCAGCATCATCGGGAAGCTCTGCGAGCATCTGCTGCACGCCCTCGTACTGCTCCGTGCGGTCGCACTCCTTATATAGTAGAGCGGCATAGTCCAGGAGCGCACGAGTCGGCTGGGGAATCATCTCCAGAGCCTGCTCCATCTCATCGGCAGCAGCTTCCTTGCCACGCAGCTCCTCGACGAGATGCGTCAGGTGCATGTAGCCCTCCACGTTGAAAGGATCCGTCTCCACCACCTGTCGGAAAGCACGCTCAGCGCGCTCCTTGTCGCCCTCGTGGTACGTGATCAAACCCTCGTAAAGGTAAGCTCGCTCCTCCTCGGGGAACTTCTCGGCCGTCTCCAGAGCAACCGCCAAAGCATCCTCCCAGCGCTCCAAAGCGATCAGTGCTTTCACCTTGATAAGCCAGTAGAGTGGCACTTCGTCGGTCAGCCGTAACGCTTGGTCGATGGTAGCGAGTGCTTGCTCAGACTCACCTAGAGCCAGCTGCGCCTGAGCTTTCATACGGTGTAGCTCAGCTTGCTGTGCCGTCTCTAGTTTGGTTGCCAAGGCTCGCTCAGCGTAGACGATCGTCTCGCTGTGCTGGTCCAGCCCATTCGAGACCTTCGTCGCCTCATAGAGAGCCATCGGATAGTCCGGATAAGCCTCCAGTATGGTGGTCAGCTCAGCCATCGAGCCAGCTAGGTCGGGCTTGCGCTGCAAAGCCTGCGCTAAGTAAAGGCGACACTCAGGATCGTCGATCTCCTCCAGCGAAGTGTGCAGAGCACGTATCGCAAAGTCCACCTCGCCGATCTTGAGCGCACGGAGCGCGTCAAACTTCAGCGTGTTCGCTTTGAGCGTGTCTGCCTTGGGTTCGGTCGCCTGTTCCGCTACCTGCCCTACCTCTTGTGTGGTGTCAGTGGTCTCCTGCTCGACCGATTCGGTTGAGTCAGGAGACTTTTTGCTTGATTTCTTGAAGAGTGAGAATAGTCCCATAGCTTTGTGTCCTATCGACAGAGCTCCTCGATACGCTGCGCCACAGCCTCAGCGGTGAAGCCGAGCTTCTCGTCCAGCACCGTGTAAGGAGCGGAAAAGCCGAAGCTCTCCAACCCGTGGATATGCTCCATATCACCGACCAGGCGGAGAAGCGTCACAGGCAGTCCAGCGGTCAGACCGAAGCGCGCGCCCTTAGCGGGGATCACGCTCTCACGATACGCCTCAGGCTGATCGAAGAAGAGCCCTTCGCTCGGTACCGAGACGATGCGTAGCTTGTGCCCCTTGCCCTTAAGTAGCTCAGCAGCCTGTACTAGCGTACTCACCTCACTACCCGAGGCGATGAGCGTCAAGTCGGGCGTCTCGCCCGCAGGCGTCGTATCAGAGACCACGTAAGCGCCATGCTTCAACTGGCAAGCACGCTCGTAAGTGGGATTGGGTAAGTCTTGGATGTTTTGGCGAGAGAGGATGAGAGCCGTCGGCGTGTGGAGGTTTTCCATAGCCATCTGCCAGGCGACCGTAGCCTCATGCACATCGGCTGGACGTAGCACCTGTAGGGCACGACGACCCGAGTGATTGTGCAGATGCTCTAGGAGGCGTATCTGTGCCTCCTGCTCGACCGGCTCGTGCGTCGGTCCGTCCTCACCAACTCTAAAGGAGTCGTGCGACCAGATGAAGATGACCGGCTGCTCCATCAGCCCAGCCATACGAACGACCGGCTTCATATAGTCTGAGAAGACAAAGAAAGTGCCGCACGCCGCACGCATACCGCCATGCAGGGTGATACCCACGCAGAGCGCAGCCATCGTAAGCTCCGAGACACCAGCCTGGAGGAACTTGCCCGAGAAGTCGTCCGCCTGAAGTGCCTTCGTGCCCTTGAGATAGCCGTCCGTCTTGTCCGAGTTCGAGAGATCGGCCGAAGCAACAATCATATTGTCCACCCGCTTAGCCAGTTCACCGAGCACCGTTGCCGAGGCGGCACGAGTAGCCTGATTAGCCTTCTGAGCGATCTCCTGCCAAGCCACATCGTAGGTAGGCTCTGCAGCAAACCACCGGTCATAGAGCTTCGCCTGATCAGGGTGCGCCTTCTTGTACTCCTCCTGTAGCTTGTACTGACCATCCCAGTAGGCGATGAGCTCCTCGCGACGCTCAGCGTAGAAGGCTGCTACATCCTTATATATGGTAAAAGGATTGTCAGGGTCAGCACCCAGCGCCTCCATTGTCTTAGCATACGAAGCTCCCGCCTTAGAGATCGGCTGCCCGTGCGTTGCGATCAAGTTTGCGAGCGGGTTACCCTCCTCGTCGACCGCCTTGTAAGCCATATTGGTGTAGCCAATGATAAGCGTCGGTGCGCCCGTCTCTTCGGAAGTCTCGATAGCGTCTTGTAGCACCTGACTCAGCGCTGCTGGGTCATTGCCAGGAACCTCAAAAACGTTCCAGCCCCACGCATCATACTTAGCCGCAACGTCCTCAGCCGTGATATCCTCGACACGCGTCGAGAGCTGTATGTCGTTGCAGTCGTAGTACATGATCAGGTTGTCCAGCCCCAGGTCGCCAGCGATGCGCCCCGCACCCTGACTGATCTCCTCTTGGATACCGCCGTCAGAGATAAAAGCGTAGATACGCTGTGGCATAAGCGTATCGCCAAGCCGGTGCTGGAGGAACTTAGCCGCGATGGCAGCACCCACAGCGTAGGTGTGTCCCTGTCCCAGCGGACCACTCGTGTTCTCGATCATACGGCTACGACAAAGCTCTGGGTGCCCTGGCGTAGGACTGCCCCACGAGCGGAAAGCTGCCAGCTCATCCATCGTAAAGAATCCCGCCAGTGCGAGCTGTGCGTAGAGCATCGGCGACATGTGGCCAGGATCCATAAAGAAGCGATCCCGTGCGGGGTGCTCCGGATTACGCGGGTCATAGCGCAGTTGCTCGGAGAAGAGGACCTGGATAAAGTCCGCTCCGCCCATAGCCCCACCGGGGTGGCCACTCTTAGCGCGCTCGACCATCGAGATAGCGAGGGCACGGATATTGTCGGCAGCACGCTCAGCGATGCTCATAGGCTGCTCTTGGGTTGATAAAGTCTGATCAGTCATTTCGTTGCTCATAATGCGATAGAGGTTCTTTACTTTAAAGGTGAGACCATCGGCTCACGGGTAAAACTTACGACTTCAAAGGTACGAAAATTAGAGATTAGCTGTTGGCTGTTGGCGATTAGCTGTTAGCTGTTAGCTGTTGGCGATTAGCTGTTGGCTGCTGGCGATTAGCTGTTAGCTGTTAGCTGTTAGCTGTTGGCTATTGGCTAGAGACAATAGAGCTCCTAGTGCCACTAGAGCCACTAGCCCCCACCATCCCCTCTAATCTCTAACTTCTAACCTCTAGCTTCTAACCACTTCGATCACTCTGATAAGAAAGGACCTCGTAGAGGTCCGACGCATCGTAGCCGTCGGTCGGAGGGGCAAAGCCCCGAACGACCGATGGATAGACGAACGTGGTAGAAAATCGACCCCTCGCGGGTCGGACTAAACGATTGGGTGTCAATATGTCTGTCGTTACTCTGTCTATGCTTCATTGATAGACAGTGCAAAAACAGTCTGAGAATCCATCGCGCCAGAACCCTAGTAAACTAAACATCTATCTGCGCCCCACAAGCCTCTCAACAATCCCTAGATAAGAGCGACAGGACAAATGAGTGCATTTGATAGTTGAGTCTACGCCAGTCGTTTCATATTACTATTTTATATACCTTTGCAAAGAATGAATAGATCAGTTGTACTCCTTAGTGGAGTCAGTTGGCCTCAATCCATCATAGATAAATAGGAAGCGTTGCTTCATTCTTCTTAAACACGAATCGTCAGAAAATTCGACTAGATAGGAGGATGATGGTGACGGCTTCCTCACGGGTTTGCGTGGGGTGCCGTTGTCTCGTCGTTACTGTATCTAGAGGGCTAATTCTGACGAGCCTGTGTTTAGCAGTTGATAAGTCCGGACTCCACGCTTCTTCGTAATGGCTAAGTAATCAACGTCTCTCATAGGAGTCTGAGGGGACACAAACCTGCTAAACTATGAAGCAACGACTACTATGGCGATGGCTACTCCCAGTAGCTTTACTGCTCTCTAATGTATCAATCGCTAGATCTCAGTATATCTATGTGGAGGGGACTAGCGTATCTCTGTCAGAGAGCAACCCGAACGTCCTCGAGGGAAAAGGAGAGGGACGTGACGGATGTGTCAGCTATGACGCTGAGACTAAGACTCTCACGCTAAACAACGCAATCCTTAAGTCTAGAGAGCAAAGTTCTAGATTGAGTATTGTAAATACAAAGTCCGACACTATCACAGTGCGCCTAGTCGGAGAAAACAGCATGCTCGCTTTCGCCACAAACACAATTAGGATAACTGATTCAAACGTTCGTCTTACGGGTACTGGCTCTCTATCTGTCTCTAATGGCAACGAAGACCGTTTAGTAACCTTTACCGTAGGTGGTCCTGCTGCTAGCTTGCTTATTGATAGCACAACACTTATAGTGAATGGCTCTTTACAAAATCCAGAGTGTGATGCTAACTTGGTCATAAACCACTCAACAGTAAAGGCTGGTGGTACTGCCTTTAAACAGATTACCCTCAATGATTGCTATCTTTCAGAACCTGTGGGTGCCTTTGTTGGTTCTGGAGAAGATCAAGTTGGTAAATACCAAGGTATTGCAGCCCAAGATGGCAAGATAGCAAAGAGCTATACAATCCTACCAGGAAGCATAACGATGTATCCAATAGAAGTGAATGGTGTAAAGGTTTCCTCAAAGAACCAAGAGAACGTCCTCGCTGGTCAGGGTGTTGGTAGAGATGGTGCTATACGATATGATGCTGAGACTAAGACCCTCACGCTAGAGAATGCAAACCTTACGACTAAGGACGATATAGTTATGCTCTTTATCAATGAGTTTGGTCCCGATACCCTCACGATCAACCTTATCGGGAAGAACCATATTGAGAGCCATAGTAATGCTTTGGCTTTAATAAACAGCACCGTACGCATTACAGGTACTGGCTCTCTAGAGAGTATCAGCACTGACTCTAACCATATGGGTATAGCACCTCTAGGCGAAGGTGCTAACTTAATCATCTCTAATACGACTGTTACAGCAAAGGGTGGAGTTGGCATATTTGATCCTGACTTTGGAGCTAGCCTAACGATAGAGAATTCTAAAGTAAGTGTTGAGGGTGGTATCGCTACTAAGACGATCACACTCAAGGATTGCTTCGTCGAGCTTCCGGTAGGAGGCAGTGTTGGTGAAGGCTCTGCAAAGGATGGCAGAAAACTGATGGGTCTATGGGATGCTTCGGGCAAACTAGCACTCTCTTGTGTCATCCTGCCTGAGTCTCATCGCTCTATAGCTTCTGTAGAGTCAAGTGAGGTGACGATACAGTTCCATCCGATTACTAAGGAGCTACAAGTCGTTGGACTGACGGCAGGCGAGAGAGCTTACCTATTTGATATGACAGGTGTAGCTGTTGCTGAGTTGGTCGCTGACGCTGAGGGTACAGCTGCTCAGTCGCTAGCTCAACTACCCGCAGGCAATTACTTAGTAGTAACAACTAAGGGAACTTATAAGCTCGCAATAGCGCAATAGGCTACTGCCTGATAAAGCTGCTAAACACAAGGGGACTCAATCGCGCGATTGAGTCCCTTTTTTCATATGCCAAGCCCCTGCACAATCACTGTTAGAACAATGGGTCGGACTGAAGCTGTAGCCCTTGTCTAGTCCGACCCACAAGGGGTCGATAAACTGCTACTGTCTTGCCTCCATCGGTCGTTCGGGGCTGTAGCCCGTCCGACCGACGGCTACGATGCGTCGGACCTCTTGCGAGGTCCTTTTTTACAAGAGCCATCGGAGGGTTTAGAGGTTAGAGCGAGACGAGTAGCCCTGTGTAGGGACGCACGATCCGTGCGTCCGTTGTTGAACGATCTTGACAATGTAACCTTTGACGGGGACGGACGCACAGATCGTGCGTCCCTACAACCGTTACTCGTCCCGTGCATCTTTACGGAGAGCAGGCGAACGCTTGCGGTCGGACTGAAGCTGTAGCCCTTGTCTAGTCCGACCCACAAGGGGTCGATCTTCTACCACGTCCACCTTTCCATCGGTCGTTCGGGGCTGTAGCCCCTCCGACCGACGGCTACGATGCGTCGGACCTCTCACGAGGTCCCTTTTCGCCTGAAAGCTGTTGGAGGAGAGGGGGGGGGGATTAGAAGTTAGAGATTAGAGTTTAGAGATTAGAGTTTAGGGGTTAGAGATTAGGGGAAGACTTCACCCTGTAGGGACGCCCTCCGACTTGACACTCGCGTGCATCCCTATTGGCGTTGTCTTGCTATCGTGCTGATTCCGTTGTGTGTACGAGTTCCAAAAACAATTCCTCTTTTGGAACTTTTTAGTTCCAACGGAGGAACTCTTTAGTTCCAGCGGAGGAACTTTTCAGTTCCAAGGGAGGAACTTTTCGATTTCCACGTGGATATTCGATAATAGGGTGATCGGAGGAGTTAGAGATTAGAGGGAGAAGAGACGAGTAACCTTTGTAGGGACGCACGATGCGTCCGTTCCCGTTAAAACCATGACGCCGTAACTCTTGATACAACGGACACCCTCCCACTAGACACTTCCGTCGAGTCCCTACAGCCGTTACTCGTCTCCTTTAACCTCTAATCTCTAACCTCTAACTTCTAACCTCTAATCCTCTAGTCTCTCTTTTTTCGTACCTTTGCGGGGTAGAGGTGTGGCTCGATCGCCTATATATATTATTGTATAGGTCTGCCGACTGTGCTTCACCATTTTACTGATCACACAAACTTATTAATCCCAACAACGTTATGGACGACTCCTTACCGCCGAGTAAGACTCGAAGTCTCTCCTGTAGACCTCCTCTACTGCGGAGCCTATGCCCTAGCGTCTGCATGGGGTGATCCTACGCTTAGATCTACATACCTAAGCACCGCATAGCAACTGGAGGTCTCTTAAGTTACCATCATCATTCACATCTTAAGAGCCATAGATCATCATGCGGAAGTTTTACCTGCCCAAGCAGCAGTTCACTCAAATAGACAGCTTAGAGCCACACACCTGGATCAAGGTGGTGCAGCCCACCTCGGAGGATATAGACTATCTCTGCGATGAGCTGGGGATACCTGAAAGTTTCATCGGAGATACAGCGGATAGCGATGAGCGCCCGCGTACCGAAGAGGAGGACGGATGGCGACTCACCATCATACGTATTCCGATCGAGACACCCGAGGGTACAACCCCTTACAACACGGTCCCCGTCGGTATCATATCGCATCTGGAGAAGCAGCTCATCGTCACTATCTGCTACCACCGCACGGACCTCATGCCAGACTTCATCAAGCACAATCAGCGCAAGGGCATCTCGGTCGACACGGATATAGACTTTATCCTTCGGCTCATCATGAGCTCGGCGGTGTGGTTCCTCAAATATCTGAAGCAGATCAGCTTCCTGATCCTAGAAACCGAGGAAGCGCTCGAGAAGAGTATCCGCAACGAAGACCTCTTACAGATGATGCGTCTGCAGAAGTGCTTCGTCTACTTCAACACGTCCATACGTGGTAATGAGTCGGTCATCGGACGCTTTAAGGTGAGCCACTACGAGCAGTACGATACGGATCTGGCTGAGGACGTGGCGATCGAGCTAAACCAAGCGTACAACATGGTCAACGTGTACAGCGATGTGATGAATGGCACGATGGATGCTTTCGGCGGGATCATCAACAACAATATCAACACGATCATGCGCCGCATGACCAGTATCTCGATGATTCTGATGCTTCCTACGCTGGTCGCCTCACTGTACGGTATGAACGTGGACCTGCCGATGGCAGCACATCCGTTGGCTTTCGTCGGGATCATGGTGGTCTGCTTGATCTTCTCGGGGATCGCCTTCTGGATCTTCAAGCGCATCCGCTGGTTCTAGCGCCGAGGGCGCAACGCCAAGTCTAGAGCGCCTAACAGATAATCAAAAGGGGGAGCAGGACTATGAGTCCTACTCCCCCTACTATTGGTTGAGGTTGGTGATGGATGTGTGGCTCTACAAGAGGTCGTTGCCGATGTCGTGGCGGTAGTTCTTGCCCTCGTAGAGAATCTGCGGTGCGGTGCGATAGCACGCCTTCTGAGCCTCCTGGATGGTGGTGCCTCGTGCCGTGATGGCGAGGACGCGTCCACCGTTGGTGACGACGTGTCCCCCTTCGTCGAGCGCCGTGCCTGAGTGGTAGATGCGTATACCCTCTACTGGCTCTGGGAGCTGAATCGGGAAGCCCTTTTCGTAGTGTCCCGGGTACCCCTTGGAGACGAGGACGAGCGTCATAGCCACCTCGGGAGAGACTGCTAGGTTGTATTGGGCTACCTGACCTGTCGCCATGGCGATGAGTAGCTCGAGGAAGTCGCTCTCGATGCGTGGCAGTACGACTTCGGTCTCGGGGTCGCCTAGACGGCAGTTGTACTCGATGACGTAGGGATCGCCTGCGACATTCATCAATCCGATGAAGAGGAAGCCGACGTACTGTATGCCTTCCTCTTGCAAGCCCTCTAGCGTGGGGCGAATGATGCGCTCCTCGACACGCTGCATGAAGGCTTCATCGGCAAAAGGCACGGGACTGACGGCTCCCATACCGCCGGTGTTGGGACCTGTGTCGCCATCGCCGACACGCTTGTAGTCCTTGGCAACGGGCAGGACGCAGTAGTCGGTACCATCGGTGGCGACGAAGACGGAGCACTCGATACCCTCGAGAAATTCCTCAATGACGATGCGCTGACCACGACTACCAAACATACCGCTGAAGAGTTGACCTAGTCCCTGCTCCGCCTCCTCACGGTCTTGGCAAATGAGAACTCCCTTGCCAGCTGCTAGGCCGTCTGCCTTGAGTACGAAAGGTGCGGAGAGTTGATCGAGAAAAGCCTCAGCCTCCTCTATGTCTTGAGGGCCGAAGGTTTCGTAGCTAGCTGTCGGTATGCCGTGACGACGCATGAACTCTTTGCTGTACTCCTTGCTACCCTCTAGATGGGCGCCAGCCTTGTCGGGACCGACGATGAGCAGGTCGGGATGGCGGGCATCCTCCTGCAGGTAGTCGACGAGCCCATCGACGAGCGGAGCCTCGGGGCCACAGACGAGGAGGGTGACCCCGTGGGTGGCGATGAACTGGCTGACCGCCTCATGCTTGGCGGGATTGAGGTCAGGGACATTGGTCCCGTAAGCAGCGGTTCCTGCATTGCCTGGAGCTATGTAAAGCTTCCTGAGTAGCTTGCTCTCAGCTATGGCAGCCGCCATGGCGCACTCACGACCACCGCTACCGAGAAGGAGGACGGTCTGAGGAGCTTTTACCATTTCGATTTTAGCGTACTTCATAAATTCAGCGTCTGTAGACTTCTTTTCGTCTTGCTTTGTGTTGGGATAGATAAGGCTCATAGGTGTTCCTGGAAGTAACGGGTTATGACATAGTTGAGGTGCACACGGTCGGGGCCGATGACGTTGTGCTTGTGGCCTGGGTAGTAGTAGAGGTCGGGGTAGGTCTTAGCATCTACGCACGCCTTGACAAAGGCCTGGGCATGCTGCCAGACGACCACATTGTCAGAGGTTCCGTGGATGAGGAGGAGACGCCCCTTGAGGTCTTGGGCACGCTCGATGAGGTTGTTGCGCTGGTAGCCCTCAGGATTGTCCTGGGGAGCGTCGTTGTAGCGCTCGCCATACATGATCTCGTAGCGAGACCAGTCCATGACGGGACCGCCAGCGACACCGACCTTAAAGGTCTCGGGATGGGTGAGCATGAGGTTGGTAGTCATGAAGCCTCCGAAGCTCCAGCCGTACACACCGATGCGGTTTTGATCCACGTAGGGGAGGCTCTTGAGGTACTCGACACCCTTCATCTGATCGGCCATCTCGGCGGTGCCGACCTGACGATGGATGACTTGCTCGAAGGCGGCGCCTCGCTGAGCGCTACCGCGGTTGTCCAGCGTAAAGATGATATACCCCTGCTGTGCCATGTAGAGATCCCAGCCCGAAGCGCCCCACTGTGGCGTATTCGTGACGAGCTGAGCATGCGGGCCACCGTAAACGTAGACGATGGTGGGGTACTCCTTCAGCTCGTCGAAGTGTGACGGCGTGATAAGGCGGTAGTAAAGCTCGGTCTTGCCATCAGCCGCTAGGAGCGTGCCGACGGTGATATTGGGCATATCTAGCTTGCGCCAGGGATCGGGCGCTTGGTGTATGAGACGGAGCTGTAGCCCGTTGCAGTCATGGAGCATGACGGAGCGAGCGATGGTGGCGCTCTGCAGCTGGTCTATATAGTACTGCTTGTCTGGGCTGAAGGTTGCTTCGTGCGTGCCAGCCACCTTGCTTAGCTGTATGGTACGTCCGCGCTTGAGCTCACTGGCGAAGATGTGTCGCTCGAGTGGGGAGGGGTAAGCAGCCTGGAAGTATATGCGCTCGCCCTTGGGGTCGAAGCCGTAGATGTCAGTCACCTCGCCCTCTATGTCGGTGAGCTTGCGAATGAGCTTGCCCGTGCTGCTGTAGAGGTAGAGCTGGCGATAGCCCTCACGACGGGACTCCCAGACGAACTGCTCGCCTCGGCTCCCAGGGACAAACATCATCGGGCGCTGTGGCTCGACATAGTGCGCATCGGTCTCCTCAAAGAGCGTCTCGGTGTGCGCTCCCGTCTGGGCATCGTACCCGTTGAGGAAAAGATGGTCCTGACCACGGTTGAGCTCTGCTATGTAAACCTTCTGGCTGTTGGGGTGCCACGCCACATTGGTCAGGTAATGCTCGGGGTCGCCACCAGTCTCTAGGTAAGTGGTCTGCTGGTTCTCTAGATGAAAGACTCCTAGCGTCACATGGTGCGAAGGGGTCCCCGCCATCGGGTAGCGAACGGGCTGGACGACCGCCTTGTGGGGTGTCATGTCAACGATGGGATAAGGTGCGACCATTGACTGATCCATACGATAGAAAGCGAGCTGGCGACTGTCGGGACTCCAGAAGAGTCCACCGTCAATGCCGAACTCGTTCTGGTGAACAGACTCGCCATAGACGACTGCAGCCTCCGCCTCGTCCGTAGCGACTAGCGTAGGAGCCTGAGGTTTGCTCCCGGCGGGCTGTAGCGTATATATAAGGAGTGTGCCCTCCTCGCTCTTGACCGCTAGGTTGCGTTCGTTAGGGCTGAGGAGCGAAGCGCGCTTTTCGCTGTCACCAGTGGCGAAGTATCCGACGATTAGCTTTTGCTCTACATCTATTAGGTAAAGTCCCTTGGACAGCTCCACCTCTAGGTAGTGACACTGCGAGGTGAAGTCGTAAGCAACCAGAGGATAGAGCTCGTTGGTGTCGTCGTAGGGCTTGAGGAGCTGGACGAGTTCATCCTGCGTGAGGACCGTCTGCTCCTGTGCTCTCGTCGGAGAGTAGACTCGTAGGCTCCTCAAGCCCTCTCTACCGTAGTCACCTGGCTCTACCGTATAGGTGTAGCCACTCTGCAACCAAGCGAGGCCGTAGACGGGCTTCGGGTAGAAGAGTGAGCGGAAGGTCTTGCCTCCATAGGTGACGGTCTCCAGGTCTAGCGGTTGCTTCGTCTGTCCCTGTAGGAGTGGTGTGAGCGTTAACGTAAGAACTCCGAAGAACCATAGAGCGTAGTGACGCAATGTGCTATTCATAGATCAGTATGGCGTGATAGATGTTACTTATTCGTTGTCGTTTGCTTCAGCTTCATGGACGAAGGTCTCGTCGCTGCCGAAGGTTTGGATATTGGCCTTATAGCCAGAGCTAGAGGAGCCAGCGGGGCGGGGTCCTTTCGTACGCTGTGTGCCACGATGTGCGGGCTTGCCATTGTCACGTCCCTTGCTGTAGGCGGGTTTGTCGTGCCCAGCTCGATGTCTGCGGGGCTCTTGACCCTTACCACGGTGAAACGCTTCGCCACGCTCTCTACGCTGAGGAGCCTCTTCACCACGCTGAGCGATCTGTTCCTTGTACTCCTTGTGCTTGCCCTCAAAGAGCGTATAGCCACGCAACTCGCAGGGTAGCGACCCATTGTAGAGCTCTTCGCGCAGATCGTGCTTGAGACCGATGGCGTGAAAGTGCTCCGCCTGATGAGCGATGATCCACGCCTGAGCTCCTGCGAACTGGAACTTGAGCGTACGACCGATCATACTATAGAGCTGCTCGAGGTCGTAGTCCGAGAGACGCTCCCCGTAAGGCGGGTTCATCACGAGCAGACATTTAGGTTCTGTTTCAGCCTCGGGATGAGGCAGGTGCTGATCGGCAAAGTCGCCCACGGAGAGGTCAATGTAGCGAGACATACCCGAGCGGGTGACGTTGCGCTTAGCCTTGGCAATGGCTTGAGGCGAGAGATCCGAGCCGTAGATATGGTAGTCGAAGGAGCGCTCCGTCGAGTCGTCGTTGTACACCTCACTGCAGAGCTCACTATCAAAGTCTGGCCACCGCTCGAAGGGATAGCTCTCACGGTAGATGCCTGGAGGCGTACCCGTAGCGATCAGCGCAGCCTCCACGAGGAAGGTGCCCGACCCGCAGAAGGGGTCCATCAGATCGCACTGCCCATGCCAGCCCGCCTTGAGCAGGATGCCCGCAGCGAGCACTTCGTTGATAGGAGCACGGTCCTGCTCCATACGATATCCCCGCTTGTGTAGGCTCTCGCCCGACGAGTCCAGGCAGAGCGTCACATGCTGCTCGGCGATGTGTAGGTGAAAGATCAGCTGCGGGTTCGAGAGCTTGACCGAGGGGCGCTTCGTGCCACCCGTTTGCTCTCTAAAGTAATCGACGATAGCGTCTTTCGTCTTGTAGACGACGTACCGACTATGCTTGAAGGTCGATGAGTAGACAACCGCATCGACCGCAAAGGTCATATCGGCCGTGAGCCACTGGCTCCAGTCGAAGTGGAGCAGCGTCGTGTAGAGGATGTCTATATCCTCCGCGTCAAACTCATAGATGGGTCTCAGCACCTTAAGCGCTGTGCGTAGGTGCAGATTGGACTTGTAGAGCATCTTGAGATCTCCTTCGTAGGAGACCATGCGACGTCCTATCTGTACATTGTCCGCACCGAGGGCTATCAATTCTTGTTCCAATACTGGCTCCAGCCCAGGGAGCGTCTTGGCGATCATGGGAAAGGTCTTCGTCATGCTTTATAAGTCGGTTCTAGCTGTAAAAGTACAAAATAAACGGCTAACGAGCTATCGTGTGAGGTGTTGTGTGCCTCGCAAAGGGATCTGACAATGTAGGGGTGAAGGTTATCTCCGCCCAGCGACGGGTCTGTGGCGTGAGCTGGTAGTCAGCACTACGGCAGAGGCCGACCAGCCATAGCGTAGTGCCTGTGTGGCTGTCGATGAGTTGCACCGTAGCCGCTCTGCGTGAGGGTAGGAGCTTGGCGTCGCGCAGGAGCTTCGCCAATGGTTTGCGTCCTTTCAGGCCGAGCGGTGCGATCCATTGCTCGCCATCGGTAGAGGCTCTAAGCTGTAGCTGAGGCGCCATCGACAGAAGTTGGTCGTAGTCGGCCAAATAGCTGTAAGGCGTGAGTGTCCGAATCGCAGGCGGTGGTGTCTCCGAGGAGTCGTGTACCGCTATCTTTATCGATCCTAGCGGGTGATCCAGCACGGCTCCCGCTTGCCAGCTAGCCATAGCGGGCAGCTCTAGGCAAAAGCTCGTCGCCTGCTCCAGATGAGCCAGCGTCTCACTCGTCGTGCCTGTCAGATACCCCCGATAACGCTCGATGATCCCGCCGCGTCCCTCGTAGCGAGCATAGCTGTCGGCACGCTCAGGCTGTGCGCAGTCCATAAGGAGCTGCTGTAATACCAAGCGATCACAATCGATGGTCGCGAAGTGGCTGTAGAGAAGTGCCAGCGGAGCTATCTGCTGACGAAGCCAGGCGATCTCTAGCGGCTGGCTCGCGTCTGCGGGGAGGGTACTCCTTATATAGTAGTCCTGCAACTGCTCCAAATCTCGCAGGATATGGATCGTCGAGGCGACCGCCTGGTCAAAGGAGGGGTTCAACTGGTCAAAGAGTGGGCGCAACGTGTGCCGGACGAAGTTGCGCCGTATGGTTGTATCGGCATTCGTCGAGTCCGTCACAAAAGGCTGTCCAGCCGTTCGCAAGAAGTCGTAGATAAGACGAGGCGGCGTGTCGATGAGCGGACGAATATACCTCCCCTCCTCACGCGTGGGGAGCATGCCCCGTAGTCCTCGTACGCCAGCCCCTTGGGAGAGATTGATCAGGAGCTGCTCCACATTGTCCTCCAGATGATGTCCTAAGGCGATACTCTGCGCATCGTACCGCTCATACAGCTCGTCGAAGAAGTGGTATCTCAGCTCCCGCGCCGCCATCTCTACGCTCACCCCCTGGTGCGTAGCAGCGTATCCGTAAGTGTCAAAGGAAGCGCGCTCTAACGGCACCCCCAGCTGCTCACAAAGTTCTGAGACAAACGTTTCGTCACGGTCGCTCTCGTCGCCTCGCAGGTGAAAGTTGCAATGCGCCGCCACACAGCGGTAGCCTAAAAGCGAAAGCCCCCACAGAAGCGCCGTCGAGTCGGCACCTCCGCTGAGGGCTATGATGACCACCCGCTCGCTATCCCGCTCTAGCAGATCATACTGCTCGATCGTGCGACGCATCTGATGCACCAAAGCATGATTGAGTAGCGTACGTCGCTGAGACACAGTGCGAGGGATGAATGTCGTAAAGGGAGAGAAGAGCGACAGGTCGTCCGAAGAGGCTCGTCGCTGGAAAGGGAAGATTTACTTGTCCTCTTTATCCTTACTAGAGGCAGCCTTCTTAGTACTCTTAGCTGCAGTCTTCTTAGTAGCTGTAGCCTTCTTCTTGGTGGCGGTAGCCTTCTTAGTCTCCTTTTTCTTTGTATCAGCCTTCGTCTCAGACTGCTCCTCTACTGGCTCATTCTCGATGTCTGGATCGATGAGTACACGACCGCAATACTCGCAGACGATGACCTTGTTGTGGAGCTTGACCTCTAGCTGACGCTGTGGTGGGATATGGTTAAAGCACCCACCACAAGCCTCACGCTCTACGGGGACCACGGCAAGTCCGTTGGTAGCGCCCTTGCGAAGGCGTAGGAAAGCCTTAAGAATACGCTCGTCGATCTGTGACTCTAGCTCGTTGGCACGATCACGGAGCTGCTCCTCCTCGATGCGAGTCTCGGCGATGATCTGCTCTAGCTCCTCGCTCTTAGCCTGATGATCCTCCTCACGCTCCTTGATACGCTCTTGGAGCTTGGCAATGTCATCCTTGCGACCTTGGAGCTCTGCGTTGAACTCGCGGATATGCTTCTGTGCGAGCTGTATCTCAAGCTCCTGAAACTCGATCTCTCGCGACAGATGCTCATACTCGCGGTTATTGCTCACCGCATTGAGTTGCTCCTTGAGCACTGCGAGCTTATCGTTTGCCGTAGCGATCTTTTGATTTTCACCGCTGACTGACTGCGTGAGCTTCTTGGCAGCAGCGTTGTACTTCTCTAAGCGTGTCTTCAGTCCCTCGATTTCGTCCGCTAGGTCTTCGATAGCTTGGGGAAGCTCGCCACGCAACAGCTTGATCTTGTCAATACTGGTGAGCGTCTCCTGTAGACGCTTGAGGGCGATGAGTTTCTCCCTGATACTACGCTCGGCTACTTCGTGGGTCGTTGTATTAATACTCATAGATGGTATTGCTTAGAAATAGTGAATAGGATTGGTGTCAGCATCTGACGTATGGACGACAAAGTTACGATATTTATCCGACAACGCATCATAGAGCATCGTGCGCGTGCAGTACTCACTCTCGAAGTGTCCCAGCGTGATCAGCCAGAGATGACCCTGCACGTCGAGATAATCGTTGTACTTTGCCTCGCCTGTGATATAGACCTCTGCGCCTGAGCGCAGTGCCTCTCCGATGAACTCGTGACCGCCGCCACTACCGCCACAGAGTGCTACGCGACGAATCGGCTGCGTGGGGGGATTAGAGTGAGCGATACGCTCCACAGCGGGCAGCGTAGCTAGGCGCTCGAGTAACTCTTGCGGAGACATCTCGCTCGGCAACTCGCCAACGACACCTAGCCCGCTCGTTGGGTGATCCATCACGATCGGGATCACCTCGTAGGCTGGCACCTCATAGGGGTGCGTCGCTACGAGCGTCGTGATCGCTTGCGATAGTCGCTCCTGTGGCACGAGCACGGAGATCATCTCCTCCTCGACCGCCTCCATGGCGCCATGCGTACCGATCGTCGGGTGAGTCTCAGCTCCTGGACGGAAGCGCCCTACGCCCGAGCAACTGTAACTACAGCCCGTGTAACCGCCGAGCGAACCAACCCCCGCCTTCTCATAAGCGGTGCGTAGCGCATCAGCGTGGCTGTGCGGGATGTAGGTCTGTAGCTTGTAAAAGCGTCCTCGCTGAGGCATCATCGGTCGTCGCCCCTCACGCTTGAGACCGATCAGATTAGCCAGATAATGATTCACACCCTGGCTCATCTCATTGTCTGCCGAAGTGTGACAAGCGTAGATAGCGATATTGTTTCTCAGGGCAAAAGCTACGCAACGCTCCTGATAGGTCGCAGGTGTAAGCCGCTTAAGTCCTCGGAAGAGAATCGGGTGATGCGATACGAGCAGGTTGCACCCACGCTGCAGGCACTCCTCGAGGACCGCCTCGGTCGTCTCCACAGCCAGCATGATGCCACGCAGTGGCTGCGTCACATCGCCCACCTGAAGGCCCGAGTTGTCGTAGCTCTCCTGATAGCTCAGCGGGTAGCACTCCTCTATCGTACGAACTACATCTCCTATCGTGACCATAAGGACTCCTTATATATTATAGTGTCTCTCGCACCGTCAGGTGTAGCTCGTCGAGCTGCTCGGGATCTAGTCGTGCGGGGGCATCGATCATCACATCACGGCCCGAATTATTCTTCGGGAAGGCGATACAGTCACGTATCGAGTCTAGCTCAGCCATGAGCGATACCCAGCGATCCAAGCCAAAGGCGATACCACCGTGAGGAGGTGCGCCATACTTAAAGGCATTCATCAAGAATCCAAACTGCTCCTCGGCACGCTCCTTCGTAAAGCCTAGTGCCGCAAAGACCCTTGCCTGTAGCTCCGCATCGTGGATACGGATAGAGCCACCGCCCACCTCGACACCGTTGATCACCATGTCGTAAGCATCGGCACGGACGCTACCGGGGTCGCTCTCGAGACGATCTTGATCCTCTGGCTTAGGTGCCGTAAAGGGGTGGTGCATCGCATAGTAACGCTGCGTCTCCTCGTCCCACTCGAGTAGTGGAAAGTCAACTACCCAGAGGCACTCGTAGTGCCCTGGCTTCATCAGCCCCAGCTCGGAGGCGACGTGTAGACGTAGCGTGCCTAGTTGCTTCTGCGCAGCACGCTTGCCCCCTGAGATGAGGAGCGCAATGTCGCCTGGCTGCATAGATAGTTGGTCGGCAAGTGCTTTGAGTTGGTCGGCCGTGAGGAACTTGTCGAAGCTACTCTTCATCGTTCCATCAGCCTGATAGCGTAGCCAGAGTAGCCCCTTGGCACCCACCTGTGGACGCTTGACGAAGTCGGTCAGCTGGTCGATCTGCTTGCGCGTGTAGTCCGCCTTGCCCGTGACCACGATAGCACCGATGTACTCAGCGTCGTCCACAACGCCAAAGCCATGTCCCTGGATCGTCTTGGTAACCTCTGCGATCTCCATGCCGAAGCGCAGATCGGGTTTGTCGCTACCGTAGCGGTCCATAGCCTCATACCAAGTCATGCGGCGTAGTGGCGTAGGGAGGTCAATGCCGCGGATCTCCTTAAAGAGATGCTTCGCCAGCCCCTCGAAGGTGCTCAAGATGTCGTCCTGCTCCACGAAGCTCATCTCGCAGTCTATCTGCGTGAACTCCGGCTGACGGTCGGCACGTAGATCCTCATCTCTAAAGCACTTCACGATCTGGAAGTAACGGTCCATGCCCGCTACCATCAGGAGCTGCTTGAAGGTCTGTGGCGACTGAGGTAATGCGTAAAACTGCCCAGGGTTCATACGACTAGGCACCACAAAGTCACGTGCACCCTCAGGAGTCGATCCGATCAGCATCGGCGTCTCTATCTCTAGAAAGTGAAGCCCATCGAGATAGCGTCTCGTCTCCATCGTCATACGGTGACGCAGCTCTATATTGCTCAGCACAGGTCTACGACGTAGGTCCAGGTAGCGGTACTTCATACGTAGATCATCGCCACCGTCGCTCACATCCTCGATGGTAAAGGGAGGCGTGTCGGCACGGTTGAGCACCTTCATGCTGTCTGCGAGGATCTCGATCTGCCCCGTGGGAATCTTCTCATTGACACTGCTGCGCAGGCGTACGGTACCACTGACCGCTATAACCCACTCACGCCCCACCTCACTCAGGAGCTCCTGATGCGACTCGTCAAAGAAGATCTGCGTAATGCCATATCTATCACGTAAGTCGAGGAAGGTCATAGCTCCCATGCGACGAATCTTAGCGACCCAACCGGCGAGCGTCACCTGCAGGCCCTCGTCAGAGGCACGCAGAGCTCCACACGTATGCGTTCTGTACATAATCTGATGCTACCTAATTTCTATATCTATCTTTAGCTTGTATCGTAGAGACCGAAGCACCATATGCCTCACACCTCTACTAGCACAAAAGTACAGAAAAACAAGGACATCGAAGGTAGAGCAGGACTGACGCATTATAATCAGCCGTCTAGGAGCTGCACATGGCGAGAACTAGGGATACATGGCTCGAGTATCGCTACAGAGTGTCTACGGATCCTCTCTGATTACGCCTTTCTCCCGAGGAATTAAATTCCTACCTAGGAATTTCCCAAATAAGTACCTAGAAAATGGGCAAATTCTTCGGACTTATTTTTTGATTCCTCCGAAGTTTCATTTGATTCCTCCGAAGTTTCATTTGATTCCTCCGAAGAATTTGTCCATTTCCTAGGTAGGAATTGGGCAAATTTCCAGGTACTTATTTGGCAAATTCCTAGGTAGGAAATGAAACGAGCTTGTTTTTTTATAATGCGTCAGCTCTGGAGGATAGAGATTAGAAGTTAGAGATTAGAGCGATACGAGTAGCATGCTGTAGAAACGCACGGGACGTGTAACCGCTGTAGGAATGCACCAACTAGCAAAAGAAAGGCACCTCCACACAGGAAGACCTAAGTCGTCCTGATGGAGGTGCCTTGTTTGTGTGATACTACCAGCTAGTGATAGTATCTCTCATCCTCAACTATTACTTCTTGAAGTATAGTGCTTCAGCCTCAGCCTTGCGTCCCATCATATCGAGTGCGATAGCTGTGGGGAGCTTAGCGCGAGAGTCTGACTGTATGGTTGAGAGGACTTTGTAAGCCTCCTTGGCGTTCTTGTCATACTGAAGGAGCGCATTGGCATAGTTGAGCTTAGCAATAGGATCGTTTGCGTTTTGCTCATAAGCTGTGCGATAGATGGCTACAGGACTTGCGCCAGCTGCTATCTTTTGATTAGCTAGTGTATAGAGCTCGCTGAGGCTTAGCAGCTTAGAGTTGGTCGAGTAGATGTGCGCTAGCTCAGAAACCTCAAAGGGACGTACCCGATAGCTCATCGTAAAGGTAGTGTGACGGAGCTTAGGATAGTAATTGTCTAGCAGGTCGCGATAGACCTTGCCACCGTCGAGAGCCTTGATGTCAGCCTCACGCTCTGTATCAGTACTGTACTTGTCAATGATGTCCAGTATAGTCTGGCGCTGGGCCATGTTGCTAGCGTCTACGAGCTTGCGTAGACCATCCCAGTCCTCACCCTTGCCTTCGGCAACTACTTCAACCTTGCTCAAGAGCGCCTTGTGCGTGTTCTGGACATAGTTGTAGAGTGTCTTGGTACGACGATCAGAGAGTGCTAGGTTGTAGTCAAAGGGTGCCTCGGGTGATGCGTAACCATAGATATAGACGGTGTGAAGCTCAGCACCCTCGATCTTGGTAGCTTTCTTGACAAACTCATCAAGACGTGCTAGCTCGGAGGCATTGTTCTTGAAGTCCTTGCGGAGGTCGTGCTTATCTACGACGAACTGTATGTTGGCATCAAAGCTCTCAGCATACTCCTTGAAGGCTGTAGCTGCAGGCTCTATATAGTTGTACTTATAGTCATCTGGTCCAAACACCGTGATAGACTGTGGGTCACCCTGAGCTAAGCGTGTACCCTTAGGACAGTTGCCACAGCTATAGGTCTCTATCTCTAGCTCCATGTGTCCGCGAGCCATCCAGCTCTCGAAGGGACGCTCATAGACCATGTGGGGTAGATCCT
Source organism: Porphyromonas uenonis DSM 23387 = JCM 13868 (assembly GCF_000482365.1). Taxonomy (GTDB): domain Bacteria; phylum Bacteroidota; class Bacteroidia; order Bacteroidales; family Porphyromonadaceae; genus Porphyromonas; species Porphyromonas uenonis. The sequence goes on along the minus strand of NZ_AXVC01000022.1, from coordinate 75,296 downwards.
TGGTGCCTCGTGTATAGACAGACCCCTCGGGGCGTGAGTAGATTTCCTTGACGAGAGCATCTGCATTGTATAGATCGTGCTGACGCTTGATAGTCTTGTAGCGAGAGCAGCCTGCTACATAGATCTTGTCAAAGCGGATCTCCTTGCTCCTATCGGCAGAGACGTAGACGGGGGTAATGCGTAGCAGTTGCTGTGCACGTACAGAGGCATAGGGTGCCACGTCTAGGTCGATGTGTAGGATATTGCGGTTGATGTCGCGTGTGACGGTGTGGTGCTGTGCTGATAGCGCAATCGTCTGAGTCTCCTCCGCCTTGGAGAATTGCTGAGCACATAGTGTCCCTCCGACGGCAAATAGTAGCGTCGAGAAGAGTATGAGTAAGCGGGATATCTTGATATTCATAGTCTTTGTGTCTGTATTATTAGATGTGCTACTGACGATTACTTGAAGAAGAAGACGTACGAGATTGTTGCCTTCGTAGGTCCGACGTAGTTAGCTTTGCCCTCATCGATTTTCGTGCCACAACGTGTGCAGGGGTACTTGTCGTATAGTATGCGAGCATATCCTGCGCCTAGCGAGAACTCGAGCGAAGAGCGTGTCGATAGTACCCACTGGTAGCCTACGCTGAGACCACCACCGTAGAACCAGCCTTCGTAGCGATGGTCCTTCATGACGGACTCTTTGTTTTCCAAAATCATGGGATAGGGGATGTTGACACCTCCTACGTTCATCTGACCCACATGTCCATGTAGACCGAGGAACCATCCATTGAAGACATCGCAGAACCAGTAGCGAAGCTCTGGCTGCGCCATCCAGTGAGCCCACTTAGTCGTGCTGTAGTTGGGCTTGCTAGCATCTAGGTTGAAAACAAATGAGTTCCACCCGACTTGCGTGTCGAAGGTAAACTTGTTGCCCATCGCAAACTCTAGTGAGAGGTTGGGCGTGAGGAGGGCATCATAAGCGAAGTTGTGCTTGAGAGCAACTCGCTGTGCCGAGGCTACAAGTCCTAGAGTGAGGACTAGGCCGATTGTAATCACTATCTTTCGTATCATAAGTAAGTGGTTTGGCTACAGTTTCAATTATTTCTATGGGGCAAAGTTACGAGTTTCATTTCAAAAAAACTAATTCTTTAGGGTGATTTGACTTGTCAAAAGCGGTATTTCTTTTGACCTTTTCAATTTTTCTTGCTTTGCAAGCACTGTTAAGAGGGTAACTACTCCATATAGTCAAGGCGACAACACACCTCCATTTTACTGGGATCATGCGCTGTCGCCTTGTCTTTATTCTATTGCGGATTGGCGCTGAGGCACCTTAGCCGAAGTTGTCGTAGTTGATCTGCTCAGGCGGTACACCGAGGTTGTCCAGCATCTTGATGGCTGCTGCCGACATAGGCCCAGGTCCGCACATGTAGTACTCAATGTCCTCAGGAGCCTCGTGATCCTTGAGGTAGTTGTCGTAGATGGCCTGGTGGATGAAGCCCGTGAGTCCAGTCCAATTGTCCTCAGGCAGCGGTGCCGAGAGGGCGATGTGGAAGGAGAAGTTCGGGAACTCACGCTCGATAGCGCGGAAGTCCTCCTCGTAGAAGATCTCACTGCGTGAGCGTGCTCCGTACCAGAAGGAGACCTTGCGGGTCGTGTGCTCGGTGAGGAAGAGGTGTAGTAGCTGAGCACGTAGCGGAGCCATACCAGCACCACCTCCGATGTAGAGCATCTCGGCGTCGGAGTCCTCGTGGATGTGGAAGTCTCCGTAAGGACCACTCATGGTCACCTTGTCGCCAGGCTTGAGGCTGAAGATGTAAGAGGAGGCAATACCAGCGGGTACCTTCTGCCAGGTGTGGGTCACGCGATCCATCGGCGGAGTGGCGATACGTACGTTGAGGGTGATGATGTTACCCTCGGCAGGATAGTTGGCCATAGAGTAGGCGCGGACGGTCTCCTCGGTGTTCTTTGCCGTGAGGCTCCACATATTGAACTTGTCCCAGTCGCCACGGAACTGATCCTCGACGACATAGTCGCTGTACTTGACCTCGTACTTAGGGATCTTGATCTGAGCGTAGCTACCGCTCTTGAAGTCCATGTGCTCGCCCTCGGGAAGCTTGACGACAAACTCCTTGATGAAGGTTGCAACGTTCCTGTTGGATACAACTTCGCACTCCCACTCCTTGACGCCAAAGACGCTCTCGGGGACGATCACCTTGAGATCCTCCTTGACTTTCGTCTGACAGCCGAGACGCCAGTGCGCCATCTGCTCTTTGCGAGAGAAGAAGCCCTTCTCCGTGGCAAGTATTTCGCCTCCGCCCTCGACGACGCGACAGCGGCACTGTCCACAGCTACCACTACCGCCACAAGCGCTGGATAGGAAGATGCCTTGGCTCTGTAGCGTGTTGAGCAGTGTACCGCCCATCGGCACCTCTAGGTCTTTCACATCATTGACATTGATATGTACGTTGCCAGAGGGGATGAGCTTGCTCTTAGCCACCAGCAGTACCACGACGAGGAGCAGTACGACCAGGAGGAAGACCGCTACACTCGATACTATTATTAAGGTCATTTGATCCATATCTGTAGGCGATTAGAGTTTGACACCTGAGAAGCTGAGGAATGCGATGCCCATCAGTCCTGTGACGATGAGCGTAATGCCAAAACCTCTGAGGGGCTTCGGTATATTGCTGTAGGCTAGTCGCTCACGGATGGCAGCTAGGCCGACGATAGCGAGCATCCAGCCGATGCCAGAGCCGAGTCCATAGACGGTTGCCATGCCCGTATTGATGAAGTCACGCTGCTGCATGAAGAGCGAGCCACCGAGGATCGCACAGTTCACAGCGATGAGCGGAAGGAAGATACCGAGCGAGTTGTATAGCGAGGGGCTGTATCGCTCGACGACCATCTCGACCAGCTGTGTAAAGGAGGCGATGACGGCGATAAAGACGATGAGCGAGAGGAAGCTCAGGTCGACCGAAGCGAACTCCGCACCGAGCCACGACAGTGCTCCCGCCTTAAAGACGTAGGTCTCTAGGAGGTAGTTGATCGGTAGCGTACAGGTGAGAATGAAGGTAACTGCTAGCCCCAATCCCAGTGAGGTCTTGACATCCTTGGATACAGCTAGGTAAGAGCACATACCTAGGTAGTAGGCAAAGATCATATTGTCGACAAAGATCGACTTGAAAAACAGACTTAGATAATCCATTGCTTAGACTTTATCTATGAAGTGTGAGATTATATGGAGTTGGGGAGGATTACTTCTCCTGTAGATCCTTGAGTTTGCTACGCTGTATCCATACGATGCAGGCTAGGACGATGAGCGCCATCGGCGGCATGATCATCAAGCCGTGATTGACGTAGCCCATATCGTAGCAGGCCTGCGGGATGATCTGGAAGCCAAATAGAGAGCCTCTACCGAGGAGCTCACGTACGAAGCCGATGATCACCAAGACGAGGCCGTAGCCTAGACCGTTGCCGATACCATCGAGGAAGGAAGCCTTAGGACCATGCGCCAAGGCAAAAGCCTCTAGACGACCCATCAAGATACAGTTCGTAATGATCAGACCAATGTAGACCGACAGCTCCTTAGAGACATCGTAGACATAGGCCTTGAGGACCTCGTTGACGATCGTCACAAGCGCAGCAACGACCACCAGCTGTACGATGATACGGATACGATTAGGTATCGTGTTGCGCAGTAGCGATATGATTACGTTGGCAAAGGCGACGACCACCGTCACCGACAGAGCCATCACTAGAGCGGGCTTGAGCTGAGCGGTGACCGCCAGCGCAGAGCATATACCGAGCACCTGTACGGTGACTGGGTTATTCTTATTGAGAGGCCCTAGGAGCACCTCTTTATTACTTATCTTACTCATAGCTTAGATTACTCTCTCTTCTGATTTATTCTGTTGCTACTGCTTGAGCTCCACGTATCTGCTCGATGTAGGGGAGGTACTCGTGGATAGAGCTCCAGAGCATATTGTTGACACCATTGCTCGTGAGCGTACCGCCTGAGATGCCGTCCACGTAGTCTTGGTCATCGAGCGAGCGACCGTGCTTGACGACGGCGATAGACTTAAACTGCTCGTCACGGTATAGTTGCTTGCCGACGAACTCCTTGGAGAAGTGCTTCGTCGCGATCTCAGCACCTAGTCCTGGTGTCTCACCAGCGTGCGAGAAGTCAGCGCCATAGACGGTCGAGCCATCAGCCTGTACAGCCAGGAAGCCCCAGATAGCGCCCCATAGACCAGCGCCATCCATCGGGAAGATGTAGAGCTGCTGGCCCTCCACCTCTGCTACGTAGACGGGTAGTCCGAGAGTGGGATCTTGCGAGCGGAGCTTAAACTGATTGGCCGTGTTCATCTGGAAAGCTTCATTCTGAGCGATCTGATCACCCTCGAAAGTAGCGATCACCTCACCCTGACCATTGACTAGAAGCTCCTGCTTGATCACCTTTGTGTAGGTGGGGATAACTTGATCTTTGGTAGGCTCTAGATGTACAGCACGTAGTATCTGCTGCATCTTGTCAATGCGCTCATTCTCTTGCTGAGGCTTGCGTAGAGCCACAGCCGTGAGCGCTAGAGCTATTGCGACTACGACCACCATGATGGCTGCGTAGAGGATCGTGTAGCTATTACTATCTCTATTCATAGTCGTAAGAATGATCAATGTTTAGAAGCCATCTCCCAGCGCTTCTTGCGCTTAGAGATATTTTTGTTTACCACGACGTAGTCGATGAGCGGTGCGAAGACGTTCATCAGTAGGATCGCGAGCATCATACCCTCAGGATAGCCTGGGTTGAGGACACGTATGAAGACACACATGACACCCACGAGGAGTCCGAAGATCCACTTGCCCGTCTCGGTGCGTGCCGAGGTTACCGGGTCGGTTGCCATGAAGACAAGACCGAAGGCAAAGCCACCGTAGAGCAGGTGATGCGCAACGTCAAGCTGCATGGCAGCGGTCGTACCGATCGCGTTAAAGAGGAGCGTCATCAGCACTGCTCCCACTACCCCACTCACGATCACCTTGTAGCTAGCTACGCCTGTCCAGATGAGCAGGATAGCTCCTAGTAGGATGGCAAAGGTCGAGACCTCTCCGATACTGCCTGGGATAAAGCCCCAGAAGGCGTCCCATAGGGTAGAGGGCTCGCCTATCGTGTTAACGATCGTCGGGAGCGTATCGCCAGCCGTAGCCACCTGACCTAGAGGAGTAGCCCCTGAGAAGCCATCGACAGCAGCTGTAGCCATGTCGCCACCACCTCCGAAGCCAAAGATAGGCTCCGTGCGAACGAAGACCTTGTCTCCAGTCATCGCTGCTGGATAGGCGAAGAAGAGGATAGCACGAGTCACAAGTGCGACGTTGAAGATGTTGTAGCCCGTTCCGCCGAAGACCTCCTTGGCGAAGACGACTGACATGGCGACCGCCACAGCAATCATCCAGAGCGGGGTATCGACTGGCACAATCATCGGCACGAGCATACCAGTCACGAGGTAACCCTCTTGGATCTCCTCATGCTTCCACTGTGCTACGGCAAACTCGATACCCAGTCCTACCACGTAGGAGACCACGATCTTAGGCAGTACAGCTAAGAATCCAAACCAAAACATCGACCAGAAGCCAGCCGTCTGACCGATCGCGATGAAGTGCTGGAGTCCCACATTGTACATACCGAAGAGTAGCGCAGGTACTAGAGCCAGCACCACGGTACTCATGACGCGCTTGCTATCTATCGCATCGTGTACATGCACCCCTCCCTGTGGAGCCGCTGTCGTATGCGGCACATAGAGGAAGGTCTCAAACCCATCAAAGAGCGAGTGAAACGCATGCAGCTTACCCCCTGGCTCAAAGAGGGAGCGTCGCTTGTTGAATCTATCTTTTAGTGACATATAATATAGTAGTCATAGTCCTTAGCCCGACGGTGATGGAGCCTTTTCCGCCCATCCCCGTGAGGCTACTCTTTTAGTTCATCTCCTTATATAGTAGGTCTAGACCTTGACGCACGATGCGCTGCAGCTCCATTTTGGAGGTATCGACGAACTCGCACAGGGCGAAGTCCTCGGGTGCCACCTCATAGATGCCGAGTTCCTCCATCTTGTCAATGTCAAAAGCTATAATCGCCTTGAGCAGATACTCCGCATAAATGTCTAGCGGGAAGACGCTCTGCAGCTCGTGACTCATGATCATCGCACGCTTACCACCCTTGAGACGAGCGTCTAGCGTATAGCGCTTGCGAGGCATCAGCCAGCTCAGATAGGTACGGCTCTGGCTGAAGTCTCCTAGGCGAGGCATAGCCCACCCAAGTAGCTCGTCACGATCAGACCCATCAGGGATGACCGTGATCTGGTCACAGCTCATCGGGAAGAAAGGACGCTCCTCCGTCAGCTGAGTGCCTGTCAGCACATCGCCAGCTATGACACGTGTCTTGCAGCTCTCCTGAGCCAACTTGCCGAGGCTCTCTATACGACAGCCAGGGAGTAGATCCATGTAGCCATGCTCTGCAGCGTGACTACCTGTGATGGCAATGCGACGTGTGTAGTCCACATGCCCCGTCATCAAGAGGCGACCTATGAGTACCACATCCGTGGCCCGCAGCGTCCAGACCGTCTCGCCCTTATTGATCGGAGCTATATGATCTATCAGTACGCCTACGTTACCAGCAGGGTGCGGGCCTCGTACCTCTACGCCCTCCACCTCGGCGGGGAGCGTCAGGGAGCAGTCGTGAGCTACGCCCACATAGACCTTGCCCTCAGTGAGTCGTGATAGAGCACGGAGTCCTATACGTAGCTCCTCCTCACGACCCTCTAGTAGATAGTCTATCTCAGGTGCTAGTGGAGCTGTCAGATGTGCTGTGACAAATATATCTCGTGGAGCTATCGCAGGATCTGCAAGACGGTCGTAAGGTCTCTGTCGAATCAGCGTCCATAGGCCCGACTGTAGAAGTAGCGTCTTGAGTTGGTTCGCATCACCCTCGAGTAGTCCATCGACAGAGAAGGTGTGCTGTGTCTGTGTCTCATCGGGGCGTATCTCTACGCTCATGATCTTGCGCTTGGCACCACGGTTTATGGCGACTAGCTCGCCACTGACAGGTGCTGTAACCCATATATCTGGGAACTGCTTGTCGTAGAGGATCGGATCCCCCGCCTCCACGTGATCTCCCACATGCACCTTCATCTTGGGGGTTAGCCCAGGCAGATCATCGGGGACCCACGCATAGGTCGATGTCCCGCCAGAGGAAGGAGTAGACAGGAGGGTGCGGGGCGCAGTCCCTTGGAGCTTGAGATCCAAGCCTCGCTTGATAGTTATCGTTCTTGACATGACGATCTCTCTTTAGTATCCAACAATTGGTGCAAAAGTACTCATTTTATTTGGGACTACCGCATTTTGGGTAGAAACCATTAGGGCTGACGTATGATGTCCTCTCCTGAAATAGTACACAGTTGGGAGAGCCAACCCCAACAGCAATGAAACCAGAAAAAAGTAACCGAGGACGAAAGGGATATCCCCTAGATTTCAAGTGGAGAGTCATTGACGACCTCCTAGCCACTGGCGAGAGTATCGCCACCACCAGCCAGCGCTACGGCATCACCACACGCACCATTCGAAATTGGTTGCGTACCTTTGGTGTAGAGTTACCCAACCAAAGCACCCCTAGCACTATGAGCAAGACAAACAAGAACAAAGCCGTAGATCCAGATTACGCAGAACTCAAGCGTGAAAACGCTCGCCTCAAAG
>NZ_AXVC01000022.1:0-67570 GCF_000482365.1 Porphyromonas uenonis DSM 23387 = JCM 13868 | reverse complement strand
CCCCTACTTCGGAGCTGACGGGGAGGCTGACGCATGATAACCCAGCCGTCTAGGAGCTACACATGACGACAATTAGGAATACAGGGCTCAAGTATCGCTACAGAGTGGCTACGGAACCTCTCTGATTACTCCTTCCTCCCGAAGAATGGAATTCCTACCTAGAAATTTGTCCAATAGCTACCTAGGAATTCCCCCAATTCCTACCTAGGAAATAAAAAATACTTCGGAGGAATCAAATGAAACTTCGGAGGAATCAAATGAAACTTCGGAAGAATCAAAAAATAAGTCCGAAGAATTTGCCCATTTCCTAGGTAGCAAATCAGAAATATCTACGGAGGAATTTGGGCAATTCCTAGGTAGGAAATCAGACAAGCTTGCTTTTATCGTACATGCCCCCTGCCCAGAGGCCGATCTCAGGCGAATGATAGATTTATTCGTAGCGAGGGATAGTCACATCAGAGAAGTCTCTCTCAATTGCTTCTATGAGCTTATCGTCGTGCAAAACCTCAACGGCTAGTTGGAGCAACGTTCCAGCATTTGACGAAGGGTTCTCTTTCATAAGTCGGATAAACTCTTCTTTGTCTACTAGTGCTTGACCAAAACCTCCATTTAGAAGCTTACTATCCGAGCAGAAGTCAAACATGGTCTTATACTTGAGATTAGTATAGTCTTTACTCTTCATAACTCAACGCTTTCAAGACCAAAGGTACAAACTAAATGCACCTTGGCCAAAGTGGCACACACGATAATGAAAGTCACCGCACAGCTAGACGGCTGAGACGTTGACCTAACGGACTTCACGGAGTTGGGAGGTATTGACGGATTACGTCAAAATCATCGTATGGAAAGTTTTTTCCGTGCCAAAGGTCTAAATAGAATATGATTGCTCTCTTTTCAAGCGAGATGGAGCTGTCTATAAGCACGCCTGTACACTCATCAGACGCTAGAGCCTCTTCTAATGAGTCTTTCAGCCTTTGGAAGAAGCTCTTATCGTCAGAGACCTTGTCAGCTAAAGACTTTTCCCCACTCCACCAAAGAGCATCAATAGAGCCTCTGTCAAACGGACACTCATCTTCGCCTTTATAGTAGCGGCATTGCTTAATCAGTTCATCTCGTGTCATCGGATCGTCTGACGGAAGCTGTCTACGACTTGGCGCATATCCTCGGGTAGATAAGCGAGGGCGCGTTGCTGTATCTCGGGGGGTATCCCGAAGTGCGCCTCGGCGAGGCTCCCGGCGATAGCTCCTATGGTATCACTGTCGCCGCCGATGGAGATGGCGAGGCGGATAACCTCCTCGAAGGTGCCCCCCGCTAAGAAGCAGGCTATCGCTTGCGGTACGGTCACTTGGCATGTTTCGTCAAAGCTGTTGTGCTCTCTGATGTAGTCTACGCTTTGTGTGAGGTCATAATGGTAAGTATCCTCGAGGTGCTTCTTGAGGTCAGCTTTGCTCGCCCCACCTCTGAGAAGGTAGATCGCATCTGCGATAGAGACCGCCCCTTTTATCCCTTCGGGATGGTTGTGGGTGCACTCGGCACTCGCCTTAGCTTGTGACAGGACAGCGTCACGAGTGGGTAGCCAACCGCATGGAGAGACACGCATGGCGCTACCGTTGCCATAGCTGCGATACGGTACTGGCGGTGTCATATAGATCCACTGATGAAAGCGCCCGCCGTAGGCACCTTTAGGATGGGGGTAGCGCCTGCACCAGGTCTGCAAGGTGTCGGCAAAGTCCGCTCCTCTCAGCAGTGCATCGGCAATGGCTACAGTACAGATTGTATCATCTGTATAGTCACACCCTTTGGCAAAAAGCTCAAAGTCTGTGCGGTGGGTATTTGCGAACTCAAATCGTGAGCCTACGATGTCTCCTATTATTGCTCCTAACATAACTTGCTCGTTGTTTTGTACAAAGATAATGCTTCCCTGCGAGTCGGGACGCAAGCCATCGGGGCGTCCGTTGAGTCAAAGGTTACAGCATCTTGATTTTAACGAGGACGGACGCCCTCCCGCTAGACGCTCCCGTGCGTCCCTACATAGGTCTACTCGTAATATTTGCGTAACTGTGATGGCGGGCGGAGGTGCGGGGGTACCGTTTTATTGCGTACCTTTGCGGTGGCAACTGTATGAAGAGGGTCACAGGCTCTGTGACACAGGCTTTATATGCAGACATGCCGAGGCCCCTGTAGTTCAACGGATAGAATAGAAGTTTCCTAAACTTTAGATCTGAGTTCGATTCTCAGCGGGGGTACGCTTGCGGGGTGTGAAGTTTTTTGTACCTTTGCAGTCGATTTACTTCCTAAGTAGGGTTTGTCAAGCGCTAGTCGATCGTAGACAGCCACCTTACGGGACTATATAATAATAGTAACAGACGAACGTAATGTACGCAATTGTTGAAATCCAAGGTCAGCAGTTTAAGGTAGAGGAGGGTCGCAAGCTCTTCGTGCATCATATCCGCGAGGTGGAGCAGGGTGCAGAGGTTACCTTTGACCGGGTTATGCTCCTAGACAAGGACGGAGCAGTAACAGTAGGTGTCCCCACAGTAGAGGGCGCACAGGTAGTATGTGAGGTCGTATCTCCCATCGTCAAGGGTGAGAAGGTGCTGATCTTCCACAAGAAGCGGAGAAATGGCTATCGCAAGCTCAGAGGGCATCGCCAGCAGTTCTCCGAGATACTAGTAAAGCAAATCGTAGGATAATTAAAGACTCTAAGGAATCATGGCACATAAGAAAGGTGTAGGAAGCTCCAAGAACGGACGCGAATCCGAAAGCAAACGCCTAGGCGTTAAGATCTTTGGAGGTGAAGCCTGTAAGGCTGGTAACATCATCGTACGTCAGAGAGGTACGCAGCACCATCCCGGAGAGAACGTGGGCATGGGCAAGGATCATACCCTCTATGCACTTACAGACGGCACGGTCGTCTTCTCTCAGACGAGAGGTGATCGTAGCTTCGTCTCTGTAGCGGCACACGAGTAGTCATCTTTTAGAGACACTTCGCTAAGCTCTACGCTACACGATACAGCAGCCCCTCCGCCTCCTATCCCTTGGTTTGATAAGGGTTATGAGGTAGAGGGGCTTGGCATTTTTTGATTCTTCCATCATTACCTAGGTAGCACGCTGGATTATTTACCTTGCATCGGGTAGAGACTCCGCAAATCTTTCGGGTAGCCCTTTGTAGGGACGCTCGGTCGAGCGTCCGTTGTCGAACAGCAAGACGTATGATCGGAACATTGTAACCCTTGACAGGGACGGACGCACGACCGTGCGTCCCTACAAATCGTTACTCGTAAGATTTTCGAATCGGGTAGACAGTATGCTATCTGAAGAAATATTACTATCTTTGCATCGTAATGAACCGGTTGAGGTCGTACGGCTCACGAGCAGTTGACTCAGCTTAGGTATGGAGGAGGAAGCCATGCGACAGCGGTTCCCTCCTTTTTGTATATAACCATCGAGTATCATGATAGATCTAGCAGTACTCCGCACAGAAATAGAGCAGATGCTCCACGAGGACGAGTTCGTCGTGGAGATAACTAGTAGCCCAGGGGATCAGATCCGAGTAGTGGTCGATGCCATGGGAGGCTTGCCCATCTCTCGCTGTGTCGATATCTCCAGAGCTATCACGCAGCTACACGATCGTGACGAGGAGGAGGACTATGCCCTAGAGGTTTCGTCGCCTAGTCTCTCCGATCCGTGGCAGGTCTACGAGCAGTACACCCGTCACCTGGAGTCGCCCGTGCAGGCGGTCGACGCGTCAGGGATGAAGTGGCACGGCAAGCTCATCGAGGTCGGGGCTAGGGGCGCAGATCAGCTACCCGAGTATGTCGTCCTAGAGGTCGAGCGCACGGAGATCGTACCGGATGGTAAGAAGAAGAAAAAGCAGCAGATCATCGAGCCTCATCGCATCGAGCGTGATCAGCTAAAGCGTATTTCGTACGACCTAGACAAGGCACTCTGATAGAGCCCCTACCCCATCATTACTTAAGACAGTAGTCCCACAGAAGAGATCCAACACAGATATATGGCTAGAAAGAAAGAAGCAACGAGCTTAAAGGTTCTACTCACTGAATTCAAAGAGCTGAAGAACATAGACGAGGAGACGATGCTCCACGTATTAGAGGACTCCTTCCGGAGCATCCTCGCTAAGATGTTTGGCTCAGACGACAACTTTGACGTGATCATCAATGCGGATAGCGGAGACTTTGAGATCTGGCGTACCCGCGAGGTGGTTGCTGACGATGCGGTCGAACGGGAGAACGAGCAGGTGGCCTACACGGAGGCTCGTGAGATAGACCCCGAGGCTGAGATCGGAGATGATGTGACTGACTCGGTGGACTTCCTCTCCTTCGGTCGGCGCGCTATAGTCAATCTACGCCAGACCCTCTCAAGCAAGATATTGGATCTGCAGAAGGAGCACTTCTACCAGACCTTTATAGAGCGTGTAGGAGAGATGATCACCGCCGAAGTCTATCAGGTATGGAAGCGTGAGACCCTACTCGTCGACGAGGATGGCAACGAGCTCATCATGCCCAAGAGCGAGCAGATCCCTGACGAATACTTCCGCAAGGGCGATAGCGTCCATGCCGTCATAGCTCGTGTGGACAATGAGAACAACAATCCTCGTGTCACCCTTTCACGCACTAGCCCTGAGTTCCTCAAGCGTCTCTTCGAGATCAACGTACCTGAGATAGCTGACGGACTGATCACGATCAAGCGTGTAGCACGTATCCCAGGCGTCCGCGCCAAGATTGCCGTCGAGTCATACGATGACCGCATTGACCCAGTCGGCTCTTGTGTCGGTATGAATGGTAGCCGTATACGTGGCATCGTACGGGAGCTACATGGGGAGAACATTGACGTCCTCACCTACACGTCAAACGATAGTCTATTCATACAGCGTGCGCTCAGTCCTGCCAAGGTCTCTTCCATCGAGCTCTACCCAGAGACGGCAAAGGCAGAGGTTTACCTACAGCCTGAGGATGTACCTCTAGCTATCGGTAAGAACGCTAGCAACATCAAGCTGGCGTCCGTCCTGACAGGCTTTGAGATTGAGGTCTTCCGTGATGCGGCAGATACGACCGAGGAGGATATCTACCTCTCCGAGTTTAGCGATGAGATCGAGGACTGGGTCATCAAGATGCTTCTAGACATTGGTCTGAACACGGCTCGTGCCGTCCTGACCACGTCACGCACGGAGCTGCTCCAGAAGACCGATCTCGAGATAGAGACCATCGACCATGTCCTACGCATTCTCTCGTCCGAGTTTGACCTTGAGGAGCTAGAGAAGATGGGGCTACCACAGGAAAACATTGACCTGATCAAGAGCCCTGTACCTACGCAAAGTGAGATCGCAGAGGCGATCATAGAAGACCTCAAGGAGGACGAGACGCTTGCTAAGCCTCACTCAGCCGACGAAGCTACCGAGGAGTAAGCAGAGCACACCTATCAGCCAGTCACAGTGTAGGGGTGAGCGTGACTGGAACCATGCACAACGATAAGAACAAATCGAACCCCACCCGTAGACGAGCAATCAAGAGAAATATATGTCCATAAAACTGTTTAGCCTAGCCAAAGAACTCAACATCGGAGTCAATTCGCTTGTCGCCTTCCTTCACGACAAGGGAAAGGAAGTCGACAACAACCCCAACACACGCATCACGGATGATGAGTTTAATCTGATCCTGCGTGACTTCACGCCGACCTTTGATGAGGAGACTGTAGGAAGAGCCAAGAAGAAGTTCCTCCGTAGCAAGAGCACACCTAAGGCTAAACCAGAAGAGCCGACGCCCACAGCGAAGCCCGAGGCTAGTAGTTCCAAGGAGCAGCCCACAGAGGCCAAAGCTCCAGCCACTGCAAAGGAACAGGCAGAGCCAGACATTCCCACAGCGGCAAGCGCTTCGCAGCTCAACGTCGTAGGCAAGATAGAGCTGGACAAGCACAACAACCCCGTCTCGGGTTCTACTACCAAGGCGACAGCCACTAAGACGAGCAAGACCCAAAGCGCGACCAAGAGCTCGACCAAGAGTGCAACCAAGAGCACGACCAAGAGTGCGACGACAGCTAAGCAGAAGGAGACTACGCAAGAAGAGCCTGCCAAGGAGACCAAGAAGACAACCGAGACTAAAGCGACAAAGGAGGAGGTTAAGCCCGTAGAGAGTCCTAAGTCCTCCGCTAAGGCTACTGCTAAGGAGCAGGAGCCAGCGACCGTCGTACCGAAGGAGGCAGAGCCTACGACGGCCAAGGAGCCTGCGCCAGTTGCTACTAAGGAGCCGACACCCAGCGAGCCCAAGCCCGCAAAGGAAGAGCCAAAGCAGAAGGCTTCCGAGCAACCAACCGCCGTCACCCCAGAGCCAGCTGCCAAGGAGACCCAGCCACCTGCTCCCAAAGCAGGTGCACCCACCGAGGCAACTACAGAGCCCAAGGGTGAGGACGACACAGAGATATTTCGCATTGCCAAGAAGGAGGACGAGCCACAGCTCAAGGTGGTCGGTAAGATTGACCTCAGTAGCTTCAGCAGTTCTCGCTCGCGCAAGTCTAACAAGGACAAAGACAAGGACAACAGCCGTCGTAAGCGCAAGCGCATCTCCTCAGGAGCTGTCGATGTCAAGAGCGAAGGCGCCAAGATACAGGACGATCGCTCAGGCAAGAAGGGCGGTCGCTCAGCAGCTCCACAGCGAGGCGAGCGACCAGCACGTAATGAGCGTCGCACCGGACGTAAGAGCAAGCGTCAGGAGCCTGTCTTGACTCCCGAAGAGCAGGACGAGCTAAGAGCTAAGCAGGTCAAGGAGACCCTGGCACGGCTCAACAACAAGCAGACGACTTTCGGACGTGCCGCTAAGTCTAGACGTGAGAAGCGCGAGGCGCGCCGTGCCGAGTTTGAGCGTGAGCAGGAGCTCTCCACACAAGACGAGAAGGTACTCAAGCTGACCGAGTTCGTCACCGTGAGCGACCTTGCCAACATGATGAATGTCCCTGTCACCGACGTCATCTCCACCTGTATGAGTATCGACATGATGGTGTCGATCAATCAGCGTCTTGATGCCGAGACGATCAACATCGTTGCCGAGGAGTTTGGCTACGAGACCGAGTTCGTATCGGCCAACGTCGTTGAGGCGATCTCCGCCGACGAGGAGCCCGACAAGCCTGAGGATCTAGAGCCTCGGCCACCTGTCATCACCATCATGGGTCACGTAGACCACGGTAAGACTTCACTACTTGACTGCATCCGTCGTTCGGACGTTATCGCAGGCGAGGCGGGCGGTATCACGCAGCACATTGGTGCGTACAACGTAACCCTCTCCGACAGTCGTCGCTTGACCGTCTTGGATACGCCAGGCCACGAGGCTTTTACCGCTATGCGTGCTCGTGGTGCCCAGATCACAGATATTGTGGTCATCGTCATTGCGGCAAATGATGCCGTGATGCCCCAAACCATTGAGGCGCTCAACCACGCTAGTGCTGCTGGTGTGCCGATCATCTTTGCAATCAATAAGATTGATGTCAGCGGAGCCAA
The DNA here is from genome assembly GCF_000482365.1 of Porphyromonas uenonis DSM 23387 = JCM 13868. Taxonomy (GTDB): domain Bacteria; phylum Bacteroidota; class Bacteroidia; order Bacteroidales; family Porphyromonadaceae; genus Porphyromonas; species Porphyromonas uenonis. Next base: position 60,063 of record NZ_AXVC01000022.1, on the reverse strand, counting down.
CCCGGACAAGATCCGTGAGCAACTCGCTGGTATGAACTACCTCGTCGAGGATTGGGGCGGTAAGTATCAGGTACAGGAGATCTCAGCCAAGAAGAACATCGGCATCCCCGACCTACTAGACAAGATCTTCCTCGAGGCCGAACTCCTCGAGCTCAAGGCCAATCCTCATCGTCGTGCTTCTGGCTCCGTCATTGAGTCTTCACTAGACAAGGGCAAGGGTTACCTCGCCTCCGTCTTGATCCAGCGAGGCACCCTCCACATCGGAGACTACATCCTAGCTGGTAGCTACTACGGACGTGTCAAGGCTATGTACAACGAGTACAACAAGCGTGTCGACACCGCTGGGCTATCCACGGCCGTCTCTATCCTCGGCTTCAACGGGGCACCGACCGCTGGTGATGACTTCAACGTCATGGAGAGCGAGCAGGAGGCTCGTGAGCTGGCTGTCAAGCGTGAACAGCTACAGCGTGAGCAAGGCTTGCGTACGCAGAAGATGCTTACCCTCGACGATATCGGTCGTCGCATCGCTGTGGGCAACTTCCAGCAGTTTAACCTCATCATCAAGGGTGACGTGGACGGCTCCGTACAGGCACTGGCCAACTCGCTCATCGAGCTCTCGACGAAGGAGATCCAGGTGAGCGTCATCCATCAGGGTGTCGGTCAGATCACCGAGTCAGACATTCAGCTGGCGACGGCATCCGATGCTGTGATCATCGGCTTCCAGGTTCGTCCCAGTGCTCAGGCCCGTAAGCTCGCCGAGCAGGAGGGCGTCGAGATCCGCACCTACTCTATCATCTACGATGCTATCGAAGATGTCCGCGACGCCCTCGAGGGCATGCTCTCGCCAGACATTCGCGAGCAGGTCACAGCCAATCTGGAGGTACTGCAGACCTTCAAGGTGAGCAAGATCGGCACCATCGCCGGCTGTATGGTCACCGATGGCAAGATCAAGCGTACCGACAAGGTGCGCGTCATCCGCGACGGTGTGGTCATCCATACGGGTCAGCTGGAGTCGCTCAAGCGCTTCAAGGACGAAGCCAAGGAAGTGGTCTCTGGTCTCGAGTGCGGTATCAATATCAAGAACTATAATAACATAGAGGTGGGCGACATCATCGAGTCCTTTGAGGAGATCGAGGTTCGGCGCAAGCTCTAGTCCCCTACCCCAATACATTTGTCGAGGTGGCGACTGCTTCTTACAGAGGAGCGGTCGCCACTTTTCTTTTGCCTCTGCCCCATTTCAGCTAGGTTCAAACAGGTGAAACTAGAGTTTCATACGGAAGAAACTGGAGTTTCATACGGGAGAAACTAGAGTTTCATACGGAAGAAACTGGAGTTTCATATAGGTGAAACTGCAGTGCCCGCAGAAGGAAAGAGAAAGGCGAGGGGATTTATTGTACCTTTGTCGTAGAGGATCGCTTAGCAAATGCCTCTCTGCATTGATCACTTCATCGTATGTCTCACACTACGCCCTCATTATCGTTTATACCCTCCCCACAGCCCGAGGGTTACCGCTACTATAATATAAAGAGCGACACCGACCGTCAGCTCTTGGCCAGTCGGTGCAAAGAGCGACTGCAAGCCTTGCACCGCATACCCGTCGAGGAGCGGGCGCAGTATCATCGTGCGCTGCAGGAGTTGCTCGGAGGGTTTGGCGAGGAAAGTTGGCTGGTGACCCCATTCTTCTGTGACTACGGGAGTGAGATTGAGGTGGGTAGTCATACCTTCATCAATAGTGGCTGCACCATGCTCGATGGCGGACATGTGACCATCGGCGACCATGTGCTCATCGGTCCCTCCGTGTCGCTCTACAGTGTGGGGCATCCGCTCGACCTCGAGGAGCGTGCTGCCGGCTGGGAGTTTGGCATCCCGATCATCATCGAGGATCACGTGTGGATCGGTGGAGGCTGTACGATCCTCCCCAGCGTAACCATTGGCCGAGGCTCCGTGATTGGTGCGGGGAGTGTCGTCACGAAGAGCATCCCCCCGATGAGCCTAGCCGTGGGCAATCCCTGCCGTGTCATTCGCTCGCTCAGCAAGCCTACCGAATCCCTAGATTAACCCGTCACTTTTACCCTATCTGAACTATGCCTACGCTCTATCTGCTTGACGCTTATGCACTGATTTACCGAGCTTACTACGCCTTCATCAATCGTCCCCTCGTGGATGCGCAGGGTCGCGACACGAGTGCGCTCTACGGCTTCGCCTCCACGCTGCAAGACATCATTGACAAGGAGCGCCCCGACTACATTGCCGTGGCGATGGATATGCCGGGAGGAACCTTTCGCCACAAGGAGTACCCAGAGTACAAGGCCAATCGCCCCGAGACGCCCGAGACGATACGCTTCTCCATGCCCTATATCAAAGAGTTGGTGCAGGCTTACCAGATACCTCTGCTAGGGGTCGAAGGGTACGAAGCGGACGACCTGATCGGTACCCTAAGCCGTCAAGCTGTCGAGGCTGGCTACGAGGTGCGCATGGTCACGCCAGATAAGGATTACGGGCAACTCGTCGGACCGCATGCACAGATGTTTGCGCCACAGCGCACGGGGTCAGGCTTCGAGCTACTAGGCGCTGAGGAGATAACCGCTAAGTACGGCATCCGCTATCCGCTACAGATGATTGATTACTTGGGACTTGTGGGCGATAGCTCGGACAATGTGCCCGGTTGTCCAGGCATTGGCAAAGTCGCAGCGCAGAGACTCCTCGAGGAGTTTGACTCGATCGAAGATATCTACGCACGCATTGACCAGGTGAAGCCAACCTATGCGAAAAAGCTCCTCGCAGCCAAGGAGCAGACGATGCTCTCGAGACATCTCGTCACCATCGTGACCGACGTGCCTGGAGTCACCTTTGACCCAGATCAGATGAAGTGGCGGGGACCCGACCACGCCGCTGTGGAGCGCATCTTCAAGGAGTTTGCCTTCACCTCGCTACTGAAGCGCATCGGCAAGCCCGTAGCGACCGCTGCTCAGGTAGGGCTCTTTGACCTTGGCGGTACCTCGGCAGCGCCAAGTTCGCCAGCTACGATCGAGGTGTCGGGCCCCGTTAGCGCGGCAGCTCCTATGGAAAACTACAAGACGGTTGGCGTGACCTTTACCGAAGTCCAAGGTTACGAAGCAGTGAGCCAGCTCGCTAAGCAGTTGGCGGGCAGCTCCGTTGTTGCCTTTGACACCGAGACCGACAGCCTTGATGCGCTCTGTGCGGGCATCGTCGGGATGTCGCTCTGTGCCGACGAACGGCAAGCTTACTTTATCCCGCTCCCCGAGTCGGCTGAGGAGGCTGCGCATATACTCTCTCCACTTAAGGAACTGATGCAGGACGAGCGTGTGCTCAAGGTGGCGCACAATGCGAAGTTTGACCTAGAGGTGCTGACACGCTACGGACTCCCCGAGGCGCGCCCGCTCTACGACACGATGCTAGCGCACTACCTGATCGATGCCGACCAGGGGCACAGTCTCGACGAACTGGCTGGAGGCTTGCTCCGCTACGACACGATACGGTATAAAGATCTCTCGCCTCTGGAAAGCTTTGCGCTACGCACCGACGTAGACCCCAAGCTCCTCTGCGACTACGCCAGCGAAGATGCCTACGTGACGCTACGCCTTTACCATGCCCTGCACAAGCAGCTCTCCCCTACCGAGCAGCGTCTCCTCACCGAGGTGGAGATACCGCTCCTCTACGTGCTGATGCACATGGAGCAGCGTGGCATCGTCCTCGACATCAAGGCTTTGCAGCGCTCCCGTCAGGAGCTGCTCGAGAGCGTCCTTCGCCTAGAGAAAGAGATACAGAGCTACTCCTCACGAGGGCTTAACCTCAAGGTCAATAGCCCGAAGCAGATCGGCGAATTGCTCTTTGACGAACTCCAGATTGTGGAGAAGCCACGCAAAACCAAGACTGGTAGCTACGTGACCAACGAGGAGACGCTCCTCCCGCTTCGCTCGCTCCACCCCGTCGTCGCGCTCATCCTAGACTACCGCGAGGCGCGCAAGCTGCTCAACACCTATATAGATCCACTGCCCAAGATGTGCTACCCCGATGGCAAGCTCCACACTTCGTACAATCAGGCAGTCACCGCCACGGGCAGGCTCTCCTCGAGCAATCCGAATCTGCAAAACATCCCCATCCGTAGCGACCTCGGCCGTCCCCTGCGTCGTGCCTTTGTCGCTGATCCGTACTACACCCCGCGCCTTTCGGCTTGCGCTCCTGTGGATCATACCCATGAGGAGCCGATCGGCGCTGTCCTGCTGAGTGCGGACTACTCGCAGGTGGAGCTGCGCGTCATGGCGCATCTGAGCCAAGATCCAGCGATGATACACTCCTTCCTCTCGGGCGACGATATCCACACGGCGACAGCTGCTAAAGTCTTTAAGGTGGCTCCCGAGGAGGTGACCCCGCTGATGCGCAGCAAGGCGAAGACGGCCAACTTTGGCATCAACTACGGCATCACGCCCTACGGTCTGAGCCAGCGACTCAACATCCCCGTTGGCGAGGCAGCCGAGCTGATCAAGGAGTACTTCGCCACCTTCACCCATATACAAGCCTTTATGAATGAGGCTATAGCGCTGGCCACCGAGCGAGGCTATACGGAGACCGCCTTCGGTCGTCGTCGGCAGTTGCGCAACCTCCGCACGGCACGTGGAGCCCAGCGTGGCAATGCTGAGCGCAACGCGATCAACGCACCGATCCAAGGCACCGCTGCCGACATCATCAAGATCGCTATGATACGCGTCGAGGAGGAGCTGACGAAGCAACAGCTACGCAGCTACCTCGTCCTGCAGGTGCACGACGAACTGGTCCTCAACGTCTATCTCGACGAACTGGATCGTGTCACAGCCCTCGTTCGCGAAGCGATGGAAGGCGCCTGGCCCGAGTGCTCCGTGCCGCTCGTCGTCGAGATCGGCTCTGGAAAAGATTGGCTCGAGGCGCACTAATTCGTCCAGGCCTGACGCATCATAAAAATGAGCTCGTCTCATTTCCTACCTAGGAATTTGATAGCTAGGTAGACGTTAGAAATTAGAGACTAGAAGTTAGACGAAACGACTAGCCCTGTTGTAGGGACGCACGGGACGAGTAACGAAGTGTAAGGACGTACAGACGTGTAACGGTTGTAGGGACGCACGGAAGTGTCAAGTCGGAGGGCGTCCGTCTCCGTTAAAAGTTACGATTCCCAGTTTGTATGATGACTAGATTATATGTCTCGCCTTGACACAACGGACGCACGACCGTGCGTCCCTACAACCGTTACTCGTCGGCTGGTTTGACAACGGACGCTGTAACCTTTGACACAACGGACGCCCTCCGACTTGACACTTCCGTGCGTCCCTACACCCGTTACACGTCTCGCTTTGACACAACGGACGCACAGATCGTGCGTCCCTACACCAGCTACTCGTGATATTTGCGGGATCTACGATGAGAGGGGTGTAGCGTATGTTCAGAAATAGCGTTATCTTTGTTTCTAGAATCAAGCTAGGTCGGGTTGACTTGCCTAGCTATAACCTTTAGCAAGTGAAGCTTGGCTTCGCTCCTTTAACCTATAAATAGTAACTCACACAACTCTGCTTCATCAATATGACAGACCATAATAAGGACTTCGTCCACTATGCACACGCTCATCTTCGGATGAATACCAATGCACTCAACGACTACATAACTGCCTCCACAGGCTACATCAACCCTACCATCATCGAGGAGCGTCAGCTCAACGTGGCTCAGATGGATGTCTTCAGCCGACTGATGATGGATCGTATCATCTTCCTCGGCACGGAGGTCAACGACTACACGGCCAATGTAATCCAGGCACAGCTCCTATATCTAGATAATGCGGACCCAGGCAAGGATATCTCGATCTATATCAACAGCCCTGGCGGGTCGGTCTATGCGGGCTTTGGCATCTACGATACGATGCAGTACGTGGGCTGTGATGTCTCGACGATGTGTACGGGTATGGCAGCTTCGATGGCTGCTGTCCTCCTCGTAGCGGGTGCTGAGGGCAAGCGCTACGCACTGCCCCACTCACGGGTGATGATCCACCAGCCAATGGGCGGTATGCAGGGTCAGGCGAGCGACATAGAGATCGCTGCCAAGGAGATCCTCAAGGTGAAGGCTGAGCTCTACAAGATCATCGCTGATCACTCGGGTCGCTCTGTCGAGGATATCGAGCGAGACAGCGACCGTGACAAGTGGATGACTGCCTCGGAAGCGTTGGAGTATGGTATGATCGACAAAGTACTCACATCGACTAAGCAGACAGCTAAGGAGAAGAAGGCAGATGGCAAAGAAAAGTAATTCGATAGAGCGTCGCTGCTCCTTTTGCAACCGTCCTGAGAGCGAGGTGCCTATACTAATAGGTGCCGAGGGCTCTGCACAGATCTGTAGTGATTGTGCTGAGCAGATCTACGCATTGCTCTATCAGAACGGCCTTGTCTCTGCACCTGTGCTAGATGCTACCAAGCAAGAGAAGCAAAAAGGCACGAACGCTTCATTTGCTCCACTCACCTATGAGTCGCTACCCAAGCCTCAGGAGATAGACGCCTACCTAGACCGTTATGTGATCGGGCAGACCGATGCTAAGAAGTATCTCTCAGTGGCTGTCTACAACCACTACAAACGTATCTTGGCTAGCCAAGAGGAGGGCGAGAAAGGTGACGAGAGCTCTAAGCTGGACGATGTAGAGATTGCCAAGAGCAACATCCTCATGGTAGGACCGACGGGATGTGGTAAGACGCTCCTAGCTCAGTCTATAGCTCGTATGCTACAGGTGCCCTTTGCGATGGTCGATGCGACTGTCCTGACGCAGGCGGGCTATGTGGGAGAGGATATAGAGAGTATCATCTCTCGTCTACTGCAAAACTGTGACTACGACGTCGCAGCTGCAGAGCGTGGCATCGTCTTCATCGATGAGATCGACAAGATAGCTCGCAAAGGCGACAACCCCTCCATCACTCGTGATGTGAGTGGTGAAGGGGTCCAGCAGGGTCTCCTCAAGCTCCTCGAGGGAAGCGTCATCAACGTCCCCCCTTATGGTGGTCGCAAGCATCCCGAGCAGAAGTTTATCCAGGTCAATACGCAGCAGATTCTCTTCATCTGTGCAGGCGCCTTCGACGGTATCGAGCGCATCATCGGCTCTCGCCTCAACACCCGTGTGGTGGGTTATAAGGAGCAGCAGATGGACTACCAGACGATCCAAAACAATCTGTTGGCACACATTACTCATCAAGACCTACGACGCTACGGCCTGATCCCCGAGATCATCGGCCGTCTGCCTATCCTTACCTATCTGGACGCTCTAGATAGTGACTCGCTCCTGCGCATCCTCGTGGAGCCTAAAAACGCCATCACGAAGCAGTATCAGAAGCTCTTTGAGATGGATGGCGTGCGGCTTACCTTCGACGATGACGCACTCAAGTATATCGTCAGCATCGCTGTCGAGACGAAGCTGGGGGCTCGCGGACTACGCTCGATCGTGGAGAAGATCATGATCGATGCGATGTACGAGATACCCTCTCTCAAGCGCAAGACACTACGTATCACAGAGCAGTATGCTCGCTCTAAGGTGACGCCGAGCATGACTACCTCTCTAGCAAACTAAATCTACCTCTGCCACAAACCTGTGCACCACTCTATGTAATCGTTATCTACCTTTTGGGGAGTCTATTCAACGGCTCCCCTGACGGTCAATCTCACCAACCATGACACACAATCTGACAGAACTACTGAGTAAGATCTTCGGCTTTGAAGAGTTCAAGGGAAATCAGAAAGAGATTATCCAAAGCCTGCTAGAGGGTCACGACACTTTTGTCTTGATGCCTACGGGTAGCGGTAAGTCCCTATGCTATCAGCTCCCTGCGCTCATCATGGAGGGGACGGCGATCATCGTCTCCCCGCTGATTGCTCTGATGAAGAATCAGGTCGATGCCCTGCGAGAGACGACTGGATCTAACGACATAGCGCACGTACTCAACTCGTCGCTCAATAAAGCTCAGCTGGATCAGGTCTACCAAGATGTCTCTGCGGGTGATACGAAGCTACTCTATGTGGCTCCCGAGTCGCTCGGCAAGGCTGAGAACATAGAGTTCTTTCGTCAGATCAAGATATCCTTCTTTGCGATCGATGAGGCGCACTGTATCTCGGAGTGGGGGCATGACTTTCGCCCTGAGTATCGCAAGATACGCCCTGTAGTTGATGAGATAGGACGCAGACCGATCATCGCCCTGACAGCGACAGCGACGCCTAAGGTGGAGCACGACATACGCAAGAATCTAGGCATCCTCGATGGGAATATATTTAAGTCTAGCTTCAACCGTCCTAACCTTTACTACAGCGTAGAGCCGAAGGGGGAGGATGTCAATGCGCGCATCATCCGCTTTATCCGCAAGAGACCTAACAAGAGTGGCATCATCTACTGCATGAGCCGTGAGAAGGTGATGAACCTCTCCAAGTTGCTCCAGATGAATGGCATCAAGGCTCTCCCCTACCATGCGGGACTGGACGCTAAGGAGCGCTCGGCAAACCAGGACGCCTTCCTGAGTGAGGAGTGCCGTGTGATCGTCGCTACGATAGCCTTTGGCATGGGTATCGACAAGCCTGACGTGCGCTACGTCATACACTACGACATGCCTAAGAGCCTCGAGGGCTACTATCAGGAGACAGGACGTGCAGGTCGTGATGGCGGCGAGGGATACTGCTTAGCCTTTTATAATGAGAAAGATATACAGAAACTGGAGAACTTCATGCAGGGAAAACCTATCGCCGAGCAGGAGATAGGTAAGCAATTACTCGCAAAAACTTCTACCTTTGCACTCACGCCCATGTGTCGACGGGCATATCTGCTCTATTATTTCGGAGAGAGATATGACAAGGAGAACTGTGGAGCGTGCGACAATTGTGCAAAAAACAGACAAACGATGGAGGCTAAAGAGCTTTTGAAACAACTGCTCCAAACGGTCTTGGAGCTCAAAGAACAGTTTAAGAAGGACCACGTCATCGACGTGATCCTAGGTTGCGACACTGCCCCTATTGAGGACTTTCATCATGACAAGCTGAAGTCCTACGGCATAGGCGAAGACTACTCACGAGAGATCTGGGAGCTAGTCGTAGAGCGTGCACTGGTGCTACAGTACCTCACCGAGAGTACAGAAACCTACGGCATCCTGAGCGTCACACCGAGTGGTAAGAAGTTTATCAAGAAGCCTACCTCATTCAAGATTGTCGCTCCCGATGCGGAGGATCTAGACGATGACGATGATGATCTAGACGATGATGAGGAGGTAGATAGCGCTGCATCTAGTGGACGTGGACGTACGGCCTCCACAGACCCCGCTCTCTACAGCATCCTCAGGGATATACGCAAAAAGCTGAGCACTAAGCTAGGACTCGGTACGGCGGGCATATTCCCCGACTCAGCACTTGAAGAGATGTCTACTCTATACCCCATAACCTTACAAGAGCTGAAAAACATTTCGGGTATCAATGTTGAGCAGGCTGACAAGTATGGAGAGGAGTTTGTCCGAGTCATACGCAACTATGTCGAGGAGTATGAGATCGAGCGTCCCGAGGACTACAAGATCCGCACTCTGCCCAACAACACCAAGCAGCACATCTCTATCGTGCAGCAGCTAGACCGTCAGGTGCTCCTCGAGGATATAGCGATCTCGCACTCTATCAGCACGGACGATCTGCTTACCGAGCTAGAGCGCATCGTCAAGTCTGGCACCAAGGTAAAGCTTAACTACCTCATAGCCTCCGAGCTTGGTGAGGATAGCTATGACGAGCTAAAGGAGTATCTAGAGGATCACCCAGGGTGTACTCTGGACGATCTCATTAGCGAGTACGAAGACTTCTACAACGAGGCAGAGCTACGACTCGCTATGATCATCTACTCCTGCAATCAATAAAGACCACATTAGCAATACAACTCTTATGTCTATCTATAGATTATCTACACCTCATGTACGCTGGGTGATACCGTTCATACTCTTGTCACTGCTGACGAGCCTCTCCATGACGGCACAGACGCCACAGCACAAAGCCTCCGCAGGATCTGTCGTTGATGAAGCTATATGGACCGTAGGCGATGAGCCCATCCTTAAGTCTGAGATAGAGAATCAAAAGCTCTACATGCGCTCCCAGGGAATGCCTCTCGAGGGAAACCCAGACTGCTACCTCACGGAGCAACTAGCGGTTCAGATGCTCTTCCTCAACCAAGCTAAGATCGATAGTATCTCGGTAGATAATACTAAGATAGACCGATTTGTGGACAACTTTATGGAGAGTCTCGTACAGCAGGTCGGCTCTCGTGAGCGTCTTGAGGAGTACTTCAATCGTCCCTACTCAAGCATTCGTGAGCAACAGCGCACTATGGCGGTCAATAATGAGATCGTTCGGCAGATGCAGCAGAAGATCATCCAGGGAGTCACGGTCACGCCCTCAGAGATTCGCTCGTACTACGCTCAGATACCACAAGACAGCTTGCCCTACATACCAGATGCTGTCGAGGTGCAGGTGCTTAGGATCACGCCAGAGATAGAGCTAGCAGCCATTGACAAGATCAAAGAGCAGCTCAGAGGCTACTCCGAGGACATCCTCGCTGGGCGCCGTGACTTCTCTACGATCGCACGACTCTACTCGCAGGACTCCCGCACCTCTGTACGTGGTGGCGAGTATGGCTTCGTGGCTCGTAGTTCGCTAGAGCCTGAGTTCGCGCAGGTTGTCTTTGCCCTGTCTGACACCAAGCAGGTATCACCCATCATACGTACCGCTACGGGTTATCATATCGTACAGCTGATTGAGAAGCGTGACAACACGATCAACTTCCGCCACATACTCCTCAAGCCCAGCATTGCCCCTGACAAACTACAGCAAGCCGTCAGCAAGGCGGACTCTGTCGCTGTAGTGGTGCGCAACGGTAAGACGACCTTTGACGATGCCGTCGTCCTGTGTAGCAACGTGACCGAAACGAAAAACAACTATGGTCTCCTCCTCAACGAAAACTACGAGAGCGACCGCTACGGCACGGCTCTCTTTACAATGTCTGAGCTACAGCAAGACTACGCTGCCCAAGTAGACAAAATGCAGGTGGGCGATGTCTCCCCAGCATTCGTCTCTCAGGATGCAAATGGCAATACGCAGGTAGTACTTCTCAAGCTCAAGCAGCGTATCTCGGGACACCGTGCTGATATGGCTACCGACTTTCAGCTTGTCAAGCAACTAGCTCTGCAGGATAAGAAGCAGAAGGAGCTAGACAAGTGGATCGTACAGCACCAGAAGAGTACGTATATACGCATTAGCCCTGACTATCAGCAGTGCGACTTCAAGTATCCAGGTTGGATCAAGAAGTAGCTCGTCCCCTTGACTAGAGGATGACGACCGACTACCCAGGTCTGTCTACTAAATCATTGAGTCCATGTCTCAACAGTTCCACTCAGCGAGCGCCACACAGCGACTACTACTCACCCTCAGCGGGTTGCTAGCAGTCGCTCTGCTCCTCTTCGTGGGGCTACCGCTATGGGGCGGTACGGCATGGCTTCACACTTCGCCTCATACGGCAGAGACTCCCGCACCTCCCCCTACGATGGTGGGCGGCAAGCGTCTCATCATCCTAGAGCATGCCGACATCCTCAGCCACGATCAGGCTATACTCCCGGACGTCGTCATCTTGTCAGGCAATGTGCGCCTCAGGCACGGTAGCTGGATCATGACTTGCGACAGTGCCAATCTCAACGAGGTGACCAACTCCTTTGACGCCTTCGGTCATGTGCAGATTCTAGAGGGAGACTCGATCTCGATCACCGCTGGAGAGATGACCTACGACGGTATGACCACCCTAGCGGAGCTGCACGACAATGTGATATTGACCAAAAATGTCACGACTCTCTTTACCGAAAGACTCTTCTACAATCGCAGCCAAAAGGTCGCTTACTACGACAACTTCGGTACCCTAGCCGACTCGGTCAATACGCTCACATCTATCTACGGGGAGTACAACACCGGCTCTGACGAAGCGCTCTTTCAGAATCAGGTACACCTAGAGAACGACCGCTTCACCCTCGACACCGACATACTACACTACAATACGAAGACCTCGATCTGTCGTATCGTTAGCCCCACCATCATTGAGACAACCGACTCGGTCACGATAGAGACTGACCGTGGCTTTTACAATACGGACACCGAGCAGAGCATCCTCCTCGACCGCTCTCTGGTCACCCACCCCGATGGCACCATGACGGGCGACTCGATACTCTACGACAAGAAGAGACAGATCTGCCAGGCCTACTACGACGTAGTGATAGACAATCAAGAGGACAAAGCAACCTACTTCGGTGACTACGGCTATCTTGATCAGGCCAACGGCTATACCTACGCCACAGGACGAGCCTACGTCATGGACTACTCCGAGGAGGACACCTTATATATGTCTGCCGAGATCATGGAGGGGATCAAGCGCAATCTGCCCCCGCCTCCAGGCGCTACCGACTCGCTAGAGGTCAAGTACACCAAAGGCTACCACAACGTACGCCTTTACCGCAAGGATATACAGGCCATCGGGGACTCTGTGCACTACTTCTCCGTGGACTCGCTCATCAAGCTCTTTGGCTCTCCGATCTTGTGGAACGACTCGACCCAGCTCAAGGGCGACACCATCTATGCTCACCTCGCCAACGATACGATCGACCACGCCTTCGCCTGGCTTAATGCGTCAAGCGTTCGCTGGCTTGACTCCATCAAGCAAGATCGTGTCAAGGCCGATACGATCCAAGCATACTTTCGCGAAGGTACCCTCGACCACGCTTTCTACCGCTCCAACGTCGAGTCTCGCTACTACCTCATACAGGAGAAAGCGAAGCATTACTACGCACTGGCTCAGGTTAAGAACCCGCAGATGGATGTCTACGTTACCGATGACAAGCTTGACCACATCCTCTGGCATGGCAAGGCCGAGGGGACGATCCACCCGATCCAAGACCTCACCGATGAGCTGCGTCAGATGAGCGGTGCCGAGTGGCATGGCGACAAGCGCCCGCTCTCACCTGAAGATGTCATCCCCGACCGCACAGCGCCTCCAGCCTCTACTGACTCGCTCGCCACACTGCAGGGGCAAAACAGCAAGATGAGCAAAGGCTTCGACGGCCTAGCCGCATGGCAAGCTTTCTACAAGGAGTACCAGCAAGCCATGGAGAAGCCTAAGCCAGCTGAAGCTAAGAAGACGGCATCACCTGACACGACCGCTATGGCCGTGGAGCCACTCTCCGTCTACATCCGTCGCCCACTAGAGAGCGACACCAGCTCCGTACCGTCTCTCGCAGACTCGCTGCAGAGCTACATGCACCTCTTACCATTATACTCATGGGACTCATATTCAGACCGCGAAAACCGCGCACCTTCCACCACCAACCCATCTATTGGGATCCTAAGAAGGAGCAACTCCAGCGACGCATCGAGCAGATCAGACGAGAGCTCGAAGCTGCCGAAGGCTCCGACACAGCAGGAAGTAGCGACAACACCAGCAAAGACGACGGCAAGCAAGTAGAGTCCGCCTATGGCTCTGGCGAAGAGTTTCGTGACACCCTCTCCGAGAGCCTCTACGGTGGCACGCGCCATCTCAAGAAGCAGCGAGACCGAGGGATAGACAACTACGCCCGCTCAGGCATCATCCTGCGCTGCATCCTTATGCTCATCCTCTTAGGCTTCATCGTCTGGGTACTATACTATAGACAGGGTCCCCTCTTCTCCATCCTATGAGCGAAATCATACATCTCCTCCCCGACAGCATAGCCAATCAGATAGCCGCTGGTGAAGTGATCCAGCGACCAGCCTCCATGCTCAAAGAGCTGGTCGAAAACGCCATTGATGCCCACGCCACGCAGATAACCATCGAGTTACAAGATGCTGGCAAAGAGCTCATGCGCGTCATCGATGACGGCGTCGGGATGAGTCCGCTAGACGCTCGTATGGCCTTCGAGAGACATGCCACCAGCAAGATATCCTCCGTCGACGACCTCTTCACGCTCCGATCCATGGGTTTCCGTGGCGAGGCGCTAGCCTCCATCGTGGCGGTGGCTCAGATCGAGCTGATCACACGACAAGCCGACAGTGACATAGGCTACAAGCTCTTGATCAACGGCTCCGAGGTCATCAGCTCCGCACCCACCGTTGCCGAGGTGGGCACCTCTATCACGGTGAAGAATCTCTTTTACAACGTCCCCGCACGGCGACGCTTCCTCAAAGGCTCCGAGACGGAGTTGCGACACATCTACCGCCAGTTCGAGCGGATCGCTCTGGTCTACCCCGAGATCGCCTTCACACTCTACTCCGAGGGCAAGCTCATACGCAACCTCCCCAAGAGCGACCTCCAGCATCGCATCGTAGACCTCTTAGGCAAGAGCTACGCCAAGCAGCTCATCCCCATCGAGTACCAGGGTCCCTTGGCAAATGTCTCGGGCTTCATCACCTTGCCACGAGACGCTAAGCGTAGAGGAGCCCAGCAATTCTTCTTTGTCAATGGACGCTATATGAAGCACCCCTACTTCCACCGTGCTGTCATGAACGTCTTTGAGGACCTCGTCGCGCCAGGTAGCCAGCCCAACTACTTTATCTACTTCCAGGTGGACCCCAGTCGTATCGATGTCAATATACATCCGACCAAGACGGAGATCAAGTTCCTCGACGAGCAGGCTATCTTCAAGCTCCTTATGGTAGTGCTACGAGAGCACCTCAGCACCACCAGCGCTATGCCCGCCATCACCTTTAGCACCGACCAGCTCATCGAGATACCGGCCTACGATGCCACACGACAGAGCAGCACGGCACTTCAAACACCGCCCGTACAGATAGATCCAGAGTACAATCCCTTTAAAGCTATCTCTACGGACGACCAGAAGCCCCTCGATCCGCTCTCCTCGATGAGTAGTGGCTCACCCGCTCATTGGGAAAGCTTTATCGACGACTTCCAGCAGAGACGAGGCGAATCAACACTTCCCGAAAGCCAACCCACAGAGGCTGTCCCCACAGCGATGGATCCACTCTTTACGGTCTCCGCTAGCCCCTCTCAGCATGTGGCCAATAGCTCTAACTTGGTCTACACCTTTCAGGAGCGCTACCTCTTCACCACCATGAGCGACCGCCTCGCCGTCATACAGATTGAGCGCGCATTGCTACGCATCTACTACGAGCAGCAGATAGCCACGCTCACACTCGAGCCTGACCAAGCGCAGCCACTACTCTTTGCCGAGGAACTGTCGCTACCCTGCGACCTCTACCCGACCCATCACGAGTTGGTCGAGAGCTTGCAGCAGATCGGGTTTGAGATCACCCCGCAAGCAGAGGCCTCCGCAGACCCAGACGAAAACGTCTACCTCATCACCTCCGTACCCAAGCCACTACGTCCCATCGGCGTCGCAGACTTGATCACCAAGACACTCGGTGAATACCTCGATCAGGTCGACAAAGACGATACCGACACCACACTCCCCCCTGCGGAAATCCTAGCGCAGCTCTTCCTCTCTGGCGAAGCGCTCCGCCAAGCCAGTGAACTGGTGCGTCACACACTCCATGCACGAGCTGCACAGCCCAGTCAGATCATCTCAGACCTCTTCCTGACGCCCAATTCGCAATTCGACCCGCTCGGGCGCTCCATCATGGTCTCGCTCACCTCCGAGGAGATCGACAAGTGGTTCTAACCACCCTCGGGACCAAACATCTGTCCTCCCTTAATAAGTAGACGATGCAAAGATGAGACGAGTAGCGACCTGTAGGGACGCTCGGTCGAGCGTCCATCCCCGTTAAAAGCGACATCGTCAAGATTGTTCTACAACGGACGCTCGACCGAGCGTCCCTACAAAGGGTTACTCGTTCCGAGCGTCCCTACACCGGGCTACTCGTCTCGCTTTGATTATTCCGACGGGCGGGGGCTTTCGTTTAGTACTTCAGCGCAAAGATCTGCGTCAGGAGGTCTAGGTAGATGGTGCGTGCCGAGGCGTTGACCCCGTGGGCACCTTTGGCGTCACCATCGGCACGTCGTATGGCGGAGATGATGTTGAGCGTCTGCTGCTTGGAGTAGAGACGCATGGCCGACTGGTACATTCGGGCCATCGACTCATACTTCAGGTTGAGCGCCTCCTGTATGTTTTTCTGACTATTGGTCGGGAGGTAGTGCGCTACCATCAGATTGGCAAAGAAGCCGTAGAGCGAAGCGATGATCTGGGGGACGGGGTACCGCTTTTCGTCCTCCGCCATAGCGAGTGCTATCTGCAGCGCCTCGTCATCCCGACGCCGCTGCACCGCATTGAGCAGGTCGTAGGGACCGTACTTACGCGACTTGCTGACCACCTGCTGCACCATGGCACGAGAAACGAGTCCGCCAGCGCCCTTGGCGGGTATGGAGAGCTTTTGCAGCTCCGAGTAGAGCGTCTCCAGATCGTATCCGACCCGCTCGATCAGCGTCGTGATCGCTTGCGGAGCCAGCTCCAAGTCTAGCCCCTTAGCCATCTGGATCATCGCCTCTCTTAGTTCGTTGTCACGCCTGACGGGTGCCGACTCGATAAGCGCCACCTGCGACTTGAGCGCCTGCGCATTCTTCTTGGCAGCTGCGGGGAGCGCGTCGTGGTATAGGATAAGGAGTGTGGTGCCCTCGGCAAAGGTGGTCGCATCGCGTATCAACTCGGCAATGCCGTACGGCTTCTTGAGGACGGAGCTCTTCTTAAGATCCTGCGCATCACGCAAGACGATCAGACGCTTCGGCGCAAACATGGAGAAGGTCTGCGCCTGCTGAAGGACCTCAGGAGCGGTCGTCTCAGAGCCGAAGTAGACGACGAGCTGGGTCGTGCGCTCCTCCTTAGGGATATAGTTCTCGACGACCAGCTCCTCTAGTCGATTGATATAGTAGCTCTCCTCTCCGTAGCCAAGCACGAGAGGCGGGAGCGGTTGACCCGACCGGATCTGGTCACTAATCTGTACGAGTTCAGTCATAGCTGCATCTTCCTATCGATCAGAGACGATACCAACGTCGTACTGTCTCCGCTTTGCATTGCACAGCAAAGGTAGTGAAATGGCCTGAGCCAAGGGATTTGCTCTCCTTAATTGAATATACATGGCACATACCACTCGCTCGTCCAGCTTTCACTTGAGGCGAAGGTTAGAGCCCACAGTCTCAACGGTACCAGCCTCTATCATAGCGGCTAAAGCCTCTGAGAAGGCTGCGTCAACGTTGCTACCCCTACGATTGAAGCCTAGCTTACGAGCTGCAAGGAGTGTCAGGGAGTCCTGACTCAGAGCTACTTGCTCTCTGAGAGTCTCGCTGAGTGCGTTTATTAGCTCTACACGAGGTATGTTCGCCACCTCTCTCCCGGAGTCTGTACGATAGGAGTTGTAGTCACGACTATCCTCCTTAGAGAGCCATATAGCTTCGCTTTCATCTTGATAGAAGGGGAAGAGTAGCTCCTTGACAGTGGCCTGTAAGGTTGGGGTGATGCGTCCTACAGCTGTGAGGGTAGCGACTCTCTTGCAGAGGAGTGTGAAGGTGATCGGCTGCTCGGTGGCGATAATGCCTTGGACTAGCTGAGCCATATCACGCATAGTGCCCTTTGCCGTAGGTTGTGTTATGGAGTAGCTCCGATACTGCTGCCCTTGAGATGTCGCCTCAACAAGCTGCTCCTGTGAAATGTCAAAGTGCGCCTTGGGAGTTGCTTTAACCTCTACGGGTGCAGAAAGAGCCGTGGCGAGACACTCCTCTATTCGGTTCAGGACTCGCTCCTTATTATTGAACCAATCGACGCTCCACACCCTCATGACCTGCCACTGGAGTGCAGATAGCACGGAGGGTTGCCCCACCTCTCGGTCTCTGGTGGTGGTCGTTTTGCTATAGCTCTCCCCATCAAGGAGTATACCGAGACGATAGACCTCGGGGTCTTGAGGGTCACAGATAGCAACTTTTACTCTAAAGCTAGATCGACCCACATTCGTCTTGACCAGGTGTCCTCTTGTGGTTAGCTCGGCAGCAATCTGCTCAGCGAGCAGTGTGTCACGGCTCTCCACTTGTGTCTGAGAGTAGGTGGGCAGGGACTGGGTCTCGGCATATAGGAGGAAGTCCTTGAGACCTTTTACGCCTAGCGCCTTGGATCTGCGGAGGTCAATGTCTGCAGAACGAAGCGTAGAGTAGATGTGCATCTCTTGTCTTGCGCGGCTCACAGCAACATTGAGCCTGCGCTCACCGCCAGCGTTGTTTAGCGGACCAAAGTTCATCGATACCTTGCCCTCCTTGTCGGGGCCATAACCTATGGAAAAGAGAATGATGTCTCGCTCATCACCCTGGACGTTCTCTAGATTCTTGACAAAGATCGGCTCAGGCATCTGGTCAACGATCTCTTGTAGCGCCGGCTCACGGTCTAGCTCTGCCTGTAGCATATCCTCTATCAGTCCTTGCTGAACTACACTAAAGGATATTACACCTATACTCTTCGTCCGCAATTCAGGATTTCTCAGTCTCCATATCACCTCTCGTATGATGGCTTCTGCCTCTGCCGCATTGGTGCGTTTGCCTCCCTTGTCGTAGTATCCCTCTACGGGTACGTGATAGACTTTTGTATTCTGATCATCTACTGAGGGGAAAGTGATGAGAGACCCATCGTAGTACTCACTATTAGAGAAGGCTATCAAGCTCTCGTGCCTAGAGCGGTAGTGCCAAGACAGCTGGAGGGCCGGAATCTCTAGTGTGCGGCAATCCTCGAGGATGCTCTCCATGTCGTCTATATAAGCTTCCTCCACATCTACATTAGAAGTAGCAAAAAAGCTTGTCGGTGGCATCTGCTTAGGGTCTCCCACTACGATCAGCGCTTTGCCTCTAGCTATAGCCCCCACGGCCTCACTGGTAGGCATCTGAGACGCCTCATCGAAGATGACTAGGTCAAACTGATCCTGAGTCATATATGTATACTGCGCCACACTCATAGGACTCATAAGCATACAGGGGCAAAGCCTAGGGAGTAGTGTGGGCATCTGTGCAAAGAGTTCGCGCAGAGAGACGCCTCGTCCGCCATTACTGATATTGCGATTAAGTAGTCCGATCTCACTCCCAGCCACCACATCGTCGGTCATCCGTGGAATGTTTGCAGCTAGTCGTGCATACAGTTCCTTTTGGGTCAGCAGTTGGAACTCATGAATCATCGTCCGGTAAGACTGTACCACCTGATCGAAGATCATCCCCTCAAAGGTCGCAAGCACTTCAGAGCGTCTGATACGCTCCTCCGCCTTGTACTTGAAGAGAGCCTTCATAAAGGCATCTTTAATCAGAGCTGGCTGATGCTCCTCTTGGCACATCGTCCTTACAACGCAGCCGAGACCGTGAGACTCCAGTTCATCGGCGTACTCAGACCAGTGTAGCCAGTCTCGCATCTTGTCTGAGTGGGTACTCCAACGGTCTAGCTGGTCGATAGACTTTTCTATCGTAGCGGTCTCAGGCATCGTGTCTTCTGGAGTCTCTAGCCCGAAGTGGCGAGTTAAGACAGCTCTTAGCTGCTCGATCTCCTCGTGCCTCTTGTGGTAAAGGGTCAGGTCTTCGATCAGCTTGTCTACCTCAGGCTCGGTGATGAATGCGTTGAACTGCTTGAGCCGCTTGATGAAGCTACGCTTGGCAAAAAAGCGCGGGATAAACCACTTAGCCTTTGCCGCACGCCACTCCGTACGGAGCTGCTCTACGTCCTCCGCTAGGATCTCCGGTGCGTTGTCTCTCACTATTTGCGCTTGCTGCTCCTGCGTCTGCTGGAGATCCTCACGATGCGAGAGTGCTTGCCTCAGAGTCTCTTGACTACGACGCATCTCCTCCACTACACCTGTGCTATCTGTCAGCATTGCTCGATCTAGTCTTAGTCCATTCAGAGGATGAGTCGCTGGCTGTCCGACCAACTTCACGACGGTCTCTAGCCGTGCGCCTAGTAGCTCCTCGACCCCTCTGACGCCTTCTGTTCTCAAGAGCTGATCCAGTGGCTCCTCAAAGGCAAAGCTAGCCAAAGGCTCTGCCTCTAAGCTCTCATAGTATAGGATATACTCGTACAGAGAGAGCTTGTCCTGAGGATCTTTGTCGTGCAGCGCATTCATATAGGCTATGAGCTGCTTGCGCATCTCAAAGATCTTGTCTGCCTGCGCCTGAAACTCCTCTGGAGGTAGAATGTGCGCAACTCTTAGAGCCTCTTCGAGCTGGGTGAGGACATGTCTTTTGGTTGCTTTGTTGGAGTGCAACTCTAGGCAAAACGGGCCTAGTCCTATCTTCTCTAGTCTACTCTGAACGACGTCTAGAGCAGCCATCTTCTGGGCTACGAAGAGCACCCTCTTGCCCTGGTAGAGGGCATTGGCTATTAGGTTGGTGATCGTCTGCGACTTGCCTGTGCCTGGAGGCCCATAGAGGACGAAGGAGTGCCCCTTGCCCCCCTCTATGATGGCAGCTATCTGAGACGAGTCAGCTGTCAGTGGTAGGGCTAGTCCTGCTGGCGAGGTCTCCTTGTCTAGTTGTCTCAGGTCTGCGGTGATCTCCTCGGGATGCCACGTGAGCTTGCCCTCTACGAGACTGTTTAGGATATCATGCTCTCGGAGCGTCTCATGATTAGCATGGATATCATTCCACATGAGGTACTTGCTAAAGGAGAATATACCCAAGAGACACTCCTCCTCTACGTCCCATCTCTTCTGCTCCTTGAGCGCATCACGTATTGTGGCAAATATGAGCGACACATCGACACCACTCTCATCTCTAGGTAGCGGGTCTAGCCCTCCGATGGAGATGTCATAGTTTTGCCTTAGGAACTCTATCAGAGTGACGTTGAGTAGTATCTCCTCGTCTCTAGTCCTGACGCAGTACTTACCTCTCTTGTAGACCATCTCCACAGGCAGGAGCAGTATCGGGGCATAACGCGCCGTCTCGCTCCGCTCAGTCTCAAACCACCGGAGCGTGCCGATAGCGAGGTAGAGAGAGTTGGCACCCGTCTCTTCGATAGAGCTACGCGCCACCTTGTAGATGTTCTTGAGGATGTCATTAGTCTCAGTTTCTGTCTTGTAGGTGTGCAGGGTGCAATGGGTTATATCATTGCGGATCAGTGCATCCAGCTGCGGATAGAGCTTAGAGCGGACGATCTGCTCTGAAGTGTCAAAGGAGAGCTCTACGTTTGGCTTACAAGCAATGGTGTACTCCTTCCCGTCCTGTAGGTAGTCCTCGATGCTTGCTACATCAAAGGATACAAACTGTATACCCCTGCGACGTAAATTGGTATTGAGGAGCGAGTTGCGTAGAGAGAAGTCGAGCAACTTGCGCTCCCAGATATCAAACTTCGTCAGCTCCTTCTTGCTATCCGCTATATGAGTCAGATCGTAGCGGTCATGCTCTACCACATTGATGACACACTCCTCATGTGCTACGCCTGCGGAGGCAACGGAGTAGTTGCCCTCAGACAAAGCCTTCGAGGGCAGAGGGCGTATGCCCTCTAGTCTACACCGCTTGACATCGATAAAGATGTCAAAGAGTGCGTGATCCGCTAGGTTGAGCTCTGCAATCTTGATCGCCTGCTCGAAGGAGGTCTGCTCGCTGGTCAACTTCGTACACTCTAGCACCAGCATCTCGCTGATACCTTGCGAGCACTTCTTCTCTATAAAGGAGGCATCGTCAGAGACCCCTACGAGGGCGCAGTCATCCACGAGCCATACGCCTAGATAAGCATGACCTTTCTGTAAGATCACGACACTATTCAGACCGATACTCTCGAGCACGCTAGCCATCAGCAGCGTCAGCTCGATACAGTTACCTATCTTGGTCGCTAAGACCTGATCAGGCATGGTGATGCGTTGTCCTATGACCTCATAGCTTGCAGGCATAGCGCGATAGACGATTCCCTCCTGATGTAGGGTTGCAAAGAGCGCAGCCACTTGTAGGCGCACCTCATTGGGATTGCCCGACTGGTACTCAGTAAGCGCGGAGGAGCCTGTCATCTGCTTGAGCATTGCAGCCACCTTGAGCGTTAGCGCCGTAATAGCGGGATGATTTGGCGTGATGAAGGAGACCAGCATCTGAGGCAAAATCACCGACCCCAGCCAGTGGTCATACGGCATCATCTCTAGCGAAAAGGTCTCCTGCCCCACACACTCGCCTTGGCTTGTCACCGTAATCGTAAAGCTCGTAACTATGCGCTCTGTCAGAGCGGCCAGCTTAGCGCCATCAGGTTCAACCTCAAAAGGCACTACCCGTACCGTCTCGTTAGGATTAACCTGCAAGATCTCCGTACTCTCATACGGAGCCACATACTCTCCCTCACATCGCACCTGCACATCCTCCAGTGGCGCTTCAGAGGTATTGACGATGTCGACCGACTGGCAGATTGGGATCCTATTGTGACACAGGGCATAGTTGACGACTTTCAGGTACTCGACATTGATCTTGACGCTCTTCATTTTCTCTCTACTATAATAATTTACTACCAGTCAAAGACGATGCTCTTCATCTCCTCGGGAGATTGGCGAAGGCTCTCGACAGTGCGGATGCCGAGCTGGAGATGTTGCTCGGCGAAGTGTGCCGTCACGTAGCTATCGCTCTCGTCGCTCTTGACCCCTTCGGGTGTCATCGGCATATCGCTCACCATCAGGAGAGCACCCGTCGGGATGCGGTTCGCATAGCCCACGGTAAAAAGCGTAGCCGTCTCCATATCAATGGCGTCCGCATGGGTCGTGCGAAGGTACTCCTTGAAGCGCTCGTCATGCTCCCAGAGCCGTCTATTCGTCGTGTAGACCGTCCCTGGCGCATACGATATGCCCGCCTCGAGGAGCGCATTGCTACAAGCTTTGAGCACATTAAAGGAAGGGAGCGACGGCACCTCACGAGGCATATAGTCATCGCTCGTTCCCTCGCCACGTATCGCCGCAATCGGGAGGACGTAGTCCCCCAGCGTCAGCTGCGACTTGAGCCCGCCACACTTCCCGAGGAAGACCACCGCCCGTGGCTCAATGGCCGAGAGCAGATCCATGATCGTCGCCGCATTGGGACTGCCCATGCCAATGTGTATCATCGTCATCTCCGCATTGCCACAGTTTGGCATCGAGGCGCTCTCGCCTAGGATCGGTTCGCCGATCTTCTTGGCAAAAGCTTGCAGGTAGCTCGTGAAGTTGGTCAGGAGTATGTGTGGCGCAAACTCCGAGAGGCTCCGTGTGGTGTACCTCGTTAACCAATTGGTAGCAATCTCTTTCTTTGTTTTCATTGGTGGAAATGGTAACTTTGCACCGTCTAATAGCTGTAGTGCGAAGCAAAGTTAATGAAACCCCTCCACTTACCCTCTTACCCTGCTCTCATTGAGGAGCAGTCAGGGCGTTCGGTCATATACGACGTTTATCGTCAGAGTATGGTCGCTCTGACCCCTGAGGAGTGGGTGCGTCAGCACTTCCTGCACTATCTCTCGGATCATCTAGGCTACCCGCGCCTCTCCATACAGGTGGAGAGCCTCGTCGCCAGCTCCATACGTCAAGACCGCTTTGACGCGATGATCTACGGTCCTGGCGGACGAGTCCTCGCGCTTGTCGAGTGCAAGGCGCCCGAGGTGCCACTCTCTCAGGAGACGGTCAACCAGATCTCTCGCTACAACGCGCACTACCACGCACCCCTCCTGATGATGACCAACGGGCTCTCCCACCTCGTCCTGCAGATAGACTACACCACCGCCACGGCAAAACCGCTCGCCGAGATCCCCTCCTACCAGCGAGCCCTCGACATACTCCAAACCTCAAAGGTCTAATCTCTAATCTCTAAAGTCTAATCTCTAACCTCCCATGCCATACTTACTAGAAGCAGAGCATATCGTCAAGCGATACAAGAACCACCTCGCCCTCGACGATGTCTCCATACAGGTACAGCCCAACAGCGTCTTCGGACTCCTCGGTCCCAACGGTGCCGGCAAGAGTACCCTCATCAAGATTATCAACAAAATCCTCCTCGCCGACAGCGGCACCGTACTGCTCAACGGCCAGGAGATGACCTACGAAGATATACGCCATATCGGCTACCTTCCCGAGGAGCGCGGGCTCTATAAGAAGATGAAGGTCGGTGACCAAGCCATCTACCTAGCTCGTCTGCACGGACTCTCCCGACAGGAGGCGCAGCAGGAGCTAAAGCACTGGTTTGAGAAGTTTGACATCATGCCCTGGTGGCATCGTAAGGTCGAGGAGCTCTCTAAGGGAATGCAGCAGAAAGTTCAGTTCATCTGCACCGTCATTCACCGTCCCAAGCTACTCATCTTCGACGAGCCCTTTAGCGGTTTCGACCCGGTCAATGCGGAGCTCCTCAAGCGTGAGATCCTAGAGCTGCGAGACAACGGCTGTGCCGTCATCTTCTCCACGCACAATATGCAGTCCGTCGAGGAGATCTGCGACGACATCGCACTCATCAACCAGAGCAAGGTGGTGCTCCGTGGAGATGTGACCGAGGTCAAGCGAAGCCACTTCGACGGCGTCGCCTCGCTACTCATCGCAGGCGAGGGGTATCGTCCCAACTGGGTCGAGTCTCTGACCGAGCAGCAGATCGAGCTACTCGAGATCAAGCGTGAGGGACACGATATGCGCGTCCGCCTCAAAGACCCACAGCAGCGTGACGTACGCGCTCTCGCTGAGCTGGTCCCCACCGACCTGCACCTCCTAGAGGTTGCACAGGAAATACCCTCCATGCAGGAGATATTTATCCGCACCACCACGGCTCAAGCTCAGCCCGCTACGACCACCCTTTAACCAGACCCACTCTTATGAACAAGAAATCACCCTCCAAGCTCTCCATACTCATTGAGCGAGAATATATGGTGCGTGTCAAGAAGAAGTCCTTCATCGTCACCACCCTCCTCATCCCCATCCTCATTGCGGCTATCTTCTTTATCGTTATCTATGTCAGTATGAGTTCGCTCAGTGACGAGCGTGTCGCCGTCATTGACGAGACGGGACTCTATAGCGACGTGCTGGCCGACAACGAGTACTACACTTTCATCCCAAGCTCCGAACCGCTTGAGGCTTATACCGACAAGGCGAAGCTCGAGGAGGAGGGGCTCTCAGCAGTCCTCTACATACAGGACACGCTGATGAACAATCCTAGCGGCTGGAGCCTTTACTCCTACAAGAAGCTCCCCGACGGAATTGTCCGCTACATCAATGATGCTTTTACCGAGCGGCTCAAAGAGCAGCGCATCGCTCAGTATGATATCGAGGGTCTCCCCGAAATCATTGACGATGTGGAGACAACCATCTCCGTCCCCACCTATCAGTGGGATGCCAAGGGCGAAGAGGCTAAGTCTAGTGGCACACTGGCCGGAGTCATCGGTATGATCCTCTCGGGTATCATCCTCGCCTTTATGTCCAACTATTCGGGACAGGTGATGAGCGGTGTGCTGGAGGAAAAGAAGAACCGCATCATGGAGGTCATCGTCAGCACCGTTCGTCCCATAGAGATGATGATCTCAAAGATGGTCGGTGTCTTCCTCGTCGGACTGACACAGGTCGCTATTTGGTTGATCTTCGGAGGGATTATCTTTGTCGTCGGCTCACTGGTAGCCGTCGGTGGCGTCTACGACCTCTCGGCTCTCTCGCAGCTAGACCCCGCACAGATGGGCGGGCTCGCTGGCGGTATGAGTATGGACTCCGTCACCGAGATGCAGTCCAGCCTAGAGGTGCTACAGAGTATTAACTTCGTACAGCTCATCATCATGCTCCTCGTCTACTTCATCGGGGGCTACCTCCTCTACGCTTCGCTCTTTGCAGCAATCGGGTCGAGCGTCTCGAGCGACGAAGATGCCAGTCAGTTTATGATGCCCTTCGTCCTCATCATGATGCTCGGCTTCTACATCGCTATGGGTAGCATGGACAATCCCGACGGCGCGATGGCCTTCTGGGGCAGTATCATCCCCTTCTCCTCACCCTTCGTGATGATGGTTCGACTACCCTATGGAGTCGCCCTGTGGGAGCTCATCCTCAGCATCGTGCTCCTCTACCTCACCGCCTTTGGCATCGCCTGGCTAGCCGCACGTATCTACCGTGTCGGCATCCTCTTCACGGGCAAGAAACCTTCCCTACGCGACCTC
The DNA here is from genome assembly GCF_000482365.1 of Porphyromonas uenonis DSM 23387 = JCM 13868. Lineage (GTDB taxonomy): Bacteria > Bacteroidota > Bacteroidia > Bacteroidales > Porphyromonadaceae > Porphyromonas > Porphyromonas uenonis. Next base: position 33,982 of record NZ_AXVC01000022.1, on the reverse strand, counting down.
TGGAGCTGGCTCCGCATCTAGCGAAAGCCACCCCTGCAACATATCGCATCAGCACCCTCACCGCTCAGCAGGTGGGGGTGCTTTTTTCTGGGAAGCCTTGCCGACCAAGCGCATCCCCCACGGAGCAATTGCCCAATAGCTCACTGGAAAACGAGAAATTCTTCGGAAGAACGAAATCAAACTTCGGAGGAATGAAATGAAACTTCGGAAAAATGAAATCTCAAGTCCGAAGAATTTCAGATTCCCTCCCTAGGGATTTCTTCGTCCCCCCATGGGGATCGAAAAGTTCCTCCGCTGGAACTAAAGAGTTCCTCCGCTGGAACTGAAAAGTTCCTCCCTTGGAACTAAAAAGTTCCAAGAGGGGAACTATTTTTGGAACTCGTATGTACTACTAAGCCAGCACGATACGAGTAACCCGGTGCAGGGACGCACGGGAGTGTCTAGTGGGAGGGCGTCCGTCCCCGTTAAAACTACGATGCTGTAACCTTTGACACAACGGACGCACGAGCCGTGCGTCCCTACACCGGGCTACACGTGTTGAGTCAATGGACGATGATGCTGACGAGGGGATAGGCGCGCTTGCGGTCGGGATGGCGTAGCTCCACGAGGAGGATGGCGCGCGTAGCGTAGGTCACGGGCAAGAGCTCCGCCAGGCTCTGTCGCTCTACGATGGCTCGGCAGAGGGTCTCCGTGCTGGCGTGGTCATACTGCGCAAGCGGATAACCCGCCACGGCGTATAGCGTTGCTGTGCAGGTGGTCTCACCGACTGAGATCTCCTGTAGCACCAATCGGGCGAGCTGGGGTAGCGATAGGAGCGTGCGTTGCTTCGGGAGGTCGATGCTTTCGCCAGAAGCGGAGGAGCGCCCGTAGACACTGTTTTGCCGACCAGGCGTCCCGTAGTTAGCCCACGCCTCGGCAGCCGTCCAGTTGCTCAAGTCTTGCGGTTGCTTGTCAGGGATGATGCGTTCCTGAGCTACGCCTTTGACCTTTTGTAGAGATTTGGGGAAGGTCTTGATATCGTAGTAAACCTCCTCGACGATGCTATCGTTTGCCAACTGAACGAGCCGTATAGCGCACTCGCTATCAGGGAGCTGAGGCATCTCGGGAAAGAGGAGCAGGCTGTCGGGCTGTGCATAGTAAAGCCGCTCCAGCGGGTGTGTGCTCGGGGTGAGCGCCAGATAGCCCCGTGGGGGGATGCCACCCGCGGGGTGTGGCGGGAGCGGATAGACCTTGGAGGGGTGACCGGAGCGTGTGATGACCAGTCCGAGATGCGCTGTATTGACGGTGGTGTCGTTGGGGTTGTAAAGCTCGATATACTCGGAGCCGTCGACCGTAGGACGAGCCATAATCTCGGTAATGTAGAGCGGTAGCAAGGAGCTGGCGTGGGTCGTATCACTAGGCGAACCACCCGAGGGGCGAATGCTATTGCGCTGGCCAGGCGTAGCGAAGTGTGCCGACTGGGCGGCAGCGCCCCAAAACTCCTGGCTCTTGTCGCCCGTGGGCGAGATGTATCGCTCGAGGGCTACGCCACGCTGACTACGCAGTTTACCCAGGAGGGCTGGATCATAGCGAAAGGTCTCCACGACCGTTGAGTCGGCATGGCGGAGCAGCTCGATGGTGAAGCCATTATTGGCAAGCTGTGGCAAGCTCGCACTCTGAGTCAGGCTATCGCGCGGCGCCTCATAGAAAGCGGTGATCCCCTCCACCGAAGTAGTGAAGGCGTGGTACCCGCCCGCTGGAATCGGACAGGAGCGACTACTCAGCGGATACCAAGTGGACACTTTGCCCCGTCGCAGTACACCGACCGAGTAGCCACTGGCATCCAGCGTTTGACCAGTAGGGTTGTACAGTTCAATATACTCAGAGGCACCCGAGAGCGGGTTTGCCATAAACTCGCTAAAAGTGAGTGCCAAGCTGTCTTTATGAGGCTGTGGCTGATCATACTCGACGGCTATCCTATAGATTGCATTCTCCACCTTAAGGCCGCTGGCAGTACGTACGCCTCGGAGGGAGAGCGCATACTCACCCTCAGGGATCGCTGCCTCACTCCTTATATAGATGCTCTTGCCCTCAGCAGAGGTGGTGAGCTGGCCCCATGAAGGCGCCACGGCAATGGTCGCCGTAGAGAGATCGGCCGGCTCAGCGCAAAGCGCCTCGACGGTATGCGAGTCTCTCTGGTCGAAAGACTTGTAGAAGTCTTTCGCTGGGACCACGTTGCGCTCGCCGAGTAGCTCATCAGGCGAGACCAGTGAAGGGTAAATGTCTAGGAACTCCAGCGAACTGTGCTGCGTCCGAGACTTGCTATACTGGCAAGCGAAGAAGAGAGAGTAGCTACTGTACTCACTAGATAAAGGCTTCGTGCTGCCAGCACTTCCCACAGGCTTATAGAGATCACCGTCTCGATGCCTGACCCACAGGGACCAGCACGTCTCGGCTGTCGGGTCATACTGCAGGACAAAGTCGACTACCCCACCCTCTTGGCGCATCTCGTTAAAGTAATTGTAGGACAAGAGTTCGTGGGACGAAAGCGTCTTCACCTGACCACTCTTCTGTAGCGCAAGGCGACACTCAGCAAGACGCAAGCATTGGTTGTTCTCCATCTTGAGCACCACATAGTTGAAGGTCCCGTCACCTAGAGGTTCGTAGCAGTAGAGCGGGAGCTTCACATTATTGCTCTTCGTCGGGGTGTAGTCCAGTCGCACCTTGCCATGCCAAGTAATCTGCTTGCTGACAGGCACATACGCCTTGATATAGGCGTAGTTGGTCGTGCCAGTAGCCTTGCTGTCGTAGAGCTGTAGACCTCTGATGGGATCACAGCGAAACTTGTCGAGCGTTCCCTGCCACACAGCTGGCGAGAGCGCCACGCTATCGGCAAAATGCGCCTGCCACTGCCCCACGACGGGCCAACTGCTGAGCAAGCCTAAGAGGAGTACGAACCAGATCCAGCGAAGGCGCATAGCTTCATTCCTTTAGTTAGCTGTTGTAATGCCGTCACGCTTGAGCATCGCAGCGAGCGTAGGTTTGCGCCCTCGGAACCGTACGTAGAGCTCCATCGGGTCAAGCTCGTCTCCTCGCTCCAAGATCTGATGCCGGAAGTCGGTAGCGACCTTCGGAGAGAAGATCCCCTCCTCGCTAAAGCGCTCGAAAGCGTCTGTGGCGAGCATCTCGCTCCACTTATATCCGTAGTAACCAGCAGCGTAACCGCCCGCAAAGATGTGACTGAAGGCGGTAGCGACAATATGCTCCGGGTGCTGCGGGTCACGCTCTCTGTCTCGCAGGGTGGTGCCTCGGAGGGTCTCACGCTCGTAGGTGTAGAGGTCGTCGGGTAGGCTTTCACCCTCGGCTAAGGTGTGGTAAGCCATATCCAGCTTGCCAAAGATAACCTGTCGGATGGTGCTGTAACCGACGGGGTACTGGGTCGCTTGGATCGCTTTGTTGAGGAGGTTAGCGGGGAGCGGTTCGCCCGTCTGGTAGTGCTTAGAGAGCAGTTCGGTGACCACCTCGGGCTGGAGGAGATAGTTTTCCATAAACTGACTCGGGAGCTCCACAAAGTCACGCTCCACATTGGTCCCCGACATGGAGCTGTAGCGCGTTTGCGTGAGCAAGCCGTGGAGCGAGTGGCCGAACTCGTGGAGGAGCGTATGCACCTCCGATAGCGTGAGCATGGCCTCCTTGCCAGTCGTCGGCGGGGTGAAGTTCATCACGAGGAGGATATGGGGTCGCTGGGTGGGTGTCCACTCCCGTAGGTTGTTCATCCAGGCACCGCTGCGCTTGCCCTTGCGGGGGAAGAAGTCTAGGTAGAGCAGTCCGAGATGCGCTCCGTTACGGTCTAGCACTTGGTAAGGGCGCACATCGGGATGGTAGACGGCAACCTCCTCAGCGGGTGCGAAGGTGATGCCATAGAGCCGTGTGGCAATGGCGAAGACGCCCGAGATGACCTGCGAGAGCGGGAAGTAGGGACGTAGCTCCTCCTCCTTGACCCCAAAGGTCTGCTCGCTGTGCCGCTCCATATAATAGGAGAGATCCCACGACTCTAGCTCGAAGCCCGCCTCACGATCCAGCTCGTCGAGCTCATCGAGGGCGGTCTGTCGGTAATACTTCGTGAGATCGTCGAGGAGTTGCTCCACCTGCTCGGGCGTGTTGCACATACGATGCTTGAGGCGGTAGGTCGCATAGTTGGGATGTCCCAGTAGCCGTGCCAGATCGCCACGAAGCGTAGCTATCTGACGAACGATCTGCCGATTGTTCTGCGCATTGTCACGATTGCCCACACTACCCCGTCCTAGGTACATCTTGTAGCGCAGATCTCTGTCGGCACAGTGCTTCATGATGGCACCCACATGCGGAGCCGACAGATCAAAGAGGTAGCCCTCGCCATGCGCTTCGGAGGCGGTGCGCGCTTTCTCCTTAGCATCGTCTAGGATCTGCTGAGGCAAGCCACGTAGCCGGTCGCCTTCGTCAGCAGGCACGAAGAGTGTCCAGGACTCCTCGTCGCAAAGTTTGTTTTGCGCAAAGCGTGTGGTCAACTGACTGAGCTGCTCATTGATCTCTCTAAAGCGCTCCCGCTCGGCACCAACGAGCAGAGCACCGTTGTCCGCAAAGCCCTCGTAGCTCTCGGTCAGGAGGCGCAGGTCTATCTCGTCCAGGTGCAGCTCCTCCCTCTGGTCATAGACAGAGCGAATGCGGGCGAAGAGCGCTTCGTTGAGCAGCGTATCCGTCGACAGCTTGCTGAGCCAGTCCGAGAAGGTCTCCGAGAGCTGCATCATCTCGGGACACGAGTAGGCTGAAAGCAGATTGTAAAAGGCTCCCGTGACCGCCTCCAGCGCCTCCCCACTCTCCTCGAAACGACGAATCGTATTGTCAAAGGTGGCCGGCTCACGCTGTGCCGTGATCGCATCGATCTCTGCACGATGTAGCGTGATCGCCTCCTGCATAGCCGTGCGGAAGGTCTCCATCGTCTGCTCTATGGCAGTAGCGGAGGAGAGATCGAAGAACTGGTCAAAGGGGAAGCTCCCGTACGGAGTCTCGGGAGCAGTAAAGAGGTTGCTTAGCAGTGCTGTCGCCTGAGGCGTGGTTGCGGTCATATATAAGGAGTCGGGTTGGGTTACTTAGCCAGCTGATCTTCCAGCTGAGCTATCTTTTTGTTTTGGTTTTCGATGGTCTGCAGGAGTGCGTTGAGCTCCTCATTGCCCATAGAGGTGGGGTACTCGGCAGAGACACGGAGGAGGAAGTCGCTCAGGACGTTCATGTAGTTGGTAAAAGCGGCATAAGGCGTCTCGTATGGCGAGAAAGCCCCCGGGCCGCCCAACTTAGTGGTCATGTAGAAGAGGTGATCGGAGCCCTGTAAGTTAATCCAGTCCTCCAGTAGTCGCTGGTCTCGTGAGAGACGGATGCGCTCGCCCCACTCCTCGAGCTTCTGTATGACACATTGCTGTAGCTCATTGCCCGTCCATAGCGAGGTGTCTCGCTCCTCGCCCATACGGCTCACCGGATAGGTCGCCTGGATCGTGTCCTGCGGGGTGCAGTGCGTAGCGATCTCTTGGGGCGTGGTAAAGGTGAAGCCACGCTTATAGCCCTGCTCGGGAAGAGCTCGGAAAAACTCAAAGATGCCCGTCTCACGGCTCCATACCGATCCGAGCGTCTCCAGTGGCAGAGAGACCAAAGCATAGTCGCCCTGCTCAGCCTCCAGCGTCGCAAAGAAGCGCTCCGTCGTGTAGGGATAGAGCGGACTATCGTACCGTGCGAAGTCGTGGGCGATCGCATCGGAGAGCTCTGCGTGACGCATCAGGAGAGCCATGCCCTCGATCGTAGCGTTGTACAAGTAGTTAGGACTCTTCCACGCTAGGAGGTGCTTGGCACCCTCGGTGACGATTGCTTTGTACCCTTGGCTATGGGCTACCTGTGCGATGCGGTCACTGTAGATTAGCTCAGGATTGGAGAGCGTCACAGGAGAGACCCCAAGGAGCGAACTGATACGGGTGCGGTACATGCGCAATTGGTTCGCATACTCCTCCTCATCGTACAGCCCGCAGAGCCCGTGCGAGATCGGTTCGCCAAGTATCTCGATGCGCCCACTCTTGACCAGTCGCTTGAGTAGCTGGATCATGTCTGGCGTGTGTAGCTCCATCTGCGTGAGCACCGAGCCTGAGAGCGTGAGAGCAACTCTAAAGTCGGGATGCGCCTCGATCAATTGCTCGATCAGTTCGAGGGCTGGTCTATAGGATCGGTCTACCACTTGACGCAGTATCTCCTCATTGGCAAAGTCGTCGTAATAGTAGTGGTCGCTACCGATATTGAAGAATGGGTAGTTCTTGAGCCTAAACGGTTGGTGTAGGTAGAAGTGAAGTATAATCTGTATCATAGGAAGGTGGAGAAGTCGTTTGTCAAAGGGTTATACAAGTCGGTCATAGATAGCTCTGAGGCGCAGTCCAGCTTTGCTCCAGACGATGTTGTTGACCTCCTCGAGACCCTTTTGCTTGAGATGCTCGTGGAGCGTCGGATAGGTGACGAGGGCGTGCATAGCGTCGGCCATAGCGTCCACATCCCAGTAGTCAGTCTTGATCGCATAGCGCAGGATCTCGGCACAGCCACTCTGCTTAGAGATAATGCTCGGCACGCCACACTGCATAGCTTCTAGCGGTGAGATGCCAAAAGGCTCCGACACCGAGGGCATCACGTAGACATCACTCGAGCGTAGCATCTCATAGACCTGCTGCCCTCGCAGGAAGCCCGTAAAGTGAAAGCGGTCGGCTATACGCTTGCGAGCCACGAGATCAATCATCTTGTCCATCATATCGCCATTTCCCGCCATCACAAAGCGGATTCCATCGGTATGCTGTAGCACCTTGTGGGCTGCCTCGACGAAGTACTCAGGCCCCTTTTGCATGGTGATGCGCCCCAGGAAGGTAATCACCTTGTCGCCCGTATGCTGCTTATTGGGCAGGGCTAATAGCTCAGGACTAAGCGGCTCGACAGCGTTGTGAACGGTAAAGACTTTATCGGGGCTCTGACCATACTTGTCGATGACGGTTCGTCGGGTCAAGTTGCTCACACAGACGATAGCATCTGCGTAGTCCATCCCCTGCCGCTCGATCGCATAGACCTGCGGATTGACATTGCCACGACTGCGGTCGAAGTCGGTCGCATGCACATGGATCACCAGTGGTCGCCCCGTCACCATCTTCGTATGGATCCCCGCTGGGTAGGTGAGCCAGTCGTGCGAGTGAATGATGTCGCACGGCACCGTCCGCGCTATGACGCCCGCCACGATCGAGTAATTGTTGATCTCCTCCAGCAGGTTGTCTGGGTAAGCTCCACTAAACTCCAGACAGCCCAAGTCATTGGGACAGCGATAGCGGAAGTCATCGTAGATGTGCTCTCTCGCAGCCTGGTAATAGGTCACCTCCGCCTCATTGTGTAGCCGTGAGCGCAGGTACTCGGCACTATGATCATGGTAAACGATCGGCGTGCGGTCAGCACCAACCAGCGTAATGTGCGAAGTGTCCTCATCGCCATACAGCTTAGGCACGACAAAGGTTATATCCATATCGCTCTGCTCGGCCATACCATTGGTCAAGCCGTAGCTAGCCGTGCCTAGCCCTCCCGAAATGTGTGGGGGAAACTCCCACCCGTACATCAATACTCTCATCTTACAAGAACATCTTCATTGGTCTCACTTGTCGTGTTAAGAGGCAATCTCTATCAAAGTAGTATCTTTTGAGTGAACGGTGTAGAGCCGTCTGCGAATTCAATATGAACTACAGAACAGTGACTAGCGTATTGAAGGGGAATGACAATCTCTTCCCGAGCATCTGTCTCATATCGACTTGCATACCCCTCTGGACTATAGATCTCAACGAATGAAATGGGGCGAGTGCTTTTGATAAAGAGCTTCTCATCTTCAAGCTTAATGATAGGAGCAAGGCTCCTCTCTGTAGGCAAGTCTATACTTGTCAGCTTTGAAGATAGAACGTGTGTTGCCATATAGCTCCTGCCTATCTCTACAAACCTAATGGTATATATAGAGTCCGGGGGAGTAGTGAATGTCAAGTCTCTATTTACGTCATAAAGATGTTTGCGAGTCCATCCTCCCAAAGCGATTACTATACCTCCCCATTCGGTAAACGCATCATCCATACGAACCTTATCTTTAGTTAGGAAGAAACTCTCTATTCCTGGTATCACGACCCCTGTATTGGGGTCTTCACCCATAAGGGCAGTTACGAACCAACCCTCAGCCGTGACATACTTTGCGCCTTTGTATAGTTGCTCGAAGTCGTAGTTATAGCTATCTCCCTCACGATTGCAGACGAAGTGGTAGATACTGTCTAGCTGGATAGGCTTACCACTTAGTTGTAGAGGGTCGGTTACTGAAGCATAGACACCATCTTTGATCTGTATCGGGATGTACGCATCATTAGTCATAATGGCAAGGACTCGCCCTTGCGCTGGATCTGTCGGATGCTCTACCGTCGTAAGGAGACCATCCCAAGTATTTTGTGCCGAGACGATCAGCCCGCAACTAAGTAGTATGGTTAGTAATAGTAGTTGGTGTCTCATAGTTTCGTAGGCTTTAGTTACACTTCAAAGGTAAGGGTATTTATTGGTCCTCTCATCTTGTAGGACGCTCTTCGTTGCTGGTTGTATAGTATAGGTAGTTAGCCAGAGGGGTCTCCTCACTGTTGTACCGCTCCAGGGTCACCAAGGCGCGCAAGACCTCCGCACAGCTCATCGCAAAGGAGATACCGCCGTGACTATCGTAGGGCGGGTTGCCATCGTACAGTTCGCTCAGTGTCGAGATGCCGTGATGCTGTAGCTCATCCTGTATATCCCCGAGCAGGCGCGCCAGGTGGGTCACACCGCTACGCCCATTGATCTTCAGATAGGCATCCGTGTAGGCACCCAGTAGCCACGGCCAAGCGGAGCCATTATAGTAAGCATGCTCCCGCTGCTCTTGAAGCCCGCTGCACTGCTCCACATAACCCTCACTGCGGGGGCTCAGCGAGCGAATACCCTTTGGCGTGAGTAGCTCAGAGGTCACGATTCCTAGCACTTGTCGCTGCTTAGCACGGCTCAGAGGGCAGAACGGTAGCGAGATAGCTATCAGCATATCGGGACGGACAGCCCGCTCACGATACCCCTCCTTGGTCACGTAGTCATATAGGTAGCCATAGGGATTGACGAAGGTCTGCTCGAAGGCTGGTTCTAGGCGCTCGATCACGCCCGCCAACTCCTCGGGAAAGCCCACGCCACGAGCCTCACGGTAGAAGCAGAGAGCATTGTACCACAAGCCGTTGACCTCCACCAGATAGCCCCGTCGTGGTACGACCGCTTGCCCCGCTATCGTTGAGTCCATCCAGGTGACTGGAGGCGTGCCGCTCCCCTCGGCATAGAGCAGTCCATTAGGCTCGATGCGCAGGATCGGATGGCGGTCGCTCAGGTAGTAGTCGATGATGCGCCCCACGAAGTCTAGGTAGAAGGTGCGGTGGCTGTCGTCTGGATACTCAGCGAGAAAGAGCTGTATAGCACGTATCGCCCAGAGCCCCACGTCGGGGTCGCGCACCCCCTCCATATCTAGTGGGAGCGCTATCTGCTGGATGAAGTTGATGCTGCTCCGTATGAAGGTGCTCATCACATTGTGAAAGCGCTCCGGATGATCGCTATAGATCGAGCAACCAGGCAAAGCGACCATCTCATCTCTGGCTCGAACTCCATACCAGGGGAAGCCCGCTAGGATGTAGTGTCTATTGGATTCTGGCTTGTAGTAAAACTGGCTACAAGCGTTGCGCAGACAGCTCCGCAGATCCACCCGAGCCTTGCGGTGCGCCACCTCTGAGTCAAAGAGCGCTGGCAGCGTAGTCACGTCCACCTCCTCTAGCTGTGCGGTGAAGTAGACCGACTCACCATTGCGCAGATCCATCTCGAAGTAGCCAGGCGAATAGAGGTCTTCGCAGCTTTCGTACCCTCGTATCTGCTCCTTAGGATAGTGCAGATTCTTAATCCAATAACCCTCATCGACCCAATGCGAGGGGGCATCCACCTGCATATATAGATCGGGGTAACCCTCATAGAGACAGGTGCGCACGCCCGTCGTGCCGACGGGGTGGACGGTCGTGTCGGCCGTATCGTTTTCATGCGATAGGAGGATCACATCCCTAAAGGCGACCACAGGGCGCAACCGCAGCGTGGTCTCGCTGTGGCTGTCGAGGAGCGTAAACTTGATAATCACCTGATTCTTGTAGTGGCAGAAGATCGACTCCCGCTGTAGGACCACCCCGCCCACACGGTATATCGTGCGGGGCATCTTGTCTATGTTGTACTCTCGTATGTACTTATGCCCATTGGGATAGACCGTGCCATCACCGTAGAGATGCACGCCGAGGTTAAACTCCGCCCCATGCTGTATCACCGTAGCGTCTAGCGACGAGAGGAGGATATGATTGTGACGGCTCAGGTGAGGCAGTGGCACCACGAGCAGACCGTGATACTTGCGCGTGTTGCACCCCACGAGGGTCGTACAGTTGAAGGCGCCCCCACGGTTAGAGCGTATATGCTCCAGCTGTAGCGAGCGGTCTAGGTTAGAAAGTGTTGTACGGTCAAACTTGAGATAACTCATAGATAGTAAATTACTTGGAAGCAACGACACCACCACTCCCCTACTCCCGATCAGCGATAGCGCCTCGGTGGTCACGTGACAAGTGGCGCTGAGGATAATCCTCTCTGCGTTGCTAAGATACGAATTAACCGCTGAACGACGGTTAATTTCCCGCTAAACGAGCAGTTTCTCACCGATGAAACTTTAGTTTCTTCCGCATGAAACTCTAGTTTCTCCCGTATGAAACTTTAGTTTCCTCCCTATGAAACTCCAGTTTCACCTAGATGACACTGAGGTCTAACGGACTTTTAGTCCTTTGTCGGGAGGCATAGGATAGTTGCCACGCACGGGATAAAACGAACGTAGGGACATACAGCGCAATGCCGTACGTCCCTACGTTTATTCGTTAGCGGGCTGCCTCTCGCGCTAGGCGACGGAGGCTCGCTGGTATGACTGACTACTCGATCGTGATGTCATCGATGAGGAGGTCATAGACACCATTACCACCACCCTTGAAGGCAATGAGGTAACCACTCTTAGCTAGTGCCTTACCACTGATGTCCAGCGTTACCTTAACCCAGTCGGTAGCATTGACACTACCAGCGTAGTCGTTTTGATTCTTAGCTGCGTGAGAAGCATCCTGGATGGTAACGTCAGCGTTGTTAATGTTGCCCAGGTTGTAAGCGTAGTAGCCTTGCTGCGTTAGTCCTGACACCGTTTTGTCTGCAGGATATAGGTTGATAGAGATACCCTTGCCAGTGGCTGTACCCTTGACGTAGAAGGTAATCTTGGACTTGCCTGTGAACTCCTTGCCACTCTTGTTCTCTACCGTGAAGAAGTAACCATTCTTAGCCATTGAGCCACTGATCTTGAGCGCATTGCCCGTGCGACCTGCACCTGTAGCCTCTGAGCAATAAGTGCCTACACCATATTTGTTTAGTGTACCCTTGAAGGCAGCGAAGTCCTCGAAGTTAGCACCGGGGAAGAGTAGCTCACCCGTAGTGGGCTGTGGCGTAGGAGGAGGTGTTACGCCACCCGTGTTGTCGGGATCCACGGTGACGTTGCCCTCATCTACTACGTTCCAGTCAGAGATCTGACCATTGATCTGATCTACTGTGAGAGCGTTTGAAGCGAGGGTGACGTTGAACTTGTGGTTCTTGCCAGACTGGAGAGCGAGGCTAGCGAAGGTGTAGCTGTAGCTCTTGCCATCGCTCAGCTTGATGACGAGCTTAGCATTAGCATTGGTAGCTGGGATGACGATCGTTGGAGCGAAGGTGCCAGCAGCGAGCTGGAGCTTTTGCGTAGCCGTTGCCGTGCCGTTGGTAAGCGTACCGTCAGCAATCTTCATCGAGCTGGTGGTGACGATGCCCTCTAGCTGAGCTGAGGTGATAGTCGTACCAGCAGGTAGACCAGCCATGGTGAAGCTCACGAGAGCTAGCTTGTGCGTAAACTGTAGTACGTGGTTAGCACCCGTAGCGTCCTTAGCGGTCTTGATGCCCGTCAAGTTATTGGAGTAGAGGACATCGGTCTGAGCGTTGGTCAGGTCGATAGCTAGATCAGTCGTGGCGTTAGCGCTATAAGGATAGTAGCTAACGAAGTTGACCGTCTGCCCCTCGGCAAAGGTTAGTCCAGTAGCGGCAGGTGCAAAGGTAGCGGTAGCGCCTCCTGCCGTGGTCTTGTACTCTACATTGGTAGCGGTAGCGTCACCAGTCATAGAGATACCGATGGCATCGTTTGCCTCGAAGGCATTGTTAGCCATACGAAGGTTGAGCGCTGGGATGTTTGACCCAAACTGCATCGCCTCCTGCTGTAGGCACTCACCTTTGTTGTCCTTGTTACAGGCAGTGAGTGCGAGTAGTGCGAGTGCACCGACAAGTAGTTTCTTCATGTTTACTGTTTTTATATACGATAGGTCGCTACAATCTATATGCGACCAGCTTAATCAATTAGTGTACGTTGACAGCCTCAATTTGATAGGTCGTCGTGTGCAGAGGCTCCTGCGAAGCCTCATAGAGGATAGCTATGTATCCAGCCTCAGCAGAGCCTGCGATAGTGTAGCTCTTCTTGTAGTGCTGATTGCCATAGCCACTCGGGGAAGTGCTATCGTTGATGACCTCTAGCGTCTTGACGAGTGCGCCATCCTTGTCTAGCTGCTGGACAGTGAGGGTAGCTCCGTTAGTATGTCCAGTGCTGTAAGTTAGATCAACCGTATAGCTAGAGCCAGCTGTCATCTGTAGACGTGGCGTAACGAGGACACATTTGTTTACTGGATCGGTAGACCTAAAGGCACTGGCCTGAGCATAGTGTACGCCACTGTAAGAGCGCTTCTGAAAGTCACGCGCACCGACGAGTGCTTTGTTGAGCCAGCCAGGGAGTGCAAAGGGATCATGGTCCTTACCCCCCTTGGCGAAGTCATCATTGAGCGGTAGTGCGCGAGCCGTCTGTGTGAGATTGACCCCGTAAATATTCTCGCCAGCAGGCTTAGGGTCTGGCGTGGGCGTTTCGGTTGGAGTGGCAACGATGTTCGAAACGGTGCCATCGTCCTCCCAATCCACGATCTGTCCGTTGACTAGGTCTATGGAGATACCTCCCTGTTGCTCATCAAGGGTGATATTATAATAGTAGATCTTGTTGCTAACGATGTCTAGCTGATTGATCGCCTTGGTGTAGGTGCGCCCATTGCTGAGCGTGAGCTGTAGCTGTGCATTCACAATCTCCTTAGGAAGGATGAGCGAGGAGGCTGAGCGCTGATCTGTACCGACGGTGAGCGGGAGCGTTTCCTTCGAACTGTACGGAGCTCGTAGCTCGCCCGTGAGAACGTCAAAGTCGCCCTCGACGACCATGCCTTGTAGCTGCATCGATTGTAGTGTCACTCCCGCGGGGAGTCCCTGCAGAGTGAAGACGATGCGTGAGAGGACGTGCGAGAAGAGGAGCGTGTACTCCTTCTTGTCCACACGAGGAGCCACCTCACGGTGATGAGCCCAGAGGAGGTCGAGCGGTTCTTTGATCAAGTTCAGATGTATGATCCCCTTCTGAACGTCCGTGCGGTACGGAGCGTAAGCGTAGAAGTCTAGCTCCCTAACGGTGCTGGGATAGATGCGGTCAGACATCGTCGTAGGGTGAAAGATCGCTATATGCCCCCCAGGGATGGCGTGGTAGTGCAGGTTATTGCGCTCCTCAGCTCCGCGCGCATAGACACCGATCTGGTCGCTCACGTCAAAGCGCTCGTCCGTGGCGCGCACCTCCTTGTCGCTGAGACGTATGTTGCTCTTGAAGACTATGTAGTCCTTAGCTTGCGCTCCGTCTTCATCGGGACAAGTGTTACAGCGAGACTGCTCCTTAGTACAAGAGGTAGCGAGGAGTAGCGTCGTGAGTAGTATAGAGATTGTCGTTAATAACTTATTCATAGTAGTAGGTGAGCTACAGATTATTCATCAATCACGGTGACATCGTTGAGCGCAGGGAAGAAGTCAAAGCCTGTCTTCGCCTCCATCTTTTCGAGCGTCGTCTTGTAGTTGTTAGGTTTTCCTGAGAAGCCCTCGTGCGGTATGCACCACGCCTTGGAGTGGTAGCGCTGCTGCTTGTCACGCCATACGACTACCTTGTAGAAGTAGTCAGGTATGGGACAAGCCATGCCATCTCTATCATGAGCATACTGATAGTTCGTATTGTCAAAGCCTACGCCCGTTACAACAAAAAGCGTGTCGACACCGCCAGCAAGATTGCGAACATCGCTCTCTAGCTGTTGCCAGATACCACCATTGTGTTTTTGATTTTGAGGGACCATATTGGAGTAGTAGAACGTGCTGGCGTTGTCATCTCGAGAAGATACACGATCTCCACTAGGGATTTGGTGTCCTTTCGAAAAGTCTTCTACATAAGATCTCTTTAAATTTGGTTGATACACTCTTGAGATCATCGGATCATAGTCCCAAGCATTAGTACGATCAGCCTTTTTCTCTATCAAGTCCTTGTACAGTGGATAAGCCACATAGTGAGCTAGGTGTAGCTTCGTATTATATAGCAGGAAGTAGTTGCGTGCCGAGGGATTGCTCGGGAGCATGTGCTGTACCTCCAGCGTATTGGGAAGATTCTTCTTGGCGGGTAGCTCGAAGTATTGGCCAACCTCTGTGACCTTGCCCGTGCCCGTATCCTTGAGCGTGATGGTGTGGGTGCGCTGCTGTCCCATGACGAGGCTCTGACCCTCACGTAGTGGCCAGGTGTAGGTACGTCCGTTAGGCAGCGTGAAGAGTACCTTCATCTCGCTCGTGGTCGTCTCGATAGGTAGGATCAGCGCGGTAGCCGTAGCGGTAGCACCCGAGACGGAGACTGGCACTGAGATCTCGCCCGTAGAGCTAGCATTGACCTGCCACTGACGACTATAGAGATCTAGAGTACCTGTCGTCGGCATACCAACGATGCGCACCGTGACACCCTCTAGAGAGCCACCATCCTCACTGCGCATCTCAAAGCGAAGCGAGGCGAGTGCCTGACGAAAGACTAGTTCCTTTGCGACATCGGGAGCAATGGCTGAAAGATTGTCCGAGATAAGCAGAGGCTTGAGCGTAGCCTGATCAGCAACGCTGTAAGCGATCTTGCCCCCCTGCGTCTGAGCATTATAGGGGTAGTAAGCGAGGATATCATACTTCATTGACGAGTCCCACTGCACCTTCTGCTGCTCATCAGCTGGGTCGAAGGTCGCAATGCCACCGCCACGAATAGTCTTGTAGTGCAGGTTGCTATGCTGTAGTTGCTCAGCCGACCAAGTGGTATTCTGTGCCGTGCGACGTACATAGATACCAATCTGGTCGCCAGCCTCCCAAGCGGTGCCAGCGACACGCAGGTCGTAGTCCTGCTGTGAGGCGAGGAAAGTTTGATTGGTCTCGCTCTGAGGATGCTCCGCTTCTCCTTGTCTACCCATCGGCTCGCAAGCAGCTGTCAGCAGTAAGCTCCAAGTGGCTACTAGTAGCGTGAAAAGTAGACGATAAGTTCTATTTGCCATGAATTAGTTGTATCAGATTAACTAGAAATATGTGATGCCGCAGCAACAACTAGCGGAGTCCTTCGTGCGTCTACCAAGACGCAATGCAAAAGTACCCTACACAGATTATGCCATCGTTACTGCGATGTGACAAAGCTACTAAAAAAAGCTGTGCCGTCAAAAACGACCCATCTGGTCTCTAGCCTTTAAGCTCTAAGCTCACATATCTGTGGGTCAGAGGAGGCGTGACAGGAGCTGCTCGGTAAGGGCGAGGTGCGTATAGGTGGCGTAGCAACGCCCCGTATGCCATAGCGCGGTCGCCACGGGATCGCCCCACGCATTGTACTGCTGCGCTACTGTGGGGAGCGGGTCTATGATGCGAGAGTAGTGAAACTCGTGCCCACGCACCGCCACACCCTCTATCTCGAGCTGTCGGTAGCCGAGGGCTAGCCCACGCTGCTGCATCGTAGCGGTCTGCTGTAGTGCCCCTACGAGCGGATAACTGGTTCCCTTCTCGTCAACAATCGCCTCGCAGAGGAGGAGCATACCCCCGCCCTCGGCAAGCATCGCTCCGCCCCCACGGACGTAGTCGCGGAGGCTGTCAAGCATGGACTTATTGGCGGACAACTGCTCCAGATGTAGCTCGGGATAACCGCCAGGGAGATAGACGAAGTCGCTCGGCGGAAGCTCCTTGTCGGAGAGCGGACTGAAGTAAGTCACCTCGCCCCACTGCTCTAGCTGACGCACATTCTCCTGATAGAGGAAGTTGAAAGCGTCGTCACGAGCCACGGCTATACGACGAGGCGTTGACGAAGCTTGCTTTTGCAAAGCGGGAGCTTCGTGGGGTCGCTCCTTTCGCTCTGAGGAGATGGCTAGGAGGCGGTCAATATCTAGATGTTGCTCTAAGAGGTCGGCCACCTGATCGGCGTAACGGTCTATCTGCGCCAAGTCGTCAACGTCCAGTCCTAGATAACGACTGGGGATGGCGATGTCGTCGACACGAGGTAGCGAGCCCAGCACGGGCACGCCCGCATCGGAGGCAGCTTGTGTAAGATAGGTCAGGTGACGCTCCGAGGAGACCTTATTAAAGATGACTCCTGCTATCCGGATCCTGGGGTCAAAGTGCTGCAACCCGTAGAGCAACGGAGCCACCGTGTAAGCCATCGAGCGCGGGGTCACGACCAGCACGACGGGCAGGTCTAGGAGACGAGCGATGTCGGCCGCAGAACCTTTGTCCCGATCGTAACCGTCGAAGAGCCCCATCACGCCCTCCACGATGACCGCCTGAGCGTCCTGACTATAATGGTCGTAGAGCGCCTGCACACGCTCGGCACCGTACATAAAAAGGTCCAGATTGACCGCTGGGCGACCCGTAGCCACGCTGTGTAGCTTAGGATCTACGTAGTCGGGACCACACTTGAATGCTTGAGTGGCTAGACCGCGACGTGTGTAAGCACGGAGGAGGCCCATGGTGAGCGTGCTTTTGCCACTCTCAGAGAGGGGCGCAGCGATGAGGAGGGAGGGAAGAGTTGACATAAGTGATTGACTAAAGTTGTGAGTCAGGAATGAGAAGAACCTCGAGCTGAGCCGAGGGAACAAGAGGTTTGCAGACCTGATAGCAGTGATCGACGATGCTTTGGTAGAGAGGGTGCGTACCGTCGGGGAATATCTGCCACAGTTCGCGGGCCAGGGTCATCTCGCTGATCTGTTGCTTCTGCGCTTCGCTCGCTCCAGAGGCAGAGGCGAGGGCGGTGATGAAAGCTTTGTCCATCACCACCTTCTTGCTATGTGTGTCCAGTTCGCCAGCCGCCAGCTTGACCGCCTTGCCGATCATGATGCCGAGGGTGATCTGCGGGAAACCTAGTTCGTTGGCTAGGCTGAGCGTCTCACCGATGAAGTTGCCATACTGAACGAAAGCGTTGGCGGGAAGGTCGGGAAAGCGCCCCTTGAGGTAGCGCTCGCTGCGTCCGCCAGAGTTAAGCACGAGATGCTTGCCATAGACCGACTTGCTCACCTCCAGCTCACGACGTATCGACTCAACAAAGGCTTCGCTCGAATAGGGACGCACGACGCCTGTAGTGCCGAGGATAGAGATGCCGTCTAGGATGCCGAGCCGTGGATTGAAGGTGCTGTGGGCGAGCCGTCGTCCCTCAGGAACGGAGATGGTCAGGTCAATGCCTACTTGGGAGAGGTCGACCAAAGCACCGAGAGCTTGGCGCATCATCTGACGCGGGACGGGGTTGACGGCAGGCTCTCCGATCTCTAGTCCGATGCCAGGGAGGGTAACTCGTCCTACCCCTTCGCCCTGGAGGAAGGAGACCCCGCAATGAGCCTGCGTGAGCGACAAGTCAGCGACGATCTCTGCGCCATCCGTTACGTCAGGGTCACTGCCCGCATCCTTGATGGCGACCGCTCGAGCGCCTTGCGCTGTGAGCTCCGTATGCTGGATCGGAAAGGGGACCCGTTCGCCCTGAGGAAGGGTCACAGTCACCTCGCTGTAAGACTCCTCATTGAGCAGTGTGAGCAGGGCAGCCGTAGCGGCAGCTGTGGCGGTGGTGCCAGTCGTCAAACCGATGCGCTGAGGGAAGAAGTCGCTCCCCAGCAGCCGCTCGATGGAGCGACGAAGTCCTACGGGACCCTCGACAGTGACGGTAGCGGGATAAGGGATCTGTGGCCTTCGGATGACCAGCACGGTGATGCCGAGGGCTAGAGCCTCCTCCACTTTTGCCGCAAAGCCACTCGTGTCGCCACTCTCCTTGAGTAGGATCATGTCTGGTCGTAGCGTGGTGAAGAGCTCTCGGTCACACTGCTCCTTGTCATAGTAAACCAGCCGCTCTGGCGGGAAGTCGCTCTGCCGTAGTCGCTCCTCGGTCTCTGCGATGGGCATCACCCGCAGATAGGTCTCGTGCTGGGTCCAGTAGGCTCTCAGTCGTTCAATCGAGTTGACGCCCGTCAGGGCGAGCAGTCGCCGAGGTTGCTGCTTGAGAAGATATGCCAGCGCCGCATCAAAGGAGTCCAGCGACACAACCGAGGCGGGCAAAGCGGGAAAGGTGCGCTCGTACCGTATGACAGGGAGCTGCAGGCGGGATACACAGTCGGCCACGCTCTGGTGAACGCCCATTGCGAAGGGGTGCGCCGCATCTACGATGAGGGCTATCGCTTGCTCCGTGCAGAAGTGCGCCATCTCCTCGCCATTCATTCCGCCCTCCAGACGGATCCCGTGGTGCATCGTGAGCTCTTGAGAAGCGCCTCGTGTGGAGTAATAAAAGGGTTTGCCCGCTTCCTCACACACCTCGAGCGCTTTGCGCCCTTCTGTGGTTCCGCCGATGATTAGGATCATACGTTTGAGGTGTGGATGAAGAAGTGTAAGGTATCTGGGTCGAAGTCTATTCCCTTTGCCGCAAAGTAGCTCGGCAAGGTCCCGTCACCAGCGAGCGACCTCGGTGGACCCATGTGTAGCTTGTGGTCATCATCGAGGAGCCACACCTGATCGGCTATTTGGAGAGCCAGCTCTAGGTCGTGCGTGGAGAGGAAAATCGTCTTGTGCGTCTCACGAGACAAGCGAAGAAGGAGCTGAAGCATCTCTACCTTCGAGGGAAAGTCCAGGAAGGCGGTCGGCTCGTCCAGTAATATGATAGGAGTCTCCTGTGCCAGCGCCTTGGCAATCATCACCTTCTGGCGCTCGCCATCACTGAGCGAGTCGATCATGCGCTTGGCTAGAGGCTGTATGCCGACCAACTGCAGCGCCTCGTCGACCGCCTGACGGTTACTCTCGTTCATCTGCCCCCAGAAGCCCGTATAGAGACTACGCCCCAGGGCGATCATCTCGTAGGCAGTCGTATTGCTCATGATAAGTCGCTCCGTGAGCACGACGCTGATACGACGCGCCAGCTCTTTGGCACTGTATTGCTGTATCTCCTTACCCTCGACCAGGAGCGCCCCGCCGAGCTTCGGCTGAAAGGCTGCGATCGTCCTGAGCAGCGTCGACTTGCCCACCCCATTTGAGCCGATAAGGCAGGTGAGCTGTCCCGACCAGATGGTAGCGTTGAGCTGGCTCGCTACGACGCGCGTGCGCTTCATCTGGTGATACCCTATCGATAGGTCACAAAGCTCTATCGTTGCGTGGCTAGTCATACGATTACAGTTGCTCTCTACGTCGTTTGTCAAATAGTACCCAGATCACAATCGGAGCACCGATGAGCGCCGTCACCGAGTTGATCGGTAGCGCACCCTCCATGCCTGGCATGCGGGCGATCAAGTTACAGCAGAGCGCCAGGAGCGCCCCAACGAGCGTCACCGCAGGCATCAGTGTCAGATGATTGGAGGTGGCAAAGATGGTGCGACAGAGATGCGGCACCGCCAGTCCGATGAAGACGATCGGACCGCAGTAAGCGGTCACGATAGCGGTCAGCAGGCAGGCCGAGAAGATCACTAGGTGGCGTGCCCGTCCGTAGTTCAGTCCGAGGCTGCGGGCGTAGTTCTCCCCGAGGAGCATCAGGTTCAGCACCTTGATCAGCAGGAAGGAGAGCGGTATCAGCACCAGCATGATCAGGACAAAGGTGGTCACCTGATCGCCACTCACCTTGGCAAAGCTGCCCAAGCCCCAGATCACATAGCTGCGCACATCCTCATCATTGCTAAAGAACTTCAGCACGCCGATGATGGCATTTGCTATGTAGCCGATCATCACACCCATGATCAGTAGCACCACATTGCCACGGACACGCTGCGCCATCGTCATAATGATCGACATCACGAGGAGCGCTCCGAGGAGTGCCGCCACCGAGACAGCCATCTCCCCCACGAAGCCCATCCGCACCAGTGCTCGCTGGCTAATGCTCCCCGAGAGGAGGATAAAGGTCGCCACACCTAGGCTAGCTCCCGAGCTAATACCTAACTCCGAAGGACCCGCCAGTGGATTGCGAAAGACCGTTTGCATCTGCAGACCACTGATGGAGAGTCCCGCACCCGCTACTAGTGCCGTAATGGTCTGCGGGTAGCGACTCTTCCAGATGATGTTGCGCCAGATCTCATCGCCGCCGGCATCCGCCCCAAAGAGTATGCGTACTACCTGGTCAAAAGGGATAGCGATCGTCCCCAGCGATAGGTTGAGCACGAAGAAGACTACGATGAGGAGTGCTATGACTGTAAAGGCTATAATCGGACGTCGCATAGCTTCCCTTAGCGAGTTAGTATCGAGTAAAAGACCGGCTCATGGTCGGGCAGCAGCTGCGGGTGAAAGGCGTGTATCAAGTCCGCCAAGACCACATCAGGCTCCACGGGCGAAAGCTCATAGAAAGGCCTCTCCCGCAGATTGCAGTACAGTACCTGCTTATCCCGATAAGCTTTGAAGTCTCGGTAACGTGCATCCGTCTTGCCCAGGACATCGTAGGAGAAGGCGCCATCGTAGCTATTCGCAATGCGCCAGTAGTCCGCATCGGCGGCCTTAGCATAGACCGTCTCAAAGTCAACGTAGAAGCCTCCCGACTCCTTATCGTCTGCCATAAAATAGTCCGCACCTGCATCCTCAAAGAGGTGAGCCAAGTAGCTTGCGCCACCCACCACGTACCAGTTGCCACCGTGCAGTTCTCCGCTAAGCACCTTCGGGCGGGGCAAGTCATCAGTAATCAAAGCTTGGAGCTCGTGGTAGCGCTGCTCTATCGTGCTGAAGATTGTATCCGCACGCTCCTCCATGCCCAGCAGGAGCGCCGTAAACTTAAGCCACTCAGCCTGCCCCAGCGGGGAAGTCTCCTTGTAGCCCAGGAAGGTAATCAGCGGTATGTCTAGCTGCTTGATCACATCGTAGCCACCCCGCTTGAAGGGGCTTACTAATATAATGTCTGGCTGCAGAGCCATGATCAGCTCGCTGTCGAAGTTGCCCTCGATGCCGATCTGCTTAGCAGCGCCCGAAGCCAGCCGTGACTGCATCTCCTCATTGAAGAGGAAGCGCGTACTGGGCATCCCCACGATCCGATCCACTGCATCAAGCTTGATAAAGTTAGAGAGCTGTAGCGTCGTCATCACGATGACCCGACGCACTGGCGTCTCTATCATGGTGTAGCCCTCAGGCACCTCAGCAGCCAGCTTTTGAGACTGCTCACGAGGCACCAAAGCGTAGCGATACACCTCGCTACTGTCATGCGTTGGGTCGGAGATGGTGACCAGTGTCACCGCCCCCGCATGCTCGATTTGTAATCCCTCGGCATAGCGTATCATAGCGGTGCTATCCACCGCTGAGCCCCCCGCAGTGCCCTCGTCAGAGCCTCCCTTACCACACGATATCAGCAGCAAGGAGAGCGCTAAACAGCTCAGCACATATCTCATACAGCGTAATCTATCCATTTTATTATCGATCTGTTGCACTGCAAAGATACGCAAACGATTCGTCCTAGCTCTAAGGTACCCGTACCTAGACAGGTCTGACCCATTATAACCAACCGTCTAGGAGCTGCACATGACAATAAATAGGAATACACGGTTCGAGTATCGATGCAGAGTGACTACGGGACCTCACTGATTACACCTTCCTCCCGAAGAATGGAATTCCTAGGTAGGAATTGAAACGAGCTCATTTTTATCATGCCTCAGCCCTGGTTGTAACGAGGGTGTAATCGTTATGTGCGCCATTAGTCGTACATTTGCAGCAAATCTTATGCAATCTATGCCTGAAGAGAGCTTTCATCCACAGCAGGTCGACATAGCCGCTATCCTCAATCGACGACGCAAGAAGCCTTTGCCCGCCTTTGTGACCAATGGGGTGGCACGTCTGATCCATCAGCGTGAGATCAATGATGTGCTACGGCGCTACGGACATCTCGAGGGGGTTGACTTTATGGATGCCTTGATCCAGGAGTTTCGCATTGACCTGACGCTCGTCGGGGCGGAGCATCTGCCCGCAGACCCTCGCGCCCTCTTTATCAGCAATCACCCGCTGGGGGGGCTGGACGGGATCTGCCTGACTCACCTCATAGCTGGTCACTATCACTCTGATATTCGCTACATCGTCAACGATCTCCTGCTCAACCTGAAGCCTCTCGCCAATATCTTCGTACCAGTCAATAAGTACGGCGCTCAGGCGCGCTCCTCTATCCAGAGAATGCACGAGGCGCTGGAGAGCGACCTACCTGTGATCACCTTCCCCGCAGGGCTCTGCTCCCGACTCATCAAGGGACAGATACAGGACCCGCTCTGGCGACCAAGCTTTATCAAGCAGGCTAGACAGTTTCGCCGTCCCATCGTACCGCTCTTCTTCCATGGGCGCAACTCGATGAAGTTTTACCGTATCGAGCAACTGAGGAAAGCGCTCGGCATACGCTTTAACATTGGCACGGCATTGCTACCACATGAAATGTTTGCTGCACAGGGGAGCTCCTTCACCGTAGTGGTCGGAGAGCCTATCCCCTACGAGACGCTCGAGGGGGTGAAGCCTAGCGACTTACCTCAGCAGGTCGAGCTCATACGGCAGCAAGTATACCAACTGAAAGACCAACTATCCAAATGAGTGCTACAGAGCAACCCATCATAGCGCCGATAGATCGGCAATTGATCCGACAGGAGCTGACACCTGAGCTCTTCGTCCGTAAGACCAATAAGAGTAATAATGAGATCTACGCCTTCCGAGCTGATCAAGCCCCACAGACAATGCGTGAGGTGGGGCGTCTGCGCGAGGAGAGCTTTCGTGCTGGCGGTGGTGGCACGGGTCTTGAGTGCGATGTGGATAAGTATGATCTGATGGACGATGGATACGTGCAGCTCATCGTCTGGAGTCCCGAGCTGGAGAAGATCATGGGTGGCTATCGATACATACTCGGTGAGTCGGTGCTACGGCATCAGGAGCAGACGGACGCTCTAGCGACGTCGCATATGTTTAGCTTCAGCGAGGAGTTCGTACGCAACTACCTCCCCTACACGATCGAGCTGGGACGCTCATTCGTGAGTCAGGAGTTTCAGACGACACGGGCAGGGCTCATGTCCTCCATCTACACACTCGACAACCTGTGGGACGGGCTGGGCGCCTTGACGGTGATCTATCCTGAGATCAAGTACTTCTTTGGCAAGGTGACCATGTACAAGACCTACAATAAGTACTGCCGCAACCTGATCCTCAAGTTTATGGAGATCTACTTCGGTGACAAGGATCAGCTGGTCTTTCCGATGAATCCTGTCGAGGTGGATATTGACCCAGCGGAGATAGATCGTCTCTTTGTCAAGAACGACCTCAAGAGCGACTACCGCACGCTCAAGGCGGAGGTGCGCAAGCACAATATCAACATTCCCCCGCTCTTCAACGCTTACATGTCGCTCACACCGAAGATCCGCATCTTCGGCACAGCGATCAACGATGAGTTCGGCGATGTCGAGGAGACAGGCTTGCTGACGCCTATTGCGGACATCATCCCAGAGAAGAAGGAGCGTCACATAGACACCTACCAGCAAGCCAAATAAGTAGCAAAGGCTACCCTACTCATGGCTCTCGCTAATGAGCTCGGCGCTGCCGGCGAAAGGGCAGCTCAGCGCTACCTCCTCTCTCGGCACATACGCCTCCTTGAGATCAACTGGCGGGATCCGCTCTGCGAGATCGACATCATAGCGTCTGACGGTCGGCATCTACTGATCGTCGAGGTCAAGAGCCGTATGGAGTACACCGCCACGAGCCCGCTAGATGCGGTCGACCAGGCGAAAGCACATCAGATGATGCTCGGTGGTATGCGCTATGCACAGCGGATGCGCATCGACTTGCCGATACGTTACGATGTCGTCGAGGCGCTCTACTGCCCAGCGAGTGACCTCTTTGAGATTAAGTACCACAAGGAATACTTCTCGGCAGAGGAGATTGCCCTTCAGGAGACACTCCCCCGCGGCACCATCCAGCCCTGACGGCGGGACGCTGGTAAGACTTACGGGGTATAGACAATAAAAGAGAAGAGTCCTACGTATCACATGGATACATAGGACTCTTCTCTTTATTTGTTGCTCCTAGACGACTAGTGCTAGCGCACAGCGTCTAGTGTCTAGCGTTTAGCGTCTAGAGCTTAGTGAATCGGCTTGCGGGGGATTACATCATTCCGCCCATGCCAGGGGCACCTGCCATAGCTGCTGGATCGGGTTTGTCCTCCTTGATGTCGGCGATGACGCACTCAGTCGTGAGGAACATGCCAGCAATAGAAGCAGCATTCTCCAGAGCCACACGCGTTACCTTGGCGGGGTCGATGACACCGTGCTTCATCAGATCCTCAAAGCTGTCGGTACGAGCGTTGTATCCGAAGGCACCCTTGCCGTCACGTACACGCTGTACGACTACGGCGCCCTCCTTAGCAGCATTAGCTACGATCTGACGGAGAGGCTCCTCGATAGCACGCTTGACGATCTCGATACCCGTGCGCTCGTCGTCGGTGTCGCCCTTGAGCTTCTCAACAGAAGAGATAGCGCGGATGTAAGCGGTACCACCACCAGGTACGGTACCCTCTTCGATCGCAGCACGTGTAGCGCTAAGCGCATCCTCGACACGATCCTTCTTCTCCTTCATCTCGACCTCGCTGCCAGCACCTACGTAGAGGACGGCAACACCGCCGGAGAGCTTAGCGAGACGCTCCTGGAGCTTCTCACGATCGTAGTCGCTCTTCGTATTCTCGATCTGATGACGGATCTGGTTAGCGCGATCTGCGATAGCCTCCTTGTCACCATCACCATTGACGATAGTGGTCTTGTTCTTGACGACCGTGACCGTCTCAGCGCTACCGAGCATGTCGATTGTAGCATTCTCCAGCGTCAGACCTGTATCCTCGCTAATGACAGTACCACCCGTCAGGATAGCCATATCACGTAGTATCTCCTTGCGGCGATCGCCGAAGCCTGGAGCCTTGACACCACAGATCTTAAGACCAGCGCGTAGTCTGTTGAGGACAAGTGTGGTCAATGCCTCGCTCTCGATATCCTCAGCAATGATCAGCAGAGAGCGACCCTGCTGGAGCACCTTCTCTAGTAGTGGTAGAAGGTCCTTGATGGTAGAGAGCTTCTTCTCGTAGAAGAGGATGTAAGGCTTCTCCATACGGCACTCCATCTTCTCCGTATCTGTGACGAAGTAGGGAGAGATATAGCCGTTGTCAAACTGCATACCCTCGACAATGTCTACCGTCGTATCGATACCCTTGGCCTCCTCGACGGTGATGACACCCTCCTTCTTGACCTTCTCCATAGCCTGAGCGATCAGTTGGCCGATCTCCTCATCGCCATTAGCCGAGATGGTAGCCACATGAGCGATCTGCTCTAGGTCATCACCCACCTCCTTAGCTTGCTTGCGGATACTCTCGACGACAGCCTTGACAGCCTTGTCGATACCACGCTTTACCTCCATAGGATTAGCGCCAGAGGTAATGTTCTTCAGACCTACATTGATGATGCTCTGAGCTAGTACCGTAGCGGTAGTCGTGCCGTCACCAGCATCCTCATTGGTCTTGGAAGCCACCTCACGTACGAGCTGGGCACCCATATTCTCAAACTCGTTCTCCAGTTCGATCTCCTTAGCGACCGTCACACCATCCTTGGTAATATGCGGAGCGCCATAGCTACGAGAGAGGATCACGTTACGACCCTTCGGCCCTAGTGTCACCTTTACAGCGTCTGATAGCTGGTCTACGCCACGCTTGAGGAGGTCACGAGCCTCTATGTCAAACTTAATTTCCTTTGCCATAATTGTATCTGTCTATTTACTTGATTCTTGATTAGGATAAGACTGCGTGGACTAGAGCGTAGCGAGCACATCGCTCTGCTTCATGATCATGAGCTTCTCGCCCTCGATCTCTATCTCCGTGCCAGCGTACTTGCCGTATAGCACCTTGTCCCCGACCTTAAGGACCATCTCCTCATCCTTCGTACCCTTGCCCACAGCGAGTACCTCGCCCTTGAGGGGCTTCTCCTTTGCGGAGTCTGGGATGATGATACCACCTTGTGTCTTCTCCTCTGCAGTAGCGGGCTTGATCAGCACGCGGTCTGCCAATGGTTTGATTGTCATAGTTTATCTTGGTTATATATTAATGTCTCACTTACCGTGCCCCTCCATGCGGGAGGCACGCATTAAGACAGAAGCAAATAACGTGCCAAAAGAAAGAAGACTCCTCTTGACAAAAGCATCGTGACAGATTTACGCATTTAGATGCCGGGCCAGAGGGAGAGGTCGTCCGTGGGATGCGCTGCCTCGACACGGGTCTCGATATTGTCGGGGAGGTTGTAGAAGAAGTCTAGGCCGGTGCGCTTCTCTAGCTTGTCGATAGAGATAGCGACCGTGCGCGGACGGTCGACCTTAGCTGGACGGG
This sequence comes from Porphyromonas uenonis DSM 23387 = JCM 13868, assembly GCF_000482365.1. Classification (GTDB taxonomy): domain Bacteria; phylum Bacteroidota; class Bacteroidia; order Bacteroidales; family Porphyromonadaceae; genus Porphyromonas; species Porphyromonas uenonis. The sequence continues at coordinate 7,095 of NZ_AXVC01000022.1, read as the reverse complement.
TGTGCTCCACCCAGAAGGCGATCGCCTGATAGTGGTCGCCCCGCTGCGCCAGGATAGCCATCCAGTAGTAGCGTGGCACGGTGATGCCGCCCACGGTGACGCCAAGGGTCTCGCCCTCTCGGAGGGTACCCCCCTTGACCACATAAAGCTTGTCACGCAAACGACTATTGCCCGCCCACTTCTGCACCAGTTGCTCGAGCTGTAGCCACACACCTATATTGAGATTGCGTCGCTGCGGACTCATATTGGTATAGTAAAAGGTCTGCTCGTTTGCCTCCTTGGAGTAAAGACGATCGGCCGAGGCGACAATATGTCCGCGGTCATACCCTCTGAAAGCGCTCTGCGTGACTTCGTACTGACTCGGCACAAAGGGGTCCCAGCGCCAAGCGTCATCGCTACGCCCGGTGTGTCGCTGACAGGTGTAGTCATCGGCACTATAACAGACCCAGATAGGATGGTGGTAGACGACGTCGTACTCCACGGAGAAGTTGACACGCTGTCCCTGCTCTACTCGATGAGTGATATAGTAAGCGGAGCTACGACCCGAGAGCTTGGGAGCCTCTAGGAGAGAGACGTCGCCCAGGATCGTTTCGCTGCCATACTCGCCACTGCCACCCGTATGCCCAGCTGCTTGTTGCTGGGTGATGGCGTAGGAGACGCTTTTGCCATTGGCTGAGAGTGTCAGCTGAGCTTTGCGCTCTCCCCCCTCATTGGCAGAGATCGACACGATGACCTCCTGCTTGCCCGCATGGCCCTCGCTGGGGGATACGGAGAGCCACGTCTCGGGCGATGCGGTGAGTGTCCAGCGAGTCGGAGCCTCGACCGTGACGAAGAAGTCTAATGGCTCGGGGTTAACGACCCGCGCGGAGGCGCCTGTACGATCGTAGAGGGCTAGCTCTGTGGGTAGCTCGGGCTGTGACGTGCCTTGCGGCTTACAACCAACGAGTAGGAGTGCCACCCAGCCTACGAGTAGGAGCATCTGGCGGCATGAGCGTTTATATAGGAGTGAGGACATAGCTCTTTGGAGTAAAGGGGATAACAAAAGGCGAAGCCTCTGAGACTACCCTTCGGAGAGACCTACCCGCTCGGGGGACTGGCTCTCAAGGTTAAGCTCAGAGGCTCCGCTTGGTTGAGATAGTTCTAGGAAAGGCTACTTGACCGTGAGTGCCTCCACTTGGTAAGTGGTGGTGTGAAGAGGCTTCTGCGAAGCCTCGTAGAGAAGAGCTATGTAGCCAGCATCGGCAGAGCCTGTGATCGTGTAACTCTTCTTATAGTGCTGGTTGCCGAAACCGCTAGGACTGCTCTGGTCATTGATCACCTCGAGTGTCTTCACCAGCTTGCCGTCCTTGTCTAGCTGCTGGATGGTAAGCGTAGCACCATTGGTGTGGCCAGTGCTATAAGTCAAGTCGACCGTGTAGCTACTGCCGGCCTTCATCTGTAGGCGTGGCGTGACGAGGACACACTTATTCTCCGAATCAGTAGACTTAAAGGCACTTGCCTGCGCATAGTGCACACCTTCATGGGATCTCTTTTGGAAGTCACGTCCACCCTTTAAAGCTTTGTTGAGCCAACCAGGTAGCGTAAAGGGATCGTAATCCTTACCTCCCTTAGAGAAGTCGTCTGCAAAGGGTATCGTACGAGCCGTCTGCGAGAGATCGACACCATAGATGTTTCCCTGCGGGTTAGGATTCGGATTCGGGTTCGGGTTTGGATCAGGATTCGGATTAGGCTGATTGCCACCACCCACGTCGAAGCGTGGCTGGTCCAGCTTGATGTCGCTACGCAGCGTGGGGCGCAGGTTGAAGAAGGTCTTATTAACCGTCACAACAGCCGTGATGCTACCGCTACCAGAGGGTACCTTCTCATCACGGAAGGTGGCTGTCTTCCACACCTCTAGATTGGTCTTCTTACCACTCTTATCAACGACTTCATGACGTGTTGAGGAGTAGGTGCTAGCTGGGTCAAAGAAAGGTACGTCTGGCTTGACAAACTGGACATCCTTGACACGGACATACTGGTTCGGGTGCTTGCCAGCGATGATCTCAGCGAGCGTTGTCTCGATCGGCTCAATCGGCTTGTTGGGCACGATAGACATCTGTGCGTGTGAGACCTGTAGCTGTATGGTTCCGTTGAAGTTAGAGATCTTAGCGCCCTTGAGCTTAGCGGTTACCTCATCGCCAAACTGCAAGGCGTCTTCGCCCTTGGGCACCGTCAGGACGAGCGCATTGCCCTCAGCGTCCTGTATGTAGTGGAAGCCTGCAAAGGGGAACTGCTTCGTCTCGGCATGAGTCGTGACCGTAGCGCGAATGCAGAGGTCTTGGTCGATGGTCTTGCCATCTCTGTCTAGCCCCTCACCTAGCTTAGCGATCTCAGCGAGCGAGGTGTAGGTGATTCCCTTGCCGGTACTGCCGAGCTGCATGATGAGATAGACGTGCTGTGTCGTAGAGGTCTTGATGATCATCTGAGCTTCGCGAGCATCTTCGCCTCTATTAGGGAGTGTCGTGATGGTGATCTGGTGCGTCCCCTCGGTCGCCTCCATAGGAGTCGCCGAAACCCACTCGGCACCCTCGCCGAAGGTGATCGAAAAGCGTCTATTGGTCTCGATGGTTAGCTGCTGCGTACCACCATCCTGCTTGAAGGGGATCGTGTTGTCGGTGAAGTTTGGTGAGAGCGTCACATAGGGCTTCTCATAATAGTCCATCTCATCCTTACAGCTGGTCACAGCGAGCAGAGGAGCGATGGTGAGGATAGCGAGGAGTAGTCGTCTCGTCGCAAGTTTATTGAGTGTCTTCATATCTGGATCTAACTCTGTTTCTTAAATTCTTGAGCGAAGCTCCGTGGAGCCTCCGTTACTTGGTCGTTTGAAATCGTGGACTGGTGAAGTTAATGTCACTCTCTAGGCTAATGAGGAGCTGAGGCTTCCCATTGAAGTAACCGAGGATGGCGGTAATATTGCCAGAGCCCTGAGGGATCTGCCTACCAGCAAAGAGCGCGTAGCTACTCGAGCGTAGCACGACACGGTTGCCCTGCTGGTCTTCGATCTGACGCTCCACAGCGGGGACGCTTGTCTTATTGTCCGCATCGGCATAAGTCTGGCCTAGCTCGCTATCGACGAACTGTACACCCTCAAGACGTATCAGCGTATTGGTATACTCAGGAGAAAGCGTCGGGATAGTGAGTGTGCGGTAGACGAGTGGCTGGCGACTATTGTCACAGCGCACCAAGCTAGGCGTCATCTGCTCGGGGAGATAAGCATTCTCGTACTTTGGTTCCGTAGAGCTCTTGCCCAGTGTGACGACTCCGCCATACTTGCCGAGCGTTAGCCCGTGACAGCGGATGGCTATCTTAGAGCCACGCTTGTAGAGGAGGTTGGAGTTGACCAGACCCGCCTTGAACTCGATACCGCCCGTCTCGTCCTGTAGATAGATGGACTTGTAGATATTGCCCTCGCTATCGTCCGAGATGACTTGACCGACGATCACCGCATCGGGTACGACCCGTACGGGCTTCGACTGGTAGAGCGCTTTGAGCTCTTGGATCGTCATCGTACGCTCCCAGAGAGGGCGTGGCGTTCGCTCCTGTGGCGGGTCAATCTTGTTGTACTGACAGCTCGTCAGCAAGGCGAGCATGCCGACCACTACGATGAGTCTATTATATATATGTGTCATACTATTCATCCGTTTTAAGGGGGTTAGAACTGTAGTGCAGCGTTGAAGAAGAAGGTCGTGCCGTACATATAGAAGTAGCGACTATCGAAAGGTCTCATCATCTTGCCTTCCTTGGTGTAGCGGACACGGAGCTGCTCGTAACCACCGCTACGGAGGTTCTTCGAGTTGAGCAGGTTAGAGGCCGAGAGGTTGAGGCGTAGGTAGACGCCCGACTTGATGCGCCACGAGTAGCCCACGTTGGCATCAAGCGTGAAGCCACCTGGGAAGACTTCCTGACGAACGTAGTCGTAGTCAAGACTAGCACGAGCCTTGTCCGTGCGACGGATCGGGTTCAAGCTGATGAAGCTACGTCCGAAGTAGTTGAGATCAAGTCCCGCCCACATGTAGAAGGGGAACTGATACGAGACGCTCAGGTTCGCAGCCGTCTGTGGTGTACCTGGCACGTGGAAGCCCTTCCAGTAAACGCGATCCTGCTCTAGGAGCTTCTGACTATTGTCGACCGTCTGGACGTAGTCAGGATTGTTGGCATAGCGATACTGTCCGTAGCTCACCACAGCGATGGCAGTCAGAGCTGGCGTGATCTTGAACTCCATACCAGCCTCGACACCCATGTGCGTTGACTCGATATTTGTCAAGACGTAGTTAGAGAAAGCTCTGTAGCCGTCATCATAGAAGCTCATATTGTCCGTCTTGTCGTAGAAGTGCGTGTAGAAGCCAGTGATACGCCCCTTGACAAAAGGCGAACGTAGCACGTAACTCACATCACCTGCAAGGACACGCTCAGGACGCGGATCCGTCACATACTGATTGCGTGTACGAGGCGACACGAAGATATCTGCGAAGTAAGGCGCACGCTGCGTCCAGGAGGCATTTGCCACGAGGTAGTGACGACCCGTAATCTTGTAGGTGATACCTCCCTTGACACCATAGTTGAGGAAGTTTAGATGCTTCGAGTCTCCGAAAGAGTCATCGGGGAAAAGCCCTCTACGCTGCAATCCCTCGCGGTGCATACCTGTCCAGCCAGCGGTAAAAGCTAAGTAGCCGTCCACATGACGAGACTGTCCCCACAGGTTGCCCCAGAGCTCGGCCTCCTGTATGTGCGCTAGGTAGTTGTGGCCATACTTGTCCCCTACCCCGACCACTCTGTTCGGATGATCGAGATCTACCTGAGACTTAGATGGATCCTGAGCGAAGTCTCGCTCGGAGTACTTGTCGATGTCTAGCCAGTAGTCTCCACCGAGGAGGTCGGCGATAACGTTAAAGCTTGCCGTGCGGTTGAGGCGGTAGTTAGCTCCTAGGTCAAAGCGGAGATGCTTGTTGATGAGTGCATTCCAAGTGGTGGCGAAGTTAAACTGACGCTGGTCTGAGCGTCTATCCTCCACGACGTAGATGCTTCGATTACCCTCAGCGATCTGACGGCCCTGCTCATCGAAGAGAACTTGATAGTTATTCCTATTAATATTGTATAGGCGATCCCAGTTAATGTAGCGCATGTTGCAGTCCGAGTGCCAAAGCTCCTCGTAGTAAGCCGCCATATCTGGATCCTGCGTCTGGCTCATATAGCCGTAGTAGCTAGGCAAGTTGCGGTAGTAGTCAGGACGTGGGTCAGGACCATTGCCCCAGTTAAGAGCTGAGTAAGCATTCCAGCCGAAGCGGTAGCCTACACCCGTCGTCAGTTTGTTCTTCTCATTAATCTGCCAGTAGTGATGCAGCTGTATGATCGGCTCATGATTAGAGCGGACACGTGCATTGCGCAGTTTGCCGCCCTGGAAGCCCACGTTCGGGTTAAAGAAGTTTGATCCGACCAGGTCATACACCTCCTGCGTCGTACCTGAAGCAACACCACGCTCCGTGGGAGCTGCTAGGACGACCAAGCCCAAAGCGTGCTGCGGGGTGAACTGCTTCTCTAGAGAGAGGAAGTAACCCCACGCATCGTAAAACTGTCCCTGCACATAAGACTGATTGCCCCAGCGACGGGAGGCACTCGCCGTGATCGCCCATCCCTCAGGCATCACACCCGTGGCGTGCGTTATCATCGTGCGGTAGTTGTAGGTGCGGTTGCTCCCTGAGAAGGTGAGCGTCGTACCAGGACGATAGCCCGAGGCACGCGTCAGGATATTCATCGTTCCGCCGATATTACCGAAAGAGTAGTCGATTGGCTGCAGACCGTCCTCATTGTTTTGCACACGAACCACATTGTTTAGGCCATTCCATAGCGAGTAAGAGGAGTAGCCATTGTTCATATTGTTCATCTGCATACCGTTGAGGTACTGAGACTGGTAATATGAATCGTACCCGCGCACCCTAAAGCGCATCGGGCTAAACTGGAAACCCGCCTTATTGGTATAGGGATCTCTCGAAGCGGTCAGAAGCGGAGAAATATCTCCAGCCGTCACGCCATCATCGCTCATCACGAAGTCCGTCTTCGAGAGGTCTGCCATGTCAGCAGCCGTCAGCGTCGGTGTGAGCGAGACACGCTCCAGCCGGTTAGCCTCACGAGGCCACTCCAGCTCGAGCACCTCAGCACGGTAGCCCGATTTATTGAATATGACCGTGAGTCTTCCCGTGCCATTATAAGATATGGTATAAGCGCCCGAGGCATCTGTTCGGACCTGCGAGGTAAGCCCCTCAGCGGTCCAAGTCACATCGACCGCGGGTATGGGAGTCCCCGTCTGCTCCTCGTAGACGGCTCCTCGCACTTTGTCTATCTGCTGTGCCTGAGCTCCGTAGAGCGCTATCAGCGCCAAGCATAGAATCTGTACTATTCGTCGCATTTGCTATCTCTATTGTGTTTCGACATTTGCTATACGAGGCAGATTAGATACATCCACCCCTACTTTGCAAAGATATAGAATTCTTATGAGGGCACACGCCTCTGCTCGCAAGTTCACTACCTATTAACATCGCCTTTGCCCACTGGCAATAAAAAAAGAGACCATCGCTACCAGCGACAGTCTCCCAACAATGTAACAATCGTACAACAACTCATTAATCGTACAACATTAACAACTTAAGTGAGTCTTGGCGGATTCGAACCGCCGACCCCCACCCTGTCAAGGTGATGCTCTAAACCAGCTGAGCTAAAGACTCGATACTCTGAGTACACCAATTAGAAAAGCCACCTATGTCGTGACCACGTCTCTATTTGGTGGGACAAAGATACAACAATATTTTGACCCCACCAACTCTCCCCCTTCTGACCTCCTAGGAGAGGAGGGGGAGTCCGGAGCAGGGCGAGCTACGCGCCAAATCGCATTCTGAAGTGAGAAATACGGGCTGACGCATGACAAAAATGAGCTTGTTTCATTTCCTACCTAGAAATTTGCCCAATAATGTCCTCTCCTGAAATAGTACACAGTTGGGAGAGCCAACCCCAACAGCAATGAAACCAGAAAAAAGTAACCGAGGACGAAAGGGATATCCCCTA
>NZ_AXVC01000021.1 GCF_000482365.1 Porphyromonas uenonis DSM 23387 = JCM 13868 | reverse complement strand
CCATTTGCCTTCGGCATAGACTGTACAACCCTCAATAAGTAGATCAGCCACAGTATAGATACCATTGCTTTTTGAAGACTTTAGAGTGAGCTGTCCATTCCCTTTTATAATGACATCCCCATAGAGCTCCATTGCGCACGAATTACTATTAGAAGTGATGGAGACCTTCCCCTTGACGACACAAGTCAGCTCTTCTCTTGACTGTATACCTTGAAGTTGTGCTCTTCCCTCGATGGAGGCATCCTCGAGGGTGAGCGTCTTGGTGGTGGGGTCGTAGCTGACATTGCCATAGACGCCAGGGATGAAGGTGAGGTCGGAGCAGTTCGCCGAGGTGACCCTCACGCCGTCTATCCAGAGATCGTACTCCTTTACAGGTGGTGTGATGACCACTTCGTCGGTGATGACGTTGCCCGAGGCATCGCAAACGGCGTGCTCGCTGTCATTCCAGACAGCCCCTGCGGGTTTCGTGATCTTGCACCCCTCGAGGGTGAAGTTTGTGAAGCCATAGATAGAACCTTCGGCCCCCTTTGCCGTGACGAAGGCATTATTGATTATGAGCGACTCGTTCAGGTAGGCATCACGAGCGCAGAATCCCTGTTTACCACTAGCAACGACAGAGCAGTCTTCAATGGTTAGTTCTCCCATCACACCAATACCCGCCCCGTCATTAGAGCTAGCTGTGAGCTTTCCCCCTCCAAAGATAGTTGCCTCGTTGTAGAAGAAGAGGGCATCACCTTTATCGCTAGTGACGTTTACATCGCCCTTCACAACACAATTTATGTATGCGGATGAGCTAATGCCATCCTTGTCACCGCCGTTGATAGTTGCATTATTGAGCGTAAGCGTCTTGGTGTCGGGGTCGTAGGTCACCTCGCCTGTGACGCCAGGAATGTTAGAGAGATCAGAGCAGTTGGCGGAAGTGACCTCCACACCTGCTATAGAGAAGTTGTACTTCGTCTGTGCTGAGGCTGACGAGCCGGCGAGCGCTAAGAGCATCGTGACGAGTGTCACGATGAGTGATTGATGTAGTAGTTTCTGTTTCATTACTGTAATAGTTTTTGAAGTGAATGTATATTGGGGGCAATCGTTGCCCTCATTGTTTGCTACAAAAGTAGGCATAACAAGTGCTAAATCTCTTATCAAATGCGGACAGAAACTTGTCAAAATCGGACATCTTTCAGTGTGGTGACTTATCAAAATTGGATATTAGAGGGTGGCAACTCTCTATGAACTAGGTGTTTATAGATGACAAGTTAAAAAAGGAGTGATAAGCCCCCGAAAAAGCTGTTTTGAGTTTTTTGGGGGGCGGTGTGATGACTCGGGCTTCTTGGGTGATTGGAAATTCCTACCTAGGAATTTGCCAAATAGCTACCTAGGAATTTGCCCAATTCCTACCTAGGAAATAAAAAATTCTTCGGAGGAATCAAATGAAACTTCGGAGGAATCAAAAAATAAGTCCGAAGAATTTGGTCATTTCCTAGGTAGCAAATTCAGAAATATCTACGGAGGAATTTGGCCATTTCCTAGGGGGGGGGGAGATTAGAGGTAGAAATTAGAGGTTAGAGCTTGGATATCCGATTATTCTTATAGTTCCGATTTCCTCCGACAGTTCCGATAATTCTAGCTTGTCGCCAACAACCAGTCACTTTCCCCTGTAGAGATTTGAGAATTGCCACGAGGGGTGTGGTTTCTTTTGAGGCAAAAGCGTATCGAGTCACGAGAGGGTTCCTCTATGAGGTGCCAGCAGAGTGTCTCCTCCCAAGGAGCTCACGACATGAACTCTGGGACGACTGAGGCTCTTTTACTGAGCTGATTATCTGCTGTATACGAGTTCCAAAAATAGTTCCCCTCTTGGAACTTTTTAGTTCCAAGGGAGGAACTTTTCAGTTCCAGCGTAGGAACTTTTCTTTTCCTACCTAGGAAATTTATCTTTCCAGCGTTGGAAATGTCCTCTTCTCCTAGAGATAGGTCTAAATGCTGCCACATCTCAGTGCAAATCGGCAGCAAGAGCCTCTGGATGAGTGTATAGCTACAAAAAAACGGGTTTTGTCATTGCTCGATTATTTCAGCGGATTACCTAACAGATAGTATTGAACGATTGTTACTCACCTTCGATATACCTACAATATGCTATCTCTTGCGGTGAGCCATTGTACGCTCCTACCGTACCTTTGTGGTAGGAATTTGTCGGGTAGTCGGCAAGCTCCATTGGATGCCCTGTAGCAGGAGGTTTCGTTCCCCTTAATATCTTTGTTTCCCCGCCCTGCCACCGCCCATTCATACATACACAAAACAATGTAAGGGTGGCTGATGAGGCTCCCCTTAGGTTGATTCACTAGGATGTCAAACACTCTATAATAATATATGAAACGATTCATATCGTATCTCCTCTGTGGGCTCGTACTGTGTACCGTACAGCTATCAGAGGCGCAGACTGTGGACACTTTGTCGCAGACCTCCGCACCAGTTCCTCGCCGGCTCACCGTCGGTGGGTATGGAGAGGCTGTCGCATCGAGGATGTTTTACAGTAATAACTTCAAGCGCTACACCGATGCGGAGCTCTACAAAGATGCTCGTAGCTTCGGTCAGGTAGACTTGCCACACGTTGTTTTCTTCGTTGGTTATGACTTCGGTCATGGTTGGTCTCTAGGCTCTGAGATCGAGTTTGAGCATGGTGGCACGGAGAGTGCTGTCGAGATCGAAGAGGAGGAGACAGGCGAGTACGAGTCTGAGATAGAGCGTGGTGGCGAGGTGGCTCTCGAGCAGTTTTGGCTACAGAAGAGCTTCTCACCAGCGCTCAACCTGCGCATAGGACATATGGTCGTACCAGTCGGAGCAACCAACGCATCTCACATGCCGACAGAGTTCTTTACGGTCTACCGCCCCGAGGGGGAGAACACGATCCTGCCCTGCACCTGGCATGAGACAGGTATAGGCCTGTGGGGTAAACTACCTAACTGGCGGTATGAGGTGATGGGTATCGCGGGGCTAGATGCTGACCGCTTTAACAATAAGGACTGGATCCATGGCGGAGCTGGTAGTCCCTACGAGTTTAAGATGGCGACGAACTATGCCTGCGCTATGCGTGTGGACAACTACTCGGTACGCAACCTGCGCCTCAGCCTGAGTGGCTACGTCGGGACGAGCGGTCGCAACACGCTCAATGCGACAAACAAGTATGACCATATCAAGGGTCTCGTCTGCATCGGAGCTTTTGACTTTCAGTATGCTAATCCGCAGCTCATCTTGCGAGGCAATGTGGACTACGGACACCTAGGCGACTCGATGGAGATCACAAAGGCCAACCGCACGACCCGCAAGGACTCACCCTCGCCAAAGAACAGTGTCGCCAAGGCGGCTCTAGCTGCAGGCCTGGAGGGCGGATATGACCTCTTCTCAGCTTCGGCCAAGCTTCGTCAGCTCAAGCAGCGCCTCTATCTCTTCGGACGGTATGACTACTACGACTCCATGTTTCAAGTAGTACCCAGTATGACCGACGAGCCGGAGTGGGAGCGACAGAAGTTTACTGTCGGACTCAACTACTACCCGATCCCTGAGATCGTCATCAAGGCTGAGTATAGTCACCGTATGCTGCACAAGCAGTTCAACGATGAGCCGACCGTCAGCCTCGGCATCGCATACTTTGGTATGTTTCACTTCTAGACTCTTTTAACTCAACACAATACAATCGACTATGAATAAGTATACCTACATCTTTAAGATGCTCCTTCTCTCAGTCGTGGGCATCCTCCTCGTCTCTTGTCAAGAGAGCGACGAGCCCAAGGCAAAGCAACTAGACCCTGAGCAGACGGCACTCGTCAAGCAGTTTGTCGAGGGTGTCGTAGTACCCACCTACAAGTCTCTAGCAGACGATGCTATCGAGCTGTCTGGGCTTTGCGAGGAGCTAGTGAAGAACCCCTCTCAAGAGCTAGTCAACAAGGCTTGCAAAAAGTGGGTCTCAGCGCGAGCTTACTGGGAGCTTAGCGAGGCTTTTCTCTATGGAGCTGCTGGTGACTACAACATTGATCCGCACATCGACTCTTGGCCTCTGCAAAAGAATCAGCTAGACAACATCCTTCAGAACAAAGATCTCCTTAATGAGCTCAAGGAGGAGGGTCCAGATGCCAAGGGCTTTGCCTCTCTAGGGTACGGTCTACTCGGCTTCCACGCTGTGGAGTACATGATCTTTAGAGATGGTAAGCCTCGCAAGGCTGCTGAGATCACAGAGCCTGAGCGCATCTACAATGCAGCTGTCGCTGAGGACCTAGCTCGTCAGGCAATCCGCCTAGAGGCTAGCTGGGCTGGCATTGACAAGGTGACGGCTGACAAGAAGAAGACACTTGAGGATGCCGAGCTCCTCCCCACAATGGACTACGGTCAGCTTATGATTGCGGCTGGTGAGCAGGGTAACAGCTCCTACAAGAGCCAGAAAGATGCTCTCGTACAGATCCTACAGGGTGCAAGTGACATCTCTGACGAGGTGGGCAACACAAAGATTACCGACCCCGTCAACTCAGGCAACGTCCTAGACGTGGAGTCTTGGTACAGCTGGAACTCTATTGAGGACTTCACTGACAACCTCCGTAGCGTCCGCAATGCTTACTACGGCTCTCTCGACGGCACTGTCCACAATCACTCTCTCGCTACTTACATGGCTAAGCAGCATCCCGAACTAGACAAGGAGATCCGCTCTGCCATAGACAATGCGATCAAGACGGTAGCTGCTATGCCAGCGCCCTTCCGCAATAACCTAACGAAGGAGGCTACTAAGCCCGCCATTGAGGCGTGCAATGCGCTCCTGGAGAAGATCGATGCAGCTATTGAGGCTGTACAGAAGTAATCAATAACCAACCGTCATACCATCTGCAGGATCCCTAGAGGAGCCCTGCAGATGTATGATAGTTTTTTAGAGGAAGTTGTTATGAACAAGGTATTAAGCATATGTAGCCTGATAGGCTGTCTGGCACTCCTGAGCGCATGTAGCTCAGACTGTCCAGATTCAAGCGAAACGAATCCATACGAAGAGCAGTACTATAGCGGGGGAAAGCTAGGCACCGCGTTCAATAACACGGCCACCTGTTACGAGCAGTTTACCCCTGCAGTCGAGGAGGCTGGTTTGGTCGCTAGGTTTAAGAGGGGAGAGCGCTTCTTCGAGAATCCCTTTGACACATCTACTGATCCAAACTTCCCGCTACGTGGCTTAGGCCCCTTGTGGCTACGTGCTAGTTGTATCGCTTGCCACCCGGGATACGGTCATGGAGCTAGACAGACCGAGTACAATTCGAACACCATAGGTAACGGCTATCTACTCGTCCTCACGGACCAAAACGATAACTACCTATCCTCCCTCACCGGTATGCCTCAGACGCAAGCTGCGCCTCCCTTTAAGGCACCACTTGATGAGCGTAAGATCAAGATAGACTGGCTCCCCTACACAGATGAGTGGGGCAATAAGTTTGACGATGGCGAGACCTACGACCTTATTTACCCAGAGGTGACCATTCCTGAGGATGCCTTCTACGTACCCCTGCAGGCCAAGGGCAAGGACATCCCATACTCCGATCTACGCGTCCGTCTCGAGAGCACCATCGGTATCTACGGTACGGGTCTGCTCGATGCTATCAGTGACGAAGACCTCCGTGCTCAGTATCAGACGGAGGAGAAGCATGGCGCCAACCTCAACCCCACCGTGTGGAAGAATGGCGACTTCGTTAGGTACTACGTCAATAAGAAACAGGGCGACGGCACTAAGTACCTTCCCCGCTACACCTATGGCTTGACACGTGGTAGCATACAGGATGGTCCTGGAGCCAATGCTATCTGGAACATCACCAACGTGACTCGTAGCGATCGTCGCTACCACTATATGACTACTGCCTATGCTAAGGTTGCTTCCGAAGACCCCGAGGTACAGGCAAAGTTTTACTCCTATTATCCAGAGTGGAGGAAGAGCGGAGATGTCAAGAAGGACATCTACGACTACCTAACCTCTAGCGAGCTCCCTGCCGATATGACCGACGAGGAGTACATTGACTTTATGGTATGGCACCGCGGACTAGCCGTCCCATCGGCACGAGATGCTGATAGCAAAGAGTTTCAACAAGGTAAGAAGCTCTTCGAGGAGATGGGGTGCGCTACCTGCCACCGTCCTACCTGGACTACGGGCGAGGATCAGATCCGTGACCCGAACAACTTCTTCGTGGGTGCTCGTGCCAATCTCCTCCCACGCTACCCGCATCAGAAGATCTGGCCTTACACCGATATGATCCAGCACCAGCTACAGATGAAGAACAATATCCGCACAGGTTGGTGTCGTACCACTCCGCTGTGGGGGCGTGGTCTGAGCATGAAGGCTACAGGAGCTGGCGACCGACTACACGACTGCCGTGCACGTACCGTGATCGAGGCGATCATGTGGCACGGCGCTAAGAACAGCGATGCGAGACAGCCGATTGAGAAGTTTCGCAAGCTCAGCAAGGAGGAGCGCAAAGCTGTCGTTACCTTCATTGAGTCTATCTAATCTCTAACTTCTAAAGTCTAATCTCTAGACTCTATTTAATTCTCCCCCTCCCCTGAGCAAGTATTTGCCAGAGCAATAGATTATGATGATAGATATAAGCTGTCGGGGGAGGGGAGACACATTCCCCAAAAATCACCTTATCCTTATGAAGCACTTAACTACACAGCTAGCTCTACTAGCTCTCATCCTCACCAGTCTGACAGCCTGTCAGCAGGATTGTGGAACGGACACTCCTCAGACGCTTAGCGAGGAGTACTACAGTGGCGGTAAGCTCGGCACTACCTTCAACAACACCTCCTCCTGCTTCGAGCAGCCCACGGAGGCTATCGCACTAGCTGGACTAGATGCCAACTTCAAGCAGGGCGAGCGTCGCTTTGAGACAGCACACGCTGCTGGCGATGTGCCTGGTCTCACCTTTACGGGACTGGGCCCGCTGTATAATCGCACATCGTGTGAGGCTTGTCACCCTGGCTATGGTCATGGTAAGCGCATCACACGCTACAATAGCGAGGAGATGGGCAATGGGTGTCTCATCATCGTGACTGACAAAGAGGGGAATATGGCTACCTCGCTCGGCTTAGTGCCTATGACTGTCGCACTGCCTCCCTTCAAGCCTATGATCGATGCTGACAAGATGACTATCGACTGGCGTAGCTATACGGATGAGTGGGGCAATAAGTTTGACGATGGCGAGACCTACGACCTCATTTATCCTGAGGTACACCTACCTGCGGAGGCTCTCTACTCACCACTAGAGGTGAAAGGCAAGCCCTTCCCGCTTGATCAGGCGGTTGTCACGCTTGAGTCTACTATCGGTATCTATGGTACGGGTCTGCTTGATGCGATCAGCGATGAGGATATACGTCAGCAGTATATCAAGGAGGCTCCGCACACGCCGCTCAATCCCGCCATCTGGGCAGGCAACGACTTCGCTCCCACGGGGGTAGACGCTGCAGGTCACCCGATGCGCTTTGACTATGCTTGTGACTTCACCAAGCTCTCTGCCAATGTGAGCCTATGGGAGGTGACCAATATCATCACGCCGATGTTTCGTAAGTTCTACATACCTGAGGCTTACGCACGAACGGCTAGCAAAGATCCAGAGGTGCAGGCACAGTTCTACAAATACTATCCAGATCGCAAGAAGACTGGCAATGTAGAAAAGGATATCTACGACTTCTTTACAGCTACAGACCTCCCCGTCGAGATGGATGCACAGGCTTGCTACGATCTGATGGTGTGGATACGTGGTCTAGCGGTGCCAGCTGCGAGAGATATAGATGCTCCCGATGTACAGCGTGGTAAGCAACTCTTCACCGAGATAGGCTGTGCCACTTGCCATCGTCCCTCTTGGACTACGGGCGACGATGTCGTTGTGGATGTGTATGGTCTGACCGAGGGTGGCAAGAAGGCTATGCCTCGCTATCCCAAGCAAAAGATCTGGCCCTATACCGATATGATCCAGCATAAGCTCCACATGCAAAACGATATCCGCACAGGTTGGTGCCGTACCACTCCGCTCTGGGGACGTGGTCTGAGCCAGAAGGCTTCTGGACATCAGGATCGTCTGCACGACTGCCGTGCGCGCAATGTGATCGAGGCGATCATGTGGCACGGTGCTAAGGATAGTGATGCTCGCTTTAGCGTAGAGAAGTTTCGCAAGCTCGACCGCAAGGATCGTGAGGCGGTTGTCAAGTTTATCAACGCTGTATAGCTTCACACACTAGATACTATATAAATATGGTGTGGCGCAAGCTCCCCTTCATACTACTACTTATCACGGTGGCTGTCCTTGCGACAGCCACTGTGGTTGAAAAGCTTTACGGTACGCCCTTCGTGCAGGAGCATTGGTATGGTTCCCCGCTCTTTACCATCTTGTGGGTGCTACTCTCCTGTGCTGGACTACTTTACATCTTACGGGTTAAGCTCTACCGACGCTTCTGGATCTGGATGATCCACGTCTCACTGCTGGTCATCTTGCTGGGCGCTGGACTGACTAGTTGGACCGCTATACATGGACGGATCAAGCTCCAGGAGGGTGCCACCCCCACGGCTCGCTATCAGAGCGATCAGGGAGAGACACTGACCCTCCCCTTTGCGGTCGCTTTGGAGCGATTTGACCTGACTTACTACACAGGGACCCAATTCCCGCTAGACTACCAGAGCAATCTCATCATTCAGGACGGGGAGCGGTCACAGAGCCTCCGTGGTGCGGTCTCGATGAATCGCATCTTCCGTTACCGCTTCTATCGCTTCTACCAGTCAGGCTACGATCCAGAGACGACCTCCTCGATACTCTCCGTCGCTTACGATCCGTGGGGTATAGCGATCTCTTACCTAGGCTATGCGCTCCTAGCGATCAGCCTCGTAGGGGGCATGTACGCGCGTCGTCATCGGGTGAGACAGCTCCTCAAGCAGGCACTCGTCTCTCCCGTGGCTATGCTCCTGATACTCCTTGCTGGTGGTACGCTCTCGGCAGAGGCAAAAGCACCTGCGACACCTCTCCCCAAGACGGTCCCAGCCAATGTGGCGAAAAGCTTGGGCGAACTACATATCCTATACAATAATCGCGTTTGTCCGCTAGGAACCTACGCTCAGGAGTTTACCGAGAAACTCTATGGACGCAGTAGCTACCGAGGACTTTCGGCTGAGCAAGTCTTGGCGGGTTGGATCTTTTACTACGACAATTGGGTCGATGAGCCGATGATACGGATCAAAGATCGGAGCATCCGCAAGCTACTCGAGTGCTACGAGGGTCAGCGGGTGAGCTATCGTCAGTTCTTTGATATCCAGGGCAATTACCGTCTAGAGTCTCTGCTGGATAACTACATACAGCATCCCGACCAGCCTGGGCGCAAGGCGCTCTTTGAGGCGCATGAGAAGTGTCAGGTGATACAGAGCTTAGGGCTAGGGGAGTCGCTTGCGATCTTCCCCGTACAGAGCCATGGGAGTATCGCGTGGTACCATCCAGCCTCTACCGATCTACCCGCAGAGATGCCGCTAGATCAGTGGACATTCGTGCGCAAGGGCTTTAACTACCTCAGCGAACTGGTCATCATGCAGCAATGGGACGAGGCGCAAGAGTTTCTCGTCAAGCTCCGTCAGTATCAGCTCAAGGAGGGCGCTGAGAGTTGCCCCTCGGCACTACGCTTTCGCTCTGAGATCTACTATAATCAGCTATCGCCCTATATAGGACTCCTCGCCAAGATACTCGCCACCGTCGGTATCTTGCTCTTCATCTGGACCGCTTATCAGCTCTCCGTGGGGCGGCTCCAAGACCCTCCGCTGGTCAAGTGGTGCTTCTGGGGTATCCTCTACGCTAGTATGCTCTACCTCACTCTGATGGTGATCCTGCGCTGGATCGTCTCGGGATATGTGCCCTTGAGCAATGGCTTTGAGACGATGCAAGCCTTAGCCTGGATCGTGCTCCTGCTGACCATACTCACGGGACGAAAGCATCGTGTGCTGATCCCCTTTGGCCTACTCATGGGTGGGTTGTCGCTCTTGGTAGCCTCCTTCGGGGGAAGCAATCCTCAGATCACCCCACTGATGCCAGTGCTTCACTCGCCACTACTGAGCATTCATGTGCTGGTCATCATGATAGCGTATAGTCTCTTGGCCTTTATGATGCTCAATAGCTGTATGGCGCTAATCCTGTCACGTCGCCTTGCCATCGGGACGCACCTAGAGGCGCTCAGCAGACTGCTTCTCTATCCAGCGGTCGCACTGCTGGCTATCGGTATCTTCATCGGAGCCGTCTGGGCCAATGTCTCGTGGGGGCGCTACTGGAGCTGGGACCCCAAAGAGGTGTGGGCACTCATCACGCTCATTATCTACGCCTTGCCACTACACTGCGAGTCGCTGCGTTGCTTCCGCTCGCAGAGGTTCCTGCACGTCTACCTCTTGATCGCCTTCGTGTCGGTGCTGGTCACCTACTTCGGGGTCAACTTCTTCCTCGGCGGGATGCACAGCTACGCTTGATGCTCCCTATTGAGACTGTTGCATAAAGGCGAATCGCTGTGTTGCTTTCGGGATTCGGCTTCGGTCACATACGGAGGTATGCTCCCTTCAGACCTTACCCTCAGCGCCTTGCGCTTCATCCTTTCTGCAAAGTCAGGACAATCTTGCAAGCAAGATTGTGAGACTGTTGACTTTTGCAACAGTCTCCTCTTACGAAGCGATAAATCCACTCCACGGAGGAAAAGCCAATTCCTCCGTGGATGTTTTTCACTCTTCACGTAGATGTGAATCATTTTCTCCGAAGTCCCATTTGACTCCTCCGAAGTTTTCTTCCTTTCCCACGTGGGGGATTTTTATTCTCCACGAGGGAAACGTCAAATCTCCACGTGGCTATTCTGCTTTTATAGTCTCATTTAACTGAGATACGCTAGTCTAGACTTCCCCCAGCACCTCAAAATAGGAATTGTCCTTTCCCCCTTCCCTATAACTTCTAAAGTCTAGTTATCGCCCTTCTCATCGTTTACAGACTCGGATTTTATTGCTACCTTTGTAAACGGAAGCGTTTCCACTAAGCCATAAAGGCGGAAACAAAAGAACTAAAACGTATGGAGCGGTCAACTGGAGAACGAATCAGAAAAGGGCGAGCCTTGAGGGGTATGACCTTAAGAGAGCTTGCAGACAAAGTCGGAGTATCTCACACTCATATCAGCAACTTAGAGCGGGGAGGTAAAGAGATCACAGGTGCTACACTCATAGCACTGTCAGAAGCTCTTGACCTACCCATAGACTACTTTGTCTGTCAAGACACTCCAGCGGTAGAGGCTGTAAGCTTTAGAAAGCTAAAAGCCTTTTCTAGCAAAGAGGATAAAAAGATCTGGCAAAAAATCGAGAGACAGCTAGAGAATTACCTAGAGCTAGAGGAGATCATGGATATCAAGACCTTCTTCGATAGAGACGCAATAATTAGAGACACTCCCACAGATATTGAAGAGGTGGCGAAGGAAGTCCGACAACTTTGCCATTTAGGACTATCCCCTATATCAAACGTCTCAAGCCTACTTGAGACCATGGGTATCAAAGTCATTGGAGTAGCAGGCAAAAAAGGATTTGATGGTGTCAGTTTCTTTGCCAACGAAGTTATACCCGTCATAGCTTACAATAGTAATATAGGGAGTATCGAACGAAAGCGACTGACCTTACTGCATGAACTCGCTCACCTCCTTCTCAAAAATTTCCTAGAAGCTATCCCTGAAAAAGACGGCGAGAAGCTCTGCACCGCATTTGCCAGTCATCTGTTACTCCCAGACGAGATCATCAGAGAGTTCTTTGGAGGTCGTAGGAAGAGATTTTCCATCCCCGAGCTGATAGAGCTACAAAGTACCTACGGCATTTCTATTGATGCTATCGTATATCGTTTAGGTGAGATGCAGCTCATATCTCAGAGTAATTGCAGAGGGTATTTTATCAAGAAGAATAAGTCCGAAGAGCTACGAGAGATCTTAGAGAAGAGTCGATACGTAGAGCCTCAGAGCAATCGCTTCTCAAGACTCGTCATCAAAGCGTTAGACCTAGACTTAATAACCCAAGCTAAAGCCCAAAGCTATCTCCAAGAGGCAGGCATACCAGCCGATCAAGTCGTCAATCTGCTAAACGCCAATATATGAGTCAGACACAGCTCGTTGTCGTTAGCGACACAAACATATTTATAGACTTAATCGACTTAGACCTCTACAAAGACTTTCTGCAGTTAGGATATCAGGTACACACCAATGTATTTGTACTTCACGAGCTGAGAAACAAACGGCAGAGAGCCTACCTTGACAACATAGGCGGACTAATCATTGAGCAGTTCGACGCTCCCGGCTTTATGACTCAAGTGTATCAATTCTTTGACGAGAGACAACGCAAGGGACTCTCTTTCACAGACTGCACTGTACTCTACCAAGGCATCACGCTAAGCGCCACCGTACTCACTGGAGACAAGAAGATGATGCGCAGCGCTAAAGAGATGGACATCAACGTCCGAGGCATACTATATATTTTCGACCAGCTAGTCGAGCAAGACATACTCTCTCGTAGTATTGCCTGCCAAAAGCTACAACAGCTCTTCAGCAGAAATACCCGCTTGCCAAAAGATGAAATAGACAAGCGTCTAACCCTATGGAGCAACTCTTGAGACTACTCCAAAGCATCGTAACGTCTAGACCTCTGATACGAGGAGGAAACGGAAGTGCCGGCAGTGTATCCTGACATCGGACAGTCCGATATGCGAGACTAGCACCTCACGACTTGGCGCGCGGTCTTCTTTTATTTAGTAACTTTGGGGCGTGGTATATACCTAGACCTATAGATAGACATGATGCAAGACAAGATTGACCTACAGGCTGCAAAGGACGACTTGAGATACCTCCAGCTCCTCTCCAACCAGTTTCGCAACTCGGCCGAGGTCTCTACAGAGATTATCAATCTGCAGGCGATCCTGAGCCTTCCGAAGGGTACGGAGCACTTTCTCGCAGACGTGCACGGTGAGCATGAGGCCTTTGACCATGTGCTGAAGAATGCCTCTGGTAGCGTGATGCGTAAGATACGTGAAGTCTTCGCTGGGCAGATGATGGAGCTGCAGATGCGTGAGCTCGCTACGCTGATCTACTATCCCCAGGCTAAGCTGGAGCAGCTCCACGAGGCGGGCGAAATTGATGAGGAGTGGTACAAGGTGACACTCAATCGCCTTGTCAAGGTGTGCCGTAAGGTGGGGGAGAAGTACACCCGCTCGAAGGTGCGCAAGGCGCTACCGCCACAGTACAGTTACATCATTCAGGAGCTACTGCACGAGGACGGAGTCAATCCGAACAAGTCGGCTTACATCTCTAGCATCATCTCCACAATCATCTCCACGGGCAAGGCGGAGGACTTCATCTGCGCTATCTCATCGACGATCAAGCGTCTCGTCATAGACCGCCTCCACATCGTCGGTGACATCTACGACCGCGGTCCTGGCGCTCAGTACATCATGGACACGCTCCTGGACTACCATAACGTAGACATACAGTGGGGCAATCATGATATGCTCTGGATGGGAGCTGCTGCGGGCAATGACGCCTGCATCGCCTGTGTCATACGTATTGCTCTGCGCTATGCCAATCTAGACACCATCGAGGATGGTTACGGGATCAACCTCATGCCACTCTCCCGCTTAGCGAGTGAAGTCTACGCTGGAGATCCATGTACCTACTTCAAGCCTAAGCTGGGCGACTCAGATGTTGCGTATGACGATAAAGGCATTTACCTGATTAGCCAGATGCACAAGGCGATCAGCATTATTCAGTTCAAGCTGGAGCATCAGTTGATCGCTCGCCATCCTGAGTGGCAGATGCAGGAGCGTGACCTACTGCACAAGATAGACTTTGAGGCGGGCACGGTCGACCTCTCGCACACCAATCCCAACGAGGACTACGGGGTGCATGAGATGCTGGATATGAACTTCCCGACGATCGATCCGAAGGATCCCTATCGTCTCACGCCTCAAGAGGAGGAGGTGATGGATCGGTTGCGTCGCTCCTTCGCCACAAGTGAGCGACTTCACACGCATATAAATGCTTTCTATCGACTAGGCAGTATGTACCTCGTATGCAATGGTAATCTGCTCTACCACGCCTCGATGCCTCTAGACGCTTCGGGTCAGCTCAAGGCGGTGCGTGTCCTGGACTCGCAGCCACTACGTGGACGCGCTCTGCTAGATGAGATAGACCGAGTGGTGCGTCTAGCACATCCCTCTAGGCATAGTCATCCGAAGCACGAGGCTGCGGTGGACTATATCTTCTATCTCTGGTGCGGCCCCGACTCGCCACTCTTTGACAAGTCCGCCATGACTACCTTCGAGCGCTACTTCGTTGCTGACAAGAAGACCCACACGGAGACCAAGGGCTACTACTTTAAGTATCGCCAGGATCTAGAGACCATCGAGATGATCCTTCGTGAGTTTGGTCTAGAGGGCGAAGACTGCCACGTGATCAACGGGCATGTCCCCGTCAAGGTTGCCAAGGGCGAGAAGCCTATCGCTGCGGGTGGTAAGCTGATGATCATCGACGGAGGCTTCAGCCGAGCTTATCAGAGCAGTACGGGCATTGCGGGCTACACTTTGATCTACAACTCGCAAGGTATGCAGCTGGTACAGCACGAACCCTTTACGACGATGCGCCGTGCTGTCGAGCTGATGGAGGATATCAAGAGTGTGACGGTCATCTCGGAGCGTACGACACACCGCATGCTTGTGGCCGACACCGACGTGGGTGCTGAACTACAGCAGCAGGTGAATGATCTGGAAAAGCTCCTCAAGGCCTTCAACGCAGGACTCATCAAGGAGCGCAAGTCACTCCCTCAGATTGTTACGAAGTAGTGCTTCGGAGACTATCTCTCTGACGTGCATAGGTCGGCTTCTCACTCTTATATATTATAGTAGCAAAAACTCTTTCGTATGAAAGGAAAGATAATCAAGGTGCTGTGGTGGCTCTTTGGAGCCTTTTGGGCTTTTGTCTTAATTACGTTTGTGCTGATTTGGTTTGGC
Source organism: Porphyromonas uenonis DSM 23387 = JCM 13868 (assembly GCF_000482365.1). GTDB lineage: Bacteria > Bacteroidota > Bacteroidia > Bacteroidales > Porphyromonadaceae > Porphyromonas > Porphyromonas uenonis. Next base: position 100,719 of record NZ_AXVC01000021.1, on the reverse strand, counting down.
ATCATAGGCTACATGCCTGATGTGGAGCAGCTACAAAACCCTATCGACAAGTACGCCTCTGTCCTCATCTCCGATGATGGTGTGCAGATAGGATCCTATGCTCATGGCTCGACAAATCGTATCTACGTGGGCTATGACGAGTTGGCAGAGCCGCTAGTGCAGGCTCTGATAGCTACGGAGGATGTGCGCTTTTACAAGCACTCGGGCGTTGACGTGCGAGGCGTAGGGCGTGCCATCGTCAAGCGTGGTATGCTCCGCAATACGGCTAGTGGTGGAGGTAGTACCATCACGCAGCAGCTGGCTAAGCAGCTCTACTCGCCTCACGCTAAATCAACGTTGCAACGTCTCCTGCAGAAGCCGATCGAGTGGGTTATAGCGATCAAGCTGGAGCGCAACTACACCAAGGAGGAGATCATAGCGATGTATCTCAATCAGTTTGACTTCCTCTACAACGCTGTCGGTATCCGCTCGGCTGCTCAGACCTACTTTGGCAAGAAGCCCTCAGAGCTGACGCTCACCGAGTCGGCTATGCTGATAGGTATGTGCAAGAATCCGTCTCTCTACAACCCAGTCCTACACGCCGATAGCGATGCCCCACTGAAGCGTCGCAACACGGTACTCCTACAGATGGAGAAGGCGGGATATATATCGGACGACACCTACAAGGCTGCTATTGCTGAGCCGATCCAGATACACTTCACTCGCAACAAGCAATCCGATGGTTTGGCTCCTTACTATAGAGAGTATGTGCGTCTCCTCTTGACTGCTAAGAAGCCTAAGCGAAGTGACTACTCAAAGTGGAATCAAGAGCAGTACTCCATCGACTCGATCCTCTGGGAGACGCAGCCAATCTATGGCTGGTGTCAGAAAAACAAGAAGTCGGACGGCTCGTATTACGATCTCTATGCCGATGGACTCAAGATCTACGGCACGATCGATAGTCGCATGCAGCAGTACGCCGAGGAGGCGGTGCAGAAGCACATGAGCGAGTTTGTACAGCCTAACTTCGATCGTGAGATGCGGGGCTATAAGCTGGCTCCTTACAGTAGCGACCTGACGGCACAGCAACGCAAGGAAGCTATCGAGCGAGCTCTGCGTAATACAGACCGCTGGCGCTCACTCTCAAAGCTTGGCATGTCTCCCGAGGAGATTCGCAAGACGTTTGATCAGAAGCGTAAAATGCGCGTCTGGAGCTACAACGGCTGGGTCGACAAGGAGATGACTCCTCGGGACTCAGTACTATACTATAAGCACTTCCTCCACACGGGCTTCATGGCTATGAATCCGCACAATGGTAATATCCTGGCTTATGTCGGAGATGTAGACTTCCGCACCTTTAAGTATGACATGGTCTCTCAGGGACGTAGACAGGTGGGATCGACGATCAAGCCTTTTCTCTACTCCCTCAGTATGATACAGGGCATCTCTCCGTGTGAGCAGGTGATGCACCAGCCGATTACGCTCTATGATGCTAATGGCAAGGCGTGGACACCGCGCAATACTGGTGCTAAGCGGGTAGGGGAGATGGTCTCCATCAAGTGGGGATTGCAAAACTCCTCTAACTGGGTCACGGCATACCTGATGGGACGCACATCGCCTTATACGTTTGTTCGTCTGCTTCACTCCTTCGGCATCAAGGGCTATATAGACCCCGTCGTCTCGGTGGCTCTTGGTACGCCCGATGTGACAGTCAGCGAGATGGTGGCTGCCTATAGTGCTTTCGTCAATCAAGGTATCCGTGTCGACCCGATTCCTGTGACTCGTATTGAGGACCGCTACGGCAATGTGGTAGCGACCTTTACGGCCACTCTTACGGAGGTCCTCCCCGCACGTGCAGCACTGCAGATGCTAGATATGATGCGTGCCGTCGTCGACGGTGGTACGGGTGGTAGACTACGCTTCCGACACAATCTGACGATGCCTCTAGGCGGTAAGACTGGTACGACACAGCGCAATAGCGATGGTTGGTTCGTCGGCTTCTCCCCAGAGATCGTGGCTGGTTGCTGGGTCGGTGGCGAGGAGCGCTCGATACACTTCCGCTCGATGGCTTATGGTCAGGGTGCCTCGGCAGCGTTGCCTGTCTTTGGTTACTTTATGAAGGCTGTCTATGCTGATCCCTCGCTGGGTTACTCGGTGCAGACGCCGTTCAAAGTACCTGCGGGCTTCTCCCCGTGTGGCACTCAGGAGACGGTCGATCTACACGAGCCTCTGAGCGATGCCGTCGATGAGGCTGTCGATGACGTTATGGAGGATGTCCTAGAGTGACGAAATAAACTTTTGGACGTCAGTTTCTCTAACTACGAGGGAGATGAAGCTACTGATCCTCTCCTGAGACTAAATAAGAGTGCTGCTCAGACTCTAAAAGGTTCATCTATTTCCTAGACTCCGTAATTGCGGGATCCGGGCATGTCATTTGTTTTTGCTACCTTTGCATCTGGTTTGAGTACACTGCGTATTTGTACCCCTTTGAGACTGTTGCAACAGTCAACAGTCTCACAATCTTGCTCGCAAGATTGTCCTGACTTTGCAGAAAGGATGAAGCGCAAGGCGCTGAGGGTGAGGTCTGAAGGGAGCATACCTCCGTATGCGACCGAAGCCGAATCCCGAAAGCAACACAGCGATTCGCCTTTATGCAACAGTCTCCATTTGCGTAGAGCGCTCATCTGTGGATAATTAGAGTGCGTGAGCGCATTGTAGAGTTAACCCTTTAAATCGAGTATAGCCATGGCAATGAGACAATTAAAAATCAATCAGTCGATCACCAACCGTGAGAGTGCATCGCTGGATCGTTACCTCCAAGAGATCGGGCGGACGAGCCTCATATCTCCTGAGGAGGAGGTCGAGCTAGCGCGTGAGATACATCGAGGTAATCGGCGTGCATTGAACAAACTGGTCGAGGCCAACCTCCGGTTTGTCGTCTCTGTGGCAAAGCAATATCAGAACCAAGGCCTGAGCCTGCCTGACCTGATCAATGAGGGAAACATTGGAATGATCAAGGCGGCTGAGAAGTTTGACGAGACACGTGGATTTAAGTTCATCTCTTACGCTGTATGGTGGATCCGTCAGTCTATCCTGCAGGCACTCGCTGAGCAGTCACGCATCGTGCGTCTGCCGCTCAACCAGGTGGGGCTGCAGCAGAAGATGAATAAAGCGATCGTCAAGTTCGAGCAGCTCAATGGTCGTCGTCCTAGCCCGCAGGAGATCGCTGACGAGCTAGAGCTCCCCGAGGACAAGATCCGTGAGGCGCTCAAGGTACAGGGCAAGCATCAGTCGCTCGACGCTCCATTTGTAGAGGGCGAGGATAATAACATGCTAGATGTCCTGGTCAATGAGGATACCCCCTCGACCGATAGCAGTCTGATCAACGAGTCGCTCTCTGCCGAGATAGATCGTATCCTCGAGCAGCTGGGAGATCGTGAGGCGGAGGTGCTACGCTGCTTCTTCGGTATCGGTTGTCCTGAGATGACCCTTGAGGAGATCGGCGAGCGCACCAAACTCTCTCGTGAGCGTGTCCGTCAGATCAAGGAGAAAGCGATCCGCCGTCTCAAGCAGTCTGATCGCTGCGAGTACCTAAAGGCCTATCTGGGATAGTCGTCTCGCTCGATAGTAGAGGCGCACATCAGCTATCATATTATAAAGAGCCACATTGGTCTAGTGTACGACTGTAGCTAGAGCAATGAGGCTCCTTTTCTATACGACCCAATAATCTGATTATACTACATGACTGACAAGACAAGCTCCCCCGCAACTGACTGGCTGGGCTACCTGATGGGGCTCATCTCCTCCGCCACCTTTGGACTGATACCACTGCTGAGCATACCCGTGCTATCGCAGGGGGTCTCGGAGGGGACGGTGCTCATGTACCGCTTTCTCATCGCAGCGCTCATTGTCGGTAGCATTGTCGTAGCTCGTAGAGAGTCGCTACGCGTATCGTGGCGAAGCTTCTTGATCCTCCTCGCTTTGTCGGTCTTGTACTTCTTCTCCTCCTTTCTGCTGATTGAGGGGTATCAGCACATGCCATCGGGTGTCGCCACCGTGCTACACTTCAGCTATCCAACGTTTGTTGTGCTACTCATGTTTCTCGTCTTTCGTCAGCGGATAAACCTACTGCAAGGGCTAGCCGTCCTTTTAGCTTTAAGTGGCGTGTCGCTCATCTCAGGCTTCTTTGAGTCAGACGTGACCGCCATCCCGCTCAGACCGTTGCTCACGGTGCTCTTCTCGGGCTTTTGCTACGCCACCTACATCGTGATCCTCCGGCACGCTCGTCTAGAGCCGATGAGTAGCTTTAAGCTGACCACCTATGTGATGGGACTCTCGACCATACTCTTTGCGCTCTTTTGCAAAGCCACAGGAGCCAGCCTCCTTCTGGACAATGAGACGCAATGGATCTACACCGCTCTGCTGGCACTCATCCCGACCGTCTGCGCTAATATCACGCTCGTCTGGGCAGTGCAGCGGATAGGCTCTACGCCGACCGCCATCATGGGAGCACTAGAGCCACTCACCGCTGTCATCGTGGGTGCACTAGCTCTAGGTGAGGAACTCTCCCTAGGTCAAGGGCTCGGCATCGGTGTCGTCCTAATGGCCGTCCTGCTGCTCGTCATGTCGCCCCTCTTGATGCGCCGACTCAAGCAGGTCTAGCTAAAGTGAGACTGTTGACTTATGCAACAGTCTCAAAGTTGCTGCGCCAAGGCACGAGACAGATAGAACCTATTCGTCTCCGAGACATACACCACAGGCGTCGGAAGCTCTCTCTCCTCTCCGTCCACCCATGCCCTGCGCTGGTAAGCGCGTAGCTCGATTTGGTGTCCCTGGTAGTGGATCATGATCCGCTTCTTCTCGGGTTGGTCGCCTGTTATCTCGTACTGAGCCTGGGGAAAGAGCACATCGTGTGGCGCATAGTACTCCTCAGACAGCTCCAGCATCGTCTGCTTCAGCCCCAGCTGTGTACGCATATAGTTGTGCAGGTCAATGTTTGTCACGCAACCTCTGATCGGTGTCAACCGTTGAGGCGTATAGCTCGCGAGAAGGACCTCTTCGCCCGTATGCCCATGCGTCGTAAAGCCAATGAGCAGATGACGCTTCATCCAGTCCACGAAGTACTCCTTCAGACGATACTTCTGACTCCATCCATACTCCGCATACTTAGCTTTGCGCTGCTCAGCTGATAGCGTCGAGTAGGCGTAGTCCTCGACCGCATTGATCTCTGCCAGTTCCTCGTCCGAGGGACGTATACTGGTCCATAGGTAGAGACTGTCGGCTAGGTGTGAGAGCGCTGTCTGACTCGTCTTACGGCCCAGCTCCACCGAACTATAGCGAAAGCGTGTCAGTGGCATGATCAGTTCGTCCAGAGTCAGACGCGCATAGCCCTTGTCCACACGGCCGATGCTCATACCACTATTGCCATGGTCAGCCGTCACGAGGACGATCGTATTCCCGTCCCGCTGCGCATAGTCCAGAGCTACGGCAACCGCCTTGTCAAAAGCTAGGAACTCCGTAGCCATCGCCACGGGGTCGTTGGCGTGAGCTGCCCAGTCCACCTTGCTTCCCTCGACCATTAGGACAAAGCCGTTCGCGTTCTCCAGATTACGGATTGCCGTCTCCGTCATCTCAGCCAGCGAAGGGTAGCGCAGCGTATCCCCGAGCGAGCGACGGTCCAAGTCGTACGGCATATCCATCTTGTCAAAGAGCGCCCACATGCCACCCCCACGATGCGTCCGCATAGCTGCAAGATCATCGAGGTAGAGTGCTATACCCTGACGGTTCAGACGCTCCTTTAGTTCGTTCGTCATCAGCGAGGTACCACCGCCCAGTAGGATGTCTATCCCGTTGTCCACCATCTGCGGGACGATGCTCTTGTAGAGCTTGCGCGAAGGGGTATGAGCGGTACAATCAGCTGGCGTAGCGTGGGGAAACTCGCACGTACAGACCAGACCGATACGCTTGCCTTGCGTTTGCTTGGCAGCCTCCATAAGGGTCACCACGGGACGATAAGCCCACGATGAGTCCAGTGGTACGAGGTCATTGTGGGGCTCACTGTACGGATAGGTCGCGATGAAGCCATCGATCGAGGGGACGCCCGTCATATAGCAAGAGGTCGTCGGTGCCGAGTCCCCGATCGGCGCATTGGAGCAGTAGGTGATGACGCTCCCCGAGAGATAAGGGTCGAGCGACAGGTGCTGCGCCTGAGGATTGAGTGCTCTCTGATACCAACGAGCCAGTGAGACTGCTGGTAGCGAGGTGCCGTCCGAAATGAGGAGGATCACATTCTTGGCGGGGCGCTCGGGTAGTGGGTACTCCTTCTGCTGCGCCACCAGTGAGAGTGTGGGGAGGAGTAGCAGTAAGATACGTAAGATGCTTTTCATAAAGGTTGTATTTAAGGTGTTGTTAGGTTGTCTGTTGGTAATGCTTCGTACATCAAGGTGAGCCCGATGAATTCCTCCACCGAGAGGCGCTCCGCACGGAGCGTGAAGATGTCGTGGTCAGCATAGGGGAACTCTTTGCCAAAGAGCGATTGCAAAGCATTGCGCAGCATCTTCCGTCGCTGTCCGAAGGCGGTTTTGACCACCCGCTTGAAGTTGGCCTCATCGCAGGGTAGCGACGTACGCTCGTTGCGACGAGCGATCATCACGCCCCCGTCCACCTTGGGCGGTGGGTTGAAGTCCCGCTTCGACACCTTAAAGAGGTAGTCGCAGTCGTACCAGCACTGGAGCAAGACGCTCAGGATGCCGTAGTCACGACCGCCTGGTGTAGCACAGAGTCGCTGCGCCACCTCATGCTGTAGCATACCCGCCACGGCTGGGATGCGCTCGCGTAGCTCTAGGATACGGAAGAAAATCTGCGAAGAGATGTTGTACGGATAGTTGCCGATCACTACAAAAGGCGTGTCCGGCCGCCCAGGAATCAGCTCCTCAGCGGGTAGCTTGAGGAAGTCTCCCTCGATAATCCGCCCCTCTTGGCTCAGCTGTGGAAAGTGCTGGTGCAGATACTCGATACTCTCATGATCTATGTCGATGACCTGCAGGTCGTGCCCCGCCTCTAGGAGTGGCTGTGTCAGGACTCCCATACCAGGTCCCACCTCTAGGATCGGCGTGCCGAGGTAGTCCGCCACCGAGTCGGCAATGCGCTGCGCTGCACCGAGATCGGTGAGAAAGTGCTGCCCCAGATATTTCTTAGCTCGTACAGATTCCATAGTTCATTCGCTCGTTGCAGGGTCAAAAGTACAACTTTTATCGAATAGCTCCCTAGGAATTGCCCAAATTCCTCCGTAGATATTTCTGATTTGCTACCTAGGAATGGCCAAATTCTTCGGACTTATTTTTTGATTCCTCCGAAGTTTCATTTGATTCCTCCGAAGTATTTTTTATTTCCTAGGTAGGAATTGGGGCAATTCCTAGGTAGCTATTGGGCAAATTCCTAGGTAGGAATTCCATTAGAGGGTAGAGATTAGAGGGTAGAGGTTAGAGGTCGGAGAGATCAGAGAGATCAGAGGGATCGGAGCTGTCGGAGGGATCGGAGGGATCGGAACTCCAATCTCTAACTTCTAACCTCTAACCTCTAATTTCTAACTTCTAATCTCTACCTCCTCACTTTTCCCTATATTTGTCAGAGATAGAATAAAGCTCCCCGCACAGAGCTGTGCAGGGAGCCTCTAAACAAACGATATGATGGACAAACAAGGCAAACGACTCATACCTCACGTGACCAACGAAACGAACCAGCTCCGCAAGGTCGTGCTTGGTCTGCCTCACGCGCTCGGTACGCAGCCGACCCTCGAGGAGACTTACGACGCTAAGAGCTACCAGGCGGTCCTGCGGGGAGACTACCCCACGGAGCAGGCGGTGGTACGTGAGATGGAGGGCTTCCTCGCTATCCTGCAGCGCCACGGTGTGGAGGTGTATCGTCCTGAGCCGATAGAGGGGTGTAATCAGATCTTCGCGCGAGATGTCTCTTTCGTGATCGACGAGCACCTCTTTGTAGCACACATGATCCCCGATAGGAGACGGGAGGTAGATGCGTTTGCATCGATCTACGACCTCTTCGAGCCGAGTAGTGTGCTGCATCTGCCCGCCGAGGTGCGTGTCGAGGGGGGCGACGTGATCCTTTATGATGATATCCTCTTCGTGGGGTGCTGCGAGCCGGGAGCCTTTGGACAGTTCAAGACTACGAGGACCAATGATCGTGCGGTGGACTTCTTCCGTGAGTTCTTCCCGCACAAGCGTGTCGTCCCTGTGCCACTATACAAGCATGACCAGGATCCTCTACGTGGCGTGCTACACCTAGACTGCGCCTTCCAGCCCGTGGGGCGTGGCTTCGCCGTCTTTTATCCAGAGGGAGTCGCTTCCAGAGAGGCGCGCGGGATCATTGGCGAGGTCTTTGGCCAGGACAAGCTGCTGACTATTACGGCTGAGGAGGCTGTCGAGATGCATACGAACTTCTTCGCACTCTCTCCCGAAGTGGTCTGTGTCGAGGCGGGTGCCGAGCGTCTGCAACGTTACCTCCGCGAGGTGGCTGGTATGACTGTCGAGGAGGTACCCTACAGTGAGATCTCTAAGCAGGGTGGCTTGCTGCGCTGCTCCACATGTCCTCTAGAGCGTGCATGACAGATGGCAAAGGTTAAGACTATATATAAGTGTAGTGCTTGTGGTGCTACCTACAGTCGCTGGCAAGGACAGTGCAACGAGTGTCAGGAATGGAATACGATCGAGGAGCAACTGGCTCAGCCAGAGACGACCTCGGGGCGCTCAACACCAGCGCAGGAGATACAGCGCAAGCTCAAGCAGATCCATGAGGGTGCTACGTGGGACGGCCTTCAATCTGAGGAGGTGCGTCCCATACAACTGATCGAGGGAAGCGAGGAGAGTCGAGTAAATCTGCACGACGAGGAGCTAAACCGCCTCCTCGGTGGCGGACTGGTGCAGGGCTCCTTCACCTTGCTCGGTGGCGAGCCAGGTATTGGTAAGTCGACACTGGTCTTTCAGACTGTCCTGCGCTGCCCAGAGCTCAAGACACTCTACGTGTCGGGCGAGGAGAGTGCCCAGCAACTCAAGCTACGTGCCGACCGCATCGGCATACACTCGGAGCAGTGCCTCATCTACTGCGACACCGACCTAGACAACATACTCCTGAAGGCACTGCAGATAGCTCCCGACCTGCTGGTCATCGACAGTATTCAGACGGTTACGACCGCACGCTCTGACTCTTCGCCTGGCTCCATCAGTCAGATTAAGGAGTGTGCCAACCTGCTCCTGCACTTTGCCAAGAGCAGCGGCATCCCCGTGATTGTCATTGGGCATATCAACAAAGAGGGCTCCATAGCGGGTCCGAAGATCTTGGAGCATACGGTAGACACGGTCTTGCAGTTTGAGGGTGACAAGCAGCATCTCTACCGCATCCTGCGAAGCCACAAGAACCGCTTTGGCTCTACCGACGATCTCGGCATCTACGAGATGAATAGCTCGGGACTGGTCGCCGTGAGCAATCCCTCGGAGCATCTTATCTCGGGCAATACGGAGGGCCTCAGTGGCGTCGTCGTCGCCTGTGCCGTGGAGGGTATCCGCCCCATCATGATCGAGACGCAAGCTTTGGTCAGCTCGGCCATTTACAATAACCCGCAGAGGTCCACTACGGGCTTTGATCTGAGGCGACTCAACATGCTGTTGGCCGTTTTGGAGAAGCGGGCCGGCTTCAAGCTCATTCAGAAGGACGTTTTCCTCAATATCACGGGTGGCATCAAGATCAACGATACCGCCGTGGATCTAGCGGTGCTCTGTGCCGTCCTATCCTCCAATCTGGACATAGCCGTCCCCTCAAAGACCTGCATGACGGGCGAGGTGGGGCTGGCGGGCGAGATACGTGCAGTGAGCCGTATAGAGCGCCGCATAGCGGAGGCGCACCGACTGGGCTTCACGCGGATTCTGATCCCAAAGGCAAATGCCAAGAGCCTACAGCAACGGAACTACGACATAGAGATCGTGCCGTGTGATCGGGTGGATCACGCCTTTAGGACACTCTTCTCACAAAGACAATAGACACTATATATAATATGAGTAGGATGAACTGGGATCAGCTGATCTCTAACCGACGCTTTGGGGCGGCTGCTCCGCAACTCTCTGGGGGCATGGAGATGCGCACGGAGTTTGACAGAGACTACGATCGTCTGATCTTCTCGGCTCCATTTCGCAGGCTACAAAACAAAGCGCAGATCTTTCCCCTGCCTAAGAGCATTTTCGTGCACAACCGCCTGACGCATAGTCTGGAGGTGAGCTGTGTGGGGCGTAGCCTGGGCAACTACATAGCGTGCCGCCTGACGGACAATCGGGATACGCCTCATCGGGGGAGCATCGCCACGGTCGTCTCGGCGGCTTGTCTGGCACACGATATGGGCAATCCCCCTTTCGGGCATAGTGGCGAGCGGGCGATACGGGCTTACTTTACTGAGGGCAATGGTCGCCAATGGTATGACGCCGTAGTAGGGGAGGGGCACCCGTGGGAGGACTTCGCTTACTTCGAGGGCAATGCCAACGGCTTTCGCCTGCTGACGCATCAGTTTGAGGGGCGCAGGCCTGGGGGCTTCGCTTTGACCTATACCACGCTGGCAGCTATTGTCAAGTACCCCTGGTCATCGGCTAGGGCGCCTGAGAGCGGGAAGTTTGGCTACTTCCAGTCAGAGCGGGCTACCTACCTCGATGTGGCGAACTATCTGGGCATCCTGCCCGTAGACCCCGCCACGGGGCACTACGTGCGCCATCCGCTGGTCTACCTCGTGGAGGCGGCCGACGATATATGTTATCAGGTGATGGACGTGGAGGATGCTTACAAGCTACGCATCCTGAGCTACGAACGTACGGTGGATCTGCTCCTGCGCTACTTCCCTGCAGATGGTCGCGATCATGCGCTGGCAACGCTGGAGACTATCGGAGATCGCAATGAGCGGATAGCTTACCTGAGAGCTAAGGCGATCAATATGCTCGTGGAGGCTTGTGCCGAGGTCTTCATCGAGCACGAGGAGGAGATACTGCGTGGCGCTTTCACTGGGACACTGGTTAGCCAAATGCCCGAGAGACTCTATGCAGCTTACCGAGCCAATAGCGCGGTGGCACAGAGTGAGATCTACACGGCGCGGGCAGTGATCGACGTAGAGCTGGCGGGGCATCGGATCTTCTCAGAGTTGATCGACAAAGTGATGCACTCGCTCCTACATCCGGACGACGCTTATAGTCGTACGCTCCTCTCGCTGGTGAGCAGTCAGTACAACCTGCACGAAGAGTCTATCTACGGCAAGCTCCAGTGCACGCTCGACTACATCTCCGGCATGACCGACCCCTACGCGCTAGACCTATACCGACGCATCACTGGCATGAGCCTGCCGGCGATCTGAGAGATGAGAGGTTAGAGGTTAGAGATTAGAGGTTAGAAGTTAGAGATTAGAAGTTAGAGCTCCGATGGCTCTGATAGCTCTGATGGCTCTGATAGCTCTGATAGCTCTGATAGCTCTGATAGTTCCGATAGCTCTGACCCCTCCGATCTCTAATCTCTAACCTCTATCTCCGCCAGGAAATACCGAATATGTCAAAAGAAATACCGAATATGTCAAGTCCCTTTAGTCAGCACCGACTATATTATGCTTACCTTTGCATAGTCCCTATGACATTTTCATTTCGGTGAGATATCGAAGCAGCTTTATATCAATCAAATAACAAGCACAGAATGAACAGAATAGTAAGAACTCTGCTAGGGTTGCTAACGATTGGCCTAGTCGCTCTGACCTCCTGTAAAAAGGAACCAGAGAAGCCTCAGAACGAAGGTACGACCTATGCCAACGTCTCCATCAGCATCCAGACCGACATGCGTGCGGGTGGCGATCATGATTTTGGCCGTTCTATAAAGTGGAACGGTAAGGATGCTATCAAGACCATCTCTGTCTACATCGTAGACAATGCCACCATCTCTTCAGGTGACTACGATGAGAGTAAGTTCACCATCACCAAGGCTACTGATAAGACCAACATCTCCATTACACCTGCTAAGGCTATCCTCACGACTCCTGGTGAGAAGTCTGTCTATGTACTCATCAACGCACCTCAGAAGATTAAGGATTACCTAAACAAAGCTGTTACTCCCTTTGCCTTCAAGAAGGCTTACGCAGCTGCTGTCAATGTAATCACAGCTCAGGAGGCTGCAAAGACCGAGCTTAATGGAACTGATCCTGAGGACGTCATCATGATGACCAACGCTAAGGAGTGCACACTCACAGTTGCTGAGGGTGTTACCGAGGCTGAAGCTCTGGCTACACAGAATCCTAAGAACCGTGCCCCTGTCCAGGTAAGGCGTGCCGTAGCTCGTGTCCTACTGACCACGACCTCTGATACCTATTGGGTTAACGACAAGAATCGTAAGAGGATAGGTGTCATCAAGGATATTACCTATGCTGTAGCTCAGGGCGAGAAGTCTTTCTACCTCATGCAGATGCGTGATAACAATAACATCATCAAGACTCCTGCATACGACTTTGTCCCAGAGAAAGATCCTGCACATCCTGACCAACTCACAGCTACTAGCTACGCTATGATGGATAAGTACTACGACTACAGCGACCTGCAGACGAAGGATCGTGTGGCTACTGTGGCTATAAATCTAGAACAAAACGTTTTGAGTGTCGGCGCTCAGGCACTGAAGCAGAGTGTCTTCATGTTTGAGGCTTCTCACAAGTACGGCGACCTTGATAACACGGACTTCCGTCGTGCTAATACACCTTACGTACTCGTTCGTGCGAAGTTTACCCCCGATAAGTTTGAGGATGATGCTGCCGATAACAAGTACACTGAGGGTAGCACCTTCTACATGGGTGAGAACGGTCGCTTCTATATAAAGAAGGAGAACGTTGTAGACGAGACAAAGGGTGGTATCAAGGATCAGAGGTACTACACCTATGAAAATGCTAAAGTGATCTACTACGCATTTCTTAATCCAGACAAGCGTGGTAAGACGATCAACGCACCAGCTTATCGTAACAACATCTACTACATCCGCATAACGGGCTTCAAGACAATCGGTATGAATTGGAATCCTCTCTTCCCAGAGGTGCCAGGTACGAAACCTAGCAACAACCCAGATCCTAGACCAGAGGGTGAAGTCCTGCCACCTCCTATCAAACCAGGTGATACGAATTCGCTAAAGGAGGCTTACATGGTTGTAGATGTTACGGTTATCCCCTGGAAGATACACGAACACAATATCGATCTTCCGGTCTAATTGACTGACTTTGTTTGCTAGCATGGACGCACTACGTGTGTCCGTGCTAGACAGACGAGTAACCCTTTGTAGAGACGCACGGATAGTATTTAGTAAGAGGGCGTCCGTTGTGTCAAAGCGTGAAAGCGTCGTGGTTTTAACGGGGACGGACGCCCTCTTACTAAATACTAGCCGTGCGTCCCTACATGTCGCTACCCGTCTCTAACCTCTATTTCCGCCAGGAAATACCGACCATGTCAAAAGAAATACCGAATATGTCAAGTCTCTTTAGTCAACATCAACTATATTATGCTTACCTTTGCGTAGACATTTCCTATGACTAATCTCGGTGAGACTATCGAAGAAACTTTATATCAATCAAATAACAAACAGAATGAACAGAACAGTAAGAATTCTGCTAGGCCTACTCACGATTGGCCTAGTCGCTCTGACCTCCTGTAAAAAGGACAATCAAGAGCCCAAGAAGAACGAAGGCACGACCTATGCCAACGTCTCCATCAGCGTCCAGTCCGACATGCGTGCCGGTGGCGATGATGAGAAGGAACACAACTACAAAGGTACGTGGAATGGTAAGGATGCTATCGAGAGCATCGCTGTCTACATTGTAGACAATGCAACCATCTCTTCAGGTGACTACAATGATCCGAGCAAGTTCAACATCACCGCTGCAGCAGCAGATGGTACTGCCAACATCTCCATCACACCTAAGGAGGCTATCCTGACGACTCCTGGTGAGAAGTCTGTCTACGTGCTGATCAACGCAGATGCCAAGATTAAGAAATATCTTGATGCAGCTGAAACTCCCTTTGCCTTCAAGAAGGCTTACGCAGCTGCTGTCGATGTAATCTCTGCTCAGGAGGCTGCAAAGGCTAATGCTTCTGGTGAGGATGTCATCATGATGACCAACGCTAAGGAGTGCACGGTCACAGTTGCTGAGGGTGTCACCAAGGATGAGGCTGAGGCTGCACAGAGTCCTAAGAACCGCGCCTCTGTCGAGGTTAAGCGTGCCGTAGCTCGTGTCCTACTGACCACGACCGCTGAGGAGTATACGGTTAACTTCAAGAATGGTGAGAAGATGGGTACCATCAAGAACATCACCTACGCCGTAGCTCAGGGCGAGAAGTCTTTCTACCTCATGCAGATGCGTGACGCTAACAACATCATCAAGACTCCTGCATACGACTTCCTACCAGTGGCTAGTGGCAAAAAACTAGAAGTTGCTAGCTATGAAGGTATGTATAAGTACTACGACTACAGCGACCTAAAGTCTACTGTTACTACGCCTCGTAAGGCTCTCGTAGCTAACGGTCTCGATGACGCTATGAAGATTGGTGCTCAGTCTCTGACGCAGAGTGCCTTCATGTTTGAGGCTTCTCACAAGTTTGGCGATGTTGATAACACGGGCTTCCGTCGTGCTAACACACCTTACGTACTCGTTCGTACAACATTCGTTCCAGCAGAGTTTGCAGATGGAGATGCCACTACCTATAAAGAGGGTACTACCTTCTACAGAGGTGAGAACGGTCGTTTCTACCTAGACAAGGCTAATGTCATAAACGAAGAAAAGGGTGGTGTCAAGGATCAGAAGTTCTACACCTATGTCAATGGCAAGGCTCTTTACTACGCATTCGTTAATCCTGACAAGATCGAGAAGACGGTCAACGCACCAGCTTATCGTAACAACATCTACCACATCAGCGTCAAGGGCTTCCTGACGATCGGTACTAACTGGAACCCGATTTATCCAGAGGATCCTGATGATCCTGGAAAGATCGGGGGCGGAACACCCGGGAAATCTAACAACCCAGATCCTAGACCAGATGGTGAAGTCCTGCCACCTCCTATCACACCAGGTGAGACGAACACACCAAAGGAGACTTACATGGCTGTAGATGTTACGGTTATCCCCTGGAACGTACACACCTACGCTATTGATCTATCGATCTAATCGACTGACTATCTGACTAGAGTTTCTAGTGGCCACTAGTGCTACTAGAAACTTTAGCAACTCACCGATAGGGACGCACTGATGGACGTGCGTCTGACCGTGCGTCCCTATCTTTTTCCCCTTCCCCTTATTATCGTTAGCCTTACGATCTACCCTTCCTCTAAACCGACACATCTGATCTCTCAATCATAGTTGCATTTTATGAAGCGACACATTATATATAGTATACTCTTGCTACCTCTCCTCCTCTTATCACTCGTCAGCTGTGATAAGCTCGTATATGATCGAGGCGAGTGCCCCACGATACTGGTCTTCACGCCCTATACGCAGACGCCCTGTATGTCTGACTCAGCTTACATAGGCAAGGCGGGCTACATGGACATCGTCATCAGTGTCCCTTCGTCAGGAGAGATCATCGCATACAAGCATCTAGAGTCAGCTGACCTGACTGCAGCCTCTAGGATAGAGATCCCCGTACCAAACGAGTGCGGCGAGACCTATCGATACACTATCTGGGTAGGAGCTACCCCCCAGCACTATACTATGAGTGACCTAGCACCAGCCTCGGGCAATAAGCTCCCCGACTGCCGACTGGCACTCCGGCTCAACGAGCAAGACAGACACGAGGGTCTACTGCCCGAGCCACTCTACTTCGCCACAGATACGGTCGAGTGCCCTATGCCTCGAGGGGGTGTAAGCACTAGAGTGCCCGTCGCGCCAAACCTCACGCGCTACAGCAACGACTTTGACATAAGCCTTACCGAGCTACCCAGCAAGATTATCTATCCGCTCCATATGGAGATTGAGGATAACAACGCTGCTTACGACTTCATGGGTCAGCTGACCAATCCTACCAAGCATGTCATCTATCAGGCGCCACTACCCAACGAAGGTACGACGCGCAGCGTCCGTCTGAGCACGTTACGACTGGATGATCCGAAGACAGCTCCCCAGCTGAGCCTTGTGCGTTCCGATACGGGTGCTAAGATCTTTACTTACGATCTCAAGAAGTTGCTCGCCAAGAAGCCAGACTACCGCCCCGAGTGCCAGTTTGAGTACGACGTTGAGTTGCGCCTCAAGACGCTTCCCGACAACACGCACTATGCCGTTGAAATCCTCGTCGATGGCTGGATGGTACACTCTTATGAGATCATCCTCTAAGCCCATTCTTATAGACCACACTAACGTTGTCACATCATTATGAATAGACTACGACATACCCATATATATACGTTCCTCTTCATCTTGGGGGCGCTCCTCACCAGCACCAGTTGTGTGCGGGACTACAACACTCTTGAGGGAGAGGATGACGGCAACAAGTACCTTACGCTGACGCTTTCCCTAGCTCCCAGTGGCAACGATGAGCTACGCAGGCAGGGCCCCGACTACAGTATCAACTCCGACAAGGACAATTATGAGGACTACGTGAACGATCTGCGCATCTTCCTAATCCAAAACGGAGTGATCAAGAAGAACGTCTTCTTTACCGATCTGGTTCCGAACCCTGCATCTACCGGCAGCAGCGAGGGATCAGAAGATGAAGGTATCAGCTATAACTATCAAAATGGCCAGGCAAAGATCACCTTCCGTCTCACAGAGAGGGAGCTAGGCTACTACGACCTCGTCGTCGTCGCCAATGAGGGCGCTTATATGAATCCTCAGTCGTATAACCAAGATCTCTATCCCCCTCTCCCCCCCGAAGAGAAGACCTATTGGGATAATGAATATCAAAGAGAGGCGAAGGCTGACGCCGCGCTTAGGAAAGCGCTTAGAGAGGCGCAGACGCTAAAAGACCTCAAGGAGATTCGTATCCCCGTCACGAGACGGTTCTCTGATACGCATGAAGGATTACGCTATAATCAGCGCAATGCATATATAAAGGTCGTCTGTCCGATGACTGCCGAGTATGAGCATGTTGACTTCACCGGAGGTGGTACGAAGGACAATCCGCGCGTGATCCAGCTCGACAATCCTCATGGTGATACGAAAGGCGTTGAACTCTTGCGCACCTTTGCCAAGGTCGAGCTGCTCTACAAGAAGTGTGTGTGGCTCTCTTGGGATGAGAACGGGAAAGAGCAACTGAGATGGATAGGCCCGTGGAGATTTATACATCCCTATGGACCTCATATCTATCAGATGCCTAAGGATGTCAGTCTCTTTCCTATACAGGAGTACTCTAGTGCTCAGGATACTGTAGTTGGCTTCCTCGGTAGAGAGTCTGATGAATATGTACGTCCACAAGAACGCTTTGTTGTTGGCTATAGCGAAATAGCTAGCAAGGTTCGGAAAGAGGGTGTACCCATTGGTGGTGGCTATCTGCTGGACTATAAGATGTACTTCTATATCCCCGAGAAGCTCGTACCCGAGGGCTCTGATGAAACTGTGAAGCCTCTTTACCTATGGTTTATATGGTATCATTATGGCGATTTCCGTCCATGGTTAGATATAGCTGCGGGCTCCCATCAGTTACGTGCCGAAACAAGATGCTATTTTGATCTTCTAAATGATAATGACAAGGCCGAAGACTACGTAAAGCGTACAGGCTCGTTTGATCCATCGAACAAGAGTGTCTTCCGTAATCGCCTCTACAAGATAACGCTAACCCCACAGGAGGTAGAGCCCCCCGCAGGCAATGGCAAAGCCTTTGAGTAAAGGTGTATACGGAACATCTTCTTATCTACGCAGACACACATTTTACTAAGTAAATCTCCCCTATAAACAGATATAGGCTATGAAGCAATACAACAGCACGACACTAGTGCGCACTATATGGAGTCTCCTCCTCGCTCTCTCAGCGCTCTGCCTGCTACCCACCACGGCAGAGGCGCAGACCACACCACAAGGCAGTGGTGGTTTTGAAATCGTTTATCCGACAGGCGGATGGGGTACTCTGAGAGGACGTGACGCTCTCAAAGGAGCTCCAAAACCTACGGGAACGCTAAACATAACCTTTCAGCCATTAAGCCAAGGGACTCCGCCCTACAAGTTTGAGATACTTAAGCATCCAGTCGACTATACTGGACCGAAGGTACTCACAAGCGACTCTATCTCTAGTATCATCTACGGCCTTCCTGCTGGAGACTATGTCTTGAATGTCTCAGATGCTACTGGTTATACAAAGAAGACCAATGGCCTGGTCAAGGAGACGACTGCACTGCAGTACCTTCCAGAGCCGTTTACTCAGAAGTTCACTTCTCCAGATCATCTTCGCTGGGTCGGTTCAGTCCTTAATGTAGGAGGACGGAACAACTACAAGGACAACATAGACTCTTTGAACCATTACTTTGAGTATGCTATCTGTACTCAAGCGGAGTATCAGATGTATGAGACCAAACAGGGCACACTCAACTGGATGTCGCTGACAGATACTGGTCAGGAGCCCACCTTCCAGGGGAACTTTGGCGTGTGGCGCGTTAAGGTACCAGTGAGAGACTCTTTTGGAGACACGACAATTGTTGAGAAGCCTTGTCTCTTCATAAAGGTGCCTGACGGTGGTCCCTCTCCTAGTGAGATGTATACTAAGTGTGCTTATGCTCCTGGAGCCATAGACGAAATGCTCTCAATAGCTATACGTGTCAAGGGATCGACAGATCCTAAATACAGCAGCTTCGCAAGCCATTTCTATGGAGGTTTTGAAGGAGCACAGTCATTCGATCCTAACAACTGGCTGGAGGTGATAGGCGGAGCTCCCTCTCCTTGTGATGTGTATAAGCCCACCCTTAGGATCAAGGAGGAGTGGAAAGATAAGTTGACATTCCCTGTGACGCTCAGTGTTAGGAATATGAACGGCCGAGCGTGGACTAGGCCAGAGATGCTCTATATAACCTTTACCAAGGAGAACTATATGATCCCTCAAGAGTTTCCGGGGGGGCATATGTCGCCAGGAGTCTGGAATCGAATTTATATGAGGGATAGCTCAGTCCCGTTCAAAGACTCTTCTCTAGGACTCAAGCCTAATGACACGAGTGGAGAGCCTATTATACCTGGATACGCGCCTGAGAATAATTATTATAGAGATACAGACACGACCCGTATGTGGAATGAGTTCTCAGGTTGGTATCCAGACTTGAAGTCTGGTAAGGTCGGATGGGACTATTGTGAGGGTACGGTAGATAAGGTTTTAGCTATAGCCGTACAAGAGCGTCGCTGGGGACGAGCTTACAAGAGTAACCTTGCTGGTGCTAAGTTTACACTGGTCAAGGCTCCTGATGGCTATGAAGAGTACCGACAGCAGTACAAGTATTTCCCTGAGCTCAATGTACCCCTTGTCCTGCCAGAGAAGCATCAGAGCGACTGGTTTTTCCCATTCGCTAGTAATGATGCTCCAGCGGACAACCCCTATATGAATCCATGCTATGATGTCAAGGTTCCAGAAGGAGACTACTATTGGAGGATTGAGTTCACTGACCTCTGTGGAGAGCCGCAGACGCTCCCCACTCCAACAACAGAGGTGCAAGGTCCACTCTGGACTTCCATTCATTACAATGCTGTAAAGTATGAGCTGGAGAATGAGGGCAAGGACTTAAAGCCACAGTACGAAAAGGTCGGCTGTGACAGTTTACGTGTCTATCCTTTCCGTGGGGCGAAGTCTCGTAACATTCTCTTGCGCAATGGTGAGCCTGTTCCAGTATATGCGAGGGCTGTCCGGACTACTACTAACGAATATGGTTATACGAAGTATGTTGGCTCAGGGACTACCTCCTTTGACCCTGCGGATGCTACTCAGAAGCCCGAAGATCAATACATCGAGTTCTCTTGGCGCAACTCTACTATAGATACTATAGAGATACAATATAACTATGAGCCTATAGATCAGTTCACCAAGATTATTCCCTGTTTTGATCTAGGACGCAAGCTCACTGTAGAGACAACAGGTCCTACTTATGATCGGGATCAGCTCTATACCTATATCTGTCCGAGTGGTCAGACTGCCTATGTGTCGGTACTGCCCATTCGTACGGCTGGTAAGACGCTCGTAGAGCTACGTGACGCAAAGGATGCTAATAAGCCTTCTTACGCTAGCCAGACGCTCGCCGGGAAGGATCAGGGTAAGCCAGTCGTCTTTAACCTCACTGGGGAGCAAGTCCAGCCTGAGTATATGCTCTATATTAAGACAGGGTCTGACGACTCAGACTGTCCCCTAGACAATGGTGGCGAGATCATCAAGATGAACGATCTGCGAGGCTCCTCTTTCATCATTGGTGCTAATGATACCAAGTATTGTGTGGGGGATACTATTAAGCTAGAGTGCCCGCCCATCACGCCTGAGTCGGAGTACACTTGGACACAGCCTGATGGAACGAAGCATCATGGTCGTAAGGTCACCGTTGGTGCCGCAACCTTGCCGCACTCTGGAAAGTGGCAGCTCGAGGTTACAGCGGTGCCGTGCGATGGCACACCAGCACCGCAGGAGGTGCCCTTCATCGTATCTGTCGCTCCGACCGAGCTATGGTGGCGTAAGGATGCCAAGTCTGCTGACTGGAACTCGTTTGATAACTGGGCCGACAGTAATGGCGACTCTATTAAGGCAGTCCCTGCTAGGTGTACCGATGTACACCTCCCAGCAGTGGTCGACAAATTCTATCCCAATCTAGCTCCAAACAAGCCAAATATAGATCCAAAGAAGGCGAACGGAACGAATTGGGAGCCCCTAGGAGAGCCCGTGTGCAACGATATCTACTTCCACTTCGGCTCTGCGCTCGGTCAGCCTCAGCTACTGACTGAGTACTCCCGCGCCTTTATCGACTACAACTTTGGTGTCGTACAGACTGACGGGTCTATTCAAGCGCACAAGGATCCCAAGCATCCAGGTGCTTACGATCGTCTCCTAGAGCGAGACCGTTGGTATATGATTGCTACGCCACTCAAGAATGTCTACACAGGAGACTTCTCTCTAGCTGGCTATCCACTCACCTATCAGCGCTACATCAAGGTAAAGTTTTATGGAGATAACCCTATGCCTAAAGAGGCTGCCTTTGACATTCCAATGAACAAGCTGGGACGTTCTACGGTAGCTTACAATCACGCTTTAGCATTCAAAGTTGAGGGTTACCACTCTGGTAAGACTGGTGCTGACGACCATAAGAACCTCAACGGGCTGCAGGGTATCATCCGCTTGCCCTACTATGAGAACAAGGATCGTGCGTCCTGCTATCCACTACATCGTTATTACGAGAAGTGGTATTGGTATAAGACTGATAGTATAACGAATGTATCTAAGGTAACAGACACAATAGTTGAGCGAAGATCCTACTTCGCCTACTTTGACATAAACACGTTAAAGCCAGTTACTAAGGTGGATTCGGTCAAGAGAGACCCCGCGCTGGACTACCGCTTCCTCTTTGAGGATGACAAGACGGGAAAGATCGGGACTACAAAGTCCTATGACAGGCAAAGTGGACAATGGCTTGATGTCGAGGGCTATACTATGAAGATTACCTCCAGCTCTAAGTCTCCTAACGGTTCTTATGTTATGATAGGTAATCCATTTATGTCGCCCATCCGATCCGTAAACTTACTCGGAGCTAATAGGGAAAATTTAGAGAAGCTAACTCTTTATATCTTTACGGAAGGAGCGTGGCGTTACGTAGGAGGTGGTGTTGGCTTTGGTAGTCAACTCAAAACCTTGAGAGTCATTGCGCCACTTCAATCTTTTGTCGTCAAGCTAAAGAAAGGGAAAGAGGATACCTCTGAGTTCTACTTTCCTACGAAAGCGCTTGAAAATCCTAATGGTATGTATAGAAAGGAGACTGAGCTACGCAGCACGGACGAGGAGTCGGATGAGATCACCGAGCGGTATGTCGCTGTGAAGGTGACTGATGCCGAGGGAGGCTATACCTCTGCGGTACTGCTACCCGAAAATACGGAAGAACCGACGCCAGCACTGATTGCGCCGGAGGGTATGCAGACAGCTCCGCTTGTCTACTTCATTAGCCCGACCGATAGCAGCTGCAACTTCGTACAGACCAATGTGCCTAGTGCCGTGGTCGAGCTAGGTGTCTTCGCGCCTACCGATGGGATGCTCACGCTAGACTTCACGACGTTGGCCGAGAAGCCCTTTGACAAGCTGTCTCTCTACGACCGTCTGCGCGGCACTGAGCAGGATCTGCTGGTCAACCCGACCTTCAGCTACGGCTATAGCGAGCGTGACGGACGTCGCTTCGAGCTACGTATGTCGTACGGCAACATCCGCTACGAGGAGCAGCAGGATCACCAGCCAGATCTAGCTATCGAGCGCACCGCTACGGGCTATCGCATATCCTACGATCAGGGTATCGTAGGCTACCAGCTATACAGTGTCCACGGCTATCTACTAGAGCGTGCTACGACCGATGGTCAGACACAGGTAGATATCGAGATGCCCGAGACGGACGTCGTATTGCTCGACGTACAGTCCGCCGACGGCCTCCGCTGGATCAAGAAGCTCCAGCGATAAGGAAGTATCGCCTAAATAAATCAAAGCCACCGTAAGGACGCCGATATGCGTTTCTACGGTGGCTTTGTTCTGCTAACAAAGCAAGCCGAGTAACGACATGACGTGTAACCCGCTGTAGGGACGCACGGAAGTGTTTAGCGGGAAGGCGTCCGTTGCGTCAAAGGTTACAGCGTCCGTTGTCGAACGATGAGACGTGTAGCGAAATGTAGGGACGCACGATCGTGCGTCCGTTGTCAAACGATGAGACGTGTAGCGAAATGTAGGGACGCACGGGAGTGTTTAGCGGGAAGGCGTCCGTTGTATCAAAGGTTACTGTGTCCGTTGTCAAACGATGAGACGTATAACGGCTGTAGGGACGCACGATCTGTGCGTACGTTGTGTCAAAGGTTACAGCGTCCGTTGTCAAACGATGAGACGTGTAGCGAAATGTAGGGACGCACGGAGAGTGTTTAGCGGGAGGGCGTCCGTTGTGTCAAAGGTGACAGCGTCCGTTGTCGAACGATGAGATGCGTAGCGACATGTAGGGACGCACGGGAGTGTTTAGCGGGAGGGCGTCCGTTGTGTCAAAGGTTACAGCGTCGTCCCGCTTTAACGGGGACGGACGCTCGACCGAGCGTCCCTACACAGGGCTACTCGTCTCGCTGTTCGACAACGGACGCCATCCCGCTAGACACTCTCGTGCGTCCTACAACCGTTACTCGTCCATCCCTTCTCGCCCTCTTCCCGATGGCTCCGATGGCTCCGATAGTTCCGATCCCCTCTCTGACTTCTAACCTCTAACCTCTGACCTCTAATCTCTAATCCTCTAGTTTCTAGCCTCTTTTTTGTACCTTTGCGGCGCAACATCTTTGAGTGGTGGTGCATCAGCTCGTCTGCCGAGCGATGCAAGAGGGAAGTCCAGTGCGAATCTGGTACAGTGCCCGCTACTGTGATCCCCCCATTCCACAAAGCCTATCACAAGAGTCGTATGAGCCACTGTCTGACCGAGGTCAGGTGGGAAGGCGGTGATAGGCTGGGGTAAGTCAGGAGACCTGCCACCGCTCGTAACTTAGTATATAACTGTGTACGCTCGGTGGCAAGCGTACCTCAATGCTATGTCAATCAATCAAAGGCATATCTCTCTCAAGAGGTGCTACGCTTGCGAGCGTGGTGCTACCTCTGTGCTATGCTTAGACTTGACCTAGCAGATCAAAGCAACAACCGTATGATGCAACGACTCCTATTATATATGACACTACTCCTAGGTGGGCTCTCGCTACAGGCGGGCAATAAGATCTTTGAGACCGACTCGCTCTTTGCCGCTATGGCACCTGGTGACAAAGGCGCTATTCTCGTGGTTCACTTTGGCACGACCCATGACGACACCCGTCGGGTCACCCTCGATGCGATCAACGAGCGCATAGCCTCCGCCTATCCCAACCTAGAGGTTCGTCAAGCTTACAGTTCGCGTATCGTGCGCAAGCGTCTAGCAGCACGGGGTATAGAGATCCCCACGCCAGGCGAAGCACTCAAAGAGCTCGCCCGTGAAGGCTTTACCCATCTGCTGGTTGTCTCTACGACCATCGTCGATGGGGTAGAGATGGAGTCGCTATCCTATGAGGTGGCGCATCAGCAGAGCCACTTTAAGAAGATCAGACTGGTGACGCCACTCCTCTTCTACGAGAGTGATTATAGGGATTTGACCGCCATCATGACCGCTCATCTAGAGCCCGATGTGGCTTACCTCTGGGTGGGTCACGGCACCTACGATAGTGCCACGGCTCAGTATGCGATGCTGGATCACTATCTGCAGCGCCACGGCTATGGTCAGGTGATCGTGGGCTGTGTGGAGGGTTACCCGTACTATGAGGAGGTGCTCGAGCGTCTGCGTGCTACGGGTCTCAAGCGAGTCTGCCTACAGCCGCTTATGATCGTGGCGGGCGAGCATGCCCAGGAGGATATGCTCCAAGAGTGGCAGCCCCGTCTAGAGGCGCTCGGCTATCAAGTTGAGAGCGTAGTGCGTGGTCTCGGCGAACTGCCAGAGATACAGGAGATGATCCTGAGGAAAGTGGACTTCTTCATGACACACCGTCGTCTCTCCATTATGGACAAGAAAGCGATCTACGAGGAGACTGGCGAGAAGCTACACCAGTCCGACTCTATAGCTCAGTAAGCCTATGAGACGTAGCTACCTTTATCTATTTCTGCTCCTAGCTAGCTGTGTGCTCCCGCTTACAGCGCAGCGGAAGACCCGCACACAGCCTCACGATACGATAGACTATAAGAACCTCGGCGAGGTGATCGTCGTGGCGCCTACTCATAGACGTATCATGCAGCAGCAGACGCTCTCGGCGATCAGTCTAGATGTCAAGCCCCTCATCGCCTCGATGGGGAGTCTCAACGAACTGATCGCTCAGAGCTCGGGTGTACGTCTCAGAGAGTCTGGTGGGGTAGGCTCAAGCAATGAGCTATCGATCAATGGTCTGTCGGGTCATGCCGTTCGCTACTTTATCAATGGTGTGCCGCTCTCCTCGATGGGCGAGGGGGCTTCGCTCGCTACACTGCCGGTGAACCTCATTGACCGTGTTGAGATCTACAAAGGGGTCGTACCGCCTGAACTCGGTATGGACGCCCTCGGTGGAGCGGTCAATATCGTGACCAACAGCCGTGGGGAGAGCTATCTGGACTGTTCGCTGCGGGGTGGCTCCTTTCACACCTTTGCCCTAGATCTAGCGGGGCAGTATAGAGAGCAGCGGAGTGGCTTTACGGTGCGCCCCACGCTACGCTATCAGTACTCTAAGAATGACTACATCATGCGCGGCATGGAGGTGTGGAACGGCGAGACGCAAGAGTACGAGCGACGCGACTTCCGACGCTTTCACGATGGCTACCAGTCGCTCTTAGGACGTCTGCAGCTGGGCGTGACCAAGAAGCCATGGGCTGATGCAGCCCTGCTCGGGGTAGGCTATACAAAGAGCGCCAGCGAGATACAGACCGGCTTTCGTCAGACGCTGGTCATCGGTGAGGCAATGCGTGATCGCGACGATTTGAGCTTCTCGGCACACTATGCCAAGCGCAATCTCTTCACCCCAGGGCTCTCCGCCACGATAGACGCTTCCTTCGCTCGCAATCGTATCATAATCACAGATACCGCCTATCGCAAGTATAGCTGGGACGGCACCTTCGTAGAGACACACTACAGCGAGCTGATGCGCCGCACACGTATGATCCGCCACACGGTGCGCCCCAGCTGGACGGCTCGTGCTAACCTCGCCTACAGTATCCCTCAGGGCGGGCATCTCAACTTCAACTATCAGATGAGCTCCATAGCCAATGAGCGGTACGACACTTACGATCCCAACTTTGAGTCGTCACGAGACCGCATGGCGCAGCACATCTTCGGGCTCTCGTACGGGACGACACTCCTTCACGGGCGCTTGCGTGGAATGATCTTTGCCAAGGACTACCTCTACCACGTCGCCATCGAGCAGGCTGATATGTACTGGCTGACGGGTGTCAAAGATGTGCCTACGCAACAGACTAAAAACAATCTGGGCTACGGGCTAGGCCTACGCTACACGGTCGCTGACGAGCTAGCTGTCAAAGCCTCCTTCGAGCGTGCCACCCGCCTGCCGACAGCTCGTGAGCTGATGGGTAATGGAGCCAATATCTACCCCAACTTCAAGCTCCAGCCGGAGCAAGCTTACAACCTCAACCTAACGCTCTACGGACAGGCACAGTGGGGTGGTCTGCACTTCCTCAACTACGAGGCGACCGCCTTCTATCGCAACGTGTCCAACTACATCCATCGTGTGGTGCTGGGTGACGTCGAGAGCCAGTACGACAATGTCGGCTCGTCGCTCGTCCTCGGTGGCGAGATGGAGGTCAAGTATAACTATGCCAACCTCCTCGACCTCACGCTCAACGGCACCTACACCGACGAGCGGGACCGCACGCGCATCAACATCTACGGTCAGCCGAACCCGACCTATGGCTATCGAATCCCGAACGACCCCTTCCTCTATGGCAATCTACTCCTAGGGGCTAACTGGCGCAAACCGTTTGGCATCCAGGCGAGTGCCATACACTTCAACGCTGGACTGGGCTATATCCACTGGTTTTACCTCACCTGGGCAGCCTTCGGTCGCAAAAACACCAAGGCAGTCATCCCGACCAGCTACGACCTCTCGGCTGGGGTCACCTGGAGCTTCGCCCACGACCGCTACTCCATATCTCTACAGAGCAGCAATCTACTAGACCGTCCGCTCTACGACAACTATATGTTACAGAAGCCTGGACGCGCCTTCTACTGCAAGCTCCGCATATTCCTCAACTAGAAGAGACACGAACACTTATATCAATCATCAAAACAGATTACTATGACAAAAGCTTATCGCTTACTGGCGGCCCTCGTGGTCGCTCTCGTCACACTCTCATTCACGTCGTGTGGCACAGACAAGCCCAATACTGAGAAGGAGATAACCGTGGGCTATGACCTATGGGTTCCTTTGGGTGGAGCCACTGGTCAGTCAACCGCTAACAAGGATGCACACATCATCGCACGTGTTGCTGACCTGACCAATGGTGTCCTAAGTATCAAGGGAGAGGGAGTGGAGACTCCTGAATCTTTGACACCGAATGTGGTATATCACAAGGGTTACTACTACAACGTCTCTCGTGAGGGTCGCTTCGGCAAGTTCCGCGTGTCCAACACTGGCATCGAGACAATCAAGGAGATCCCTATGCCACAGATCCAGGATCGTCGCTTCTCGCACGCTTGGCTAGACGACAACACACTCGTCATGGTCAGCTCTGTAGGTGACAAGCAGGAGATGTCTTGGGTCAAGGTCGATGTCAACAAGATGGCCATCGTGGCTGAGGGCAAGCTTGACCTACCTAAGCCTGCTGAGGACGAGCTCTTCAACTCTAGCGGTCTGCTAGGCTACCGCAAGGCTGACAACACGCTCATCTTCCCACACGTCTATATGGAGAAGCCTAAGAAGGGCTCTATGGCACAGCCTCCCAAGCGTAGTGAGATCTACATCGCTTTCATTGATGCGACTACGATGGCGGTGAAGAAGATCGACAAGGACACACGCTGTGAGCATCTAAGCTCGACCTCTTTTGGTGAGACGCGTAGCCAGAAGACTTTCTTCGACTCTAAGGGCAACTTCTACTTTGCTGCAGCTTCCTGCAATATCCCCGAGAATGCTAAGAAGAAGAGCGGTACGAAGCAGCGCAGCTTCCTCTTCCGTGTCAACGCAGGCTCTATGGAGACGGACAAGAGTTTCGACGGCTATGCTCAGCCTCGTGGTAAGATCATCACGGTCTTCCCGCTCAATGATGACGAGGTGCTCCTCTATATGCAGGATCCTGACTTCAAGGAGAAGGGCAATACCGACTGGAGCAGCAAGACGAACCGCTACGTCTACTACTGGCTACGCTGCAACATCAAGACGCAGCAGGTGGAGCATATCAAGGACATTCCCTTTAGCAATGGCAACTTCGGTCAGTTGGTCGTACGAAATGGCGACTTGGTCAGCATCGGTGCTAATGTAGAGGGCGCTCCTACGACCATCTATCAGTACAACCTCAACACCCGTAAGGTGACCAAGGGCGCTACGCTGGCTGACGGCTTCGAGATAGATCGCATTATACCGATCGCCAAGGAGTAACATCCCCTAGCACAGCGCGACTACAGCCAGTCTCGTAGTCGTCGGGACGCACAGAACGAGTAGCCCTTTGTAGGGACGCACGATCTGTGCGTCCGTTGTGTCAAAGCAAGACGTGTAACGGTTGTAGGGACGCACGGGAGTGTTTAGCCGGAGGGCGTCCGTTGTATCAAAGCGATACGTGTAACCCTTTGTAGGGACGCACGATCTGTGCGTCCGTTGTGTCAAAGCAAGACGTGTAACGGTTGTAGGGACGCACGGGAGTGTTTAGCCGGAGGGCGTCCGTTGTATCAAAACGATACGTGTAACCTGTGCATTTGTTGTGTCAAAAGTTACGGCATCAGTGGTTTTAACGGGGACGGACGCACGACCGTGCGTCCCTACAGCCGTTACACGTCCCGCTTGGCCCCTTCATTTCGCTGTAAGAAAATAAAGAGGTATCTTTGCCAAACGGATTGTACAGTCACGCTCGCACACCCACACTCGATACAGAGTCTCACGGGTAAGAAAGCGTCTCTAGAACTCTCTTGCAAAGCAAAATACAGATAATACAACTATATAGACATGACGGCTAATAAGCAAATGAGAACGGAAGGCGACCTGCTAGGCGATCGCCAACTACCCGCAGACGCACTCTATGGGGTGCAGACGCTACGCGGTATGGAGAACTTTCAGATTAGCAACTTCAAGCTGAGCCAGTACCCTTACTTCATCAAGGGTCTAGCCTACACTAAGTGGGGTGCGGCTGTTGCCAACCACAGCGAGGGCATCCTGACCGATGAGCAGTACGAGGCTATCGTCTTCGCCTGCAAGGAACTGATCGCTGGCAAGCATCACGATGCTTTTGCAGTGGATATGATACAGGGTGGCGCTGGTACGACGACCAATATGGCTGCCAACGAGGTGATCTGCAATATTGCCCTCCAGAAGATGGGTCACAAGCCTGGCGAGTACAAGTTCCTCGCTCCCAATGATGGAGTCAACGCTTCACAGTCAACC
Organism: Porphyromonas uenonis DSM 23387 = JCM 13868; assembly: GCF_000482365.1. Taxonomy (GTDB): domain Bacteria; phylum Bacteroidota; class Bacteroidia; order Bacteroidales; family Porphyromonadaceae; genus Porphyromonas; species Porphyromonas uenonis. The sequence continues at coordinate 71,432 of NZ_AXVC01000021.1, read as the reverse complement.
AATGATGCTTACCCCACAGCCATTCACCTAGGGCTATACCCCAAGGGACTAGAGGTGTACAAGCATGTCGAGCAGCTTGTTGCAGCGCTCCGTGCTAAGGCTGAGGAGATGAAGCATGTCCTCAAGATAGGTCGTACGCAGCTACAAGATGCTGTACCTATGACGCTGGGACAGACCTTCCACGGCTTTGCATCTATCCTAGAGGAGGAGCTACCTAGGCTCAAGAGTGCCAGCGAGGAGTTCCTAACGGTTAATATGGGTGCTACCGCTATCGGTACTGGTATCGCCTCAGAGCCAGGCTATGCAGAGGCTTGTGTCAAGGCATTGGCTGAGATCACGGGCTGGCCAGTCAAGCTGAGCGCTGACCTCGTCGGTGCTACGAGCGACACCTCCGTCATGATCGGCTACTCATCCGCACTACGTCGTATCGCTGTCAAGATCAATAAGATCTGCAACGACATCCGTCTCCTCTCCTCTGGTCCTAGAGCTGGTATTGGCGAGTTTAACGTACCCGCGATGCAACCAGGCTCCTCCATCATGCCAGGTAAGGTGAACCCCGTCATCCCTGAGGTGATGAGTCAGGTATGCTACAAGGTGATGGGCAACGATACGACCGTCCTGATGGCTGGCGATGCTGCTCAGATGGAGCTCAACGCTATGGAGCCTGTCATGGCTCAGTGCTGCTTCGAGAGCTCTGACCTGATGATGCGTGGTATCACGACCCTCATCGAGCGTTGTATCACAGGTATCACGCCCAACGAGGAGCGTTGCCGTCAGCAGATCGAGGCTTCGATCACGATCGTCACGGCGCTCAACCCAATCATCGGTTATAAGAACTCAACCAAGATTGCCAAGGAGGCTCTTGAGACGGGCAAGGGTATCTACGAGCTAGTCCTGGAGCACGGCATCCTAGACAAGAAGGATCTCGACGAGGTGATGGATCCCAAGCACATGACCCAGCCCTCTAAGCTCGACCACATCAAGCCTAAGAAGCAACTATAAGCGGATATTGATGGGGTGGGGGAGACACAAGCCACCCCGTCAATACATCCCCCTAGACTACAGAGGAAATAGGAACTACTAACCTTTAAGACCTTATATATTATGAAGAGATTAGCTTTAATCAGTTTCGCATTCGTCAGCATGCTGGCGTTTGTAGCTTGTTCTACTCCCCAGAAAAAGGCGGAGCGGGTCGCGATGGACTTCTTCAAGGCGCTCAATGCTGGCGACTACGACAAGGCTCGTACCTACACAGCTTCTGAGCAGGCTGAGGCGTATGTAAATGTTGTGTCCTACTTTGCCTCCGAAGAGTCTGAAGAGGAAAAGGCCGCTAGAGCTAAAACTATGAGCCGTATCGCTCGCACGGAGGGGCAAGATACGATTACTTGCTATGTCGAGACGATCGACTCCTCAGACGATCCAGACACACTCAAGCAGAAGGTGGTCCTCACCCAGGTGAACAACGAGTGGAAGATCGTTGAGGTCCCTATGAAGTAACCGAGGCGACTGTCACTCCGACACGCACTCTTCTAGACTTAATCTTATGATGAAGTCTATCTATCACAAGCCCCAAGAGCTAGTGAGGTCTCTCCTCCTACTGCTCTTGGGGCTTGCTCTATCTGGTACTGTCGCCTGCTCGTCTCATCACGAGCGAGAGATGATCGCCATTGATACGACGACACTGCGACCTGGCAGTCTCATACTGCGTCGTGGCGAGGGGATGCTCTCGGCATTCTTTAGCAAGGTGGCCTCCGAGGGGCAGAGCTACAGCCACTGCGGTATCATCGACTATGACTCTACTAGCCATCGCTGGGTCGTATGGCATGCCTATCAGGACAGCTCGCTCGGTGCTGACGGCATCTTCCGCCAGCCACTAGACAGCTTCCTGATGGAGTCTGAGGCGGTCGCTATCTATCCCGCCTTAGCGCTAGACAGCTTAGGCTTGCAGAAGATGAGAGCCTACATAGCGCTACATCGCCCTGGGGGGAGGTATCCCAAGAGGTTTGACTCGCGCTTTGACCTCAGAGATACGACCACGCTCTACTGCACCGAGTTTGTCGCACTCGCTTACAATAGCACAGGCATCCCTGACTATCAGATCACGCCTACGGGTCATCTGCCGGGCGTTTCCTACGCTTATTATACACTTGATGACTTGATAAAGGGGCTCCACCCCGTGCCGCTCTCATCGGGTGGTAGATTTTCTCAATCTCATTAAAGATCAGAAGTCAATCAATGAATTGATGCTTTTGTGCCATTAGACCGCTTCCACAAAGCATTTGACCCGACTGTTTAGACGGTTTGAAAGATCAAAGAACTAATCCTAGGTATCCTAACCCCTTGCACATTCGAAAATAATGTGTACCTTTGCACCAGTTACTAATCACTTATACTAAAGCTAATATGAAGAAGGTATTTGTACTCGTAGCTGCTGTTGCAGCTCTAAGCCTTGTTTCTTGCAACAAGGAGAACAAAACTCAGGACGCTCAGAATGCTGAGCAGAATGTTGAGAACGCTCAGGAGAATCTTGACGCAGCTGCTCAGGATCTACAGCAGGCAACTCAGGATGCAGCTCAGGTAGTTGCTGATGAGGCTAACGCTACTGCAGACGCTGCTGCAGACGCAGCTAACGCTGCTGCTGACAAGGCTCAGGAGGCTGCTGATCAGATCAAGAAGTAAACACCAACTTCTCTAGATCACTCAGAATCTGAGATAACCTAAGCAACAAAACATGTTGAAGGTCACCTAGTCCTCTTAGTGAGGGTTAGGTGACCTTTGCTGTTGTAAACAGGCTGTTGGCTGTTGGCTGTTGGCTAGAGCTACTAGTGCCACTAGAGAACTAATCTCTAACCTCTAATCTCTAGCCTCTAACTTCTTTTTCGTACTTTTGGAGCGTGAAGACAGTACGACACTCTTGGCAGTGGTGGCTGAAGAACTTCTTGCCACTCCTCATAGGCCTAGCGATATTGTTTTACCTCTATCGCCATCTAGAGCTCGCTGACACGCTACGCTTGCTACAGCATGGTGTGCGCTACGAGTATCTGCTCTTGTCTCTGCCTCTGGGACTCCTGGGCAATGTGGTGCGAGGCTATCGCTGGCATCTGCTGATGCGACCGCTCTACAACCCACCGGCACGACCTATCAATCCCATCTTAATCACAGTCGGGAGCTATGCGGTCAACTTTGTCATACCACGTGCTGGCGAGGTGTGGCGCTGCACGGAGATGAAGCAGCGGGAGGACTATGCGCTCTCGGCAACGGTCGGCACGCTCCTAGTGGACCGTCTGTCAGATGCACTCATCGTCTTAGCGCTCCTAGTCGCTATGATGCTGTTTCAGGCGGGTGCTATATCACAGATCTTAGCCACACGGGGACTGTCGCTCGGAGGTGGGTTGGGGCGCCTCTTTTCATCAGACTACACCACTGCATGGATCATCGCGAGCGGGGTACTACTCGTCATCGTGCTGGTCCTCTATCGATTTAGGAAGAGTCACTTTATGCAGCGTGTCAGAAGCAAGCTACGCTCTGTCCTGCAGGCTGCCTCAACATTGAGAGGATGGCGCGCTTGGAGCCAGTTTCTCGTGCTTACGATCCTCTTGTGGGTCGCTTACTACTACTTCTTCTACGTCACATTTGGCGCTTTTGCTTTCACTGCTGAGCTGGGGCATCGTATTGCTTTTGCCACTTTTGTGCTCTCCACCTTGATGATTGCCGTGCCTACGCCTGCAGGGGTAGGTCCGTGGCACTATGCGGTGATTATATCGCTTACCGCCTTCGGTGTGAGCGAGGCTGAGGCGGGGCAGTTCGCCCTGATCGTGCATGCTGTACAGACGCTGTGGACTATCTCCGTGGGGGGCATAGCTATCATGCTCCTGCCTATCATCAATCGAAAATACAAGCGGGAGGAGTGAAAATAGAAACCTGCGAAAAGGCGATAGCAGCGGATGAATTGGCAATAGAAACAAAAATAGAGTGACACCAGTGTGCCACTCTATTTTCATCTTAGCTTCTTTGTCGGGGTACCAGGATTCGAACCTGGGACCCCCTGCTCCCAAAGCAGGTGCGCTAACCGGACTGCGCTACACCCCGAAGCTTCTGATTGGCGTGATACGGGAGAGAAAGCTCCCTTCTCGTGCCGATCGTGGTGCAAAGATACGACATTTAATTGAATAAACAAGCGCCTGTGCGAGCAAATACACACGTTGATCCATTGACGGCGTTTGTAATTGCTGAACTACCTTCGGTCTGAGCGGTAGGACTGACTGCGCTTGATATACTTTCTAGCGAACTCTCGCTGTACCTGCTGATAGTTGACCAACTTACGAGCAGGTATCTGCTTGCGTAGCTTTGTCATAGTCTGCTCGTCTATCTCTGCGAGTTGCAGTTTGATCTGTTGCTCACGCTGGAGGCACTTAGTCGCTTGCGCCTCTGATAGAGTCTCGCTCTTTGTCAGTTCGTACTGCTCTCGGAGCTCACGCCATAGCGGTATCCGCTTTTTGTCTGCTTCTCGTAGGGTACGGTCCAGGTAAGTAGCTTCGTCAGCTGTCAGGCCTAGCTCCTGTGCGAAAAACTCTTTGCGCTGCTTGACCAGCTCCTCTCGTCTACGACTGTCTGTCTCACTACGAGACTGCTGCGCTACGACGAGGTCGGGCAGGAGTAGTATAGGAAGGAGTATCCATAGTAGGTGGTAAAGCGTGCGTCGTGTCATATCGTGTCTAGGCGTTTGTCATCGTTTTATAGCTCATCCTCAGAGAGTGCTCCCAGTGTCTCTCCTATAGCGTAGTCATCTAGGAGAATATCTACACAGGTCTCGTATAGATAGTCTGCGTACTCGGCGTCTGTGAGAGGGGTCACACTGAGATCGTAGACAGAATTAGCCACCTCATCGCTCGAGCGAAGCGGCTCCTGGACATCTCCGCGCCATACGCCCCATAGAGCTACCACGGCGATTACGACTGCCGCGACAGCAGTCCATGGGCGTAGCTTCACCCATAGCTTAGCTCTACGATGAGAGCTAGGCGCCACTACGGTGTCTGACGCAGGCACTGGCTCATCAAGCGGTATCTGCGATAGGATACGAGTGGATAGGTCATCAAAGTATCCCTCAGGCACATGGTAATGCGCTAGCCGCTCCGAGAGCGGGGGTATCTGACGGATGTTATCTTCTGAAGGTGTAGGCATGAGATGTGATTATGTCTAGTCTAGAGCGACCTCGCGGGGGGACGTCTCCTCTTACACCTTATTGGATATAGGTGAGCCTGGTAAGTTTAATCCAGATTGGAGACGTACTGCTGAATCTTCTTGACAGCATGGTGGTACGACGCTTTGAGGGCTCCTTCAGAGGTGTCTGTAATGGCAGCCATCTCTCGGTAAGGCATCTCATCAAAGTAGCGCATCTCGAAGACCTGTCGTTGCTTCGGAGGAAGCGTCTCGAGGGCTTGCTGTAAGATTAGTTCGCCCTTGTCTCCATCGAAGTATGGGTTTGCGACGGCACTCTCTAGGAGGTAGCTAGTATCTTCACTGACAGCGTATTCGTTGTCCGTGATGCGCTTCTTCTTTTTGTTGTAGTTGATCGCCTCAAAGAGAGCGATGCGATAGATCCAGGTGTAAAACTTTGCCTCTCCTCTGAAGGAACCAAGATTTTGCCACGCCTTCAGAAAGGTCTCCTGTAGCACGTCGTCCGCATCGTCATGCTGTCTGACGATGCGACGGATCAACCAGTAGAGCTTCTCCTGATACATCTGTACCGCCTCCGTAAAGGCGACGGCACGTGTCTCAGGCTTCATAATCTGCTCTTGCAGTTCATCTTCGGTCATGCTACGAGGCAACTACATAAAGTCTATTGCGACAACGATGCGGAGCTACTTTGTTGCTACACCCTTGACTAGGTAGACATACACGGGGAAGTGGTCTGAGTAACCCCCTTTCCACTGCCCGCCGACGAAGGTGCGGAGCGTATATCCCTTGTACTGGCCGCTCTGCTGAATCATGAAAGGCTGCTTGAAGATAAAGCCCATGTCGGTCGTCTCGGGATCACGGTATAGTTGCCAGGTCGTGGGGTTGCTACCGATGAGCTCGCCATTGACGACGATGATATCAAAGAGATTCCACACGTCACGATAAGCGAGTGTCCCCATACCCTTATTATATAGTTGTAGCATAGGGGTGTAGTAGTCAGCCGGCTTCGTCTGCTCTGGATGATTCTGCACACCGAGGCCTTCGCGTACACTGGGGCTGATGGGGTCATCGTTGAAGTCTCCCATCATGATCACTTTGCTGCCTGGGAAGAGTGTATAGAGTGAGTCCGCCACGCTACGCATCGTCTTAGCAGCAGCCATACGACGATGCAGAGAGACCGCCTCACCACCGCTACGTGAGGGCCAGTGACCCACGAGGACATGTACGATCTCACCATCGAGGAGTCCCGAGGCGTAGACCACATCTCGTGTCTTGATCCACGGCTCATTAGGTATCTCTACGGCTCTGGCACCTGATGCAAAGACCTTATAAACATCAGGCTGGTAGAGTATAGCGCAGTCTATGCCACGACGATCAGGCGAGTCGTAGTGTACGATATTGTAGTGCTTATCCCGTAGTGACTCCTCGGCGATCAGATCCTCGAGGACGCCTCTATTCTCTATCTCGGCCACCCCGATGATTGCAGGGCCATTGCCACCGATGAGTGAGATCACGTGAGACATGTTGCGGAGCTTGTGCTGGTAGCGCTCGGGCGTCCAGCGATTGGCTCCCTCGGGAAGAAACTCCTCGTCATTGTTCTCCTGATCGATGGTGTCAAAGAGGTTCTCCAAGTTATAGAATGCGACCGTCACCCGCTGAGACGTGGTGCTCTGCTGTGCAGATATGATCCCAAAGGAGAGAGCGAGTAGGGCGATCAGCCAGCCCCATCTATATTGTGTGCTATGTGTCATAAGTTAATCGTTGAAGTATTAGGATACGCTTTCACAAAAGTACTGATAAATGTCGGATTACCCAAGGCCTCATCTATAAAGCTTCAGTTAAGGGCACGACAGAAGGTGCGATCTCACTAGCGAGGTCACGTCAGGTGGTAGATCAGTCGGCCGATAAGCACAAAAAAAAAGACCCCGCAATCATTGCGAGGTCTCAAAATCGTATCAGAGTGGTGCCACCAGGAATCGAACCGGGGACACAAGGATTTTCAGTCCTTTGCTCTACCAACTGAGCTATGGCACCGTCTTTTCTGCGTTTTGGTGATGCAAAGGTACGACAACTTTTTGAATTGACCAAACGATGGCGCAATCAAGCTTATTTTGTATCTTTGCGAGTAGTAACATAGCACAAATAGCATGGTGGACTTGACATCACACTACGGAGGTATCGTCCTTCGCAATCCAATCATAGCTGGCAGCTCGGGTCTCACATCCTCACTCCAGCAGGTTAAGGCGTTAGCACAGGCTGGCGCAGGCGCAGTAATACTTAAGTCGCTCTTTGAGGAGCAGATAGAAGCGACGGCTTTGCAAGCTGAGGCCGAGATGGCCACCTCTTATCCAGAGGGGCTGGACTACATGCTACACTACACGCGTCAGCATGAGGTAGAGAAGTATCTAGACCTAATCCGTGAGGCTAAGCAGGCTATTGACATCCCCGTCATCGCCAGTATCAACTGTTATCGTGGTGGCGAGTGGCTCTCTTTTGCCCGTAGCATAGAGGAGGCAGGTGCAGATGCGCTCGAGCTCAACGTGATGCGCATCGAGACGGATCCTGCACAGCGTGGTAGTGATCTGGAGAAGGAGCTCGTAGATCTAGCTATCTCGATCACCCGTACCGTACAGATACCTGTCGTCTTCAAGATCTCAGATCGCTTTACCAATATTCTTTACCTGGCACAGGAGCTGGTCAAGAGTGGCGTCAAGGGCTTGACCTGCTTTAACAAGAGCTGGCAGACCGATATCAATATAGATACCCTAGAGATCGTCCAGGGCCCTGTCATCTCGACGGGTCACGAGCTGTATAACACGCTGAAGTATACGGGGCTCCTCACTGGCAAGCTCCCTCAGCTCGCTGTCTCAGCCTCAGGAGGTGTCATGGACTACGCCGGCATCGTCAAGAGTCTCCTCGTCGGGGCTAGCTCTGTACAGGTTGCCTCGGCTCTATATCAGCACGGGGTACCCCATCTGACGAAGATGCTCGAGGAGCTCACACAGTGGATGACTCAGCATGGATACAGATCTATCGATGAGTTTAGAGGTAACCTCAACGCCTCTAAGCAGTCAGACCAAGAGCTCTACATGCGCTCACAGTTTATGCGTTACTTCAGTAATAAGGCATAAGGTCAAAGCTTAGACACATACATATTAACGACATATTTACTAACTCAAATATCACAGCAATTATGAACAAACTATCTATCACAGCGGGCATTGTAGCCGTGGCTCTCTCCCTATCTAGTTGTGGAGCAATCAACGGGACTCTCCTCGGTGCTGGCGCTGGTACAGCCGTAGGTGCTGGTCTAGGTGCTGGTATCGGTAAGGTCGCCGGCAATACGGGCGCTGGTGCAGCTATCGGTGCCGTCGTAGGCGGTGCTGCTGGTGCACTCATCGGCAATCGCATGGACAAGCAGAAGAAGGAGCTCGAGCAGCAGCTACCCGAGGGTACGCAGGTTGAGTCCGTCAACGAGGGACAGGCTATCAAGGTCGTCTTCGACAGCGGTCTACTCTTCAACACCAGCTCGAGCACGCTAAGCTCCTCTTCACGCAATGATCTGCGTAAGTTTGCGGACAACCTCAATAAGAACCATGACACCGTCCTAGAGATCATCGGTCACACCGACAGCTCGGGCAACGATCGTATCAACGATCCGCTCTCACGTGATCGCGCTAAGAGCGTCCGCGACTTCCTCGAGGGTCAGGGTGTCTCCTCTACACGTATGAAGTACGAGGGACGTGGTAGCCATGAGCCTGTAGACACGAACGCAACCGCTGAGGGTAAGCGCAAGAACCGTCGTGTAGAGGTCTTCATCCTACCTAGCCAGAAGATGATCGAAGAGGCTAAGGCCGGTACGCTGAAGTAGTCTCTCTTTCCCAAAACGCATCACGCTCTTGAACTTTCACAGGGCGTGGTGCGTCTCTTTTTTACCCATTCACTCACCACCATTCATAGACAGAGCTATATGCCTCACTTCCTACAACTGATCTCTACGACTATCCTGCTCACCCTAGCTCTCTTCTCCTGCAGTGCTACCGGCAAGCAACATACTCAGACACCTGTGCCGCTGGAGGCCTCCTTTGAGGTCGTGGACACGACGCGGGTCAACGAAGTGACAGTACAGCCCTATCCGATGGTTGAGATTCCCGAGAATGTACGGGAGCCACTAGAGCGGGCGCACTATGCCCTGGAGCACTTCTTCGACCGTTGGCCAGAGGCTGCCATGGAGCAGGTGATCGACTCCGCTGCCATGGAGCAGGGATTTGTGGACTACCTATATGTATATAGCAATATGCCTGCAGGAAGTGTCACCCAGGAGGACTTACTCCGCCCGCTCAAACTGATGCGTGGCAAAGCTCTGAGCGAGGCTCTCCGGCTCTACACCAAGTACCTTTATGAGAGCAGATCGCCTCTGAAGAATCACAAACTCTATATCCAAGCCCTGCAGTGGGCCACCACAGCACCACAGGTAGAGTATGTAGACCAAGTGGTCTACAAAGACATGCTCTCTATCGTGTCGCAAAACCAAGTCGGTACACCTGCCTCAGACTTTACTATGATCCTAGCACAGCCAGCAGCAGAGGGCTACACCTTTGCCGACACAACGCTCTACGCACTACGTAGCAAGCCCAAGGTGGTCATCTTCTACACCCCCGGATGTGATCGCTGTACGCATCTACTGGAGGAGGTGACTCACGACCAGATATTACAACGAGCTAATCAAGCTGGCAAGGTGGAGATACTCTACGTCTCGCTTGTCTACGAGCGTAGCGAGTGGGAGCAGGGCCTCTCGGCGCTACCACCCTTTGGTACACCCGCCTTCAATGGGGATCTGCGGCTCCTCGAGGAGTCACTCTATGACCTAGCTACCACGCCTGTCATATATGTTGTCTCCTCCGATGGTATCGTGCTACAGCGGGAGGCTTCGCTTGCAGAGGTCAGACACTACGTTTCTACACTTTAATCTATGACTCTATGAAGGGTATCATACTAGCAGGCGGTACGGGTAGCAGACTCTATCCACTGACCAAGTCTGTCAGTAAGCAGCTCCTGCCGGTCTACGACAAGCCGATGATTTACTATCCGCTCTCTACGCTGATGCTAGCGGGCATTCGCGATATCCTGATCATCAGCACGCCACAGGATCTGCCGAGCTTCGAGCGCCTCCTAGGCGATGGCACCGCTTATGGTATCGAGCTAACGTATGCCGAGCAGCCTCGTCCTGAAGGCTTGGCGCAAGCTTTCATCATAGGACGGGAGTTCATCGGCACGGACGACGTCTGTATGGTCCTTGGCGACAATCTCTTTCACGGAGCCAGCTTTGCCACACAACTAGCTGCAGCTCGGGACAACGTCATCCAGCATCGCCTCGCCACCATCTTCGGCTATCCCGTCTCTGATCCGACACGCTATGGTGTCGTTGCTCTAGATGCCAGTGGCAAGCCTACAGATATAGAGGAGAAGCCTCAGCATCCCAAGAGTAATCTAGCCGTCGTGGGTCTTTACTTCTATCCAAATGATGTGGTTCAAGTGGCGCAAAGCATCACCCCCTCGGAGCGTGGGGAGCTAGAGATCACAGCGGTCAATGACTACTACCTGCAGCAACAGCAGCTCTCCGTCATATCCCTCGGACGTGGCTTCGCATGGCTCGATACGGGTACCCATGAGGCGCTCATGGAGGCGACCAACTATGTCAGTGTCATACAGAAGCGTCAGGGACTGGTGATCGCCTGTCTGGAGGAGATCGCCTTTCATCAGGGCTGGATCACGCTCGCTCAGCTGCAATCCGCTGCTGATCAGCAGCGAGGTAGTACCTACGGCCAGTACCTCGCCAGCATCAAGGGGTAGCCGAATAGACTGTCATAGGAATGCAAACTGTCAGCACGCGCGAAGCTTCGTAGCGTGCTGATTTCGTTATATATACGAGTTCCAAAAGTAGTTCCACCTTTGGAACTTTTTAGTTCCAAGGGAGGAACTTTCGAGTTCCAGCGGAGGAACTTTTTAGTTCCAAGGGAGGAACTATCTGAAAACTCCGCCCTAAATCTCTGCCTTCTCACCTCTAATATCTGACTTCTAGTTTCTAGCTTCTACCCTCTAATCTCTTTTTCGTACCTTTGACCCGTCAACTAGACTACACGCCTAACAACTATGATGGACTCTATCAAGCAAATATATAAGATCGGTCACGGACCGAGCAGTAGCCATACGATAGCTCCTATGCGAGCCTCGAAGATGTTTCTGACGCAAATCAAGGAGCTACCCGTGGAGCGTATCGAAGTGACCCTTTATGGGAGCCTTGCTGCTACCGGCAAGGGGCACATGACGGACCAAGCGATACTCTCTGTGCTCAACCCAGTCCACCCGACGACGATCCTCTGGGAGCCTCGTGTGGAGCTCACCTTTCACCCGAACGGGATGAGGTTTGTCGCCTTTGACAAGGAGGGCAAGGAGCTCAAGGAGTTCAAGGTCTATAGCATCGGTGGCGGTACGCTCGCCAATGAGAACTTCAACGAGCAGGTCACGACGCCGGTCTACGAACTCTCGACGATGGCTGACATTATGGATTATCTGGACCAGCGAGGCCTCTCTTACTGGGAGTACGTCGAGCGCTGCGAGGGACCCGATATATGGGACTACCTCGCTGAGGTATGGGAAGTGATGAAGCAGAGTGTGCAAGAGGGACTGGCTGCCGAAGGTGTCCTGCCGGGAGGCCTGCGTCTGCGTCGCAAAGCGGCCGACACGCTGGTCAAGTCTCTGAGCTACAAGGATAGCGTCCGGACTCGTGGTATGGTCTACTCCTACGCCTTGGCGGTGAGTGAGCAAAACGCTGCTGGCGGACGGGTCGTCACAGCGCCTACCTGCGGTTCGTGTGGTGTCATGCCAGCGGTACTTCTGTATCTACAGGAGACGCGCGGCTTCCGTGATGAACGTATCCTGCGTGCCTTGGCTACGGCGGGACTCTTTGCCAATGTGGTGCGTACGAACGCTTCGATCAGTGGCGCTGAGGTAGGCTGTCAGGGCGAGGTGGGTGTCGCCTGCGCTATGGCTGCTGCGGCGGCTAGTCAGCTCTTCGGCGGGACGCTCCATCAGATCGAGTATGCGGCCGAGATGGGCTTGGAGCACCACCTGGGGCTTACTTGTGATCCTGTCTGCGGACTGGTGCAGATCCCCTGTATCGAGCGCAATGCTTTTGCGGCTAGCCGTGCGCTGGATGCGAATACCTATGCCAACTTTACCGATGGCCGTCACCGTGTGAGCTTTGATCAGGTGGTCGCAGCCATGCACCAGACGGGTAAGGACCTGCCGAGCCTCTACAAAGAGACGGCTGAGGGTGGACTTGCTCTCCTTCACGAGAAGTACGGTGGCAAGATCCTCATCGAGGACTAAGCCAGCTCACCTGATGAATCAACAGCGACATACGGATCAGCGCACCCGTACCATCTATCGGGTGACACTGGTGGGCGCTTTGATCAACGTAACGCTCACGCTCCTCAAGCTCGTCGTGGGCTTCGTCGGGCATAGTGTTGCTTTGATCGCTGATGCTGTACATTCGCTCTCAGACTTCTGCACGGATGTTATCGTGACGCTCTTTGTGGGCATTGCGGGCAAGCCTAGAGATACTAAGTATCGCTATGGATATGGTAAGTATGAGTCGATAGCTACGCTCATCATAGCGACCGTGCTGATGGGTATCGGCATCTCTATGCTGCTCAAGAGTGGGGAGGCGATCTATCTCTTCTTTGCCTCTGGGGTTGTTCCGAAGAAGCCTTCGCTCTGGGCGGCTATCATCGCTTTTGTCTCAATTCTATCGAAGGAGTGGCTCTTTCGCTATACCAAAGGGGTCGCTGAGCGGGTGCATAGTAATACGGTGCTGGCGAATGCGTGGCATCATCGCACGGACGCTTACTCCTCTATCGCTGTCCTCGTGGGTGTCCTGGGGGCAGCCTTGCTGGGCAATAAGTGGGCTATCCTCGACCAAGTGGCTTGTGCGGGTGTCAGTTTCTTTATCGTCTGGGCGGGTGCCCAGCTCATCTCGACTCCTTGGCGTGAGCTGACTGAGCATAGTCTCTCCGAGGAGGAGCAGCAGACGATCCTAGATATCATCGAGGCCGAGTACCCAGGGCATCATCCGCACAATCTCAATACCCGTAGCTTAGGCTCTGCCGTTGCCATCGAGGTGGACATTTACCTGCCTGACGAGACGCCTGTCATCCTCGCTCACGAGCGGGCTACCCACATAGAGAACAAGCTCAAGGAGCACTATGGCGAGCACACTCATGTGGTAGTGCATGTGGAGCCGATGGCGATTATGAATACAGATCACGAATAGCCAAAGGCTAGAACTAAGTCAAACAACCTTCCCATGAAAGCAACCATCCGGATAGTCAATGCACACTTCTACTCCTATATAGGAGCGCTCCCCGAGGAGCAGGTGCTGGGCAATAGATACATCGTCAACCTCACGGCTACTTACGATGCGACCCAGGCGGTCCAGAGCGACGATGTGGCCGATGCGGTGAGCTACGCAGACCTCTACAATGTGGTAGCGGACAAGATAGGCCACTCTCGGGATAATCTCCTTGAGTATGTCGCTGGACAGATACTAAAGGAGATACTAACTAACTACAAGCTGGTGGACAGATGCGAGATAACCATCCAGAAAGCGATCCCGCCTATCGAAGGAATCATCGAAGCTGCCAGCGTCACGCTCGCAGCTAGTCGCGAAGACGACAAGTAACGGGTTACTTCTTTTGACCCTCTAGGCGACTCTGCAGTGCGTACATCTCGTCACGCAGTTGTGCTGCCTCGACGAAGTTGAGCTCTTTGGCGGCGGCATACATTTGCTTGCGCACCTGCTCGATCAGCTCTGGAAGCTTGTCCTGCGTGAGGTACTCAGCAACAGGCGAGGCGACAGCTATCTCTTCCTCGACATAAGCTTCGGCTTGTGCCGAGGATTTTGTTGTTACATAGCCCTCCTGCGAGAGCGCATTCGTTCGCTTGCTCACCACCTGTGTCGGAGTAATGTGATGCTCCTCATTGTAGGCAATCTGCTTAGTACGGCGGCGGTTGGTCTCGTCGATAGTCGCCTGCATGCTGTCGGTGATGCTGTCTGCGTAGAAGATGACCAGCCCGTGTACGTTGCGGGCGGCACGTCCTGCCGTCTGGGTGAGCGAGCGGTGCGAGCGGAGGAAGCCCTCCTTGTCCGCATCCAGTATAGCGACGAGCGAGACCTCGGGAAAGTCCAGTCCCTCACGTAAGAGGTTGACTCCGACCAAGACATCGTAAGCACCCTCACGCAGACTGTCCATAATCTGGATACGCTCCAGCGTGTCCACATCGCTGTGTATGTAGGCGCACTTGATGCCCGCCCGTATGAGGTAGTCGCTCAGCTCCTCCGCCATACGCTTCGTCAGGGTCGTGACCAGCGTCCGCTCGTTGCGCTCCGTGCGTATGACGATCTCCTCCATCAGATCGTCTACCTGATGCTCCGTGGGGCGTATCTCGATGGGCGGGTCCAGTAGTCCCGTGGGACGTATCACCTGCTCGACCACCACGCCCTCGCTCATGTTGAGCTCGTAGTCGGCCGGCGTGGCGCTGACGTAGATCACTTGGTTCGTCAGATTGACAAACTCGCTAAACTCCAACGGTCTATTGTCCAAAGCCGCTGGCAGACGAAAGCCATACTCGACCAAGGTGGTCTTGCGCGCTTTATCTCCGCCATACATCGCTCGTATCTGCGGTATCGACACGTGGCTCTCATCGATGACCAGTAGGTAGTCATCGGGGAAGTAGTCCATCAAGCAGAAGGGACGCTCGCCCGGCTTGCGACCATCGAAATAGCGCGAGTAGTTCTCAATTCCCGAGCAGTAGCCCACCGCCTTGATCATTTCCAAGTCATAGGAGACTCGCTCGTAGAGTCGCTTCGCCTCAAAGAGATGTCCCTCGCGCTCCAGCTCGGCCGTGCGGTCGCCCAGATCCTTTTTGATCTCCACGATGGCACGTTGCGTCTGCTCCTCCGTCGTTACAAAGAGGTTGGCGGGGTAGATGCGTAGGTTGTCCAGTGTTCCCTGGCTCTCCGCCGAGACTGGGTCAATGATGGTGATCCGATCGATCTCGTCGTCCCACAGCTCGATGCGGTAAGCCACTCCTTCGAAAGACTCAATGGCGGGAAAGATGTCGATCGTATCTCCCTTCACCCGAAAGGAGCCACTCACGAAGTCCGCCTTATTGTTGACATAGTAAGACTCCGCCAGGCGTCGCATCAGCGCATCCCGCTCGATCTGCATACCCACCTCCAGCTTGATGATCTTATTCTCAAAGTCATTCGGATTGGCCATACCGTAGATGCAGGAGACCGAGGCGACCACAATCACGTCGCGACGACCCGAGAGAAGCGAAGCGGTCGCACGCAGTCGCAGCTTGTCCAGCTCCGCATTGATCGCCATGTCCTTCTCTATATAGGTGTCCGTATTGATCAGATAAGCCTCCGGCTGGTAGTAGTCGTAGTAGGAGACGAAGTACTCCACCGCATTGTTGGGAAAGAACGCCTTGAACTCGCTGTACAACTGCGCTGCCAACGTCTTGTTGTGGCTAATGACCAGCGTCGGGCGGTCCACCTGCTGGATCACATTGGCGATGGTAAAGGTCTTGCCCGAGCCCGTCACACCGAGGAGTGTCTGATGAGGCAACCCATCACGCACTCCCTGCGAAAGCTGAGCAATAGCCTCCGGCTGGTCGCCCGTCGGCTTATACTTTGAGGTTAATTGGAAGGACATGACACCTACTTGGTTCTACCGCTGTCCGTGCTTCTGCTTGGTCTCTAGGTACTTACTGTCGAGAGCCCAAGTCAGCCTAGGCTCTAGGGATATAACCTTGCGATACCACGCCTCTGCCTGCGTCTGCTCGCCGACGCCTACGTAGCACTCCGCAATCTGGACCAGGAGATTCAGGTAAAGCCACGACCCCTTGCTCTTGCCCTGCGAAACCATCGCACGCTCAGCACGAAGAAAGTAGTCAATAGCGCCACGCTTCGCATCCCCCTTGAAGAAAGCTGGTGCAAAGTACTGCGCATTGCCTCGCTGGATCAGGCCGATGACATTCTGCCGGTTCATCTTGATCGAACGATTCATCAGACTGATGCTCTTATTGCCCACGAGTGCTGCTCGGAGCCACGATATGCCGATACGATAAGTGTAGTAAGCCGATAGATAGGCGGTCATCTCAGCGGTCTTGTAGTCACACTCGATGAGATAGTCCACATGAGCCTTGTAGCGCTTGAGGTATTGCTCTGCCTCGCTGTTTTTGTCGCGTAGGATGCACTCAGCGATGTAGCCATACTCATACTCGACCAGCTCGGCAATGCGAGCGTAGCTCTTGTTTGGCTCAGCGTGCATACGGTCTATGACTCGCTTCCAGCTGTTGACGTCACGCTTCACATAAGCCTCGTAGACCTGCTTTTGGTCTGCCGTCTGTGCCCAGCTACTCCCAGCTCCCAAGAGGAGCACGAAGAGCAAAAGTCCCAATATCTGTCTTTGTCTCATACGATTATTATCTGTCTAAGGATTAACGAAACGACCCGTGCTATGACTGCCACCTGCCAACGGTATCAGTCTCTTCCCGAGCCCTTACATCCCCAAAGATACAAAACCTCATGCGAAGCGACAAAGCCCTCGGGTCGCTAGCCTTCGCAGTGAGGGGCTAGCCTTAGTCGTTCTCTACGACAAAGCCGAGAGCGGCGAGCGCAGGACGGACGGAGGCGGGGACGCCTCGTACGGTGTAGTCGCGTGGCTCGTAGGGGTGCTGGTAGTGGACGCGTTGCTGCTCGAAGGTGTCGGGCGTGGCAACCAGTCGGCGCATGATAGCTGGCAAGTCGAGCGTGTGAAGCATCGCACGCCAAGGCATCTGCCACGGCTCGCATCCCGAGAGGTCTAGGTATGGTTCCGCCAAGGGACGAGGGTGTGCCAGCGCTATGCGCTCCTCACTGAGACCAAAGAAGTCGCACAGGTGACGCAAACTCTGCACAGCGCCTTGCGCCTTACCATGTACCGAGAAGCCCGCAATGTGTGGTGTGCCGATGAAGACACGGTCTAGTAGTGCCTGCGCTATGTGTGGCTCGCCTTCCCAGCAGTCGATCACGGCTCCTGAGACCGCCTTGTCGTCTATCGCACGTACCAGTGTAGCGGTATCCACGACAGCTCCACGACAAGCGTTGATCAACCAAGGTCGTTGCTGAGCACTTCGCAAGAAAGCGTCATCGACCAAGTGATAGGTGGGGTATGCGCCCCCCTTAGTCAGAGGCACATGGCAGGTAATGATCGTAGCCGATGAGAGGAGCGTCTCTAGCTCTACGTAGCTACCTCGTAGAGCCGGCATAGCCTCCGCAAGGTAGGGACGTGGGAGCCCTTTGCTGTCCAGCTCCTCCAGATAGCTCTGCCAGTCGGGGTGCTCATCGTAAGCTGCCACGAGAGGCGGGTCATAGAGGAGCGTTCGCATGCCGAGCGCTTTGGCACGCTGATAGATCCGTCCGCCTGTATGTCCCGTACCAATGATGCCGAGCGTTATATCCTCAGGGGCCAAACCTTGCTCTAAGGCGATACGAGCGATCGCCGTCAGGACATATTGCGCCACGGAAGCAGCGTTGCACCCAGGAGCATTGTACCAACGAATGCCTGCCTCACGGCAGTAGTCGGTGTCTATATGGTCAAAGCCCGCTGTCGCTGAGGTGATCAGACGTACAGCACTACCCTCCAGTAGTGCTCGGTCACAGCGCGTCACGCTACGGATCATTAGCGCATCGGCCTCGGCAACCGCATCGGCCGTTATCTCACCGCTCGGCAAGTAGTGCGCCTCGACTCCGAGGGGCATGCCGTCGGCCATGTAGGGGATAGAACTATCTACGACTATTCGCAGGGACATATATAGCTACTTAATATAAAGACTTAGACTCCGCACATCTAACGAGTAGCCCTTTGTAGAGGGACGCACGGAAGTGTCTAGCGGGAGGGCGTCCGTTGTGTCAAAGGTTACAGGGAAGTGGTATTAACGGGGACGGACGCCCTCTCGCTAGATACTAGCCGTGCGTCCCTACAAATCGTTACTCGTCTCATCTGGCTAGTCGATTTGCGAAACTGAGTACAGAGGAAGGTGACTAGATCTACGCTCCCCATCGTGGGGGAAGTCTAGTCACCTTCGCTGTTCGTTATGCGTTGCTGAGAGCTACGATTACCTGAGACTGTTGCATAAAGGCGAATCGCTGTGTTGCTTTCGGGCTTCGGCTTCGGTCACATACGGAGGTATGCTCCCTTCAGACCTCACCCTCAGCGCCTTGCGCTTCATCCTTTCTGCAAAGTCTAGACAATCTTGCAGGCAAGATTGTGAGACTGTTGACTTTTGCAACAGTCTCTACTTGATCACGCCGAGCTCTTTGCCAATCTTGATAAAGGCAGCGATCGCCTTGTCGAGGTGCTCACGCTCGTGAGCTGCTGAGAGCTGTACACGGATACGAGCCTCGCCCTTCGGTACGACTGGATAGTAGAAGCCAGTCACATAGATACCCTCCTCGAGAAGACGAGCAGCGTAGCGCTGAGATAGGGGAGCGTCGTAGAGCATCACCGCGCAGATAGCGCTCTGTGTAGGCTTGATATCAAAGCCCGCAGCGAGCATCTTATCACGGAAGTACTTGACATTCTCCATCAGCTTGGCATGTAGCGAGTCATCTTCCTCAAGCATCTTGAAGACCTCAAGACCAGCACCGACTACTGCGGGGGGCAGTGAGTTGGAGAAGAGGTAAGGTCTAGAGCGCTGACGTAGTATCTCGACGATCTCCTTAGGACCAGCCGTAAAGCCACCGATAGCACCACCGAATGCCTTGCCTAGCGTACCCGTGTGGATGTCGATACGGTCGAAGCAGTCAAACGCCTCAGCGACACCACGACCCGTCTTGCCGACGACACCAGCCGAGTGGCACTCATCGACCATGACGAGCGCATCGTACTTGTCAGCGAGGTCGCAGATCTTGTCCATAGGAGCTACGTTGCCGTCCATACTGAAGACACCGTCCGTGACGATGATGCGGAAGCGCTGCTCCTGAGCCTCCTGGAGGCACTTCTCGAGCTCCTCCATATTAGCATTAGCGTAGCGATAGCGCTTAGCCTTGCAGAGGCGTACGCCATCGATGATCGAAGCGTGGTTCAGCGAGTCGCTAATGATCGCATCCTCTGGGCCAAAGAGAGGCTCGAAGACACCGCCATTGGCATCAAAGCAAGCAGCGTAGAGGATCGCATCCTCCGTGTGGAAGTAGTGAGCGATAGCCTGCTCGAGCTGCTTGTGGATATCTTGCGTACCGCAGATGAAGCGTACGCTACTCATGCCGTATCCGTGCGAGTCCATCATATCCTTAGCGGCCTTGATAAGGCGAGGATTGTCAGATAGACCTAGATAGTTGTTAGCGCAGAAGTTCAAGACATCCTTGCCCCCCTGTACCTTGATGGCAGCCGTCTGAGGGGTGATGATAATGCGCTCCTCCTTGTAGAGACCCGCATCCTTAGTGTCCTGGATCTCCTTGGTGAGGAAGTTCTTCAGTTCTTTGTACATGATATTGTGTGGTAAAGTTATTAGACAAGAGTGGGTGAGCCAAGCGTGGCTCGATAGGTATCTTACTCCTCAGCGGGCGTCTCGCTAGCCTCGCTAGTCTCCTCAGGCGCAGGCTCCGAGAAGTCGGTCAGCCCCGTCTCTACGAGGATATTGTACCAGCGGAAGATCTTCTTGATATCGTTGTCGTGGACGCGCTGGCGGTCGTACTCAGGGAGTACCTCTGCAAAGAGGTCGAAGTAAGCCTCCTTGCCACTAAGGCTCTTGAGGTCTACCGGCTTGCCCTCGTACTTGTCGAGGAGCGTCTGTAGGATCACGCGCAGTGGCGTCTCCTCGGTCGTCGTGTAGATCGATATATCGCCTAGCGATACGACACGATCGGAGGCATAAGCGGGGATACGACGCTTCGTCTCTAGATCCTCGACGATGATACTATTCTTGGTGTGGGTCAGGAGCTTAAAGAGTCCTGGCTTGCCTGAGATGGATAAGATTTCTTTGAGCATAAACTATACTATGTGGCGAAAGCCCCCAAGGCTCTCATTATATCATCTGCAAAGATACGAAATTAGAGATTAGAGGATAGAGGTTAGAAGTTAGAGATTGGAGCGTAGTCCCTAGGAGCACTACTGACTCTAGCCGACAGCTCCGATTTCCTACCTAGGAATTTCCAAAATTCCTCCGTAGATATTTTTGATTTGCTACCTAGGAAATGGCCAATTCTTCGGACTTATTTTTTGATTCTTCCGAAGTTTCATTTGATTCCTCCGAAGAATTTTTGATTTCCTAGGTAGGAATTGGGTAAATTCCTAGGTAGCTATTTGGGAAATTCCTAGGTAGGAATTCAATTCCTCCGGAGGAAGGTGTAATCAGAGAGGATCGGTAGTCACTCCCTTACAGTATCTCAGCGTACCAATAGCAGTGCTTAGTCTAGTCGAGGCTTCACCCAGCTGTCTAGGCGTGAGGTGAAGTGCAGCCCTGGGATGGTCCGCTCAGGGTGATCTACTTGTAGTGTGTTCAGGAGCGTGTAGTCCGTCGCATCTAGCGCATAGTAGCTTGTGGCATCGGCAGTGGAGACCTTGAGGGTGTAGCTGTCTAGGTCGTTGCCGATGATGGTGAGATCCTCACGGTGCGGATCCCATGAGGGGATCCCTAGGCGACAGGGGCGATAGCCCTCACGCTCGATCAGATAGAGCTGATGATCTCGGGTAGAGATGAGACCGATATGTCGGCGACTCGGCAGCTCCCAGACGAAGGCCTCGGCAGCCTCCACGCCCTCGGGCAGGTCAATAGCTCGCAGGTAGGGCTTGCCAGCCATTTGCTTGAGGTGAAAGAGCTTACCACGCTGATCAATGAGGAGGTAGCCGTTGTCATATTCCTTTTGCGCAGTGGCATTGCCTGCTACGCGCTGGGCGGGGAAGGCGAAGCCTTTCTCCTGAAAGAGCTTCGTATAGAGAGCACTTTTCGCCTTGTCGGTCTGATTGCTCTTCATATCGACGAACTCGATCGCTTGCCCTGTGATGCGAAAGAGATCTTCGGGCATCTCTAGCTTGACTCTTCGTGAGGCACTCTCTAGGAGTGGGTAGAGCGCCACGGCAGGCGCAGCGAGGGTGCGTGGCGAACAGCGGAAGGTGACAGCACCCCGCTGTATAAGCTGCGGGGTCACCGCCTCTCCATAGAGCGTGTCGGGTAGGCGACCATCGGTCAGGAGCTGACGGTAGTAGAAGGTGGGGAGCAGGCTATCGACCTCCTCACGACTATACTGTCCACCCTGACCACTACGGTAGGTCATCGTACCCTCGTCGTGATCTGTGATGATGAAGTCGCCTAGGAGCTGACTGTAGATGGTGAATGGCTCACGGCTCGCATCGGCTCGGAGGTAGTTGTACCACCAGGGGATCTGCCAGATGATGAGTAGTGCTACGGTGATGTATAGGAGTATTGTGGCTATGCGCTTCATAGTAGTCTAGTCTTGTCTCCCCTCTTTGAAGCGACTCACAGAGAGCCATACCAGTGTCGAGGAGAGGATGGTGTAGATAAGTAGCGTAGGCAGGAAGGGTGCGTAAGCTCCTGCTGTGGGGGTGATGAAGTTGATGCGTATCAAGAGTACAGCGACTAGGGTGTAGAGGATGCGTCTACGCCAAGTGGGCTCTAGGAGTATCCAGCTCATCAGGAGGTAGCCGAGGAAGCCCGCCAAGATCCAGGGCAATGTAGCGGAGAGGACATAGGCGAGGAGTTCGTAAGCTAAGACTCCTTGCAGTCCGAAGAAGAGGACACCCAAATATAATAGGGTGTGCCATAGCAGTAGTGTCACCCCGCAGGCGAGCATCTGGTAGGTCGAGCGGAGTGGTGACTGGGGTAGGTGCAGGGTGAGCTTGAGGCTACGACGAGAGAGCTCTGGCGCAAACTGAGCGATGGCACAGAGCAAGCCTAGGATGAGGGGTACGTAGCGCATACTCTCTACGAAGACTACTCCCTTCTGTATCATCACGAGCCAGATATGGTCAGCGCCTTGTAGTGCGATGGCTCGATGTATGCGTATGACACCGTAGAGCGGTACGGCTAGTGCGACGAGTGTCGATAGCAGTGCGTATAGTCGGAGCTTGAGCCACTCCTTATATATTATAGAGGCAAACATATAGATAGCGTTAATACTTACCGGTAAGTCCTATGAAGGCATCTTCGAGCGTTGTCTCGTGTGCTGTGAGATCTTGGTAGGATACACCAGCCTGAGTGAGTCGCTCAGCGACCTCTGGCAGTGGAAGGAATGAGTAGCACTCCCCACGTCTGTGGTGCGCCTCGAAGTGGTACAGTCCGTCGATCTCAGGGAGAGGACGATCGTCCGTGAGGGTGCATCTGTAGAGGCGCCCCTCGTTTAGGATCTCAGCGACTGGGCGCTGCAGGAGTATAGAGCCGTAGTCCATGATGATGCAGTCATCGATCAGGCGCTCCATATCCTGGATAATGTGGGAGGTGAGGAAGATTGTGGTGCCCTGCTCCTTGGCATAGTGATGCAGGTAGTCTACAAAAAGCCTTCGATAGCCTGGGTCTAGTCCCATTGAGAAGTCATCGAGGATGAGTAGCTTGGGGTTTTGCGCTAGGAGCAGTCCGAGAGCGACCTGCGAGCGCTGGCCACAAGACATGCGACTGAGGTGCTGCCTCTCGGTGACCTTGAGTAGCTCCATCAACTCGTAGTAAGCCTCCCTACGCCACTTCGGATAGAAAGGTGCGTAGAAGCGCTCTATCTGCCGTATAGTCATAAAGCTATACTGGACGTGCCCCTCGATGAGCAGCCCGATGTCTTGTCTCAGTCGGTCAGGCATGCGGGTGATATCTTCGCCTAGGATACGACAGACACCCGACTTAGGGCGGAGAAAGCCACTGAGGATATTGATTGTGGTGGTCTTGCCGGTACCGTTCTTGCCAAGCAGACCGAGGATGCGACCACGAGGCACGGCAAAGGATAGATCACGGTAGATCAGTCGCTTGCCGTAGTAGTGGGTCAGGTTGTGACACTCGATTAAGTTGTCCATGTTAGTTAAGTGATATAAGGGATGGGCCGACTACATTTATAGGAAGAGGAAGAGCAGTGGTACCGCCAGCCCGATCAGTAGGAGGATGCCACCACGACCTATGAGCCCACGCCGCCCAGGCACGATGAGTAGTCCCGTGAGGGTGATGAGTATGAGTCCGATGGCTAGCACATCAGCGACGATCGTCCACCAGCGCCCTGGATTGTAGTGTAGGCGTGTCATAGAGCTGATGAGCGGGCGTCGCTCGATCGACTCGTAGACGGCTACCCCCGTTGAGGTGTCGAGGAGTAGGGTGGCACGTCCCTTGAGGAATACTTTGAGCGTATGATCGTCTGGGTAGTAGTGCTTGGTATAGCTGCCCGACAGGTCTATCTCGTCTAGGATCTTACGGACGGCTGGTGCATCCAGGCGTCCAGCAGCTTGTAGCTCTTCTAGCGGGATCTGATACTCCCGCTGGGTGATGATGTAGTGTGGATTGATCGAGTCTCGGTGGTTCATGTAGAGACCCGATAGGGCATAGATGAATATAAGCGTAGCAAGTAGGTAGGAGAGGTCACGGTGTAGTAATCTACTCCAGCGACGCACGCTCCTGCCTACTTTCTTGAAGTTTACTTTCATAGAGTCTTGTCAGTTCCAGATGTGGGTTACTGCTGCTCTATCTTATAGCTTGTAGCATTGATGTGGTAAAAGGAAAGGTATGCCTTGCCCTCCTGAGCTTCGCGCTCAGCGATCTGCTTGCGAAAGTCTGCGATACGGGCCTCAGGCGTGTCAGCCGTTTCGCCACGAGCCTTCTTCTCATTGGCGCAGCCTGCCTTACCCTCGCCATGCTCTTTGGCGGCTTGAGCTTTGAGCTGCTCCTCCCAGTTTTGCAGATAAGCCTCGTCGATACGATCCTCGACAAGCTGTCCTGTGACGGTGACTATGCTGTTGATACACTCCTGAGCAAAGGCGCCCATCTCCTCACTAGCCTCAGCGCGGATCACCTTGGTGTCGTCGCTACCCATGAGGAAGGCTTTCTTAGCTCCATGCTTGCAGAGGTGGGTGCAGATGCCCTGCACGGTAACCGTCTGACCAACGAGACTATCGGCAGAGGCGAGGAGTGCGTCCACCTCCATATAGGTCGGAGCCTCCGTCTCTGTGGTTGTGGTCTGATCTTGCTTTTGCTTATTGCACCCGATGAGGGCGATGGAGAGTAGTGCTGCGAGGAGCACAAGAGATAGTTTGTTGTTCATACTGCTTGGGTGTGAAAACTATGCTTTGAGATAGTAGCGTGTGAAGTGCGAGCTTCACAGATTTGCTTATAAAAGAGGATAGTCCCTCTCCTCCACATAGGGAGAAGAGGGACGAAACAGATTAGATAGCGGGGATGTAGACACGATAGGTCTCACGATCCGTCTGGATGAAGTAGATACCAGCAGGTAGTGAGATCTCCATATCTCCAGAGAGTATTCGCTGTGCAACCATCTCACCAGCTGACGTGTAGATAGCTACTGGACGAGCCACATCGCTATGTACGTAGAGCGTACCAGCAGCAGTAGCAATAGAGAGCTTGGTTGCTGCGACCTCTTCAATAGCTGTATTGCTCTGACCAGATAGTGTGACAATCGTCTTGACATCGCCAGAGGTTAGGACGAGCTGAGCTGTCGCCTTGGCATTAGCTGCGATGGTCTTGTCAGGTGTGTAGGTTACCTTGAGGGTAGCTGGCTCATTGGAGATGGCGATCTCGCTCTTGTCCACTGAGTAGTACTTAGCACCCTCACCCTCGATCGTACAGGTGATAGCGTTCGTGAGGTTCTTCTGTGTGACCGTCAGATCAACAGACTTATGCTCACCGACAGGTATCATCGAGAAATTGATCTCGCTCTGAGATGCCTTGATGTACTGCTCTGTCTCAGTCATTGCATAGAGGTAGACCTCATAGCTAGCACCGCCAGAGGTGAGGGTAAGCTTGCCGATACGCTCTTCGGGCGTCTTGGTGACTGCTGTCTTGAACTGTATCTCGAGAGCTCCACCCGTAGCAGGTAGCTCCTTGAGCTGTGCCGTAAAGCCTTCGCCAGAGCATGTCACCTGGATCGGATCTGTCAGATCTGACGCTAAGACTTGTAGAGCACCCTTGCCCTCTGATAGGTGGAGAGCCTTGCAGCTAGCTGATACTGAGGGGAAGGGAAGCTTGTGAGCAATAAAGAGGCTAAACCAGCCCTTGTATGTCATCTCCTTATAGCCCTCGGTCGTAAGGAGCTTAGCACTATTGCGGCAACGTGATGTAGCTACATAGCTATTGGCGACTACATCGCCACCGAATGAGACGGCAGCCTTGCTTACCGTAGGATAGTCTTGTATAGAGCCCTCAGAGAGGTTGAGGTCCAGCACTCGGTAATAAGTCTGTCCGAATAGAGCGTAGGCATGCAGGATGACACGATCTCCTTGCGTGGAGATAGCCGTACAGTTGGAGATTCCCTTCTCTGGAAGTAGCGTATGCCACTCCGCATTGGGCTTTCCCGTAGCTTTGTCTAGCGCTAGAGCATAGCCTCTGTGCTGCTTGAGCTTTTGCTCGAGGATTACATTCCCCTCGGCATCAACGAGAGCTCCAGCACAGCGTCCTGCTATGTAGACCTTGTCCTTGCCGACAGCCACACCATCGACAAAGACCTTCGTCCAGGGGTGCTCGGGTACAGCCTTGACGTCAATCTGAGAGATCCACGAGACCTTTAGATCTGTGTCTAGGCAGAGTGTGACGAGGCTCTCCTTATCGCTGGGGATGAGTTGCTTGCCATCGATGGTGATTGGGGTCTTTTCCTTAGTTCCTGTAAAGCGACCCGTAGCATAGAGCTTACCATCTTGATACTTGATGACACAGAGCATAGAGCGTCCGATGGGGGCTCCCTGCTCGGTAAGCGTCTTGACGAGATTGCCCTTGTTGTCAAACTTGAGGATGAAGAAGTCTCCCATATCTTTTTGTGAATCTCCATTCCATCCGACATTGTTCTTTGCCTTGATAGTAGTCTCGCCGATGGTTATGGCCGTGCGGACGAAGCCACAGACATAGACATTGCCCTCGGGGTCTATAGTTGTGCCCTTGAAGTCACAACCTGTAGGTGTGCCATAACTATAGTACGTCGCATCAGGCATTGGTTTATGATCTACTTCAAAAGCCTTGTGATACTCAATCTGTCCCGTAGCACTAACCTTGACAAGGATAGGCATGACCTTGCGGTGTGTAGCCCCTGCAGAGGCATCTTCATTCGCTCCGACAAATCGAGACTTCATCTCTATGTTGTAGGGCTTGCCGTCAGCCTGAACAAGGCGCAAGATGTCGACATCGGTCTTGGACTTGGACTTAGCATCGCGAACCATCAAGATGGTCACAAAGCCCCCGTCTGGAGTTGCTGTGATACAGTGGACATTGGAGTGAACATCTCCTCGGCTGTTGTAGATGTGCCAGAGAAGCTTGCCCTCTGGAGTCATCTTGTAGATGGAGATAGCGACATTGCCATTGGCAGCCTCTCCATCATCACCGAAGGAGACCGCCTTGTCTGCAACGTTGGGTGCATCATAGTTGAAGACTGAGCTAGAGTCAGCGCGCTCCTTACTGTAGAACATATTGCTCGCAAAGAGATTGCCGTCCATTGAGGCGACCACTTGCTGAGGTACTTGGATACGCTCTACACTATTGGCGACAAGACGGTACCAGAGGAAGTTCTTTGCTACTCCCTCAGTTGGAGTCTGTGCTATCGTCACACTCGCTGTACAGAAGAGCGTGAGGAGCATAAGTAATACTGGTAGTTGTTTTCGCATACTGATGATATTTAGTTTGTTTGGTTATTTGGTTTTACAATTAGAATGAGATGCCACAACGTATAGCTCCGTAGTCGCTACCACACAGCTTGGTCTGCGTATGGAGGTAGTCTAGTGAGAGCCACAGCGCATAGCGACTGCTAAGCTGATAGCCGTGAGTCATAGAGAGCCCGTAGGTCATCTGCGTGGAGCTAGCTATCTGATAGGCTCGCTCCAGTGTCTCAGCATAAGTAGGTATAGGCTGATGCTGAGGTGCTAACTGTAGCGAAGGGTGTCCCGTCTGTGCCCAGATACTATAGGTAGGTGTCAGAGAGACAAAGTACTGCCCGCGATGAAAGCTAACATACGGAGCCAATGTCCCGCCTAGATGGTAGAAGAGTCGCTCTGCTTGGGGCAGCAGGTCCTCCTCATGTAGTCGATAGCCGAGCGAGGTGGATATGCCCCACGACCAAGGCGTGCGAGGAGTGTCCTGACTATCCCAAAAGCCTTTAGCTCCAAACTCTAAGGTCTGCCCATAGTATGACCGCTCGGTGGCTATGCGTGGGTAAAGATTCCCCTTAGGATCTCCGAAGAGGTGGACGGCCCCTCTACGTATGTCGCCTTGGGTGTAAAGCGCAACGCCCCAACGTCCCAGTCGTGCTGAGCGGGCGGTGTATCCAGCCTGCAGATCTAGCGTGTGCAGATGAAGTGTCGAGAGGGGCAGGTTGTTGAGCTCGCGTATGATTCGGTCGGTCGTCAGCAGATGCCACGCTGCCAGAGCATAGAAGCCTTGACGCGCTTGACCCGTAGGGGTTACGCCGAGCGAGAGTCCATACGATATCCCTTGATAAAAGAGGGACGTGTTATTGCCTCTAAAGCGATAGTAGTCTCCCCCGACACCAGTAAAATGATATTCACTAGCCACCCCGACCTCACTCAGGAAGTCTACCTGATTGTTTTGCTTGTAGCGACCTAGCGTACCTGCTATGGCGAGGGCATAGTCGGCAAACTGATAGCCGACGCCTAGCTGCCCCTCTAGGAGCGTCGCCAGATTGCGAGGACGAGGGTCTTGCGTGCGGTAGGCAAAGGTGGCACGGTAGTCCGCTTTCAAAGAGAGGAGCCAATTGCCGAGGCGATGTACTGTACCCGCCCCAAAGGTGTAAAGATCTTGATGCAGACGAGCCGTGTATGCCGTGTCACCCATAACGTAAGGTGCGAGGAGCTGGTAGTCGGTTGTCTCGTTGAAACGTATCCCCTCCGTAGCACGATAAGTGTAGGAGGCAGCACCCCAAGCGAAGTTGTTGCGCTGACGCAAAGCGCTCTCGATATGCACCGATCCATCTATGTCCTGCTTGCCTAGTTGTGGAACCATCGTCTCGCCCCCATCTCGACGCACAGCTCCGCCCAGCGAAATGTCTGTACGACTACCACGCTCTGAGAAGAAGTAGAGTGGCGACACCGCTGGTGATACCGAACAGTCATAACCTGGTCGTCTTTGCTCCAGTAGCGTGCGAAGCGTAGTGGATGTATCTGCAGAATCTGCAGGGATAGCCTGAGTCTCGACCTGCTGCCCATATAGGTTGCCAATGAAGAGACTCAACAGTGTCCAGGCTAGAGCCAGAGGACTGAAGTGTATGACCATAGGTCTAGTTGTTAGTAGCATAGAGTCCTCGAAATGTTTACTTAGCGACCATAGGTGTCACACCATCATAGGTCTTGGTCGTGCAGGGTGTGCCCTTGGCGTCAATAGCTGAGCCTTGCTCCTCTACGAGAGCTGGCGTGACCATCGGGTTAAAGTCTTCAGTTGAGTTGTTTGTATCCTGCAGGATTGGATTACCTAGCGCATCTAATCCGAGGAATTTGCGACGTACAGAGTGAAAGTACCGATCCTTCTGATGATCAGCCTTGCCACAGTTTGTATAGCCAGCGTCTATCGTCTCAGGTAGTATCGTCCACTGGATATTTGCCTCGACACTACAGTTGACACCATCGAGGATCCAGTCGTTGGGGATCTTATAGCAAGAGCCAGACATATCGTAGCTGACCCCAGCATGTGTCAAGACCCAAGTGAACTTGTAGACATAGTCCTTCAGGTAGCTCTCCTTATCAATAGGCACACGTGCTATGACATACGATCTGAAGCCTCTATTGTGAAGGACAAAGAAGGACTTCGTATAGCAAAACCACTTGTCTAGGTTAGGCACCAAGGGGCTGTCGAAGTCTTGATGAGCAGGCACGGTAGAGACATCATACCACTCAAAGTTTGCCTTAGAGAGATCGAAGGAGTTGGGATTGTTTGTCTTATGGTCTATCCCTGTATCACAGAGTATGAGCCTTCCGCCAGGAGGTATAGCGACATCTTTACCACTGCCAGGCACTACATAGACCGCCTGCACCGCCATCGCTTCATGGCGGATGTCAGGCTTGTAGTCAAACTTCATTGTGGAGACAAAGCGACTCTCACAGAAAGCTATCCCGTCGGCATATAGTACATGATCTGTGCCGTTGTAAAGCACGACATAGTTGTCGCCATGATACTGCTTGCCTGCGGGAGTCAGTGTCCCTGTGAAGAAGATCTCCTGTATCACAAAGTCCTCTACCTGTGGCACGACCCTCAGGGGCAAGAGAAGCTGCACAGCTTTATTGTCTTTTTGCTCTGTAAGGCTCACATCAGCGAGCTGAGAGACGAGCCGTCCTCGCATCTGTATCCCATGGAGCGTGAAGGTACACTCCACAGTATAGGCTATATCGTACAGCCCGACGATAACAGCGATACTATCTAGCGAATTGTAGCGGGTGTCGACTCCCGTTGCTTTATTCGTCAAGTGCACCTCCTCGCCCAGTACAGAGAGATCTGTCAGTCCCTCGGGGAGCTGCGTAGTGAAGGCGCACGAGACCGTAGGTAGCGGAGCTCGGCCATGCTCAGGGCGGCATGAGCTGACCGCTATCACGGCAGATATGATGAGGAGTAGTCGAAAGAGACGATTCATAAAGAGCTAGTTGGAGTGTGACGAAGGGTATATTTTGATGTGTAGCTCCAGACCACAGTAAGGCGTGGCAGCAAATCCTCCTGATGTAGTCTGGAACCCATGGCGAAGACTGTACCCAAAAGCCAAGGCGCGCGAAGAGTACCTTGACTATCCCAAAAACCCTTAGCTCCAAAATCTAATGGCTCTCCATAGAGCGAGCCCGTGAGCACAGCTAGGAGACAGAGTAAGAGCGCAAGAGATCTACTAAGACATATAGAAGGATGATGCACCATAATCTATCGAAGAGACTTTACTTCTCCATAGGCACGACACCATCATAGGTCTTAGTCGTGCAGGGCGTACCCTTAGCATTGATAGCGGAGCCTTGCTCCTCAATGAGCGAGGGAGTGACCATCGGATTGAAGTCCTCAGACGAGTTATTAGTATCCTGCAGAATCATCCGCCCCTCAGCATCCTTGCCTAGGTACTTACGGCGTACGCTGTGGAAAAAGCGATTTGGATCGCGATCCTCCTTACCACAGTGAGTATAGCCCGCATCTATCCGCTCGGGCAGGATCGTCCACTTGTGCATAGCCTCGACGCTACAGTTCACACCATCGATAACCCAGTCTAGAGGGATGCGATAGGAAGACCTCTTGGCCTCATTGCCTGTACCAACGAAGACGTATGAATAGTCGTAGACATAGTCTTTGAGCCATGCCTCCTTAGTGACAGGCATACGAGCGATCACATAAGAAGCCAGCCCTCGGTCATGGAGGATAAAGAAGGTTCTCGTGAAGCAGTACCACTTGTCTAGATTCGGCACCGTGGGACTGTCAAAGTCTTGGTGTGTGGGTACACTAGACTCGTCATACCACTCGAAGTTAGCCTTAGAGAGGTCAAAAGCGTTTGGATTGGTTGCCTTATGATCAATACCTATATCGCAGAGGATCAGTCGCTCTCCAGGCTTCACGGGATGTTCCTTACCACTGCCTGGGACTACATAGACGGCGTGTGGCACAAAGTCCGTCTGTCTCAGGTCTGGCTTATAATCCTGCTTGATAGCGGGGTTAAACTCAGACTCGCAAAAGGCGATCCCATCAGCATAAAGGACCTTGTCCGTTCCGTTGTATAGGATGACGTACGAAGTCCCATTGTAAGGCTTGCCTGCCGTAGTCTGTGTGCCAGTAAAGAAGATCTCTTGGATGACGAAGTCCTGAACCGTAGGCACGATGCGTAGCTCTAGGCGTAGCTTGAGTGGATCGGTCGTTTGGTCAGTTACCTCCAGATTCTCAATCTGTGCGACCAGTCGGCCTTCCATTGAGACCCCTTTGAGCTTATAGCGACAGTTTGCTGTGTAGTTTAGGTTGTACAGCCCAGGAGCGAGCTTGACTCCTTCTAGCGTCTTATGCTCCACGTCTTGACCTGTGGTGATGTTGTGTAGCGTGAGTAGCTCCTCTTGTATTGTCAAGTCCGTGACATCCTCGGGCAGTGTGCGCTCGAAGAGACAAGCGATGGACTTTTGCTCCTTGGGGTTGTCTGGCGTGACAGGGTCAGGGCGACAAGAGGTCACAGCGACTAGGAGCGCTGGTAAAAGCAGTATGTAAAGTAATCGTTTCATAGAAATCTATTGTTGAGTTGATTATATCTTAATGCGAAGCTCCATACCAAAGTACGGTGTGGCAGTACGTCTGAGCGTTGCGGTACCCACCTTGTAGTCGGGTAGGTAGTCTATGACGTTGTTGGCAAAAAGAGATAGCGTAAAGAGCTTGCCCAGCTGCTTAGACACCTTGAGATTAACCCCAAGAGCTAGGGGAATGCGGCTCGGCTTAAAGAGCGTATCGCTGTAGCGTATGAAGAGATGCTGCAGATAGGTATCTCGCTCCGACTCGTCCGTGTAGGGGTGTAGCTTACCATCGTGCACATCTAGGTAAGCTATCGGTCGACCATCCTGGGGAAGGCGACGACGAGAGACCAGCCAGGTACTCTCTACGGCAGTCGTCAGGATAAGTCCCCACTGTGGGATCTGTGTGTCAAAGAGTAGGTTGGTCGAGAGCGACTGATTCTCCGAACCATCCTGCCAGTTGTAGAGACCCAGGTACTGATCTGAGAGGATTACATTGCCATAGACTCCAGAGACTGCGTAGTAGAGCGGTACACTATTCGAGTAGGTAGAGCGAAACCATGCACCCCCTAGGATCAGACTGGTATTGATCACAGGGATACGCTCCGTCATAAGTTGAAGCTCCACGCCCTCTTTGCGGATCATGCTACCATTCTCAGGGCGACTCGTCGACTCGATACGAGCTGCTGGAGTGTAGGGGATGGTAGAGATGTCGGGCTGTTCCGTCAACTTATTATAGTCAATAGCCGAGGCGTCATACTTATTGTAGCTGTAGACCTGAGCCGTGGAGCGGTATCTAAAGCCCGTAGTCATCAGCTCATTGAAGTAGCTCACAGAGATCCTATTGCGCCCCCACTCGGCAGAGAGACGTAGATCCAGCTTCTGGTTGCGCGTGGCGCGTAGCTTGTAGTTTGTCGCGTCCTCTATGTAAGTGCGGACGTAGTATAGGCTACGCTCATAGGGAGCGTTGATGTCGTAGTAAGCCAGCTGAGTTATGTCTACGTAGCGTGGGTCAGGGTAGAGATAGTTGAGCGTAGGCATACGTGTCGTCAACCCCCATCCCGCATCGAGTGAGAGCTTGAGGTCTCGTGACCAGAGCTCCCAGGCGGGCAAGCTCCAGCGCAGGTTGACACGAGGATCCAGGTAAGGCTTATAGCTCAGCGTGTACTGCGGAGCGAGTCCTAGGAGCATAGAGAGACGCACGCCCGCCTCTAGCTGGAGCGTATGAGCTCCGAGAGGTTGCGTGTATAGGTCCTCCGCATAGAGTGCTAGCTGTTGCAGAGCTGGAATCTGGTAGTAAGGACGTGGACGAGTGTCCCATGCTTTGGGAAAGAGTGGATAAGAGAGATCGTAGACCTGCCCGCGACCGAAGTTTTTGGATAGGTCATAGTTAAAGCCCCCCTTCAACCTATGCGAAGCTTTTCCCCACTCTATATTATATAGTGTCTGCCCCTTGGCAAAGAGTGTCAGAGGCTTGCCATCACTCACATAGTCCGCCACGTACTCTCGTCCGATCAATGTAGCTGGATGCTCTCCCGCCTCGACACCGGTAGGAGTTATCGTCATACGGTCTGGAGCCACCAGTCGGCGTTGGTGTAGGTAGTCAAACTGCTGAGCCGCTGAAAGGGTCAGCTCCACTCGCTGCAAGCCTCCCGTACGCTCTGTCGGGGTATAGCTATATCGTGAGGTGAGAGCTATGCGATTGTAGTCTGAGAGGTACTCGTCGGTGCGTCCGTAGGAGAGATCGGGGTCAATCTTGTTCTTGTCAAAGCTACCCGTATAGTCTCCGCTCACCTCCCAGCGATGTGCCTGATTACTACTCGTGCCGTGGTAGCGTAGCGAACCAGTCAGTCGCCTGTAAGTCTCAAAGGGGACACGCGGGTCGGGCTTAGCATCTAGATAGCTCACATCCCCATTGAGGATATGATGCTGGGAGGGTGTGAGGGCAAAGCCTTTCTCCACAGAGACCAACTTACTGTAGCCATCTACCTTAAAGCGACTCTGCACTGGCGAAGCTTGTCGCTTACGATGCACCAGTACTACGCCAGAGGTTATATTGCCATACTCTACGGAGGGGATACCACGGATGAACTCAACCCGCTCTATATTGTCCGTCTGCAGCGTACGCATATCCACACCTCGATTCACATTGACCTTGCCAGCACCGAGGAGCGAGCCCGAGGAGGAAGCCGTGTACTGCATATCCGCATCCGTATTGAGCGGAGCCCCATCTACCATAAAGAGGGTCCCCAGCGAACTGATGGCGTAGTCTTGGTTGTTCGTCTTATTGCCCTGCACATTGATCGTGCCTGTCTCACGGAGCAAGAGGTTGTTGACCCCGCCCATATTAGGGATGCTACTTTTACCTCCAGGCAGTAGTGCCGTCAGGTCGGAGAAGCTACTTGGCTGCAGGTGATCAATGGCCGCCCGCTCAATCGTCGAGGAACTGGTCAGGTGCCGTCCCTCCTGTGCCGTCACAACCACCTCGCCTAGTACCTGCTCCAGCTTAAAGGGGATACGCAAGTATTGGTCTCGCTGCAATGTGATCGTCTGCTCCTTGCGCAGACCTGCGTAGCGCACCTGTAGACGGTATCGCCCCGCTAGTACTGACTGAAAGGCAAAGCGCCCATCATCGTCCGTGTAAGTCACGACATCTTTGTGCCCCTCAGCCGAGAGAGCCACCAGAGCGTAGGCTATCGGCTCACCCGAAGTCGCATCGCACACCACACCCGTGAGGGCATGACGAGCGCCCTGACCATAGAGCATCTGCGACAGTATGGGGAGCAGCAGGCAGAGCAAGAGTAGGCGAATGATGGACTTCTTCATAGTGTCTCTGTAAAGTGGTTCTGCAAAGGTACAGCACTGCTTGCCTCTGTAAATACCCAAGAATAGGTATTTGCTTCACCGTTGACTAGTCCATAATAGGGACTAGACGCTGCAAACTGGGTAGTCTGACGATTACTATCATCCGTCCGTGCCGACCACTTTGAAGACCTTAGCGCCCCGTTCCTTTTTCGGGTTGCCCTAAGACTTTCTCAGGAGCAAACGACGATTCTCCATGAAGGAACGAAATAAACCTTCGGACGTATTGCTGTCCGATAAAAGCTTTTTGAGGGTGCATCGCGTAGGTCATCCTATAGAAATGAGCTAACTATCAGTACCACTTGGGTGAAACTAAAGTTTCATGGGTAAGAAATTGGAGTTTCATACGAAGGGATGTCCTCTTCCTGAAAGAGTATACCGAGCGGAGAGGGCGACCCGCTAGACGCGGACGGGGCGGGGACGGGCTAGGAGGTACTGAACCCAGGCGTAGAGGAGGAGGTAGTAGGCGACGCAGAGCCAGAGCGGCATGGCGATGGTGAGCTGAGCGGTGAAGTGCTGCTCGAGGAGTGCCATCGCACCGCTGGTGAGGTCGCTCACGCCGACGAGGAGCATCGGTAGGAGCGTCGTGGGTAGTCCGAGTGCGAGGAGTCCCATGGTGACAAGCCCCGTGATGATGAGTAGCGTGGCGAGGGGCGACAGGAGGAGGTTGGCGAGGAGTAGCCAGACGGCGGTGCTGCCGAAGCTCCGTGCGAGGATAGGCCAGACGAAGAGTTGTACGGCTAAGGTTGTGACGATGAGGTAGTAGAGGTAGCTGACGATGCGGGGGCTACTCGGTGTGATGCGCTGGTTGAGTGCGCCCCAGGTGACGAAGATGGCTAGTACCGCTCCGAAGCTGAGCTGCATGCCTACGTCAAAGAGTGCGTAGGGTGAGACAATGAGTAGAAGGACGGCAGCCTGCGCCCAGACGTTGAGCCGATCGGTGGAGCGCCCCAAGAGCCGTGCCACGGCAAAGATGGAGAACATGAGCGAGGCACGGAGTGTCGGGATGGAGAGTCCGCAGACGAAAGCGTAGAGCCATACGGCTACGAGGGTGAGGTCCCAGCGCAGGAGGTAAGCGGTACGGACGTTGCGGATGAGTCGGAGCGGGTAGCGGATCAGCCAATAGATGAGTAGTAGGACGACCCCAACGTGAAAGCCACTGACCGACAGCAGGTGCGCAACGCCTACGGAGCGAAACTGCCTCTCTGCGACTGTTCCCTCGGAGCGATCGCCTAGGCAGATGGCACGGAGCGTCTCTCGCTGTAGTGGAGTGAGTCGGTCAATCTCGTCTAGCGTGCCACCGATGCGCTGCTGGAGGGTGTAGGCGCAGTAGCGTAATTGGTCCCAGAGCGACCAATGGGTAGTGGTTGACGCATCGCAAGCTTCTGCTGTGGAGGCGGATAGCACGCCCGAGACCTTTCGTGAGAGGAGGTAGTGCTGATAGCTTGACGAGGGGACTTGATCTAGTGGCGTGAGCCGTCCACGGACGAGGTAGCTGGTGCGAGGTGTGAGCTGCAGCGAGTCATTATATAGGTATAGCATGATGCGCTGACCACCCCAGCGAACGAGGGTTGCTCCGCTCGGGTCTGTCGCTTGCTCGATGATAGCCTCGGCACGAGAGCCCTGTTCGCGTGCTGTGGGCGGGCGAGAGATGGTGACGAGGTAGGTCGTTTTCTCGCTGGGCTGTGGGAGTTGCGCAACCCGTTCCTGTGGGATTGTTGCCAGACAAGCTCCCATACAGAGGAGAACTAAGTACCAAGCGGAGCCAGCGAGGAGCGCTTTGTGCCAAAGCCTAGAGAGGACGAGGAGGAGCGTCGCCACGGCGATGCCGAGGAAGTACCACTGCGCCGCTAGTAGCCCGAGACTACCTAGATAAATGCCCAGCACTAGCGACAGAAGTGTCACCAATGCTGGGCGCATGATTGTGGCGTGTAGCCCTCGGACGAGGTAGTGCAAGGTGGCTTACAAGGCGTGTAGCTGTGCAATCATCTCTTGAGGGCTGGGCGCCTTAAAGACGGCACTGCCCGCCACGAGCGAGTCGGCACCCGCCTCAACGAGCTGGCGACCCGTCTCGAGGTTGACCCCGCCATCGACCTGTATGAGGGTGGAGAGTCCCTGCTCTTGGATCATTTTGCGCAGGCGCTCTACCTTGCGGATAGAATGCTCGATAAACTTTTGCCCACCATAGCCAGGGTTGACACTCATGAGGAGCACCATGTCGGCTTCGCAGAGGATGTCGGTGAGGAGCTCCACGGGGGTGTGCGGATTGAGCGTGACGGCTGGACGCATGCCCGCCTCACGGATAGCCCGTAGCGTGCGGTGCAGGTGAGGGCACACCTCGTAGTGTACATTCATAATGTGGATGCCGAGCTTGGCAAACTGATCGATGAACTTCCACGGCTCGACGATCATCAGATGCACGTCGAGAGGCTTCTGACAGATGGGGCGTATCGCCTCAATGATGGGAAAGCCAAAGGAGAGGTTCGGGACGAAGACACCATCCATCACGTCAATGTGGAGCCAGTCGCACTGACTCTCGTTGATCATCGTGATCTCATCGGCGAGATGCAGGAAGTCGGCACTGAGGAGGGAGGGAGATACAATAGCCATAGTGAAGGGGTTTTTAGACGATTCGATATAGATGCTTTACTTGATGCGTAGTAGGGTAGTGGAGCGGAGCCTTTCGCCAGCCTGTAGCGTCAGGGAGAGCTGTTGCTCGGGGGCAATGGCGGGAGCTGCTGTTATGGGGATTGCGTTGAATAGGAGTACGTCGCCCGTGTGAATGGTGAGGCACTCGGAGAGGAGCGAGAGCGCTTGGCAGACCGCTGCACGTGAGAGCGTCCAGCTCTGCTCGGAGAGGGTCAGCGTGTAGTGCTCTGCGAGCGCAGTGTCAAGGGGTTGCCAGTCGAGGGCTACGGCACTGCCGTCGTACACCTTAGCACGCTCCCACGGAGCGCCCGCCTCACGTAGCTCAGCGAGTAGCGAGCGGCAGGTGATGTCCCAGCCAGCAGCGCACGACTCGATGTACCGCTCGGCAAAGGGAGGCGCCACGCACTTGCCCGTCCGTCCTATCTTGATGGCGAGCGAAGGGATAGCACACCACTCCGCTTCGAGGTGAGGAACGAAGAAGGGGTAGCCCGGGCGAAGTAGTGCTTCGCCTTTGTAAAAGAGCCGAGACTCGTCGTCTATGCCGTAGACCTTCATCGTCCGCTGTACATCTGCTGGTAGTAGTGCTGGTAGTCTTCGTCAGTGATCCCCTTAACCCAGTCGAAGTGGTCGAGGTACCAGTCGATCGTGTAGCCGATGCCCTCAGCAAAGGGGATCGAGGGGATCCACCCTAGCTCCTGATGAATGAAGGTGGGGTCGATGCCGTAGCGGGCGTCGTGGCCGAGACGATCACGGACGAAGGTGATCAGCTGCTCGTTGATCAGCTCGGGCTGAACCTGAGCGCCTAAGATCTCAGAGATGCGCTCGGCACGTGCTGGCTCTTTGCTCAGACGATCGTGTAGCTGGTCGATGATGATCCGGACTATCTCTAGATTGGTATGTTCGTTGTGCCCGCCGATATTGTACGCTGTACCAGCTTTCCCCTGGGTCACCACGAGGTGGAGCGCACGACAATGGTCGGTGACATAGAGCCAGTCACGCACATTCTCGCCCGTGCCGTAGATCGGTATCTCCTTGCCGAGGAGACACTGACGGATGACGAGCGGGATGAGCTTCTCGGGAAACTGGTAGGGCCCGTAGTTGTTCGAGCATCTTGTCCAAACGACTGGCGCATGGTGCGTGTGCACAGCTGCTTGGCAGAGGAGATCGGCCGAAGCTTTCGCAGCACTGTAGGGACTGCGTGGGTCAAGCGGCGTGCTCTCCACGAAGAAGCCTTCCCGACCGAGCGAACCATACACCTCGTCCGTGGAGACCTGGAGCATCATACGTCCCTCCTGCCATACGGGATAAGAGCCTCGCCCGCTGGTGGTAGACCAATGGTTGCGAATGGTGTCTAGCAAGGTCTGTACGCCGAGGATATTGGTGCGTACGAAGATGGCGGGGTCCTCGATGCTTCGATCGACGTGGCTCTCGGCCGCCAGGTTGATCAGGTAGTGCGGAGCGTAGTGGGTGAAGAGAGCGTCCATCGCCTCGGCATCGCAGATATCTGCCTGGACGAAGACGATCCGTTCGTTGTCGATGAGCGGTTCGATGGAGCGGTAGTTGCCCGCATAGGTTAGTTTGTCGATCAGTACGATTCGCTCGTCAGGGGCGAGGGCTTCGCTCAGGTAGTAAGCGAGGTTAGTGCCGATGAAGCCAGCAGCTCCAGTCACAGCGTAGGTATGTCGGTATGAAGTCATAGCGTAAGGTGTCAAAAGCGTGATGCGGTGTAGTCGGCTAGGGAGATGCCCCGTAGGTCTTTGTCCGAAAGAATCAGCTCTTCGGGCGAGATGCCCCACGACTCCCAGGGGATCGCCAGTTGCGGGTCGTCATAGCGTATGCAGAGCTCGCTCTCGGGGGCGTAGCCGTTGTCCACTTTGTAGAGAAACTTCGCTTGCTCCGAGAGAACGAGGAAGCCGTGCGCAAACTCTCTCGGTATGTAAAGCTGCCGATGGTTCTGCTCCGAGAGATGATAGCTGCGCCACTGCCCGTAAGTGTCGCTGTCTCGCCGTAGGTCCACGATCAGATCCATGATCTCGCCCACGACGCAACGCACCAGCTTCGCTTGGCTCGCTTCGCCTCGCTGGAGATGCAGACCACGCAAGACGCCACGGACGGAGGACGATTCGTTTTCCTGCACCCATGGTCTAGGCGCGACGGTCGCTGCAAAGTCTGCCGTGCGGTAAGTCTCGGCAAAGTAGCCACGCGCATCGCCGTAGCAGTCTGGCTCGATGAGGTAGACGCCCGCTAAGTCTGGGTCCGCTTGGTAATGTATCATTGCTTAGGTCACTCTATATATTATTGTATGACGGTAAACTCAGTGCGACGGTTGAGCTGGTCGCAGACGACTTGCTGCTCTTCGGTCAGCGTGCCGACCCATTCGGCCGTTAGCTCCTGCCCCTCGGGCAACCAATCGAAGCGCACCGCCATTCCTTTGGTCACTACGTAGGGACGCTCCTTGCCGTAGCCACGAGCCTCTAGACGGTCGGCCGCAATGCCCTTGGCGATAAGGTAGTTGACGACACTCTGCGCACGACGCTGCGAGAGCTTCTGATTGTAAGCCTGCGAACCCTTGCGATCTGTGTTACTGCTCAGCTCGAGGCGCACGTCGGGGTTTTGCTCTAGGAGCGTGACGAGGTAGTCGAGACTCTTCTTCCCCTCGGGGCGTAGCGAAGCTCGGTCAAAGTCGTAGTAGATGTCGTGGATCTGCTCCGAGTGCAGGCGCGAAGCTAGGTAAAAGTCAACCAAGTAGTCGGTGCTCTCGGTGGCGCTGTCGGTCACGAGTGGCATGTATTGGTTGAGGTAGTCTGGGTGCGAGGCATGTAGCACGTAGCGGTTGGACCCGGCAATTTCAAGGACAAAAGAACCGTCGTCACGTGTCGAGACAATGGGTGTAGCGAGCAAACCTTGCTCATCGGCAATGCGTACCGTCGCCTGCGGGATGCCATACCCCTCACGGTCCATCACGAAGCCATCGATGCGGATGATGGTGGCGGGCAATGAGAAGCGGTAGAGGTGTGGTCGTCCGCGCTGGTCGCCACGAGTCGAGGAGAGGTAACCCTCCTCCGCTAAGCCCGACTGCGGCTTCGGTGAGAAGGTAAGTGCGTAGTCATCGGCGGAGGAGTTCATCGGAGCGCCCAGATGCGTCACCTGCCACCCGCCGAGCGAGTCCATCTGCGCCTTGTATAGGTCCAGTCCGCCCAGCCCCACACGTCCATTGGAGGAGAAGTATAGGGTACTGTCGCCCACCATCGTCGGAAAGAGTTCGTCGCCAGGCGTATTGATCTCGTTGCCTAGGTGCTCCGGCTTGCCCCAGCCATGCTCGCTGAGGGATATGCGGTAAAGGTCTTTGCCACCTAGGCCAGCCCCCTCGCTCACGAAGTAAAGGTATCGTCCCGAAGCGTCAATGGCGGGATGCGCCGCCATGCGTAGCGAATCCTCCCAGATGGGTACGCGCTCGCCTTTGCCCCAGCCTCCTTGGCTAGACTTGGAGGCTTTGTAGATCTGCACGGTACGGTCGTAGGTGGAGCTTTGCTCAGCGTAGGAGTAGTAGAGCGTGTTGCCGTCTGACGAGATGGAGGGCGTACCCTCATCTTCGGGCGTATTGACACTGCCTGGCACGCTGTCGGGGCGGGACCACTTGCCCGAGGCGTCCTGCTTGATCATAAAGAGATTGTTCGTCCCCAACCCCGTCACTTCGCTCTCCTGCAGCATATCACGGAGAGGCACCCGGCTACTGGTGAAGTAGAGTATCGTGCCGTCGGGCGCATAGCAAGGGGCAAACTCCGCATAGGGCGAGATCAAGAGACGATCCGTCTCGACCGTGTGTCCCGTGGGGTGGGCGAGGAGCGAGTCAGCCTGACGCACACTCGCCAGTCCTATGCGTCCGAAGTAGTCGTGTGGGTAGTACTCTAGAAACTGCTTGTAAGCTTTGCCCGCCTCCCGCCAGCGCCCCAGCTGTTGTAGCTCCTGAGCAATGCGTAGGTGGAGGATCGAGTCGGGATAGTCCCCCGAGAGAGCTAGGTTGTAGCAGTTGAGCGCACGGGGTGTGTTGCCCAGTCGTCGGTAATTCTCCGCAGCCTTGAAGGCTAGGTAAGCCCGTCGCTCTGGCTTCTTGCGAGAGGTGCGGCGGTAGAGCGTGTAGTAGCTATCGGCAGCGAGGGCGTAGCGACCTGTATGGTCGTACAGCTCTGCCTTGCTCAGCGTCACACTCTTGCAGCCCATCAAGCTACAGAGCGCCATAGCGCACGGGAGTAGCACGAGCAACCAGCGAATATGTGACGACGAGACCTTCATAGCAAACCGTTTACTTAGCGAAACCCTAGCAACTTGTGTAGCTGTACGCTGAGCCGCCACTCGGGGTGGGCTAGGACGAAGTCCATACAGCGTGCCACCACTGCCGACATCTCCACGCCCGTTTCCTCTACGGGGCTGACGTAGTAACGCCGTGCCCGCACCAATTGCTCGATGGGTGGCGGTAGGGGAGCGCCTAGTTGTAGTGGCCAGCGCACCTCATCAATGCCGTCAGGGTAGTTATCTACAAAACGCTCCCGCAGGCCACTTATTGCTTCTGGCTTAGGCGAGCAAGTGACGTAGTCCAGTCCCCGAGGCACGGAGCGTGTGCCATTTGTCTCGATAGACTGACGATAGCCCTGCTCGTGAAAGAAAGCTATATGCTCCTCCCGCAGCGCTAAGGTCGGTTCGCCACCAGTCCAGAGGATGTCTCGGCAGGGGTAGCCCTCCAGCTCGGCCAAAATCTCTGAAGCCGTCATGAGCCGATGTCCCGCAAAGTCCGTGTCACAGTAGTCGCAGGCGAGATTGCACCCCGAGAGTCGCACGAAGAGCATCGCGCGTCCCATCTGTCCTCCCTCGCCCTGGAGACTGTAGAAGATTTCGTTGACCGGTAGCGACTGCATACTATATAGGTAGTGAGTAGGTAGCACTGCATCGTGCCGTCTCCTCAACACGGCAGCTGACGAGCGTCACGCCCGTGCCGGCAAGTTGTGCGGGAGCGATCGTCTCGACGAGGTAATGCGCCATCGCCTCGGCTGTCGGATTAAAGGGCACCACGACCAAGTCCTCTGGCACCAGCTCCCGTAGTGATGGGAGTAGCGGGTCCTCATCGTAGATCATCATCTTGTGATCCCAATGCTCCTCCAGCCACATGCAGAGGAGCTCCTTGATTACGCCAAAGTCTATCACCCGTCCCAGCTCATCGAGCTGTGCTGCGGAGCAGGTGAAGT
This sequence comes from Porphyromonas uenonis DSM 23387 = JCM 13868, assembly GCF_000482365.1. Taxonomy (GTDB): domain Bacteria; phylum Bacteroidota; class Bacteroidia; order Bacteroidales; family Porphyromonadaceae; genus Porphyromonas; species Porphyromonas uenonis. Next base: position 29,011 of record NZ_AXVC01000021.1, on the reverse strand, counting down.
GTATTCGGTAGTTGTGTCCGTGTAGGTGGCGGCACTTCGACTCGTGTCCCACGACACGATGTCCCATACTTATATCGTGATATCTCTCTACTGTCGTCATAGTTAACTGTCACAAAGGTAAGGAAAATGCAAGAGCTAGTGGTAAGACCGACGGTGTCTGTGAAGAAGAGACTGCTGCACGGGGGCAACAGTCTCTTACAACTAACGCTATTTGGAAAAGTGATGATTGCGGATTAGTGCGGAGGTGGGCTAAGCGTCAGGGTCTCCCTGCTGCTTGACCCAGTCGGCGTGCCGTCTGACCACCTCTAGGATGTCCATGTTAAGCACTTTGAGCTGAGCAAAGAGTTCGGGGAGCTCCTCCTCGGTTAGCACACGATAGGCCTCATCGCGTAGGAGCATCTCGGCCGTTTCGGAGACATAGAGACCGAGCCCTTTCTTCGGATAGATGAGTCCCTCGTTTTGCAGGTTCTCATAAGCTCTGAAGATCGTATTGGCATTGGTTTCCAGCTCGGCAGCTAGCTGGCGCACGCTCGGGATCTGCGTCCCCGCGGGGTACTCGCCCGAGAGGATCTTCTCCTTGATGCGCTGCTCTATCTGAGCGTAGATGACTACTTGCGGATTAAAACGTGGTGTGATCATGATCATTAGGTTAGAAGGGTTATGCCGTGACCTGCTTGCGTCGTAGCGAGCGCAGGCCGAGCCAGACCATCACAAAGGCGTAGAGGTAGAATGGTATCGTCATGGCGAGGAGCGAGATGCTGAGCTCATCGCCATTGCCCAAGTAGAAGACAAGATAACGCTCTGTCTCATCAGGGCTTATACTACCAATGTCTAGTAGATGCATCAGCATGCTAACGCCAAGCATCGATACGACGAAGATCCCAAATCCGATGCCCATAAAGCGCAGAACTGCACGTAAGGGTTTGCGCGCCGAGATGATACAGAAGAGGTAAGTGGCATAGCCCGCCAGCTGCATACCTATCATCAGGCTGACAGCCCACGCATATTGTAGCGACTCATTATCATAGCCTAGCGGATCTGTGAGGATCTGTGGATAGAGGGCGAGTACCTGACTACCCTCCATCAGGGCCCATATAAGCATGTAGACAGTCCAGGCGATCGCCCCTAGGAGCGGCGTGATGATGTGCAGTACCAGCGTCAGGAGGAGGAGCGAAACATACTTCTCCGTCGCTGAGGCGGGTATCTGTAGGTAGAGTGGCGAGAGCGGAGCATTGACACGCTGGTTGTAGCTGATCATCACTCCGAGAGAGACCGCTAGGAGGCTACAGTATTGGCAGGCAAAGTACACACTACGGGCGGAGAAGTCACTGCCACCCATCCCAAAGAGTAAGGTAGTTAGTACCGACACGATCACTGGTATAGAGGCTGCGAGGAAGCCACCGATCAGGATCTGTATCCACTGTCTATGGTGAAAGGCGAAGTCCAGCTTCAGGAGCTGGCCGAGACGCTTGAAGCTAAAGGAGCTGACGCCCGTCTTAGGCGCAGCGGTCGTAAGATTAGCAGATTGGTTCATAGTGAGAGAGGGGCTTGCGGGGTGAGTGTATCGTTTGTGGGTTGGGATAAGTGCTGTAGCACCGCTTGGGTGTTGTACATCAGAGCGTTGAAGAAGAGCTCCATCGAGAAGCCTCCCGTCTCGGCAGCCTCTGGCGTGCGGGGCGTCATTACGACCTCTCCCCATACGGAGGGCTCGCTATAGAGCGGCGCTACGTGAGGCGCCTCGGCGGCGGTGCCGCAGTAGAAGGTGCTCTCGAGGCGAGCGATCGTCTCATTGCAGATGATCTGGTTTTGGTGTAGCACGACCAGACGATCTATCATTTGCTCTAGGTCACGCACCTGGTGGGTGCTGATCAGTACGGTCTGCTCGTCAGAGATGTGCTGCACGAGGAGCTGGCGAAACTTGCTCTTCGACGGGATGTCCAGTCCATTGGTCGGTTCGTCGAGGAGGAGCAACGGCACCCGCAGAGAGAGCGCCAGCACGAGCGCTACCTTCTTCTTCTGTCCCATCGAGAGGCGACGCAGATTGTTGGTGGGTGGCACGTCAAAGTCCTGCAGCAGCTGACGAGCTAGTGTGGCATCATAGTTTGGGTAAAACTGCCCCGCGCCGTCGAGGTACTGGACGGCAGAGGTGGCGGGTAGCTGCACCTCCTCGGGGAGGTAGTAGAGCTCTCGGAGGAGTGGCACCGAGCGCTTTCTGCAGGTGTGTCCGAGTACGGAGAGCGAACCGCCCTTAGCTAGGAGCAGTCCTGAGAGCAGCTTGAGGAGGGTCGTCTTGCCCTCGCCATTTTTGCCTAGGAGCCCTGTGATAGAGCCTGCGGGCAGGGTAAAGCTTACACCCCTAAAGAGCGGGTGCCGGCCATAAGAGAAGCATACCTCCTGAGCCTGCACGAGAGGTTCTGCGGTGAGGTGGGTATCTGAGTGCGAATACATAATTGTTGTGAAGTTTAGGGTCTGACTAGATTCTACAAGACGAATAACGATTTGGACGAATTCACTTGACGTGTAACGATTTGTAGGGACGCACGGTCGTGCGTCCGTTGTGTCAAAGGTTACAGCATCGTAGTTTTAACGGGGACGGACGCACGACCGTGCGTCCCTACAAAGGGTTACTCGTCTCGCTGTTCGGGAACCATTACTCGTGGTGTTGTGAAGACATTATTTAGTCTCCTCTGCGGGAGAGATGTAGCTGTGCAGTACGAGCACACGGTAGAGGTAGTCGTAGCGAGCGCGGAGCTCTTCGCTCTGAGCAACGAAGTGACGGTTTTGCGCCTCGGCCAGTTCGTACGAAGAGGCACGTCCCGCCTCGTAGCTGATCTGCGCATAGTGCAGCGCCGTCTCGGCCGACTCGGTCGCCCGCTCGGCAGCTGCTATCTGACTGTAAGCGGCACGGGCATTGATCTGAGCCGTGTAGAGCTGCTGCGTGAGCTCTTTGTCTACCTTGCGCAGAGCAATCTGCTGGTCGGAGTAGCGGAGACGAGCCTGCGCTACATTGTCTGCCGTGCGCATCGCATCAAATATGGGCACAGAGAGCGAAAGCCCAACGAAGTAGCGTCCGTTGTTGCGCATCTGATCCCCAAAAGGCTGGTTAAACTGCCGTAACTCCTTATTTAGGATGTAGTAATAGCCCGTGTTGTAGCCCGCACCAAAGGAAACCTTCGGTATGTAGCCCGTCTGCTCCAGTCCGATCTGCTGCTCCGCCATTTGTAGCTGTAGCCTTGCCTGCTCCATCTCGGGACGCATCGAGCGCGCTTGCTCGAGGAGCGCATCGTCAGCCAGTGCCAGCTCAGGAGCGGGCGTAGCGCTGAGGCTCTTGACATCGGGCAAGGTGATCTGTAGCTCTGTGTAGTCGGGCAACTCAATGATGAGTGCCAGCTGATGACGCGCCAGCTCCGTATCGCTGCAGGCGCGGAGGTAGTTGACGCTGTCCTTAGCGAGCTGCGCCTCCACCTCAGCGAGCTTGTCACGAGACCATTTGCCCGCACGGACCAGTGCCGCCGTTTTCGTGAGCGTCTCACGGGTTAGCTTGAGTTGCTCATCGGCGACATGGATTAGCTCTTGACGGAAGAGTAAGTTGTAGTACCCCTCAGCCACTTGTAGCCCGATCTGCTCCTTGGCATAGGAGAGTCCAGCGGTCGCAGCGTCTAGATTGAGACGCGCTATCTCCGTTGCCTTAGGACGAGCCATCCCGGAGAAAACATCCCACGAGAGGTTTGCCCCAAAGGAGGTACTGCTCGAGGATTGATCGCCGATGACGCCCGTCTTGTCGGCACTACGTCCGAGGCTAACGCTCTGGCTAGCACTCGCCGAGAGCGAGGGCAGGTAACTGTGCTGCGTGGTGGAGAGCTGTTGCTCACTACCCGCTAAGCGTAGGCGCGCCTCCTCGACTGTGATGCTGTGAGCGACGGCGTAGTCGATACACTGCTGTAGCGTCCAGCTCTGCTGCGCTGCTAGGGTAAAGCTCCCCGCGACCAGTAGGGCTAAGGGGAAGATATGACGAAGTGTAAGCATAGGATTGTCTTGTCTTAATGATTTGGTTGCGCTACGGCTGTCTGATGATTGGAGTCGGTCGGAGTTTGTCGGGTTCTGTCGGCTTGCTGGGGTGAGCTTTCTAGTTCCTCCGTTGGAACTTTTTAGTTCCTCCGCTGGAACTTTTCAGTTCCTCCCTTGGAACTTTTTAGTTCCAAGGCTGGAAAAGTTTTGGAACTCGTAACCGCTTCATCTATTGGTAGGTATAAATCGGACAGCGCAGGGCTATAAATAATCTTCGTTCGGTTAGGCAGCTATCGGAGTACCCTTGACCTTTTCGCCCTCCTTGAGACCACTCTTGACCTCGATGAGGCTACCGTTGCTGATGCCGGTCTTGATCTCACGGCGCTCCGTCTGCAGATGCTTCGGATCAGCGTCGGAGGTGACCACCTCAACATAGACCTTGTCGCCCTCAAACTGAAGTGCGCCCTCGGGAATGGCTAGGACATTGGAAACTTGGTCGGTGATAAGCTCCGCATTGGCACTCATATCGGAGCGTATGCGGCTGTAGTCATCGATGGTGATGGCGGCCTTGAGCTCGTACTGCGTGCCTTGTTGCTGCTCGATTGTCTTGGGCGAGATGTACTCGACGACGCCCGAGAAGGCGGAACCTTCGATCGCTCCGATGCGCACCGTGACGGGTAGTCCCGTAGCGACACGAGCGATGTCGACCTCGTCCACCTTGCCGATGAAGATCATCTCCGTCATGTCGGCGATGGTGGCGATGGTGGTACCAGCGTTGAAGGAGTTAGCCTGAATGACCGAGTTACCCTCCTTGACTGGTATGTCGAGTATCGTCCCGTCTACCGTACTGCGCACGAGTGTCGTAGAGCCCTGAGCGTTGCGCTGGCTCATGCCGGTGAGGACGATGTTGTAAGCATCCTTAGCGCTCGCAAGGCGCTCCTTAGCCTGTAGGTAGTTAGCCTTGGTTGTGGCATACTCCTCCTCGGCTACGATCCCTTGCTGGTGCAGCTCGGTCGCTATCTTGTACTTCTGCTGTGCCTCGTCGAGAGCTATCTTTGCTATCTCGACCTGCGACTCTGCCTGATTGACCGAACCCATCTCGGGAACCACCTTGATACGAGCGATGATGTCGCCCGCCTTGACGAGGTCGCCAGGCTTCTTCATGATCTCGGCAATGATGCCGTTGAGCTGTGGCACGATCATCACCTCGTTGCGAGGAGCTATCTTGCCAGTGAGGATGATAGACCGCTGGATAGAGGGGACGCGGGTCACCGTCTCTACCGAGTAGATGGTCGCCTGGGGCTGTGCCTTCTTATAGAGGAAGACGAAGGTCATGACAACGAGCAGGCCGAAGATGACCCAAAGGGAAAGTTTGAAGATACGCTTAGCTTTCATAGTTCTTTATGTTGTGTTTGTTTTTACCTATAGTTGAATGTTGGTTTACTCCTCACGGATCGCTTCGATGGAGCGAATCTCGAGTGCTTTCTTGAGTGGCAGGAGACCGCCCACCACGCCTCCGATGATGATGAAGAGGAGCGCGCCAATCGCTGTGCCAAAGGGGATCAGCGGATTGACCAACATCTCGCTTTCCATTGAGGTGGCGATCTGTGCAACGATAGACATGATCCCCACACCGAGGAGGAGCCCTACGAGCCCCGCGAGGAGGCTCAGCATACCGCTCTCTAGGAGGATGAGTCGTACGATGTCTTTGCGCTGCGCACCGAGTGCACGACGTATGCCAATCTCGCGGGTGCGCTCCTTGACGGAGACGAGCATGATATTGCTAATGCCGATGATGCCCGAGAGGAGTGTGCCGATACCGATGAACCAGACGAAGACATTGACACCCCACAGCATGGAGTTTTGGGCGGTGAAAATCTCTGAGATGTTGAACTCACCTATGGCGCTCTCATCGTCTGGTGCTATGTCGTGGGTAGAGCGGATGTAAGCTTTGATGCGGTCGTTGATCGCTTTGCTATCCTTACCATCGCCATGGAGCGAGTACAAGAGTTGGTAGACCTCATTGCTCTGGCCGAGCGATGCGGTAAGGATCGTGTAGGGGATACGTACCTTTTGCTCTTCAGAGCCATTGATATTCATCCCTTTAGACTTGCTCTTGAGGACTCCCACGACGGTATAGTAAGAGCCATTGATATTGATAACCTTGCCCAATGCCTCCTCGTGCGAAGCGAAGAACTTCTGGCTCACCTCCTCACCGATGGTGCAGTTACGACGGTGCTGCTGCTCGTCGCTCTCGTTGAGCCGTCGTCCAGCTAAGAGGGTTGAGTAGACGATCTTGTCATAAGAGGCCCAGGCGGAGTAGAGCGGTGCTGTCATACTCTTGGTGCCGTAGCTGACGGGCGTGTTCCACGAGCCTTGCTGCATAGCAGCTGTCGTCTCTATCTCGGGGAAACGCTTCTGGAGGTTGGCTATATCGCTCACTGAGAGCGACCACCAGCGATCGGTGGGGTAACCTTTGTACGGTTTACTGGTTGTGGAGCAGTAGAGCATCGTGGTATTGCTTGAGATACCACCTAGCTGCTTGCGCATGCCGTTGGAGAAGCCTTGGCTCAAGCTCATCAAGATGACCAGCATCAGGATGCCCCAGAAGATACCGAAGGCGGTTGCGATGGAACGCTTGCGATTCGTTCGTAAGGAGTGAAAAGCTTCACCCCAGATGTCTCGATCAAATAGTCTCATAGTACAGTCTTTACGCTAGGGTGTTACTAATCTCTCATCGCTTCAATAGCCGAAATACGTATCGCTCTACGAGCTGGCGTGTAGCCCGCCACAATTCCCGCAATGATCATCACAACGAGGATGCCCAGCGCCATCTGTGGCGAGAGGACTGGCGTGTCAAAGAGGTGGATCGTCTCGCCCATAATGGACATCTCGCCAATGTGGTAAGCGGTCACGAGGTAGTCGCCTAGAGCGACGAGTCCCACGGCAATAACCAGACCGATAGCACCCGCCACTGCTGTGATGAGGAGGCTCTCGACCATAATCATCGCTAAGATGTCACGGGGCTTGGCGCCCAGAGCCTTGCGTATGCCGATCTCTTTGTATCGCTCCCGCACCGTGACCAGCATGATGTTGCTCACGCCGACGATGCCGATGAGGAGCGTGCTCAGCCCGACGATCCAGAGGAAGAGGTAGAAGTAGTTGACTACCTTATTATACTGCTCGTTGTTGACATAGTTTGAGTAGCCCCACAGAGCCTGGTCGTCATCGGGCGAGAAGGAGAGTATCGAGCTGAGCGCTTTGAGTAGCTCCTTGTTGAAAGCCTCGAAATCCTTCTTGCTTCGTATCGTAGGTGCATAGATATAGCCCCCATCGATACGCTGATCATTGGGATGGATCATGGTAAAGGTGCTGCTCGGCATATAGGATGCCGATTGGTTTTGCGAAGCTTCGTAGACGCCCACCACGGTAAAGGAGACATTGTCTACAGAGACGGTCTTGCCGACCGCCTCTCCATACCGATCAGTGCCAAAGAGCTTGAGCGCATCGGAAGAGCTGATGAGGAGTGCCTTCTCCTTATTATATACGTCGTTGCCATTGATGCCACGTCCCGCCAGCATCTTGACACGGGTATCGAAGTGTCCGAAGTAGTTGGCGCCGATCCCCTTTACCGCCCCCTCGGTCACCTGTGATGCGTAGGTTATCTTATTCCAAGACCTGAGGCTGGGGGTGATGTCCTCAATAGCTGGCACCATCTCCTGCAACTGAGCGAACTGTGACTCGGCGAGGTACAAAAAACGCCCCGCTGGGTAACCTTGATAAGGGAGGTTGGTCATCCAGACCTCGAAGTATATGCCGTAGTTTGGCTCCGTGTCGCCCGCATTAGCACTCTTGGCGATGCCACGGTTGAGCCCCACGCCGATGCTGAGGAGGATGACCAAAAAGATGATTCCCCACGCTACGGCAAAGCCTGTCAAGAAGGTGCGCAGGCGGTTGCGCTTGAGATTGTCTATGATCTCGGAGAAGTATTCGTGTCCTATACGCATAATGTGTGATCCTCTTTACTCAAACACCTCCTCGGGCAGACTGCTCGTCAGACCGTCCCCCTCGATCAGCCCATCCTTGATATGTATCGTGCGGTCACACATCTCAGCTACGCCGGGCTCGTGCGTCACGATAATCATCGTCAGGTGCAACTCGCGATTGATCTCTCGCAGTAGCTCCATCACCTCGATGGTGGTCTTGCTGTCCAAAGCTCCCGTCGGCTCATCGGCTAAGATGACTGAGGGCGTGGTGATGAGGGCTCGTGCGATTGCTATGCGCTGCTTCTGTCCTCCCGACATCTCGCTCGGCAGGTGCTCCGCCCAGTCGGCTAGCCCCATGCGGGAGAGTAGCTCGGCGGCACGCTTGGTGCGCTCCTTGCGACCGACTCCCTGATAAAAGAGTGGCAGGGCAATGTTGTCCAGCGCATTCTTGAAGGGGATGAGGTTAAACGACTGAAAGACGAATCCTATTTGTCTAGAACGGATCTCGGCAGCGCGGTTCTCCGAGAGGCTATTGCTCAGTAGCTCCTCGCCTAGATGGTAACTCCCCTCGTCGTAGCTGTCGAGGAGCCCGAGGATGTTGAGGAGCGTGCTCTTGCCCGAGCCCGAAGCTCCCATGATAGCGACCATCTCGCCTGGGAAGATGTCGAGGTTGATCCCCTTGAGGACATGTAGCGGCTGCGCGCCCTGGTAGGTCTTGTGCAGATTGCGTAGCGATATGACCGGTTTAGCATTCATAAGCGTATTGGCTTAGCGTTTGTCTTAGGTAGTACACTGCAAAGGTAGTACAAATATTTGAACCTGCAATAGGAAAAACGCATCAGTGTATAACTTAAACCAAACAGTGCCGTCGAAGCGAGGCGTGTAGCCCTCCATTGGACTATTCGTCCGACAGGTCAGATCGCTCTGATAGCTCCGATGCTTTCCGATGACTCCGATGACTCCGACACCTCACTCTCAAAGAAATCAGCCATTTCCTCGGTAGAGATTTCTGAATCTCCAGCGAGGAACGAACAAATTCTTCCGAACTTTTATTTCGTCCCTCCGTGGGGAATTTTCGTTTTCCACGTGGAGATTTCCGATTTCCTCGGTAGGCGTGTAACGGTTGTAGGGACGCTCGGTCGAGCGTCCGTCCCCGTTAAAAGCCCTGTCACAGTATCTTTTGACACAACGGACGCACGACCGTGCGTCCCTACAAAGGGTTAGTCGTCTTGCTGTACTACAACGGACGCACAGATCGTGCGTCCCTACGGCGGGCTACTCGTCTCCTGTGGCTATTCGATTTGCGAAGTTATCCCTCCCGAGTGCCTCTAGTCGGAATAGTTTTAATACCTTTGTAGCGAGTAAACGAGTATACGACCTTAGATATGGATGATTCGTCCGCCCATAGTACCCTTGAGGAGCCTCCAGCGAGTCAGATGCTGGTAGCGGGTCCCTGCAGTGCAGAGAGTCGCGAGCAACTGCTTGAGATCGCTCAAGGACTAAAGGCGCAAGGTGTCACGCATTTCCGAGCTGCCTTGTGGAAGCCACGTACCCGTCCGGGATCCTTCGAGGGTGTCGGAGTGGAGGGGCTTGCTTGGCTCCAAGAGGTACAGACCTCTACGGGACTCAAGGTGGGTACCGAGGTGTGCCTGCCTGAGCAGGTCGAAGCGGTGCGCACTGCGGGCGTTGACTTCGTGTGGATCGGTGCTCGCACGGTGAGCAATCCCTTTATGGTAGAGGCGATTGCCGAGCAACTGGAGGGAGCTACGCAGACCGTTTTGGTGAAGAACCCTATCAGTCCCGACGCCCCTCTATGGATGGGTGCCATAGAGCGTATCAAGAGCCGAGGAGTTGCCCAGGTGATGGCGATCCTGAGAGGCTGTACGCCTGTCTACACCAAGCAACTACGCAACAGCCCTCACTGGGAGATGATAGCCCAGCTGCGTGCGCTCTACCATAAGCGTTATGGAGCGGAGGAACACCTACCCATCTTACTTGATCCAAGTCACATAGCGGGGCGAGCTGATCTCCTAGAGGCGGTCTGCCGTACGGGGATGCTCTATCCGATCGATGGCTTTATGATCGAGTGCCACTGCGACCCCGAGCACGCTTGGACAGATGCGCGTCAGCAGATCACGCCCGAGCAATTGCACCAGTTACTGAAGTCGCTGCAACATCCTAGTAGTGATCACGAGGCGATGCTCCGCCCGATGCGCTATCAGCTACGGGATCTGGACGCTGCACTCGTGGAGCTATTGGCGGAGCGCTGCAAGCTTACGCAGACCATAGGACGCTATAAGACGGCTAACCATCTAGGCCTTTATCAAGCTGATCAACGCGCAGCGGTAGAGGCTCACTATATAGAGCTGGCTACTCAGTATGGACTGGATCCGCACTGGGCAGCGCAGTTGTACAACTTGATCCACGACTACTCCCTGCGAGGACAAGAAGCTGTGGACTCGAACGATGTCAATAACTTTTAGAAGCTAGACTACTATAATAAGCAATGAAAAACAAAGCGATCATCAGCATAGGCAGTAATGAGCATCGCACGGCCAACGTAAAGACGGTTATGGAGATTCTGACGAAGCACTTCCCCACGATACGTTTTTCGACGCCCCAGCTTACGGAGCCTGTGGATATGCCCGAGGATGCCAAGGCTTTTCTCAATCTGATCGCACTCTTTGAGACCGACCTAGATAGAGAAACTCTAGAGGCTCAGCTAAAGAAGCTCGAGGCTAAGCTCGGACGAGATCACGATGACGATGAGGAAGGTATCATACCGATGGATCTAGACATCATCGAGTGGAACGACGAGGTCTACAAGCCACGAGATATGGTCCGCCCCTATGTCGTCGCCGGGCTAGACGAGCTAGACGAGCTGTAGAATTAGAGATTAGAGATTAGAGGTTAGAAGTTAGAGATTAGAAATTAGAGATTAGACCTTAGAGGTTCTAGTCTTCCTAGTCTCACAAACTTCTCTCCCTTCTAACCTCTAATCTCTAACTTCTAACCTCTAATTTCTAATCTCTAATCTCCATGCCAACCCATCACAGAGATGATCAAGAGCTCATGCGCTACCTCCTACGGACTGCAGATCAGTTGGGGGTGGCGAGCTACGTAGCGCCTTATCGGGAGCTACTGGAGCGACTCATCCGTGAGGGACAGTATGGTGCTAACGAAGAGGAGGACGATCGGGAGATCTTTATGGAGCAAGCTGAGATGGCTCAGCTACTCTGCGACGAGATAGGGCTGGGAGTCGTCTCGATATCGGCGGTCCTACTGGAGCCTCCCTACATCCGCGGAGCTATCACAGCTCAAGAGGTTGAGGCGCTTTGCCCGCCTGGCACACTCCCCCTCATAGAGCGTCTGGCACAGACGCATGAGTTGTACCATCGCTACGACCTACGTCAGGCCGATCAGGGAGAGGAGTTTCTCCTGACTATCGCCGAGGACATACGTGTCGTCTTGATACTACTCGTCGAGTGTCTCAATAAGCTCATCTATGCCAAGGAGCGCATGGACGAGAGTCGTAGGGTACTGCTAGCTCAGGTGGCGCAGGTACTCTTCGTGCCGACAGCTCACCGCCTAGGGCTTTACAAGATCAAGAGCCAGATGGAGGACTTGATCTTTAAGTACACTGATCCCAAGCATTACTACGAGATCAAAGAGCTGATGGGGCAGACCATCGTGGCAAGACAAGCTTATATGGATGCTTTTGTTGCTCCTATCCAGAAGCGTCTCGAGGAACTTCCCCTTCGCTGGCCCTACACGATCAAGTCGAGGAGCAAAACTTTTACCTCCATCATGAACAAGATGCGCAACAAAGGGGTCACTTTCGAAGAGATCCACGACCTTTCCGCCATGCGCATCATCATTGACGCACCGCCCGATGAGGAGTACGAGGCGTGCTGGCTCGTCTACTCGATCGTGACGGACCTCTACACGCCCAATACGAAGCGTCTCCGCGACTGGATCTCGCAACCTAAGGCAAACGGCTATGAGTCTCTACAGATTACGGTGCAGGGACCCGAAGGTAAGAGCGTCGAGATACAGATCCGCACCACGCGTATGGACCGTATCGCTGAGAGTGGTATGGCAGCGCACTGGCGCTACAAGGGCGTCTCGGGAGAAGCTAGTCTAGACTCGCAACTCACCAGTATGCGTCAGGTGATCGAGGACTTGGCGGGTGATAAGGAGAAGGCGAATGCGCAGCTCTCTCTCCGAGTTGAGTCGAGAGATATCTTCGTCTTTACTCCGACGGGGCAGATGATTCGCCTGCCGAAGGGCGCGACTGTCCTGGACTTCGCCTTTGCCATACACTCCAATGTGGGGTTGATGGCGCAGAGCGCTCAGGTCAATGGCAAGCGCGCTAAGCTGAGAGATAAGCTGAAGAATGGCGATGTGGTCAATATTACCACGGCAAAGAATCAGCGACCCTCCATAGACTGGCTTCAGTCAGTCACCACCCGCAAGGCGAAGAATAAGATCCGCCAAGCGATACGTGACCAGCAAGAGAGCGGACTGCAAGCGGGCAAGGAGCTCCTCGAGAGACGCTTTAAGAATAGACATCTCGTCTACCAAGAGTCTATCTTCACCTCCCTCCTGCGCAAGATGGGGTACAAGGGGAATATGGACTTCTTCATAGACCTCTCCGAGGAGCGGGTCAATGTGCCTAACTTCCTCGATCAGTATGCTGCGCTTAGTGCAGAGGCGGAGGCTCGTGCCGCCGAGAGTAGACGCGTAGCTTCCACACCGACAGCGATTAAATCGCCAGAAGCTTCCGACGGTCGTGAGATTGTAGTCTCCACGGCAGACTTCAAGGGACTAGAGTACACGCTGGCCAATTGCTGCAACCCTAAGATGGGCGATGAGATCTTTGCCTATCCCTCTAAGTCGGGACTGAAGATACATACTCGTAGTTGCCCGAATGCTATTGACATCTTAGGCCGTCACGGCGATCGTGTCTTGCCGGCTCGTTGGCGGGGCATGGAGAGCTCTGCGGTGGTTGCGACGCTCTATGTGACTGCTCTTCACGATGCGGTCACAATAGGACGAGTCGTCTCTACGCTACATCAAGCGGACGAGTGTAGCTTGATCAATGAGGAACAACAGCTCGACGGAGGACTCTGGCACGGCACCTTCACCTTTAGAGAGGGAGAGCGCCAGACGCTCTTTGCCCTGCAAGCACAACTACAGAGCATCAAAGGGGTGCAGCAGGTGCGTCTCCAGCAGTAACGCGCTAGACTAAGTAACTCATACGTGTATCCCCTGTGTAGGGGCGCGCATCGTCAGAACGGCTAGACGAGTAGACCTCTATTCCCGTCCATGCCAAGAGTCAATCATCGCAAGCATATAAGCAGAGACTGTTGCAAAAGTCAACAGTCTCACAATCTTGCTTGCAAGATTGTCTAGACTTTGTAGAAAGGATGAAGCGCAAGGCGCTGAGGGTGAGGCCTGAAGGGAGCATACCTCCGTATGTGACCGAAGCCGAATCCCGAAAGCAACACAGCGATTCGCCTTTATGCAACAGTCTCAAGCAGAGAGGGTCGCCACGTAGATGATACGTAGCGACCCTCTCTTAGATATTATTGAGACTTATGAGGTAGTCTCAGGAGAGCCTGGATGAATGACTGTGGTGCTAGCGTAAGCTACGCCACTAGATCAGAGCTCTCTAATATGAGACTGTTGCATAAAGGCGAATCGATGTGTTGCTTTCGGGATTCGGCTTCGGTCACATACGGAGGTATGCTCCCTTCGGGCCTTACCCTCAGCGCCTTGCGCTTCATCCTTTCTGCAAAGTCAGAATAATCTTGCTTGCAAGATTGTGAGACTGTTGACTTTTGCAACAGTCTCAATATATTACTCAGCAGCCTCAGCTGTCTCCTCAGCCTTAGCCTCGGGAGCCTCTGTCTGCTCCTCGGCAACAGCCTCAGGAGCTGGTGCAGGTGCGGGAGCTGGCGTCTCAGACTCGATGACGGCGTGATTCTCCGAGATGACGGTGAAGGTGATAGGCACGATCACCTCACGGTGTAGACGTACCTGAGCATCGTAGTCGCCAACCTCCTTGACAGCCTTCTTGATCTGGATGATCTTGCGATCGATCTCGAAGCCCTTCTCAGCGAGTGCCTCAGCGAGCTGTATGTTCGTTACAGAGCCAAAGATGACACCATACTTAGATGTCTTAGCTTTGATCTCCAGGTGCATGCCATCGATCTTCTGACCGAGAGCCTGTGCCTCCTGCTTGATAGCCTCGAGCTTGTGAGCTCTCTGGCGCAGCTCCTCAGCGAGCATCTTCTTAGCGCTTTCGCTAGCGATGACAGCCTTCTTCTGAGGGATTAGGTAGTTGCGTCCGTAGCCATCCTTGACAGTTACGATATCATCCTTAAAGCCTAGGTTGATAATGTCTTCTTTCAGTATTACTTCCATTGTCTTATCGGTCTCTAGGTGATGATTACTTCATAAGGTCCGTTACGAAGGGTAGCAGAGCTAGGTGACGAGCACGCTTGACAGCCTGAGCTACGCGACGCTGGAACTTGAGGCTATTGCCTGTGATGCGACGAGGGAGGATCTTACCCTGATCATTGAGGAACTTCTTGAGGAACTCGGGGTCCTTGTAGTCCACAAACTTAATGCCAGCCTTCTTAAAGCGGCAGTACTTCTTCTGCTGTACCTCTCCGGGGAGTGGTCTGCTATAGCGACCTCTTCTTGTTCTTGCCATGGTTTACTTCTCTGCTACAGGGTTACTTTTCAGTGCGCGACGCTTCTCAGCATACGCATGATGGAACTTGTCCTGAGCGATTGTGATGTAGCGCAGGACCGTCTCGTCACGTCTCATGAGTGTCTCAAAGGGCTTGATCACTGAAGGCTCAGCGTCAAACTCTATGAAGTGATAGAATCCGGTAGACTTCTTCTCGATGGGATAGGCGAGCTTCTTGAGCCCCCAGTGCTCATCGTTCACAATCGTAGCACCTGCAGAGGTGAGATGTGATGTGAACTTATCTACCGCTTCCTTCATCTGAGCATCAGACAAAACGGGAGTTAAAATGAAAACGGTTTCGTAGTGGTTCATATATAGTTAGTAAAAATGCTATTGCCTGCAAAGGTACACATATTTATTGGATAAACAAGCGCATTGCAATCTCACATCCCAGGACTGACGCATGATAAATGTGAGCTCATTTCATTTTCTACCTAGGAATTTGCCCAATTCCTACCTAGGAAATGGTCAAATTCTTCGGACTTATTTTTTGATTCCTCCGAAGTTTCATTTGATTCCTCCGAAGAATTTTTTATTTCCTAGGTAGGAATTGGGAAATTCCTAGGTAGCAATTGGACAATTTCCTAGGTAGGAATTCCATCCTTCGGAAGGAAGGCGTAATCAGAGAGGATCTGTAGCCACTCTGTAGCAATACTCGGACCGTGCATCCCTAGTTATCGTTATGTGCAGCTCCTAAGTGGCTGGTTATAATGCGTCAGCCCTGGGCAATAAAGGCATCAGTCTACCTCGACGACTAGGTGCCCGTCGCTGGAGAGGTAGAGGAGGTAGGCGCGGACGGTCGTGAAGCCACTGGCGAGGAGCGCCTCGCGATAGTTGCGTAGCTGGCGCTTGTGACGAGCGGTCTGCTGTTGCGCCTCATCGCCACTCTTGTAGTCTATGATGACGGCTTGCTGCGCCTCCTCATCATACATGATGCGGTCGGGACGCTCTATGCGGGCTGTGCGTGTCTCACTGCTGGTGTCTTGTGTGAAGCGGACGACGCTCCGCTCGTTGACCACCTGCCACTGGCTACTCGGCTGGTAGTACTCGGCTATCGCAGGGTCTGCGAGCGCGCCCTCGAGCTGCTTGGTGAGGGCGGCTAGTTGCTCCCTGGGGAGGAGCCCCTGGTGGCACTTGGCCTGGAGTATATCTTGTAGTTCGTTGTGCTCTAGGTAGTCGATCTCACTTAGCAAGGCGTGGAGGAATAGTCCTCTGCGTACGGCATCTTGCTCCTGGTAGGAGACGCTCTGGGAGCGACGCACGCGTAGCTGGGCTAGGTCGCTGGTCTGCTCTCTGCCAGAGATCCTGCGGGGTGCTGAGGCGGTGCTGGGCTCTGCCGTAGGCTGAGTTTGCGGAGCTTTGGAGGGGTCTGTCTGAGTGTAAAAGGTGCGCTGCAGGACTTCTCCAACTTTTACCAAGGAAGTTGTGCTTTCGGAGTAGTGGAGGGGGATTTCTTTGGATTCGCAAAAGTCTGCACTGGAGGCGGTTTCGTGGATCTTTCCGACTAGCTCGGAGATGACGCTCTCGAAGTTGACACTCTTGCCCGCCTTCTCCTTCTTCTCACTGAGGATTAGGTGCATCTCGCTCTTGGCTCGTGTCATCGCTACGTAGAGTGTATTGATACGATCTAGGAGGGCTGCTCCCTCCTCGGCTGCGATCCTGTGGCGGAAGGAGGTGCTCAGCGTTTCTTTGGTAGAGGAGATGGGGAGTAGGGGAGGTATCTCAACATCCGTACCTAGCAGCTTGTGAAGCTCGTCCATCACCTCCTTGTCATTGCACCAGATGATGTCGTTGTGGTCTAGGAGCCTCCACTGGTACTCCAGAAGGCAGACGACGGGGAAGCCTAGCCCCTTGGCCGAGTGTATGGTGAGGAGCTGCAGTGCATCTTGCGTCTCTAGGCATAGTCTGGGGGTGTGGGTCTCTAGCCACTCGAGGAAGCCCTGCAGGTCCACGTAGTTGTCCTGGCTATAGTCCTGTACGGTGTCTAGGAGTGCATCTATGTAGGGCTGGTCGGCGGGGGTGATGAGGGGGCTCACGGCCTCGATGATCAGTAGCGTGAGTTCGTAGAGCGAGGCACCTAGTCCCTCGCTGTAGCAACGGGTGAGATCTAGGGCGGGTAGGTCATGGATGCTACGCGCTAGCACGGCATAGTGCGCTGTGGCTAGTCGGTGCTCGAAGCTCTTGCTGTAGAGCTCCTCAGTGGCTCCTGCATTGACTAGCACGCTGTGCATGATCTCTACGATGAGTCGGTAGAGCGGGTTAGCATCTAGCGAGAGCATCTCACGAGATACGAAGGCGAGAGGCTCTTGTTCAGTGTGCTCTTTGTTGTGCAGAATGATGGACTGAGCGATGCGCTGGAGGGTGTCGTTCTTTGGCGTCAGGATGGCGATGTCGGAGAGCTTGTAGCCACGCTCTCGGAGGGAGGGGATGACGTGCTCGAGGAGGTAGTCGATCTTTGCCTGGAGCTGATCCTGTGGGCTAGCCTCTTGCCACTGATGGATGAAGACTCCGCCTACCTTGTCTATGTGCTTGTCGGGAACTTCTTGATGGACCTCTGAGGCTTTGTAAATGTTCTCGATAAGGTCGTAGCTTTCGGAGGATTTATCCAGCTTGAGCTGGGAGGCGCCGGGTAGGAGAGAGAAGAAGCGGTTGTTGAAAGAGACAATCGCTGGAGCGCTACGCCAGTTGAACTCTAGGTTGTGTGTCTTCTCGTAGTTGGAGAAGTCCTTGCTCAGGCTCTTCTGCAGGAGCATCGGGTCGCTATTGCGAAAGCGGTAGATGCTCTGCTTGACATCTCCTACGATGAAGCTAGAGCCATCAGCGGCTAGAGCCTCATTGAGGAGCGGCTTGAAGTTTTCGTACTGAAAGCGACTGGTGTCCTGAAACTCATCGATCATGTGATGCTTGAGCTTGGTACCGATCCGCTCATAGATAAAAGCTGTGCTATGCTCCCTACCCACGAGGGTGCGAATGAGTTGCTTGGCGTTGTCTAGGAGCGTTATGTTTAGCTCCTCTGAGACCTTGCTGACGTTGCTTTGTATCTCTCCGAGGAGCTGCAGGTCGTACCCCTTTCTGATGGCGGTCTGCAGGGTAAAGAGCTTTGTGTGGAGAGGCAGTATCTTGTAGAAGGCGTTAAGCAGGGGAGAGCGCTCGAAGCCCTTTGTGTAGCGCTCATCCAGGGCCTCCTCAACGTTGAAGTGCCTCAGATACTTATCCCACGTGGTGGCGGTTATATAGGACTTTGTGTCACCGATGGTCGGCTGATCCTTCGTCGTGTCTGTCAGTCTAGCGAGTGGGGATTGTTGCCCGCCAGGGAACTTAGTGCCTGGGATGACTTGCTCTCGGAATGCGTCTACCTGCTTGCGGATCTCTTCCCGCACAATATCGATCTGCTCCTTGACCGCTTTCAAAAAGAGGGGATAGGTCTTGGGGTTGAGCAACTGTTTATTCTTGAAGGCTAGCTCCTGTATCTGCTCATTGTAGAGCTGCTTGGCGAAGAGGGTCAGGCCGTTCTTGAGAGCATAGATCGACTTGTCGGCTTGGTCGGTCAGAAAGCGCTTGATCGCCTCTTGGGCTTCTGGGGATGGCTCGTCAAAGAGTCGCTCCACGGCTAGTCCTAGTATCTGATCGGTGGAGAGCTCGATGCGTGTCGTGGGGCGCTGCTTGAGTTCGATGGCTAGCGCATGGATGATGTCTTGGAAGAAGGAGTCGATCGTCTTGACTCGTAGTCCGTCATAGTCGAAGAGTATGGACTGGAGCGCCGTGCGTGCTCTTGTGGATAGCTGCTCGTCACTGTAATGAGTATTAAAGCTATCGTAGAAAGGCGACTCTTGAGGCGCTACCGCCAATGTGTCGAGCTCCTTGAAGAATCGCTCCTTGAGCTCTCGGGTAGCTAGGTTGGTAAAGGTGACCGCCTGGACCTCCTGGTAACTACTCTCGGGGTACTGCAGGACGTGGCGCAGGAAAGCTTTCGTCATGGTGTGGGTCTTGCCCGCTCCTGCCGAAGCTTTGTAGATATGGAGTCGCTGGTTGCTCGTACTCATGGCACTATTGTGGAGACTCAGGCTGCTCTTTCCGCTGTATGTTGTCGCTGAGTCCCTGGTAAAGCTTGCGGTACTCAGACTCTAGGTAGAGCTGCACGCCTAGGGTGATCAGCGAGATGACGACGCCTGTCACGATTAGGTACCAGAGCTCCCAGCGGAAGGCCAAAGTGAGGACGAGGAGCACCCAGCGGTTGTAGTTGCTGAGCAGACCTAGCGTGACACCGACGCTACGCTTATACTGCGGCATCTGCTGAACAAACTGCGCTGGTACGCCCTCCTGATGCGCATGTCGATAGAGTAGTGATTGTAGCCGGTAGTGCCACGGGAGGAGCACTTCCCAGAGCGTGAGTAAGCGGTAGAGTGCACGTCTGGTCCATCGGCCCTCGGGCTCCTTAGGACTGGTCGCCTGATAGCCTCGTTGGTATCGGTAGGCAAAGAGTGGGGCGTAGTGATGAGCCTCCAGCTGTGCAAACATACTGCGCTGGTAGTACCTGACGAAGTACTCGATGAGTAGCTGATAGAAGTAGAGGAGTACGACGATAAGCGCTAGCGCAGCGTACCACCAGCCCGAGATGCCCGTAGCGCCTGTCTCCTCTGGCGGGTAAGTGCTGATGCGTATCGGCAAGGAGACGAGGAGCGCCAGCTGTAGGACGATCGGTGTGGCTGTGTACCAGACGACAACCTGCTTGCTAGGCGTTGGGATCGTCTGTCTCGTGACGCGCTGTCGCTCTACTGAGTAGGCGGTTTCGTTGAGTATCAGGGCTAGCAGTATGACTACTGTGCCAACGATGCTGCTCCACAGAGAGATCGGGTCGATCAGTGTGAAGGCTGCGACCACGCCCATGAGCATCGCTATCATAGACATGTAGTGAGCCTCGGCAAAGTCTGTACGCACCAGCACTTCGTGGGCTATGCGATCAGTCATGGGTCTTATCCCTTTGCGAGCTAGGAGTCCATTGATGCGCTCCATATCCTTTGTCGCTCTTTGCATTTACTCGTTATCTCCTCGTTTGTTCTTGTAGAGCTTAGGCAGGACATTGCTACGCGCCTCATCGTCTGCCATGCGATGGCGGTAGAGGTCGATAGCCATGTAGATAGACTCCATAAGTGCCTGCTCATTGGCGATGCCCTGCATCACGATATCGTAGCCCGTGCCGTGGTCAGGCGAGGTGCGTATGATGGGTAGTCCCGCCGTCACGTTGACCCCGTCGTGTAGGTGTAGTAGCTTGAAGGGGGCTAAGCCCTGATCGTGGTACATAGCCAAGACCGCATCGTACTGCTGATAAGCTCCCGAGCCCCAGAAGCCATCGGCCGAGAACGGTCCAAAAGCATAGATTCCCATCTCCCGCTGCGCAATGGCAATAGACGGAGCGATGACCTCTAGCTCCTCGGAGCCGATCAGTCCGTTGTCCCCAGCGTGTGGGTTGAGTCCGAGGACTGCTATGCGAGGCGAAGAGATCAAGAAGTCGCGTCGCAGCGCTTCGTCTAGGATCTCCAAAGTCTTGAGGACTCGTCTCTGGGTGATGACCTTGGGCACTTGGCTAATGGGGTCGTGCGTCGATACCAGTGCGACCCGCAGACCCGAAGGCGCTGCGAGGATCATCAGAGGTTCCTTGCCCTGTCCGCAAGCCACGCCTAGGTAGGCGGTGTGCCCTTTGTAGGGGAAGCGGTCTTGAGGCATAGCCGACTTATTGATCGGGCAGGTGACCAAGACATCTATCGCACCACGGTTAATGTCGCTCGTGGCTCGCTCTAGGGCAGCCAAGGCAGCCAAACCCGCAGGCTCCGTCACCTTGCCAGGCGTCACGTCAATCTCGTCGCCCACCACGTCGATCACGTTGACCACGTCGGGCTCCGCCTCCTCCGCGTCAGTGATCAGATGCCACGACGCACGCTCCATCTGTAGTGCCTTACTGTAGTACGCGGCGATACGTGGAGATCCATATATAATAGGTGTAAAGAGGTCGGTCACGCCATTGCGGTTGAAGAGCTTGAGCAGTAGCTCGTAGCTCGTTCCGTTGATGTCGCCGTGGGTTATCCCGACCACAATTCTTCTGTCAGTCATAAATCGTTCAATAGGTTGTGTAAGCCGTCCAGCGTGCCTGTGCTACTTGCTCAGCGTCCCACAGCTCGACGGAGTCAGCTCTTACGGAGAAGAGCGCCGCCTCGACCTGTTGCATCACATCTCGCTTAGCTTCATTGGGATGGTAGACAAAAGCCTCAGCGACGACCAGCTCGTTACCCTGGGGAGTGACGAATGCGTGCTGTACGAATGGTCCGCCCATAGATCCTCCGCCACGTAGCTCCCAGAGTCCACGCAGCTCAGTGCGTAAGGGCTGCCCCTCGATGGAGACTTGTCTTGTCATCAAGATGTGAGGTGCCGTGACCGCATGACTCCCCTCGACAGGTCCAGGCACATTGACCGCCAGGACCGAGTCGCGCAGAGCCACAAGGTAAGGTGCCGTCAATGCTTCGCCATGGTAAGGCACTTTGTAAAGGAGCATGTCGGTGCGCCGACGCATCGCATTGTTGGAGAGCCAGAGACAATTCTTGCCCACCTTGTAGGAGACGATGTCTTCGGGAGCGTTGATGTGGTATCCGAGATGCTTTACCGCTAGCTGGTCAGCCTTGTGGCTAAAGTTCTTCACCAAGTTGCTCGCTTGTACCGCCAGCTCGTGGCGTACGAATAGGTTGAGCACAGCACGTCCACGATCCGCCATCAGGTAGCAGACCGAGTCTGGCGAGGGGCTCTGTATCGTCACCACAATCTGTCCATGCGCCCACTGGTCGTAGGCGTACTTGACGCTGTTTTGCGTATACCGTCCCGCATCGATGTCTACGATCAGTATGTTGCGCACATATCGGAGGAAGGTGTCAAAGTCTTTGGGATCCACCGTCGTCACGTCCATCTGCTCCTCGATCTGAGGCATCGCGGGTACATAGCTTCGCAGCATTGACTTAACAGCCGTGCCGACAGAGTCCGCTAGGTAGTCACGATCCATGACGAGCATCACCTCGTTTGGCTTACCACTAGCCTGGGTAAAGGTGCTCCCGCCCCCTCCTGAGCAACTACTCACGGTGAGTAGCGCCAGCAGTGCCACGAGGAGCGATGTAATCTGATATAAAGGTCTCATAAGTCTATAGCATTATAGCGGGTAAATCACTCAGCACCGTCCTTGCGCTTGCTGTAGCTTTCTTGTCGCTCCTTGACCTCCTGATACTTGTCCTCAATACTCTTATTGTCGGGGTACTGCTCCCGCATCGTCTCCAGGAGGGGTAGCACGATCGGAAAGTTGTAGTACTTCGTCTTCAAGATATAATCCACAAGGAGTAACAGACGGTGTATGGTGCCTGGCGAAGCAATGCCGCTGGCGGTGAAGCCCTTCTCGTTTGACCCTTTGCAAAAGACCACTTCGTCCGTCACGCTAAGCTCTTCATCGGTCAGCGCATTAAAGGGGAACCAGTAGTTTGTCTTCTCCTCATCAAAGGCCTCGATAAAGCCGTACTTCTTCATATTCTCTCGCATCTTGATCGTGCCCGCAGGGCGCACTATCTGCAGATCTTCCTCGGGAATAGCGGTTCTATCCTCGCTCGCCTCTATCTCGTCTAGGATCTCGCTGAGGGTAGGCTTGTCGGCAGAGTTGCGAGGGTATCGGTTGGAGCTCGCCTTCTGTGGCTTAGTGGCGTGTGACTTAATCTGATTCTTGTCAGGTAGTGGGATACGGTCGCCGGGCTTGTATATGTAGGTTTTGTCCTTGTCTATAGAACCACCTAGCGGTGAGAGCAGGCTCTCTATCGCCTCCTCATCAGATAGCCTCTTCTCGTCACGCTCCTCCTCTTCAAGAGACTCTCTAGACGTGGTAGTGGACCAATCTCTCTTGTGATACACCGTAAAAGAATCAATTAGCTCCTCACGGATGAAATGCTGGTCACCACGACGACTCTCGAGGACGATGTAGTCGCCACAAACAGCCTGGAAGGTACCTCGGAAGGTCCTATCCTTCGATACTATAAGAATACTCTGACCTGGTGTCAGCCAACTTGCGAAATCATTAATCATAATCGATATGTCTATTAGTCTGTAATCTATATGCCACGGGTGAGTCAGCCTGGCTCGTACTCTCTCTCATACCAGACCGTCCGTGTTGATACACAAAGATAGTGAATTCTTTGACTCCTTGGCAACGTTGAGCCACATTCTCTCCAATTCCTCCCTTGGAACCGAAAAGTTCCTGCGCTGGAACTAAAAAGTTCCTCCGTTGGAACTAAAAAGTTCCTCCGTTGGAACTAAAAAGTTCCAAAAGGGGAACTAGTTTTTGGAACTCGTATGTGACATAAGATCAGTATGATACAAGCGTTGCGACAACCCGTTCGAAACGCTCTTAGTCCCCGCCGCAGGTTACGACATAAGCTGTAGATGCCTTTGTAGTAAGGGGGCTTAGACTGCAAAAAGAGAAGGCTCAACCGCTGCTAGTTAGCGATTGAGCCTTTCCTCTCTATGCCTTACTGATTTTTATCGTTCCGCTTTGTGGCGCAGGCGTCGCAGAAGCGGAGCAAGGGCTTTGCCCAGTTGCTCGCGCCAGACGACATACCCCGTGAGCGCAACCAAGACCACCGTGCTGAGTAGCAGACGCATCCACATCGCAGGCATTGTGCCATAGATCCACAAGACGAGCCCCACGGCGATGGCTCCCACAGCGAAATAGCCTGCCGTCGCCCCTAGTCGGTACGGTACAGGGTAGTACTTGCGCCCGAGGAAGTAGGAGATGAGTACCAGCAGGAGGTTGCTCACCACCGAGGCGTAGGCACACGCCATAAAGCCCCAGTGCGGAGCGCCCCACACGATGATTGCCACCGTGAGCAGACAGCCCAGCGTGGAGATGATGCCACCCCAGTAGGTGCGGTCGGTCAACTTGTACCAGAGCGATAGATTGTAGTAGATACCGAAGAGCACCTCCCCGAGCATCACATAGGGTACGACCCGCAGCCCGTCATAGTAGGCGGGACTGATCAGCACCTTGAGCAGGTCGAGGTAGCACATCACCGCTACATAGATAAAGATCGCCGAGAGCAGGTAGTAGTGCATAGCCTTCGCATAGGTGATGCGACGCTCGCGCTCCGCTGCTGCCTCCTCGTCTGCCGAGAGCTCGCCCTCCTTGCCTCGCTGGAAGATAAATGGCTCGTAAGCAAAGCGGAAGGCTTGCGTAAACATGACGATGACGACCGCTATCTTGTACCCAGCGCTGTAGATGCCGAGCTGCGTATTGGCAAAGGTTTGATCCGCAAAGAGCAAGGGGAAGATGATCTTGTCCGCCATTTTGTTGAAGTTGCCCGCTATGCCGAGCAAGACCATCGGCAGCGAGTAGTGGAGCATGCGACGAAGGAGCCCCCAGTCGAAGCGTCCGCCGCCACGCGCCTCTTTCATGTAGGGTATCAAGACCAGCAGGAGGATGATATTGGCGATCATGTTCGAGAGGAAGATATACTCGACCCCGAGCCCCGGCTCGTACCACCAGTCGATCGCCCCTGGGGCGACCCTCTGAAGCCAAGGGCAGACCAGTAGGAAGAAGAGATTGAGCGCCACCGTCAGGAGTACGTAGCCTATCTTGATCAAGCCATAGCGCAAGGCTTGATTGGTGTAGCGCAGATAGGCAAAGGGAATGCTGGTGAAAGCATCGATCGCCACGATCACAATGAGCATCGCCACAGGGCGCAGCATGTCCGCATAGCCGAGAGCCGCACCGATCGGCTTGACAAAGAGCAAGCCCAAGATGAGGAAGAGGAGCGAACTGGTGCCTAGCGTACGCAAACTATTAGCGTACACCTTGCGCCCGTCACCCTCACGGCTAAAGCGGAAGAAGCCCGTCTCCATCCCATACGTTAGGATGATCAGGAGCAGCGCCACCCAGGCATACAGATTGGTCACGATACCGTAGTCCGCTGGCGAGGGGAGCTGATACACATAGAGCGGGAAGAGCGCCCAGCCGAGGAAGCGACTGAGCATAGTCGTTGCCCCGTAGATGACGGTGTCCTTAAAGAGACTCTTGATACGGCTACTCATTGGATTTCTATAAACGGTTTTTCGAGTAAAGCATTACACTTCGTACAGATCCCCCTCTTGGGCTGCAAAGCTATTGGGAAAGACCTCTTGAGCCTCCCTGAGCAGCACCGACACATCGTCATAGCGCCCCGAGTAGTGACCCAAGAGCAGTTGACCCACCTCGGCAGCCTTAGCCACCTCAGCCGCTTGCCGTGCCGTCGAGTGTCCGTAGGTCTCTGCACGGTCGAGAAACTCCTCACTGTAGGTGCTCTCGTGGTAGAGAAGGTCCACCCCACGAATCTGCTCCACCAGATGCCACGCAGGGAGCGTGTCTGAGAGATAAGCGTAGGAGCGGGACGGGCGACCAGGCTTCGTCAGCTCACGGTTCGGGATGATGCGCCCGCCACCTTGAGGGACGTAGTCTAGCCCCATTTGCAGAGCAGGCATAGCGCTGTAAGGGATTTGGTAAAAGTTCGTAGCCACAGGATCGATCCTCCTCGGCATACAGTGCTCACGGCAGAGGAAGCCGACGGCACTCGTACGGTGACGCAGGGGCAGCGTGTCGACCGTGATCCACTCGTCAGTGTAGATGGACGGGCTAACCTCGTCACTCGGAGCGATCGTCACAGAGAGTGCGTAGGAGCTCACCTCCATATGATGCGCCTCTATGTAGCGTATGAAGTCGGCCACCTCGGCAGTCGTCACGATCGTGAGCGGCTTCGTACGCCCTACGTGTGCCATCGAGGTGAGCAGACCAGGCAGTCCGAAGCAGTGGTCCCCGTGAGCATGAGAGATAAAGAGCGCCTCCAGCTGCGTCATCTTATAGCCCGCCATAATGAGCGAGTGCTGCACCCCCTCGCCAGCATCTATTAGGTAGTGATGCCCAGCGACGGTCAGCACTTGCGCTGACGGTAGATGATGCCGTGTGGGACGCGCAGAGCCACAGCCGAGGATCTTGACTTGCATCTCAAGCGTGTTGCTATAAAAAAGGGGCTAAGGCTATGACTCTTCCTCCTCCTCTGGGGTATAGCGGTAGAAGCCCACGCCCACCTTGCGACCGAGTTGACCGGCACGTACCTTACGACGTAGCAGTGGGTGCGGACGATACTTGCTATCCATAAACTCTGCAAAGAGCCCCTCCAAGATCTCCAGACAGGTGTCTAGTCCGATCCAGTCTGCCAGCTCTAGCGGACCCATCGGGTGACTAGCCCCGATGCGCATCGCACGGTCTATGTCTTCGATAGAGCCGATACCCTGCGCCAACTCGGTGATCGCCTCGTTGATCATCGGTATGAGCATACGATTGACGATGTAGCCTGGCGTGTCCTCGACGTAGACCGTCTCCTTGCCCATCGCATCGCACAGCGCCTGGATCTGCTCGAGCGTCTCCTGCGAGGTGTGTTGTGACGAAACAATCTCAACGAGGTCAATGAGTGGCACTGGATTGAAAAAGTGCATCCCCGCCACAAGCGACGGACGCTGCGTAGCGTTGCCCAGCTCCGTGATGCTGATCGACGAAGTGATCGAAGCGATGATCGTCCCCTCGCTCAGGACAGCGTCTAGGTCTCGGTAGAGCTCCTTGTGC
The DNA here is from genome assembly GCF_000482365.1 of Porphyromonas uenonis DSM 23387 = JCM 13868. Taxonomy (GTDB): domain Bacteria; phylum Bacteroidota; class Bacteroidia; order Bacteroidales; family Porphyromonadaceae; genus Porphyromonas; species Porphyromonas uenonis. The sequence goes on along the minus strand of NZ_AXVC01000021.1, from coordinate 2,589 downwards.
TCCTCGAGGGAGCCACTAGACGCCTCTATGACTAGGTTGGCCGAGACAATGTCGGCATTGTCCACGGTCACCTTGATACGGCTGAGCAACTCCTGTCGCTCCGCATCGCTCCAGCTGAAGAGTTCGCCGCACTCGGCCAGTGACTGCTCAAGGAGTGGGATAGCTCGCTTCTGACGGTCTAGTGAGCGCGCCTGTATGACGGTAGGTATATGGTGCATAGCCAGACAGAGGGCTATGCTACGGCCCATAGAGCCAGCGCCCACGATGGCCACCTTCTTGTCGTAGCGGGTCGTAGCTGTACTGCTCTGGGTAGAAGTCTCTTTTGTCATTGTATTGTAGTCTCTCTTGCGGATCAAAGGTACAAAAAAGCGCTCACCCGTCTAGCGTGACGTGTAGCGGCTGTAGGGACGCACGGTCGAGCGTCCGTTGTTGAACCATCCGACGTGTAACGGCTGTAGGGACGCACGATCTGTGCGTCCGTCCCCGAACCATCCAACGTGTAACGGCTGTAGGGACGCTCGGTCGAGCGTCCGTCCCCGTTAAAACCACAGTGCTGTAACCTCTGATACAACGGACGCACGACCGTGCGTCCCTACAAAGGTTACTCGTCCCGAGCGTCCGTCCCCGTTAAAACCACAACGCTGTAACCTCTGACACAACGGACGCACAGATCGTGCGTCCCTACAGCCGTTACACGTTTCCCTGCAACGGTTATACGTCTCCCGAGGAAATCCGAAAGATCCAGGGAGCAAATGCAAATCCTCCACGGAGGCAATGAAAAATTCCTCGGAAGATCGAAATGAAACTTCGGAAGAATGAAATGAAACTTCGGAGGAATTTGCCGTTTTCCCAGTGGAGGATTTGAATTTCCTCAGGAGAAATTTCATTTAGTCGGAAAGTTTCCGCCACGGGAGCCCCGCCACTTGGCACACGCTTTTGCAGCTACAACTAATTCGTGAGAAGGTAGTACCTTTGCCCTCGTACTGAAGCCCTATGAGCCTCAGACGACCACCCCAAGATAATCAGATGAACCAGTCACCCCTTCCAGCACCGAAGCACCTCCTCCAGAGACTATGCGCTATGGTCAGAGGCAATAGACTAGTCCTAGAGAACTTCCTCTCTCTCGGACTCATCAACGTGCTGAACTCCTCCTTTCATCTGATCATCTACCCGATCCTGATCCATCGTGTCGGCGCCGAGGCGTACGGAGCCTATGTCTACGCCTTTTCGGTCATCACATACTTCACCACGCTGGTGACCTACGGCCTGGACATGATCGGCACCCGCTACCTGGCTCGCTACGACAAGGAGGGCGACCTGGCGGGCAAATCCGACATCACTTCGCAGATACTCTCTAGTCGCCTTTACCTGCTCCTCCTTTCCTTCCTCCTCTTCCTGCCTATCGTCTTATGGGTCGGACCCTTGGCCGACTACCGGGCGCTCCTCTGGGCAAGCTTTCTCTCCGTAGTGGCCTGTGTCATCATGCCCAACTGGTACTTCATCGGGATCCAGCGCACGCGCATCTACCTCTACATACAGATCGCCACGAAGGTGCTTCTAGCCGTTGCCATCATCCTCTGGGTGCTTACGCCAGAGCATATGACACGCTACGTCTTACTGGCTTCGGCAAGCAATATACTCTCGGCGGGGATCGCCTTTGGCTATATATTATGGCGCGAAAAGCTCTCGCTACGCCTCATCTCACTGCGCAAAAGCTTAGCCCTCCTGCGAGAGGCTACGCCACTCTTCCTCTCTTATCTGGTGATGACGGTCAAGTCGGCTGGTCTCAACCTCGTGATCGGTTCGCTCTTTGGCATGACCTCCCTGACGGGCTACGACTTCTCGATGAAGATCGTCAGCGTCGTCATGTACATCACCAAGCAGCTCAACGTGGCGCTCTTTCCCTCGGTCAGCACCAGCTATACGACAGAGCGCATACATCGTATACTGCGTGGCGAACTGCTCATGGGCATCGTCTGCATGGGGGCGCTCATGCTCGCCGCTAAGCCGATCATCTGGATCATGGGCAATGGCCCGATAGAGGATCTCATACTACCTGTCTTCCTGCTCATGACGGTGCTGATACCGATATGGCTTATCTCGGGCTTCTTCATCGAACTGGTCCTTACCGCCAATGGGCGCAACCGCGAGGTCTTCATCAACCAACTCCTCTCGCTTGCGGTCATCGCGCTTGGTGCCCTGATCGCCGTGCTCCTACAGGTGAAGTTGATCGCCTTCGTCGTCATCGTCATCCTCTCGGGGCTCATCGAGATCGCCTTCCTCTACGCCACTGGCCGCCGCCGCGCCCTCATCTGACGCTGCGTAGCAATCTTAGCTCGTAAAAACAGAGACAGCCCCCACAAGCGTATCCGCTCATGGAGGCTGTCCTCGTATTCGTTCCGACTGCCAATCGCTCTCCTCTTCCAACTCACGCACCCCGTGTGGGGTGCGACAAAAGGCGATGACTATTACTTGACATGTAATCGCGTTTCAATTCACGCACCCCGTGTGGGGTGCGACTTTTGAGTTCACAGGCTGCACCCCGTACAATGGCAGTTTCAATTCACGCACCCCGTGTGGGGTGCGACG
>NZ_KI535310.1:8955-119126 GCF_000482365.1 Porphyromonas uenonis DSM 23387 = JCM 13868 | reverse complement strand
GTTTCAATTCACGCACCCCGTGTGGGGTGCGACTGCGATGCCCAAAGGTACGCATTAGTTGAGGATTAGACGATGATGAACTGCGAATGGGAGACTAAGAGCAGGCGTATTCGTCGTGTTGGAGGTGGTTGCGAGTAGGTATGTGCTTGGATATCAGCGTATGCGAATAGTGTGCCTTTTCACTGATCGCTTGGCATTCGCAGAGGTGTACAAGAGCGAACGAGTCGGACCGCTAAATGAGTAGCACGCCCTCAGGATCTACGCCTTTTGTTTTGCCAATGGTGGTGATCTTAGATTGGTAATTGGTGCCGAGGTGGTAGATGCGCAGGGAGTCGCTCGAGAGGTTGATCGTGTCCGTGAGAGTAGCCTCTAGTTCGACCCTTTGGGCAGGAGAGACGAGGCACTCGAAGACCGAGTTTTGGACACGCTGGCCGTAGTTTTGGCATATCTTCGCCACTTGGCGGAGTCGCTTAGCCCCGTCTGGTGAGGCGGTGTTTACATCGTAGGTAACAAGTAGGTACATCAGCTTTGGATTAGGAAGACAGGGTAGTCGTCGAGGTCTCCTCGGAGGCATCGGGCTAGGAGTAGCGCCTGAGCATAGGGGAGTAGTCCTATCGGTATACGCTCCTGGAGGAAAGGGTGCGTGATCTCTTCTCGCTTGCGTTGTTGCCAAGCGGCTAGGAGCTCTTTGCGGGGTTCGTCTCTGAGGATGTAGCCATTTTCGCCCTGGGTGATGAAGTCTGAGGGGGCTACTTGTCGTTTGTTGATGACAGTCAGGACGAAGCGATCCACGATGTAGGCGCGAAGCTCCTCCATAAGGTCTAGGGCAAGGCTTGCTCTGCCTGGTCTGTCCGTATGGAGGAAGCCCACGTATGGGTCCAACCCTACGGTCTCCAGCGCTGCCGTGACCTCGTGGGCGAGGATAGTGTAGAAGAACGAGAGCAACGCATTGGTCTCATCGCGAGGCGGTCGTCGGGATCGTCCCTCGAAGGTGAACTCTGGTCGCCTTATGAGGTGGTGAAAGAGGACAAAGTACTGCTGCGCCGCTAAGCCCTCTACGCCCATAACGGCCATGCGGTCACGCTTGTAGGCTAAGCTTTTCTGCAAAGTTTTGAGCTGGCTGAGTGCCTCTTGAAAGGTTGCCTCCACGCCCTCTGTCGGGTGGTAATCTCTCACATATCTGCTCAACACCGATCGCTGGTTGGCTATCTTGGCCGAGATAAATAGTGCGGCGAAGTGAGTCGCAGCTGGTTCGTCGTCAGCGATGCGGTACTGGGTACGTCTCAGGAGGACGTTGCCCCTCGTGGAACCCTCTAGCGAACCTATATAGCGACCTGTGGGTGTGAGGAATGTGAGCTTAACACCCTCCTGCACGCAGAGCTGCATCAGCCCAGGCGAAGCACCCATATAGGAGAATGTGATGATTCCCTCGAGGTTGTGTATTGGTATGCGAAAGGTCTCTTCGCCATCTACGCGTGCCACGACATTGGTGCCGTCCTTGAGCAGGTAGACATTGGGCGTAAGAATATAGAGGGTGTTGAGTAGCTTTCTCATAAGGTGAGTATGTCGTGATGCTTTAGGTAGCTCCTGGCCGATCGGTGTGATGCGATGCGAGGCATGCACTCATCGAGGAGAGAGCAGGAGCGGCACTGACGGGTGTAGTGCGCTGGTATAGGCGTGCGCTGCGCAAAGGCCTCGTGCATCTTACGTGCCACCTCGTAGCACGCTGTCCGCAAGGCGTCGTCCATCTTGACCTGCAGGCGATGCCGTGTCTCTCCATAGTAGAGTGCACCGCAGGGAATAGAGACTTGGTACAGCTCTTCAAGGGCTATGACCTGAGCGCAGAGCTGCAGTTTGTCAGCGAGGTGAGTTTTAGGCTTGCCACGCTTATATTCGACAGGAGTCGCCTGCCACGCCCCTGGATACTTAGGATGTCGGAAGGGGCTTAGGCTATGATCCCGTAGCGGGGTCAACTCCACTGCGTCGGATAGCCCGTATAGCCCTAAAGTGTAGGAGACGAGTGGCACTCGCCTCATCGTGATCGTGTCTCCCACGCGAGCGCTCAGCTCAGGTTGGTCCACACGCTTGTGCAGGATCTGCCCTAGCGCTGTGAGGTGGTTGTCGTGCCATAGTTGCTCTAGGGTGATCAGTTGCCACTGACGTGGACAGAAGCAGTAGTGCTGTATCTCGGAGATTGTCAGTAGCTCTTCGTCGCTGTAGCGTCTCATGGGGAAGAAGGTCGTTTTAGAGAAAAGCCCCTGCCGTAGTGGAGTGCGCTACGGAAGGAACTTTCGTGTAAAGCGGGCTAGACGAGCTCGATGACCTCGACTCCCTGGAGTCCGTTGCGATCGATCTGGACGGTGTAGTCGGAGAAGTCGCGTGCGGGACCCGTGAGTCCCTCACGCCGTGCTACGGAGACACGCTCGAAGAGCTTGTGCGCAGGCGCATTGCCCAGAGGCGAGTCATGCTTGAAGATGATCAACTTCTGCAGGCTCATAAGTCCACGGGCTGCGGAGTGATCTAGGTCAAACATATTCTGGAGTGCCTCCCAGAAGCGATTCAAGTCATCTTCCGTGAAGCCTGTGTCCTCGGCAAAGTGTGGCGTCACGAAGCCATACATCTTATATAGTCCGTAGGGCACGGTGGCTTTGCGCCCCATGGTGCGGTTGCCGCCCTTGTCGTCAGCCTCTTCGTTGGCCTTTTGCTCCTTAGCATCTGTGGCAGCCATACGTGTGATGGTATGCTCGTGGGGGAAGATCGGATCAATGGAGCGTGCGAAGGTTAGCTGAATGGGACCACGCACCTGACCAGCATTGTTGCCCGTGGAGAGGACAGCTCCGAAAGCACGTATGTCGTAATACTTCTGACACATGAGGGCGCGAGCCTTGTCACGGTCTGAGGCGTTTTTCGTCTTAGCATCCTTGCCTGTAGCCTCTTCGACAGCCGCATTGATGGAGTCATTGAGGACAGAGTTCTCTCTGACGAAGATCCCTTGGTCAGTCGCCATCTGTATGTAGTTGCGCACCTTGCGCTTGATACACACATCCGTGACGAGTCCCTCGCCAGTCTCAGGGTCTACGCGGGGCAGGTTGCCACCATCAGGGTCTCCATTGGGATTGCCATCCTTGACATCAAAGAGTAGGATGAAGTCATATCTATTCTGTAACATGATTATATGGGTTATTGTTCTGTTTCTTCTGTTGGGTTGGTTGTCTCTTCCTTCCTATAGGTATCAACTTTCTGATGATAGTAGCCTACGGCAAAGAGGCTCTGCTCATCTAGCGAGAAGGTCGCGGGGAATGTGGGCGCCTCAGATGGGATCAAGGCGAAGATCTCTCCGAGGAGCTTCTCGAGGTTTACTGCTAATCCAGGCTTCTCCTTGCGTAGCTTGCTCAGGTGGTGGTTGGACAGTGCGATGAGTCGTCCCATCACCATGTTAGGGCGAGTGGAGGCGCTAGCGTAAAAGCGATCTCGTATGGTCGCATTGACCCCTTTGCCTAGTGAAGCCTGCTGGATCTGCTCGAGGACGGCAAAGAGGCGTCCGGCGAGGTAGGCGATGTTGTCGTTTTGCTTGTCTAAAGCCATATCTAGTTCTTTTAGATGTTTGTATATTCTTGCTTTGCGGTTGATGCAGCCCTTGAGAATGGCCGCTCGTAGCTCGGAGACTGTGCGCTCCTGCGTGATGCGGTTGACGCAGGCCTGCTGGAGGGTCATCGGATAGGGATTGCCACTGAGGATGCTCTCGACGATGCTCTGCACAAGGTTCGTGGCGAAGGTGCTCGACTTGGAGGGTGTGGAGACACTCTTAACGATGCCATAAAGTGAGCGTAGGGGCGGGTTCTCCTCGTCCACGTTGCCAGTCCAGCTGATGATGTTCATATCGACGAGATGCTGGTAGACTCTGTCGAAGATCTCGGACACAGTCCCCTGCTGCCAATACTTGATGGTGATGCGTCCGCCCGCTGTCAGTCCGAGGACGTAAAACTGTCGCTCGTCTTCCCAATGCTCTCCTTGACCACGGTTACCACGGATAGCTTTGAACTGCTCAAGTACTTTGTAAGTGTCCTGAGTTGGGCTCGGGGCTTTCTTTTTACTCTTACCTCTTCGCTTAGGCTGCTCATCGTCTGTGTCGGATTGCTCTTGAGTTTCGTCATTCCTTACTCCTTCGAAGGTTACGGTGCGAAAGGTCTCGTTGATACTAGGATCGTCAAGATCCGAATTCCAAAAGACATAGCTGATGTCTCCGAGCGTGTAGCGTGTCTGCTCATTGCGGAGCAAGTCGTTGAGAGCCGTGGTATGGGCAAAGGAGGCGTACTTAGATATCGGCGCATTCTCGCCCTGCTTCTTGCCATAGGAAAGGTAGGCTGGATCGTTGAAGCTGGCTATCGTGGCTCCCGCCTGCGAGCCTGGAGCTACAATCCGAGCATGAAAGGCTGCTAGGGGCTTTTCCTCTCCCGTGATGAGGCATCGCCCAAGATTGTCCTCCGTACTGTAGGCTTGAGCGGCAAGGTCGTACGCATCCTCTTGTGTGGCTAGAAGCTCTGTGTCACCTTGTAGCTGGAAGGTCATCCAGTCTGATGCTAAGATGCGCTCGGTCTGAGCCTCTTCGGGGAGAGGCGTCTCGGCTCCGAGGTAGTGGTCGTAGAAGCGACAGACCGCTTTAAAGCTGGCATTGTCTGGATAGTGCTCAGCGATCTCTGACATAACCCGCTTGAATTCCTCTAGACGGTCCGTGCTGGGTGACACCCCCTCGGCACTCTCTTCATACCCTAGGATATACTTGCGATTGTCCCAAAAGGGTTGTGCGGGTGGACACTTGCCGCTACGCTTTAGTCCAGCTGGAACTAGATAGTCCTGCCCCTTGCTCTTCTTGTCACTTGGATCTTTGAGGTCTTTTAGTCTGACGAAGGTGCCATCTTCGCGAATGACGATGACCCAGCGAATGGGCTTGACCTCTAGTCCAGGGGTAGCAATGCGATGTGCCTTGCGCATCGCTTCGTAGTAGTTGTATAGTGCTTGTAGGATCATCTCAGTATCTCATTACTATCCATCGGGGGGACGGTGATGACACCCTCGGTCATTTGCGGATGATAAAACATGGCTGGGGGATTCTTCCTATCCCGCTCGAAGTCCATGTCGTAGAGCATGATGCTCAGGTCGCGACTCTCAGGGATAGGCTTGGGCTCTAGGGATGTTTCCCCATGCTCTAGGTCCACATACTCAAAGGCGCAAGTGAACTCACGACACCCTAGGTAAGGCATCATGAAGCACTGCCCAGCCTTGGCTCTGCGCTCGAATATCTCTTGGTACTTTCTTGGGTTCTCCGCTTTACGCTCGGCTTCGTTGTACTCCTCGTTGTAGTGCTTCTGACAACTAGCTGAGCGGTTTCTGACGGGGATGTAGACCATCTTAGCATAGATCCGATAGTCTACGTCACGCAAGATGTAGGAGGCACGCTGTCTGCGATCCTCTGAAACGTTGATGCCTGTACTTCCTTTGCTCATGATAGAGGCCACCTCGTTTCGCTTGATGGTAAACCGCTTGATCGGAGCTAGCACCTCTATCTTAGTGATCTCCCAACGTATGGCGGGCTTCCAGTAGATCGCCTGAAAGATGGCGCGCGCTGCACTGGGCGTGATCACATCATAGCTGACACGCTCCACCTTCATCTCGGGGCGTGTAAAGCAAGCGAAAGGACCACGCACACGCAGGCAGTACTCCTTATCTATATACTCTTCCATATGTTTATGCTGTCATGAATGTTGATGTCTGATCGATTATCTGTATCCCAGTCTCCGTGCTGTAGAGCTTATCATCGGTTAGATAAGCGATGCCGTTCTCACTCGCTGAGATGCTTCCCCTCAAAGTTAAACAATCTTTTCGTTTTAGACCAACGGTAAGACGATTCATTTGTCGGTACTCCTGTCGTGTCAGCGGAAGGTTGTTTTGGAGCTTCTTGATGATCGCTCTCCCCGCATCGCCATAGGGTATAACGATCGGGGTATCCTGATTCTCGATGTATCTGAAGTTCTGGCTCGCTGTCTCATACTCGAAGCGTAGCCCCTCACATCGCTTATCATCCACATCCCAAAGCAGTCTGGAGACCCTTTTATCTTTCTCCTTGGTCTTCTTGTTGTCGAAGCAGTCGACATCATTATAGAATGCCTGGTAGTAGCGCTCGATCTCGCCTCTCTGTGGAGCTCCCTGCTCAGACAGCCGATCAAGCAGATCCTCCAGGGCACCTTGCGCCCAGCTCATCTCACCTGGGATGTCCGTCCCATCAGCAAGGAGAAAAATGTAGACCTCGCCAGGCTCTGCCATACGCCCCTCACGATTGCACCGCCCAGCGGCCTGCATGACTGAGTCTAAACCCGCCATCGCTCGGTAGACCACGGGGAAGTCTAGGTCTACACCAGCCTCGACCAACGGTGTACTGACGACACGCACTGGCTCGCCAGCCTTCAGGCGACGGCGTATCTCCTCTATGCGCTTCTGAATGTGCGCCGAGCACATCCTTCGTGAGAGATGTATCAGCCCCTCGCCTGACTTGTCTTGAGCTTGCAGAGCCGCATAGAGACGAGCCGCATCGTCACGACTGCTCACGATACAGAGGAAGCTCTCGTGCTCGCCCAACCGCTCGGCCAGCTCCTCCGTAGAGAGCCGAAGCGGGTCCCAATGGTAGCGAACCTTGTCAAAGGGCGCAAAGCGCTCAGCATCATAAGGTACGACCTCCTGAATGGGCTCCTCAAGGAAGAAGAACTCATGGCCGATCCGCTTGCTGTCTGATAGGATGTCTTTGTCAAAGACTGGTAGCGTAGCGGTACAGAAGAGAGGCTCCACACGGAAGGCGTAGTGCAGACTCTCCACCACACGCAGGATTGGGTTGAGCAGCCGAGGGGGAAACATCTGCACCTCGTCAAAGACAACGACCGAATTGCAAATGTTGTGTAGCTTGCGACAGCGACTCACACGATGAGCGTAGAGCGACTCGAAGAACTGCACGTTGGTCGTCACCACGAGCGGCACATCCCAGTTTTCCGTCATGAGCTTGGTGTACTCCAGAGCTTCGTCAGCTCGCTCCTTGGCATCTACATCAGAGTGATGCTCTAGCACTTGATCCGCCCCAAAGATGTCCCTAAAGGTTTCCGCTGTCTGGGTGATGATCGAAGTGTAGGGGATGACATAGATGATGCGCTCACACCCCTGCGCTATGGCATGCTCCAGAGCCCACATCATCGAGGAGACCGTCTTGCCTGCACCTGTAGGAAGCGTGAGCGAGTAGATCCTTCGCTTAGCCGTGCGCCCATGGTTGCGACATTGGTCGAGGAAGGCTGCTCGCGCCTCATTGATCCGCCCCTCACGGTTGAAGTGCGACACATACTCCTCTAGCTGAGCGCGCATCTGCTCTAGCGAAGCTTTAGCACTCTGACGAACAAGGCTCTTGTCGGGAGACATAAACCGCTCCGTGTCGAGGAAGTCAGCGTCTACCAAACAGGAGAAAAGCATACGGATCAGCAGCTGGTAGTCTTCTTGGTATTGCTCGTTCCACACCGCAGCAGCCTTGTCCAGAGAGGCTTTGTGAAGAAGCTCTTCAAGCTGGCTCGCCTCAGGTTGGAGTCCCTTGACCAAGTTCGCTACTGCTCTCTTGGTATCACTAGAACTGACAACTTGTCCTCGCCACTCGGAGTCATCGTAGAGCCCTCGGTGGTGAGCCCCGATGCAGAGCGAGAGGATCTTGAGAAGCTGCTGATTACCGCCCACCTGCTTTAAGTCGTAGGCGTAACGTGCTCCTGCGGGGCTGTGCGGGGTGCGCCACCCGTTGAGTGTTGGGTCTAAACCGGACTGCTGACGTATGTATTGCTGGAAGCCCTCCTGGTACTTACCCAAGTCGTGCAGGAGACCCAGCAGGTAACCAATCTCGCCAAGCTCTGGGTAATCGGTGATGTGCTCAGCGTAGCTCTGCGCCAGCTCCGCCACTCCGTGTAGATGATCTAGTAGAGGTTGCGTCTCGTAGGAGCCATCCTCTAGAGCCCTTACGTGGGCTATCTGCTCTGTGTTGCTCATAGTGTGGGTGTTCTTTACTTGTATGATCAAATGGTTTGTAGTCCTAGCCTTTGCTAATCTTACGAGTAGCGATATGTAGGGACGCACGGTCGTGCGTCCGTTGTGTCAAAGGTTACAGCATCAAGGCTTTAACGGGGACGGACGCACGAGCCGTGCGTCCCTACAAAGGGTTACACGTCTGTGCGTCCGTTTCTGTTGCAATCCTTAATGTCAATCTTTATCTTGGGGGGCTCAGTCTTCTTGCTCATAATAATACGAGTAGTCGATCCCCTTCATAAAAGTCGCTCTATCGTTTACCTTATCCGTAAGCGCAGCGTGTAGTAGACCTCTCAAGCTTGTGGCATCTGCCCCATCGGGAGCGAGGAGTTTCAACTGGTTAGTGGCACTAACCAGTTCACGCTCCTCGCTCTTGAGTTTAGTCTTTAGATGAATCGTATTGAGACCTTGCTCATACGCTTCGTGTGAGTTTGCTAGGCATCTATGGCATACGCTACCAAGGCGGGGCTAGTGCTTGCCGACCTTGGTGAGGAGGTTGCCCACCTCGCTGGCGGAGACTTCCTTGATGCCACCGAGGGCGGAGAGGATGCCTGTCGCCTCGTAGGGGAGGAAGAGCGTCTTGTCGGAGCTGTTGCGGCCAATCTTCTCGAGCGTGTCTAGATAGCGCATCGCTATAAGGTACTGAGTAGGATTGCTGCCCGTGCTGGCGACTGCGGAGGTGATGCGCTCGATAGCCTCTGCCTCAGCCTCTGCACGAAGGATGGTAGCACGAGCGTCAGCCTCGGCAGCGAGGATCTGCGCTTTCTTCTCACCCTCGGCATGGTTGACCGACTCAGTCATACGACCCTCAGACTCACGGATCATAGCTTCCTTCTGACCCTCAGCGGTGAGTACCTGAGCACGCTTATCACGCTCGGCACGCATCTGCTTTTCCATCGCATCGCGTATGTCTCGAGGTGGGTTGATGTCTTGCAGCTCCACGCGGTTTACCTTGACACCCCACTTATTCGTCGCCTCGTCTAGGATGTCGCGCAGCTTGCTATTGATCGTGTCACGGCTGGTGAGCGTCTCGTCGAGATCCATCTCACCAATCACGTTACGCAGCGAGGTCTGCGTGAGCATCTCGATAGCTACGGGGAGGTTAGAGATCTCGTAGACCGCTTTGAGTGGCTCGACGATTTGGAAGTAAAGAACCGCATTGATCTCAGTGACAACGTTGTCACGGGTGATGACGCTCTGACGGGCGAAGTCGTAGACATTCTCTCGCAGGTCGATGCGGTCAGTATTGATAAAGCGTACGAGCGTGCCCCCCTTGCTGGATGAAGCTGTGATACGCCAAACCATAGGGCGTGGCTTATCAATGAAAGGAATGATCAGGTTGATACCCGAGGGGAGGGTCTTGAGATAGCGCCCGAGACGCTCCACGATCATCGTCTCAGACTGCTGGACGATGACCAGACCCTTGGCAATGATGTAGATGACGAGCAGGACGAGTACGCCCAGTACGATGAGGGATGCTTCCATATTTGTAGTGTTTGGGGTTGTTATTCGGTTGTTGGTGTGATCGGTTCGACGATCATGACGATGCTGTCATTGCTGACGATGCGGACCATCTCGCCACGTGGGATGACCATGTCGGGAGCGACCGTGCGGGCGCGCCAGTTGTCCCCGTCCACAGCGATGCGACCCGTCTCTCGACTAGCGTCTATGCACTCAGTGACACGAGCCGTGCGCCCGTAGAGCGCCTCAACGCCTGTGCGAGCGGTCTCTTTGTTGCGACTGAGGCGGCGAACCATAGGACGCAGGAGCAAAAGGGCGAGGATCGACCCAATGCAAAAGGTAATCACCTGCCAAGTGATCGAGGCGCCGAGGGCTGCGGGCAGGATCGCCAGCAAAGCTCCTATGCCAAAGCAGGCTACGACGAAGCCGGGCGTAAGCAACTCAATGAAGAGAAGGAGTAGCCCAGCGATGAGCCAGAAGTAGATGGGAGAGTCGAACATAGCTTTAGTTGTGGATTAGAGGAGAGCTTCAATATCCTTGGCTAAGTTCTTCGGGAGCTTAGCCGATCCGTAGCGGGTTATCTCGGTGCCGTCACGGGAGATGAGAAACTTGTTGAAGTTCCACTGTATCGGCTTGACTGGCAGGTCTGAGTCTTGGCTCGTCTCCTCCTTGAGGAGCTTGAAGAGCGGGTGAGCGTGGGGACCGTTGACCTCTACCTTTTGCATGATCGGGAAGGTGACGCCGTAGTTGACCTGACAGAAGTTGCGTATCTCCTCGTCGGTGCCGGGGTCTTGCCCGCCAAACTGATTGCAGGGGAAGCCCAGTAGGACGAGCCCCTGGTCGTGGTACTGCTTGTACAGCTCCTCGAGCCCAGCCAGTTGAGGCGTGTAGCCACACTTGCTAGCGGTATTGACGATGAGGAGCACTTTGCCGCGTAGGCTCGCTAAGTCTAGCGGCTCGCCTTGAGAGGTCAGGACGGTGAAGTCGTATATCGTTGCCATAGTATTTAGAGTTCTGTTTACACTATGACAAAGATACACTTTAGCCGAGAGAATTGCAACAGTCTTCAATGGGGATGTATGCCGAATACTGAACATCACTAAGCGAACATTGCAGCACTATCGGGACTCGTCTGTGCTGCCCTTTATCCAAATCGGACATAAATGCTATTACAAGCGTGAGGATGTGGAAGCTCTCCTCGCTAACTCTAATACTCGTAAAGGTTAACGACTATGGAGTACGAAACTATCAATAAAGAAACACCAGAGATGAAGCAACTCATCTCTGGCATTAAAGGTTTGACGAATCGAGTGAGAAGCATGGCTCAAACTCATCGTCCTCTTTTTGAAGGTGAAATCTATCTCACAGGACGGGAGGTTTGCGAGAGACTGTTCCTTTCCCCTCGTACCCTGCAAGACTATCGGGATAAGGGCATTATCCCTTACACCCAAATCGCAGGGAAAATCCTCTATCGGCTCTCAGACATAAACAGAATACTGAGTGAGAACTATGTCAACAGAAACCTTCATCGGTAATGATGTAGGTCTTCCTTTGTTTTTATCCATTGTTTTGGTCAGAGTATCGCAAAAAAAACTCTATCTTTGCCATTGAGTATCTGTGTATGCTCTTGCCTCTTGATAAAAGAGGCAGGATATTTTCTTATATGCTCGAGAGCAGAGAAACTTAAAGCAACAAAGGACAAAGGAAGCGAAGCAGATAGTTTCACGTTTATTAAACAGGCAATGAAGCAAAAGTAACCAATTAAATAATTGGGCATTCTATTATAATATGAATCGATATATTCTCTTTTTCTTCTCGCTGTTGCTGAGCCTTTCGGTATCGGCTCAAAAGGTGATTCTAAGCGATGAACTCTTACCCCTATCGGGCGAAAACAATACGACAGTTTATTTCGAAAAGGACAGCCGAAAACCCTTGCAGGGAGAGTGGCGTATCAAGCGGGAGCTTGACGAAGAGACTATTTCCTTTTCTAACGGACTGATGGATGGCAAGTACCACCGCTATCGGGATGGTGTACTGAGAGAAACGGGAGCGTATGACCAGGGGAAAAGAAATGGGGTGTTCACGGAGTACTACCAAGACGGCAAAACTGTCAGCAAGATTACCCCTATGAAGAAGGGCAAAATCGATGGCTGTGTAAAAACCTATTTCAAAGACGGTCGTTTGGATTTGGAGAAAGAATACCAGGAAGGTGTGGAAAACGGCTTTGAGAAGCGGTATGACAGCCAAAACGGTGCTCAAATACTTGAGACCCGTTGGGTGAATGGGAAGAAAGACGGGGTCGAGTGGAAACTCACGAAACAGGGAGATGGCGTTGAAAGCAAAGTCACACGAACTTATCGCATGGGCGTGCTACATGGGGCGTACAAAGAAGAAGTTTTGCGCAACGGAAATCCGATTTTGGTTGTAGAGGGACAGTATGCCGATGGAGAACGTTCGGGGGTATGGAAAGAGTACGACGCCACTATGAAGACGACAAGAGTACTAAGAAATAATCGTTGAGACAAGCGAATTTGTATGACTGCATCAATAATTGCTGGGAGTGTCCTTATCGCAATAGCTGTGCTTATACTGATTTGGGGTATAATCACCTCTAATAATCTCATTGCCAAGAAAAACAGGGTGGAACAATGCCGGAGTGGCATTTGTGTGGCACTCAAGCAGAGAAATGACCTTATACCCAATTTGGTGGCATCTCTTAAAGCGTATATGGGACACGAAAATGAAATCCTTACCCGCATAGCCGAACTAAGGTCTCGAGCAGACGGAGCCCCCGAAGCAGAACAAATCAAGGACGGGACAGAAATCTCCGCTCTTCTCAAACAAGTTAAGGCCGTTGTTGAGAGTAATCCGGATCTCAAAGCCAATGAGCAGTTTGTCTATCTCCAATATCAGATAACGGATATGGAGAACGAATTGCAGGCTATACGCCGAACTTATAACGCAACCGTAACGGATTACAACAATGCCGTAGAAATGTTCCCGTCTTCATACATCGCTTCAAGAAAACATCTTGGGAAAGAAGCATTGATACGAATTCCTGAAAGTGAGTTGGGCGACATTCATATCAAGGAGATTTTCGGATAATTGATGAAAGAAGACCACTTGATTGACTTCAAGATTGTCGCTCAACAAATGAGAGGGCAACTAACCCACATAGCCATGTGGCGTAAGATTGTTAGGCTTCTCATTTATTCCGTTTACCCTTTGGCTCTGCTTTGGCTTGCATTCACTATATTCGGAAGGTATATCGTCGATGCTGGCAATTATGAAACCTCACAAATAACGGCAACGTATGTCGTCATATTCTTTGTCGCCTTTGTGGTCCTCAATACGCTGTTCTCTTTATGCCTAAATGTACTGAAGCAGAAAGAGGAAAAAGTAATGGGGCAAATTATCAACCAGCTATTTCCGGATGCAAATTATTCTCCGACAAAAGAAGTAAAGGTGTCCGATATTCGGGCAAGCAGACTATTCGGACCCCCCAATAGGTCGGAGGGTACTTTGCAAGTGGCAAGTTACGGTGCATTGAGTTTCCCAAATCAGCATCAAGCATTGACAATAGCCGATATAGGAGTAACCGCAACAAATGAACAGAATACTAAACCATGGAGATCCTTTAGGCTCCTCTATCGGGCGATTTTCAGTCCGATGTGGGGCGCACAAGTAGAGAGCACGATGTTTAGCTTTAGGGGAATGTTTGGTTACTGCCGTCTTCCAAGAACTTGCAGGGGATTTGTTATGCTGCTTCCCGACCATTTGGAGGATAAGTTGGGCTACTTCGCTCTGACGATACAAAAACTGAGGGAGAGACATAAAGCAAAGTTTGTTTATTTGGAAGACCCCGAGTTTGAACGTCTCTTTACCGTATATGCCGATGACGAGGTAGAAGCCCGTATGATTTTGACCCCGGCAATGATGAAGAAACTTACCGCTCTTCGTTGTTCCTTTACTCATGACTTGATGCTCTCCTTTAGCGGAGATACATTTTATTATGCCTCCAATATGCCAAAAGGATTTCTTCGCCTTAGCGGGAAAACATCATTAAACGAAGACCTATTGCTTGAAATCTACCAAGAGATCGGGTTCTGTCTTTCTGTAGAAGAAATGATGGGGAAGCATGTGGATAAGTAGGAAATATGATATAATAGACTTATGTTTAACTTCAAAATAATACTTGTATGATCTGGAAAATCATCGTGGCAATAGTCGCTGTCTTGATTATTGCTTTTATCGTGTTTGAAATCGTGTCTCGGCTTTTTGCTAAGAAAAATCTGAAAGCCTTTTTGGCTTCTCATCCTCAAACACCGCTCACCGAGGAAAAGAAAAGGTTACTGGTATTTGGAGCCATCTTGTCTTGTTATCGCAGTGAGGACATCCTTAGTATTATCACCGATGATAATATGAATGTATACAAGACGGGGCTTCAAAAACAATGGGGCATTAATGGTCGGGAAGATGCTCTAGAGACGCTAAACGCTCTGCTTAATTTAGAGCAGAGTACGGAATTGGACGAAGTCCTTGCTCAAAGAGGTTCTTCCGAGGAACTTATTGAGCTGCAGACTTTGATAGCAGACGGGCTAAAAACGGATTTGGCTCAAGTCCGGACCACAACCTCCACGTATGCTTGGGACGTATGCCGACTGGTGAGCTTGGCAAAATGGTGTTATTGGTTGCAATACATCAGTGAAGCGGAAATGTGGAAGTACCTCAATGAAGGAGCGCTGAAAGCATCGTCATTAGGCAAAGACTGGAACGACTATACGGTCTCGTTCTTAATGGGCCGAGCCATTCACGGATTTGGTACAGAGGATATTATAGACGATTGTAAGGCTCTATATCATAGAGAGTCTGACACGGATGTGTATTCCAAATACAGCTTTAAATAACTTTTCAAAGCTGACCGAGACCTCTGTGCAAAGGTCTCCCAATGATGGTATAGTCAGTGGTCCTTTACAAAAAGGATCATTGACTATATTATTATCTATGTCTATCTTTCTTGTGAGCAAGAGGAAGTCTTTGACAGCTGTTTTTTTGTCACTCTGTCCATGTCCTTTGAAATCTTCTGGTCGGTGACTTGGGCATAGATTTGCGTGCTGGCAATAGACGAATGCCCCATCATCTTAGCGATGCTCTCGATAGGCACACCAGCCTCTAGCGTTAGCGTGCCGAACGTGTGTCTTGCTCAGTGCCAAGTCAACGGAGTACGGATGCCACAAGCCAACCTCACGGCTTTGAGATGACGGAGTAGCTTCCAGTCGCTCATTGTATCGGGGAATATCTTGTAATCTCCTCTGCTCTGCTCCTTCGTGTAAAGGGCGAGTATCTGCTCCGCTATTGGATGCAAGGGAATCAAACTCTCCACCTCCGTTTTCTGTCTTGCCTTGCGAATATACCGCTTCCCTTCGCTGTTCGTCTCGATTTGCGAAGCTCGTAGCCCTTGTAAATCAACAAATGCCAAGCCTGTAAAGACGGAGAAAAGGAACATTTTTCGGCTTAGTTCTGCCCCTTCATCCTGCAACGGAAATGCCAAGAGGTTGCGAGCAGTCTCTAACTCCATCTCATACGGCTCAAAACAGCACCACAATTGCGGAGTGTTCACTTACTGAATACTCTTCCGTCAGTTACCTACTCCTACCTCTTCGTTACCATTCGGAGAATGGGCTAACGATTTGGTAACGGAACTTCTGCTCAAATCCATCTCTTTTGCACTTTACCTCGCAGTGCAAACCACTGAGATATTGTGCGAACCGCTCTCATTTCCATTCACTTACCCGCAATCCTCTCCCTAATGCCCTTCCCCCTAAAAGTTCCTCCGTTGGAACTGAAAAGTTCCTCCGCTGGAACTAAAGAGTTCCTCCCTTGGAACTAAAAAGTTCCAAAAGGGGAACTGTTTTTGGAACTCGTATGTGCTACGAAGACAGTGCGATACGTCGGACGAGGATGGTGGGCTTTGCGCCACAAACTCGGTCGCGCTCGCTGCTTGACCAGACGCAGAGTGCGGTAAGGTTGCTAACTTTGCACTCCGTAATGAGACTTTTGCAACAGTCTCGTAATGTCTTATCTACAGATTTATCTATGAATCCTTGGTTAACGGTCGCTCTGCTGGTGGTCTCTAACGTCTTTATGACCTTCGCATGGTACGGACACATTAAGCTGGAGCAGATGCGGGTCATCACGGACCACACGCCACTCTATCTGGTGATCCTGCTGAGCTGGTGCTTGGCTTTCTTTGAGTACTCCTTTCAGATCCCGGCCAATCGCTACGGCTACGTCGGCAATGGCGGTGCCTTCAGCTTGATGCAACTCAAGGTGATCCAGGAGGTGGTGTCGATTACGGTCTTTACGCTCTTCTCGGTGATCTTCTTTCGTGGAGAGCCGTTGCAGTGGAACCACTTAGCCGCTTTCGCCTGCCTTGTCTTAGCGGTTTACTTTGTCTTCCTAAAGTGAGACTGTTGCAAATAAAGTAGGAGGCTCAAGAGGGGAGCTGGTCGTAGGTGTGCCGGCGACGGAGGTGGTACTGCCAGAGGAGCGAGTAATGCGCTATGGGCGGGGTCGCTGTGCCCTGATACCAAGGCTGATCGGCGGAGAGAGTGAGCTGGCGACGGGTGCGGTAGAAGTCGCGCACGGCTCGTAGCACGGCTGTGGCGTGTCGGGGCTGTCCCTTGAGGAGGAAGGTGAGGGCGGCGAGCAGGTCTAGCGGCAGACGACAGAGGAGGATGCGCCTGCGAGCATGCCGTGTGGGGAGGTTCTTGTAGAGCATGCGGAGGTTGTTGCGAAAGTTGAGGTAGCTCTTCCTCGGGCTCCCCATCTCGAGCGTAGCTCCTCCGAGATGGTAGACGACGCTGTCGGGGGTGTAGAGGATACGACCGCCCGAGAGCCAGAGCCGCCACGACAGATCAATCTCCTCCATGTGAGCGAAGAAGCTCTCATCAAAGCCGCCTACCTGCCAAAACGCCTCGGCACTGACGAAGTAGCAGGCGCCTGTCGCCCAGAGTATCTCGCACTCCTCGTCATACTGCCCATGATCCAGCTCAACGGTGTCAAAGAGGCGACCCCGGCAGTAGGGATAGCCCCAGCGATCTAGCTCTCCACCAGCAGCGCCAGCGTACTCAAACGCTTCGGGCTGGCGGTCACTGCGCAGCTTGGGTTGTACGGCAGCGAGACCTTCCCTCAGCAAAGCTAGCGGACGGTCGCACCAGTGGGGCGAGACACGTACGTCGCTATTGAGGAGACAATAATAAGGATAGTCGAGCTGGCGAAGCCCTCGGTTGTAGCCCCCTGCGAAGCCGTAGTTTTCGGATAGACGAACGAGCTTGACTTGCGGGAAAGCCTCCTGCAGGTAAGCGAGCGAGTCGTCTGTCGAACCGTTGTCTATGACCACGAGTTCGGCCACCTCAGGCGGTGTGTGCGCCACGAGGTCGGGGATGTACTCCTCGAGGAGCTTGCGCCCGTCCCAGTTGAGGACGACGATGGCTAGGTCGGGACGGTTCATAGGTCGGCTTATGGTTTGGTGGTGAAGGTTTGCCGCCGCACGCTCCAGTGCGCTAGCTGTGCGGGGGTGATGGCTCCGACGAGCTCGGGGTCGTACGGCTGAGCGACACGTATATAGTTGTCGGTGAAGCCCTCCATCATCTCGCCGTGGCGTGTCTCCTCCCAGAGAACGGGGCGGACGGAGCCAGCGAAGGGGGCGCAGAAAGCGTTGTGCCGCTCGCTGGAGAGGGCGAGGAGCTCCTTCGTGCGGAGCTTCTTTTCGGTTGCGGGTACCGCGGGCTTGATCTCTAGAGCTTTGGTGCCTTTGCGCTCGCTATAGGGGAAGACGTGCAGCTGGCTCCACGGTTGCGTTTTGAGGAAAGCCAAGGTCTCGGCATGATGCTCGGGAAGTTCACCTCGCATGCCCGCAATGACATCGATACCGACGAAAGCATCGGGGATCAGCTCGTAGATGAGCCTAAGTCGCTCGGCAAAGAGCTCCGTGTCGTAGTGCCGCCGCATCAGGCGTAGCACGTTGTCAGAGCCAGACTGAAGGGGGATGTGGAAGTGTGGCATGAACTGCGCTGTCTCAGCGACGAACTGGATGATCTCTGGGGTCAGTAGCTCTGGCTCGATGGAGCCGATGCGGCAGCGTGCGATGCCTGCGACTTGTGTCAGTTGGTGGAGTAGCTCTAGGAGCGTTTCGCCTGTGGAGCGTCCGAAGTCGCCGATGTTGACGCCGGTCAAGATGATTTCCCTGCCGCCCAGCTCAGCGACACGCTCCGCCTGCGCCACCAGTGAGGCGATGGATCCGTTGCGACTGACGCCACGTGCGGCGGGTATGGTGCAGTAGGTGCAGTAGTAGTTGCAGCCGTCCTGCACCTTGAGGAAGTGGCGCGTGCGGTCGTCCGAAGAGACGCTCGGCTCGAAGTGTTGGAGCTCTCGGCGGGCGGTTACGTGGGGCGTAGCTGCTTTCGGCTGATTGCGCTTTTGGTAAAGCTCGGTGAGGAGCGAGACGATTTCGCTTTTGCGCCCCGACCCGACGACGAGGTCTACGCCAGGCATCTGTGCGATCTGGTCGCCCTGTAGCTGGGCATAGCAACCGGTTACGACGATGAGCGCCTCGGGGTACTCACGGTGCAGACGGTTGATGAGACTACGACACTTCTTGTCCGCCGTGTCGGTCACCGAGCAACTGTTGACGATGCAGATGTCAGGGACCACCTCCGTCGTGTGGTGGTGCTCGTCAGAGATGCGCTCCACGCCCACGGTCGCTAGCTGGCGAGCGATGGTCGAGGTCTCGGCATAGTTGAGGCGACAGCCCAGCGTGTAGAAGGCAGCTCGCTTGCCAACGAGGGGATGGAGTCGGGGGGTGATCATAGCGAGTAGAGTAAAACGCCAGCAATGCCCGCGAGGACTATGAGCAGGATCGGGTGAACCCACTTCTTGTAAAGAACGAGTCCCGTCACGGCAAAGATGAGGAAGCTGCGGTAGTCGATGAAGTTCTCCGTGACGATGATATTATCCACGGTGATCGGCGTGCCAGCGGGGAGCGTGAGGAGCGTCCAGAGCCCTGGCTGTATCATCAGCATCAGAGCGGCGGCGGCGATGAGTCCGACACTGGCGGGGCGTATGCCGAGGAAGGCGGCATCGACGTAGCGATTGCTCCTAAAAGCTTGAAAGCTTCGGGAGATGATGAGGCAGAGGATGAAGGAGGGGAGCATTACGGCGGTCGTCGCGAGGAGCGAGCCGAGGATGCTGCCACCCGTGACGGAGTAGCCGATGTAGGTAGCGCTGTTGATCCCAATGGGGCCTGGGGTTACTTGGCTGACGGCTACGATGTCGGTGAATTGCTGATTGGTGAGCCAGCCATACTTGTAGACCACTTCGTTTTGGATGAGCGAAAGCATCGCATAGCCCCCACCGAAGCCGAAGATGCCGATCTGAATGTAGACCCAAAAGAGCTGTAAGTAGATCATTGCCTTGCCGTCCTATTTCCTTCTCATGACACTATAAATGATCCCTCCGAGGGCAGAGCCGAGGATAATCCAAACGGGCGAGACGCCCATGAGCCAGACCAGCAGAGCGGATAGGATCGGTATCCAGACCATCCGCCAGGTGCCTTTCATCGCGCGCCACGTGGTGATGACGGGGATCGCAATCATCGCCACCACCGCAGGACGTATGCCATACATGACCCGCTGTACCCAGACGTTGTCATTGACCTCTTGGTAAAACATCGCCAAGAGCAGGATGATGATAAAGGAGGGGAGTGTCGTGCCGATCGCGCAAGTCACCGCTCCGAGATAGCCCTTCAGCCGATAGCCGATGAAGATCGACATATTGACCGCAAAGACCCCTGGTAGCGACTGCGACACAGCAAAGAGGTCGATGAACTCCTCGTTGGTCATCCAGTGGTTCTTCTCCACGACGTCATGCTGTATGAGCGAAAGCATAGCGTAGCCTCCCCCGAAGGTAAAGCCCCCGATGCGAACGAATGTGATGAAGAGTCTCCAAAGCATCCTATCCTAGCTCGCTTATAGTCGATTACGTCGTGCGAAGTAGAGGACGAAGAGCAGGTTGAGCACGAGCAAGCCGCCGCCTCCGAGGAGGACGTAGAGCTTGGCTCCATCAGCGACGGATAGTGCTACGATCATCCCTACGATGACGAGGATTATGAGGACGAAGAGTGTCTTGTCGAGCCAGTTAAGTGGCTTCTTTTTATTGCGTGTCATAGAGAGATTAACGATTAGAAGAGCGAGAGCTTGACATACTTCTTCGGGTTTGCCTTGATATCTCGGATTAGCGCGTCAAGGCTAGTCGTGACGCTGTCGATGCGGTTGTAGAGTCCGTCCTCGTTGAGGAGTCTGCCCACGGTACCGTTGGACTGGTTGAGCCTCTGGGTGAAGCTCTTGAGCTCACGTGAGGTGCTCTCTAGATTGGCTATTGTCTCCTGCAACTGTAGCGAGTCGAGCCTAGAGGCAAAGCTCTCTACATCGCTCGAAGTGTGATCGATACGCTCCATAATCACTGGGAGCGAGCTCAGCGACCGTTGTAGTTGAGCTGACGAAGCGTTGATATGCTGTGCCGACTGGCGCACCTCGGCGAGCGTAGGCTCTATGTTTGGATTGGATAGGATTGCGTTGGCTTGTAGCAAGACGCTATCCATCCGGCTTAGCGTGGCAGAGATGCGCGGTACGAACTCGCTCTGTAGCTGCTCTAGGCTCTTAGCGGATCGGCGCGTGGACATAGGTATGGTGTCCTTGGCATTGAGATAAACGCCTGTCTCTACCTCGGGAAGGATTAGATTGACCAAAGCACCACTAAAGAGCGTCTGGGCTACCTGTACCTGCGTACCTTGGGGTAGCTTGATGCTAGGGTCTAGCGTGAGCGTGAGTATCGTCTCGCCATTGTTGCGGTAGTCGTAGTCCAGCTTGCGGACGGAGCCCACCTTGTAACCATTGACGAAGACTCGTGTAGCCACATTAATCCCCGTCACATCATTCAT
Organism: Porphyromonas uenonis DSM 23387 = JCM 13868; assembly: GCF_000482365.1. GTDB lineage: Bacteria > Bacteroidota > Bacteroidia > Bacteroidales > Porphyromonadaceae > Porphyromonas > Porphyromonas uenonis. The sequence goes on along the minus strand of NZ_KI535310.1, from coordinate 98,566 downwards.
GGCGACATAGTAGGTCTTAGAGCGAGCAGATATGGTGAGTCCCTTGAGGTAAGTGATCCCTAGGTATAGGAGCACGATCGCCAAGAGGGTGAAGAATCCTATCTTGACCGTCTGGCGTGTGAGTCTTTTCTGTGGCATAGTGTTGCTGAGTCTCTTAGTAAATCTCCTTGTCTCTTACGCCCTTGCGGTAGCGTATGATGTAGCAGTCTGGATAGCGCTTGGCTAGTCGCTTCTGAGCTTGTCGTGCCTCGCTAAGAGAGGTGTACTGCTCAGCCGTGTAGAGGTAAAGCTTGCCACGCTGCTCACGCTGCACATCGGTTAGATTGCGGAAGTAAGAATCGCTCGTCTCTAGCGGTTGACGAGTGGAGGCTATCTGTATGCGGTAGTACTCCTCACTCTCTGAGGTCGTGGCACTTTGCTGTGCTGTAGGCCCCTCGTCAGGTGCCGCTTCGGTGGTCTCCTTTTGCTTCTTTTGCTTCTTGGGGCTAGTTGCACGGATATACTTCTTGTAGTATCTAGAGAAGCCATCAGCGATGCCTTGCGCCAGCTGCTCACGTCCGCTCTGACTGACGAGGTAGTCCGACTCCGCCTTGTTTGTTATGAAGCCAAGCTCCACGAGAATACTCGGCATGGCGGTCTCTCGTATTACGAGGAAGGGACCTTGTCGTACACTGCGATTACCTCGTCCCAGCTTGACAAACGACTTCTGCACTTCGCTCGCCACGTTGATGCTGGCCGTGAGGTGGACGTTTTGCATAAACTCAAAGATGATGTAGCTCTCGGTGCTGTTCGGGTCAAAGCCCTCGTACGTCTCTTTGTAGTCCTTCTCTAGTAGGATCACTTGGTTCTCACGCTTGGATACTGCTAGGTTATCATTGGCACGGCGCAATCCCAGCACGTAGGTCTCTGTGCCAGAAGCACTCGGACTCGGCGCTGAGTTGGTATGGATGCTGATGAAGAGATCAGCCTTCTTCTTATTGGCAAAGTTGGCTCGCTGTCGTAACCCGACGAAGACATCTGTCGATCGGGTCATATATACTTTTATCTCGGGGTGCGCCTGCTCGATATACTTACGAGTCAAGAGTGCTACGGCTAGATTGATGTCCTTCTCTTTGCGTCCGAAGGCGCAGGCACCAGCATCATGCCCACCGTGACCCGCATCGATCACGACCGTATAAGCTTTCTGCTGCGCTAGCAAGTCCTGCGGACAGGCTATCGTGGCAAGAAGTATAGCGAGGACGAGTTTGACCAAAGACTTCATGAGGTGGCTAATAACTACTGGGAGCAAAGGTAAGAAATATAGCGCAAAGCAGCAGAATCTCCATCGACGCATTATAGCCTCTCGAGCTGGGAAAACGCTTATAAAACAAAAAAAGCCTCCCAGTAGTTACCGAGAGACCATCTGAAGATTGTATCACATAAAGTGCTAGGCGACAGTTCGTGAGCCGCATGGGGCTCGAACCCATGACCCCAACATTAAAAGTGTTGTGCTCTACCAACTGAGCTAGCGGCTCGCCCTCATTTGAGATCATAGCGTATGCGCTGATCTCCCTTTGGGCTAAAAACGTGGTGCAAAGGTACGAAAAATATAGATACAGCAACAGACCCCACAGAGTGGGACTCGTCCACGCCTTCAGTACTTCCCGATTCCTACCTAGGAATTTCCCGAATAGCTACCTAGGAATTTGCCCAATAGCTACCTAGGAAATAAAAAATTCTTCGGAGGAATCAAATGAAACTTCGGAGGAATCAAAAAATAAGTCCGAAGAATTTGTCCATTTCCTAGGTAGCAAATCAGAAATATCTACGGAGGAATTTGGGATTTCCTCCGGAGAGATTTGAAACAAGCTGTTGGCGATGGTCCGTTAGCCCTGACTACATACGGCTATAAAGCAATCAGATGATAACGAATCGCTCAGACTACTCCGAGATCTCCGATACCATCCGACTGCCTAACTATGTGATGCCGTTTTTTTTTTGCTAGCTGGCGACTACCTGTCTGGCGCTTTGCTTACGTCGCTGATAACGCTCGCATTGCTGACACGTGTCGTAGCCGAGCAGGGTGCCGAGGATAAAGTCTTCCTCAGGCGAGAGCATCGTCAAGGATCGCCCTTTCACCATCTCAGAGATAATGGCGATACATAGCTTCTTGCCAAAGAAGAGATTGACACGCGGTGACACACTAGAAATCTCCTCTAGATGGTAAGCTATGCCAGCACGCTCCAAGCGTCTCATAAGGAGAGGTGCCACCTCTCTGCTTACAGTGCAGAGAAATAGAGGACGTATTCCTTTCTGAAACTCGTAAACCTTGTCACTCAGCATCACCCACTCGGTCGACATACACACTTAACTAACAGAAAAAAAGAATTATGAAAGAGGCTCGCTTATGCGCGTTATGCCTTCTTGATTGCTTGTACCCAAGTGTCGAGACGATCATCTGTCTCGTCACTCTCGTTGTCTTCGTCTAGACAGCAGCCGATGAGCTGACCGTCCTCCTCACAGCGTGTAGCATCGTAGCTATAGCCATCAGCGGGGATCTGCCCGATGAGGGTAGCACCAGCAGCTTTGACCTGCTCTGCAATCTCTGCCATAGCATCACAGAAGGTGTCAGAGTAGCTACTTGAGTCACCACAACCGAAGACGGCAAACTGCTTGCCAGATAGATCTTGCTTAGCGAGCTTGGGTAGGAAGCCCTCCCAGTCGTCCTGCAGGTCGCCATAGCCCCATGTAGAGGAGCCGAGGATGAGGAGGTCGTACTCCATGGCAGACTCTGGCGTAGCATCAGCTACGTTGTGTACGTCTGCTGCGTCAATCCCAAGTAGCTGGGCAACCTTGTCTGCGATGCCCTCAACGTGCCCCGTAGAGGAGCCGAAGTATAGTCCAGTTTTCTTCATTTGCTTTGAAACGTTATGTTGGTATTTCTGTTTGCAAAGGTAGGAGCTATCTCTGCGCCAGTCAATACCTTAACCTAGGTAAAATGACCTGCTCGCTATACCATAAAATAAGCGAGTCTCTACCATCAAAGTGGCAGAGACTCGCTCTAAGTAACTATGGGAGTTGGCTACTGTGCTGGCTCTTTCTGACGAGCTTCATACTCCTTGAGCCCACCCTTGAGGAAGTCGATATACTTGCTGATATCGGTGTCATGGGCATACGAGGGGCTCAGAGGATTGCCCGCAGGATCGAGGGCGATGTAGTATGGCTGCGCATTAGCGGCAAACTTACTACGCTGCAGGTAGCTCCACTTATCTCCGATGGTGCGGAGCTTCTTGACGGAGCCGTTTTCCTCTACCTCAATGACCTTAGGCAGTGCGGTCTTGTCATCGGTCATAAGGGTGATGAGGATATAGTCATTCTCGAGGATGCCCTTGACGGTGGGGTCGATCCAGACGGAATTTTCCATCTCACGGCAGTTGACACAGCCATAGCCTGAGAAGTCTAGTAGGACAGGCTTGCCACTCTCCTGTGCGTAGCGCATACCAGCGTCAAAGTCGTCAAACTGAGCATGTACTTCACCGTCATATAGGTTGAAGTCTTGCGTGTAGAGTGGCGGTGCAAAGGCGGAGATGGCTTTGAGCGGAGCGCCCCACAGACCTGGTATCATATAGACGGAGAAGGCCAGGGAGATGATTGCCATGAAGAGGCGAGAGACGCTAATCTTCTCCAGTGGGGTGTCGTGCGGTAGGCGTATCTTGCCGAGGAGATAGAAGCCTAACAGTGCGAAGATGATGATCCAGAGTGCGAGGAAGGTCTCGCGGTCTAGGATGCCCCAGCCGTAAGCGAGGTCGGCGACGGAGAGGAACTTGAGCGAGAGCGCTAGCTCTAGGAAGCCGAGGACTACCTTGACAGAGTTGAGCCAGCCTCCACTCTTCGGCATGCTCTGGAGCATGTTGGGGAAGATGGCAAAGAGCGAGAAGGGTAGTGCCAGTGCTAGCGCAAAGCCGACCATGCCGATGGCGGGCGCAATAACCTCGCCTGAGGTGCCAGCCTGTACGAGTAGGGTACCGATGATAGGACCTGTACAGGAGAAGGATACCAACACTAGGGTAAACGCCATGAAGAAGATGGAGAGTAGACCCGTGGTGCTGTCTGCCTTGGAGTCCATCTTGTTGGTCCACTTAGACGGTAGGACTAGCTCGAAGGCGCCAAAGAAGGAGACGGCAAAGAGAACGAGTATAAGGAAGAAGATGATGTTAAAGACAGCATTGGTCGCTAGATCGTTTAGCTTGTTAGCTCCGTAGATACCCGTGATGATCAGACCTAGAGCTACATATATGATGATGATGGAGAGGCCGTAGATCATCGCATCTCGTATGGCAGCCTTGCGAGACTTGGTGCGCTTGAGGAAGAAGCTCACCGTCATCGGGATCATAGGCCATACGCAGGGAGTGATCAAAGCGATGAGTCCACCGAGGAAGCCGTAGATGAAGATGTACAGAAGACTCGCATTGGACTGCTTTTGGTTACGATCGCCATAAGCTTTGAGCTGATCCACGACGGGCGCCCAGTAGCTTGACTCTGAGATGCTCCCTGAGGTAGCTCCAGCGGAGAGCGAGTCGGTCGCTGCGAGCGCTGTCGTCTCTGTGCTATCGGTCTTTGCCTCTGCGTCTGTAGCAGTCGTCTCCTCTGTCGCCTGATCAGATGGACTGGACGCTGTCAAGGCGAGCAGTGGCTTGGAGAGCTGCTTGGAGCTAAAGTTGAAGTCGTAGTCTACCTGCACGCAGTTGTCTTGGCAGGCCTGACCCTTGAGGTAGCCTTCGTAAGCAAAGGCTTTGGCATCGGTTATCTCGAGCCGCTGGGAGAAGGTGACGCTACCGTCAAACTCGCGAACCTCGACATTGAAGATATCGTCGATGTAGCTTTTGGGCTTTTTGTTTGCCTTGAAGCCTCCGAGAGCTTTAGCTCCGACGAGTTTGTCTGTATGAAACGTAAGTGGGACGGGGCCACCCTTGGGTAGGTTCTGATCATAGAGGTGCCATCCACTAATGATGCGGGCGGTGATGGAGACCGTGACTATCTTCTTGCCGTCGTCGGTAATTTGCTGCGAAAACTTGACGGGGTTGACCATTCCACCCATTTGTGCGACGAGGGTGGCGCCGGTGGCAAAGAGAATGCTAAAGAACAGGAATATGTAGGCTATGCGTTGCTTCATGACCTTCGGAGTAAGAATGGTTTTATTGCTGTTTGCTAAAGTGCTTTTTGTCTTGATGCGACACGCTCTCCTCGATGACGAGAGCCTCCTTTTGGGCTGCGGTGAGACGTGTCTGGGCGATCCTGTCTAGGTTGACAAAGGGAGTGTCGATGGTAAACAGCATCTTCTGTCTTTTGATGGGATGGAAGATGATTAGCTCGGTGGCGCGTAGCGCTAGGTACTTGCTGAGGTCTGGGGCGATGGAGTCGCTGGCTCGGTGATCCCCCAGGAGCGGGTGCCCTATGCTGGCGAGTGTGGAGCGGATACTGTTATTACGTGTGAGTAGTGAGAGACTTAGTCTCGTGATGTAAGGACCCGTGGATAGTACTTCGTAGCTGGCTCTAAAGGTGGCAGGCTTCCTGTCTCTGTCAGATGAGGCAGAGGCGCGACGCTTGTCCGAGCCTCTCTTCTTATCCCTCGTGGGGCGGGTCGTTAGCTCACCACTGCTGGTGTCGAGAGCGCCTAGGACGACCGCCTCGAAGCTATTGACGAGGACGAAGCTACGCCACTCGGCTAGCAGGTCTTGCTGTAGCTGTCGATCGCGCGCTACGATGATGATTCCTTCGGTGTCCCGATCGAGACGGTTCAGGAGGAAGATCTTTTCGTTGGGATCAACCTTCTTAAGATGATGCGTCACTACCTGAAAGAGGCTACTCTTGCTGGCGCCTCCCACGGAGATAGTGGGGATGCCTGGGCGCTTGTGCAGGACGATGAACTGCTCGTCACGATAAAGCTCCTCGATGAGCGGGTGCTGTAGCTCCTCGGCGGTACCTATATTGTAGATCTCTATGGAGTCTCCGATGGCGACGGGTGCGTCAAACTGTGTGGTCGTCACCCCGGCCAGCAAGACGCAACGATTGCGCAGGAACTGCTTGACCGTCGTGCGGCTTAACTGTGGAAGTAGTTGGAAGAGCAGCTCGAGGAGAGCGCCCGGCTCAGTCGCTGTGAAGCTGTAGACGCGCTCACGCTGGGGAGCTTTGCGGATATTCTTGGTGGGTTTGGGAGGCATGAGGTGGAGTGATTAGTCTGCTTGGTTATCCTTTGGTGCCTGAGGCTTGTGGTACAGGAGGACTGTATTGGAGTAGAGTAGTAGGACTGACGCGATCATGAGCACGAGTCGCCAGTATGACTGCTCTACGATAAAGAGGTAGGAGCCCGAGACAAAGAGTATCCCTGCTAGGAGTGCCATGCCTCGTAGTCTCTTTGTGCGCAGGTCTACGCCACGCTTGTCGACGAGCGCCTGACTGATGGTGTAGAGTAGCGCTCCCGTCATGAGCAGATAGCCAAAGAGCACGCTCGGATAGAAAAGGTGCAGGAGCAGGCTCCCGAACATAAGTATGAGCCCAAGCTTATAGCAGATATTGATCGCCCGTTGACGAGAGGTTGATGGCTGAGACATAGGGTACTATTAGAAGAGTGTGTGTCAAGATGGATAAGCTAACTCATTTACTTTCGCTATCCTCTGAGTCGGGTCTATCCTTGATGAGAAAGACGACTTCGTCGGGGCGTTGCATACGGTACTCCTCACGAGCGATACGCTCTAGCGAAGCTTTGTCCTGCTTATAGCTGTCTATCTTCAGACTGTCGCTCTGATAAGCCTCTTCGAGTCGCTTGCACTCATCGGTGAGTGCCTGAATGCGATGCGAGTAGCGGAGCTGCTTGCCGAGGTTGGAGTCACTGATGACGAAGGTGTAGAGCCCCATGCCCAAGACGATCAAGCCGCAGAGGATAGCTTGCGCACGCTTGGGGTGCTCTGCACTAAAGCTTTTGACTTGACCGGTGATACGCTCTATGAACCGACGGATAGAGGACATAGTATGATAAGGTGTAGGTTAGCGTATCTCAATGGTTGAGGCGCGGTCGCTCTGCGAGTCGAGGACCTTGGGCGAACCGTAGATGGTGAGCTCAGAGGCGCCGGCTAGCTTGTAGCGAAGGTTGCCGCTGTTGCGAATCTCAGCCGAGGAGGCTCCAGCGAGGGATATGTCTAGGTCTGATACAGTCAGCTCTTCGCCATCGATCTCAGAGGCGCCCGCTAGCGTAGCTTGCAGAGTGGTTACGGATCCCTTTATCTCAGCCTGCGAGCTGCCTGCAAGCTGCATCGTCATCTGGCTGAGCTGATCGGCTAGGATGTCAAGATCAGAAGCGCCCGAGAGATTGATCCTGGCTCGTGTGGCCTGTACGGTGCCTGACACTTCACTAGCGCCTGTCGCCTCGATGCTCACCTCGTCTGCTACGACGGCGAGATCCTCTATGTTAGAGGAGCCCGATAGGTGAGCTGTGAATTGCGGCGCCTCAAAGCGTCCCAAGAAGCAAGCCTCAGCAGCTCCCGCTAGATCTAACTGCGTGATGTATGGCATCGTGATGTGTACGGTGATCTCGTCGGTGTCAAGGAGTCGTTTACCTTTGCTGGTCAAGCTGACATAGAGCGTCTCGCCTTCCTGTTCTATCTTGAGATCGTCCATATACTTCTTAGAAGCAGAGACCGACACTGAGTACTCTGCGCCTTGAGTGATCTCAAGCTCGATGCCATGATTCGCATTGACCGCCGTAAAGTCCTTAAAGTTGAGATCTTGCTCTGTCATCGTAGTAGAGCCTTTCTTGTAAGTGCAACTAGATATGCCACATCCCAAGAAGATGGCAAGCACTAGTAGTGAGCTGGTTATGATAGATTTATAAGTCATAGTATGATTCGTCAGTAAGATTGATATGAGATACTTCAATTAGTTGTATCTTTGTCTAGTACTTCATGTCAGTTGACAAAGGTAACAAATACTCTCATAAGACACCCCATTTGCAACTATGAAATGTTTCTCTAAGCTCTTCACCATATCGCTGATTCCCTTCTTGCTTCTATCGGCTAAAGCTCTGCGGGGTAGTGACTTCTCTCCGATTTACAGTGCCATCGGTGAGCCGCTTGTGCAAGCTCCCGACACGCTTGCTGAGGAGGATCTCGTCGGCATCCTGCTACCCGAGATACATGTCTCGGGCACTCCGCACAAACCCCTCTCTAAGTCTGAGCGGTATGCCTACTGGCGACGCGTACGAGACGTTAAGAAGGTCCTACCCATCGCGGAGGAACTCAGCCGGATGATCACCGAGACGTACGAATATGCCGAGACGCTACCCACAAAGCGTGAGCGCCGGGCACATCTAGCTCGTGTCAAGAAGGAGTTGGTCAAGGAATACACCCCACGAATGAAGGATCTGACGCTCGGACAGGGACGGCTCCTCATCAAGCTGGTCAATAGGCAGACGGGCTCTACGGGGTATGAGATCGTTAAGTCTATCTACGGAGGACTTACTGCGACATGGTACAACCTCTTTGCGAAGGTTTATGGAGGCGACCTAGACGTTAAGTTTGACCCTGAGCATGTTGAGGACGATGCGGTCACGGAGCGCATCATCTACCTCTGGAGAAACGGCTTGCTCTAGCACGCTCTCTCCCCTTACAAACTCTTAAGCAGTCGTAGCACTCGGTCTCGCTGATAAGTGACCGGCTGATGCCCATCGATCCAGTGTATCGGTAGGCCACGACGACTCATGCCTCGGAACCAAGTCATCTGCCGCTTGGCAAACTGATGAATGGCTGTAGCTAGTTGCTTCTCCATCTCGGAGTAGCTAAGCTTCCCTTGCAAATAGAAGGTGATGAAGCGGTACTCTAGACCGTACGCAATGAGTGTCTCTGCGGGAACGTGCTGGTCAAGCAGTCGCTCCACCTCTGCGACCATCCCTCCCTCCAGTCTGCTCTGCAGTCGCTGGTCTATGCGTCGTATGATCTCTTGACGTGCTAAGCGTAGCCCGATGATGAGCGGAGGTTTCTGTCGCTTCGCCTCACGGAGTGCCTGCTGATAAACCTGGTAAGCCTCAGGATGCTGAGCGTAGTGCCTCGCTATCTCAATGGCCCGGATACACTTGCGTGCCGAGCTTGGGTCCATGCGATCTATGCGTGGATAGCGACTGAGGATGGCTCTCAGGTCGTCTAGGCTGAGTAGCTCTAGCTCCTCTCTCAGAGCGGCATCGGGTGGTACTTGGTGCATGGGTCTCGTCTGCAGAACCTGCTCGACATAGAGCCCTGATCCACCAACGAAGATCGGCTTGAGCTGCTGTGCGACCACCTCGTGGTACGCCTCGTCAAAGAGCCGTACATACTCAAAGAGGTTGAACGGTTGCCCTGCTGGGACAATATCAATAAGGTAATAGGGAATAGTGCCTCGCTCCGTGGTGTAGGAGTCTAGATCCTTGCCAGTGCCAATGTCCATACCGACGAAGACCTGCCTGCTATCGCCACTAAGGATGGCTCCGTGAAGCTCCTCCGCTAGAGCCACACCGAGCGCTGTCTTACCGCAAGCGGTCGGACCTACGACTGTGAGTAACTCGGGGTAGTACACTAAAGAGGATACTTCGGCGAGGCGAAACTATCTATTGGTCAGAGAGCCTATGCCCTGCTGATCAAAGAGCCTACGCATTAGGTGCGATCCTTGCGAATGACATCGTGTGCGCCTCCCTCGATGATAGAGGTCGAGGAGACGAGCGTCAGCTTAGCATTCTCTCGGAGAGACTTTAGGTCGACGGTGCCACAGCTACTCATCGTAGCTTTGATCTTGCTGAGCGTTTGGTCTAGCGTGTCCTTCATCGGTCCAGCATAGGGGACATAACTGTCCACACCTTCCTCAAACTTCATCACCGTCGCTACACCTCCGCCATCATAGCGCTGCCAGTTGTGCGCACGGTTGGAACCCTCGCCCCAATACTCCTTGACAATGTTATTGCCGATACGAAGCTTCTCCGTGGGTGACTCATCAAAGCGAGCGAAGTAACGTCCCATCATGAGGAAGTCGGCGCCCATAGCCAGAGCCAGCGTCATATGGTAGTCATGTACGATACCACCATCGCTACAGATAGGTACGTAGATGCCCGTCTCACGATAGTAGTCGTCACGCGCCTTGGCAACGTCAATGACTGCGGTGGCTTGACCACGCCCGATACCTTTCTGCTCACGGGTGATACAGATCGAACCGCCTCCGATACCGACCTTGATAAAGTCTGCGCCAGCCTCTACGAGATAGCGGAAACCATCCTGATCGACCACATTGCCAGCGCCGACTATGACGCTGTCGCCATACTGCTCACGTATCCAAGCGATGGTCTCCTTCTGCCAGACGGAGAAGCCATCAGACGAGTCAATACAAAGGACATCCGCCCCAGCCTCTACCAGTGCAGGCACGCGCTCCTTGTAGTCGCGTGTGTTGATACCAGCGCCGACCATGAGCGTCTTGTTATGTGGGTTCTGTAGCTCGAGCGGGTTCTCCTTGTGGCTATCGTAGTCCTTGCGGAAGACGAAGTAGCAGAGACGTCGATCCTCGTCAATAATAGGGAGCGCATTCAGCTTGTGAGCCCAAATAATATCGTTTGCCTCGCTTAGCGAGATCCCCTTGCATCCTGTTGTAAGGCGCTCGAAGGGAGTCATGAAATCAGCCACCTTGCGATCCAGCGAGTCGGTCGATAGACGGTAGTCTCTACTCGTGACGATACCGCAGAGTACTCCATCTGGGGTGCCATCATCCGTTACTCCGATAGTGGAGTGTCCCGTGAGTTGTGTGATAGCCAGTACGTCAGCGAGCGTGTCCTTCGGACTGACGTTGGCATCACTCCGTACGAAGCCCGCCTTAAACTTCTTGACACGAGCGACCATCTCAGCCTCCTCCTCGATCGGTTGTGACCCGAAGATGAAGGACAGACCTCCGTTGCGAGCGAGGGCTATAGCCATCGTGTCGTTGCTGACGCTCTGCATGATAGCAGATACGAAGGGGATGTTGAGATTGATGCGCGACTCCTCCTTTGCAGGGCTATACTTAGCCAGTGGAGTGCGTAGAGATATCTTGTCTACAGTGCACTCGGGCGTTGTCAGTCCTGGGACGAGTAGGTATTCGCCAAAGGTGTGCGACGTGTCAGGGAAGATGATTGCCATAGGAAAGCGAATAAATAGTGGTGGGTGAATGGGGAGATGCTCTTAACGTCTGCGGGAGTCTGTCCTAGCGTAGTCTATTGGAGGCACGTACGAGGATGTCGTCCTTGATGATGTTGCGCATAGCCATATACTGGCATAGCAGGTTGATGAGTGGTAATATGAGCCAAACTCGCATCTTCGTAGTCGCCTGCAGGAGATCAGCTTGTTGCCAGAGCATATAGGCAAAGGCTAGAATAGCCGCTACCATCAGGAGGATCCCGATGATCGTCAGACGTATCTGTAGCTTGCGCCGCTTGTAGAGGAAGATGGTGGCAAAGGAGAGGATCGTCACCAGGGAGGTCAGTGCGAAGGTGACTAGATTAAAGTACTTAATACTCGTCCAGCCATTGACGACGAGTCCCGTGAAGTTTGCTGCGTAGACCACCTCCTGACTAGCAGGGATCACCGAGAAGAGCGTAAAGAGTAGCAGTAGGGTTGCTGTCACCCCACTGAGGAATAGGTATAGAGTCTGTATGCGCTGCCACATATTAAGCGTACGGTTGTGTGGGTTTGCCTTACATTAGTCTTGTGAATCTTCAGGGAGACGGAAGTATACCTCGCCATTGAGAAACTCGGTGGTAGCTACAAGCGTCGGCTTGGGAAGCTGCTCGTAGTACTTAGAGACTTCGATCTGCTCACTATTTTCTGTAGGAGTCTCGTCGAGAGCGTCCTGAAAGTTGGTCACCTCTTGTAGCTTCTCTCGTATCTCATCACGCATCTCTACAGATATTTGGTTAGCGCGCTTGGAGATGATACGTACGGTCTCGTAGATATTGCCTGTCTGCTCCCAGAGCTCGGGGAGTGAACGCGTGATTGTGGACTGTGGTACAGGTTGCTTCTTATTGTTTGTTGTCATAATGCGAAGTTGGGGGTCTTAGTATGAGATGGTTTTAGGACGAGCGTCTTAGACAGTCTAGCTCACGATCATACGCTGAGCACGATCACGTAGGGTCTTAGCACGCTTGAGGTGCTTCCCATTTGGGAAAGCGTTTTCGTAGTTGTAGTATGCGTCGATGACCTCGCGTAGTCGCCCTTGCTTCTTGCTCTCCACACTGTTTATCGCTTGTTGGTAGGAAGCCTCTACGATGATAAAGAGGAGATCCTCACGATGCTTCGTGTAGGGATAAGCCTTGAGCGCATTGCGAGCTGTGATGATGGCAGAGATATAGTTGTTGCCTATATAGGTGCCGAGATTGTAGTATAGGTCAGCAGTGATCAGCTCCTTTTTGGCCAGGTTGTCTTGTAGGTCAAAGAGCATCTGCTCTACCTCCTTGCGGTGCTCACTCTGAGGATAAGCCTCCAGGAAGCCTTGTAGCTCCTTGAGCGCGCTGTAGGTGATAGACTGGTCCAGACGTGGGTCGGGAGCTATGCGGTAGAGCGCTAGCCCAGTCTTGTAGCGAGCCTCTGCGGCTCGTGCGTCCTGAGGGTACTTGCTGTATAGTCTGCGAAAGTACTCAGCGGCACTAGACTCTTGCTTGTTCTGTAGGAGCGCGTCGGCCATGATGTAGAGCGCCTGAGCACCCTCCTGCGTACCCTCGTAGTGAGGTAGGACGTCGACCATTAGCTCTGCCACACGGCTATACTTTCCCTCGTTGTAGTACTTCTTGGCATAGGAGTAGCGGAGCGTGGGGTCCTTGGATTTCTGTATACGCATATACTCAGCGCAGCTACTAGTGAGCAGGAGCCAGCAGCTGAGTACCAAGATGCGGAGGAGCGTTTGTCTAGTCATACTAAATACCTACAGTTGCACGCAAAGGTACGAAAAAAGAGATTAGAACGAGACCGTTTGTCCCGCCCGACATAGAAAATGTGAAGATACCCTAGCCCGCTCGTCCGTGAGTAGGCTAGGGTATCTTGTTGTAGATAGTGTGCGTCTAGAAGGTGTAGAGCGAGCTAATCGACTCGTGGCTACAGACTCGGCGGATAGACTCGGCAAAGAGCTCGGCGACGCTGATGATGCGTACCTTCTCGCTCTTCTTAGAGTAAGGTATTGAGTCGGTGAAGATCATCTCCGTCAGACCAGACTGGTCGATGCGCTTCGTAGCGGGGTCGCTCATGACAGCATGTGTCGCAAAGGCTCTGACAGACTTTGCTCCGTGCTCTAGCATCAGGTCAGCAGCCTTGGTCATCGTGCCTGCGGTGTCGACGATATCGTCCACGAGGATTACATCCTTGCCAGTGACGTCACCGATGATGGTCATCTCGGCCACCTCGTTTGCCTTAGCGCGACGCTTGTGGCAGATCACCATAGGTACCCCAAAGTGGCGAGCATAGCTATTCGCACGCTTCGTGCCACCCACGTCAGGAGTAGCGATGCAGAGGTTATCCACGGGTATGTTGTGCTCGATATACTCAGTGAAGACGGTAGAGCCGTATAGGTGGTCTACCGGTACGTTGAAGAAGCCTTGTATCTGGTCTGCATGCAGATCCATCGTGATCAAGCGTGTGATGCCAGCTACGGAGAGAAGGTCTGCGATAAGCTTAGCACCGATAGAGACACGGGGCTTGTCCTTGCGGTCCTGTCTAGCCCATCCGAAGTAGGGTATGACGGCAGTGATGTAGTGAGCCGAGGCACGCTTGGCCGCATCGATCATGAGTAGGAGCTCCATGATGTTGTCGGCATTAGGGTAGGTCGACTGTACGAGGAAGATGTCCTTGCCACGGATGCTCTCTTCGTAGAATACGGCAAATTCACCATCGGCAAAGTGCTCTGTGCGCATCTTGCCCAGGGGGCAGCCCAGTGAGTCGCAGATCTTCTCGGCGAGATTCTGAGAGGCTGAACCAGCAAATACTAGGTAGGGTAGTTCGTTCATTGTGTTATCAGTATAGAGACAATCAGTGGCACAAAGGTACGACTTTAATAATAAACGGGGGTTACAGCGATCCTTTCGTCTTAGGGCTGACGCATTATAAAAAACGAGCTTGTCTCATTTCCTACCTAGGAATTTCCCGAATTCCTCCGTAGATATTTTTTATTTCTTACCTAGGAATTGGCAAATTCCTAGGTAGCTATTTGGCAAATTCCTAGGTAGGAATTCAATTCCTCGGGAGGAACTCGCCAGCAACGAGATAAAAGAGTATATTTGTGCCATCGAAGGGTGTCGTATGAGCTAGTAGCACACACCTCTATGTGGCACCTGATGTAAGCAAGCAAACGAAGAGTCAGTCTATTATAATATGAGTAAGCAAACGAAGAGTCAGCGTCTCAGTGTCATCGCCGACCTGCTTAGGACCCACGAAGTGACAGATCAAGCGATGCTCCTCGAGCTCCTGCGCGGTCGCAATATCTCTATCACACAGGGTACGCTCTCGACCTATCTCACTGAGCTGGGTGCGACCAAAGGGGTGCGCCCAGGCTCCTTCAAGCCGTGCTATCAGCTGCCCCTGATGCCGCAGGCTGACGCTGTCACGACCCAACCCACGGGGCTCATCTCTCCGACGGTCGGCTTCCGCTCGTATGCGCTCTCGGGGCAGATGCTGGTCATCCGCACGGAGCCCGGCTTTGCACAGTCTATAGCAACCATCCTGGACAGCTCCTCGTCATCGCTCTCGCTCGGTAGCGTGGCGGGCTACGACACTATCATAGTAGCCCTGACGGAGGAGGCGACCGATGCTGAGGTGATCGACTGGCTCCATCGCATCATCCCCGAGTCTATCCTCGCTATAGGGCGGGGACGACGGTCGTGACTTGACAAAATCGTTCATTCTCGTGACATATTCCGCCGGTAGACTCCATCTTTAATCTAGAAACACTATATTTGTCACAAATATCAGCTAGTGCCGATGAATATGGATACAGAATCTACTGATACAAAGGGCAAGACCCACTGGGGGCTTCGCTGGTTTTACGACCTCTATCGTGACGGACTACGTAATCAGAGTCGCACGAGTCGTACGCTGTGGATTATCGTAGCCATCAAGCTCCTGATCATGTTTGCCATCTTGCGCCCCATCTTCTTCCCACGGGTTATCGCCCAGCAGGGGGATAAGGAGGCGCAGATAGAGTTTGTGCAGGATCAGCTGACGGCACCAGTCGTCGACACGCTTCATCATAGTAATCACTAACTTAACTATATAGCATAATGAATGTAGACGCTTTACTCCTCTGGTCTAGACTGCAATTTGCGCTGACCGCATGCTATCACTGGCTCTTTGTGCCACTCACGCTCGGACTGGGTGTGATCATGTCGATAGCCGAGACTAAGTACTATAGGACCAATCGTCCTGAGTGGAAGAGATGGGCGATGTTCTGGCAAAAGCTCTTCGGTATCAACTTTGCCATCGGCGTCGCTACGGGACTCATCCTCGAGTTTGAGTTCGGTACCAACTGGTCCAACTACAGCTGGCTCGTGGGTGATATCTTCGGCGCACCGCTCGCCATCGAGGGTATCCTCGCTTTCTTTATGGAGGCGACCTTCATCGCTGTCATGTTCTTCGGCTGGAACAAGGTAAGCCGAGGCTTCCACCTAGCTTCTACCTGGCTGACCGTCATCGGTGCGACCATCTCGGCCGTATGGATTCTAGTCGCCAACGCTTGGATGCAAGACCCTGTCGGTATGTCCTTCAACCCCGCTACCGTACGTAGCGAGATGGCTGACTTCTGGGCCGTGGCATTCTCTAGCTCAGCGGTCAATAAGTTCTGGCATACGACCATCTCCTCCTGGACGCTCGGCTCTATCTTTGCGCTAGGCATCTGTGCTATCTATATCTTGCGTGGCAAGCACAAGGAGTTTGCACTGGCCAATAGTCGTATCATCGCTCCTTTCGGACTCATCGCTGCCTTGCTCACCGTCTTCACGGGAGATACCTCTGGCTACAACGTGGCTCAGCGCCAGCCTATGAAGCTCGCTGCTATGGAGGCTCTCTATGATGCTGGCGAAAGCACCCCCGACGGCAAGACTGCTGACGGCAAGGGACTAGGCCTTAGCGCTATCGGTCTGCTAGACTGCGACAAGCTCACGCCACTCGCTGAGGAGAACCAAAATCCATTCGTCTTCAATGTCAAGATGCCCTATATGCTCTCATGGCTGGGCACACGCTCTACCGATGGCTACGTGCCAGGTATCAACAATATCCTGGAGGGTGGTTACTACGACAAGGATGGCAACCAGGCGCTCTCTGCTGACGAGCGTATGCGTCGTGGTAAGGTCGCTATTGAGGCGCTCGCTGCTTATGGCGAAGCGCAGAAGGCTGGTGACGCAGCCGAGATGGATCGTCAGAATGCGATCATACAGGAGAACTTCGACCACTTTGGCTATGGTTACGTACAGGACAAGGCAGACCTAGTGCCGAACGTACCGCTCATGTACTACGCCTTCCGTATCATGGTCGGTTGCGGCTTCCTCTTTATTCTTGTCCTCCTCCTCATCTGGATACTGCAACGTAAGAAGAGCTACGAGGAGTACGCACGCTATCGCTGGCTACATATCATCACGATCATCTGTATCCCGCTAGCGTGGATCGCCAGTCAGGCTGGATGGGTCGTCGCCGAGATGGGTCGTCAGCCATGGGCTATCCAGGATATGCTCCCGCTGAATGCTGCTGTCTCTAAGCTGGCTCCCGCCAACGTGATGACCACGTTCTTCATCTTTGCCGTACTCTTTACGATCCTCCTCATCGCAGAGGTGAGCATCATGGTCAAGGCGATCAAGCATGGCCCTGAGTCTCATCTGAATGATGTAGAGCAGCTCTTTAGCAAGCGTGAGAGTAAGTAATCACTAACCCCATAGACACACTATCATAATGGACTACGCATTTCTACAGCAATACTGGTGGTTCCTAGTCTCACTGCTGGGTGCCCTGCTTGTCTTCCTGCTTTTCGTGCAGGGAGGACAGACTTTCATCTTTGCAGCTCGTCGTGACGAGCCTCTGCAGCGTATGATCGTCAATTCAACGGGTCGTAAATGGGAGTTTACCCTCACGACTCTAGTTACCTTCGGAGGTGCCTTCTTCGCCTCCTTCCCGCTCTTCTACTCAACCAGCTTCGGTGGAGCTTACTGGGTATGGATCTTGATCTGCTTGACCTTTGTCATCCAGGCCGTCTCGTATGAGTATCAGTCTAAGCATGGCAACATATGGGGCAAGAAGACCTTCCAGACCTTCCTCTTCATCAATGGAGTCTTGGCTCCAGTGCTCCTAGGCGCTGCGGTTTCGACGCTCTTCACAGGTGGCAACTTCGTCGTGGACAAGAGCGCTATCTACGACCTCGGAGCCTCGATGCAGACCATCTCCGTCTGGCAGCCTGATCCCCTCACGGGGCTACAGCTACACGGGCTGGAGGCTATCTTCAACCCCTGGAATGTGGTACTCGGTGTGACGCTGCTCTTCCTCGCACGCACCACGGCGCTCCTATACTTCATCAACAACATTCATGATGAGGTCGCCTACGAGCGTGCTCGCAAGAGCCTGCTACCCAATGCAGCTATCTTCGTCGTCCTCTTCGTCGCTTATGTGGTCTTCCTCATGGTGACTAAGGGATATGATGTAGACCCCAGCACGGGAGCCGTGAGCCTAGTGCAGTACAAGTATCTGCACAACTTCCTCGCTATGCCAGTGATCCTCATCGTCTTCCTCGTGGGTGTGGTACTCGTCCTAGCGGGCGTGATCCTCACACTGGTCAAGAAAGGCTTCCGCAAGGGTATCTGGCTCGAAGGTGTCGGTGTCGTCCTCGCTGTCCTGGGCCTGCTCCTCATACTCGGGTACAACAACACGGCTTACTACCCCTCGATAGCAGATATCAATAGTTCGCTGACGATCCAAAACAGTAGCTCCAGCCCCTACACGCTCAAGGCTATGAGCATCGTCTCGCTGCTGATCCCGTTTGTCCTCGCCTACATCTTCTACGCTTGGCGTGCGATAGACCGCAAGAAGATCACACGTCACGAGATGGGTCAAGACGAGGAGATCAAGTACTAGTCACTGTGGCTGACCCCGCTAAGTAGGGCCAGCACACAAGCCTCACACAGGGGGCGACACTGAGACCAAGGAGTCTAGGTGTCGTCCCCTCTCTTTGTGCGCAATTTCCACGAGTAGCGATATGTAGGGACGCTCGGTCGAGCGTCCGTCCCCGTTAAAGCCTTGACACTGTTCTTATTGATACAACGGACGCACGACCGTGCGTCCCTACAGCCGTTACTCGTCCCGAGCGTCCGTCCCCGTTAAAGCTTTGACGCTGTATCCTTTGATACAACGGACGCACAGAGCGTGCGTCCCTACATATCGTTACTCGTGAGACTTCTGAATGTTACACTTTGGGCTAACTGTGAGTGTATGAGGGTGAAACTTTGACCTATAAGTCTATAATAATAAGGGAGCGAAAGAGAATCTCTTTCGCTCCCTTATTTAAGGAAGATCTACGGGTCAATACATATAACCGATGGACAGAAAGACGGTATGAGACTGACCATAAGGGGTCACATTCTTGTAGTTGTCAGCTGCCATCTCATCTGCATCCTTGATGGGGAAGCCATACTTGTATCCGGCACCGAAGAAGAGCATATTCCCATACTTCAAGGGGATGCCAAAGTCGCACCTTACGAGCGGTCCAGCACTGATCAGGCTGTAGTCGGAGTGAAGGTCACCGGTAACACATCCACTCAGGGAAGGAATGACATATACAGACTTTAGGTCAAGCGGCACCTGCAGACCCGCAAAAGCATTGAAGCTAAAAAGGGTCACTCGCTTGATGAACTCCTGAGGTACCTCCACTTCCTTGCGATCTTTCGACAAGAAGCTCGGATCCTCCGTTATCAGTGCCGTATCATCCACGAGGCAGGGCTGATTGAACCCTACAGACCCGCCATAAGTGAAGTACGTCCCGAGGGATGAGCGGAGCCCGAGGTAGGAGGCCATCCCAAAGTGTGGCGTTAGGTTTTTAGCCAGATCCGCAGTGTAGATAAGCTCGCCTGACAGCGCACCCGTGACCATCTTATGTGGTGGCAGAGCGAGGACTTGACCCCGGTCATCCTTAATGACCAGCTCACCCTTGCGGTGAGGATCGTAGTACTTCACCACCTTATCTATGTCCTCAAACTCCCACTTCAGTCCTCTCACATAGCTACAGAGCTCCGGATCATCGGCAAGGAATCTGACCACTCCGCCTCTAAACTGAGATCCTTCATAGTTGATCCCGTGTACCAGAGCAACCTTTCTTAGGATACCTCCGCGTTTCTCCAAGAATAGTGGGAAGCTGGGCTTTACCACAGCCATACTTCCTCCACTACGTATGATCCGCTGCTCGTTGCCGATGAAGAAGATGTCCCCATTCTCATCAATCTTGTACGAAGAGGCCAGGAGGTAGGCCGTAAGCTCAGGTCCCCTATCTACGAGAGTCATCCATGCGGCATTGCTTTGCAGGAAGGTGGAGAACTTTTTGTACTCAAAGCGATAGCTCGAGTCCGGTTTCTTGGGGTTGCTTAGCTCGATGCCTTTCAGGTCCTCGGACTTGAAGGTGCCGGCTGAATGGGCGAGGGCGAGGTCATCGAAGAGCTTGAGCTCCTTGTCCCCCGACATAGGCATCCTAAGATACCCTGTGTAGGTAGCTCCTTCCTTGGTCTCCAATTGCGCCTTGCAGACATCCCTTGGCTCCGAGGTGAAGAGCTTTATCAAGCCACAGCCTGAGAGAAGCATCATAAGCCCGATCAGGATCGATAAGTTATATGCCAGTTTCATAATAATAACGAAATGAATAGGATAGGTAATCGGCTATCTATGCAACCTGTATTGCAACTCAATAACCACGTTACAAAGGTAATAAAAAGAGGCGTATAGGTCAAAATGGTGGGTAAAACAGCCTAATAGCGTACATTCGCGTTGGCTCACTTTTAACACTTCAAAGCTTTTCAAACCCTTATATGTCTCTCTATACCTAGAAAAGACCTTTAACTCACCCACCATTTTGACCTATAAGTCGAAACTTTAGTCTCAGCTGGTTGAAACTACAGTTTCATACGGGAGAAACTCTAGTTTCATAGGTAAGAAACTCTAGTTTCATGGGTAGGAAACTGCAAGTGGCTCCGAGCGAAGCAAGCTTAGGTGGTATATTTGTGGTACATTTGTGGCAAGAACGAACTATCGCATACATCTCCGTGAACTATATCCTCTGTCCTCACTGTACGACTAAGATCTCCGAAGAGACAATCCTAGCTAATGCCGACTGCCGTGGCAAGGTCGCTATGCTCTGCCCAACATGCTCCGAGAGCCTACGCTTCCGTCTTAGGGGCACTACGCTAGAGCATCTCAAGGCACGCTACGCTGAGCTTGCGCCCGAGGGGGACCCTGTACGGGCTTATCTACAGTTGATTGCCAACGACTTTGCCTACGCTGCCCTGCTCCCGCTCTACGAGGGGTGCAACACGATAGGCAGCTACAACGGACGTGGCACCTCGGTGACCACCCCGATACATAGTAGCGACCCCAGCTTGGGACGTAACCATTGCCAGATCACGATAGAGCCTGATGGACAGGCGATCATACAGGATTTGGACAGTATGACGGGGACCTTCGTGGCGGGTGTTGAGTACCTGCCAGATACCTTTCGCGAACTACAGTCGGGCGATGTGATCACGCTGGGAGCGACCTCCCTGATCTATGTGACACGGACTGACTACGAAGAGACGAATCCTTAATCCCTCCTATTTACTCCTCCTCATGAAGACGACAAACAGACTGACTCCCGCTCTACGTCAAGAGATTATCTCGCTCATTCACCAAGAGGTGGTCCCAGCTACGGGCTGTACCGAGCCTGTCGCTGTATCACTCTGCACCGCTTACGCTAGTGCTACGCTGGGCGACTTGACACCAGAGAGTGTGTCGGTATTGCTAAGCCCCAACGTACTCAAGAATGCCCTCGGGGTGGGAATACCGGGGACGGGCATGATCGGGCTGCCGATAGCTATAGCGCTAGGCGTCGTACTGGCACAGCCGGAGAAGGGGCTCACACTCCTAGACAGCTTTACACCTGAGCAACTGGCTGAGGCTAAGCAACTGGTCGAGGATAAGATCATAGCTATCGGCACGAAGCCTGAGCCTGTCGACAAGCTCTACGCTGAGGTGACGATACAGACGACTGGCGGGGAGACGGCTACGGCCATCATCAGTGGCAAGCATGACCATCTGACCTTCCTCGCCAAGGGGGATCAGGTCCTGGAGGATCATCCGATAGGGCAGCAGGATGACGAGGATGACGAGGAGGAGCTCGCGCTAAACTTTTCGCTCGTCTATGACTTCGCCACGACTGCTCCGCTGGAGGAGATAGAGTTTATCCTAGCTGATGCAGAGGTCAATGCCGAGGCTAGTCGCCTCTCGATGAAGTCTAACTACGGTCACGCTGTGGGGCGTATGGTGCAGAGTGACTTAGGACGAAAGTACCTAGGAGAATCAACCTTGACGAAGATTATCTCGGCGACAAGTGCTGCCTGCGATGCCCGCATGGACGGGGCACCTGTGACGGTGATGAGCAATTCGGGCAGTGGTAACCAGGGTATCACAGCGACGATGCCTGTGCTGACCTTTGCTAAGGAGCAGAAGAAAAGTCGCGAGGAGACCGTCCGCGCCCTGATGCTGAGCAATCTGATGGTGATCTATATCAAGCAGAAGCTGGGCCGTCTCTCGGCTCTGTGCGGTTGTGTCGTCGCCTCGACGGGCGCTGCTTGTGGCTTGACCTATCTGCTCGGTGGCAATAAGCAGCAGGTGAGCTATGCGGTGAAGAATATGGTGGGCAACATCACGGGGCTCCTCTGCGATGGGGCTAAGCCAAGCTGTAGCCTGAAGGTGTCGAGCGGTGTGAGCACGGCTATGTTCTCCTCTTTGCTAGCGATGGAGCAGAAGGTGGTCACGGGGAGCGAGGGCATCGTGGACGATGATGTGGATCAGACGATAGACAACCTGACTAGCATAGGTCGTGTGGGTATGAATGAGACGGATCGTCTCGTACTCGACATCATGACGTCCAAGAACCACTAATAGAGACTGTCGCATAAAGGCGAATCGCTGTGTTGCTTTCGGGATTCGGCTTCGGTCACATACGGAGGTATGCTCCCTTCAGACCTCACCCTCAGCGCCTTGCGCTTCATCCTTTCTGCAAAGTCAGAACAATCTTGCAAGCAAGATTGTGAGACTGTTGACTTTTGCAACAGTCTCCAATAGGCTTTCACTAGACAAATGAAAAAGGCTGTAGCATCGCTCTCGATACTACAGCCTTTACGCTTGATATGCTTTGCTAGAACTAGAAGTTAGCGTTGTTTGGTGTGCGGGGGAAGGGGATTACGTCACGGATATTGGTCATGCCGGTGACGAAGAGGAGGAGTCTCTCGAAGCCTAGTCCGAAGCCCGCATGTGGCGCTGAGCCATAGCGACGGGTGTCGAGGTACCACCACAGATCCTTGTCCTTGATACCGACCTCCTGGGCACGTGCCGTGAGCTTGTCAATGTCGGTCTCACGCTCGCTACCTCCGATGATCTCGCCGATGTGCGGGAAGAGGACGTCCATACCGCGGACGGTCTTGCCGTCTTCGTTTTGCTTCATATAGAAGGCCTTGATCTCCTTCGGGTAGTCGGTCATGATGACGGGTGCGTTGTAGTGCTGCTCGACGAGGTAGCGCTCGTGCTCGCTGGCGAGGTCGGCACCCCAGTAGACGGGGAACTCGAACTTCTTGCCGTTACGGACGGCCTCCTCAAGGATGGCGACACCCTCGGTATAGGTGGTACGTACGAATGGACGCTCCACAACGAAGCGGATGCGCTCGATGAGCTCCTTGTCATAATGCTCGGCGAGGAACTCGAGGTCGTCCATACAGTGGTCGAGAGCCCACTGGAGACAATGCTTGGTAAACGCCTCGGCGAGGTCTTGGTTGCCCTCGTTATCCATAAAGGCGACCTCAGGCTCGACCATCCAAAACTCTGCGAGGTGGCGTGGCGTATTAGAATTCTCAGCTCTAAAGGTAGGGCCAAAGGTATAGATACCGCCTAGAGCCAGGGCTCCCAGCTCGCCCTCTAGCTGTCCCGATACGGTCATCGAGGTGTGCTTGCCAAAGAAGTCTTTGCTGTAGTCCACGCTCCCATCTTTAGCGAGGGGAAGCTTGTTCATGTCTAGCGTGGTGACGGTAAACATTTGCCCTGCACCCTCGGCATCGCTCGAGGTGATGATCGGGGTGTGGAGGTAGAAGTAGCCACGCTCGTGAAAGAAGGTGTGGATCGCATAAGCCATGTTGTGGCGGATGCGGAGGACTGCTGCGAAGGTGTTGGTACGTGGACGCAGGTGAGCAATCTCACGGAGGAACTCTAGCGTGTGTCCCTTCTTTTGCAGTGGATAGCGAACGGGATCACAGGTGCCGTAGATGGTTATTTCGCTAGCCTGTATCTCGTACTCTTGCCCTTGACCCTGTGAAGCAACGAGCGTGCCGACGACCCCGATAGCGGCGCCTGTGGTGATCTGCTCGATGAGCTTGGGGTCGGTCTGGGTCTTGTCAATGACGATCTGTATGCTGTGTACGGTCGAGCCATCGTTGAGCGCAACGAAGCAGACAGCCTTGTTGCCTCGCTTGGTACGTACCCAACCCTTGACACAGACGGGCTGGGGGAGCTGACGCTGAGCAAGCTGGGGGAGCTCCTTGATAGTAGTGCGTGGTAGTGAGTTATTCATAGTATCTGCTGATATGGTTTATACCTATTTAGTCTTCTATCTCTTCGGATGCGAAGGGATGGTCTGGGGTCTCTTGGTGCTTGTGATAGACTTTGGTGGTGGGAGCTACGCCATTGTCCTCCTGCTCTTTGACCCCCATGCGGAGGTAGCGCACCTCCTCGGGAGTGAGGTAGCGCCAGCGACCTCGGGGTAGATCTTTCTTGGTGAGGCCTGCGTAGTAGACACGGTCTAGATGTACGACGCGATAGCCTAGATGCTCGAAGATGCGGCGCACGATGCGGTTGCGTCCCGAGTGAATCTCTATACCTACCTTGTCGTGGGTCTGTCCTGAGATATAGCTGATAGCGTCGGCATGGATCTCGCCATCCTCTAGCTCGAAGCCCTGAGCGATCATCTGCATATGCTCTACGGTGACCTCCTTGTCGAGGGCTACCTCGTAGATCTTCTTCTTGCGAAAGGCGGGATGCATCAAGCGCACCGCTAGGTCGCCATCATTGGTCAAGAGGAGGATGCCAGTCGTGTTGCGGTCTAGTCGACCGATGGGGTAGATACGCTCGGTGCAGGCGTTGTGCACGAGATCCATGACGGTGCGCCGACCTTCGGGATCGGTGAGCGTGGTGACGCAATTCTTCGGCTTGTTGAGTAGTACGTAGACCTTTGCCTCTAGGGTGACTGGCTTGTCATCGACCATCACCTGGTCGGTCGGTAGTACCTGCGAGCCAAGCTCGGAGATGACGGTGCCGTTGACCTTGACACGTCCAGCAGCGATGTACTGGTCTGCTGTACGACGTGAGCATAGTCCAGAGTTGGAG
Source organism: Porphyromonas uenonis DSM 23387 = JCM 13868 (assembly GCF_000482365.1). Taxonomy (GTDB): domain Bacteria; phylum Bacteroidota; class Bacteroidia; order Bacteroidales; family Porphyromonadaceae; genus Porphyromonas; species Porphyromonas uenonis. Next base: position 73,916 of record NZ_KI535310.1, on the reverse strand, counting down.
AGGAACTTGTTGAGTCGTATCGGTTCGCCCGCCTCAACTAGTGGAGAGGCGTAGCGCACTGGCTCGACAGGAGCCTTAGGTGTGCGGGGCTTAGACTCGCCCTTGCGCTGCTTGTTAGGACGCTGACCAGCGCTCTTGCGAGGAGCCGAAGAGCGCTTGTTCTTGCGGTCGGTTGAGTCAGCCGAGGCTTCTCTCTTACGACTTGGCGCCGAGGTGCGAGCCTCTCCGTTATTGGCTTTAGAGCGGTTGCCCTTGCCTCTCTGCTTAGCGTATGGATATATGACAGGGTCCTCCTGATTGCCATCGCCTACTAAAGACACGGGTGTCGTCACTTTGTGAAGACTCCGTCCTCCAGGATGCTGCTCGTCGAAGTCAAGTCTGCGCTCCAAAGCTTTCTCAGCATTGATGTCGCGGGGCTTGACCATCTCGGAGGCATCTATGTTGCGATGTGTCACCGTGGCACCAGCCTCGCCACTAACCTTGACACGAATCAAGGATTCGCTGGAAGCGGGTCGTGCTATGCGTTGACGTCTTCGCTTGCCAGTAGATGCGGACGATGGCGCCTCGGCAGATGAATCTGCAGAGGTGCTCGCCTTGTGCTGTGCCTCTGATGTAGGATTGCTGTCTATAGACATGAAGCTATTTAATGCCTACACAACAGACTGAGTGTGTTGCGTAGTATGTTCTGTATCAATGGGTCTCTGTCGCTGGTCGAAACAGTGTCAGCAGACCACTCCTTCGGGTCTCACGAACTGTGGATCTTACTAGCTGATTGAGCTGAGACAAAGGTACTAATTTATTGGCAGACTAGAGCCCCACGTAGTTGTGCGGGGTGATCTGACGGAGCTCCGCCTTGACCTCCTCGGCAACTTCAAGCGTATCGATGAAGTGAGCGATCGTCTCTTGGCTTATCTCCTCTCCCGTACGGGTCAGAGCCTTGAGCGTCTCGTAGGGGTGTGGATAACCCTCACGGCGGAGGATCGTCTGGATAGCCTCGGCGACGACAGCCCAGTTGCAGTCGAGGTCATGAGCGATGCGCTCGGGGTGAATGACCAGCTTGCCGAGTCCCTTGGAGAGACTGCTGAAAGCGATCATCGTGTAGCCCATCGGAACGAGCTGATTGCGGATCACCGTTGAGTCGGTTAGGTCACGCTGCAGACGAGAGATAGGAAGCTTGGAGGCTAGATGCAGAGCCACCGCATTAGCTAGCCCGAGATTGCCCTCGGCATTCTCAAAGTCAATGGGGTTAACCTTGTGAGGCATGGCACTGGAGCCAACCTCTCCCGCCTTGATCTTCTGCCCGAAGTAACCCATAGAGATGTAGCTCCAGAAGTCTCGAGCGAGATCGATGAGGATTGTGTTGATACGCGCCATCGCCTCAAAGAGAGCGGCGAGATTGTCGTAGTTGGAGATCTGCGTCGTGTACTGCTCACGCTCCAGACCTAGTGATGTGAGGAAGCTGTTGCCAAAAGCAACCCAGTCAATCGCTGGGTAGGCGACATGGTGCGCATTGAAGTTGCCCGTGGCTCCGCCAAACTTGCCCGTGATGGGCACCTGCTCCAAAGCTTTCGTCTGCTGCTCCAAGCGATAGACGAAGACCATGATCTCTTTGCCTAGACGCGTCGGGCTAGCAGGCTGACCATGCGTACGAGCCAGCATAGCGACATCGTGCCACTCATTGGCGAGCTGACGAAGCTGCTCGATGAGCTTCTGAAGGGTAGGGAGGTAAACCTCGTGCAGCGCCTCACGAAGCATGAGCGGGAAGGCGGTATTATTGACATCTTGTGAAGTTAGTCCGAAGTGGACATACTCCTCTATCTCCTCTAGTCCGAGCTGAGGGAGGTGACGCTTGATGTAGTACTCGACAGCCTTGACATCGTGATTGGTCGTAGCCTCTATATCCTTGACCTCCTGCGCAGCCTCTGTGGACCACTCCTTGTAGAGCTTTCGTAGAGCCTGTTGCTTAGTCTCAGTGATGGCTTTGCTTAGTGCGGGTATCGCTTGGGTGAGTGCTATGAGGTACTCCACCTCGATGCGTACACGATAGCGGATGAGCGCCGACTCAGAGCTATAAGCAGCTAGGGGAGCCGTCTTGCTCGCATAGCGACCATCTAGGGGAGAGATTGCTTGAAGAGCGGACATACTGTTGTGGATTGAAGAGTGTGGTAAGATGACAAAAGGAGCCTGCTACCCTCCGGTAGCAACTCGATAGGAGATAGATTAAATGAATGACTAGACGCAAGACTCAAGATCGTGATGTCGTAAAGGAGACATCGTGCGTCCTGTGTCTTGCGCCTAGGCTCTGTATTAGAGGAGTGCTCGTTTAGCCTCTAGCCTTTTCGCAGATAGACTTAAAGGCTTCGGGATTGTTCATAGCGAGGTCAGCGAGGACCTTACGATTGATCTCAATCCCCTGCTTGTGTAGGGCACCCATGAGTGTAGAGTAGGTCATACCCTCTAGGCGTGCAGCCGCATTGATACGCTGTATCCATAGAGCACGGAAAGAGCGCTTCTTATTCTTGCGGTCACGGTAGGCATAGGTGAGACCCTTCTCCCAGCCATTCTTGGCTACGGTCCATACGTTTCTGCGGGCACCGATGTATCCGCGTGTTAGCTTGAGTATTCTCTTGCGCTTAGCTCGTGAAGCGACGTGATTTACTGATCTAGGCATTTCTTGTGTCGATTAGTGTGTTTGATAGATACGTACTAAACTCTGTTGAATCCTCGGTTTAGAGGTTGAGCATCTCCTTAACGCTATGCTCATTGTGCGGGTGCACGAGAGCAGTGTAGGTAAGATTGCGCTTACGCTTCTTGCTCTTTTTGGTGAGGATGTGACTCTTGTACGCATGCTTACGCTTAATGCGTCCGCTACCTGTCAGGAAAAAACGCTTCTTAGCGCCTGATACTGTCTTCTGTTTAGGCATTTTGTTTGGATTTTGATTTGTGTGAAACTATTGTTAGACTCACCCCTCCGACCAACTACCTAGAGGCACGCCTATGCCCGTTTGGATAGTCTGCTACGCACCTGGCGTAGCGGGTGGAGTAGGTGGATTTACTTGCTTATGAATGTGTCTGTGTTATGACTATTCGCTATCGTTTTCCTCAGATGCTTCCTGATCCGTCGGCTCCTCGCTGGTCTGCTTCGGCTCCTTCTTCTTACCCTTGGCAGAGGCGGGCTTGGGCGCCAACATAATCGTCATGCGCTTACCCTCTAGCACGGGCATACTCTCCACACGTGCTAGCTCCTCTAGGTCATTGGCAAAGCGGAGAAGAAGTATCTCGCCCTGATCCTTAAAGAGGATGCTGCGACCACGGAAGAAGACGTACGCCTTGACCTTAAAGCCATCCTTGAGAAAGCCCTCGGCGTGACGTAGCTTGAAGTTGTAGTCGTGGTCATCTGTCTGAGGCCCGAAGCGAATCTCCTTGACCACCACCTTAGCCTGCTTAGCCTTCTGCTCCTTCTGTCGCTTCTTCTGCTGATAGAGAAACTTCTGATAGTCAGTCACACGACATACGGGAGGCTCTGCGTTTGGCGAGATCTCCACAAGGTCTAGCCCCTGAAGCTCAGCTATACGACGAGCCTGTTGGATAGGGTAGACTCCCTGATCTACGTTGTCACCGACCAGACGTACCTCGCGGTGAGGTATCTGCTCGTTGATGCGGTTCGGTTGCTCTTTGATGGGTGGACGTCTGAAATTTCTACTGTTTGCCATTCGTCTGCAATTAGCAGTTAGTGATTTGTTAGCAGTGTGCTAGGTTTGGTTATTGGATCAAGTACTTAGATTGATGCGATCTGTCGGGATAAAGGGTGGGGACTACGCATTAGCGTTCATCTGACTCTCTATCTCCTGAAGGATACGCTCGGCAAAGGTACTAATTTTTTCTGTACCAGCATCACCCTCGCCTTGCTTACGCACTGAGACTGTGCCGTCAGCTTGCTCCTGCTCACCGACGATCAGCATGTAGGGGATGCGCTTGAGCTCATTGTCACGGATCTTGCGACCCACCTTCTCGTTGCGGTCATCGACCGATACGTTGATGTCATGCTCGCCTAGAGTTGCTGCCACCTCGTATGCGTATTCGTTGAAGCGCTCTGAGACTGGTAGTATGACCACCTGGTCGGGAGCCAGCCAGAGGGGGAACTTGCCCGCCGTGTGCTCTATGAGTACCGCTACGAATCGCTCCATCGACCCAAAGGGTGCGCGGTGTATCATCACCGGACGGTGCTTCTGATTGTCCTCGCCGGTGTACTCTAGCTCAAAGCGCTCGGGTAGGTTGTAGTCGACCTGGATCGTACCCAGCTGCCAGCGTCTACCGAGAGCATCCTTGACCATAAAGTCAAGCTTTGGTCCGTAGAAAGCAGCCTCGTCGTACTCAACGTGAGCGGGTAGACCAGCCTCCTGACAAGCCTCGATGATAGCTTGCTCAGCACGATCCCAGTTCTCCTCGCTACCGATGTACTTGCTACGGTCAGTCTGGCTGCGTAGCGAGATCTGCGCCTCAAAGTTCTCAAAGTCTAGCGCTCTAAAGATGATGAAGATGATCTCCATCACCTTGAGGAACTCCTCCTTGACCTGATCAGGACGGCAGAAGATGTGGGCATCGTCTTGCGTGAAGCCACGTACACGTGTCAATCCGTGTAGCTCACCGCTCTGCTCGTAGCGATAGACTGTACCAAACTCAGCCAGACGCACAGGCAGATCCCTGTAGGAGTGTGGCTTGAGCTTGTATATCTCGCAGTGGTGGGGGCAGTTCATCGGTTTAAGCATGAAAGCCTCCCCCTCTTGCGGTGTCGTGATTACTTGAAATGAGTCAGCACCATACTTAGCATAGTGGCCACTCGTCTTGTATAGCTCCACATTGCCGATGTGAGGTGTCATCACCTGCTGATAGCCGTAGCGCTTTTGGATACGCTTGAGGAAGTCCTCCAGCTTGAGTCTGAGCTGTGTGCCACGTGGTAGCCAGAGAGGCAAGCCCTGTCCGACACGCTGTGAGAAGGCGAAGAGCTCCAGCTCCTTACCTATCTTACGGTGGTCGCGCTTCTTTGCCTCTTCGAGCAAAGCAAGGTACTCATCCAGGAGTTTCTTCTTTGGGAAGGTGATACCATATATACGAGTCAACTGCTTGCGCGTCTCATCGCCACGCCAGTAAGCGCCAGCCACGCTCAGCAGCTTGACTGCCTTGATAGGTGCGGTAGAGGGAAGGTGCGGACCACGGCATAGGTCGGTGAAGGCACCCTGCGTATAGGTCGTGATGGTGCCATCCTCTAGATCGTTGATTAGCTCTAGCTTGTAGCCCTGTCCCGTCTTCTTGAAGAAGTCCAGCGCATCGCTCTTAGAGATCGCTTTGCGCTCGAGCGTCTCCTTGCGACGCGCCAATTCGAGCATCTTAGCCTCGATCTTCGGTAGATCCTCCGCTTTGATTAGCTCATCGCCAGTATCTATATCATAGTAAAAGCCCGCCTCGATAGCAGGTCCTATGCCAAACTGTACGCCAGGGTAAAGCTCCTGCAGTGCCTCCGCCATCAGGTGAGCCGAGGTGTGCCAGAAAGCGTGCTTACCACCCTCGTCCTCCCACTTGAGGAGCTTGATGTGGGCGTCCTGCATGAGCGGAGTGCGCACATCTATGAGTTTGCCATCGCACTCGGCCGCTAGGACCTCCTGCGCCAGTCGCTCGCTGATGCTATTAGCTATATCTAGCGGGGTCGAGCCCTGCTTCATTTCCTTAACACTCCCATCGGGTAGCGTGATATGTATCTGATCAGACATAAGTGGTGTGTTGTAGTCGACTAAAAAGGAGACCGTTGCCACGGCAACATGCTCCAAAAGGTATATACACCGCAAAGGTACAAAAAAAGCACTCACGGATATCCCTCCGCACATTTCACTCTGACGTACAGTCCGCTCGGAGCGCATCGGACGAGTAACCCGCCGTAGTAGCGCACGATCGTTACTCGTCCATCGGGTTGTCCGATTTGCGATAGAGTTCGCTTTTTGAAAAGCGACTTTTCGTGCGAAAGTAGCTTTTGGAAAAGTGATTTTGGCTGAAGGGCGGGGGGAGGGGCGCTAGAGCTGGGCGATGAAGTTGTGCAGATAGCAGCGTCCGTGGTCGGAGATGTAGCTCTCGGGGTGAAACTGTACGCCCCAGAGCGGCAGGTCGCAATGCCGTAGCGCCATGATGGTGCCGTCGGACTGCGCGTGTGCCGAGACTTGTAGCGTGTCGGGGAGGTTGTCTGGCTGCACGACCCACGAGTGATACCGACCGATGTGGCTACCTGTCGGGATGTCTCGTAGCAGTTCGTCGTGATGCTCGATGATGAGTTGGTCGGTATGCCCGTGGAGGGGTGCGCGAAGCTGCACTAACTCAGCACCGCAGTAGGCTGCGAGTGCTTGATGTCCTAGGCAGACACCCAGCATGGGTAGCTCCGTGTGGTAGCTGTCGATGAGCTCCATCAGATGGCTCTGCTCCGTGGGGATCCCAGGCCCTGGAGAGAGTAGGATGCCGTGACTGCGCGCTACCATGGCGGGCGTGATCTGCTCCGTGTAGTGTATCTCCAGGGTGCACTCGTCGAGCTGGCGCAAGAGTTCTACGAGGTTGTAGACAAAGGAGTCGTGATTGTCGGCTATCAGTAGATGTTTCATTACAAGCCACGAAGATAGTATATTTGCAGATACAAACGAAGCTTGGGATGCAGAAAGAGTGAATGATATGTCCAAACGCCCTTGACGGGTAACGATTTGTAGGGACGCACGATCGTGTCTAGAGGGAGGGCGTCCGTCCCCGTTAAAACAACGATGCTGTAACCTTTGACACAACGGACGCTCGACCGAGCGTCCCTACAAGCCGTTACTCGTCTCGTGGAGCGGATACATAATGCAGAAAGAGTGAATGATATGAAGCAATCGATGATTGATAGGCTCAACGAACTGGGCGGGCAGGGCAAGCCCTTTGTCTTCTGCCTAGACTACGAGATGAGCGAACTGATCCTTCTGGAGGAGCCATTGGCGCAGCAAGAGCTACTCTTCGATATTGGTGGCGTGACCAATCGCTTGGCACGCTCCGTGAGCGATACGCCTGCTGTGCTACGCGCCACGCCGATCAGCGAGGAGGCTTATGCGGAGCGTTTCGCAGTGATCCGTCATGCGTTGGAGCGGGGCGATAGCTTTTTGGCCAATCTGACGGTGGCGACTCCCATAGAGCTGAATATCTCGCTGGAAGAGGTCTTCCTTCGTTCGCAAGCTCGCTATAAGTGCTATCTGCCAGGGCGGTTCGTTTGCTTTTCGCCTGAGACCTTCGTGCGCATCGTGGGGAATGAGATTAGTTGCTACCCGATGAAGGGGACGATAGATGCGACCCTGCCCGATGCAGCTGCGACGATCCTCAGCGACTACAAGGAGACGGCCGAGCACTACACGATCACTGATCTGATACGCAACGACTTGAGCTGCGTGAGCCACGACGTGGCGGTGAGGCGCTTTAGGTATATCGATGAATTGGTTACTAGTCGTGGACACTTGCTTCAGGTGAGCTCGGAGATCGTTGGGCAGCTTGCTCCCGACTGGCGTGCTCATCTCGGGAGTATCCTGAGCGAACTGCTCCCGGCGGGCTCTATTAGCGGAGCGCCCAAGGAGGCGACCGTACGGGCTATCGCCACAGCGGAGGGGGAGCCGAGAGGCTTTTACACGGGCATCTGTGGATACTTCGACGGGGAGACGCTGGACAGTGGCGTGATGATACGCTTCATAGAGCAGCAGGCGGATGGAGCGCTGCGCTACCGTAGCGGTGGCGGGATCACGATCAATAGTCACTGTGCGGAGGAGTATCGGGAGGTGTGTCAGAAAGTTTATCTACCATTCGTATGAGTCGAGTACCGTTATTACTAGAGAGCATCCGCTACGTAGATGGCGAGCCGGAGCTGCTGCCCCTGCACCAAGAGCGTGTCGACCGGTCGCTCGCTGAGTATGGCGTCAAGCCTCGCTGGCGACTGGCGGACTATCTGGCGCAGCACCCTTGTCCGGCGTCACTCATGGGGGTGGTCAAGTGTCGTCTCCTATATGATGCGGAGCCTCTGGAGGTGGGCTACGCTCCTTATCATCGGCGTACGATCGGATCGCTAAGAGCTGTCGCTGCGCCTGCGCTGGACTACCATCTCAAGTGGGCCGACCGGGAAGCTTTGCAAGCACTACTGGAGTTGCGTGGTGAGGCGGATGAGATCGTGATCGTCAATGAGGAGGGCTTGCTCACGGACAGCTCCTACACGAATATCGCTTTGCGCCAAGGGAATCGCTGGTACACGCCTCGTGTGCCACTACTTGCTGGGGTGCAGCGCGCGCATCTGATCGCCGAGGGCGTACTGACACCTCGAGACATACCGCTCGCTACACTACCCGCCTACGATCGCATCGCCCTCATCAATGCGATGATGCCGTGGTCGGAGCGGATAGAATTAGAGATTAGAAGTTAGAGATTAGAGATTAGAGGTTAGAGGCTAGAGGGACGAGTAGCACTTTGTAGGGACGCACGGTCGTGCGTCCGTTGTATCAAAGGTTATAGCGTTGTGGTTTTAACGGGGACGGACGCTCGACCGAGCGTCCCTACAGCCGTTACACGTCTTGCTGTACTACAACGGACGCACGACCGTGCGTCCCTACAAAGGGTTACATGTTAAGAGGATTCTCTCTCGCTCTCTTGACAAAAACAGGCTCACACCCAGAGTGACGTATGCTCTAGGTGTGAGCCTGCACATGCGCTAGATAGGGAGCTATCTAGAGCATGTAACCTTATGGGTTAGGAAAGAGGTGCGACGGGATACTAGTACTCGTCAGATACGGATAGCTTAGCGCGACCCTTGGCGCGACGCATAGCTAGTACCTTGCGACCTGATGCAGTCGCCATACGAGCTCTAAATCCGTGCTTGTTCTTTCTCTTACGGTTCGATGGTTGGAATGTACGCTTCATATCGGTATGTCTCTGATGCTTATGATTACTATGGTGAAGGACTCACTCGCTATGAGTAAAGGCTTCGGTTGGCAAAGGTACAAAAAATATATTTACCCGTCGCCTCTACTTCGCAAAAAACTTACGAACAACCCTTTGTAGGGTCACACTTGACGAGTAACGATTTGCGGAGTATAGGGTAGGGACGGACCTGAGTGTCCGTCCGTTATTGACAAGCGACTAATATGCCCACATTTATTTATCGGGCGGACACGCAGGTCCGCCCCCACGAATGATTACACCTATCGCTTTGACACAACGGTCCCTCTCCCGCTAGGCACGCTATCGTGCGTCCCGACGGTTTGCGTCTGACCTTTTGTCTAGGCATGTGAGTAACGGGGGCTGACAGCTGTGGTATGGTGGCTTATAAAAAGAACCATCCGCTCTTCCTTGCTAGGCAAAGAGGAGCGGATGGCATACGCTAGGAGTACTATGGTGTAGTCGTATTTGTGCTACAGCATAGTCTCACGGGTGATTACTTATTCTTGCGAAGTAGCATGCTTAGATCAACGTTCTCATCAAGTACTGGGCGAATAGCCGTACGAGTAGCTAGAGATGACGGTGCCTTAGGACCTCTGCAAGTGATCTGGAAGCTAACAATGTAGACAATTCCATCTTTTGGATCATCAACCTTATCAGAATAAGCCAAAAGCTCTAGAGGCTGATCTTTTCCTCTTGATAGGTTGTAAGCACTAAACGCATTTGATCCATCTTTTAGTGTGCCTGAAGAATAGTCCTCTGTAAAGCCGTAAGCCTTAGCAACGGTTCTGATCAACTTGTTTATCTCCTTGCCATTTGCATCAAGCTTATCTTCTGGTGCGAGAGGATCAATTCCCTTCCACGCACTCTGAGTGCCTACACAGAATTTATTGCCCTTTTTAGGGTTGTGATAGTATGCGAAGCCTTTCATCTGCCAATCCTGAGCCTTTTCCTCTGGAGCTTGGAATAGGAAAGCCATATCGCTATTTGGATCATTTTTGTAATGCGTGAACTCCCAACCCTTAGAGGTCATAGCGTAGATAATCTCTTGCTGCTTAGCCTTTGTTAGGTCAGCTGCTTTGTAAGGCATGTAGATCGCAGGGATTTTCTTCTCCAGTCCATTGTCGTAAAGACCGATGTACATATCGTCCTTGAGGTCAGCGAGAGGAATAACCTTAACAGTTACATCCTTAGTAGCAGTACCTGCGGTTACGGTCACTGTGGTCTTGCCCTCAGCGACACCTGTGATGACGCCCTTCTTGTCGACAGTTGCGATAGCGGGATCCTTAGAGATGCAAGTGTACTCAGCGTTAGCTGGCTTGGTCTTGATCTCTAGAGCTGCGGTCTTGCCAATCATTACAGTTAGATTGTCTGGACTAACAGCAAGCTTGACATCTGTGGGTGTGGGGTTATTGCCTTTGTTGTCCTTCTTACAGGACGAGAAGCACAGTGTGAGTGCTGTGAGCGCTGCGAGCGCTAGTAAGATTTTTTTTGTCATAGTTATTGTGTTGGTTATTGGTGAATGTCTATTTGTAAGATGATAGGCTCTGTCGTCTACCCTCCTGATGCAAAGATAACAATATCTTTTGAATTAACAAGCGGTGAAGAAAGTGTGAGGAGAGAGCTATCTTGCGGAAACTAGACGGAGACGGGCGCAGGGATGTGCGGATAGGGGTTGTAATCGGTGAGGGTGAAGTCGTCGTAGACGAAGTCGAAGAGCGACTGCCCTCGGTCTCGGAGGGTCATCGTAGGGAGTGGGCGTGGCGTGCGGGTGAGCTGCAGTCGCGCCTGCTCGAGATGGTTCTTATATAAATGTGCATCGCCAAGGGTGTGGATGAAGCGTCCGGGGCGTAGCCCTGTGACTTGCGCTGTCATCATGAGGAGGAGGGCGTAGGAGGCGATGTTGAAGGGGACCCCGAGGAAGATGTCGGCACTGCGCTGATAGAGCTGCAGGTCTAGTTTGTCCCCCACGACGTAGTACTGCATGAGACAGTGACAGGGGGAGAGGTGCATGAGGGGTAGGTCGGCAACGTTCCACGCTGAGACGACTATGCGGCGGCTGTCGGGCTGATGACGTATCAGGTCGAGCGCTTGCTGCATCTGGTCAATGGTCTGCCCCGTGTGTGGGTCGAACCAATGTCTCCACTGCGCCCCGTAGATGGGCCCTAGGTCGCCCGCTTCGTCGGCCCACTCGTCCCAGATAGAGACCTTGTTGTCGTGCAGGTACTGAAGGTTAGTATCGCCCTTGAGGAACCATAGTAGCTCGTGAATGATGCTGCGCAGGTGTAGCTTCTTGGTGGTGAGCAAGGGGAAGCCGTCGGCCAGGTCAAAGGTCATCTGATGTCCGAAGACACCGACGGTGCCAGTGCCCGTGCGGTCAGTACGTTCGTTGCCCTCGGTGAGGACACGCTCTATCAGGTCAAGGTATTGCTGCATAGTGGAGTGGGGAGAATAGGAGGTGTCTGAGCTATCTGAGCTATCGGAACTATCAGAGCTATCGGAGTGAATCTGATACAGATAGTCCTTGTAGGGACGCACGGTCGTATTTGTTTTGACGGGGACGGACGCTCAGATCGAGCGTCCCTACAAAGGGTTACTCGTATTGTGCGTCCGTCCGTGTCTACAGCCCTCTACGCCTCAGCGGGCGTAGAGGTCTGCACAGCGTAGTGCTGGAGCTGCTTGGGATCGAAGCGACGTATCTGCCCCTCGCACTTGTCCATCTCTCCACTGGCGTACTGTATATATACGTGTGTGGAGTGCTCGTAGAGGTCGGGACGCTCCTGCGCTGCGATGAGTAGCAGGTGTGCGAAGATGCAGTGCCCACACATCTCGACGAGACGACGAGCGTGGTAGTCGAGGAGGGTCTGATCCTTTGCCTCGGTGACGAGCTCGGTGCAAGCCTTGGCACGCTCTATCCAAGTGGCTAGTAGCTCCTTCGTCTCCTGCCACTCGGGCGAGACAGCTACCTGCTGGTACTCCTCTAGGCGTGCGAAGTATGTGCCCGTGGTGACGTGGCGGATAGCCGCTACGACCTGTAGCTGCGTGGTACCCTCGTAGATGTTGGTGATACGCACGTCACGATAGAGACGCTCGCAGGTGTAGTCCTTCATATAGCCTGAGCCACCGTATATCTGGATGCAGTCGTAGACGTTTTGGTTGGCTAGCTCGGTGCTCATGCCTTTGCCAATAGGCGTATAAGCGTCAGCCAGACGGCTGTAGTACTTCTGCTCCTTGCGCTCCTCGGGGGTAAGCTTGCGCTCACGAGCTATGTCGTCGTAAGCCTTGTACATATCCACGAAGCGGCTCGTCTCGTAGAGATGCGCACGGGTTGCGTCAGCCTTAGCACGTATGAGGGCTAGCATCTCATAGACAGCGGGGAACTTGTCGATGGCGTGCCCATACTGATGACGGTCAGCAGCGTAAGCCTTAGCCTCACGATAGGCAGCCTCGGAGATACCGACAGCTTGCGCCATGATGCCTAGACGAGCACCATTCATCAGAGACATGACGTAGCGAATGAGTCCTAGACGTCGATCACCACATAGCTCGGCTGGAGCATCCTTGAAGACAAGCTCGCAGGTGGGGACACCCTTGATACCCATCTTGTTCTCTATGCGGCGGACGGTCACGCCCCCCTTCTTAGCATCATAGATAAACATGGAGAGACCACGCGCATCCTTGGTTCCCTCCTCACTACGTGCCAGTACGAGGTGGATATCGGAATCGCCATTGGTGATAAAGCGCTTGACACCGTTGAGGTACCACTGCTGGTCAGCCTCATTGTAGGTAGCCTTGAGCATAACGGCCTGCAGGTCACTACCTGCATCAGGCTCGGTCAAGTCCATAGACATCGTCTCACCGGCGCAAACACGGGGGAGGAAGCGCTCACGCTGATCCTCAGAGCCAAACTCGTAAAGCGTCTCGGCGCAGTCCTGTAGTCCCCAGAGATTCTCAAAGCCAGCGTCAGCACGTGAGACCATGTCGGCAGCCATAATATAAGGAGTGATCGGCATGTTGAGTCCTCCGTAGCGACGGGGAAGTGCCATACCCATGAGTCCAGTCTGTCGTACGGTGTCTAGGTTTTGCGCCGTGAGCGGATCGTAAGAGACACGTCCCTCGTGGAGCGTTGGACCCGTCAGGTCCACCTCGGCTGCATTGGGCGCGATCACCTCGCCACACACCTCACCGACTATCTCTAGTACACGCTGGTAACTATCCAGCGCATCGGCATAGTCTGAGGGGGCATAGTCATACTGGTCAGCATCGGCGTAGTCACGCTCCTTAAGCCGTGCAATGCGCTCCATGAGCGGATGCTGGAGGTGGTACTGTATATGTGGATTGTCTGTATAGAAGTTTGCCATGATTCTGTCGTCTAGAGGGAATTACTTAGAGTTTTGCTTGTAGTACTTGATGAGCTTGGGGATAACCTCCTCGATACGTCCCGTGATGACGTAGTCAGCGATCGTGTTGATCGGAGCGTCGGGGTCCGTATTGATAGAGATGATCATGGAGCTCTCCTGCATACCAGCCACATGCTGTATCTGTCCACTAATACCGCAGGCGATGTATAGCTTAGGTCGTACGGTCACACCAGTCTGTCCTATCTGTCGCTCATGCTCGGTAAAGCCCGCATCGACGGCTGCACGCGTAGCACCTACCTCTCCGCCTAGGAGATCGGCCAGCTCGTGAAGCAGCTCAAAGCTCTCAGCACTACCGACACCGTAGCCTCCCGATACGATGATGGGGGCTCCGCCAAGGTTAATCTTGCTCTTGGCAACGTGGCGGTCGATGATCTCAATGACAAAGTCCTCATCATGAACGAAGTCAGCCACCGAATGGTTGATCACCTCGCCCTTGTGGTCAGCTTTGTAAATCTCCTTCTTCATCACACCAGGGCGTACTGTCGCCATCTGTGGACGATGCTCAGGGTTGACAATGGTTGCCACGATGTTGCCACCGAAAGCTGGGCGGATCTGGTAAAGGAGGTTCTTGAACTCCTTGTCCTTGTCTGTATAGTCGCCGATCTCCAGAGAGGTACAGTCAGCAGTTAGTCCGCTGCCGAGTGACGAGGAGACACGAGGTCCTAGGTCACGTCCTATGGTTGTCGCACCGAGGAGGCAGATCTGCGGCTTCTCCTGCTGGAATAGCTTGATGACGATGCTCGCGTGTGGTAGCGTTTGGTAATGCTCTAGACGAGGGTCTACGAAGAGGTGTAGCTTGTCTACGCCATAGGGCATGACCGTGTCGGCGATCCCCTCAGCGCGGTCGGTGATAGCTATCGCCTCTAGTGCCACGCCCAGCTGGTTGGCCAGTGAGCGCCCCTTGGTGAGTAGCTCTAGGCTGACGTCGTGTACGCTCCCATCTTCGATCTCTAGGTATACGAATAGATTGTTCATAGTCTGTCTTATTATATGGGTGTGCAAAAGCGGCACTCTTTCAGCCGATGGTGTGGTTTGCTAATAGGGTTTGTATCAAAGTCTCTAGGTCGGCATCGCTGCTGGAGAGGTGCATCACCTCCTTAGCCTTAAAGACGACGCTCTCGATACTCTTGACCTTCGTCGGAGAGCCCGAGAGACCGCACTGAACGATGTCTGCGCCCGTGCTCTCAGCCGTCAAGATGTCGATCGTCAGCTCCTCCGGATTGCGCTCTATACGCTTGCGCCATGTCTCGGGCAGTGCGTCTAGCTCTAGAGCCGAGGCTGCATACTTGTACTTCTGTACACGCTTAGCATTGCGCAGGCGACAGGGTGCTGCGCTGCCCGTGACCGTCAGCAGGAGTGGCTTGTGAGCACGTACCGTCTCCACGCCATGCTCCAGACGGCGGGTGATGGTGAGCTGGTCGCCCTCTATCTGATCGATCTGCTCGCAGTAGGTGACTACGTTGATGCCGAGCTTCTCACCCACCTGCGGCCCCACCTGAGCGGTGTCGCCATCGATAGCCTGACGGCCACCGAGGATGAGGTCGGGTAGTCCGCCCTTGTAGATATGACGTATAGCGCAGGCCAAAGCGTAGCTTGTGGCAAGCGTATCAGCCCCAGCGAAAGCTCTATCGGTCAGCAGGTAACCGTGGTCAGCGCCACGGTAGAGCGCCTCACGAATGATCTCAGCAGCACGGGGAGGCCCCATGGTGAGTACGGAGACACGGCAGTCGGGGTTCTGCTCCTTGATACGGAGCGCCTGCTCGAGCGCGTTTAGATCCTCGGGGTTAAAGATAGCGTCGAGGGCGGCACGGTTCACAGTGCCGTCAGCCTTCATAGCATCTTTGCCGACATTACGTGTGTCGGGGACTTGCTTGGCAAGTACGATGATATCTTTGATCATATTTAGGTCGTAGTTGTGGTTTATGCTTGTTTAGATAGTTTGAGTCGCTCGAGGACTTTGTTTTGTCCCACGACTGCCTTGTAGGGCTTGACATAGTTTGGCTCCCAGTAGGCGGTGTCGACGTATCGCTCCTCCAGCCAGTATCTGCGCGCCACGGTGGCGAGCGTTTCGGCCGTTGGCGGAGCGACAGCGGTACCCTCTACGGGTAGCGAGCCGACATAGACGATACGGCTCTCAGCGGGTGCGTGCCAATCTGATGAGATGGTGACAAAAGTTGCTTTGTCACGAGGTGCCCCCTCGGCGTCGAAAGTCTGCTGATAAGCGTTTCCATGCCCCGCATCGAGCAGCGCAACGGTCTCACCAGCGAAGCTCGGCAAGCCCGCCAATAGGAGCTGCAAAGTGGAGACGGCAATGAGCGGGATGCTCCGCCCGAAGGCTAGTCCCTTGGCCAGTGCAGCCCCTATGCGCAGCCCCGTGTAGGAGCCCGGACCATCGGTCGTCGCTATGGCTGCTATCTGGTAGCCCTGCTCTTGACACCAGCTGATAGCCTCCTCTGTGTAGCGTCCGATGAGCACCGCATTAGATATTTCTGTCTCTTGGTACACCTTAGCGTATAGGACCTGCTCGCTGTCGGTCACAGCGACGCTACACCCCTGCAGGGCGGTGTCGATAGCTAGGAGTACAGGTTTCATTGCGTTCATAAGCACTAGGGTGCCAGACGGTTGATAGTCCACGAATTGTCCTCCTGACGCTCATAGAGGAAGCGGTCGTGCAGACGACTAGGACGACCCTGCCAAAACTCTATACGACTAGGCAGCACCGCAAAGCCTCCCCAGTTGTCGGGGCGGGGTACAGTCTGCAGGGCAAACTTAGCGGCCTCCGTGACAAAGTGCGTGTAAATGTAGTTGCGGTCAGGTATCGGGTGGCTCTGAGGCGATATGCGTGCTCCGATACGGCTCTTGTAGGGTCGCGTGGCGAAGTACTGATCACTGATCTCAGGCTCTAGGTGTCGCACCGTCCCCTCGACATGTATCTGTCGCTCCAGCTCGTGCCAGAGGAAGGTGAGGCTGACGTGTGGATTGGCAGCCATCTGCTGACCCTTGCGACTCTCGTAGTTGCTGTAGAAGATAAACTCCTCGCCGAGTAGCTCCTTGAGCAATACGGTCCGCGAACTAGGGTGTCCATCGGGTGTACTGGTGCAGACCAGCACAGCCGTAGGCTCTAGGACCTTAGGATCGTCCACAGCCTCTTGTAGCCATAGTCTGACCAGGTCAAAGGGATCGTCCGTCAGATCCTTACGGCTGAGGCTCCTGCGCCCGTAGTCACGTCGTATGTCTTCGTAATGTAGATCCATAACTAATAAGGTGTCATAGGAGGGTGCTGCGAAGCCACAGATGAGCTCGCTCACCCCTCATTCGCTCACAAAGATACGGAATTTGCTCTTAACGCTCTGATCCTGCGAGCCAATTGTAGTTTCATACGGGTGAAACTACAGTTTCATAGGTAGGAAACTCCAGTTTCATGGGTAGGAAACTCTAGTTTCATGGGTAGGAAACTGACGCTTTGAGCGATTTGGCGAACAATCGTCGAGCTACCCAAAAGAAAAGACTGCCACCTCGGGGGCGACAGTCTCTTAGTTATGGACGTATGGATGGGTTACTTGTGCTTGGTTTGTATCAGGCGAGGTCGAAGGTGTGCCACGAGCCGTGCCACAGGTCGACGGTGAGGAGCTTGCCGAGGAGGGCGGGCGTCTGCCCTAAGGCTAGCTGGAGCGTTTGACTCGCTTGGATGCTACCGATGACACCAGCGGTGGCGCCGATGACGCCGGGCGGTACGGTCTTCTCTGCGCTGTGCGGTTCGCTGTACAGGTCGCGATAACGTAGACTACTAGAGGGCGCAAAGATAGTACATTGTCCTCGCCACCCCTCGATGGCTCCATGCACAAGCGGCTTGGCGGTGCTATGGGTGTAGTCGTCTAGGAGGTAGCGTGTAGGGTAGTTGTCCGTAGCGTCGACGATGATCTGGTAGTCGGCTAGTAGGGTCGCCACATTGGCTTCGTTGAGTCGCTCGGTGATGGCCTCGATATGGAGGGTACTATTGAGCGCGGTGAGACGCTTTTGCGCCTGGATGGCTTTGGGGTGTGCGAGGTCGGACTCACCGTAGAGGATCTGACGCTGGAGATTGGACGGGGAGACGACATCACAGTCGATGATGGCGATGCGCCCGATGCCTGCAGCCGTAAGGTAGTAAAGTATAGGAGCCCCCAAGCCCCCAGCGCCAACGACTGCCACGCTCGTCTGAGCGAGTAGTCGCTGACCCTCGGGACCTATCTCGGGGAGCTGTAGCTGACGCTCGTATCGTGCGCTGTCAGCGATGCCAGCGTTGCCCGTGTTGTCGTGGGGCGTGCGGGTTACATCCACTGGTCCCAGTCTTTCCAGATGACTTCGTATCCCTGTGCTTTGATAGCAGCGATCATCTCTTCGGGAGAGCGTGAGTCGTTGATAGAGAATTGCTCGAGCTCAGGATTAGGATCGACATAACCGCCAGGCTGTGTGCTACTGCCGGCACTCATAGAGTTGGCGCCGATGCGTACAGCCATATCTCTGAAGGCACTGCTCTCACGTGTGGATAGCGAGATCTCGACCTCGGGATCGAAGATGCGGTAGGCGCAGATGAGCTGTACCATCTGACGGTCGTTGATCGGGTCTGCAGGCATGTAGGAACCTACGTGCGGACGCAGACGGGGTAGTGAGATGGAGTACTTGGTCTGCCAGTGGTGGCTCTCTAGATAGTCTAGGTGTAGCGCTGTAAAGAAAGCATCCGTGCGCCAGTTGTCTAGTCCTAGGAGGGCACCGATACCGACTTTGCGAAAGCCCGCCTCGGCAGCTCTGTCGGGCGTCTCTAGGCGGAAGCGGTAGTTGGCCTTAAGCCCCTTGGGGTGAAAGCGTGGATAGCTCTCCTCGTTGTAGGTCTCCTGATAGACGCAGACGTAGTGTGCGCCCGCCTCGACGAGAACTTTGTAATCCTCGACAGACATAGGCTGTACCTCGATCGATATTTGCGCAAACATGGGGCGGATGAGCTCGATGACCTGACGGTAGTAGTCGACGCCAGCATGCTTGGGCGACTCGCCAGCCACGAGGAGGATATGGGTGAAGCCCATGTCGGCGATAGCTTTTGCCTCAGCCTGTACCTCCTCCATGGTGAGTACCTTCCGGACGATCTTGTTCTCCTGATTGAACCCACAGTAGACGCAGTGGTTGTGGCAATAGTTAGAAAGGTAGAGAGGCTCGTACATGCGTATGGTCTTGCCAAAACGCTCGATGCTGAGCTGCTGTGCTTTGGTCGCCATAGCGTCTAGGTAAGCATCTCCAGCGGGGGAGATGAGTGCCTTGAAGTCGCGTAGGGTAGGCGTAGCTGTAGCGATGGCGTGCTCTACATCTTGAGCAGTAAAGGTGTCAAACTCAGCACACTCCTGCTCCCAATTGTACTGCTGCTTATAATCGTAGAATGTCATTAGTCAAAGAATCCTTGGAGTGGTGAAGTGGCGGTGGCGGTCATATCGGTGGCGGGCTGGTGCAGACCCATCTCGTAAGCTGAGCGACCAGCTTCGACAGCTTTTCTAAAGGCGATGGCCATAGCTACAGGGTCGGCAGCGGTAGAGATAGCGGTGTTGACGAGTACCGCATCGGCTCCTAGCTCCATAGCCTCGGCAGCGTGCGAGGGGCGACCGATACCAGCGTCTACAACTACGGGGACGGTGCTCTCAGCGATGATGATGCGTAGCATGTCTCGCGTGGTGAGTCCCATATTGCTCCCGATCGGAGCACCGAGGGGCATGACGCAAGGTGCACCGACCTCCTCAAGTCGCTTACAGAGCACAGGGTCTGCCTGTATGTATGGCATGACGATGAAGCCCTCCTTGACGAGTTGCTCGGTGGCGCGGAGCGTCTCCATAGCATCGGGGAGAAGGTACTTGGGATCGGGGTGTACCTCTAGTTTGATCCAGTTGGTATGTAGCGCCTCACGGGCTAGCTGTGCCGCATAGATCGCCTCATCGGCAGTGCGTGCGCCAGAGGTGTTGGGTAGGATGATGACATTGGGGCGTGTGATGCTCTCAATGAGTGTATCGTGGAGGCCTGCAGAGGTCTCTACTCGGCGAAGCGCGACGGTGATAAGCTCGCTGCCAGAAGCGTCGAGGGCGTCTGACATTAGTTGATTGTTGGCAAATTTGCCAGTTCCGATGAAGAGGCGCGAGGTGAAGTCGTGATCTCCGATTTTCAATGACTTAGTCTGCATGTATATAGTAAATTAGAATGTATGTCTATAGGATATATTTAGGAAAGCTTGATCTGCCACGCCGTAACTGTGATACGGTATGGGCCATATCGGTGGCGTGCTCGATGGCACCGCTCACGGCGATGCCGTCAATGTTTTCGTTGCCTAAGAGCGTCTCAGCATCTTCCGGCTGTATGCCTCCGATAGCCACGATCAGAGGAAGGGTGTAGCAGCGATCAGTCTCTAGAGCTTGCTGAGCGATCTGCGAGATCCCCTCTAAGCCCAGGATAGGAGCGAGGAGAGCCTTGGTCTGTGTGTCTCGATAGGGACCCACGCCGATGTAGTCAATGTTGGCCGCCAAGGCAGGCGGTAGGTCGTCAAGGCTATTGACCGTATAGCCGATGATGTACTCTTCGCCTAGGATGCGCCGTGCCTCTTGTGGAGGACAGTCTCGCTTGCCGAGGTGAACCCCGTCAGCGTCAACAGCGATGGTGGCGATGATGTCGTCGTCGATGAGTAAGCAGGCATGGTAGCGATCGGTCAGTGTGCGGAGGCGCAGTCCCATCTCGATGCGCTCCTCGGTGGTCGCCTCCTTGAGTCGTAGCTGCACCCAGCGCCCGCCCGCCTCGAGGTACTGGGACACCTTATTATATAGCCTGTCGGGGTCTGACTCGTTGGTCACATATTGCAGGGCAAAGTGTGCGTATAGATGTTTCTTCTTCCAATTTCCTGAAAGAAACTTGGGGTAAAGTAGCTGTCGCCCAGAACGGTTTGGTTGCCCCGCAAAGATAGTGGCGAGGTAGTGGCAAGCATGCTGCACAGAGCTAACGAGGCTGTACTCCATAGCCCAGTAGCTGGCGATCGCTGCGGAGAGCATACAGCCTGTGCCGTGGATCGACTTGTCGTAGCGATGCGTGTAGCAGGGATAGATGCCGTCGCTGGTGATCAGATGGTTGATGACAAGATGTGGCGAAGTGGTGTCGTGTCCACCCTTGAGTAGGATAGCCACGTCGTGCTTCTGAGCAATGCGCTGGAGCTCTGCGGGATCGTCTGTGCCGAAGAGCGCCTGAGCCTCAGGCTTATTGGGCGTGACGAGGCTCACCTCATTCAGTAGGGTAGCGAGCTTGTCCTGCTCCTCTGCCCAGAGGCGGGGCTGCGTCTCCTCGGCTGCTGTGGGCTGGAGAATAGGGTCCCAAATGATTCGCTTGACGCCTAGCGCCTTCATCTGCGCAACGATCTGTATCGCCTGCTGTAAGTCCTGCACCATACCGAGCTTAGCCACGGTGACTGGGTGGTCGGTGAGGAGCGTCGTCAGCGATGCCTGTAGTTGGTCGGACGGCGTAGCGGTAGCAGAGACGAAGCGGTGCAGACTCTGTGCCGTGAGCGTAGATATAACGCTGTAGCACTGCACGCATAAGTCGTTTGCAATGCGGGTGTCTACGCCGATGCCAGCTCCTGATGTAGGGTCGTGACCCGCAACGGTCAGGATGGCGGGCGTTTGGTACTGATCCAGACGCTCTTGTCGTTGTTCCTGCGGTTGCGACCAGATGTCTCCCAGTACAGCGACCCCAGCGTAGCCTGCCTTTGCCACGGTCTCTTGCCTTTCGGGGGTGATGCCCCCAAGAGCGTAGACGGGGTAAGGAAGCTTGATCAATGCCTCCCGACACGAAAGTAACGCGGGATTGCCCTGATAGCCCTCCTTGCTAATGCTATCAAAGAGTGGACTGAGCAAGGCGTAGTGTGGTGTGAAGGGTAGCTCTTGCAGCTCTTGGATCGAATGGGCCCCGACCGCTATCGTCTGGTGAGGAGCGAGAGGGATATCCCTCCACTCCGACACACGACGATAGGGTAGGTAGACGCCCGCCACGTCATACTCCGCCAGTAGCGCATAGTGATCACACAGCACGACATACTGGTGATAGGCGGGCTCTAGACTGTCTAAGACTTTTCTAAAGTCAGCCTCAGAAGCTCCAGGCATACGCAGGTGTACCTTACAGATGCAGCTTCTTACGACATCAATGATATCGCCAGCTACATCTTCGATACACTGACGTTCGGGCGGTGTGATGATGATCATGGGGCGTCGGGAGGTAACTGATTACTTGTCGTCCTCGATGCGCTTCTGCAGCTGACGACTAGCACGCATCGAGCAGAAGTGCTCGCCACACATGGAGCAGAAGTGTGCCTCCTTGTGACCCTCAGCAGGTAGCGTCTCGTCGTGATACTGGAGCGCTGTCTCGCTGTCGAGGGCTAGGTGGAACTGATCCTTCCAGCGGAACTCATAGCGCGCCTTGCTCATAGCGTAGTCACGGTAGTAAGCGCCTGGGTGTCCCTTGGCAAGGTCGGCCGCGTGGGCTGCGAGCTTGAAGGTGACGACACCCTCCTTGACATCGTCCTTGTTGGGCAGACCTAGGTGCTCCTTGCGGGTTACGTAGCAGAGCATCGCTGTGCCACGCCACGCAATCATAGCACCACCTATGGCACTGGTGATGTGGTCATAGCCTGGAGCAATGTCGGTGACCAGCGGGCCGAGCGTGTAGAAAGGAGCTTCGTTGCAAAGGTCTAGCTGCAAGTCCATATTCTCCTTGATACGCTGCATAGGCACGTGACCAGGCCCCTCGATGAGGACCTGAACGCAATGCTTGTCCGCAATGCGAGATAGTTCGCCCAGTGTACGTAGCTCGGCAAACTGCGCCTCATCGTTGGCATCGGCGATAGAACCAGGACGCAAACCGTCCCCGATACTGATACCTACGTCGTAGCGAGCGCAGATCTGACAGATCTCGTCAAAGTGCTCGTAGAGGAAGCTCTCACGCTTGTGCGTCGTACACCAGTTCGCCATGATCGCACCGCCACGAGAGACGATCCCGGTAAGGCGCTTCATCGTCAGCGGAACGAACTGCCAGCGCAAGCCTGCATGGATGGTGAAGTAGTCGACACCCTGCTCAGCCTGCTCGATGAGGGTGTCACGGTAAAGCTCCCACGTAAGCTTGTCGGCCTGTCCCTTGACTTTTTCCAAAGCTTGGTATAGAGGTACGGTGCCTACGGGTACTGGCGAATTGCGAATGATCCACTCTCTCGTCTCGTGAATGTTGCGTCCCGTGGAGAGATCCATAATGGTGTCAGCACCCCAGCGGATAGCCCAGACCGCCTTCTCTACTTCCTCCTGGATAGAGGAGGTGATGGGCGAGTTACCAATGTTGGCATTGATCTTGACGAGAAAGTTGCGCCCGATGATCATCGGCTCGCTCTCCGGGTGGTTGATATTGTTGGGGAGGATAGCTCGTCCAGCAGCGATCTCGTCACGAACGAACTCAGGGGTGATGCGCTCAGGGATATTAGCTCCAAAGCTCTCGCCTAGATGCTGCGGGTACTGCTCTCGAATCTCGTCCATGAGCTGATTCTCACGAATAGCCACATACTCCATCTCGGGGGTGATGATCCCCTGGCGTGCGTAGTATAGCTGCGTGACAGGATGCTCCTCGGTGCCTACGAGTGGCTGGTCATTGAGATGGGCAAAGCGCAGATGATCCAGCGAAGTATCTTGTCTCCGCTTGCGACCGTACTCCGAGCTCTGCTCTTTCAGTCTTGTCGTGTCGCCACGCTCCTCGATCCACTGCTGGCGTATCTTAGGTAGCCCTTGGTGCGGATCGACATGATAGTCAGGATCGGTGTAGGGTCCCGAAGTGTCGTAGACCACTACCGAGCCGTTGTTGTGCCGTACGCCCTCCTCGTCGATGGTATCAGAGAGTGTGATGCGACGCATCGGCACGCAAATGTCGGGGCGAGAGCCAGTGACATATATCTTAGTAGAGCCAGGGAGTGGTCCCTGAGAGATGTTTAGATTGTCCGTTTGATCTTTTTGCTTCATAGAGTAAAGAGATTAAGTGTGTTTGGAAGAAGAGGTGTGACTTAGCCACCCATAGCTGCGGTAATGATCGTGACGGCATCACCCTCACAGAGCTGGTGCGTAGGCCAGGCATCACGTGGTATGACACGATGATTGACCGCTAGCGCCGTGTGGTCGAGCGTTGCGACGACAGGCGATACCGCCTCTAGTAGCGAGGTACCTGCCGGCAGGTCATGTGGAGTCTTATTGATCGTTACTTGCATAAGCCATATAAAAAGAAAAAGAGCCTACATACCTTCGTTAGTCTGGTATGTAAAACTCTTAGTGTGTACCGCCAAGCTCAAGGGCTTGACAAGTAGGGTGTCCCAGTATGAGAGTCTGCACGGTCAGCGTGTAGTCGTTCTCTTTGCCTACGCCAGTATTATCTGGATCAGGTCGAGGGTCTCATCTCAGCCACCACGCAGTCGCACTGTGGCACCCCTAAGAGTCTGATGCAAAGGTAATGAAAATATCTCAGAGTAGAGCTATCCCATCCGAGTTCTTAGGATAAATGGCTCTAGGACTAGATAAATAAAAAAGGGGCTGTCCTAAGACAGCCCCTTCTCATTAACCTTAAAATCTAACACCATGAAAAACACAGTGCAAAGGTAAGACTTATTCTTCATATATGCAACACGCTAGCGCAACATCTTCGTAATATTTTTTTGACTTAGAGCTCGTCAAGTCCTAGAATTAGCTCGACTAGATGCGGTCGCTGATATAGTGAGAGCGAGCAACTCGGAGGGTGAAGCCCTAGAGTTACTCGCTCTTGCTATTTCGTATTGCTAGTTCCTTACGGAGGCTTCTGTCACAGAGTGTGATAGACGTCCCGTAGGATTGCTAACTTCATTTACTTAGCTTTCTTAGCATCGCGGATGATGACCTCGATGTGGTTATCCTGCTTGAGGATCTCCTGAGCGATCTTCTGAACGTCTGCGGGCGTGATGCCGTTGAGCGTCTTTTCGTAGTCAGTCTGGAAGTCACGACCATCGAAGAAGAAGTCGACCATATGGTCGAGCCAGTAGCCGTTCTTCTTGAGATTCTCAGCGTAGTCCTTCTTCATATTGAGGATTGTCTTGTCAAACATCTCCTTGTTGGGACCGTTCTTGGCTACCTTGTCAAGCTCTGCGTAGATAATCTTGTTGAGTCTGTCTACCTTCTCAGGATCTGTCTGGTAGAAGATCTGGAAGACTGTCTCGCCCTCAGGATTGTCACTGATAGATCCTCCCGAGCTAACACCATAGGTGCCACCCTCGTCCTCACGGACGGTTGCTGTGTAGACCTGATCCATGACACCACCGAGGACCTCCATAGCTAGGTCGTTGTGGAGCGTGTAGGGTAGCTTGCCCGTATAAGCTGCTATGACCATAGCCATAGGAGTAGCGAGCTCCTTCTTGAAGTCAATGCGCATAGAGCCCTGACGTACTGCGGGTACGAGCTCCTTGCACATGTCGTGCTTACGACCCTTGGTGGGTACAGAGGCTACATACTTCTCTAGGTAAGGAATGAGCTGCTCTGGAGTTACATTGCCGATGAAGTAGAGCTGTAGGTCTCCTAGATCAGCGATGCGCTCCTTCCAGATCTGCATCACACGGCCGTAGTCGACAGCTTCTATCTCAGCAATGGTAGCACGTCGCATCTGAGGATCGTTGTTGTAGAGCGCATATATGAGCGAGTCCTGGAAGGGAACCATAGGATTGGACTCCATGTTCTTGATCTGCTCGATCGTATTGGTGCGCCAGTTTGTAAAGGCATCAGCATCCTGTCTAGGCTGCGTCATGCGAAGGTAGAGGAGCTGGAAGAAGGTCTCCATATCCTCAAGCGTAGAGATACCACTGAAGTAAGTTCTCGTGCCACCCATAGAGCCCGAAGCAGAGACGCTACGACCCGTGAGTGCCTTGGTGAGGGTAGGATTGTCAAACTTGCCTACACCACCCAGTGCGACGACGCTGCTGAGGTTCTTGATGTTGGGTAGATCCTTAGCGTTCTTGAGGTAAGCGTTGGTACCACCAGGAGCGACAGCTGTGAGTGAGATCTGATTCTTCTTGTAGTCAGTCGTCTTAAGGTAGACTACCATACCGTTGCTCAGTGTGAGGCGCGTCGTACCAAACTTGAGGTTGTCCTCACGCTTGGTTACCTTGCCAGCCTTTGGAGCCTTCTCCATCAGCTTCATATCAGATACAGCGTCCTTGATAGGCTCTACGGGGAGCTTGCGGTACTCGTTGACCTTAGTGATTAGCTCAGCCTCGGTAGGTAGCGCTAGACCCTTCTTGTCGGGAGCCGTGAGCATAAGAACCATGTTCTTGTCCCCGATGAGAGACTGTACCATCTGGTTGACTACATCTAGGGGTATATTTTTAGCAACTTGCTCCATGATGGCCTTCTCCATCTCGATACCTGGGATGTATCCACCGGTGGTGAAGTAGTCCTTGTACTCGTTAGCGTAGGCGCTGTTCTTGCGCGTCTCACGCTCGTTGTAGCTGTTTTCAAAAGCCTTGAGGAGGCCGGTGCGTGCACGCTCATACTCACCCTGTGTGAAGCCATACTGGCGTATGCGCTCTATCTCAGCCATAAGAGCCTTGAGTGCTACGTCTAGTTCGCCCTCACGTGCCGTGGCGCTGAAGGTTAGAGCGTCCTTAGTCTGAGCGAGGAAGTAGTTGCTTATATAGCCACTAGCACGGATGAAAGCGGGGTTAGGCTTGTGCATAAGGTCTGTAAAGCGCTCATCAATGATGCGGTTTGTGACGCCATATAGGTAGTTCTTCATGACGCCAGCGATGGTGCGGGTCATCTCGACAGGCATAGCGTCTGTCTTGAACATAACCATAATGTCGGTGCTGGTAGCCTCCTTGTCCTTCTCGATAGCTACGAGAGGCTCATCATTGTCCTCTACGGGGAAGTAGACACGCTCAGCAGCGTTGACAGGTGCGGGGATGTCGGCAAACATCTCTTTGATCTTCTTCTCCACATAGTCTACATCGACATCACCTACTACGATGATAGCCTGTAGATCGGGGCGATACCACTTGTGGTAGTAGTCGCGTAGCTCGTTGTACTTAAAGCCGTTGACTACGCTCATCAGACCGATAGGCAAGCGATGACCGTAGCGGTTGTTGGGGTAGAGCTTGGGGAGTGCCGTATTGAGCATACGCATCTGCGCATTGTCGCGTGAGCGCCACTCCTCGGTGATGACACCACGCTCCTTATCTATCTCCTCGTCGGCTAGGGTTACGAAGCCACTCCAGTCGTGTAGGATGAGTAGGCAGCTATCGATGAAGCCGTTGCGCTCTGTAGGTGCCTCCATAAGCGTGTAGACCGTCTCGTCAATACCCGTATAGGCATTGAGGTTGTAGCCGAAGCGCATACCGTTTGACTCAAGGTAGCTGATGAGTGTCTTGTCAGGGAAGTTCTTCGTGCCATTGAAGCACATGTGCTCTAGGAAGTGAGCCAGACCGCGCTGATTCTCCTCCTCGAGGATAGATCCGACACGCTGAGCGATGTAAAACTCAGCACGATTCTTCGGTTGCTCGTTGTGACGGATGAAGTAGGTCAGCCCGTTGGGGAGCTTGCCCGTACGTACTTGTGGGTCTATGGGTAGTGGTTGACTCATGTCCTGAGCAAAGGCTACACGAGGTAGCAGCAGCGTCAGGAGGACCACAGTCATAGACAGCATTCGCTTTAGATTCATATCTAGTTGTCTAAAAGTTATTGATGTATTACTAGTTGTCAGTTCAAAAATCGTGGGTGTAGTGCTATAGACATACACTATTATGTAGACGAGTGGAGCCCAGTATATGTTGCAAGAGGTCTTCACTTAAATCTAGTACATGCACCCAGATGCAAAGATACTCACTTTTCACAAACCATCGATTGTCCTAGATTTGCAGAGCGGAGCTGACACATGATAAAAAATGAATTTGTCTCAGTTTCTTCCGAGGAAATCCAAATAGCTCGGGAGCTGTTTTTGATTTTCCCTCCATAGAAAACTTCGATTTCTCAAGGATGAACTCAGCAGAAGCGCTTTCAAAGAAAAAGGGGAGGACACCGTCGCTTGGTATCCTCCCCATAAAAATAGGATGATGTATGTGCGCTTAGAAGCGGTAGCCCACGGAGATAGCGGGGTAGACGTAGAAGTCGTCAGCGCCTTCGCCCTTTACAAGATTGCGTCCCGCACGTAGACTGATCTCGCCACTCCAGTTGCTCCGAGAGACGAACTTCCAGCCGCCACCGAGACCGATACCCCAAGAGGCGCCTTGCTTGGTCTCGCTTGTCGTTTGGTTATTCATCCCGTCGTAGTTCTTTCTGGTAAAGCGATGGTAGTTGATAGCCGTGTTTGCCTCAATAAAGAAGCCTGAGTTAGGTCTTGTCATTGAGAGCTTCTTGCCACCGAAGTACCAGCGAGCATAGGGCATCACGCCAAAGGTGGGGAAGAGTGTGGTCTCATAGTCTCCCGTCTTGGCAAAGCTGGCGCTGATGGTAGCTCCGAAGCCTAGGTCTTTTACCTTGGTTGTGGAGCGCTCGTACTCGAGTGAGACAGCCTTGAAGGCTACGGGTGCTAGGAGGTTGAGGCGCACCTCGTTGAGCGTCTGTGGTAGTGGAGCCTCTGGCTCGCTCTGCACGACGACTACTTGTGCTGAGAGAGAGTATCCCATGGCGAGGACGAGAGCGCAGAGTGCGAAGACTTTTCTGAGTAAGCTGTTCATAAGGGTATTCATATTTGATTGGTTATACTTGCTTGTGAAACCAAAGGTAGCAAATAATTTTCAAATCGTTGTAGATTCGTCTGGCGCGTTCATAAACAGCCGGAGGATTACAGGATGTTGACCCCCCTCTTTTGTAGTTCCTTATACTTTGGATTGTTTCGCACGACCCGTGTGTTTTTACCGATGCAAGGATAGGGATAACCCCACTCCGCAGAGATCTCCCAGAAGTAGCGAGCCAGCTCTACATACCTATGCTCTATGAGCGTACGAAGCAGGAGATAGAAGTTGCTATCGTCTAAGATACCTAGCTCTTTACACTTCTTGATGTTATCGGTTAGGATTTGCATTGCTTGCTTCTTATGCCCCCAACCAACGAGGGCAAAGACGCGTGTGAGAGATTTATCGCCAAAGGTTTCTTCTAGTACGGTCTTGTAGTCGGCTTTGGCCTGCTTGCCCTTCCCTTGAGCAGCATAGATGTCTCCACGGATTAGGTATGCTGAGGCGGTGGGGGCGGTGTCTTTTGCCATTGCTTGCTCTACATCAGCGAGTGCGCCAGAGAGGTCTTTGATCTCAGTCTTGTAGTAAGCTCGCTTGTAGTAAGCCTGAGCGTCGTCTTTGTCGCTATTGGGATGTGCGAAGTAGTTATCGAGCTCTGTGATGGCAGCTTTTGTATCTCCAAAAGCGTGGAGTATCATCGCCTTGTTGTAGTGATAGCCTGCGAAGGAAGGGTCTGTCTCGATCGCCATGTCTGTGTACATTAGAGCGGAGTCTAGACTTCCCAACTCTACATAGCATCTTGCCATCTGCTCAATAGTTGATAAGTAAAAGTAACCACTTCGAGGTACCACTTTTAGAGCTTTCTGGAAGTAGTAGAGAGCTTGCTCACAATCTGCATGACACGAGCTATCGTATAGGGTCGCGAGCAGGAGTGTCCACTCGGGGCGATTGGGTTGCTTGCGCATCTCCTCTTGGAGCTTAGATATCCATCTTGCGTCATCGTCAGAACGAGTCAACAAAAAACATAGATGCTTATAGAGCGTATGATCCTTGTCGTCACCATGTCGGCTTAACTTCTCTATAGCAAGATTTGTCTCCTCAGCCCGGGACTCATTCACGCCAAGATCCTTCGAGTCTTGCTGATATGCTTCAGCAGGAGTGGATGCAAGGGTTAAGAGGCTATCTTGGGATGTGGGGAGTTCTTTGTCCTGGTTTCGCGTGCTGATCTTCACTAGGTATAGAGTGATCAATACTAGACCTAGTAAGATCACTAGACCGATTCCTAATCGCTTCATAGATTTGCTCGATTGTTGTGTGCTACAAATATACCTTATTTTATGGACTACACACACTGTGTCAAGAGCAACACCACTTCAAATGCGCAATTTCAGGTGGCATGATAGGCTTCTTTCGTTATCCTGTTGTATCTTTGTGGTGTAATAACTATAAGTCTACCTGTACTATGAAACAAGACGCTACTGTTACAAAGCAAAGCTCGACGAAGAGCTACTCTTGGCTAATCTATCTAGTCGCATGGCTTGTCATCGTGCTGATCCAGTCCATCCTGATCGGACAGAGCAGTACAATGGCTAAGTCCTTCTGGCAAGAGCCATCACACTATCTCTCTACATGGCTGCTGGATATCTTTCTGGTCGCAATCTTCTACCTCAACTACTACTATGTCGCTGGGCACATGATGCGTCGTCGTCACTTCGGTGGCTATATCGCTTTTGTGGTGATCGTGGCGGTGGTTGCGCTCTTTATGCCGATCCTCTGCAAGGCGCTCTTCGGGTGGCGTACGCCTACGCAGGATCTGCCCTTCGTCACGGTCTCTTGGTCGGGCGCTATCGGTGCGGTCACGGTCATCACGATCGGACTGGCTGTGCGTGCTCTCCTAGAGTGGCTCAAGCTCAACAAGCTCACGGCTGAGCAACGTGAGGAGTTGATCAAGCTGCGCAACGAGGTGACCTCGTATAAGATGCAGGCGAAGAGTGACACAACCAAGCCCACCACGGTGGCAACACCTACACCGGCTGAACTGCCCTCCCAAGAGCCAAAGCCTATTGCTCCCGCTCAGCCTGACTAAGCGGACAAGATGCGAATGATCGTGAGCCCATCACGGAGCGGTAGGAGGAGCTGCTCCACACCGCTGTCCTGAGCTACCAGTTCGTTGAAATGCTGGATCCCTTCCAGCTGTAGGTCGTGATGGGTCGTTGGGACGGTTACCTTACCGTCCCAAAGGGTATTGTCCGCTAGGATGATCGCCCCAGGGCGTAGGTGTTTGCGCAGTAGCTGGTAGTAGTCAGGGTACTGACGCTTGTTGGCATCAATGTAGACGAGATCGTAGTCTTGCTGCGCTAGTAGTGCGGGCATCAGCTCTAGAGCCTGACCGTGGTGTATGTGAATGCGCTCGGCACACCCGCTGCGTGCTACAAAAGGGGAGAGGAAGTGGATCATCTCGGCATCACACTCGATGGAGTCGATCTCTCCACTCACAGGTTTGAGCGCCATCGCCATGGCTATCGTTGAGTAACCACTATAAGCACCCAGCTCCAGGACACGCTTGGTACCACTGAGCTTGATGAGCATCGAGAGTAGTCCCGCCTGCGTAGCTCCACACACCATCCTCGGCTGTAGGAGGCGCACATAGGCGGTGCGGAGTAACTCGTCTAGTAGGGGATCCCCGAAGGAGCTGTGTTGCTGGGCATAAAGCTCTAGCTCTGCGTCCATAGTCTATGTAATATAAGGTGTCAACGGCTCAGCTGAAGAGCTGCTCGTACGGCTAAGTCGTAGCTGGCCACGCCAAAGCCAGCGATACTCCCACGGCAATAGGGTGCTATGAGCGAGGTGTGGCGGTAAGACTCACGGGCTAGTGGCTGGGAGATGTGCACCTCGATGACTGGTAGAGAGATAGCGCGTATCGTGTCTGCGATAGCTACGGAGGTGTGCGTATAGCCCCCCGCATTGAGTATGACCGCTTGGTAGCCTAGCTCCTGGGCCATGTAGAGGTACTCGATGAGTGCGCCCTCGTAGTGCGAGTAGCGGATGGCAATGGTCGCCTCCGTGGTGGCACTTGCTAGTTGTTCCAAGTAGGGGACTAGAGGGGTCGAGCCGTAGATCTCGGCTTCGCGCTGACCCACCTGGATCAGGTTAGGACCATTGAGGATGAGTATGGCTGGCTTGTCCGTGGTCGGTGTAGCAAGGGGTTCGGTCAAACTATTTATAGACATAGTAAACTTGTCGGTTTAGATGCAAATGGCTAACTTCGTACGGCAAAGATAGTAAGAAACTCCCTTGCAATGAGTCTAGAACCAAGACAGCAACTAATACAGCGCTACAAAACTTATCTGAGGCTGGAGCAACACCTCTCGGACAATAGTATCGACTCCTACCTCTACGACGTGGACAAGCTCTACACCTACATAGACGATATGGGGCTGAGTCTGCGGGAGGTAACGCTGCTGCATCTCAATAACTTTGCGGCGCATCTGCTGGACTTAGGCATCTCGATGCGTTCGCTGGCTCGTGTGCTGAGCGGGGTCAAGAGTTTCTTTCGCTTCCTATCGCTAGAAGAGGAGATAGAGCGTGACCCGACAGATATGCTGCAGACGCCACCGATACATAAGAAGCTCCCGGAGGTGCTCACGCTGGCAGAGATAGACAGCCTACTCGGAGCTATCGACGAGGATCGTATCGAGGCCTCACGAGACACGGCGATCATAGAGGTGCTCTACAGTTGCGGGCTACGTGTGTCGGAGCTTTGCGGGCTGACCTATTCCGATGTCTTCCTCGACGAAGGCTATCTGCACGTCTGGGGCAAGGGTCGCAAAGAGCGTCTGGTGCCGATGAGTCCCAAGGCGGTCTCTGATGTGCAGCGCTATCTCAATGATCCCTATCGCTATAATGCGAAGCCTGAATATGATCAGTATATCTTCATCTCACGTCGTGGTCAACCGATCTCTCGCATCACGGTCTTCTGCCTGATCCGCACGCTTGCTGAGCTGGCGGGCATACATAAGGAGATCAGTCCGCACACGTTGCGCCATAGCTTTGCTACGCACCTCCTTGAGGGCGGAGCCGACCTGCACGCTATCCAGCTGATGATGGGGCACGAAAGCATAGCGACGACAGAGGTCTACACCCACGTGGACCGCACTGCACTCCGTGCCGACATCTTGCGCTACCACCCTCGCAATCAGCAGCACCCTGCGTCGCATGACGAGTGACCCTACACAGTTTTAAATGCAAAAGCAGGAGACAACTCGTAAGTCGTCTCCTGCTTTGATTGTGTTGTAGCGCTTCGCTAAGACTTAGAAGCGATAGGTGGCACCGAGTGAGAGATAGGTTAGTCCATAACCAAACTCACCCATGATAGCCCAGCGGTCGGAGAGATAGTAGCGAGTACCGATGTGCGCCCCCCAACCGAAATCTGTCGTGGTGTCCTTGCTCTTGACTTTGCCTCCAGGAACCGTTACTTTATAGTCCCAGCTAATGAGCTTAAGACCTAGCACGAGGCTGAAGTAGGTGTCGAGCCTATCTACAAACTGGTAGTGCAGAGATCCGCGCGGACCGATTATTGTCTGATTCCAGAGTCCCTTGTCATAACCCTTGATGTGATAGAGCTCAGTGGCAAAGTACCCACCCACACCGATAGATCCGTTGCCATCAAAGAGACCACTGACTACGCTGTGGTCGATACCTAGAGATAGCGGAGGTAGGATGACATTGTAGTCATCACTGAAGAGGGTACCACCGATACCGAGTCCGAGGTTGGCAGTCGTCGTCCCCTTGCTAAAGGTGGACTGAGCCTGCGCTGCAAAGCCAAGCGTGAGCATGGCGATGATGAGTAGTGCGATTCTTTTCATAGTTTGTTGTGTTTATGAAGTGATTGGATTGTTTATGCTTTGTTGGCGCGCTTGCGGTCTAGCTCGTTGAGGAGTATCTTGCGCAGACGCATAGACTTAGGCGTGACCTCCACATACTCGTCTGCCTTGATATACTCCAGCGCATCCTCTAGGCTGAAGACGACGGGAGGCGCGAGAGCTACCTTGTCATCACTACCGGCGGCACGCATGTTGGTGAGCTTCTTGCTCTTGCAGACGTTGACCGTCAGGTCGTTGTCCTTCGTATGCTCGCCGATCACCTGACCAGCGTAAACCTCCTCTTGAGGAGCGATGAAGAAGCGTCCGCGGCTCTGGAGGTTATTCAGCGCATAGGCAAAAGCGGTACCGCTCTCACCCGCTATGATGCTACCATTGTTGCGACGCTCGATATCTCCGCGCCAAGGTCCAAACTCCAGGAAGCGGTGTGCTATGACAGCTTCACCAGCCGAAGCGGTCAAGACGCTGTTGTTGAGTCCGATGATGCCACGCGAAGGTATTGTGAAGACGAGGTGCGTACGACCGTTCTTGCTCTCCATGGCGGTCATCTCGCCCTTGCGCTGTATGACCATATCAATGATACGGCTACTGGTCTCGTCGGGGAGATTGATCGTCAGTTCTTCGATAGGCTCGCACCGTACGCCATCGATCTCCTTGATAATGACCTGAGGCTGACCCACCTGTAGCTCGTAACCCTCACGGCGCATCGTCTCGATCAGCACGGAGAGGTGCAGGACGCCACGGCCGAAGACGTTCCACGAGTCCGCCTGGTCAGTCGTCTCGACACGCAGAGCGAGGTTCTTATCCAGCTCACGCATCAGACGCTCATGGATATGGCGAGAGGTGACAAACTTACCTTCTCGTCCGTAGAAGGGAGAGTTATTGATCGTAAAGAGCATCGACATCGTCGGCTCATCGACCGAGATCGTGTCTAGCGCCTCGGCATGCTCAGGGTCAGCGATCGTGTCGCCAATCTCAAAGTGGTCAAAGCCCACGATGGCGCAGATGTCGCCACTGGAGACAGAGTCCGCTTTTGCCTTGCCAATACCCTCAAAAGTGTAGAGCTCCTTGACCTTCTCACGATGTGGCTCACGCTCTTTGTGGCAGAGGAGCACGGTGTCGCCGTTGTGTATGGTGCCACGATGCACGCGCCCCACGGCGATACGTCCCACGTAGGAGCTGTAGTCCAGCGAGGTGATGAGCATCTGCAGAGGTCCGTCCAGCTGTTGTGGTGCGGGGATCTCAGAGATGATCGCATCAAGTAGGGGCGTGATGTCTTCCGTAGGCTTCTCCACGTCACGGCTCATCCAGCCCTGCTTGGCACTACCGAAGAGAGTGACGAAGTCAAGCTGATCATCGGTCGCCTCTAGCGAAGCCATCAGGTCGAAGACCATATCCTGCACCTCCATGGGGCGGCAGTTGGGCTTATCCACCTTGTTGATGACGACGATCGGCTTAAGTCCTATGGCGAGGGCTTTCTGCAGTACGAAGCGGGTCTGAGGCATCGGTCCCTCGAAGGCGTCTACGAGTAGCAGGCACCCGTCGGCCATGTTGAGCACGCGCTCCACCTCACCGCCGAAGTCGGCGTGTCCTGGGGTGTCTATGACGTTGATCTTGACCCCCTTGTAGGTGATGCTGACATTCTTAGAAACGATCGTGATACCTCGCTCTCGCTCTAGGTCGTTATTGTCTAGAAAGGTGTCGACCTCGGCAGCTTTGTCCTCTCTAAAGAGCTTGGCTGCGAGGAGCATTTTGTCGACAAGGGTCGTCTTACCGTGGTCGACGTGAGCGATGATGGCGATATTTCGTATTTCTTGCATGTGTGTGGAGCTTCTGTCCTATAGTTATACGGGTACAAAGGTACGAAAAACGGCATTAGCGTAGTGCAGAGCAGACCGAAAGCTTAGGGCTGACGTATTATAACCAGCCGTCTAGAAGCTGCACGTGACGATAACTAGGAAACAGGCTTTTCGATTATCGCTACAGAGTGTGGCTACGGAACCTCTCTGATTACGCACTCCTTCCGAAGAATGGAATTCCTACCTAGGAATTTGCCAAATAGGTACCTAGGAATTTGCCAAATAGGTACCTAGGAATTTGCCCAATTCCTACCTAGGAAATCAAAAATACTTCGGAGGAATCAAATGAAACTTCGGAGGAATCAAATGAAACTTCGGAGGAATCAAAAAATAAGTCCGAAGAATTTGGCCATTTCCTAGGTAGGAATTTTGGCAATTCCTAGGTAGGAAATGAAACGAGCTCATTTTCATCATGCGTCAACCCTGACCGAAAGCTTTGCCCCCTACGTTGGAACCGAAAAGTTCCTCCGTTGGAACTGAAAAGTTCCTCCGCTGGAACTAAAAAGTTCCTGCCTTGGAACTAAAAAGTTCCTGCCTTGGAACTAAAAAGTTCCAAGAGGGGAACTGCTTTTGGAACTCGTATGTGCTACGGATACAGTACGATACGAGCGAAGCACCCTATGCCCTAAAATGATAAAAGTCCCTAGCGCTACAGATAGCACTAGGGACTTGTCGTAATATAGGTCAGGGTATTACCCTTGTATCTCAGCTCTGATGTCGATCATCTGGAGCGCAGCGATGGCACACTCGGAGCCTTTGTTGCCTACGGCACCGCCAGAGCGGGCACGAGCCTGTTCGATGTTCTCGACAGTGACGAGCCCGAAGATGACAGGCGCCTTGCCACGTAGGTTGAGCTCGGTAGCTCCCTCGGTGACGCTGTTGCAGATGAGGTCGTAGTGCGAGGTCTCGCCACGTATGACGCATCCGATGATGATGATAGCGTCGTAGGGTTGGGGCGCCTCACTGAGTAGGGTAGCCGTATAGGTTAGCTCGAAGGCACCTGGCACGGAGAAGGTCTCGATCTGCTGGCGCTCTAGTCCGCACTCTAGGAGTGTCGTGACAGCTCCGTCGCGGAGGGCGTGAGTGATCTCAGCATTCCACTCCGAGTAGACGACAGCGATGCGACGTACGTCCGCCGTGCGCCTGTGCTGGAGCGTGTAGTGAGCCGGTGTCTGCTGGCTGTGGAGTTGTGAAGACATGGATTTTAGAGGTTAGAGGTTAGAGATTAGACTTTAGAGGTTAGAGGTTAGAGGTTAGACTTTAGAGATCGGAGGGATCAGAGCTATCGGAGTGGATCGGAGTGATCGGAAGTCTAATCTCTTGCTTCTAATCTCTAACTTCTAAAGTCTAATCTCTAAAGTCTAACCTCTAAAAATCTATTTCTTAAGCTTAGCCTCTACGCGTATGATCGAAGCCTCGATGCTCTCAGACTCAGGCGCTGTGTAGTACTTGTCCTGGATCTCTTTGTAAGCCTTGAGTGCCTTGTCATACTGACCTAGCTCCTCGTAGACATGGCCTGCCTTGATAAGACAGCTCGGAGAGACAACGGGGTTGTCGGCAGCCTTGGCTGCGTCCATAAAGTACTTAGCAGCTTCGTCGTACTTGCCTAGCTCTACGTAGCAGTCGCCGATGAGACGGGTGATAGAGGGAGCGACCATCTTCTCCTTAGCTTTGAACTCTTTGAGCTCACGGATAGCCTCCTCGTACTTGCCCTCGTCGTAGTAGATGATACCAGCGTAGGCGTGAGCCAGCTTGCCAGCGTCGGTGCTGCTATACTTGTCAGCAATCTCTAGGAGTCCCATGGCTCCAGCTGCAGGAGCGTTGAGTGCAGCGCTGTCAGCACCTGCCATAAACTGCTCCTCAGCAAGGTATAGCTGTGCAGCTGCTTTGTCGGCACGAGGCTTGACCACCTTGCTGATGTAGAGCCAGATGCCTACACCTAGCACGATGACGCCCAGCACACACCAAATGATGACCTTGCTGTACTTCTCAATGAATTGCTCGCTACGAGACACAATCTCCTCAGAGTGGTGAGAGCCTTGTGACCCAGATTCTTTTAATGCCATACTATATCAATTCGTTTTATGTTATTCTATGTGGAATGAGCTATTGCCTGCAAAGTTAGCAGTTTCGGAGGAATAAATCACTCTTTTGCCTATTTGACCTTCACAAATGGCTCAATCAATGTAGCGACGGGTGATCTCTCCGTAGCTCTCTATGCGCCGATCGCGCAGGTAAGGCCACCAGCGTCGGACGAGCTCGGTACGCTCTAGGTCGAGCTCCACGACGGCGCCCGCCTCCTCGGTCTGGCTCAGATCACAGAGCATCTCGCCCTGCTGACCTGTGACGAAGCTGTGACCCCAAAACTGTATCCCCTCGGTGACGCCTGAGGGGTCGGGTTCGTAGCCGACACGATTCACCGCAATGACGGGGAGGTTGTTGGCGACGGCATGACCACGCTGCACCAGTTGCCACGCATCGATCTGGCGCTGCTGCTCTTCGGGCGTGTCGTAAGCTGCGGTGCCGATGGCGGTCGGGTAGATGAGTAGTTCGGCGCCCTTGAGCGCCATAAGCCGTGCAGCCTCGGGGTACCACTGATCCCAGCAGATGAGGATGCCGAGGCGACCTACGGAAGTGTCGATCGGCTCGAAGCCTAGGTCGCCTGGAGTGAAGTAAAACTTCTCGTAGTAGGCGGGGTCGTCCGGTATGTGCATCTTGCGATAGCGACCCGCTATGGAGCCGTCTCGCTCTAGTACTACGGCGGTGTTGTGATAAAGGCCTGTGGCGCGCTTCTCAAAGAGTGAGAGGACGATCACGACGCCCAGTTCACGCGCTAAGGCGCCGAAGCTTTCGGTGGATGGCCCCGGTATCGTCTCCGCTTGGTCAAAGAGTGCGACATCTTCGGTCTGGCAGAAGTACAGTCCGTTGTGCAACTCTTGTAGGACGATTAGCTCGGCACCTTCGTGGGCTAGCTGGCGGATGCGCTCCTGGAGGCGGTGGATATTGTTCGTATGGTCAGCACCGTTGTGCTGCTGTATGATACCTACTTTCATCTTGTTATGGTGTCTAGAAGTGAGGGGTTGAGGAAGCCTTGCGGTATCTGCATGGAGATGCAGTGCAGACTGCCGTGCTGCTCGAGCAGTATGGAGCAGTCGATCGGCACGACCTCAAGGTGAGGCAGTGCTTGCTGGAGGATGCGCTGCGCCTCGCTGTCGGTGCTGCGACCGTAGATGGGGAGCAGGAGCGCACCGTCAACGAGGAGAAAGTTCGCATAGGTAGCTGGTATGAGGCAGTCCGCCTCATAGTGTGAGGGGAAGTCGCCCACATCGGGGAGAGCGATCAGTCGCAAGGCGGGACGCTGACGAGCTAGCTCTTGTAGCTGACGCTCTAGCTGTGTCAAGGCGGCGAAGCTCTGCGCCGTAGGGTCGCTCGGGGAGACATATATAATAGTGTCGGGGTCCACAAAGCGGGCAATCGTGTCTATATGTCCATCGGTATCGTCGCCCGGTAGGGGAGCCACTTCGAGCGAGCAGTAGTCGGTCAGTCCGAGACGAGCTAGCAACTCCTCATATATGTGAGGTGTCTCGCAGAGATGCGGATTGCGGTGCGAATCCTCTACGCAGGACTTGGTGGTCAAGAGGAAGCCCTCGCCATTACACTCCAAGGCTCCCCCCTCGAAGGTTAAGTCCAAGGCGTCTATGTAAGCGACCTCTGGGGCAAAGAGCTTGTCAGCGACGAGGTTACGTACCACTTGATTGTCTAGTGTAGCGCCAAACTTACCACCCCAAGCGTTGAAGGTGAAGTCTACCAAGCCTCGTGCGCCACTGGGACTCTGGAGAGCCAGCGGACCGTAGTCACGGCACCACGTATCGTTGGTCGGGCAGGGGACGAGTAGGCAACGCGAGCGTAGCTCCGACGGCAGAGTGGTGTACTCGTCTGGATCTTCAGGCACGAGTAGCACGACGGGCTCGAAGCGTGTCACCTGCTCGATGATGTCGCAGTAGGTGCGCTGTACCTCGTGTAGGATCGGAGCCCAGTCGCTCTGGCTGTGTGGCCAGGCGAGGAGGATCGCATCTTGTGGAGCCCATTCGGGAAGCATCTGTAGAGTCTTTTGTGTCATAAGTCTTTCACCGCATTAGCGTGTTACGACCTTAAGATCCTGACGCTGGCTCGCAGCCATACTGCCGAGTATGCCGAGACCGTCGTGGATGTTGTTGTAGATGAGGATAGGCTCCGAGAGCCCCGTCTCACTCATGCCATTATAGCGGTCTGAGGTAACCGTCTGCCAGTAGTGATAGAGGTCGCCCGTGATCGCATAGACTGTGACACGCAAGGCGACATAGTCCGAGACCTCGCTCGTAGTCTGCGCCTCATCTGTAGAGCCATCGGCATTGCAGACCTTCGTGGCAAAGGAGAGCGTCGTCCTGAGCGTGTAGTCGCTTGTGGAGACGTTAGAGCCAGCGAGTAGATTCATCGGGTAGGCTTTGGCCGACTCGAAGATCAGATCGCCGCTGCTAAACTTTGCTAAGCTTGGGTCCTGCAGCTGCTCCTGAAACCATCGGTATTCCTCTGGTTGGATGCCCTCTCCTCGCATCACTGCTTGCCGCTCTACGATGATACGGTAGAAGCCATCCTTCGTGATGCCTTGGAGCGGGACGGATAGTTCGTAGTTTTGTACTTCTAGGTACTGACCTTTCTGTAGCTTTACGTTTGAAGCATTGCTCACCCACGAGGTACGACGACTTTTGTCTAGCGTCTTGACCTCTACGGTGCCCACGGTAGGCTGTGTAGGTACGGTGGTAGTGGCAGAAGCAGTCTTGAGCCCAGGCTTCTCTACCGAGATCGCTATGCGGTCGCCAGTCTGGGGCTTGTATTGCGCCACTTCGTTGATCGGTATGAGCTGGTCGTTGACCCTGAACGTCATACGATAGGGACAGTCGGGGTGGTAGTAGGGATAGTAGACATTCGTAGTGGAAGAAGAGACACCCGTCGGCTTGCTCTCGGAGAGCGATATGTCGATGCCCTGCTGCTCTGTGGCGACCGCATTGATGACGATGCGTGGCGTGTTGTCGCCTAGGTCGAGGGGAATAGTCGTCCGACAGCTCGCGAGGAGTGTGATGAGTAGTGCGCTGCTGGCTAACTGAATATATTGTATAGGTCTCATAGTGGTCTCAAGCTAAAAGGAGTAGGTGTAGCTGATGTTGGGCAGGATCGGGAAGATCGTCACCTGCTGCAGCACGGTGCGGTAAGAGTGGTCGCCCGTCTTCTCGCTCACAGGCGTGACCAGGAAGGGGTTCATATTATTGTAGACATTGTAGACGCTTAGGTTCCACAAGCTCTTGCCCCGCTTGTGATGCTTCGTGTAGGTGACGCTTAGATCCAGTCGGTGGTAAGGTTTGAAGCGGTAGTTATTGCGCTCAGACACATAGTTTAGCGACCCCGCTGCGCCATACATTGATGGAGCTAGTGGATCTTTCATACCACCGTACTCGTGCGTTGCGATGGTTCCCGTCTGGCCCGAGGCAAAGACCCAAGTGGCGGCAAAGTCCCAGCTCTTGCTCAGCTGATACATCGCAGTGATCTTAAAGTCGTGGATGCGGTCATACTTAGCGGGGAAGGTGCGCCCGAAGTTGAGCTCCTCGCCCGGCTGGTCGAAGGTGCGCCACGTACGAGCCCAGGCGTAGCTCACCCAGCCCGTCAGCTTACCCACCTTACGCTGCCAGAGCAGCTCCAGACCGTAAGCCGTGCCACGTCCCATGGCAACCATCTGCTCCCAGTTTGTCGAGACACCATAAAAGAAAGAGCCCTCCTTGTACTCCAGTACATTGCTCAGAGGCTTGTAGTAGCCCTCTACCGAGAAGTCGCCCCACTGAGGCACATGGAGGAATAGCCCCGCCGTAAAGTGGTGTACGTGCATCGGCTTGATGCGGTCCGTCGAGGGCACCCACAGATCCGTAGGCAGGCTCAGGCTATTGTTCGTCAAGAGGTGCACATGCTGTGTCATCAGAGCGTAGCCCACCTTAGCCGTTAGGGCAGGCGTGATGCGCCAAGCAGCACTCACACGAGGCTCTATATTATGGTAGCCCTTGCCACGCACATAATAGAAGCTGTAGCGCAGCCCCGCATTAAAGGTCCACTTGTCCCCCAGCTTCATCTCATCCTCAGCGTAGAGTGAAGCTTCGTGGGCATAAATCTGAGGATTGCTCCCGAAAACGTCAAAATCCGTCCCAGTGAAGTCGTTGAAGTCCTTGCCGTTCACCCGCACCGAAGTCATCTCAGGGCGAAAGGTGTGGAAGGTGTAGTTGGCTCCGAAGAGCAACTGATGCTGCTCGACAGGCGAGTAGTGTAGCTCGCTCGTTAGGAGCCAATCACGGATGCCCGAGTCGTAGCTCATCGCTACGGGTGGCTGATCCTTGGTCTCCTGCATCTTCATGCGTAGCCTAGAGCGGTACTGCGTGTAGGAGGCGGTGGTATTGAGAAAGAGCTGTCCGTTGATGACATGGTTCCACCGCAGCGAACCCATCGCATTGCCCCACAGCCAAGACATCTGCTGCTTGTCATCTCCACTAGTATAGCGTGTCCAGAGACGGTCGTTGCCATAGTAGCCGAAGAGGTACAACTGATCTCTATCTGAGAAGCGGTGCGTCACCTTCAGATTCAGGTCGTGAAAGTCATATCCGCCCTTCATCTTCTCGCCATCCTCGCCCTCCTGGCGATTACGT
Organism: Porphyromonas uenonis DSM 23387 = JCM 13868; assembly: GCF_000482365.1. Lineage (GTDB taxonomy): Bacteria > Bacteroidota > Bacteroidia > Bacteroidales > Porphyromonadaceae > Porphyromonas > Porphyromonas uenonis. The sequence goes on along the minus strand of NZ_KI535310.1, from coordinate 32,291 downwards.
ATCGCAAAAGCCATCGCAGCCAGCAGGTCTAGGTAGGTGCGCCGTGCTGAGAAGTTGAAGGTGGTGCGATCCTTGACGATAGGTCCCTCGACATTTATCTTTGAGGAGATGAGTCCCACACTCACATTGCCGTGGTACTCCTGCAGGTCGCCATCTTTGAGACGTACATCCACGACCGAAGAGAGACGCCCCCCGTAACGAGAGGGGAAGGTGCCCTTGTACAGCGTCACCGACTTCACCGCATCGGGGTTGAAGGTCGAGAATGCTCCCAGCATGTGATTCGGATTGTAGAGCGAGATACCGTCCATGAGGATCAAGTTTTGGTCTGGATCGCCACCTCGCACGAAGAGTCCCGACGAACCCTCCGAACCGCTCTGTACGCCGGGTAGCAGTTGTAGCGCCTTGATCACATCTTGCTCGCCAAAGAAAGCGGGCAGTCGCTTGATCTCGCTCGCCGATATATGTTGTGCGCCAATCGTGGCTGTCTCAACGCCCGAGGGATTCGGACTACCCACCACGACCACCTCGCCGAGGAGCTGACCCTCAATGAGCGAAGCCGAGAGCGTCGTATCGGATGATAGCTGCAGACGTATCGTGTCGCTCTGGTAGCCGACGTAGGAAAACTGCAGGCGCACCTCTCCCGCTGGGAGCGTCAGCGAGTAGTGGCCGAACTCATTCGTAACGGCACCTGTGCGGCTGTTGAGCTCCATCACATTGGCGGCGATCAGCGTCTCGCCACTCTGTACGTCATGCACGAAGCCATTGATCGTGAACTTGCGCTGCGCTTGCTTTTGTGCTTGCCCGCTAAGTGGCGTGGCGAGCATCATCAGTAGGAGAGCCAGTAGCCCCACGGCAAAGTCATATCGACGTAAATAGATCATAAGTAGGTCGCTATACGTTGCTAAATGAGAGTTTAAAGCGTGATCGCCGACTGTCAGTTCACGCTCCACCCTTGCAGTTAACTGGTACAAAGGTACACTTTTGACCGAACTAACTAGGGTTGCTGAACGGATTAGACAAAAAAGAGGAGACTTAACCGCATCTAATCTGCGATTAAGTCTCCTCTACGTGAGAGGGCGTCTGACTTCCGTCAGAGGGCGATGGGGGAGCGGCTCGCTGCTAGTATTGTCGCTCGCCAAAGATGGCGGTGCCGATGCGTACGATGGTGGAGCCCGCCTCTACGGCTAGGGGCCAGTCACTGCTCATGCCCATGGAGAGCTCGTCCCACGAGATGTCGGGGTAGCGCTCTCGTAGCTCCGCCTGTAGGGCCCGGAGCGTGTCAAACTCGTGACGTATCTGCTCTTTGTCCGCCGTCAGTGTCGCCATACCCATCAAGCCGCAGATGGTGATGCGCTCCCGCCACTCGGGTGTCGCTAGGTAGTGATCCACGAGTGCTAGGAGCTCAGCGTGGTCTAGCCCGCTCTTGCTCTCTTCTTGAGCTATCTTGTACTGCAGGAGGATGCGTAGCTGGCGGTCGAAGCGGTTCGCCTGCTTGACGATCTCCTGGAGGAGTGACTCGGAGTCAACGCTCTCGATGAGAGATACGTAGGGGACGATATACTTGACCTTGTTACGCTGGAGGGTGCCGATGAAGTGCCACTGAATGTCTTCGGGGAGCTGGGGAGCTTTTTCGGCAAGTTCCTGAGCACGGTTTTCGCCAAAGAGTCGCTGACCAGCTTCGTAAGCCTCACGGACGGACTCTACGGGGTGAAACTTGGAGACGGCGACCAGCTGCACCTGCGCTGGTATCTGACTCCGTATCTCTGCTAGACGCTCTGCGATCATGATGTGTGGGGGAAAAGAGGGTGTATAGAATACAAAAGAGAGACTGCTACCTGTCTTGTCTGGGTAACAGTCTCTCCATGGGGATAGATTATTCGTTGGGCTTGGAGAAGTCTATCGGCCAAGCGTCCATGATGATGGTCTCGGTGATGGCGGCTATCTCGTAGGGAGAGAGAGTCGTGGACATCTCCTTCTCGAGGCGCTTGAGGGCGTTGGGCAGGCTATCGCTCTGCACGATCATAGCAGCTGCGGTGCGCTTCTCGACACCTCTCGTCTCGTCGAGCGAGATGAAGTTGACTTTGCAGCGATAGAAGCGGTCGTCCTCGGGGTGATCAGAGAGGAAGAGCTCTGCGAGCTTGATCCGCTTGATCGTATTGATGATTAGTTCGCCTAGAGAGGTAAAGGGCGTGAGCTCCTTAGTGAGTCTTTCTTCAATCTCCGTATAGGTGTCGCCCTGTACGAGGTACCCCTCGGAGGTACGCTTGGGCGTTCCGTTGTCGACCATCTTTTCGTAGGTCACCTTGCATTCAAACCAATTGGCCATATAGTTGCTATTCGTCTAAAAAGTGAATTGATGTGGGGCAAAGGTACGGATTTATTGAGATGCACGAAAGAGCCGCTCACTCGGAGACTTACGCCTGCATGAGGTCGCGTAGGAGCACCTTGAGACGTACGAGCGAAGGCTTGACGAGGAGGTATGAGGAGGTGGCTCCGAGGGTGACTCCGATGAGTGGCGCCTTGCGACCGATCCAGGCGGTGATGCCACCCTTGGCGGATAGGATGAGGAGACGCTTTGAGATCTCGGCTATGACCTTGTCGATGGGGGACTCTTTGCCTAGATAGCGCATCGGTGTGATGGAGACTTGCCCCTGGTATAGTGTGCACGCACTGCGCAGGAGCTCATCGGCCTCACGTATGCCGAGCATGCTACCCATGAGGAAGGTAAAGCGCGCTCTGGTCTCTGTCGTCACAGATCCGTAGGTGAAGAAGTCGTCCCAGCCGTAGAGGTAAGAGAGCTTTTGTATCAAGAGGAGGATGTTGACGCTGTACTGCGCTAGCTCTGTCGGTATGCCGACCCAGGTGCCTACGCAGCCGGTGAGACTGCTACCTGCCGAGCCCATAGCTAGGAGTTCGGTGTGGCGACGTATCTCTTGGTTGGCTATGTGGTTGAGGACTTTCACTGAGAGAAAGCGGTGCGGAGGCTCCGTGGCGAGTTGCTCTAGCTCCGTGATAGAGAGAAAGGGGTAGAGTACATCGGTGAGCCACTCGACGCGGTTGACGCGAGCCATGTCCGAGCGTAAGAGGATATTGAGGAAGCGATCCCAAGCTTTGGAAGATAGTGACATAAGTGTAAAGCGATGAAGTGAGTTAGAACTTAAAGCCGAAGGTGGCTACCCCGTAGATGCGCTGCTTCTGTAGCTGGATAGCCTGAGGCGTCTCAACGTGAAACTTAGTCTTCTCATCGTAACCTGTCGGGAAGGGGTACATGTGAGACTTTTGTCCCTGATAGACGACCGCTAGATCTACATAAGAGGAGGGTGAGAAGCGCCAGCCTAGTCCGCCCGTGACGCCATAGCCCATGCCGACGATCTCGTAGTGCGGCACGGTACCAGCCTCGTTGACATGGATCTTGGCACTCTGCTTAGGATCGGAGTCGAAGCTCGCCTTCATAGGAGCTTGTCTCCAGTATCCACCCGCACGAAGACTGAACTGAGGCGAGACTCTCAGCTCACCACCGACACGTAGGGTGCTCTGCATCGGGGTGAAGTACTCCTTCATCAGTTTGTTGTCATCGACAAAAGGACCATAGGTGTCTTTGAGCTGGATCCCCGAGTAGTTGGCCAGCTCATAGTCGAGGCTTAGCATGCCATGCCTCCCGACGAAGGCTCCACTGAGGACGATCTTTGTTGGGGTCTGTAGCTGGTATTGCCAAGCAGCATCGCTAGGTGTCTGATCCTTGACTGTCCAATCCTTCTCGGGTAGAGGCTTGCCCTCTTTGTCTACTCGTAGGTGTCGAGACTCGGCTCCTGCCACGTAGTTGTCTTGCAGTGTGAACCATGTGGGAGTCTGTACAGCAGCGCCTAAGCGCAGATGGTCTGAGACACGAGCGATCAAGCCGAAGCTAACTGATGCGCCAGAGCCTGAAGTGCGAAGCTCGTTGGCGAGCTCTAGGTAGTCCTTGTCTATGAAGTCCTCGCCGTAGTAGGAGTTCATCCGATAGTCTAGCGCACTGAGCTTGACGCCTAGACCGAAGTAGAGGCGGTCGTTGTAGTTAAGCCCGCAGGTGAAGTCGAAGTCCTGGATCCCTCCACGCTCGTTGACCCGTAGTTGCGAATTGCTCGGCCCTAAGATACCCCCCTTGTCGCTATATTTGAAGGCACTCTCGTAGAAGCCGTTTGGATGTGGCACTGTCCAGCCAGCTCCATGTCCTAGTATGGTGAGCCAAGGTGCGCGGACGTTGCCATAAGCATTTTTGCTGAGGAGATCCTCGGAAGAGACATTGGTCGGCGTGATAAGGGCCGTGTAGTCTGCTAGTGAGAAGTCCGTGATATGATGGTTGCTTACGTCAAAGGAGCGAGCGAAGCTTTGACGCTGGTAGAAGCCTAGGGCGAAGTTGAAGGATAGGCCCGACCCTCTGAGCGGTGTCGTTAGCACGACGGACATATTGCCCCCGAAGGCGGTGCGTCCCTTCTTGTACTGCTCATTATACCAAGTGGCTTTGTCCAGATTCTGCCCGAAGGAGATGGTTCCTTGTATCTCGTTACTGCGAAAGAGCCCTAGACCAGCGGGGTTTTGTCGCAAGCTACCGTAGTCAGCGCCTACAGCGCCGAAGGCTCCACCCATAGCCTGGTAGCGAGCCGTCCCGTCGAGGGTCTCGGTGCTAAAGCGTAGCGCATTGTCATGGGTCTGTGCGGATAGGTAGCTCCCCGTGATGAGTAGGAGGGCTGAGCTTATGAGGGGAATGAAATAGTGTCGAAGCATAGTCTATATGTGTGGGTGTATAAACGAATGAGACTTGACCATTAGTCAGATCCTGAGTGTGGTGGCTAATGATACAAGTCTCATACTTAGAAGTGTTTACTATCGGCGTCCTCTAGCACTGCGGCCAGAAGAGGAGGAGCTACTGGATGAACTACTGCTTCTTGATGAAGAAGAGGAGGACGATCCAAAGCTACTGCTAGAGGATGATCTAGAGCTGGGAGAGTCGTAACTGCGACTGCGACTGCTACGAGCGGAAGAGCTAGAAGAGCTTCCCTGCCAGCTACTGTTGCCTCGGTTAGAGCGTACGGAGGAGGAGCTGTTGTTTTCGCGATAGCTTCTACTTGGAGTATCATAGCTTCTTCTCTGGCTAGTCGTTGAGGCGTTGTAGCTACCACGACGAGAGCGTGCGGAACCCGTGTCGTAACTGCGACTAGGTGAGGAGACCTGCCTCTCCTGTCTTACCGTGCTACTACCCTCAAAGTAAGAGCCACGGCGAGAGCGTGCGGAGCCTTGCTGGTACTGCTCAGAGGAGCTACGGCGTGCACTGCTTGACTGGTCGTACGATCCACGTGCGCTGCGTCCCTGCGTATTGTCATAGACACGATTGCGGTCATCCCTCCAGAAGTTGCCCCGGTCAGCCACCTCGTTGCGACTAGAAGCTGATGTGTCTAGCGAACCTCTACGAGCATTGCCCGAGAGTGTACCTTGGTTGCCCCGAGAGGCGCGTGGGTTGCTGCTATTGTTCTTGTCATAGTAGCTGCTACCTAGGCGACCGTTGGAGTAGTAGGTCGAGGGCTTGACATAGTTACCATAGTATGGGTCGTAGATGCCGTACGAGCCAGCATAGTATCCGTCCCAGTATCCATTGTTATAGCCAGCACCGTAGCCGTAGCCTCCGTAGTGTGGGTAGTATCCGTACCAATAGCTACCGCCCCACGACCAGGGATTGGTATACCAAATGGAAGGTCCCCAGTAACCGTAGCCACCCCAGCTGTAAGGGTAGGCGTAGCGGTTCGTGTACCATGGATACCAAGAGCTGTACCACATATAGTCATAGTAGTAGTCCCAAGAGGGATACCAGCCAGGGCTCCACAGATTGATAGAGATGCCGACGGGGTTGTATCGGTCAGCTACGTAGTCGTAGCGGTCGGGGTAGGTGTAGATCCCGTAGGTGCCATCCTCGTTGTAGTATACGTCTACATTGTCCGAGTCGTATATGTATACAGTGGCCGGATTGTGAAAGCGAGAGATGCGACGGCTATACTTGCCTACACCTTTCTGTGGCTGCGAAGAGGAGTAGCTCCGTCCGCGCTCTCCCGTGTACTCTTTGCCACGATGGTTGTAGGCATCGAGCTCGTCTTGGTCATCATACTGATCCTTGTCGTCGCCCCACGGATTGCTAGAACGACTATCCTGCTGAGGCGTGCTGGAGGGAACGTAGTACGCGTCGTCATCCCAGTCCACCTGTGCCGCACTCCATATGAATGATGAGAGGGCGACGATCACGAGTAGAGATATAGATCTTGTTAGCCTCATCATAGTATTTGTTCGTTTAGGGTTTGTAATCTGTTTAAGCTGGGTGCTGAGGGGAAGCCTCTTGGCGAGCTACTTCCTCCTCAGTCACCTTTGCTTGCTTAGAGAGCTTAAAGTTAATTCCGTTTAATCACAACTCTCTGCGTGAAGGTCTCTTGTGCAGTACGTATGAGCGCAATGTATGAGCCCTCGGGTAGATCGGTCAGATCAATAGAGCTACGTAGCGCATCGCCTTGTAGCGCTAGGAGACAGCGTCCTGACAGGTCGTAGAGCTGTAGCGATAGCGCCTCGTCCGCCTCAGTGAGGGTCGCCAGATCTCGTATGATAGAAGGATAGAGATAAGGCTGCTGAGCGCCCTTTATACCCTTATCTACAGCGAGCTTCTCGGGAGCTTCGTACAGTACCTCGATACGGTAGTTGTCACCCTCCTTGCCTGCAGCGTCTTGGTAAGAGAGTTGGGTAGGCTCAATCTGGGAGATAAGCTCGTCATTGCGATAGACCGCGTAGCCTTTGACCTCGGGGAGTGGAACGGGCAGTGGGCCACGTGTGAAGGTCTCACGGATCGTATCGCCTCGGGTGAGCGTAGGATTGTCAGAGACAACCAGCTCGATAGCCATGTAGCCTTGGTCTGTAAAGTTAGTCATTGGTTCAAACTCACCTATACCACGAGAAAAGAGAGCAGCGAGACCTCCGTCCACACTAATGTATTCATCCTTAGAGTTTGTATCGATGTACACCTCGTGTGGAAGGTCTGTTGGAATTTTATATCCTACTTCAAGATTCTCCTCCATGTGTAGCTTAAATGGCTTTAGGAGAGGTACCGAGAGCCACTCAGGCGCTCCAGTTACATCCTTTTCCTTGGGACTTTTATAGAATTGAATGTATTCGGGGCTATTATTGAGTTTCTGGCGCAAATAGATATAGTGTAGTCTGCCTTTGCTACTTGGCACAGGGAGGATGTTGACTTGGAGCACATAGAGTGGCTTGTCAAAGGGTGAGAGCCCTAAGCGGAACTTGTCAAAGTAGCGTAAATCAAAACTTTTGTTAGTAGCAGATACCCCGCTGTGGGATGCTTTGACAGGATGCATCTTTGCTCTGTCCGCAATCTTAGAGACGATCTGCGCATTGAGAGGAGCTGACCAAGAGAGTGAGACTCCTCCATTTGCATCATTAGCCTTGACATTAGCCTTGACCTCTTTGACGAGTTTACCCGTATAGATGGTACGGTAAGCAGCAGGGGTAGAGGCTGGCTTGCCTTCGACATCATAGATAGCCTTGACAGCATAGCTGACAGAGCCTGGTGCTGTCAGGTCTGAGGTTAGCTGGTCTGTATACTTCGTCTCTGTCACCTCCTTGAGTAGTATGCCATTACGGTATATCTGATAGCTGATGGGGTAGCCCTGTGCATGTGCAGGAACTGCATCCCACTCGAGCTCTACCTTGGGGTGGTCCTGGAGGTCTAGCTTACCACGTAGCTCACGTATAGGGGCAAAAGGCTCGTATCCCTGGCGCCATGTGCCAGCCACCTTGAGAGCTCCCGTATTCTCTGGGTCAAGGTACATATCCATGTGGTGGAGCTTGCCCTTGTCCTTGTACTTGTTGAAGTGTGAGCTGAGACGTCCATAGAATCCGTCTTGAGCGCAGGTAGCTGTCATACCACCTGTCAGAGTGCCGATCTGCTCTTTTTGCTCATTGTATAGTGGCGAACCAGAAGAGCCACCCTCGGTATTCCCTTTGTCAAACATGAGCTTGTAGTGATCATACAGCCCCCCTAAGGTTGTAGGATTCGTTGCAAGGCCTTCCCTCCACTGACCAAGACTCATGCCTCCACTGTATAGGGCAATCTTGGTCGCATCTCCTGCAGGGTGATGGATACCCGCTCCAGTACGCCAAGTATCGCTCTCAGTAGCATTCCAACCCGAGTAGTAGACACGGTAGTCGAGAGGTATATCCTCCTTGAGCTCTAGGAGCATACCATCGGAGTAACCATAGGGAGATGTGTAGGTGCGGATCGTAGCGCCGGTGAGTGTCTTGGTCGTTTGGAAGCCGTAGTCACTATTGTTGCAGCGTGGCTTCTCATAGTGAAAGCCAAAAATCCACTGATCCATCTTCTCCTGGTCTATACCGAAGTCTCCTTTAAATGCTCCTACCGAGGGGTCTTTCGTCTCACCCTCGCCAGAGCAGTGTGCTGCTGTGAGGATATAAGGCTTGAAGTCTCCCTTGACATTGTTGATGAGGTTGCCCGAGCAGAGAGACATACTACCGTCCGCAAAGATAGGCATATAGATGACGGAGCTACTCTTCTGCTCTTGCCACTTGTCGCCTTCGGGGCAGTTAACATTGATTTGACAGTACTTGTCTCTGCCAGGATCTGAGCCGTCTTCGCGCTCTATCGTAGGCATCGCCTGCATTGTCGAGCGGTAGAGGTAGCCCACGCCACTGATCTGGATAGAGGGCCTAGCAGAGCCTCTAGGAGCCTCATAGTCTAATATGAGCTTATTACCGCTCAGAGGCTCAGAGGCAAAGGCCCCATGCCGAGGATGTGTCTCGTGTGTGTAGGCTCCGAGGAGCTGATCGCCACTAGGTGTGTAGATATAGAGTCGACCACCCTGGGGAATGAAGAAGTCGGAGTAGTACAGATTCAGACCTACAGGTGTCTGCTCCATATCTATCTCTAGTCGGTAGATGTCAGTGCCTGCTACGGAGCCGATGAGCTCAGCAGCTGTGGCGAAGTCGATGGAGCATGGGACTACCTTGCCGACGTTGTAAGGTTTGCGCTGGAGTGTCCCTTCGTGCCATGCCTCTTTGCGGAGTAAGTCTTGAGGGTTAAAGTCTGGGGCAAGCGATATACCTGCCGTTGCGGTACGTAGTGTACCCTCTCCGAGGAGCTGTGGTCTGCCCCCGAAGGATTGTTGTGCGCTACCGCTATTGGCTACAGCGAGAAGGCAGAGCGGAAAGAGAATCCGCAGGATCAGTCGATTCGTTAAGTGATGCATCAGTCTTCGTTCGTATTGTATGGTTGCTTAAGTAGTAGATAGATCTCTCTTTAGGTACAGAGCCAGTGAATCCTCGTCAGATGCACTCTCCGTGCACCCTAGTGACCACGTCCTCGGTGGTGAGGGCACGAGCGCACCTGACCTTGTAGCTATTGGTGTGATAGTATGTTTCGGTTCTATCGTGTTCGCTTTCGGTCTGGTTACATACCTCAGGCAAAGATATAAAATGTTTTGAAGCAAAGCAATAGAGAGCGTCCCCCTGGACTTCGAGTAGCCTAGGGCTGACGCATGATAAAAAAAAAGAGCTCGTCTCAGTTCCTCGGTAGCTATTGTGGAAAATTCCTCGGGAGAAAACAATTGCCACACGAATGAGGCTCGAAGTCCCATAGGTGTGGCAACCTTTGTGTGTGGGGAGTAGGTTTACAAAGAGACCTTGATGCCAGAGAGACGCATCAGTATCTGAGGTAGGTCGCTGAGGTTGTGTCGCTCTGTATTGAGTTGTAGCAGCTGATCTCGTAGGGTGGGCGATATGCGTTGCATAGCTGGGGAGAGGTAGAGTAGCATCGGCACCTGCGCTCTAGTGTCGGGAGTCACCTGATCGCTGGAGTAGGGGTGCCACTCACCGTATACGCCTACGGGGCTACAGAAGATAAGTATCGTGGGGGTGTCCTGGTAGTACGTTACGATTCGCTTGAGGAGGTCATCCTGGTAGTAGACGACATTGTAGTACTGAGCTAGGTGGTCTAGTGCATCGCCAGACAGGCTTATGTCGGTGTTTGCAGATAGACGGTTGTACCTGTAGAACTCCTCGGGGATGCGCCACCAAATGTTACTCCGACCTCCTAAGAGATGGATGGTGGTGAGGCGGGACTGGTCTTTTAGCGGCTTGAGGTAGTTGAGAACAGCATCGTCGTAGGGGATTTGGTCTGTCCAGTCCTGATCGTCTGCACGGAGATTGGTAAAGAAGAGGTCATCGCAGTCGGCTGCTAGCGGGGGGTAGACATCTAGTCCGTGAGCTATGCGTGGAGTGTTGTCCAGCCAATAGGTGTCGTAGCCTGCTACTCGAAAGATACTATAGATAGAGGGGTAGGTATCCCAACTGTCAGGACTATCCTTAGGACATAGGGAGAGCGTCCAGGCAGCTGCGAGAGCCGCATTGTCAGAGGCACTATAGATGCTATCGAGCTTGATGAGAGAGCCAGTCTGCTGGAGGGAGTCTATGGCGGGGGTGTTGTCGCTAACGATAGGATTGTAACAGTGCATCAGGTGCGGGTAGATATCTTCGGCGACGACCAGCACAACATTGTGCGGTGGTAGGAGCGAGTCTACGGTTACCTCTTGAGGTGTCGCTTGCCGAGGTCTGTAGTTGAGAGCGCAGTGCTTAGCGTTTTGACATAACATACGACTGCTCAGATAGAGGCGAGCTATAGGAGCGTGGATATTGTACTGGATACCCCCTTCGCTAGCCACTATACGAGTCTTACGTAGGTAGCTGATACCGAGTATGTGTGCCCCGACGAGGACCACTATGAAGAGGATTGTGGAGCTATATTTCTGGAAGCGTGTGATACGTTCGGGAGAAAGCCCCTTTTTAGCATCCTTGGCACGACTGATCAACCAAGAGCCTCCGAGCGGTAGAAAGATGGCCAGTAGTAGCTTGCCCCACTCTCGTAGCATGAAGGGCATATCTAGTCGTAGCGACTTGAAGAAGCCGTGTGCCTCTCCAGGATTGGTCGCAAAGATAGGTGTGGCGATAGCGTCACAGTAGGGCATCTGGTAGGTACTGACGAGGTAGAGATCCATAATGTGTACGGCACTGACCAGTACCAGCTCAGTGATGAGGACTACCTTGCGTGTGATGCGATGGGGTATCAGGGTGGGGATGACGTAGAGTAGGGTAGCCATCCAGAGGGTGTCCCATAGTAGGGGAATATTCTCCTTAGATAGATAAGGAGCACTCTTTGAGAGCAGATCTCTGAGGACGAGATTATTGAGCGTCAAGATCGCTAGCATCGCAATCAGTAGCCATACTAGCTGAGGAGCCCTAGCTTTGACCCCCTGGAGGTAGTTGAAGAGAGCCTTTTTCATAGCTGATCTGGATGCTTAGGGGTGAAGGTGACCTCAGTGCCAAAGCCCTTGATACGTCTAGGTCGGGTGGCGTCGTACTGGAGACTCCACAGCTGTAAGCGGGGGATGGTATAGTTTGACTGGATCCCCATCAGTCCCATCAGTGAAGAGGTGAAAAGGTCCGTCATGAAGGGCTTGTACTTAGCGCGCTGTACGGCTAGTAGGACGTCTGGATTCTCAGCTGCAAACTGGTCGGACATATAGACCATGAAGGGTATCTGGAGGGACCTCTCAGAGACTGAGTGAGCTGCTTGATGAGGTGCCTCGGGATTGTCATAGCGAGCTAGTCCATGGTCGGAGAAGTAGATGACAATGGAGGAGCTTTGGCTGTAGTACTTGATAATCTCTGAGACGATGTAGTCGTTGTAGAGGATAGAGTTCATATACTCTGCCGAGTTTTGCGCCTCGCCGGCACTGAGGTGAGGCTCCAATTGCCTCACATCTTCAGCCGTAAAGCGGCCAAAGCGGTCGTGTGGGTATCTATCGGCAAAGGCTGCATGATTACCCATTAGGTGGGTCATCACAAGTAGATGACCGCTAGGCGAAGTGGTCTGTCGGTAGTCCGTTAGATGTGGGAGGAGGAGTTCATCGTACTTGACTCGACCAGCCTTCCAGTGCAAGGCACTAGAGGTGCTTCCCTCTGTGTAGTACGAGCTATCTGCGGTAGAGGCTATGAGCGACACCTCCTCGATCCAATCTCCAGCCATCTCTTGATTGCTACACCAATAAGTTTTGTAGCCAGCGGAGGAGAAAGCGATAGGTAGCGTAGTCGTGGCATCCCAAGGCGCCTGCTCATCCTCTCCTCGTATGGTGAGGACACGTCGCAGTGAGGTGATTGTGTTGGGCTGTGGGCAGACGACATCGTCATATAGCGTGAGTGAGCCCGAGCGTACGAGCGAGTCTAGGTGTGGTGTATTCTCTAGCGGGTAGCCGTAGCAGTGCATATCTAAGCGACGTAGAGACTCGCCGATGATGACCACCACATTGTGCGGCTGACGCTGAGGCATGAGACGAACGTTGGTCGGAACGTTTTTCCATAAGTTCTGCGCCATATCATCGTATCGCTTTTGATTGGCAAAGACTCCTAGCGTCGTCCCGATGTAGCGACTCATCATATTGTACTCGTGAGCGAGGGTGTAAGCCTCATCATTGGAGATACCTTCGGCCACTATCGGGCTAATCTGCATGGCGTGTGGCACACCAGATATGAGCACCAATAGTATCAGAGAGAGTAGTCCCCAGCCCTTGCGTATTAACCAAGTCGCGAGGGAGATGACACAGAGTAGCCCGATGGACTTTAGGAGGGAGCGCAGCGGTATGCTCCAGAGTAGTAGTGAGCGACACACCTCGTCGGCACGGGGCGTATAGTACTGTAGCAATACAGTCTGCGTCAGGAGTGTGCCGTGCTGTGTCAGGAGATAGTACTCATATATAAATAGTACAGCCGAGAGCAGTACGATCAGGCTAGTCCACGTGATGCGCCACCACCGCTGAGGCAGGATGGCGGGGAGCGTCATCAGTATCGCTGTGCCGGCGATATAGCCTCCCAGCCAAAGGAGCAGAGGCATCTCCATGCGAAGGTGAAGTATCATTAAGCCACCCATGATCACCTGCAGGAGTGTCAGGAAGACAAAGAGGGTCGGCATGCTACACATGCGTCCCCACAGTTGCTTGAGATAGCCGCCACAGATGGAGAGAAGCCTTTTTATCTTAGGAAACATCAGAATCAAAGATTGCTCGTTAATTAGGATCGTAATAAGTCCAGCGCAAAAGTACGAAAAGTAGTGCTGTCCCCCTCACTTGTTTACTTATCGCTCTGAGCGGCGCAACGATGGTATAGACGGGTACACGCCTCGGTGAGTAGGTCGAGGACTAGCTCAAAGCCCGAAGCTCCACCGTAGTATGGGTCGGGTATGTGATCCCACGGCATCTGCTCGAGGTAGTCCGCCATGCGCACGACCTTCGCCTGCTGCTCTAACGTAGGCGCCAGCTCACGTAGCGCCTCGTAGTTGCCATCGTCCATGGCGACGATTAGGTCAAAGGTCTCAAAGTCTCTATCCGTCACCTGCCTCGCCCGGTGTGTCATCTCAATTCCTCGTCTTGCCGCATGAGCACGCATTCGTGGATCTGGTAGACTGCCTTGGTGCCAACCGCCGATGCCAGCCGAGTCCACCTCAATCCGAGATGAAGTCGCTGGGTCTTCGGCTAGAAGCTGCCGCATGATAGCCTCAGCGAGAGGCGAGCGACAGATATTGCCTAGGCAGACGAAGAGGATGCGATAAGGAGCCGTGGTGCTAGAGTTGCTCTGTGCCATCGTGGATGCCTTGCTGTATCGTATGGTAGACCTGCTCGCGGAGGTCTTGCATCGGCTGATCTGAGGTGTGGAACTCACGAGGATGAATAGGCTGGTGTATGTCTAGGTAGAGGCGACGCCAGTGGGGTAGGAGCGAGCCAGCACGCATTACTCCATAGGAGCCCGAGATGGAGACAGGAATGATCGGTATGTCTAGTTCGTCGGCTATGACGAAGCCCCCCTTTTTGAAGGGCTGCATACGCCCTGTGCGGGTACGACTGCCCTCGGGGAAGATAAAGATAGAGTAACCATCACCGAGCGAACGCTTCGCTTCGTCTAGCGAGTTGCGAATGTTCTGTATGCTATGCCCATTGACAAAGATAAAGCCCGCTACCTCGCACGCTTTACCCACGAAGGGAACACGCCGTAGCGACTCTTTCATCACCCACTTGAAGGGGATGCCGAGGAAGCCGTAGAGGAGGAAGATGTCGTAGGCTCCCTGATGATTTGCCATGACCACGTAGGGTCCGGCCTTCTTGTCGTAGTTCTTGCGCCCTCGTACGGTGACGGGACAGAGGGATAGGATTAGTCCTAGCCACGACCAGATGAGTCCAGGGTAGTAGCTAAAGAACTTGCCAAAGCCGAGCAAGCAGCCCACCGTCATAATGACTGCTAAGATGATGGTAAGGACCGCATAAATGGGAGCCGCAAATAAGACTATATATATAATGTATAGTATCCGTAGTAGCATAGAGAGGTTGGGTTGTCTCACGTACTGAGTCTGTAGCACTTGCCTCAGCGTTCACAAAGGTAGTGAAAAAGCCCTTGACATTCACCTCCTTCGCAGGGGTGACGCATGATAAAAATGCGCTCGTCTGATTTCCAACCTAGGAATTTGCCAAATAAGTACCTAGAAATTTGCCCATTTCCTACCTAGGAAATGGCAAATTCTTCGGACTTATTTTTTGATTCTTCCGAAGTTTCATTTGATTCCTCCGAAGAATTTTTTATTTCCTAGGTACCTATTGGGGAAATTTCTAGGTAGCTATTTGGCAAATTCCTAGGTAGGAATTTAATTCTTCGGGAGGAAGGCGTAATCAGAGAGGATCCGTAGACACTGTGTAGCGATAGACGAAATGCCTATTTCCTAGCTATCGTCATGTGTAGCTTCTAGACGGCTGATTATCATGCGTCAGCCCTGACCTCCTTCGCGATGTAGCTCTACTACTTGTAGATGAGCGTATGTCGCTGCGCTCTCGTGAGGTAGCGACTGACGGTATCGGTGACTTCTTCTGGCGTGATCGCCTGTATGCGTTCGGAGACCTCAGCGACGCTACTGACCCTGCCGAAGTAGAGGTAGCTCTTGAGCATGGTGATAAGCTCGCTGTCGTGCTGGTCATTGGCGAGGAGTAGCTGCCCCACGATCTGCTGCTTGCTGATGGCTAGTTGCTCCGTACTCATGGGGCTAGTGACATAGCGGTCTAGGATGCTATGCACCGCCTCAACAGCTTGCTGTAACGTGTCGCTCCCCGTGCCTAGGTAAACGTTCCAGACGCCATCGCTTAGGTAGGGCGTGTAGCTAGCCTCGACACTGTAGACTAGTCCCAGCTCTTCACGCAGATGTAGGTTCAGCTGTGAGGAGATGGCGGGACCACCGACGAAGTTGTTGAAGAGCGTCATAGCGTAGCGCTCACGGTCGTGCAGGCTCGGAGCATGTGTCCCGATGATGCAGTGGCTCTGGTTAGTGCGATAGTGGTGCGTCTTGGCGATGAGTCGCTCGGGAGTGGTCGTGGGCTTGACCTTTGGCACCTTAAATGGATCTCCCGCAGCTACTCGTGGCTCGCTGTAGAGATGTTCGATCATCTCCACTGCCTTGGCAAAGTCTATCTCGCCCCAGATGCCCAGCACCATATTGTCGGGACGGTAGTACTGATCCATAAAGCGTCGTACCACAGACGAGGAGATACGTCTGACCGACTGCTCAGAGCCTAGGATATTGTGCGCAAGCGGAGTGCCACCAAAGAGCAACTCCTCAAACTCATCGTATATCCGCTCGCTCGGAGCATCTAGGTAGCTAGCAATCTCCTCAATGATCACCTCCTGCTCCTTGCTCAGCTCTTCGGCTGGTATGTAGCTATTGAGCACGATATCCGTGAGCAGATGAACGGCTCTGAGTGCGTAGCGTGAGGGGATTGATATGTGCAGGGTCGTATCCTCCTTAGTGGTAAAAGCATTGAGGTCGGCCCCCACTGCCTCGACCCGATTCACCAAGTGCAGAGCGTGTCGTCTATGCGTTCCCTTAAAGAGCATGTGCTCCGTACAGTGTGCCAGTCCATGGTAAGGCTGCGGATCGTGAGCCGACCCCGTCTGTACCATGTAGCCTATATAGGTGACCTGGCTGGGGATAGGGTAGTAGACGATACGTAGTCCCTGGGTAGTGGTGTGGTATTGTAGTTGTGGAGATGTCATGATGAGAGGGAGGGTGACTGTCACATAGATAGATCGGTCAGCTCAAACGAGAAACCCAGACTACACAAAGTTATGCAGTCTGGGTCTCACTGGATATCATGATACATACGTATCCGTGTCTATACGACTTGATATGTCGTAGAGGTTATGTAGCTTGTTAGCTTACTCAGCAGCGGGAGCCTCTTCGGTAGCTGGTGCCTCCTCGGTGGCTGGAGCTTCCTCAGCAGCTGGTGCTTCCTCGGTAGCATTAGCCTCCTCGGCAGCCTCAGCTTCAGCCTTAGCAGCGGCCTCAGCTTCAGCCTTCTCGCGCTCGATGGCTGCTTTCTTCTCCTCTAGTGCCTTGCTACGCTCCTTATTTTGCTCTTCCTCAGCCTCGTGCTGCTTCTGAGCCATATCCTGAGCCTTCTGCTGGTCACGCTCAGCGACTCCCTTGAGGAGCTGCTGCTTGTTCGTGTGCCATGCCTCAAAGCGCTGGTCTGCGACCTCCTGTGTGAATGCACCCTTGGCGACACCACCATCGAGGTGCTTCTTAAGGAGGACACCCTCACGTGAGAGGATGCGACGTACGGTGTCACTAGGCTGTGCACCGACCTTGAGCCAATAGAGAGCGCGGTCAAACTTCAAATCTATTGTAGCAGGATTAGTGTTCGGATTATAAGAACCTATCCTCTCAATAAACTTTCCATCCCGTGGAGCCCTGCTATCAGCGATGACGATACGGTAGAAGGGGTAGCCACGACGACCGAATCTTTGTAGTCTGATTTTAGTTGCCATTGTTGATATTGAGATTTGAATGATTTGGATGTCCGTCAAGAGCCTTGGCTCGTACGAACCGTGCAAAGGTACGCAAAAAAGTTTACCCCACCATCACCTTCCCAAGATTTATTGCCGTCTGATCGTCCGCTCCTCTAGGGGAACGCTCGTTTTCCAACGCTGGAAAGCAAAGTTTCCTTCCTTGGAAAACTACTTTTCCTCCCTTGGAAATTTGATTTTCCAAGGCTGGAAAATCTTTGGAAATATCTCGGGGAGGTTCCTTTCTGCTTCTTTGTTATCTCCTGGCACTGGTCGGAGCGTGGCAGAGGAGGAGCGTGGGGCTTGACTTTAGCTAGCGCTGCGCTTTGTGCAGGGCTATGATGCGCTGATTGGAGCTGCCTCTGAAGGAGAGCTGAGGGTCGTAGAGACTCTGTACGAAGCGTCCATCGACGAGTACATCTATATAGTCTAGCAGTGGGGCGCGTGTGGGGTCTTGCTCGATCTGCTCGAGCGTGTAGCCTGTGTAGCACCAGATCTCTAGCCCCGTGTCGCTCTTGAGACGCTTGAGGAGCGTGAGTAGCTCCTCGGGACTGAACATCGGATCCCCTCCACTCAGCGTGATGCCGTCGAGGAGGGGATTGTCGTTGATCCTGTCAATGATCTGCTGCAGGTACTCCTCCGTCAGGGGTGTGCCTGCGAGCGGACTGTGACTCTCAGGGTTGTGACACCCTGGACAGTGATGGGAGCAGCCTGCTAAGTAGATGGAGCAGCGTATCCCATCACCGTCGAGGATGGTCTCGGGTATGACCTTGAGGACATTCATTTGAGAAGCCAGAGGCTTGAGAGGCTAGTGATGCTTGACGCGATCAGCCTCTTCGGCACGCTTGGCGGAGTTCCATGAGGCGAGGTCGCCCGTCAGGTAGCCCGTGATGCGGCGCATACGTAGTATGTCTTCGCCACCACATATCGGGCACTTCGCATAGATGACCCCTTTGTAGTGACATTCGCGACAAGTGTCTATCGGGTGATTGATAGAGCCGTAGCCAATGTGGTTGTCTTGCATTAGCTTGACAATCTTGGCGATCGCCTTGACATTCTTCTTAGCCTCGCCATCGAGCTCTATATAAGTAATGTGTCCTCCTAGCGTGAGTGCGTGGAAGGGAGCCTCCAGACGTATCTTGTCCGCAATGTGGATCTCCTCCTTGACATCGATGTGGAAGGAGTTGACATAGTAAGCTCTATCGTTGACCCCCTCGATGACCCCGTAGCGCTTACGGTCGAGGCGCGTGAAGCGACCTGAGAGACCCTCAGCTGGAGTGGCTAGTACGGAGTAGTTGAGATGGTAGCGCTCCTTGAACTCCTGTGCTACCTCACCCATGATCTCGATGCAGTGGTAGAGTGTGTGCCAAGCATCCTGGTTGGTGCCGTGTCCCTCGCCGTAGATGGCGCACATAGCGTTGTGCCCACCGATGAAGCCGATGCCGAGCGTACCGCTGTCTATCACGTGACCGACAGGATCGTTGGGACGTAGGGCACCCCCGCCCTTCCAGACATCATTGCCCATCATGAAGGGGAACTGACGCGCCAAGGCTGTCGCCTGAAACTCGTAGCGCGTGTGTAGCTGCTCGCCTACGAGCCGAGCCATCTCACGAATTGAAGTGTAGAGCTTATTGATTGCTATACTGCGCATTTTGCCTATATCCTCCTTCGTACCCATCTGCTCCTTAGCATAGCGCATTGCTTCGATGGCTAGGCGAGGTAGATTGATCGTCGTAAAGGAGAGATTGCCACGACCGATGGAGGTGCGTGGACCATTGATATTTTCAAAGACACGCGTACGGCATCCCATTGTGGCTAGCTCATGACGGTAGCGCAGCGGGTCCTCCGCATCCCACTCATCACTATGATTGAAGGGCGTATCGAGGAAGACAAAGTTGGGGAAAAGCGCCTTCGCCGTTGTCTCGCAAGCCTTCAGGAAGAGGTCGAAGTTTGGCGTCTCAAACTCTATCTCCCCAGCCACAGCACGGTCGAAGTCTTTCATCGCACGGTCGAAGTCCGCCTCGGAGTAGTTGACCCCGTCCTTGACCTTAAAGATCTGTATTGGGAAGACTGGCACTTCGCCACCTACGCCTAGACCTTCGGTAGTTGCTTTCATCAGCTCCTCAATGACCATACGTCCCTCGGCCGAGGTGTCGGTACCATAGTTGATCGAGCTAAAGACAACCTGATTGCCACCACGCGAGTGCATCGTGTTGAGGTTGTGAATGAAGCCCTCCATCGCCTGATGCGTGTCACGACGTGTGCGCTCGATCGCTTGATTGATCAGGAAGACCAGTTCTTTGCGTGGTATCTCCTTATTGACCCGCTGGCCTAGAGCTTGACACAGATTCGTCACCGCCGTCGAGGTCGGGACGATACTGTCTAGATGCTGACCAGCCAGCTCTCGTATCTCTTGCACTGAGGGCAGGTCTGTGGCTCCCTGGCAGTGAAGGAATAGGCGGGTCGTGTCGGCGATATGCTTGAGAAAAGTCTTGTAGACGCCAGGAGCCATGAAGAAGTCAAAGGCTGGTATCGCCTGTCCTCCATGCTGCTCGTTTTGGTTCGTCTGGAAGACGATCGTCGCCAGCGTGGCATAGCTTTGGATGCTCTGAGGCGTGCGTATGCTACCATTCTTCGTGTGGAAGCCCCGCTCGTAGAGATCCGCCAGGTCGTATTGGATACAGGTGGTCGTCTTGGTTGGGTAGTAGTCGAGGTCGTGGATGTGGATATCGCCACGACGGTGCGCCTCAGCATACTGCGTGGGGAGCAGGTAGCGGTAGGTGTAGTCCTTAGAGACTTCAGATGCGAAGGTCATCATCTGCCCAGCGGGCGTGTGACTGCTCATATTGGCGTTACTCAGATTGACATCGTTGCTGTCGATGGTGACGATGCCGTCGAGGTTGCGCTTGAGCTCGCTCTTCTTCTGACGCTCCGTGTTGCGCCACTCGCGATAGAGTATGTAGCGTTTAGCCACCTCAGGCTGCACCTTCATGAGCTCGCTCTCGACGAGATCTTGTACCTCCTCGACAGAGATGACCTCCTGATCGATGCGTCCGAGGACGCCCATGGTTACTGTCTTCGCCTCTTGGAGACACTCGGTCTGACCTGTGGCGATGTAGGCTTTGAGAACGGCGTTCTCAATCTTGGACGGGGTAAATGGCTCCTGAAGCCCATCCCGCTTGATGATTTGTTTGATAGTTGTTGTCATACTTCAATTCCCGAAAGTAATGTAGGTTGCCACGCTTCGTCCATCTCTCGTGCGACTGTCGCTCTTCTAGCGACACTCCTCGTCTTATCCCTTACGATCTCTGTATGCTAGGGTCGGTCTTCTGACTTATCTCGTCGGGACTATGCTCTGTGTAGCGTAGCCCTGCTCGGAGTAATCTCCTTCCCATCTTATGAAGCTAAGACAGTGGATATGTGATCCTCCTCCAAGGCGAGAATTACAGCAGCGGGTTCTGTACTGGACTCACACCAGTTTCCCAGTGACTAGGCGGTATGCGCTAGTTCACCCTATTATATATAGATCGCAGATTGACGAAAGAATGGGTAGCGTAGGGCATCCTTGTTTGTTTCGATTGCAATATTACTGCTTTCCTACGAGATAACCAAATAAAACAACTTCGAAAACGATGGCTGTTGAAAAGTTTTCCAAATGTAATTCGCAATAGCTTGTAGACTAGTCGTTTGAGAAAAATGAGCTTTTCGGAAGTTTTCCAATTGGAATCTTTGGTCTCTCTGTTTTGTCTACTAAGTTGTCGGTATTGGATAGCTTTTCTTTAGTAAAGCGGGTGGCGAAAGCAAACTCAAAGCGCATCCTCTTTGTAGTATCAAAAGTTTGTTGTACTTTTGCATCGTCAATGAGACGCCGAAATAGCTCAGTTGGTAGAGCAACTCATTCGTAATGAGTAGGTCGCCGGTTCGAGTCCGGCTTTCGGCTCTTATCTTGTTTAGCTAGGGCGTCGTCTATAGTGGTCTACCCGACCCTGTAGGGGGTGCCTTTTTACTTATACACTAACATAGTACTACAATGAAATCAGATATTCAGATAGCTCGTGAGTGTGAGCTCAAGCCTATTGAGGAGATCGCTCACCAGCTAAACATCACAGACAGTGAACTAGAGCCTTATGGCCACTACATTGGCAAGGTCTCCCTCGATCGGATAGACCCCGACAAGGTAGCGCAGAGTAACCTCATCCTCGTGACCGCCATCACGCCGACCAAGGCGGGTGTCGGTAAGACAACCGTCTCTATCGGTCTAGCCCTCGGGCTTAACAAGATCGGCAAGAGTGCTGCTGTAGCGCTTCGCGAGCCCTCCCTCGGTCCCTGCTTCGGTATGAAGGGTGGTGCCGCTGGTGGTGGTTACGCTCAGGTGCTCCCGATGGAGAACATCAACCTCCACTTCACGGGCGACTTTCACGCCATCACCTCAGCGCACAACATGATCACTGCGCTTCTAGACAACTATATCTATCAGAATAGAAATAGTTGCGAGGGACTCTCCGAGGTGCTCTGGAAGCGCGTCCTCGACGTCAACGATCGCTCCCTGCGCAACTGCATCACGGGTTTAGGGGGCGTCGGTAATGGCATCCCCACGGAGACTGGCTTTGATATCACCCCTGCGAGTGAGATCATGGCGATCCTTTGCCTCGCTTCTGACCTAGACGACCTGCGTCGTCGTATCGACAATATCCTCCTCGGCTACACCAAGGCTAAGGAGCCATTTCGTGTCAAGGACCTGGGCGTCGGTGGCGCTATCACCATCCTTCTAAAGGATGCGATCAAGCCGAACCTCGTGCAGACCACCGAAGGAACCCCAGCTTTCATACATGGCGGACCTTTTGCTAATATTGCTCACGGATGTAACTCGATCCTCGCGACAAAGATGGCTATGTCTTGCTGCGACTACACCATCACGGAGGCTGGCTTCGGTGCCGACCTCGGTGCGGAGAAGTTCCTCGACATCAAGTGCCAAGTAGCAGGCATAACGCCTAAACTAACGGTCATCGTCGCTACCCTCGCTGGTCTTAAGATGCACGGTGATGTCCACGAAAAGCAGATCTACGAGAAGGACATAGAGGGTGTCCGTAAGGGTCTTGCGAATCTAGATCGTCACGTGCACAATCTGCACAACTTCGGGCAGACGGTGGTCGTCGCCTTCAACCGCTACGCTACCGACACAGACGAGGAGATCGAGATTGTCCGCAATCACTGCGAGCAGGTCCTAGGTTGTGGCTTTGCGATCAACAATGCTTACAGTGAGGGTGGCAAGGGTGCTACCGAGCTGGCGAAGCTGGTCGTCAAGACGATTGAGAAGCATCCCTCAGAGCCTATCGATCACGTCTATCAGCTCAGCGAGCCGGTCAAAACGAAAGTAGAGCACATCGCCAAGCGCATCTACGGTGCTGCCAACGTGACCTATAGTAGCAAGGCTGAGAAGAAGCTCGCTCGTATCCAAGAGCTCAACATGGAGCGCTATCCTATCTGCATCGCCAAGACGCAGTACTCCTTCTCGGCAGATCCCAAGGGATATGGCGACATGCGAGGCTTTGATATGAAGGTCGAGGATATCGTCCTCAACAGCGGCGCCGAGATGATTGTCGTCATCATGGGTAGCATCATGCGTATGCCAGGCCTGCCCAAGGAACCACAGGCCGTCCACATGGACATCGTCGATGGTCAGATCGAGGGGCTGAGCTAGTAAGCCCTCACCACATAGAGACTACTGCACTCGTCAGTAGCTCACCCTCAGAGTTAGGTCGCATGGGAGACTACATCGCCGTAGTTCCTGTGCGACCTCTTCGTTTCCTATCTCCCCATAACGAATACTCCGCCTATCCTAATAAAAGGCTGCTCATATCGTGCTGGTTTAGTAGTATATACGAGTTCCAAAAAGAGTTCCCCTCTTGGAACTTTTTAGTTCCAAGGGAGGAACTCTTCAGTTCCAGTGGAGGAACTTTTCAGTTCCAGCGGAGGAACTTTTTAGTTCCAGCGGAGGAACTATTAGGGGGAAGGGCATTAGGGAGAGGATTGCGGGTAAGTGAATGGAAATGAGAGGGATTTGCACGATATCTCTGTGATTTGCACTGCGAGGTAAAGTGCAGAAAGCGTGGATTTGTGCAGAAGTTCCGTTACCAAATCGTTAGCCCATTCTCCGAATGGTAACGAAGAGGTAGGAGCAGGTAACTGACGGAAGAGTATTCGGTAAGTGAACTTTCTGCGATTTGGTTGCTGTTGCTCTGATATACAACGCTTTGCATAGCTGAGAACGCTTCGGTAACGGGTAACTTTGCCCATAAAAACAGAAGCGTATGCAAACAGACAAAATGAAGGTGTTGCTCTACCTCAAAAAGAGCGGATTG
>NZ_KI535310.1:0-7275 GCF_000482365.1 Porphyromonas uenonis DSM 23387 = JCM 13868 | reverse complement strand
GATATGCTCATGTGACTCCGAAGAAGCTTTTCGATGAGTTTGAGCAATTTCTCTCTTTCACTGAAGACTTAACCTTAACCTTGTAAGAGCTATGCGTAGTACATTTAGAATACTATTCTATATCAATAAGAGCAAGACCAAAGCAGACGGCACAACGGCAATCCTTTGCCGTATTACCATAGATGGAGCGAGCGTGGTGATAACCACAGGCGAAAGCACTGTCCCCCAGGATTGGAGCGTGAAGCGAGGGGAAACAAAGGAGAAGAAGACCAACCAACGCTTGCAAGCCTTTCGGGAGAATGTCGAACAAGGCTACAATACTTTGCTTTACAAATATGGAGCAGTGAGTGCCGAGTTGCTGAAGAACTACTTGCAGGGTGTCGGGAAAACTCCAACGACTCTGCTTGCTCTTAGTGTGGAAGAGCTCAAAGCCCAACGAGAGTGCAGTAGTGCGGGGACGTATAGGAACAATCGGTATGCCGATAGGCTGCTTAACTCTTTTGTTCGCAGTCGCAGTGAGCGGGATGTCCCCTTGTCGGCTCTTACGATTGAGTTCTTTGAGGATTATCGCTTCTATCTGAAGAGGGAGGGCTATGCGCCCGCAACGATAAATAGCCATCTCTGTTGGTTGAGTCGATTGATGTATCGAGCCGTTAGTCAGGGGACGATACGCTTCAATCCGTTTGAAGAGGTGAAGTATGAAGTTGTGGAGCGCAAACCTCGTTTTCTGAGTAAGGGCGATGTGTCAAAGCTCTTGGCATTCTCGTTGCAGGATGAAGGAGCAGAACTAAGCCGAAGAATGTTCCTTTTCTCCGTCTTTACAGGCTTGGCTTTTGTTGACTTGCAGGGGCTACGAGCTTCGCAAATCGAGACGAACAGCGAGGGGAAGCGGTATATCCGCAAGGCAAGACAGAAAACGGAGGTGGAGAGTTTGATCCCCCTGCATCCGATAGCGGAGCAGATACTCGCTCTTTACACGAAAGAGAAGAGCAGAGGAGACTACAAGATATTCCCCGATACAATGAGCGACTGGAAGCTACTTCGTCATCTCAAAGCCGTAGGGTTGGCTTGCGGCATCCGTACTCCGTTGACTTGGCACTGTGCAAGGCATACGTTCGGCACGCTAACGCTAGAGGCTGGTGTGCCTATTGAGAGCATCGCTAAGATGATGGGGCATTCGTCTATTGCCAGCACGCAAATCTACGCCCAAGTCACCGACCAAAAGATTGCAAGGGATATGGAGAGGTTGATGGAGAGATACTGAAAAAGAAAAGAGAAAGAGAAAAGGCGAATTAAGTAGGCAATGTCAATGAGTATAGAAAGACAATGATTTATTATGACATATAGCTGCGTGAAATACCTATTTATAGGTGTTGCAGAAATGCTTTCAAATGTGTACATTTGCATTACGTTAATGTCATTTGGTAATCATTCTACCATTTGCATAGTGTAAAGATAGAAACGAACATTTGGTCGATTGCAGAAGCCGAAGAAACTTCACATATCTAGATGGGAAGTATTGAAGCAAATAAACTCGTAGTGCATATGGATTATGAACGTTTCATCTCAAAACTATGATTCAGGAAAGGAGGATATATCATTATGGTTAACTTGATTGTTCCACTTTTAAATTAATGTCATTATGAAAAAGAAACACGTGCTTTTAACCTTAGCTTTTGTCTTTGTCTGTGTTTTGAAGATGCAAGCACAGAACCTTGAGACAAATATTATGAAGGTTTTGTCACAGGACGAGACAGTCCTCTCATTCAGCACAGACGAGTCGAGGAACATTTCTGGCATCCTTGCGAGCGGAGACGTAAAGTTCACCTCCTCCAACGGATATGTCAGGATCTTGGCAGAAGACCAATACGGGTATGAGAAACTTGTTTATGAGTCGTTTCCCACCCTTGCTTCTGAAGGAGGCAGGGACAGTTTTGAACTTATGGGGTTTGAAACAGGGAAAATAAAGGATTTCATTCCCGAGAAAATCTGTGTCCGCATCTCCGATGCCGAACTGGAGCATCTTAAAATCATCGTTTCAGGAATACAAACTCTTCAGCATGCACCTTCCCTGCAAGCTCGCACAAAGTCTGTACCTCTGTCTGTTGTCCCCATTTTCGACGAATACGCCATGCGCCGTCGTTTCATCGCCCGTCTCAATCTGGAATTAGCGGCTTCCGGTGCGCTATGGCGGGCAGGTGACACTCCGTTCAGCCGTCTCTCCTACGAGGAGAAGAAAGAAATGTACGGAGGTGTCGTACCGCACTTCAATGGTGCGGAATATTATATCGGAGGCATCTTCGACGTGGATAATTACGCTACCGGCTCTGGGCAGAGCCAACAATCCTTTTACGTCCCAGATTTCGATTGGCGTATGCGCCACAGTGCCACAATCAAGGGTTCTCCCTATTTCCAGAATGAGATTACGGGATGGATTACTCCCGTAAAAGATCAGGGAAACTGCGGATCCTGCTGGGCATTCTCCGCCACAGGTGCCATGGAAGCCGTTGCAAAACTCTACCGTAACACGACATATAACTTCGACCTGTCTGAACAGGAAGTGGTTTCTTGCTCAGGAGCAGGGAGCTGCAACGGAGGGTCGGCTTCTTCCGCATTGGATTACATCAGCCACGATAGGATTCAAGACGAATTTTCGTTTCCGTACAAAGCTCAGGATCGTCCCTGCTCAGAAAACGGCGAACCTCTGTATACGATAAAAAATGTGGGGAAAGAATTGTTCACCCCTATCAAAGGCAATGATTTCGCCTCAATTGAAAAATTGAAATCCATGCTGATTAAGAGCCCACTTGCCGGGCGCATCGGTTCTTGGTCTCATGCCATGACCTTGGTAGGCTACAAGACGATAAAGGCCGGAGACGTGGTTTACAGCACGACTTCCACCAAGATTACCATTCAGCCAGGAGACCCTCGCATCGGCAAGACGGCTTGGATCTTCAAGAACAGCTGGGGGAAGAATTGGGGAGATCACGGTTTTCTGTATGCCTTTGTGAACATCAACAACATGAGCAACTCCGCAACTCCGACCCTCCCATTCGAGTACAAGTACTATCCGTACAACAATCCCTCAGCGGCATCCCCTGTGCTCGCTTCGGCACTTCTTGCATCGGCACGGGGCTATGACAAGGACAATGACGGTTACTATTGGTGGGGAATCGGTCCGCGCCCCAGCAACCTTCCCGCAAACGCCAAGTGGGAGGAGGACAGCGATGACAGTGACGCCTCCATTGGTCCGATGAACCAATACGGCTTTCCCAAGCTCTTAAAAAACTATGACCTATATATCAAGGACAATGTCGAGGACCTGGGCTTCGAGCCGAATACGACTATTAAAAATGATAATTTTTGGAGCGCGCCTCAAGTTTGGGTCAGACATCAAAAAGATGGCATACAAGAGCATCAAAACCCATTTGGAGGAAAGACAAATTACATTTATGTAAGAGTTTGGAACAGGGGACAGAAGAAATCTCCCGAATCAAGAGTAGCTGCTTTTTGGGCAAAAGCTGGGACGAACCTGCAATGGCCCGATGCTTGGACTGGTCAAATGACGGTAGAGAATATACCTGTAGGAGGTACCGTTCCAAAACTAGGTATTGTACCTCCTTTGGATCCGGGTAAGTTTGCTGATGTTCCAATAGAATGGTCTACACCAGATCCAAAACAATTTTCAATCATCACCAATGCTGCTGTCGGAGGAGACAATCTTTGGCATTTCTGTCTTTTGCTGAAAATTGCCGACAAGAATGATGGCCTCACATACCCCAATCTATCCGATATTTACAGTTATGTTTCATATAACAACAATGTTGCGCAAAAAAATGTGACGATAGTAGAGGTCGGCTCCGGCTCCACCTATGAAGGAGCGGTCTCGGTCATAAATAATTTCACAAACAAGGAGGCTTACAGTCTTGACATGATAGAGTTGCCGAACGCAATCAACGGAAGTTCAAACACCCTCTTTGACAATGCAAGAGTGCTGCTTCGTATGGCTCCAAAAGTTCTTGCTGCATGGAATGAAGGAGGCAGACAAGGCGTAAAGGTAAAATCCACAAGAAATCCTTACATACAGGAATTTGTCTCATCAAACGGCTCGTTGAGCAATATCATGCTCGCTCCCAAGGAAATCGGTCTCGTCAAGCTGAGCGTGAACTTCCAAACCGTCCTCCCAGCAGGAAGCAATCCAGAGAGGCACACCATTCTTCTTCGTCAGAAGGATAAGGACGGAAACGTGATTGGAGGAGAGACCTTTGAGTTCATTCGTGAGCCGAGACCTGTATTGCGTCCGCTAATAATCGAAGACAGGAATGAAGACGGAGTAACACTCTCTGTAACGGGTGTAGATGAGGACGCTGCCTACCAATGGTTTGATTCCAATGGGAAAATGATTGCCGAAGGGACAAAAATGACCTGCACACCTCAAAAGGATGAAACTTATAAAGTTGAGGTAACGGCAAAGAAAGACGGCTATCTCACGTCTTCGGAACTTCTCGTGAAAGCCAGTGAGGGAAATATGAGGGTAACTCCTGTTCCCGTCAAATCGGAATTGACTGTTTCGTATGATCTTCCAACTGGTGAATACTACTTGTGCATTACAGGGGCGCAAAACCAACAGAATTATGGGAACTACCCCCTTGATTGCACCAAGAGAATGACACAGATCAATGTGTCAGACCTGCCACAGGGAATCTACGTTGCCACGATTATCGAACGGAATGGACAGACGAGAGAGTCCGTAAAGTTCATCAAGGAATAAATTCTTTTGAAGGAGAGGAGGTTTGATGACACCTCCTCTCTTCCTTTATATTAATCATAAGCTCGATGACTGATGAAATCAAAGCTTTACCCAATATTATTGTTGCTGATATTCACAACAATAGCCAAAGCACAGGAATATTATGTGGAAACGCCAGGAACGTTACAGGAGGTCATTGGACCGGGAGCCGAAGAACTCACCCGCATTCGGGTGACGGGAACACTTAACGACAGAGACATCGCATTCCTTCATTACCTGTGTTGGCCCATTGCTCCAAAGCCCACAGACATGAAAGATGAGAGTTATCTGAAAATAGCGATGGAGAAAGAGGATACCCTCAAGACATGCTTGAGGCATCTGGACATGGAGGATGCACGCTTGGTGAATGATGCTCTACCCGACAAGGCTTTTTACGGAAGTTACATAAAAGACTATAAGTTGCCTAAGACACTAAAAAAGATCGGTAAGAATGCTTTTGGTTATAATGTTCTCCTCAAAGAGTTGATTATCCCCGAAAGTGTGGAGGAAATAGGCGATAATTTACTTTTTTATAGCATAAAAATAGAAAAAGTGAGACTTCCGGACAATCTTGAAGTAATGAATGATATGTTATTTGCAGAATGCTGGAAACTCAAAGAGGTGAATATCCCATCCAAACTTCGGGAAATGTATGATAACATTTTTATAAACTGCTGTGAAGTTTCTCCTTCTGTGGCAATTTTACCCGAAACGGTTGAGATATTGGATGGCTCTCCGTATTATGGGATTAGTACGATTGAAGAAACGGTTGTCCCTAAGAATGTAAGAGTTTTAAGACAAACCTTTTCGGGAATGGCAGGATTGCGCAAAGTAACGATCCTCACCGATAAATTGACGGAGATTGGAGATGATGCCTTTAATTGGTGCAGTGCTTTGGAGGAGGTCAATATTCCGGACGGAATTACGCGAATTGGCGAAGGAGCTTTCTTCTGGAACCTCAGGCTCCGTAAAGTAAATATCCCTTCCACAGTCATACGCATCGAGAAACACGCCTTTGACAGCGCACCCTTGGATTCCATTGATATACCGGCAGGTGTGACTTTTATAGGCAGGAACGCATTTTGGAATAATAGTAAATTGCAAAAGGTTTACGCACGGCCTATAATTCCTCCAGTGACTACAGAATGGACAAATGGCGATGGCCCATATCTGCCATTCGACTC
This sequence comes from Porphyromonas uenonis DSM 23387 = JCM 13868, assembly GCF_000482365.1. Lineage (GTDB taxonomy): Bacteria > Bacteroidota > Bacteroidia > Bacteroidales > Porphyromonadaceae > Porphyromonas > Porphyromonas uenonis. The sequence continues at coordinate 1,302 of NZ_KI535310.1, read as the reverse complement.
TTGTCCGATGGAAACTGCTATTCTTTATGTTCCAAAGGGTTCTGCCGATGCCTACCGCACATCCATGGTGTTTTCGGAGTTCAAGAATATTGTAGAGTTGGAGGCTTGGCAATGGCCGACTTCCATCAGTACGCCAACCATGCCGACCGATGCATACCAAGTGTACGGAAAGGATGGCACGCTACATATCGAGGCAAACGGCAACGTGAACTATGAGCCTGCATCTGTCAATGTATATAACATCAGCGGAACTCTTGTTTGGAAAGGGCAGATAACCAATCAAGCAACAATCTCCCTACCCAATGGATTTTATGTTGTACATATAGGAAAAACCGTCTGCAAAATATCATTATAACAATCCTCTCAAAAGAGAAGTCTCTCTGTTCTCAATCTACTTGATTACTCCTTTGTAGTTTTCTTGAAGCAGTCTGTTTATGTCTGAGAGCCGATAGAGGATTTTCCCTGCGATTTGGGTGTAAGGGATAATGTTTTTATCCCGGTAGTCTTGCAGGGTTCGAGGGGAAAGGAACAGTCTCTCGCAGACCTCCCTTCCTGTGAGGTAGATTTCACCTTCAAAAAGAGGACGATGAGTTTGAGCGATGCTTCTGACTCGATTCGTCAAACCTTTAATGCCAGAGATGAGTTGTTTCATCTCTGGTGTTTCTTTATTGATAGTTTCGTACTCCATAGTCGTTAACCTTTACGAGTGTTAGAGTTAGCGAGGAGAGCTTCCACATCCTCACGTTTGTAATAGCACTTATGTCCGATTTGGATAAAGGGCAGCACTGACGAGTCCCGATAGTGTTGCAATGTTCGCTTACTGATGTTCAGTATTCGGCATACATCCCCATTGTGTAGTAAGTCAGGGAATTGAGCTGGTGGCGCAAAATGTTCATTGAAACTCTTTGTCAGCTCCTCGATGCACTCTTTCAGTTCCTCCCAAGCGGAGGTGTCAATGGCTGTAAATCTCATTTTGTTGTTGTGTTATTTGCGTTGTTATTACTTTCTGACGCAAAAGTAAGCAGGCTCTTCCACTATTCCTCCAAGCGCAGAGATAGCGGGATATACAAGGAAATGTCAGGAAAAGTGGCTCTTGACCACTGTCTGATTGTCCATACTTTATTCCATTGCGTCACTAGTTCAAGTAATCACTTCAATCCATCGAAGTAAAGCAACGCACCCCATAGCAAACGACACACTTTTCGTTAGTGCTATTTGCACACTCATAGAGCCTCTTTTCCTCCAATCGGATTGTGAAAAGGGGCTTTTCGTTGTGTCGTGTCTGAGAAAAGCGATGCACTC
>NZ_AXVC01000018.1 GCF_000482365.1 Porphyromonas uenonis DSM 23387 = JCM 13868 | reverse complement strand
GATTACCCCAACCCTCTAACAACACAACCATCTAAGAAACAGACATCTAAGAACAATTCACCAAAAGCTCCGAGCCTCAAAACTCCGAGCCCATGCCGCCCAACTCCCAACAAAGAGCTATCTTTGTGTACCTCCGCAGTAAAGACGACCACAAGTCGTGTATCCCAGCAGGAGCAAAACTAACAGATGAGTACACTCCCAGGACTAACAAAAATAACCCGAGTACCATCTCAGTAACACCTCCCCAACTGTGTACTTTTTTCAGGAAGAGGACAGATTCCTCCGAAGTTTCATTTGATTCTTCCGAAGTTTCATTTGATTCCTCCGAAGTATTTTTTATTTCCTAGGTAGGAAATGAAGGAATTTCTAGGTACCTATTTGGCAAATTCCTAGGTAGGAATTCCATTCTTCGGGAGGAGACAGAGCCCCCTAACCTCTAATCTCTAAAGTCTAACCTCTAACTTCTCAAAGTCTCTCTCAGGGACAGGATCAGCCGAGAGCAGTGCCGAGACCATCGTAAGGTAGCGTGGCGGATGCCCCTCCTGGCCCCACACCATCGGGATGCCAGCCAGTCGCTCTGTGGTGCCACTCAGGTCGAAGCCCCACGACTCGAGCGACGAACGCATCTGGTCAGGGTGACGGCAAGGCTCGCCAGCACGACGTGTACACTCCTGTGGCTGGCAGAGCCGACAGCGACCTGCCGTAAAGAGCCGACTCCCCGCATGCTGTCGCTCTAGCTGATAGAGGAGCGGATCAATCCACTCTCGCACGGCACTCATCAGGCGAAAGCAGTAGTCCCCCACCTCAGCAGGCTGACACGCAGCCCACGACTGCTCGTCGGGCGTGACACGATGCACGAGGATATGCGCATAGCGGTAATGTGCCAATGCCTCCCGCACATCAAAGGCAAAGGGCGGGCAAGACCAATTGGTCAAGTAAGTGGGACAATGCTCGCACAGAGCAAGGAAGCGCTCTGGGTTAAAGTACTCCGCCATATACTCCTCTAGAGGCAGCTGACGGAGCGTCCCCTCGATATGATAAGTTGGTTCAGCGAGGCTACCCATTGGTCTGCGTCACCTCAATACCATCCTTATATAGGTGTCTCTTGATGCTGCGCTTGGGTGACTTGATGAAGGGAGTCCTCTGCAGGACGAACTTAGTCACCATCTCGTAGGAGCCTAGCTTAGCATTGAGCTGCTTACGCTGGTCTTTGATCCGCTCCCACGCCTCTTCGATAGTTATCCCGGCCTGCTTAGCGGCCAGTTCGTCGGGATAGACGAGCGCTTCGAGACGCCCATTCTTCTGATAGACTAGACTCTCCGCCACAAAGTGGAGGTTATTGAGCTTCGCCTCGATCTCTTCGGGGTAGATGTTTTGGCCATTAGCCCCTAGGATCATCGTCTTGGAGCGACCGAGGATGAAGAGATTGCCCCGCTTGTCCAGACGTCCCAGGTCACCCGTACGCATCCAGCCGTCTGAGGTGAAGAGATGCTTATTGATCTCGGGAAGCTTGTTGTAACCAAGGCAGACATTGTCACCGCGCACCTGTATCTCACCAACGCCTGGAGCTAGGGGCTGGTCAAAGTCTTCCGGCACCTCGATGCGTATCTCCATATGTGGCAGTGCGCGCCCCGCAGAGAGCGGTGCCCAGCGGCGATGGTTGCTGTAAGAGATCAGTGGAGCGCACTCGGTCATGCCGTAACCAACGGTGAGCGGGAAGCCGATACGATGCAGGAAGGCGGCGACCTCCGTAGAGAGCGGAGCTCCCCCGACGATTACCTCGCGGAAGTTGCCCCCGAGCCCCTCAGTGAGCTTCTTGCGAATCACCCGGTAGACCAGCTTGCGTAGGAGCGGTATGCGCAGGAGCGCCTTGATGGAGGAGCGCTCTAGGACAGGCACGATAGACTGCTTGTAGATCTTCTCCAAGATGAGGGGTACGGAGATGATCAGTACGGGGCGTATCTCGGCAAAGGCTTTCATCAAGATCTTGGGCGAAGGGACCTTGCCTAAGATATGCGTGTGGACACCAATGTAAAGGGCTGCGAGCATGTTGAAAGCGCAGCTGTACGTGTGTGCTAGCGGGAGGAAGCAGATGATCTGCTCGCCACTATACATGAGGTCGAGCTTGCTCGCGTAGAGCGCATTACCCGCCAAATTGCCCGCTGTGATCAGTACCCCTTTGCTAAAGCCAGTCGTCCCTGAGGTGTAGTTGATCACGACCAACTCATCATTGCCCACCTCGGGGTAGACAATATCGGTGCGACGGAACCCCTTCGGATAAAAGCGCGCCACGAAGGGAGCGAAGGGAAGGAGCCGCTTGTAGTCGTACGGCATCCCTGAGCGAGCGTACCGCCAAGTGATCTTTTTGAGGTCAAAGATAGTCTGCACCATCGGCAGATCTTCCTCCGGGTTGAGCTTTGACAGGATAAGATCGTCTATAAAGAGCAGCTTCGCCTCACTGTGATTAATGATCGTCTTAGCATCCTCGACATTGAAGTCCTGCAGTATCGGGACGATCACGGCGCCGTAAGTGATCGTGGCCATAAAGATGACGCACCAGTGCACCGAGTCGGCACCCATCAGGGCGACGCGGTCACCGCGCTGTATGCCCGTCTCCTTATATATATAGTGTAGGTGTGCGATCTGTAGCGCTAAGTCTCGATAAGATATGGTGTAGCCTGTGGCGTAGTCCGAGAGAGCTGGCTGTCGAAAATGCTCTCGGAAGCTCGCCTCGTAAGCCTTGATAAGATTGTCTGGATACATAGGTGCTGTCTCCTGTTATGTAAGCGTGTGGCACAAAGGTACGAAATTAGAGGTTAGAGGTTAGAAATTAGAGGTTAGAGATTTGTTTCTAGGAGCACTAGTGGCACTAGGAACACTAGAGCCACTAGAGGACTCTCCTCTAATCTCTCTCCTAGTCTCTCCCGAGGAAATTGGGAGGCTCCACGGAGGAGACGAACTTTCCCTACGGAGGACCGAAATGAAACTTCGGAAGAATGAAATGAAACTTCGGAAGAAAGATTTTGAAGTTCCGAAGAATTTTTCGATTCCTCCGTGGAGATTCGGCGATCTCCACCGAGGAATTGAGCGATTTCCTTGATAGTGACGTAGATGACCTCATCCTCGATGCCACGTCGGCCCTGAGATATTTGCGGTGTCTCATTATTTAGTACCTTTGCAGTCGCAAGTAGGGACTAGTCGCCGTGGAGCGGTAGTCCCATCGGGATGTAGCACAGTTGGTAGCGCGCCACGTTCGGGACGTGGAGGTCGGAAGTTCGAGTCTTCTCATCCCGACTCAAAAAAACAGAGCTGTCTCTGCACAGGACTGGAGCATCAAGAGATTGGAGCCCTCATAGCAAGCAGGATGAACGAATGTGGCTGAGAGCTACTTCAGATTCTTTCATCTGCTGGTATGAAGATTCCTATCTCTCTTTTTTGCTACCTTTGTGTAACTTCTGTAGTCGGTGCTTAGGGGCGTGTTTCCTCTTTCACCAAGTAATAACTTTGTCTCTCATGACTATAAAAAGACCTTTACGATATCCCGATCCACGCAAGTCTGCGCGCTTTCTAAAGGATGTTCTACTCATCTTCGCCGGTGTAGTCATCTATACGTTTGGCTGGACAGCCTTCATCCTCTCACAAGACATTACCTCGGGGGGACTGGCAGGACTGACCACGATCATTCAGCTGGCGACAAATATCCCTGCCAGCATACCTTACAACATCATCAATGTCGGCTTGCTACTCCTCTCAATATGGATCCTGGGGTGGCGCTTCTCGATGAAAACGATCATAGCCGTCCTGATGCTTGCCGTCACGATCCCGGTGGGACAAGCGTTCTTTACCCCCATGGTGGGACAAGGACTAGAGGTGTACAACAATCTGCCCACATGGCTGACGAGTACACTCCCCAACTTCGGGCCACTCTTGGCTCCCGACGAGCCGTTTGTGGCTCTAGTCGTCGGTGCAGCTCTTTGTGGAGCTGGACTAGGCTTAGTCTTCTCTGCCAATGGCAGTACGGGTGGCACCGACATTATCGTGGCTATCATCAATAAATATAGTACGCTCTCACTGGGACGTGCCATGATCTTTATGGATGCGATTATCGTCACGACGGGTGCCCTCGTGAGCCACTTCTTCGGACCTCAGTACAGCTGGGGTACTGCTCTAGGCAAGCTCGCCTTCTCTTTCATAGAGATCACCATCGTGGGGCAGATGCTGGACTACATTATGGAGGCCAACAAGCAGTCTGTGCAGCTACTTATCGTCAGTACCAAGTACGAGCAGCTCAGCGAGGCAGTGACACGTCGTCTAGGACATGGATGCACCATACTTCACGGCGAGGGGGGCTATAGTCACCAGCCAATGCACGTGGTCCTAGTGACGATACGCAAGAATCTGCGCGGAGGGCTCTATCAAGTGATCAACTCGGTAGACCCCGATGCCTTTATCTCTGAGTCTACGGTACATGGCGTATATGGACAGGGCTTTGACTCGCTGGAAAGGGTGACTGGAAGGAAGAAAAAGTAATCTCACGATCTCCCCATTTTTTGAGACTATTCGATGGAATACAAACCAGACCTACTAGATAAGATAGACTGCCCACGATGCAAAGGCGTAGGGTCGCGCTGCTGGAAGCTCTCCACCTTCGACTGGCTGGCTGATCTGCCCGACGGGGTGCAGCAGCAGGAGATCGTCGAGGTGCAGTTCAAGAACACCCGCAAGAACTACTACCGCAACGTAGATCACCTTGACCTCAAGCGAGGAGACTACGTGGTCGTAGAGGCAGACAGCGGAGGCTACGACGTTGGCATGGTATCTCTCACGGGGACGCTGGTATCCACGAAGATACGAACCAACCATGATGAGCAGTATGTAGACAGTGCGAAGGCGATCTACCGCAAAGCTCGTCCGGCCGACATGGATCACTATCGCGCGGCTAAGCTTCGCGAGCACCAGACGATGATCGAGTCGCGCGAGATAGCCACTTCGCTAGGACTAGACATGAAGATCGGCGATGTGGAGTATCAGGCCGATGGGACGCGCGCTATATTCTACTACATAGCGGATCAGCGAGTAGACTTTCGCAAGTTGATACGGCTCCTAGCTGATGCCTTCCATATACGTGTGGAGATGCGTCAGATAGGCGCTAGACAGGAAGCAGGACGTATCGGCGGGATCGGACCCTGCGGACGGGCACTCTGCTGCTCGACCTGGCTCTCACGCTTTAACTCCGTCAGCACCGCCGCTGCACGTTTTCAGAACTTAGCCCAAAACTCGCTCAAGCTCACCGGACAGTGTGGCAAGCTCAAGTGCTGTACCAACTATGAGGTAGACGTCTACATGGAGGCAAAGAAGTCTTTCCCCTCAAGTCGTACGACCCTAGAGACGGAGAGTGGCACCTACTACTTCAACAAGTGCGACCTCCTAGCGGGAGAGATCACTTACAGCCTAGCGCCTAAGAGTCTCGAAGAGCCTGAGACCATCTCTGTGGAGCGGGCTAAGGAGATTATAGAGATGAACCAGCGTGGCGAGATCCCCGAGACGCTCTCTGACCAGCAGGAGGCTCCGAAGAAGCCTAAGGACATACTCTTTGACAATGCGATCAACCGCTTTGACCAGCCGAAGAAGCGTAAGCGTCGCAAGTCAAATAGGAAGCGGGAGCGCGTCAGCTCTGACACACCGAGAGCAAAGGGAACCAACCTAGAGAGCGACAATACTGAGGAGCCTCAGGACGGGCAAAGTGCTGGCGAAGAGTCCGCAGCACAGTCTCCTCGCAAGCCGAGACGCAGGCCTCAAGCGGGCGATCGACGTCGCCGCCCACGCACGAAGCTGCAGGAGGAGTAGCCCACGACCGCTAGATCACTTAGAGCTATGAGCAGAGGGTGCAGAGGTGGTGTCGTAAGGTGGATAGCCGTGCTAACTATTCTCATGCTCGGCTCCTGCCACTATGCAGCTTATCAGAAGCAAATGCAGACCAAAGAGATACCTGAGGAAGGTTGGTCTGCCAAGCAGCGCATCTCCTTTGATAGCTTCGTCGAGCACTCTCGGACACCTCACACGCTCTACCTCTACATACGGTACAACAGTCGCTATGCGTACACTACCCTACCACTCACCGTTCGCCTCCGCTCTGCTCTAGGGTGGAGCGCTACGACGACACTGGCACTACCTCTCACAGAGGAGCCTGGCGTATGGTCTGGAGAGGGCTACGCACTGCGACAGCAGCTCTACAAGATCAGCCCCGCAGAGCGTCCTCCTCACCCTGGACTTTACACCATCGAGCTAAGCCAGGCGACTGGTCAAGACTCCCTCACAGGCATCGAGACGGTCGGCGTCGCTTGGGTCGCCACTGAGCAGTAGTCCCCACGGAAGCTAGGCTTTGCACACCGTTGCGTCCGTCATACGGACTTGAATATACCTACAATATGCTATGCCCAAGAAGAAATTAGCGGGCTGTCGTGTAGGGAAATTGTACTACTTTTGCTTCCTCAGACAAAACGCTGTAACCATATGACCCAACGCTTCTTCTTCCTAGCCTTAAGCGTGATCCTCTCTATGAGCACGCTGTGGGCTAAACCTCGTACAGAGACGCAGGCTCGCCTCATAGCCGAGCAATACACTCTACAACGACTTAGCAGTCGTGAGCTAACCTCTCTGCGCTCTGGCACTACGCCTTTGCTAACGCTCGTGTCAGCCCCCTCCGCAGACGCTGATGGTATGACCGTACGTCATCAGACGATGGCTCAGACTGCGCAAGCTCATGCCTCAGCATACTATGTATATAATATAGGTAGCGAGAGAGGCTACGTGATGGTCTCGGGCGATGATCTACTCCCCGAGGTAATCGCCTATGCCGACGCTGGAGCCTTCCTTCCTGATGAGGAGCAGCCAGAGCACATCGCCTCCTTTCTCGCTCAGGTGCGAGCCTCTCTACAATACTTAGTAGAGCGTGGCAAACCCGTAGTGATGCCCCGCACCTCACAGCTACGTCCTGAGGGGGTAAACCCTCTTCTCGATCGCATCCAGTGGGGACAAGATTACCCCTTCAATACGCACTGCCCCTACAAGAATGCAGGTCAGTCTGTCGTAGGTTGTGTCGCAACAGCTATATCACAGATCCTACGCTATCACCAGTGGCCTGACAAGGGAGTAGGCATCTGCGAATATACAGAGGACGATGGCACGAAGCATCGTGTTGACTTCTCTCAGACTACCTACTACTGGGCAAAAATGCCTAAACGCCCTAATCAGCGGTATGAGCCACAAGATGTGACCGATGCGCTCTCTACGCTATGCTATCACGTGGGTGTCCTCTCACACATGCAGTATAGTCCTGCGGGTAGTGGCACCTTCACGCAATACCCTAAGGAGGGACTAAGCCAATACCTCAAGTACAGCAAAAACATCCAGCTACTCAACCGCATGAACTACAAGATTGCAGACTGGATGGACATCATTGCCAAGGAGCTCAACGAGGGGCGCCCCGTCTACTACGCTGGAGCCAGTAGCACCGTAGGACACGCCTTCGTCTGCGATGGCTATCGGCAGAATGGATACTTCCACATCAACTTCGGGTGGAACGGTATGGCGGACGGATTCTTCCTCCTCTATGCTATCACGCCTAGGACGCTAGGTACTGGTGGCGGATCTTCCTACGATGGGTACAACAACCTGCAGGAGATCATGATCGGCATAGAGCCCGACCGAGACGGCTCTTCGGAGCGCACCGTCAGTGAGGACATCTCAGCTTACAGTCTAGAGCTATCGTGTGATGACAATAAGACGATCCAGCTCAAAGAGGCAATCCTCGAGCTAGGCTCTGCCGTCCAGTACAAGACGCAGCTCTGCCTCGCTATCACGCCCACTCAGGAGGGGGCACAGAGCAAGTACGGAGCACTCAGCGAGGAGCAAGAGCTAGAGTTTCACAACTACTACATCTACTCTGAGAAAAGCCTACACCCCGTACCCTCCGTTGACCTCACAGACCTAGGTCTACCCACACAGAATGCGAGCTACGTCGTGACGCTCGCCTACGTTGGCAATGGCGGTAAGCTTATCCCCGTGCGCCACTACAATGGTGGTGTCTCTGAGGTGACAGTCACCTTTGACTCAGACGGCAAGGCTCACTGCACGTCCCCCCAGATGAAGCCTAAACTAGCTTTGTCCGAAATCAAGACGCCTGACTTACGTGGCTACAGCAGGAGCTCGGTCACACTCTTCATTGACAACCTAAGCCAGGAGGAGTACTTCTCGTCATGGAACTGCTACTTTGAGGATATGAAGGGTGACCACACCTTCCTAGGAGCGCCCTCCGCATTGTTGAGTCCACAGGTAAAGCAAGAGATTCCCCTAAAGGTCCCCAGACTATCACTCCCTGCCGGCACCAAGGGCAACATACTCCTCAAGGGGAGCTACATAGATGCCGATGGCAACGACCAAGACTATATCTTACGCTCCCGACAGCAGCTGGAGGTGCTCCCAGCCAAGGATCCCGTCTACAAGGCATCCACTCTCAAGTGTGTCGCTCGGCGCTCCCTAACTGGAGCTATAGAGTATGCCCCGGGAGTCCACGATATGACCTTTGAGGTGAGCAATCTGGGCAAACTCTCAAGAGGCAGGATGCTCATTCAGTGGGCACTCGTACAGACTAATCTAAAAGATAGTGATACCATCCGATATGAAGGTCACGGCTTCATAGAGACCCTCAAGAAAGATGAGACGCGACAATACACTATAAAGTCCTCTCAGTGGACCGATGTGGCAAAAGGCTCTGACTACTACCTCATCGTCCAGCTGTACGACATAGTTGAGAACTTCGGAGTCAATAGATATGGAGAAAAAGAAGGCGAGCTGAACCTCCCCATAGCTATTGTAGACCAGCTCTCACCAGCCATTGACGAGGAGCACTACGTCTCACTAGAGAAGGATTCTGACCGTGCATACCCCCTCAAGGTCAATGTAGCAACACCCAGTATGATTCGCCTCAATGGACTGAGCCTCACTGGGATGTCACACAAAGATGGAGTCTACCATATCGACGGTAGAGCTAGCGATGGGCGTACCGCCATCATCGGAGCTTTCAGCTCCCTAGAGTTTGATCAGAAAGACGGCTCCACGGGAATCATTGAGGCCGACTTCTCTCACGCCTCGCCCCTCTTACAGCACGTATCCATATGCCACAGCAAGATAAGAGGTGAGGCGATGACCGAGATGCTACAGTCACTACCCGACCGCTCAGCGACCACTCGTGGGACCATAGCACTCATTGATACCTCTAGACCTGACCTAGAGGGCAGTATCTGCACCCCAGAGCAAGTAGCTATAGCAGCCCGGCGTGGCTGGACCGTCACCGATCAGCAGGGGAATGCCTATACGGCCATTGATACGCCCGCAGAAGCGACGCCAGGTGACTGGACGATCTATCCGATGCCAGTACGGGATCAGATGACCGTCGTAGGGCTTCCGGCAACAAGCCCCGTAACGCTCTACACGCTACAGGGTGAGCGGCTGCTAGAGACTGTCACACCAGCCAGTGGACAGCTCCAGCTCAGCCTAGCGCACCTACCCAGTGGCACCTACATCCTCACCACTGCGCTAGGAAGCCGTCGCATCGTCGTAGCGCACTAGACGTAAGAGCTTCCAGCGGACACAGCTCCCCGATCGCGCTACTATTAAGGCTACAGTCGCAAGACCAACAGCCTTACCCCCAAAAAGCAGACTCGTAAGCTATCTAGCTTGCGAGTCTGCTTTTTTAGGGGAAGGACAGAATGCACCAATTCCTACGGGGGAACTGAACAGTTCCTCCCTTGGAACTCCAGAGTTCCTCCGTTGGAACTAAAAAGTTCCAAGAGGGGATTTTTTTGGAACTCGTATGTAATACGGAGTCAGCACGATACGAGAGGTACGGAGATACCACCCTGCCAATGTCTCTAGGGATTGCATCCTTACCCAGACGCCGCAAGTTTAGTTAGGCACCGATTCTTACCGACAACTGACCTCTAACTTCTTTTTCGTACCTTTGGAGTGGAGTTGCGAGAGTGGCTCCTGTTTTTAGAGCTAGACACTAGATACAGTATAACAGATGCAACAGATAGAGGGTCCGATCGGGGTTTTTGACTCAGGGTACGGAGGATTGACGATCCTACGTAACCTGCAGGAGCAATTGCCTCAGTACGACTTCGTTTATCTCGGTGACAATGCGCGCTCGCCTTACGGTTCGCGGTCGATGCGTGTTGTCTATCAGTTTACTAAAGAGGCGGTCGAGAGGCTCTTTGACCTAGGCTGTCCCCTAGTCATCCTTGCCTGCAATACAGCCTCAGCAAAGGCACTCCGACAGATACAACAAGAGGATCTGCCCAAGCTCGACGGAGGATCGATGCGTCGTCGTGTGCTGGGTATCATTCGCCCGACGGTCGAGTGCATCGACTCACTTACGGGTACCAAGCATGTAGGCATCCTCGCCACTGAAGGCACCGTCTCTAGCGAGAGCTATGTAGCCGAGATACACAAGCTCTACCCCGATGTGACGGTCGTACAGGAGGCTTGCCCTCTTTGGGTGCCCATCGTAGAGACAGGTGAGAGTGACAGTCCAGGAGCCGACTTCTTCGTGCGCAAGCATTTGGAGCGTCTCTTGGCACAGGACGAGAAGATCGACACGATCATCCTCGGCTGCACTCACTACCCTATTCTGATGCCTAAGATACAGCGCCTGCTCACCCCCTCGATCAAGGTAGTGGCCCAGGGCGAACTGGTGGCTAAGTCTCTCGAAGAGTACCTCGTACGTCACCCCGAGATGGCGGCTCAGCTGACGCGTGGTGGCACGACACGCTACTACACGACGGAGCAGACGGAGCGCTTCTCACGTACGGCTTCTATATTCTTTGACACACCCATATCGGTAGAGCATCTTTCTCTATCACAATACTAATGAATAACCAATAGCAAACGAATCACTATGAAGAGAATCTATTTTGTAGCACTGCTCCTGCTGACCTCTCTGCTCTGCGTCAGCTGTGGTACCTGTAAGAACAGTAGCAAGGTCAATCTAGCTTCCCTCGAGGGGAGTGCTTGGGAACTCACCCACATGGATGGTATCAAGATTAATGACGACGCCCTCCAGACAGCCACTATCAGCATCAGTAAGGCTCGCATCTATGGGCAAGCAGCCTGCAATAGCTACGGTGGCGAGTGCATCGTCTACTCTGACGGTCGCATCAAGATCGGGAACATTATGTCGACGCGTATGGCCTGCAACAATATGATGTACGAGCGCATCTTCCTAGCAGCACTACAGGAGGCTAAAGTCTTTCGTATGAATGGTGCAAATACGCTCAAGCTCTACTCTACACACGACGCTTCGGGTCAGCCCAGCCTCACCTTCAAGCGCAAGTAACCCCCTCCGCACTACATATAGTCATAGTGTAAACCCTCTCTAGGGGTCTACACTGTGGCTTGCCTCTAATCTCTAAATTCTAATCTCTAACCTCTTCTCCATGCGTATCCGCACACTTTTTACAACCCTCGTACTCCTCTGCTCGCTCACGCTCGTCGCCCAGCAGCAGCGTGAGATCACTCTACCAGAGGTCACCTCAGGCGCTTTTGCAGCTCGTGGCGCTGGCAACGGCTTTCGCTCTCTACCCGACGGCAAGCACTACACGCTCATCAGCGATGACTACCAGCGTATTGTCAAGTATGAGTACGCTACAGGACGAGCCGTCGATACGCTCTTTGACATTGCCAAGGCTCGTGAGTGTGATATCAAGGCGATTTGGGACTACGACATAGCACCCTCAGGACATCATATCCTGATCTATACCGACATCAAGCCTATCTACAGACGCTCCTACACGCTACGTGCTACCCACTACGATGTGCGCCGTAACCTTTGTGAGCCACTCACCGAGGGCGACATTATGATCCCTACCTTCAGTCCTGATGGGCGGATGGTAGCTTTCGTCAGGGACAACAATATCTTCATCAAGAAGTTTGACTTCAACTCTGAGGTACAGGTCACTACGGATGGTAAGCGCAATGAAGTGATCAACGGTACCACCGACTGGGTCTACGAAGAGGAGTTTAGCACGACACGCCTGATGGAGTGGAGCCCCCAGAGCGACTTCCTAGCCTTCGTACGCAGTGACGAGAGCCAGGTCAAGGCTTACTCGATGCCTATCTACGGGGACGACCTCTACCCCACGGACTATGTCTACAAGTACCCGAAAGTGGGCGAGCGAAACTCGACCGTCTCACTACACCTCTACAACCTTGACCTCAAGCGCACCGACCGTGTGGATCTACCGCTAGATGCCGACGGCTACATACCCCGCATCGTCTTCACTGGCTGGGGAAGTGATCTAGCAGCTATCACATTCAATCGGCTACAAAACGACATCAAGGTATATCGCATCAATCCGAAGAGCCGCACGCCTCGTCTGACCCTTCGTGAGCAAGACCCACGATATATCAACAATGAGTTTATCAACTCCATGCGCTTCGTCCCCGATGGCATCGTCATGCTGAGCGAGCGCGATGGATCTACACAACTCTACAAGTACGGCACAAATGGAGCGCTACAGAAGCGTCTGACGCAGGGCAATTGGGACATCATCAGCTTCTACGGCTGTGACAGCGAGGGCAACGTCTACTACCAGGCGGCCGACCAGACGCCTACTCAGCGACGTGTCCTCAAGACGACCCCACAAGGCAAGACGACCGTCTTAGCCGGAGAGGCTGGCATCAATCGCGCTAGCTTTACTCAGGACTACAGCTACTTCATCAATAGCTATAGCAATGCTAAGACCCCTACCGTCACGACAATCCGCACGACAAAGGAGGGCAAGGTGATCCGTACGCTCGAAGACAACGCACAGCTGGTCGCTAAGCTCAAGGGGTATGACTACAACGACAAGGAGTTCTTTACCATCGAGGTGGCTCCTGGGCGCACGCTCCATGGCTGGATGATTCGTCCGCCACACTTTGATGCGAGCAAGCATTACCCCACCGTGATGCACCAGTACAGTGGTCCCGACTCGCAGGAGGTGTTGGATCAGTTTTACATTGGCTGGGAGTACGCCCTCGCTCAGGCTGGCTACGTCGTAGTCTGTGTGGACGGACGTGGCACCGGAGGCCGTGGCACCGAGTGGCGCAAGTGCACCTATCGTGAGCTAGGTCTGCGCGAGAGTAGCGACCAGATTGCAGCTGCCGAGGCGCTGCCCAAGCAGTTTAACTATATCGATGGAAGTCGCATCGCTATCTTCGGCTGGAGCTATGGCGGGTACAATACGCTCATGTCGCTCTGTCGTGGCAAGGTCTTTCGTGCTGGTGTAGCTGTGGCTCCTGTGACCGACTGGCGCTTTTACGACACGGTTTATACAGAGCGCTTTATGGCGACACCGCAGGTTAATAACAAGGGCTACGAGGCTTCCTCAGTCCTCTCTATCGCTCACAACCTCCATGGCGATCTACTCGTCATCCACGGCACGGCTGATGACAATGTGCATCTGCAAAATACGATGCGCCTAGCCACCGAACTGGTCAAGGCGGACATCCCCTTTGAGATGGCGACCTACACAGACAAGGATCACAGCATCTATGGGGGCAACAATAGGCAGCACCTCTACAGCCGCATCATCGAGTTCCTCGATCGTAAGCTGAAGTAAAAAGAGCTAATGAAGCAACCCCACATACGCAAGCCTGAGTGGCTCAAGATCAAGCTTGGTAGCGATGTAACCTACGACGAGACGCGTGCCGTGCTGCAGAAGCACTGCCTGCACACCATCTGCACGAGCGGGCGCTGCCCTAACCAAGGTGAGTGCTGGTCACGAGGCACCGCTACCTTTATGATCGGGGGAGCCGTCTGCACACGCGCTTGTAAGTTTTGCAATACAGAGACGGGCCGCCCGCTGCCGCTAGACCCTGAGGAGCCTCGTCACGTGGCTGAGAGTGTCCGTGCGCTAGGGCTCAAGCATGCGGTGGTCACCAGTGTGGATCGCGACGACCTGCCCGACAAGGGAAGCGCCCACTGGGTCGAGACTATACGACAGATACGCGAGCTCTGCCCTGGCGTCACGATCGAGGTGCTGATACCAGACTTCGATGGGCAGGCAGAGCTGATAGCCCCAATCCTCCAGGAGCGTCCCGAGGTGGTGGCGCACAATATGGAGACCGTACGACGGCTCACGCCCATCGTGCGCAGCCGAGCTACTTATGACTGTAGCCTCTCCGTCTTGGCACAGATTGCTGAGGCGGGACTACCCGCTAAGACAGGGCTGATGCTCGGTCTCGGCGAGACGCAGGAGGAGATCCTCGAGACGATGGATGATCTGCGTCAGGTCCATTGTAGTATCCTCACGCTAGGTCAGTACCTCCAGCCTACTCGTCGCCACTACCCCGTCCAGGAGTATGTGCATCCAGACCGCTTTGCCGAGCTTCGGGAGATAGCCCTAGACAAAGGCTTCCGCCACGTCGAGAGCGGTCCCCTCGTGCGCTCCTCCTACCATGCCGAGCGTCACTTGCTCTAGCGTCGTCGTTCCATAGAGCGACTCATTTCCCACTAAGCTGTTCCGACCTCTCCGCTATCTGACAGGAGTCATAAGCGGAGGGGTCGGATCGTATTGTAAAGTTTCCAAAACGCTTCCTCCCTTGGAAAAGTAGTTTTCCAAGGCTGGAAACTTTCTTTTCCAAGGTTGGAAAGCTATCCTTCGCCTAGGGAGTTTTGCTTTGATCCGATAGCACAGATCGGTCTGAACTAGTGCTCTCGGGGCGCTTTGTCGGGGACGCTCTTGGCTAGCGAGAAGAAGAACTCGAGACCTCCCGTGGGTCTGTTCTTGGCCGAGATCTCTCCGCCGTGGAAGCGTATAGCATTTCGTACGATGGAGAGTCCCAGTCCCGATCCGCCCATCTCACGACTGCGTCCGCCATCGATGCGGTAGAAGCGGTCGAAGATCTTAGCCAGGCTCTCGCTCTCGGGGATGCCAGGCCCGTTGTCCGCAAAGGTGAAGTAGTAGTAGCGCTCGTCCTCCATCGTCTGCTCGATCTCTATGGTAGTACCGGTGCCAGCGTAGCGAATGCTATTCTCGGTCAGGTTGGCAAAGACAGCATAGAGTAGCGAGTGATTGGCCTGTACGGTTGTCTGCTCGGGGATTCGATTGCAGATGGTCATCTGCGCCTCCTGTAGCTTGATCTCTAGAGCTGCTTTGACCTCCTCGACGACACTATACGGAGTTAGCTCCTGCAGGGCATAGAGGTCGCTCGCCTCCTCCAGCTTGGTGATCATAGAGACATCGCTGATGAGCTGTGAGAGACGTATCATCTGATTGTAAGTGCGCTCGATGAAGTAGCGCTGCCGCTCCTCAGGGAGTGGCTGGTTGAGGATCGTCTCAAGGTAACCACGAGCGCAAGTAACAGGCGTGCGCAGTTCGTGGGCTATACTATTGGTCATGTCGTGCTTGAGGCGACGATCGTTTTCCTTCTTAGTTACATTAGTCAGGACGATCTCAAAGCTATTATCTGGGAAAAGCTGTGCGCGCACCTCTATATGCGAGCCGTCCTTGTCGATGATGTATCGTGTGGAGCGCGAAGCGGTGCCTGGGTGAGCCTCTTGATCCGCTAGAAGAGTCTTGACCTGATAAAGCTCAGGGTAGTCGAGGATGCGCTCATCGATGATAAAGGTAGGGGTATCGACGAGGGTGTTGAGGTTCTGTATGAAGTGGCTGTTCGCATAGATAAACTGTCGCTGCTCACTAAAGAAAGCTATGCCCGCATCGGAGCTAGCAAAGTGCTGTATGAGCTTTTCGCGCTCGATCTCGTAGCGGGTGTTGCTCTTTTCGAGTATCTTAAAGGTCTTCTTGAGCTGCTCTCCTAGCTCTCCGATCTCACTCTTGGGGAAAGTGACCGACTCGTACTCCCCACCAGCCTGTGCCTTCGACACAAAGTCATGAAGCTTACGCACCGAGCGGGAGAATTGGTCCGTAAAAAAGACCACCGCCAGCAGTGCCAGACTGAAGACGCCAACGATGAGGAGGAGGAAGAAGTGATTGGAGCGAAAGTAGTTGACATAGTCTATATGGTAAGGTATGGCCACACGGATGTAGTATCCCTGATCTTGGTACTTCTTGGCAAAGTAGTAGAAGTCCTCTCCGAGCGTATCGCTATACCGCTTGGAGGTGCCAGTACCATTGAGATTGGCCTGTTGTAGCTCTACACGTGAGAGGTGGTTCTCAGGGATTGGTCCCTGGGTGACGTTGTCAAAGTAGACTTCGCCCTGTAGGTCGATGATTGTGAAGCGTAGATTGTCTGGGAGATAGGATAAGAAGCGTCCTAGAGCTTGTGTGCTCGGCAGATGACTAAAGCTGGAGAGTGAGTCTGTCTCTTGCTCCTGGGGATGCGCTACATAGTCTGCTATGTAACTATTGACACAGTCAGTGACCCGCTCGAGGTATCCCACGAGGGCTTTGGTCTTGATCTCCTTTTCGGAGGCACGCTGTACGAAGTAGATGATCCCGCCAAAGAGAATGAAGAGCAGGGTCGCGAAGATAAAGACTTTGGACTTATAGTTGTACTGGCTCATAGTAGGACGATATATGGTGTGAAAGTGGGACTACTCGGCCTCCTCCTCGACGAGGCAATAGCCGAAGCCTGAGCGGTTGATGATCTTAACTCCGCCACTGCGCAGCTTCTTGCGGATTCGGGTGATGTGTACATCGATGGTGCGCTCCAAGACGAAGACATCCTCGCGCCATACGCGATCGAGGATCTCCTCGCGTGAGAAGACTTTGCCTGGGTCTCGTGCCAATAAGACGAGGATCTCCAGCTCTTTCTTGGTTAGCTCGATAGGCTCTCCATGGACAAATACCTGCTTAGCATCTAGGTCAATGAGGAGCGAGCCGATCTCTATCTGACTCTCTCCAAAGTCTGGACCGCTCTGCAAGGAGCGCATGAGGATAGCCTGAATGCGCGCCTGTAGCTCCTTGATGGAGAAAGGCTTCGCCATATAGTCGTCGGCTCCGATGTTAAAGCCGGTGAGGAGATCGTTTTCGGTACCCTTAGCAGTAAGGAAGATGATCGGAGTGGTGAGCTTCTTCTCCCGTCGTATGAGCTCAGCGAGCTTGAAGCCGTTTATCCCAGGCATCATCACGTCGAGGATGAGGAGGTGATACTCCTCAAGCGGCATCTTGAGCGCCTCCTCAGCATTGGCAGCTGTGGAGACTTGATAACCCTCGCTGGCGAGGTTGAAGGTAAGTATCTCGCGGAGGTCCTCCTCGTCGTCGACGATGAGGAGCTTAAACTTCTTCTTGTCCATAATTCTCTAGCTCTTGTTCGGTGGGGATCTCTACTTTTTGGTTCTTAGCGTGGAGTAGGTTCTTACCTTCTGCATGGAAGATGGCCGCCTCGGCAATGTTTGTCGCATTGTCACCGATGCGCTCTAGATTATAGGCTATACTGCTGATCGCCAGTGAAGCCTGTATAGAGTCTACGTCGGGACTCAGCTCTGTGTCTAGTAAGACCTGGGGTAGCGAATCGTTGACCTGATAGTGCAGGTCGTCTATATGCGTATCTCGGCCGATGACACTGCGTGAGAGCTCGGAGTCACCAGCAAAGAACGATGTGACCGCATCTGTAACCATCCTATAGGTCTCAGCAAGCATCTCACGAAGCGTGTCGGCATACTGTAGGTACAGCACATTGCCCGTGTCGATCGCACGGGTGAAGTTGGCCACATTGAGCAGTAGATCACCGATACGCTCTAGGTAACTGGTCATATCGTGCAGGGCAAACATGCGCCTCGCCTCAGAGGCTCGAGGCGTGTAGAGGATGATCCCGTTGATGACTTCGCTCCGTATCTTGACCTCTAAGCTATCTATGATGGTTTCGTTCATCTCAATATGCTCGTAAGCCTCAGGCTCGACGATCCCGCTGAGGAGATGCTGTATCGCCTCGACTTGGCGAGCGATTACTTTGTTGAGTACGTTGAAGTCTTCCTTGATTAGGACGACGTGATGATCCATATTGGGTGACATAGGCTGTGACAGTTTCGTTTTTTACTTGATAGTGTGTCTGTCTGTACGGCAGATCTAAGTTACAACGTTTTATCCGAAGTTGCCCTGTAGGTAGTCCTCGGTGCGCTGATCGCTGGGGTTGGTAAACATCTTGTCGGTGCGGTCATACTCGACCAGCTCGCCGAGGTACATAAACATCGAGCGGTCGGATATGCGCGCCGCCTGCCCCATATTGTGCGTGACGATGAGGATAGCTATCTCCTTCTTGAGCTCTAGGATCAGCTCCTCGATGCAATTGGTCGCTATCGGATCTAGGGCGGAGGTCGGCTCGTCCATCAGGAGTAGCCGAGGACGTAGTGCCAAAGCACGAGCGATGCAGAGTCGCTGTTGCTGTCCGCCCGAGAGGAAGGAGCCACGCTTGTCCAGCCGGTCCTTGACCTCCTCCCAGAGTCCGACCGACTGCAGAGAGCTGGTCAGGATCTCTTCGCGTTGCGCTTTGGAGACCTTGATGCCGTTGAGCTTGTAGCCCGCCATCACATTGTCGGCGATGCTCATCGTCGGGAAGGGATTCGGCTGCTGGAAGACCATCCCCGCCATACGACGGACGACCATCGGGTCTTTCTCTAAGATGTTCTCCCCCTGTAGGAGGATACGCCCGTCGGTACGTATACCGGGGTAAAGCTCGTGCATGCGGTTGATGGCACGTAGCAAGGTACTCTTGCCACAACCACTGGGTCCCATGATGGCGGTGATCTCATGGTCGTGGATCTCCGCCGAGACATTGGTCACGGCACTCTTCTCAGGAGTGTACCAGATGCTGACGTTGTCTAGCTGGAGGACCACGTCGGGCGTTGTCGTCTGTATAGCGTTTGGAGTCATGCTTTGGACAAAAAGAGGTTACTAGTAGCGTGTCCGAGCGGAGATACGCTTGGCGATAAAGTTTAGAAGGAGCACTAGGAGCAAGAGGAAGAGTGAAGAGCTCCATATCAGCTCCTGAAGGTTGGGATCACTGTAAAACTCCCAGATGAGTAGTGGCACAGCCGACGAAGGGGTGTCGAGCGTCCACGATATGCGGGCACTGCCCAGAGCGGTCATGATGAGCGGTGCCGTCTCGCCGATGATACGACTCACAGCTAGCAGGATACCTGTCAGCAGACCACCCATGGCGGAGGGAAGGAGGATCTTAAGGACCATCTTACGGTAGGAGCAGCCGAGAGCAAGCGCCGACTCTTTGAAGGACTTAGGCAGTCGCGCCAGCGTCTCCTCGGTAGAGCGTATGATGAGCGGTAGCATCATGATCGCCAGAGCCACAGCACCCGCCAGAGCCGAGTAACCCCGCATCGGTAGTACGATCCAAGCGTAGACGATGATACCGATGACGATCGAGGGGGTGCCTTGTAGTAGATCTGTGACAAAGCGTACTACACTGGCAAGGCGTGACGATCTATTCTCCGAAAGATAGATACCCCCCAGGAGACCTATGGGGATAGCGATGATAGAGGCTACGAGGGTCATGAGGAGCGTGCCGACGATACCATTAGCGATACCGCCTGGGAGTATCGTGCGAGAGCCTTCGATCGTGTTAGCGTTCTTAGCCATCATAGCCTCGACAGCTGTCGGTGCCGTCTTGGTAAAGAAGTCCCAGTTGATCTGATGATACCCCTCCATGACGATCTTACCGATGATGAGAAAGAGCGGTATGACGGTGATGCAGGCGAGTACGATATTGACTAGATAGACCGTACGGTCCCAGCCCTGTCTTACTTTGAGTGATGCCATGGTTGGTTAAGCTCGTTGCTTGTTTAGGATAATCTTCACAATGCCGTTGATGATGGCTGTGATGAGAAAAAGGACGAGTGCGATCGCTATGAGCGAACTGAGCTTGAGGCCATGTGCCTCGTTGAACTGATTGGCGATCAGCGAAGCCATACTCTGTCCCGTGTCAAAGATTGATGTAGGCACCTTGTCCGTGTTACCGATCAGCATGGTCACCGCCATCGTCTCGCCGAGCGCTCGTCCCAGAGCGAGGATGTAAGCTGCGATGATCCCGCTCCGCGCATTGGGTAGGATGACTGATCCGATCACCTCCGTGCGGGTGGCGCCGAGACTGTAAGCGGCCTCCTTGAGTGACTTAGGCGTGAGCATGACAAACTCTGCCGTGAGCGACGAGGCATAGGGGATGATCATAATGGTCAGTATGAGCACCGAAGTGAGGATCCCGTAGCCATTGCCCTGTGGTCCATCAATCATGTCAATGAGCGGACGAAGGGTGTAGAAGCCCCACAGACCGTACACGATAGAGGGAATGCCCGCCAGCAGGTCCGTCAGCGAACGTATGACACCGGCGATCCGCTTCCCCTTGAAGTACTCTCCGATGAAGAGCGCCACCGGTAGCGAGAAGGGGATGCAGAGGATCAAGGCTAGTATCGAGGTGACCACGGTCCCAACGATAAAGGGCAACGCCCCATACTGTTCCCGTCCAGCCGTAGGATCCCACTCGGAGGAGCAGATGAAGCGAAAGAAGCCAAACTCACTAAAGGCCTCCATGCTGTTACTAATCAGACTGATCAGCATCGCTAGGCAGATCAGTAGCACGAGGAGCCCAGAGCTCATGAGTAGACCTCGGAAGATCTTGTCGCCGATGGGACGTGACGCTTTACGGACGAGGGTGGACATACAGTTTGAATAGTAGGTGTGGAAGGTAAAGAGACATCTCTCCTCCGAATAGAGAGCGGTACAGGTCGGATGCGACTCACTAAGCAATCGGAGCTATCCAGACGGCACTACTGTTGAGAGGGGAGGAGAGACGTTCTTTTGGTGTGAGGAGACTGCTACAGAGACGGTAGCAGTCTCCTTTTTTTTGTTTTTCTGGTGTATATAGGAGCTACTTCTTAGGAGAGCTAGTTAAGTCTATCGGATTACCGCCATAGGTCAGCTGAGCCAGCTGCGCCTTGGCTGCAGCGATCATCTCAGGAGATAGCGGTGCGAAGTGGATCTGCGAAGTGATCGCCTGCGCCTCATCACTTAGCATCCAGTTGAGTAGACGAGCCGTCTCGGTAGCCTCAGCCTCTGAGTGGTTGCTGTAGCTGAGATCCTTGTAGGAGATGAGCCAGGTGAGGCAGCTGATAGGATAAGCCTCAGGGTGTGCCGAGTTGGTGATCATCTGTCGTGTATCGGGCGCCACCTCGCCAGCAGCTGCCGCAGAGATTGACTCAAGTGAGGGGAGGACAAAGTTGCCCGCCTGATTCTGCACCTTTGCTGTCGGGATCTTTAGCGAAAAGCTGTACTCGCTACCCACATAGCCGATTGCACCATCCGTCTGAGAGATCACGCCAGCGACACCAGGGTTGCCCTTAGCAGCCATACCGGTAGGCCACTTGAGCGACTTGCCCGTGCCGATCTGCGCAGCCCAGTCGGGGCTCACCTTCGTCAGATAGTCGCTGAAGACATTCGTCGTACCACTACCATCGGAGCGATAGACGGGTGAGATCTCCTTGTCGGGTAACTTTTCGTCGGGGTTGATCGCAGCGATAGCGGGGTCATTCCAGCGGGTTATCTTGCCTAGATAAATGTTTGCTATGATCTCGCCCGTGAGCTTTAAGCAAGCGATCTCGGGGCAGTTGTATGCGATGACGACAGCGCCCATGCAGGTCGGTATGTGGATCACCTCGCGAGGCATCTCCGCCAGCTCCTCATCAGAGAGGAAGGCATCAGAAGCGGCAAAGTCGACCACCTCGTCCTTGAGGCTACGGATACCACCGCCACTACCCACGGCGCCATAGTTAACATGTATCCCCGACAGCTCCTCATAAGCTTTGAAGGCCTCGGTATAATAAGGTAGCGGGAAGGTCGCTCCCGCAGCGTCGAGCTGGGTCACACGACCACCTTTGCCAGCACAGCTGGCAGTCATGAGAGCGATGGAGATGAGGACTAAAGCCTTGAGTGTACTCTTATTCATAGTTGTATTGGTAAGTTTGTTTGTTGCTGAGAGAGGGACCTACCGAGACGGTCGGGAAGGTTAGATCTCCCTTTTCGCTTGCAATATTACGCCCAATGGATTATTCCACTGTGACGAAAATGTTACGACACGGTGAAGTTGTTAAGTTCTCAGACGACTCCCCTATCGCTTTACCGCTCTAGGTATACGATTTCCACACCTTTCGTATACTCATCTCACTACGCAATAAAAAAGCTCCGCGAGAATTGCGAGATCCCCACGGAGCTATTCTTGATCCTTCACCGAGGAACGGTAAAATTCTTCGTACTTACCATTTCATTCTTCGGAACTTTCATTTCATTCTTCCGAACTTTTATTTCAGCCCTCCGTGGGGAATTTCCGTTTGCTCCCTAGAGATTCTCAATTTCCTCCGAAGAGACTCCTTTTTCCCATCAGCTGCTCAACCATAAGGAGACTGTTGCATAAAGGCGAATCGCTGTGTTGCTTTCGGGATTCGGCTTCGGTCACATACGGAGGTATGCTCCCTTCAGACCTCACCCTCAGCGCCTTGCGCTTCATCCTTTCTGCAAAGTCTAGACAATCTTGCTTGCAAGATTGTGAGACTGTTGACTTTTGCAACAGTCTTATAAGGTGAGAGGCATCCCCCTTTACAAACCTCAAAAAGCACGACGAGGATGACGCATCTGCATCACCCTCGTCGCAATATCACTGCTACGCACTTAGCTTAGGAGCGTAGCCGCTATGTCTCTGAGCTTTTTCTTACAGTATGAAGCGGTATGCCTCGCCGTCGATCTGAACTAGATAGACACCGCTAGGTAGTGTAGCGCAGTGGATCGTCTCGCCGACGACAAAGTTCGGACGCAGGTAGATCTGATTGCCCTGCATGTCGTAAAGCGCTACGTTGTAACCCTGCCCAGCAACGAGACCCTCGATGAAAATATTCTCACCATCGGAGAGTAGCTTGTAGCTACTGACGACAGGACTAGCAATAAGTGGTAGCGCTGTCGGCTTCTTGCTCGTGGAGAAGGTACACTTCGTCACATCCTTGCAAGCGAAAGCGGCACTGTAGTTGGCCTTCTGGGTGTAGTGCATCTGCATCTTACCATCTGCGAAGGTAATCTTCTGAATATCTGTGAGAGGGATTACCTCTTCAGGCTGACTGCTCTGCTCTACGACGAGGCTGAGCGGATAGCTCTCCTGTGCCTGCAGATAGGTCAGAGAGATGATGAGTAAGAGTGCTGCAGATAGAAGTCGTACTGGTCTCATATGGCTATTATAATATTGATGATTAGCGTGATAGATAGTCTTGATAGACGTGGCGCTCCCGTAGAGAAACACACGTCCACAGCGCAAATATAGTAAATTATATCTAATGTCGCACGCTCTCCTCAATGCCGCCATCTAACAAGTAGCCGTGCGACCCTACAAATCGTGGCTCGTCTCGCTCTAATCTCTAACCCCTACCCCGTCCGAATGCTCCTCTATAAAAACAAAGCGAGAGCATCGACACGACTAGCGTGTCAATGCTCTCCTTATGGTGTTCGCCTACCTAATTAGAGAGATGTGGATAACGTCCTCTCTACGGTAGCGACTCTATCTCGTATTCAGATTACTTCTTGAGGAAGTCCTGTACGTGGTCATTTGGTACCATCTCCTCTTGGAAGGTATAAGCACCAGTCTTAGGCGACTTGACCATCTTGATAACCTTCGAGTATGAGCGACCATCGCCCGTTCTAAAGGTTGCGACCGATTTCTTAGCCATTGTACTTAGTTCTTATTTGGTTAGTGAAGGGGAGAGATGATTACTTAATCTCACGATGTAGTGTGTAGCGCTTGAGGATAGGATTGTACTTCTTAAGCTCTAGACGCTGTGTCGTATTCTTTCTATTCTTTGTGGTGACGTAGCGAGAGGTGCCTGGCATGCCACTCTCTTTGTGCTCTGTGCACTCGAGTATCACCTGTACTCGATCGCCTTTACCTTTCTTAGACATAGTAAATCAGTGTAATTAAGGAGTGAGTGGTTTATTTGCTCTTGATGCTTAGGTAGCCAGCATCGCTAGCGCGACGGAGAGCCTCGTTGAGCCCTACGCGGTTGATGAGCCGAAGCCCTGCTGCTGAAACCTTTAGAGAGATCCAACGATCCTCCTCGGGCCAATAAAACTTCTTGCGGAAGAGGTTGACATCAAAGGTGCGCTTCGTGCGACGCTTTGAGTGGGATACATTGTTGCCCACCATAGCCTTCTTACCGGTGATCTGACATATCTTAGACATGACGGTGTGGTATTTCTTTTATACTTCTACGATGTTTCTGAGATCGACACAGCCCATCCATTAGCATCATCATGGTGTGGGTCTGCAATCAGACTGCAAAGTAACGGAAATATTTTGACAAAAGCAAATCCTCCTTTGCCCCCGTTGCGCTCTTTGCTAAGTGGAGAGGGCTCTTTTATTGAAATTCAAAGGGTAGCAAACTAGCGCAGATACAGCCTTACGGAAGGCGTCTCGTAGTGAGCTGGTTACCACTGGTTCCAGTGGATGACCTCGTCGGGGCGCTTGCGCTTCTTCTCACGGGTCGGCTGCTCCGAGTAACCGAGGAGGATGTCTAGGACTACCTGACGGTTGCTGGGGATGCCGAGCTCCTTGCGCAGAGCCGAGTCATTGATCCAGCCAAGGATACAGTTCCCGACACCCTCCGCCTGTGCGGCCAGGACGATGTGCGCCACGAGGATGCCTAGATCTATGGGGCGGTAGTCCACACCCATCACGCGGCTCCCCATACGCGCTATCCAGCGTCCACGCTCCGCTACGATGAGTAGGTGGGCGGGTGCCTCTAGGGCGAACTTATTCATATTGGTCACCCCCTTGATGACCGCCTGCCCCACACGCTGCACAGTCTCAGGGTCGGAGACCGCTACGATACTCCAGGGCTGCTGATTGGTCGCTGAGGGTGCCAGCATAGCGTTGTGCAGGATACGCTCCAGCACTTCCTGCGGTACGGGGCGATCGGCAAACTTTCGATCGCTCTGACGCTCCCGATAGAGAGCATATAGGTCTTCCGCTTTCATAGCTACAGTGGTTTAGTCGAAGGAGCGAAGACGAGCAATGTATTTGCCCAAGATGTCAAACTCGAGGTTGACCACGCTTCCCTCCTTAAAGTACTTGAAGTTGGTATGCTCTAGGGTATAAGGGATGATCGCCACCTCGAATGAGTTTTCCTGCGAATTGCAGACGGTGAGGCTCACGCCATTGACCGTCACGGAACCCTTCTCGACTGTCATATAGCCCTGGCGCATCATCTCACGATCCACCTCATAGGCAAAGGTAAAGTAGTGGCTTCCGTCCATCTCACGAATGGCTGTACAGCGAGCCGTCTGATCCACATGTCCCTGCACGATGTGACCGTCCAGACGACCTCCGAGCATCATGCTACGCTCCACATTGACATAGTCGCCTACCTGTAGGAGTCCCAGATTACTACGATCCAGCGTCTCCTGGACGGCTGTCACCGTGTAGCCTCCCTCCTCGAGCGAGACGACGGTGAGACAGACACCATTGTGTGCGATGCTCTGATCTATCTGTAGCTCTGCGGCAAAGCTACAAGCGAGTGTGATGTGCAGGTTGCTCCCTTCGCGGGTTAGGCGACGTACCTGCGCCATGCCTTCTACTATTCCACTAAACATATGTATATTCGGTTTGCTCTATTGATTGGTTACTTCGCAAAGATACGAAATCATTGCCGTCTTGTGAAGGCTTTTCCTCTAAACGAGCTGTCGCAGTAAGGGTACCTTGCGCATCAATGCGGTGACCCCTAGCGAGATGAGCGCAATGAGCAGGATGCGCAGGGGGACGCTTACGGCTGGGCAAGCGGACAATGCTGGGAGGAATAGCTCAAACAGCTTGAAGACCACTTGTAGCACCGCAAAGTGAACCAAGTAGATCCCCATCACGTAGGGATAGAGCGTACTTGCCGAGATGAGGAGCCGTGCCTTGGGACGCCAGCTATAGCAAAGGGCGAAGAGCGAGAGAACCTTGAGGACGACCAGTGGCTGGAAGTTGACACCCATCCGCTCTAATAGTTGGTAGGGCACGTAAATGAGCAGCGCTCCGTGTAGTAGCATACTCCCGATGAATAGGATCAAGAGCCAGCCCCTACCAGGCAACCGACTTGAGGTGCGAGCGAGCAAATGCCCCGCAAGGAAGTAAGGCAGGTACTGTACCCACCATAGCAGGCAAACTTGACGAACGCCGTACGAGCGGTAGTAAACATCTACCGTAAGCGCCACGAGATAGCTCCCGAGCGTTAAGATAAGTAGTCCACGATTGCCTCCATAGGTAGGACTATCGCTACGCTCGATCCGCTCACAGAGCCAGCGCAGCATAGGAGTGACCACGTAGAGCCCTGCCAGCATCACAAGAAACCACAAGTGATACCACTGGAAGGCGAGCCACGTCTGCTCCTTCGCACAGTGCCAGAAGTAGTAGCCCACAGACCAAACAACTAGTGGCAAGAGTATCTTGCGCCCTACCCTACGCTCGTAAAAGTGCGCCAAGCTCCCGATCTGCCGCACCGGCGACAGCATGAAAGCTCCGCTCATCATCACAAAGAGTGGCACCGCTCCCACCGAAAGCGCATACCATGGGGCAGCTTGCCAACGCTCTGCCAGCGAAGCATCTCCCATAAAGTAACCTCCCGCCGTGTGGATGCCGATCACCATCACGACTGAGAGGAGCCGTAAGAGGTCAAGTCCCTGATGACGTAACGTCTGCTCTGACATCGTAGCTGGGCTTAGTTGCGCAAGGCGAGTAGCATTCTCAGGAACGTGTCGAAGAGCACCATCTTCGTCAGCACATTGCCACGGATCTCTCGCATCGCCTCCTCGAGGAGTCTATAGCAAGCACCCATCGCCTTATTGTTGACCCGCAGCTCCCCCACACGAGCCTCACCACGGAGCGCACGGTGCCACTGCTGACCCACCTGCTGCATCAGTAGTTTGAGGAAAGCAACCGCTCCCTCGCGTCCCATCTTGTCCACCTCCTCACTGAGAAGCTTCAGACGCAGGATGTCGGCTCGTAATGTCGCATCGTACCACTGCTGCGCTAGTTCCTGTAGTTTGTCTTGCGAAGCGGAGCTGTCGAGTAGCCGTAGCGCATCGCTCAGGTTGCCGTCCACTAGGGGAATCATCGCCTCCAGAGCATCAGTCGCCAGCTCCGGGTGCAGAGCGGTCAGCGCCTCTCTCATCTCCGCCTCCGTCATCGGGGGCAGCTCGAAGCGCTGCACACGGCTCAGAATTGTGTCTAGGAGACGATCCGAATGTGCCGACACAAGAATAAAGAGCGTCTCGGCGGGTGGCTCTTCGAGCGACTTGAGAAGCTTGTTGGCCGCCGCATCATTCATACGCTCAGGCTGGTAAATAATAATCGTGCGCCAGCCTCCTTCGGTGGTTGTAACCGAGAGACGAGACAAGAGACTATTGATCTCATTCACATAGATGACAGGCTGACTATTGCCCGCCTCCAGCACTTCGAGCCAGTCCTGATCGGTGATGTAGGGCGACCGCTCGAGGAAGGTGCGCCACTCGTCGAAGTATCGCTCCGTGGGGGTCTCGTCTTGTGCCGCTTTGACCACGGGATAGACGAAGATGACGTCGGGATGAGCGATGGCTGCGACTTTCTTGCAGGAGGCACAGGCACCACACGAGTCCTCATCCGTAGGCGACTGACACTGGATGTACTGCGCCCAGGCCCACGCTAGGTGTAGCCCCGGGTAGCCCTCCTGTATCTCTAGGAGTACCGCATGGGGCATTTGCCCTGAGCGGGTCAGATGTGCGAACTGTTGCTTGAGGGCTTGGTATCCATATATATCGGCAAACTGCATGACGGCACTTTCTTCTTTAGATTTGGTAAAAGGGTTAACGGTGACTCTCTTCTTTATCTCACGAAATGACCACCCGCTGACCGCTAAACTGTCCTAGCATCTTACGTATCTCCTGCCATGTAGATAGCTCCTGGAGGAGAGGCTGATAGCTCTCGTAGTCTGCCTCTGGATGCTCCTGCTGTAGCGTCTGTATCTGCTGCGAAATCTGCTGACAACGCTCCTCGGCGTACGCTAGCTTGTAGGTGTATAGCACCTTAAAGGTCATCTCCTGCACCCACTCATCAGGTACTTTCTCATTCTCATCATCGGGCATCTGTAGCTCTTCGCGAGCCTTGCGAGAGAGGCGGTAGGGAGTCGCGTAGAGATCCACCGCCAGAGCTGACACCTGCGGGATCTCCGAGTTACAGAGGAAGGAGCCACAGGTACGCTCTGACTTGCCACCCGAGACGCTGAGCTCCTCCAGCATCATCTTATTACTATCGTTGAGAATGCGCTTGACCAGCGGGTGCTCGATGACTATATCATCCTGCTTGAGCTCTTGATAGACAAAGTTGGCCACAGAGACCTGTATCACCGTAGGCTCTGCCCCCTCGTCTGCCTCTTCGTCCTGCACGGAGATCTTGAGCATACGCTCCCCGTAGCGCACCACTAGACGTATCAAGTCCAGTGCCTCATTGCTCATCGGCGCATCTAGAGGCGAAACCTCCTGCGGGGTCTCCTCGGGAGTACTCTCCTCAGGTGTCGCTGGCGCTGGCGGGGCATACTGATAGACCCGTCCACGACTAAAGCGCTCCTGCTTGATCTGCTGCAAGAGTAGATCCTCCGCCACGCCATACATCTGAGACATTTGCTGGATGTAGACGATCCGCTCGAGGCTATCGGGGATCGTGGCAATGCTCTGCAAGATGTCTCGCATCAGTTGCGTCTTAAGCTGCGGATCTTGCGCCATCTGCGGAGCATAGAGCTGCGACTTGAAGGTAAGGAAGTCCTGCTCATGGGCGGCAAAGTAGTCCTCCACCTCACTGCGGCTACGCTTAGAGACAAACTCATCGGGATCCTCTCCATCGGGTAGGACTAAGA
The DNA here is from genome assembly GCF_000482365.1 of Porphyromonas uenonis DSM 23387 = JCM 13868. GTDB lineage: Bacteria > Bacteroidota > Bacteroidia > Bacteroidales > Porphyromonadaceae > Porphyromonas > Porphyromonas uenonis. Next base: position 103,734 of record NZ_AXVC01000018.1, on the reverse strand, counting down.
GCTTGATCTGCATCCCCTCAGCGAGGAGCATATCGACCGAGCGCAGCGCCGCCTTGACACCCGCCTCATCACCGTCGAAGAGCACCAGCACATTGCGTGAGAAGCGTCGCAAAAGCTGTATCTGACTATCCGTCAGCGCCGTGCCCGACGTCGCCACCACATTCTCTATCCCCACTTGGTGCATGGCGATCACATCTAGGTAGCCCTCGACGATGATACTTTGATCCAGACGTGAGATGGCACGCTTCGCTTGGTAGAGTCCGTACAGCTCACGGCTCTTGTCGTAGATGATGCTCTCGGGCGAATTGATATACTTGGCAATCTTGTCTGCCTTGCGCATCGTGCGCCCACCGAAGCCGACGACACGCCCCCCTACATTATATATAGGGAAGATAACGCGCTCGTGATAACGGTCGGCACTCGGGCGGCCCTCGCTCGGAGCGTAGAGCAGACCCGTCGCCACAAAGCTCTCCATATCGTAGCCATGCTCCTCGACAAACTTCGCCAGAGCACGTCGATCGCTCGGTGAGTAGCCCAGCCCAAAGGTCTGTATCGCCTCGGACCGCACCCCACGCTGTGTAAAGTAGGGCAAAGCGACGTCCAGTCCCTCCTCCTGGCTGAGGAGCTGCTCGGTAAAGAACTTAGCTGCCACCTCATTAGCAAGGTAAAGCGCCTCACGCTCATTCTGTCGCTGCTGTTCCTCCTCAGTCATCTCCCGCTCGGGCACGGGGATATTATACTTCTGAGCGAGGTAGCGTAGCGCCTCGACGAAGGAGCAGTTCTGTATCTTCATGATGAAGGAGACAGGCGTACCTCCCGCACCACAGGCGAAGCACTTGCAGATATTCTTAGACGGAGTGACGATAAAGGAGGGGTGACGATCCTTGTGAAATGGGCACAACCCCACAAAGCCCGACCCCTTGCGTCGTAACTGCACAAAGTCGGACACCACATCCTCGATGCGTGCCGTATCTATGATCAGCTGCTTGGTCTGTTCGTCCATCATCCGTCTACTTCACTTGCTCTGCAAATGTACTCATTTCACAGCAAAAGCCCCCGCTCGATACAAGGCTGATACATTATAACCAGCCGTCTAGAAGCTGCACATAACGATTAACTAAGAATGCACGGCTCGAGCATCGCTACAGAGTGGCTACGGGACCTCTCTGATTACGCCTTCCTTCCGAGGAATTGAAAGGAGTTCACTTTTATCATATCTTCGTCCTATCACCCGAAGCATACCAGCTCTAGAGCGAATAGATTACAATCAGCTGATTCATCCGAATTGTCTCAGAGGAGGTCTACGAGATCCTCTAAACGTAATAGTAGAGCGGTCTATAGAGTTTTCGGATATGAATATATGTTCAGGTCGCAGATCGCAAGTGTTGCATTGTGTCACTAGTTTTTTATACCTTTGACGGTAGATATGGTGGGTCGTCTCCTCGGTTGACACTTTTTGAGCATATTTATTTCGATTGAGGAGCGTGAGCTCATTACATCTTACACTAATCACTTAAGCATTATCAATCATCAACTTAATAGTTCAACCTATGAATAAAAAAATCCTACTTCTATGTACGGCTCTTGTAGCTCTTCTGAGCTTCAACGGAGCCAAGGCACAGGTCAAGGATGCCAGCATCACCGTCGGTGGTGGCTTTCAGTATGAATTCCTTGACGATGCACTCAACATCGACAACGCTATGCTCTGGGGCGTACGCGCTGGTTTCGGCTTCGGCCCGATCGTAGAGCTACGTGGTGTCTATGATCGCTCTTTCGGAATCAAGTCTAAGCTCAGCGACCCTAATGGAGAATGGAATATCGATCCAGTCTTCAAAGATAAGATGACAGATCGCAAGATCGACATCGAGCGCTACGGAGCTGAGCTCAAGTTCAACCTTCTCGATGGCTACATCCTAGCACCCTACCTACTCGTAGGGGGTGGTGTACAAAACATGAAGTACGAGCTTCCCATCGCTGATGACAAGATCGAGATGATGAAGACTGATCACCTATACTTCTCTGGAGCACTAGGCTTTAAGATCAATCTAGCACCTCGTATCGCCCTCAACCTATCAGGTAACTACCTAGGCTTCCGCACAGACCTACTCAACCCATACATCAATCTAGCAAAGGCTAGTGAGAAGGTCGACAAGCATGGTCTAGCTCTGATGAACAACTTCTCAGCTCGTGCTGGTCTCTCTGTCTACCTCGGTGGCTACGACCCCAGAGGTGGCAACGAAGTAAGCCGTGCTTACAGAGACTTCTTCTCTAATGGTTTCCGTGGTATGGTCTTCACGATCGAGCCCTCTATGCTATACATGGACTTCAACCAGAACTCTTACTGGAATAGCCGCGACTCATGGTTCTACGGTGGTCAGGTAGGTGTAGACTTCAACAACACCTTTGGTGTACGTGGATTCTACTACCAAGCTGGCAAGCCTGGTAAGAAGCTCGACTTCGACTTCGACAAGGAGCGCGCTATGTATGGTGGTTACTTCACAGGCCGTCTCAACCTACCTCGTGGCGTGACACCTTACATCAATCTAGGTGCTGGTTACCTCGATGCTAAGCTCTCTAAGGAGGCTACTGAGCTCGACAAGGCTAACCTACATGATGTCGTCTTCGCTATGGCTGGTCTCGGTCTAGAGGTACCTATCTTCCGCTATGTCAGCGTGTTTGGTAGTGCCAACTTCATTGCACACCCAGCTCCTGGCGTCAAGACAGCTTCTATCACAAAGAGCTCTGAGATCCTTGCCAAGAATATGGCTTACCAGTTCGGCGTACGCTTTAACCTAGGCAAGCCAGCTCGTCACTATCAGTTCGACACTGAGGAGGATCAGACTACTCAAGAGCGTATCAACGAGTACCGTGAGTACCACTACTATGGTCAGGATCGTGACGACGAGTATGTACGCATGACTCCATCTGAGATCGAGGATATGGCACAGCGCATCATCGATCGCAACCGCAGCAAGAAGGGTCAGTCTTGCCAGCAGGGCTGCAAGGAGGCTCACAACCACTACTATCGCCAGCCAAACGATGACGCACTCACACCACTAGAGCGTGAGCTAGTCCATGCACTCATCGGCAACTCACCTCAGTACATTGCGCAGCAGCAGATGCTCGCTAATGAGCAGGTAAAGGCTCAGAACGGTACTACAACCGCTACCTCTGATCTAAAAGAGCAGAATGAGAAGATCCTCGACCGTCTTGACGAGATCGATAGAAAGATCGAGAACAACGAGGCTCGTATGCAGCAGTACCAGCCCACACAGCCTACGACGACTGTCGTAACAACTCCTCCTACACATCCTGCATACACGACTCCTGCTGGTGCTACATCTAGCACGATGGCTGTCGGTGCTGATGCTACTCCTGTAGATAAGACTTCCAATAGTTTCATACGTTTCAACTCCGTAGGACTACTAGTAGGAACCAACCTTGTAAAGCCTAAGGAGGAGGACCTCTTCGGTACTTTCGCAGTAGGCGCACGCGCTTATATGCCTATCAGCAATACGAACCTTGACTTCGTTCCTGAGATCTTCGTAGGCTTTGGTAAGAAGACTACACTAGGTATATCAGGCAACGTTGTTTACAACTTCAACTTCAAGGAGCTAGGCGACTTCGTACCTTATCTAGGTGCTGGTGTCGGTGGTTTTACAGACACGAAGCTTGGTGTCAACTTCCTCGTAGGTACTTCCTACAAGCTGCCACAGCTCAACAGTGCTATATTCCTAGACTACGGTCTACGTCACTCACTACGCAATCATAGCGTATCTCTCGGATATCGCTTCTACTTCTAATCACCTATCACTACAACAGTATGACTAAGAAATCAATAATAGTCGGGCTGTGCGTGATCCTTCTGTCTGCTGCTGTCTCCACATCTGTGGAGGCACAGCAAGACCAGCGTCAGGCACCTCGCCAGAAGCGCGACCGTACGGAGCGCGTTGAGCAGGGCGAGCGTGGCAGACGTGAGAAAGAGGTAGTTATGACTAAGCAAGAGTTAGCTACGCTCATCAATGCTATAGTCACCGCAGCCGAAGAGCAAGACGCTCAGGAGCAGTGCCTCAACTGTCCACAAGAGCGTGACATCACGATTGTAGACAATAAGGATAGAGACCTTCTCTACTTACTCCTACAGTATCACAACCTCAACGCTATGAGGGCCACGCCAGTCTATACACAGCCTGGACAGCCTATCAACGTCGGAGGACAACTCTACTACCCAGCTGGTAGTAATCTCGTCGTAGCTCAAGGTGCACAAGGCGCTCAGGGCATGACTAATGACGAAAGGGTCAAAGCGCTCGAAGAGGAGCTAGCTCGCCTCAAGGCTGCTCAGCAAGATCCGCAGCGAGACAACGATCAGATAGCTCAGCAGCTAGCTGCGCTACGTCAGCAGATCGATGAGCTAGAGAAGGCTCCCGAACAGGCTCCTGTGTACAACTACGATAACCGTCGGGTGATCCACCAAGACCGCTCACGCAACAACGTGCAGCTCAGTCGTAGTGTATTCTTTAAGGTCAATTCGGACGTCATCAATGCTGAGGGTCTCGAGGCTGTACGCAACGTCGCTGACTTTGTCATCAACGATCCACGTGCCCTCGTCCTCGTATACGGCTACGCTAGTATAGATGGCCCCGTAGACTTCAACAACAAGCTTGCTGCTAAGCGTGCTGCCAGTGTCATCAAGGCACTCCAAGAGGCAGGCGTACCTGCAGTTGCTATCAAGCGCTACGACAACGGTGTCGACACGACTCCGGCCAAGCGTACCGATGCACGCCGCGTAGATATGGACGTCATCTACTAGTAATACAACTCCAGTCTGCCTATAGCTAGTCAATAGCAAGAGCAGTCTAATCATACCGAAGGAGACTTACACCAAAGAGTGTGTAGGTCTCCTTTTGTATTAAGCTCATGCCCGCCAAAGGGCACAGTGCGACAAGTGATATGTTTTTTCTACCTTTGTATCACTCAGACAGAGAGACTCTTTAGATCCCCTAAGACCCAACCATATGTTCATCAAGACACTACCATTAAGCGTTTTACTCCTAGCTCTGACGCTCTCGATCATAGCTTGTCACAAGGAGCCTGGTACAAAGCCGAAGCCACCCACGGAGCCTACTCACACGACGCTCTCCGTCTCACCCGAGAGACTCTCTCTACGGGTAGGGAAGCGTGCACAGCTGAGCGTCTCAGCGACACCCGCCGATGCGACACTACGATACACCTACCAGTCAACAAGTGAGGCCGTCGCCACCGTCAGCATCCAAGGCTTAGTAACCGCCGTGGCTGAGGGACACTGTACTATAACTATCGCTACTGGCGAAGCGCGCGTCACCGTTCCTGTCCAAGTCTTGCCCGCCGTCCAGATTGATGTCAAGAGATATATAGGAGCTGATGACCCCGACAGACGATTTGTCCCAATCTACATACCAATCCTTGCGGAGATAGAGCAACGCAAGGATGAGATACAAGAGGCAAACGAAGCTAAAGATTGGCTCTTGGAAAGTGATCGTAAGGTGCCTGGGGGCTCTTCCTACGCACTCTCCTTTATTGCCCCGAGTCAAGGAGACAGTTATACCGACATACGCTACATCAAGCGCATCGCTTACAGGTACACTCCTGGACGTACGGATCGATCTTTCCTGCTACTCTTCACCGCCTATCTATCCAATGAAGACATCCTCATCAAAGCGTACCAAAAAGACAGCGAAGCTTACGACCTACTCAAGAGTATCGCTCAGGGGTACGGCTTTACCGAAGACTTTAGTATGACAAAGGATGACAAGAAAGGGCCGCTCTTCAATGCTTACTGTAGAGGCCGATACCCCGAGGGTGACTTGTGGCTTTGCATCCAGTCTGTGCCAGCTACCGATGGGGCTGGCTTCGGCCTGAGACTACAGATTGCCACGTCTACGGTACCAAAGAAGTAAACTACCAGCCAAGATACCTTTATATAGTATTAAGAGGAGGTGAGCGAAGTGTGCTTGCCTTCTCTTCTTTTGTATGAGCTCAAGGCGCTAGTGCGTGACATTTTGTCCTTTGGCACATCACTTGCTTGAGTTAGTCAGAATCAAACCTTAAAAACATGAACATAGATAAGTACACCATTAAATCGCAACGGGTGATCCAAACGATGATCGCCCAAGCGCGCCAGCAGGGGCATCAGGCTCTAGAGCCGATCTGTCTCCTGGATGCGTTGCTACGTGAGGGTCGTGACGTCGTCGAGTATGTCGCTACCAAAGCGGGTGCCTACATGCACCAGATAGAGCAGTCGGTAGCGCAGCAACTAGAGCGTCTACCTCACGTCTCTGGTGGAGAGCCTTACCTCTCCGACCAGACGAACCAAGTGCTCACCCAGTCGGAGCAGATAGCTAGCAAGATGGGTGACCAATACATCGCTGTAGAGCATCTCCTCCTAGCTCTTCTCAAGGTGTCTAGTGATGCTCGTCAGCTACTCCTAGATGCAGGCTTGAACTACGCCGATGCTGAGGAGGCTATTCGTGAGCTTCGCAAGGGGCGCAAGGTAGACTCCGCTACGAGTGATCAGCAGTACAACGCCCTTGGCAAGTATGCGATCAACCTCTGCGAGCGTGCTCGTGAGGGCAAGCTAGACCCTGTCATAGGTCGTGACGAAGAGATACGTCGTGTCCTACAGATCCTCTCTCGCCGTACGAAGAATAATCCTATCCTCGTCGGTGAGCCAGGTGTCGGTAAGACCGCTATCGCCGAGGGATTGGCGCACCGTGTCATACGAGGCGACGTGCCGGAGAACCTCAAGGACAAGCTCATCTACTCACTCGATATGGGCGCTCTCATCGCAGGTGCGAAGTATCAGGGAGAGTTTGAGGAGCGTCTCAAGTCAGTCGTCAACGAGGTGACCGCCTCCAATGGTGAGGTGATCCTCTTCATCGATGAGATCCATACGCTCGTCGGTGCGGGAGCTTCGCAAGGAGCTATGGATGCGGCAAACATTCTCAAGCCGGCCCTGGCTCGTGGTGAACTACGGGCCATCGGAGCCACCACCCTCGATGAGTACCGCAAGTACTTTGAGAAGGACAAGGCGCTTGAGCGCCGCTTCCAGATGGTGATGGTCGACGAGCCAGACGAGATGAGCAGTATCTCTATCCTGAGAGGTCTGAAGGAGCGCTACGAGAACCACCACAAGGTGCGTATCCAGGACGATGCTATCCTAGCGGCTGTACAGCTGAGCGAGCGATACATCACCGACCGCTTCCTCCCCGACAAGGCGATCGACCTTGTGGACGAGGCTGCTGCACGACTACGCATCCAGATCGACTCAATGCCCGAGGAGCTAGACGAGCTGGAGCGTCGTATCAAGCAGCTAGAGATAGAGCGTGAAGCGATCAAGCGCGAGCACGACGAGCCTAAGCTGGCTGCGCTCTCTAAGCAGATAGCTGACCTCGAGGAAGAGCGCAATGCGCTGGCTGCTCAGTGGCACGGCGAGAAAGATCTGGTCAATGAGGCGCAGCAACTGAAGGTCGAGCGTGAGCAAGCCACTATAGAGGCGGACAAAGCCGAGCGACTAGGCGACTACGGTCGTGTAGCTGAGCTACGCTACGGACGGCTCAAAGAGATAGACGATCAGATCGCTCAGATCAATCAGAAGCTTGCCGAGCAGCGTGCCTCTGGTACCGCACTGATCACCGAAGAGGTGACAGCCGAAGACATCGCTGACATCGTAGCCCGCTGGACTGGCATACCTGTTAGTCGTATGCTCATGAGCGAGCGCGACAAGCTCCTCAACCTAGAGGACGAGCTACACAAGCGTGTCGTCGGTCAGGATGAGGCGATCACCGCCATTGCAGATGCGGTGCGTCGTAGTCGTGCTGGCTTGCAGGATCCCAATAGGCCGATCGGTTCCTTTATCTTCCTCGGCACGACAGGTGTCGGTAAGACAGAGGTCGCTAGAGCCTTGGCCGAGTGCCTCTTTGACGATGAGCACATGATGACCCGTATCGATATGAGCGAGTATCAGGAGAAGTTTAGCGCCACTCGTCTGATCGGTGCACCTCCTGGCTATGTCGGCTACGATGAGGGTGGTCAGCTCACCGAGGCGATCAGGCGTAAGCCCTACTCGGTTGTGCTCTTTGATGAGATTGAGAAGGCTCACCCCGACGTCTTCAACCTACTCCTCCAAGTACTGGACGATGGTAGGCTGACCGACAATAAGGGTCATGTGGTCAACTTCAAGAACACGATCATCATCATGACCAGTAACCTCGGCTCCGACTTGATCCGTCACAACTTCGAGCACATCGACGAGCAGAACCGTGAAGAGGTCATCGAGCGGACCGAAGAGGAGGTCAAGACGCTACTCAAGCAGACGATCCGTCCTGAGTTTGTCAACCGTATCGACGAGACCATCGTCTTCACACCTCTGACGAAAGCTCAGATCGCTCAGATCGTACGACTACAGCTCGACAAGGTGGCTCGTACACTGCAGGAAAATGGCGTGACGCTCCACTACAGCGACGCCGCCATCGACCTACTCTCCGAGCGGGGCTACGATCCCGAGTTTGGCGCACGTCCTGTCAAGCGTGTCATACAGCGGCTCGTCCTCAACGAGCTCTCGAAGGCACTCCTAGCAGGCACCGTAGAGCGCACCAAGCCTATCACGCTAGACGTAGGGGCTGACAAGCAGCTCACCTTCGTAGACTAAAGGAACTAGACAGCTTCCTAAGACTTTACTGATACTTCCAGTCGGAGGTACAGGACAAAGAGATCAAGAGCACAACTCACGACACTGTGGGGTGTGCTCTTTTTTTGTACATTTGTGGAGGGATACGATGTACCCTCCTGCAATTAACCGTGCGCCCTAGAGATGCCCATCACACCAAGTACTACCCCCACGGAGCAATTGGATAGGCTCCTGAGGCAGTTTCCTGCGCTCTCACCAACTGCCACACAGCAGTTGACCGCTCTCTATCCGCTCTACAGAGAGTGGAACGCACGCATCAACGTCATCTCCCGACGAGACATTGACAATCTCTATCTGCACCACGTGATGCACTCACTGGCGCTCGCCTGGCTCCTGCCCGACGAGCCGACCAGCTTCACCATTGCCGATGTGGGCTGTGGCGGAGGCTTCCCCAGCATCCCGCTAGCTATCCTGTTTCCTCAGTACCAGTTCCTGCTGATCGACAGCATCGCCAAGAAGCTCCACGTCGCTCAGTCCATCGCTGACGAGATAGGCTTGACCAATGTCTCTACGCATCACACACGTGTCGAGAGCTGCGACCAGCGCTGCGACTACGTCGTGTCTCGTGCGGCGATGCCTCTGGAGCTACTCTATAAATACACACAGCATATGCTCCACGGTTCACGGGCTCCCCGCTCGGGCATCTACTGTCTCAAGGGCGGCGACCTCAGCGAGGAGATAGCGCAGGCGGGCGTGAACGCACAGCTCACAGCGATCAGTACACTGGCCGACTACCCCGACTACTATCAGGACAAATGGATCGTCTATGTCGCTAAGCAGGGCAAACGAACCAACTAACAGAAAAAGAACTATGAACTGCGAAGTATCTACATTCGTATGTAACATCATACAGGAAAACACTTACCTCCTCTCGACCAGCGACGGCCACGCAGCCATCATCGACTGCGGATGCGCCACCGTGAGCGAGCAGGAGCGTCTCGCACAGCGCATCAAGCAGTGGGGACTGAGCGTAGACCTGCTCCTCTTCACGCACCTACACTTTGACCACATCTGGGGCTTGTCCTGGGCGCTCCAAGCTTTCCCCGAGGCAAAGGCGTATGCGCACGCTACCGAGTTAGCGCAGGCGGTCTCTCCCGAAGCGCAGATGCGTGCTTGGGGCTTTGAGGTACCAGAGGAAGCCTTCGACCTGTCTCAGATACGCCCTCTACCGAGCGATCAACCGCTACGACTGGGCGAGGTAGCTATCTATGACCTCTTCGTACCAGGACACACAGCAGGACACGTCGCCTACTACCTACCGAGCGAGCATATCGTCTTCACGGGCGACGTACTCTTCAGAGGTGACATCGGTCGTAGTGACCTACCAGGCGGCGACTACCAGACGCTCCTGCACAGCATCAAGACTCAACTGCGTCCCCTACCCGACGACACCATCGTCTACCCAGGTCATGGGCCGCACACAACCATATACAACGAAAAAAGTAATAACCCTTATATCAACTAAAATAGATGGATACAAGAAACTTTGCCTATCGTCACATAGGCATTTCCGAGGCTGATCTGCCTGAGATGCTCAAGGTCGTCGGCGTAGACAGCGTCGATGCGTTGATGCACAAGGTCTACCCCGAGGGTATCTTCCTTGAGAAGCCCCTTGACCTACCTGAGCCTATGACCGAGCGTGAGCTCAGCGAGCATCTCTTCGAGCTAGGGTCTCGCAACCGTATCTTCACCTCATACATCGGTATGGGCTGGTACGATACCGTAACCCCACAGCCTATCATTCGCAATGTCCTAGAGAACCCCGTTTGGTACACCAGCTACACACCTTACCAGGCTGAGGTATCGCAGGGTCGTCTTGAGGCGCTCTTTAACTTCCAGACGGTCATCACCGACCTGACGGGACTACCTCTGACGAACTGCTCACTACTCGACGAAGCTACCGCAGGAGCCGAGGCTGCCCTCATGCTCTACAACGAGCGTCCGAGAGAGCAAAAGAAGGCGGGCGCCAACCAGCTCTTCATCGACAAGCGTGTCTTTGCCTCTACGCAGGCGGTCATTCAGACACGCGTTCCCCAGCAAGGCATGGAGATCGTCGTAGGCGACTACGAGACCTTTGACTTTACGGACAAGGTCTTCGGAGCTATCATCCAGTACCCCGACGAGAAGGGTCGTATCAATTGCTACCACGACTTTATGGAGCGTGCCAAGGCTGCCGGCACACGTGTTGCCGTCGCGGCCGACCTGATGAGTCTCATACTCCTCACGCCTCCAGGCGAGTGGGGCGCAGACATCGTCTTCGGATCGGCTCAGCGCTTTGGTATCCCGATGTACTTCGGCGGACCTAGCGCAGGCTATCTTGCCTCGACGATGGACTTCAAGCGCACCATCCCTGGACGTATCATCGGCATTTCCAAAGATACCTACGGTCATCCCGCTTACCGCCTAGCTCTCCAGACACGTGAGCAGCACATCAAGCGTGAGCGTGCCACCAGCAATATCTGTACGGCACAAGCTCTGCTGGCTACGATGAGTGGCTTCTATGCTGTCTACCACGGTCCCGAGGGACTACGTGACATCGCTCACCGTATCCACGCTTATGCGGGCTATCTAGCCGATCAGCTCGTAGCGATGGGCTACAAGCAGCTCAACGACAACTTCTTCGATACCCTATACATCGAGCTACCCGAAGGCCTTTCAGCCGAAAAGCTCCGTGAGATCGCCCTCGACTGTCAGGTTAACCTGCGCTACTACGAGGATGGTCGTCACATCGGTATCAGCATCGACGAGACCACGCTCGAGAGCGACCTCTCAGTCCTCCTCTACATCTTCTCTCAGCTTCAGGGCAAAGATGGAGACATCGAGGGTACCGAGGTAGACGACACGAAGGTTTACTTTGATAAGAAGTTCGCTCGCCAGAGTGACTTCCTACAGTATGAGACTTTCCAAAAGTATCACTCCGAGACCGAGCTGATGCGCTACATCAAGCGACTAGACCGCAAGGACATCTCGCTCGCTCAGTCGATGATTTCGCTAGGCTCCTGCACCATGAAGCTCAATGCGGCTTCGGAGGTGGCTCAGCTGAGCAATCCGCAGTTTGCCTATATCCATCCCTACGCTCCCGATGACCAAGTCGAGGGCTACCTAGAGATGATACGCAACCTGTCGGCACTCCTCTGCGAGATCACCGGTATGAAGGGCGTTTCGCTACAGCCTAACTCAGGTGCTGCGGGTGAGTACACCGGTCTGCGTGTCATACGTAGCTACCTACAGGCTACAGGTCAGGGCGCTCGTGACCTCATCATCCTTCCCGCTTCTGCACACGGTACCAACCCCGCCAGTGCTGTACAGGCAGGCTTTGACACGATCACCGTCCGCACGGCCGACAATGGCGACATTGATATGGATCACTTTATGGAGCTCACCGAGCAGTACAAGGATCGTATCGCAGCCATCATGATCACCTACCCAAGTACGCACGGTATCTTCGAGAGCAACATCCGTACGATCATTGACCGCATCCACGAGATCGGCGGACAGGTCTACATGGACGGCGCCAATCTCAATGCTCAGGTCGGCTGGACCAACCCAGGCTATATGGGAGCTGACGTCTGCCACCTGAACCTGCACAAGACCTTTGCTATCCCGCACGGTGGTGGCGGTCCTGGCGTCGGTCCGATCTGTGTCACTGAGCACTTGGTGCCCTATCTACCCAAGCATGTGGAGCGCTGGTCTGATGCGACGAACCAAGTGTCGGCAGCTCCCTTCGGTAGTGCTGGCGTCTTTGTGATCACCTACGCTTACATTCGCTTACTAGGCTACGAAGGCCTACGCCAGGCAACCGCTATGGCGATCCTCAATGCCAACTATCTGAAGGCTCGCTTCCACGACAACTACGGCGTCGTCTACACGGGCGACCGCGGCTTCGTCGGACACGAGATGATCCTCGACTGTCGTGGTGTCAAGGCTCAGGCAGGCGTCGACGAGGGCGACATCTCTAAGCGTCTGATGGACTTCGGTTATCACGCTCCGACGGTTTCTTTTCCCGTTCACGGTACGCTCATGATCGAGCCGACCGAGAGCGAGAGCAAGGCTGAGCTCGATCGCTTTGTCGCAGTGATGAATCAGATCTACCAAGAGGCACAGGATATCGCCTCGGGCAAGGCTGACGCTGAGGACAATGTCATCAAGAACGCACCTCACCCCCAGTACGAGGTCTGTGCCGACGAGTGGCATCACGCTTACACACGTCAGCAAGCCGCCTTCGCACTACCCTATCTACAGGACAATAAGTTTTGGGTCAATGTCTCTCGCATAGACAATGGCTTTGGCGACCGCAACCTGATCCCAGCTTTCTGTGCCTGCACGCCTGAAGTAATCGATCAACTAACTAAATAAACAAGATTATGGCAAGCTTCAAGCAAGAATTCAAAGAGTTTGTCCTTCGGGGCAACGTCATGGACATGGCTGTCGGTATCATCATCGGGGGAGCCTTTGGCAAGATCGTCTCCTCACTCGTTGATGACATCCTGATGCCTCTCATCGGGCTCTTTACGGGAGGTATCAACTTCTCCGAGCTAGCCTATGAGATCAAGCCCGCTGAGTTCAATGAGGTCGGCGAGGAGATCGTCTCAGCGACTACGCTCAACTACGGTCTCTTCATACAGAACGTCGTTGACTTCCTCATCATCGCTCTCGTCATCTTCATGATGATTCGTGCGATCAACAAACTGAGGAGAAAGCACGAGGAGCCCGAAGCACCAGCTCCTGAGCCCTCTGACGAGGTCAAGCTACTGACCGAGATCCGCAACCTGCTCGACAAGAAGCAGTAAGTCGACCGACCTCTAGTCTACAGAACTAAAGCACCGCTCTCGAAGGTCTCTCCTACGAGGGCGGTGCTTTTTCTTGCTCCTCAGGGCTGATGCTTGATAAAAAACCGCGCTCGTCTGATTTCCTACCTAGAAATTTGCCCATTTGCTACCTAGGAAATGGGCAAATTCTTCGGACTTATTTTTTGATTCCTCCGAAGTATCATTTGATTCCTCCGAAGAATTTTTTCTTTCCTCCGTGGATATTTTTGATTTCCTAGGTAGCTATTGGGGAAATTCTTACGGAGGAATTCCATTCTTCGCGAGAAAGGTGTAATCAGAGAGGTTCCCTAGCCACTCTGTAGTGATACTCGAACCCTCTGTAGCGATGGTCGAACAGCACATCCCTAGTTATCGTCCTGCGCAGTCCCTAGACGGCAGGTTATCATGCGTCGGCCCTATCTTGCTTCTTAGGAATGTACGGTCAAATCGTTTTTTTCCTTACCTTTGGAGCTAGATTACCTGTCAGATGCTTGCGGATGGTCTCTATCTCATCTACCGAGACTGCAAGCCGAGCGCCTGACACTTAAACTGAATCTATGAATCGGACTTTACTACATACCCTCCAGATGCCACTCCTGATCTGCATCTTATGCACTTTAGGACTCACCTCTTGCAACGATGCTTACTCCACACTCGGAGGCAGTCTGCGACCCGAGAGAGACCTTGTCGCGGCGCGTGGGGATTCGCTCATCTTTCGTGCTGAGACGATACCTCTAGACTCTATATATAGTCGTAGTGCTATCTCGTTGCTGGGACAGATATCAGATCCCGTCTTTGGAGACTTTGAGGCTTCCTATATCAACCGCTTGCAGTGCGCTCCAGGCTTCACTTTCACCCATAAGCCTGTCAACGATCGCATTGACTCGGTCAATATCATCCTCTCTTACCTCAGCGGCGTCGGTGACACGACAACCTGGGGCAAGGCGCAGGTCTATGAGATCACCAAGCCTCTGCCCAAGAGTCGCTACTCGGTAGACGACTTGACACCTTATACACAAGGGGCCAAGCTACTCGGCGAACTGACTTACCGTCCCTCCGACACGACAGGGATCAAGGGACTGACGATACGAGTGCCGAATGAGCTGGGAGAGCGCTTTCTCAAAGCCTCTCGTGAGCATCCCGAGTGGTTTGCCTCGCAGGATGCCTTCGAGTCCAATCTACTTCGTGGACTCTACGTCACCTCAACAACGGGTACGGGACATGTCATCTCGGTCTACTCAACGGCTCTCCGCATCTTCTACACCTATGAGACTACGCAAAAGTCGTCCAAGGGGGTGGACTCGACAGTCTACAAGCCCACTTGGGAAGTTTTTAGCAACAACAAGAGCCTCTACGCGCTGAACAGTCTGAAGCACACCTATCTGGATAGGTTGCTCAAGCCATCGTCTGAGGGCAAGACCTATATCAAGTCTCCAGCAGGCGTCGTCACGAAGCTCACCTGCAGCAAGGATGAGCTCAGCCGACTGCTCCACGAGTACGAGAAGATGAGTAAGGATAAGGAGGGCTTCGGCTGGGTCATCAACGAGGGCAAGCTACAAATAGCGGTGGACGTCCCCAATGTGGATACCCACTTCAACCCGCCCCCTCAGCTACTCCTCATACCGAAGGACAGTGTGGCGCACTTCTTTGCGAAGAGTGTCAACGACCCCTTGGTCGCCTCTACCTCGTTCGTCTCTGGGCGCTATAGTGTCCTAGATCGCAACTATACATTTAGCAATATCAGTCACCTCATTGAGGCGCATATGCGGGGCAATATGGTGACTGATGCGGATGGCACCCATCGCGTCACCAAAGACTTAGAGCTACTCCTGATCCCCGTTGCCACGGAGCTAGCGTCGACATCAGGATCGGCTGGGCAGGCGGTTGCTATCACCAACCTACTCTACCCCTCAGCGGTACAGCTCAAGTGGGGTGCTAAAGGATTCAAGCTGGGCGTCATCGGAACAGGTTTTTATAATCGGCGATAAGCCTCAGAAGAGACACATTAGCGACTAAAGGTATGACTAAAGAAAAGGAACAGATCAAGCTCAAGCTAATCGTGATGAACTTCCTTCAGTTCTTCATCTGGGGGGCATGGCTCATCTCTATGGGACGCTACATGGGCAATGTGATGCAGTACGATGGGCAGGAGGTCGGCGGACTCTTTGCTACCGCAGGCTTTGCTGCTATCATCACACCCGCACTGACTGGTATCATCGCTGACCGCTGGGTCGGTGCTGAGCGCCTGCTCTCGATCTGCCACCTGCTGACAGGCGCCTGTCTGATCGCTGTCGGCTGCCTACCCGTAGGGACACCCTTTGCAACCACTTGGCTGGTTATCTTTGGGGTCAACCTCTTCTTCATGCCGACCCTATCGCTCTCCAATACGGTCGCTTATCACGCACTTGGCACAGTGCAGGCTGACATCGTCAAGGACTTTCCCCCGATACGTGTCTGGGGTACCATCGGCTTTATCGTAGCGATGTGGCTGGTCAACCTATTTAAGTGGATGGACAGCCCGATGCAGTTCAATCTAGGCGCCTTTGCCGCTATCGCCCTAGCGATCTACGCCTGGACACTACCTGCAGTACCGCACGGCGTCAAGAAGGCTCAAGAGGGTCGTCGCTCTCTCCTATCTATACTAGGGCTGGATGCTCTGGTGCTCTTTAAGAATAGGCAGATGGCGGTCTTCTTTACCTTCTGCATACTCCTGGGTGCAGCGCTACAGGTGACCAATGCTTACGGCAATATGTACCTCGACCACTTCAAGGGGGCCGCTGAGTATGCCGATAGCTTTGCGGTCAAGTATCCTAACATCCTCCTATCGCTCTCCCAGATCTCGGAGACACTCTTTATCCTAGCGATCCCGTTCTTCTTAAAGCGTTTTGGCATCAAGGGCGTGATGACGATGAGCTTCGCGGCGTGGTTCCTACGCTTCGGACTCTTTGGCATAGGCAACCCCGGGATGCCGGGCATCATAGCACTCGTTCTATCAATGGTCGTCTACGGGATGGCGTTTGACTTCTTCAACATCTCCGGCTCCATGTTTGTCGATCAGTCCGTCTCACCCTCGATGCGCGCCAGTGCTCAGGGGCTCTTCCTCTTGATGACCAACGGGTTAGGCGTCGTCATCGGTTCGCTAGGCGCCGGCTGGGTTGTAGAGCACTTTACCATAGCCAAGGTGACCGACTGGACGACCGTCTGGTACATCTTCGCAGGCTATGCGCTAGTCACGGGAATCCTCTTCTGGCTTCTCTTTCATCCCAAGCAACTCTCGAAGGCTCAGTCCGCTTAGGAGAGAGAAAATGAGCTAAGCACCATCCGAGTCCGCTAAGCTATGGCTAATCCGATCAGCAATGCGCTCAGTGTCATGGGCGAGTACACACTCCTCATGGCGCAGGTCTTCAGACGCCCGAAGAAGTGGGGCATCTTCTTCAAGCAGCTGATCCGCGAGATGGCTAAGTATGGTCTTGACTCCATATGGATCGTGGTGATCATCAGCTTTTTCATTGGCACGGTGATTACGATCCAGTTGACAATCAATATGAACTCGCCACTGATTCCCCGTTTTACCATAGGGTATGCCAGCCGCGAGATTATGTTTCTCGAGTTCTCATCCTCTATCATGTGTCTTATCCTCGCGGGCAAGGTCGGCTCTAGCATCGCCTCCGAGCTAGCCACCATGCGTGTGACGGAGCAGATCGACGCTATGGAGATTATGGGAGTCAACTCGGCCAACTTCCTCATCCTCCCCAAGATCCTTGGGCTCATGCTCTTCATCCCCGTACTGAGCGTCATCAGCATGTCTACAGGGCTGGTGGGCGGATACTTGGCGACTTACTTTATTCCCTCGATCACGCCGTCGGACTTTGAGATGGGACTGCAGACCTTCTTCGTCACTCGCAACATCTTTTACTCCATCATCAAGTCTCTTGTCTACGCCTTCATCATCTCGTCGGGCGCTAGTTACTTCGGCTATACGGTCAAGGGGGGCGCTCTCGGCGTAGGACGCGCCAGCACCAATGCGGTGGTCTCTAGTTGCGTGCTCATACTCCTCGCCGACGTCGTACTCACCAGTCTATTGTTTATGTAGGTATGACAAAGGGTAAGGGAACTAAGATCATAGAGGTCAGGGAGCTCTGCAAAGAGTTTGACGACAAAGTGGTGCTGAACCAAATCAACGCCTCCTTTAAGCCTGGGAGCATCAGCTGCATCATCGGACGCAGTGGCGCTGGCAAGACCGTGATGCTCAAGTGCCTCATAGGTCTCATACAGCCTTCGTCGGGCGAGATACTCTTTGACGGGAACAATATGACGCTCTTGTCTAAGGAGGATCTCAAGAGCCTAAGACAAGTGACGGGCGTGCTCTTTCAGGGGTCGGCACTCTTCGATAGTATGACCGTTCTAGAGAATGTCCTCTTCCCGCTCCAGCTCTTCTCCAAGCTATCGCCACGAGAGCGCAAAGCGCATGCGATGGCACTCCTCGATCGAGTCGGTCTAGAAGGCGCTCAGAGCAAGTTCCCCTCCGAGATCAGCGGGGGCATGATGAAGCGCGTCGCCATAGCTCGAGCTGTGGCGCTCAACCCGCACTACCTCTTCTGCGATGAGCCAAACTCTGGACTAGACCCCACCACCTCGGCTTCGATAGACAAGCTCCTCAAAGAGCTCACCGAGGAGTACCAGATCACGACAGTCATCAACACGCATGACATGAACTCCATCAAGACTATCGCTGATCACATCCTATATCTAGACAAAGGGCAGGTCGCATGGCAAGGTTCGCGTGAGGAACTCAAAGGCGATATTCCCGCTTCTCTCAAAAACTTTCTTTACCTTTGATACGTCCCTTCCCTTTTTTCTCTCATTGACCAATAAGATGACACAAGCTAAGCGATATATAGGTTACCTCTTCCTCCTCACCCTCCTCCTCTCGTGGGGGTGCAAAGACCACAGCAGTGATTGTTCCGCCCAAGGTATCTTTGAGGCAGACGAAATCGTCGTCTCAGCGACCACCTCTGGCGAGTTGCTTCGTCTAGATGTCTCTGAGGGAGACCAGCTAGAGGAGGGACAGGTCGTAGGCTTGATTGATACCACCTTCCTGGCGCTACAAAAAGACCTCGTCGACACGCAGCAGGCGACAGTCAATGCGGCGGGACATACCAATGCAGCGACACAGGTAGCGCCTCTAGAGGCTCAGCTCGAAGCGCTCCACAAAGAGCGTGACCGCTATGCTCCACTCGTGGCTCGTGGCATCATGGCTCAGCGCACGCTAGACGAGATCGATGCCAAGATCTCCGCTGTCCAGGGGCAAATAGCTGCCGCACGAGCTACCATCGGACAGCAAAACCGCTCCGCCACAGGGAGCGGCAATGCGCTCTCTGTACAAGAGAGTCAGGTCGACCAAATGATCTCTCGGAGCTTCATCAAGGCGCCTATCTCGGGGACGGTGCTCACCGTTTACCTTCATCAGGGCGAGCTGGCAGGGCAAGGCATGCCACTCTTTCGCCTAGCCAATCTCAAGCAGATGTATCTGCGTGCTTACCTCACAGCGGAGCAGCTAGAGTATGTGACCCTCGGGCAAGCTATCTCCGTCTTTAGCGACATGGGCGAGGAGGAGCCACAAGCCTACACAGGCGAAGTGGTATGGATCTCCGACCGCGCTGAGTTTACCCCCAAGAACATCCAGACGCCAGACGCCCGCGCCTCGCTCATCTATGCGATCAAGGTGCGCGTCCCCAACGACGGCAGGCTACGCATCGGACAGTATGGACGTGTAGAGCTAGACCAGTAGACCTATGTCTGTAGAGGAGGCGACCCGACCAGCAGTATCTTGCCAGGGCGTATGCAAGAGCTTTGGCAAGACCGTTGCGCTCCAGGGCATCGACCTCAGCGTCCGTGAGGGCGAGCTGCTCGGACTCATCGGCCCTGACGGAGCCGGCAAGACAACCCTCATACGCATCATCGCCACGCTCCTCAATCCCAACGCTGGCGCAGTCACCGTCCTAGGTCACGATGTCAAGCGCGACTACCGTCCGCTGCGCCATCAGATCGGCTATATGCCCGGTCGCTTCTCCCTCTACCAAGACCTCACCGTGCGGGAGAATCTTGAGTTCTTCGCCACCGTCTACAAGACGACCGTCGAGGAGAATTACCACCTCATCGAGGACATCTACAAGATGCTCCTCCCCTTCGAAAAGCGCCCCGCTGGCAAGCTCTCAGGTGGTATGAAGCAAAAGCTAGCGCTCTCCTGCGCACTCATACACAAGCCCCGTCTCCTCCTCCTCGACGAACCGACCACAGGCGTCGACCCCGTCTCGCGCCGAGAGTTCTGGCAGATGCTCTCCAAGCTACGCGAGCAGGGCGAGATCACAATGATCGTCAGCACACCCTACATGGACGAGGCAGTGCTATGCGACCAAGTTGCCCTGATGAAAGATGGGCAGATCCTCTCCATAGACACCCCCGACGGGCTCGTTTCACAGATGGATCGAGCCCTGTGGTCCGCCACCGCAGAGGATATGGGCGACCTACTCCTCAAGTTGCGCAGCCTCCAGGGCGTGCTCAGCAGCTTTGCCTTTGGAGAGGCGCACCACTTCACCTTCGACGAGCAGGTGATCACCCCCGAGGAGATCCACACACGACTCCTAGAGCAGGGCGTGCGGGGGCTAGACATTCGCAAGATCCCCCCTTCCATCGAGGACTACTTCCTCATCATCTCCCAAGAGTCCTAGCCCATGCCCTCCACCGAGTATAGTATATTGGCCAATAAGCTCACCAAGCGCTTCGGCGACTTCACCGCTGTCGATGAGATCACCTTCGATGTCTTGCCTGGCGAAATCTTCGGCTTCCTCGGAGCCAATGGTGCTGGCAAAAGCACCGCCATACGTATGCTCACGGGACTCCTCAAGCCCACCTCAGGCTATGCCGAGGTGGCAGGCTATGATGTGCGCAAAGAGACCGAGCTGATCAAGCGCAACATCGGCTATATGAGCCAGAAGTTCTCACTCTACGACTACCTATCTGTCGAGGAGAATATCTTCCTCTACGGACGCATCTACGGTCTCTCGCGACGCATCATACAGAGCCGTATGGAGCGACTCCTCGAGGAGCTCAACTTTTACGATCAGCGCAAGCTTCGCGTGGGCAGCCTTCCCCTCGGGTGGAAGCAGAAGTTGGCCTTCTCCGTTGCCATCTTTCACCGCCCCAAGATAGTCTTCCTCGATGAGCCTACGGGAGGTGTAGACCCTGTGGCACGGCGACGCTTCTGGGAGCTGATCTACAACGCTGCCGCTGAGGGCATCACCGTCTTCGTCACCACACACTATATGGACGAGTCGGAGTACTGCGACCGCATCTCCATCATGGTGGACGGACAAATCAAAGCGCTAGACACCCCACGAGCCTTAAAGCGACAATTTGACTGTGACTCGATGGACGAGGTCTTCTACCAGCTAGCCCGCGGAGCTAAGCGCTCTGAGTAGTCCCCGTCACAGCGAGACGTGTAACGACAATACGTGTAACCCTTTGTAGGGACGCACGGTCGTGCGTCCGTCCCCGTTAAAACACAACGCTGTAACCTTTGACACAACGGACGCTCGACCGAGCGTCCCTACGTTATCGTTACACGTCAGCATGTTGAGTGCAACTTGAGTAGCTTCGCCAGTCGCCTCTTGTGACAGATTGTCGCACTTTCAGCCGTTGGCTTACCCTTTGCTAGATAGTTAGTGCAGGTCACCCTGAGAGATCGGAGGCCCTGCACAGAGTAAGTACACAAACACCTATTAAAATCAATACTACTATGACACTATCAAGAAGAGACAACAACTGGAGGCCCGCACTATGGAGCGACCTCTTTGACAGCAACTGGATGGTAAGACCCAATGCTACCGCACCTGCTATCAACGTACTAGAGACTCCCGAGGAGTTTCGCGTAGAGATCGCAGCTCCAGGCATGAAGCGCGAAGACTTCAATATCGAGATCAACGAGGAGCACGACCTGGTCATCACGATGGAGCGCCACAACGAGGAGGAGCAGCACGACAACGAGCAGAGTCGCTACCTACGTCGCGAGTTCTCCTACAGCAAGTTCGAGCAGACCCTCATCCTGCCAGACAATGTCGACGAGGAGCGCATCCAGGCTCGCATGGCCGACGGCGTCCTCACCCTCTCGATCCCCAAGATCAGCGAAGAGGAGCAGCAGAAGGCTCGTCGCACCATCGCTATCGAGTAATAGCGCCACACCGCTAGACCAGAGCCTCCGCTCTAGTCTCACCATAAAAGTCTAACACACCCAGTAGCCCCGCTTGGTTCGCACCGAGTGGGGCTACTGGCTTGTAGGGCTTTCTGATCGCTCCCCCAGTGGCGGAGGAGTCACCGATCAACTTTCCAAAAAGTTCCTCCGCTGGAACTAAAAAGTTCCTCCCTTGGAACTAAAGAGTTCCTCCCTTGGAACTTTTTAGTTCCAAAAGGGGAACAGTTTTTGGAACTCGTATCCACCACACAAACAGCGCAATACGAGTAGCCCTTTGTAGGGACGCACGGGAGTGTCTAGTCGGAGGGCGTCCGTTGTAGTACTGCGAGACGAGTAACGGTTGTAGGGACGCTCGGTCGAGCGTCCGTCTCCGTTAAAACCACGGATGCTGTAACCCTTGACACAACGGACGCCCTCCCGCTAGACACTTCCGTGCGTCCCTACTTTATCGTTACACGTCTTTACGCTCTACAAACCGCTTTGCGTCTTGCTTTGCCGCGATCTCGCGAGATTCAAGTTATCAACAGTTAAGCGTCTATGTCTAGATTATTCTGTAGCTTTGACGCGTTATTTATGACCGATATGTATCATGGGTAGAATCATCTCTCTTGCTAATCAGAAGGGTGGAGTCGGCAAAACGACCACTACGATCAACCTCGCAGCCTCCCTGGCTGTACTCGACAAGAAGGTGCTCGTAGTCGATGCTGACCCGCAGGCAAACGCTTCGTCGGGACTGGGAATCAACTCCACGACCCTCAGCGAGACTATCTACGAGTGTCTCATAGGTGGACTACCGCTCGACAAGGTGGTGCGCCCCACGCACGTGGACAATCTCTTCATACTCCCCTCTCACATTGACCTAGTCGGAGCGGAGATAGAGATGCTCCAGCTCAAGGATCGGGAGACCGTCATGAGAGAGATGCTCCGCCCTGTCGTAGATCAGTATGACTACATCCTCATCGACTGCTCACCCTCGCTCGGCATCATCACGGTCAATGCTTTGGTCGCTAGCCATGCGGTGATCATTCCCGTGCAGTGCGAGTACTTTGCACTGGAGGGAATCTCTAAGCTCCTCAACACGATACGTATCATCAAGAGCCGCCTCAACCCGGCGCTGGAGATCGAGGGCTTTCTCCTCACTATGTACGACAGCCGTCTGCGACTGGCTAATCAGGTGTACGATGAGGTCAAGGGGCACTTCGGGCAGCTCGTCTTCGACACGGTCATACAGCGCAATGTTAAGTTGAGCGAGGCGCCTAGTCACGGTTTGCCTGCTCTCCTCTATGATGCGGACAGCAAGGGAGCGATCAACCACCTCCAGCTGGCCGAGGAACTGATTCGTCGCACGGCTCAGCGCGCTGCGCTATAACTACACCCTACCCCTACGATCATCATGACAAACAAGAAGAAAGAGAACAAAGTAATCGGCAGAGGACTAGACGCCTTGCTCGGCGATGTGAGCAACTCCTCTAGCATTAGCGAGATAGCCATCGACAAGATCGAGCCTAATCCAGACCAACCTCGCAGACACTTTGACCCAGAGAGTCTCGAGGAGCTGGCCGCCTCCATACGTGCCCTCGGCATTGTGCAGCCTATCACGGTGCGGGAGCTGACCGACGGACGGCACCTCATCATATCGGGTGAGCGTCGCTGGAGAGCCTCTAAACTGGCCAAGCTAACCTCCATACCGGCATATATCGTCAAGGCAAACGATGAGCAGGTGGTCGAGATGGCACTGATCGAAAACATACAGCGCGAAGACCTCAACGCTATCGAGATAGCGCTCACCTACAAGCGTCTCCTAGAGCACTCCGAGGGGACACAAGAGGAGCTCGCCAAGAAGGTGGGCAAGACCCGCTCCTCTATTAGTAACTACCTACGTCTCCTCCGTCTGCCCGCAGAGGTGCAGCTGGGACTGACGGAGAAGAAGATCGACATGGGTCACGCTCGTGCCATACTGAGCTTGACCGATCCAGCACAGCAGCTGAAGCTTTACCAGACCACCCTCTCAGAGCATCTGAGCGTGCGACAGGTCGAGGCTTTGGCCAATGAGATGCGAGAGCCGACCGAAGAGACTACAAAAGCGAGCAAGAAGAGACAGACGCTCTCCAAGCTCGCTTCCAGTGGCAATGACTACGCTCCTCTAGCTAAGCAGCTGAGTAGCTTCTTCGGGACGAAGGTCTCTCTGCGTTGTAAGGAGAGTGGCAAGGGGAGCATCACGATCCCCTTTAGCTCTGAGGAGCAGCTCATAGAGATCTGCTCAATCCTAGAGGGTGGAGCTAACCACTAGTCAACTACCTAAGAGATGTCCCGCACCGCCCTGACCCGCTCACTACTCATCTTCGTGATGAGCTGCGCTATAGCTTGCTACAGCGGGATGGCTCTCCATGCGACCACACCCGTAGTGCCACAAGACACGACTACGCTGGTGGCCGACACGCTGGGTACCTCCCTGCCCGACACGCTGGGTACGAAAGAACCGAGCAAACTCGTCACTACCCCACCGACGGCTGCTCCAGACTTGGCCGAGAAGGGCAAGGCTGAGAGCAAAGCTTTGCAAAGTACGACAGCAATGAAGGGGGACAAGCGCCCTGAAGGAGTGCCTTTTATCAAGAAGATGACTAGGTGGTTCACCCGCTACCCCAACTCTAGTGTGGCGCTCATCTGCTCCATCGTACCAGGGGGTGGTCAGCTCTACAATCAGCGCTACTGGAAGATACCGATTGTCCTCTCGGCCATGACGGCGGGGCTCTATGCGGTCACGTGGAATCAGCGACTCTACAACGAGTACCACACCGCCTACGCTGATCTACTGAGCGAGAACCCACTCGACCACACCTCTTGGCAAGCTTTTATCCCGTCTGGGGCTGATCCTAGCAAGTATGTTTCTGACGGCAATCTGCGCTCGCGTCTGGAGCGCGGCTCTAAGCAGTACAAGGAGAGTAGAGACCTGAGCATCGTCATCACGGTAGCGCTCTATCTTCTCTCGGCGCTAGATGCGTATGTTGATGCGGAGCTATACTACTTTAATGTATCCCCACAGCTCACGATAGATATGGGCGAGGGGCTACGTGACAAGCCTTCAGGGCCTCGACCTCAAAGCGTGACGGTCGGTGCCTCGGTTCGCTTTTAGACAAGAACTCTTTATGAAGATTCCCTATCTAAGACACACTTGTGTCAGAATCACGACCTATATAATACTCTTCTGTTGCTTGCCGACACTCCTAGCCGCAACTCCTTGGTATGAATCTCTAGACAGTGTAGATACGGAGGGAGCTGTCGAGCTGGATGCTATCACGGCTCGCAAGGAGCTACAAGAGAGCCTGCCGAAGAGTCTAGACACTGACCTCGGTCTGCTCATGGAGACCTGGCGTACGGGCTATGCCACACAGCAACGCTTTGAGGTGCCGTGTGGCTCTTACAAGGCTGAGAACATTCGCTCTCTAAGCGACTCCGTCCTGATCTCCCGACTGAAAGCACTGCCCACCGTCATACCGATTCCCTACAACGCTATGGTCAAGGAGGGCATTGCAACTTACATCACGGATCGTCCTCGACTGATACGTGTCATCCTCGCACTCGGGGACTACTACTTTCCCATTATGGAGGAGATCTTCGACCGTCATAGGCTACCCGTCGAGCTCGTTTACCTTACCGTCGTTGAGTCTGCGCTCAACCCCTTTGCCGTTTCACCTGCCGGGGCCTCTGGACTTTGGCAACTTATGCTTCCCACGGGACGTAGCTTGGGCTTGACGGTCAATAGCCTTGTCGACGAGCGCTTTGACGTGTACAAGAGTAGTGAAGCAGCTGCACTATATCTCAAGCAACTCTACGGGCTCTTTGACAATTGGCTTCTAGCTATCGCTGCCTACAACTGCGGCCCGGGCAATGTCACCAAAGCGATCCGACGCTCTGGTGGAAAGACCACCTTCTGGGATGTCTATCCTTATCTGCCTCGTGAGACGCGCAACTACATTCCCCTCTTTATCGGAGCCTACTACGCTTGCTACTATCACAACGAACACAACATCTGTCCTCAAGCGCAGTCGATGCCACTGGCGACTGACACGCTAGCCGTGCAGATACCGCTCACCTTTGCCCAGATCTCGCAAAGCACAGGCATACCCACCGAACAGATCCGCACGCTCAACCCGCAATACAAGAGAGGTGTCATCCCCGCCGCTGGATCGACACCTTACACCATACGACTACCACTGAAGGGCATCACACGACTGGACGATGCGCTCATCTATCTTCGTCGCGATCACAAGGAGGAGCTCTCCAAGCAGATAGCCGAAGCACAACAAGAGATCAAGAAAGCGCCGACCCCCACGCGAAAGAGCAAGGCCACGCGGGCTGGTCACAAAACATACAAAGTGCGACGTGGAGATACACTATCCAAGATTGCCAAGCGACACGGGGTCTCCGTCTCTGCCATCAAGCGAGCCAACGGCCTCAAAGGGCGTAATCCGAAACTTCGCCCTGGACAACGCTTGAAGATCCCCAAATAGTTCTAACTTCTAACCTCTCAAGTCTAACCTCTAATCTCTAAGGTCTAATATGTCCGCCATCCAAAACCTCTACGACCCCGAGTACTGTCACTGCTGGGGTTGCGGAGCTGCGCATCCTTATGGTCTGCATCTCAAGAGCTATCTCAGCGACGACCACGCTTACTGTTACTGCCATCACACACCCGACGCTGTCTACACAGGCGGAGTGCCCGACAACCTATACGGAGGCTTCATAGCTATGCTCTTCGACTGCCACGGCACAGCCGCAGCCGCTGCTCTTTACTTAGTAGCACACGGGGAGGAGCTTACGGCTGATAGCCTACAGCGCTTCATCACCGCACATCTAGAGGTGGACTACCTCGCCCCGACCCCGATGGGCATCGAGCTAGAGATCCGCGCATACCCCGTAGAGGTGACCGACCGCAAGGTTATCTTGTCGCTCGAGCTGCACTGTGGCGAGCGCATCACCGCCCGTGGCAAGATGGTCGCCGTCAAGCACCGCCGCCCCACCACTACAGCCTAACCCCTCACAAGCGAATCGGGGCTGACGCACGATACAGACGAGCCTGCCTAAGTCTCTACGGAGGAAATCGAACACCACTCCGTAGGGATTTTCATTTTCCGCCGAGGGATGGCAAGCGAAAGTCAGACAGCATATCCTTGTTTATCGTCATGCGTAGCTTCTTACGTTAATTGAGACTGTTGCATAAAGGCGAATCGCTGTGTTGCTTTCGGGATTCGGCTTCGGTCACATACGGAGGTATGCTCCCTTCAGACCTCACCCTCAGCGCCTTGCGCTTCATCCTTTCTGCAAAGTCAGGGCAATCTTGCAAGCAAGATTGTGAGACTGTTGACTTTTGCAACAGTCTCTAATTCTGAATGCCCTCTACTCAGCACTTCAATTGCAAAGATTGAGTAACTTTGCAATCAAGCTATCATCCATTCGTCTTCCTTCTAGCAATCTATGTCCAGCACGCCCCTGAACCTAAAGCAACAACCAGCGCCACCGCCTCACGAGAGACAGACCTTCACGCCTCGGCGCTCTCCGCTTGCCGTGGAGATACTCTACCTCGTCATCGGAGCTGTATGCCAAGCGGTCGCTTACGCCTGCTTTATCGCTCCTGCCGACATTATCCCAGGCGGATGTTACGGAATCAGTATCACGATCAACTATCTGACGCAAGGGACCTTTGAAGCGTTTCCCGAGGGGCTACCCATTGGTGCTGTAGCGCTCTGCTTCAACGTGCCCTTCTTCCTCTTAGCGGCACGCTCTCTAGGTTTGCGCAGTGGGGGCAAGACGATCGCCACCTTCCTACTTATCTCTATCTGCACCGACCTGATCACCTCAATGACACGAGATGTGATCATCGTGAGCAATGATAAGTTTCTCTCCTCAGTCTATGGTGGCGCTATCCTCGGACTAGGCGTACTACTCACCTTCAAGGCAGGCAGTACCAGTGCCGGCACCGACGTCATCGCCCGGGTACTCGCCAAGGGCAACAACCTCAAGACCAGCCATATGATCATAGCGGTAGACTCTGCTGTGGTGCTCTTCGGACTGGTCGCTTTTGGAGATGTTAGCGTGCCTCTCTACTCCTGGATCACCATCTTTGTCTATGGCAAGGTAGTCGACTTCCTACAGCCTGAGAACCCCAACAAAGCGATCTTCATCGTCTCCGAGCATACCGCCGAGCTACGCACCATCATCATCGAGCAGCTGAATCTGCGGGGCACCTTCCTCCATGGTAGCGGTATCTACGCCGGGGCCGAGCGGGACATCATCTTTATGATTGTGGAGCGCAAACATGTCAATAAACTTAAGAAAGCTGTACTGCTCGCTGACCCCAAAGCCTTTATAGCAACAACCAATGCGACCAACGATACCGCGCCTCAGATCCTCTAAGCTATGAAACCATTTGCCACGCTTTTACTCCTTCTCGCTCTCTGCGTCACCTCACTCACAGCTCAGACTGAGCCCGAGGCACTTCCTGCCGGGCGACGGGTGCTCGTGGAGACTTCGCAAGGAGACTTCACGCTCCTACTCTATGACGACACGCCTCTACACCAAGCGGCCTTCCTAGAGCATGTACGTCGGGGAGACTACGAGGGAGTCTTGATGCACCGTGTCATAGCGCAGTTTATGATCCAGGGGGGTAACCTCTCGACCCGTGGTGCGACACGCAAGACGGATGTCTCCATAGACACCCTCTCGACGACCATTCCTGCGGAGATCCTACCACACCACATACACAAGCGTGGCGCCCTAGCGGCAGCGCGTTTAGCAGATGAAGAGAATCCGAAGAAGGACTCTTCGGGCAGTCAATTTTACATTGTCACGGGTACCTATTACACCGACTTTGACCTGGACGACATAGCAGCTCAGCGTGAGTGGGACTACACGCCTGAGCAGCGTCAGGCCTACAAGAGTGAGGGCGGTGACCCGTGGTTGGACAGGCAGTACACGGTCTTTGGCGAAGTGATTGATGGTATGCGCACGATTACCAAGATCGAAGACCTACCGACCGACAGCACGAACCGCCCCAAGCGAGATGTGATCATCAAGCGTATGACGCTCCTGCCCTAACACATCCGACACCATGCAGACTCCCGTCCCGTCAGAGCTAACAGCTAAGCTAACGCAAGCATACCCCGAGCATGCCTCTCGCATTGTTGAGGCACTAGAGACGCCCTCCTCAGTCTCTCTGCGTCTTAACCCGGCTCGCACCTTATCACCACACCCCTTTGCAGAGCTAGAGGATGGGACTATACCGTGGCTACCGACGGAGCTGGAGGGTTACTGGCTCAGCGAGCGACCCACCTTTGCGCTAGATCCTCTGTGGCACGCTGGCGCTTACTATGTACAGGACGCTAGCGCTATGACGCTTGCCACGATTTGGGAGCAACTCGGCTGGCACGAGACGCCTAAGTTAGCTCTTGACCTTTGTGCTGCGCCTGGGGGTAAGAGTACGCTCCTGCGTGATCTGCTCCCCGCAGAGACACTCCTCGTGAGCAATGAGATACTACCCAAGCGATGCAAAATCCTTGTGGAGAATATGGTCAAGTGGTGCGGTGCCGACCAAATGATCATCACGCAAGAGGAGCCACAGCGACTCACACACTGGCTACAAGGCTCCTGCGACCTCATCTTAGTTGATGCCCCTTGCAGTGGCGAGGGACTGATGCGCCGTGACGAAGAGGCAAGGCGTATGTGGTCACCTCAGCTCGTCACCGACTGCGTGACCCGCCAGCGAGCTATCCTACAGGAGGCGATGCGTATGCTAGCTCCCGAGGGCGTGCTCCTCTACGCTACCTGCACGCTCAACCAAGAGGAAAACGATCAGATGGTCCAGTGGCTCCTTGACCACTACCCCTGCCAGCTCATCAACCTCTCTCACTGTGCCGAGCGCATCGCTGGAGCTTACGCCACCGCTTATGGGCTGCACCTCTGGCCAGGCATCGTACGAGGTGAGGGGCAATACCTCGCCGCGCTACGTCTCACCAACACCGTCGAGACCCCAAGCGAAACGCGCAAAGCCAAAGGCTTGACACGCACCAGCCGACAAGCCTTCGACTCGCTCTCTTGGTTCAGCAAAGCAACATCCGCAGACTACTACACCATCGGCGAGCGCATTTACCAGCTCTCCCCCGAGGCGGCTCAGCTTCTTGCCGAGGCTTACAAGCAGCGTCTCGCCATTGCCACTCCAGGACTTGAGATAGCCTCCATGCGCCATCAGGCGAAGGGCTACGAACCCTCCTTTGCCCTGCTGCATCACCCTCTATATGCGACAGCTGACCTGCCCGCTCTAGAGCTTCCCCTGCAAGAAGCACTGCGCTATCTGCGAGGCGAGGCGCTCACGACAGAGACACCGACAGAGCGGGGCTTCACCGTCATCACCTATCGGGGCATCCCCTTAGGCCTGGCACACAGCACGGGCACACGGCTCAACAACTTATACCCTAAGCCGTACCGCCTACGTATCTAAACAAACACCTAACCTGATATATCTTATGGACAAGAAAAAGAAAGTACTCATCTCCTTTGACACCGTACGACCCGGCTTCGAGGAACTTGCCGAGTGGGCCGACATGACCCGCCGTCCTGCGGGCGAGAGCTTCACTCGTGAGGAGATGATGGAGATAGGCGCGCAGTATGATGCGCTCGCCACGCAGTTTACCTTTCCCGTGGATCGTGAGCTGATTGACGCTTTCCCCAATATCAAGCTAATCGCCAACTATGGCGTCGGCTACAACAACATCGATGTCGCCTACGCACACAGCAAAGGGATCACCGTGACCAATACGCCTCGTGCCGTGATCCAGCCTACCGCAGAGCTAACGATGGGACTACTCCTCAGCTGCAGTCGCAAGATCGCTATGTGGGATCGTCACATGCGTCGCACCAAGAGCAGTAGCAAGTCGCTCTCCGACAGCTCCGGCATGGCGACCAACCTTTGTGGCAAGACTATCGGAATCATTGGCTACGGCAACATTGGCCGAGCCGTGGGACACATGGCGCAAGCCTTTGGTATGACCGTCCTCTACAACAAGCGTCACCAGCTCGACGCTGCCACGGAGCAGGAGCTAGGAGTCACCTATGCCGACCTAGACAAGATCTTTACGGAGTGTGATGTCGTATCCCTCCACACTCCTTACAATGAAGACTCGCACCACCTCGTCTCAGCTAGTCGTCTAGCTCAGATGAAGCGCTCGGCTATCCTCATCAATGCAGCGCGCGGAGCGGTCGTTGACGAGGCTGCTCTCGTGCACGCCCTCCAGACTGGCGAGATCGCCGCTGCGGGGCTAGACGTCTTCGAGCATAGCGACAACCCGCTCCCCGAGTTGTACGAGATGGAGCAAGTAACCATGACGCCACACGTAGGCACGCAGACCTACGAGGCGCGTGTTGCCATGGCGCAGGAGCTGTGCAACTGCATCATCGGCTACTTCGAGGGCGACCGCCCCATCAGCATCGTCAAGTAAGAGCTTACTCTTGGCTCTCGTCGAGCTGCTGGAGAAGCTGTGAGACCTCCTTATCGATAGCGGTGAGTCGTGTGGAGCAGAACTGTATCAAGCCTGTCGCCTCCTCGATGAGCTTGGTCAGTTCGTCCACCTCTATGTCTCCCGCCTCGAGGAGTCGCACGATCTCCTGAATACGTGTGATCGCCTCTTGGTAGGTCTGCTGAGGCTCCTCGGCGAGGCTCTTGCTAGCGTCTGTCATAGGGTATATGTTTTATTATTAGTATCTTTGTCTCGTGTAGTGCCACATCTAGGCACCTCATTGCTATGCAAAAGTAACTATATAAATCATACAAACGAACTAAGACTATGCGTAAACAAGTAATTATGCTATTAGCCATCGCCACGATGCTACTCGCTTGCAACAAGCAGAAGAAGCAGGCGGACCTGGCTGACAATCCATTCGTTCATCCTAGTGAAACTTACATGAATGCACCCGACTTTACCAAGATCAAGGCAGAGCACTTTGCGCCCGCCTTTGACGAGGGTATGCGTCAGCACAACGAGGAGATAGCAGCCATCGTGGACAATGCTGAGGCACCCACCTTTACCAATACCATCGAGGCGCTCGAGCGTGCTGGACAGGTTCTCCAGCGCACCTCTGCCGTCTTCTTCGCACTGACCAGTGCCGACACCAACGATGAGCTACGCGCCATCGAGGCTGAGTACGTACCTAAGCTCACCGCCCACAGCGACGAGATCATGCTCAACGACAAGCTCTTCGCTCGCATTAAGACCGTCTACGAGACTGGTCTAGAGGGTCTACAGCCCGATCAGGTACGTCTCACCAAGCAGTACTACGACAACTATGTCAAGGCTGGTGCTAACCTCTCTGCCGAAGATAAGGAGAAGCTCAAGAAGCTCAACGGCGAGGAGGCCGAGCTCACCGCTAAGTTTGGCAATATGCTGACCGATGCGACGAACGTGCCTGTCTTCTTCACCGACAAGGCTCAGCTCGACGGCCTCTCTGACAGCGAGCTACAAGAGGCTGCCGACCTAGCCAAGGAAGAGGGCAAAGAGGGTCAGTGGGCTATCCGCCTAGTCAATACGACCCAGCAGCCCGTCATGGCTAAGCTCAACAATCGTGACAGCCGCAAGGTTATCCTCGAGGCTTCCATCAATCGTTGCAACAACGGCGACAAGTACGACACGCAGTCCATCATCAAGCGTCTCGCTACGCTCCGTGCTGAGAAGGCTCAGCTACTAGGCTTCAAGACCTTTGCTGACTGGACGCTACAGGACGCACTCGCTAAGAATGGTGAGACAGTTCGCAATTTCCTCGAGCGTATTGCTAAGCTTTACCAGCCCAAGGCTGCTGAGGATGCTAAGATGCTAGAGGCGTTTGCACAGAAGAGCGAGGGCCCCGACTTCAAGCTTGAGGCTTACGACTGGGCTTACTACGCTGAGAAGATGCGCAAGGAGCAGTTTGATATCGATGAGGCACAGCTGAGCGAGTACTTCGTTCTAGATAATGTCCTCAAGGATGGTGTCTTCTACGCTGCCAACAAGCTCTACGGTCTCACCTTCGAGCAGCGCACTGATGTCTCCGTCTACAACCCAGACGTGACCGTATATGATGTCAAGAATGACAAGGGCGAGGTGATCGCACTCTACTACTTCGATCCCTACGCACGTCCCTCTAAGAGCGGTGGTGCCTGGATGAGCAACTTCGTCGAGCAGTCTACGCTCCTAGGCAACAAGCCAGTCATCTACAACGTCTGCAACAATAAGAAGCCCGCTGCTGGTCAGCCCTGTCTGATGACTTGGGACGAGGTGACGACACTCTTCCACGAGTTCGGTCACGCGCTGCACGGTATGCTCTCTACGCAGACCTATCCTTCGATTGCTGGGACCAACGTCTCGAGAGACTTCGTCGAGTTCCCCTCACAGTTCAACGAGCACTGGGCTACCGAGCCTACTGTCTTTGCCAACTATGCAAAGCACTACAAGACAGGCGAGCAGATGCCTGCCGAGCTACGTGACAAGATGATTGCTGCGGGCAACTTCAACCAGGCCTACTCTGTTGGCGAAAACCTCGCTGCCTCACTCATCGACCAGTGCTGGCACGCACTCGCTGTAGGTGACAAGGTTGATGACGTTCAGGCCTTTGAGCAGGAGGCTCTCACGAAGTACGGTATGCTCAATGCGCAGATCCCCCCACGCTACCGCTCACCATACTTCCGTCACATCTGGAGCAACGACTACTCTGCAGGTTACTACTCCTACCTCTGGAGCGAGGCTGTAGACAACGAGGTCTACGCTTGGATCGAGGCTCATGGTGGCATGACCCGTGAGAACGGACAGCGCCTTGCTGACATCCTCCTCTCTCGTGGTAATAGCGAGGACCTGATGGTACTCTTCGAGCAGTTCACCGGTCACAAGGAGGTCGACATCGAGCCGCTCCTACGCTTCCGCGGTCTCCGCTAATGACACAGTGCAGCTAGCTGATCAAACGACAGCTAGCGCCTGATCCATACAAATAGCGCAAGAGCCTGTCACGACATCTCGTGGCAGGCTCTTCTCTTGCTACCTCTTCTCTAATCTCTCACCCCTACGCTCCACTCCCTAGGCAGAAAAATCCGAATAGCTCGCTGGGAAGCAAAAATTCTTCACGGAGGGCCGAAATAAAAGTTCGGAAGAATGAAATGAAACTTCGGAAGAATGAGATCAAAGTTCGGAAGAATTTTTCCGTTCCTCGGTGAAAAATGAACTATCCCCTCCGAGGGAGTTTTGCACTGGTGGGACCGTCACAAGAGATCGATTCGACGCTCTCGTAGTCTATCAGCCTTCACGCTTTATCTCAATGAGATATGGCTGTCCAAAGCCTGTATTAGCCTGTAGTTCGAAGGTCGCTGGGCCACCCGCTGCGACCGTGAAGGTCTTCGCATCGAAGTCAACCGTGATGCCCTCTGGATTACCACTTACATTGAGTCCAAAGTTGCAATCACCGAGATCGCGCTCCTCAACGACGTTACCTTCGAAATCTGTGACATAGTTCGTTCCTATCACTTTACCAGTCCCGCCCTTCGAGGTAAATTGACTTGGCTCGGCTTTGAAAGAGAACCTGTTGCCACCACGCATGATGAGGACGGTCTGCTTACAGCCTTTACCCTTGCCACTGATGACCTCAGCTTCAATCTTAAAGGTCTTAGAGTCAATACCCTCTCGGACTAAAAACTCATTGGGTCGATACACACAGGGCGCTATCTCAGATGAATACTTCTCAAAGTGTAGCGTAAACTCTGAGTTCTCCAGCGGGGTCTCATGGAGTAGTTCTCCGCTGGGAGATAGTTCTTGTAGCACTCCGTGAACCTTCCCATAGCCTCCATAGCCTGAGAAGGTATTGGGCGTAGCCGTAAACTTGGCTTTGAAGGTGTTCTCTTGTGGCTCCTGAGGAGTCGGTGGCACACTGTAACTGCAAGAAGTGGCTAGCAGCAAAAGTGCAAGAAGAGAAGCTGCGCATCTCATGTAGGTAATGGGCTTCATCATTGTTATAGGGTTTTAGTTTGTGAGTGTCTAGTGTCAAGGGTGTTACGCCTACAAATATATATAAATCATTCATAGTACGCTACATCTTTCGCATTAGTCAGTCCGGGTGATGGGCGAAGTAGCTGGTCGTACGAATTCACTACCTTTGCAGTGGTGAGGCTGTCACAGGACGGTCGCACCCTCCTGCTCAGCAGATCCTATGGCACAAGAGCTACACGACCAGACTACCGACGCGCACACGATGCCATCGTCTCGCACGCAGCGTATCGCTCGCAATACGCTCTTCCTCTTCGTGCGTATGGCGGTGGTCACGCTACTCTCTCTATATATTTCTAGGGTGCTCCTAGCAGCGCTCGGGGTAGAGGACTTCGGGGTCTATCAGGTGGTGGGGAGCTTGGTGACCGCCTTTGGCTTTGTCAATGGGGCGATGGTCGCCGCCACACAGCGCTTCTACTCCTACGAGCTGGGACGGGGCAACGACTCAGGCGTGGGGCGCGTATACAGTGTCTCAATCGTGGTGCAGCTACTACTGGTTCTGCTCATCTGCGCCGTGGCGATCCCCTTCGGTCTATGGTACGTGCCGAGCCATCTGGTGGCTCCTCCCGAGCGACTGACGGTGGCGCTGTGGATCTACTTTATCTCCTTGGGGACCTTTGTGGTCAACATGCTGCTCACCCCGTTTCAAAGCCTCATAGTCTCTCACGAGCGGATGAATCTCTTTGCCCTGCTCAGCATCGTGGACATCTCGCTACGACTGGGTGCCGTGCTACTCCTGAAGGCTTACGCTGGCGACAAGCTCCTCCTCTACCCTATCCTGCTTCTTGCCGTCAGTGGCGTGATGGCGCTCTGCTACGTGGGGTGCACGCGTAGGCTCTTTCGTCAGGTACACTTTCGCTGGGTTCGGGACAGGTCGGCTTACCGAGAGATACTCTCCTACTCGGGGTGGAACCTCTTTGGCAATCTCGCTGCTGTGGCTCAGACGCAGGGTATCAATATCGTCTACAACTACTTCTTCGGGCCCCTTCTGAATGCGGCCTTTGGCATTGTCAACTCGGTGCGTGGTGCGCTGCTTACCTTTGCCAATAACTATCAGATGGCGGCCAATCCGCAGATTATCAAGTCGTACGCTGCCGAGGAGTATGGCTACCTGCATAAGCTCATCTGCGCCAGTGCTAAGATCTCCTACCTGCTGATGCTCTGCGTGGTGATCCCCTTTGCGCTAGACCTGGACCTACTGCTCCGTCTGTGGCTTGTCAAGCCACCGGCCTATGCGAGCTTACTGCTCCAGTTGACGCTGATCGTACTGCTCATAGAGAGTCTCTCGGGGGCGCTTATGACGGGGATCCAAGCGACGGGGCGGGTACGCATTTACCAAGTAGTGGTCGGGGGGATGATCATCATGATCCTACCGCTCTCTATGCTGGCTTTCTGGTTGGGCGCACCACCAGAGTACTCTATATACATCAACATATTGGTCTCCATAGCGTGCCTAGCGGTACGACTGGTGCTCTCCTACAGATACCACGCTCTAGGCGTGGGCTACTACCTCAAGCGGGTGGTGCTACCCATCTTACCTCCAACCATCGTCATGCTAGTGGGGGCTTACATCTATCGGCACCTGCTCCACTACGTCGGCTCTATCTGGGGACTACTGGTGGCATCTATCTTGCTTGGCGGATTGTGTGCCGTGGTCATCTTAACGCTCTCGCTAACTGTCGAAGAGAGACGACTCGTAAAGGGCTACCTGCATCTCTCCAAGAGGCGACAGGCTCCAAAGAACTTACTAGACTAAGACGATGACGACTAAACGAATCCATATATTGACCCACCCACTAGGGGCTAACTATGGGGGTATCATGCAGGCCTATGCGCTACAGCAAGCCTTGCGCCAGATGGACTACGAGCCTGTGACGCTGGACATACCTTTCGACCGTCGCTCTCGGCTAAGGCGATGGGCTGAGGCGCAGGTTCGCACCGTCAAGCGGATCTCCTACGATCAATCTATACGATCGGAGCGTGTCGTACTACAGCACACGTCTCGCTTCGTACAGCAGCACATCACGCTCTCGCCACCGCTACGCAGTGACGCACAGCTACGGCAATACTACCGCAAGCAGCCTGCTCACGCCTATATCGTGGGGAGTGATCAGGTGTGGCGACAGGAGTTTGTCCCGATGCTGGACGACTACTTCCTCGGCTTTATCCCTGAGGCGGACCCGGTGCGACGCATCGCCTATGCGGCTTCCTTCGGAGTGGATCCGATAGACATAGCTCCTGAGCGGACGGCTCTCTACAGCGAGCTCTTGAGTCGCTTTGTAGCTATATCGGTGCGTGAGAGTTCGGCCGTGCCGCTCTTAGCGCAGCGGTTTGGCGCCTCAGCTCAGTGGGTGCTGGACCCGACGATGCTCTTCACAAGAGAGGAGTACATGGACCAGCTTGGACTGCGGGAGGAGCCTTCGGGAGAGGTCTTCGCCTATATGCTGACGCACACGCCGCACAAGGAGGAGCTCGCACGGCAGATCGCTGAGTCGCATCATACGACGTGCCAACTCTTCGCTCCGTGGCGCCACTGGATGGAG
The DNA here is from genome assembly GCF_000482365.1 of Porphyromonas uenonis DSM 23387 = JCM 13868. Lineage (GTDB taxonomy): Bacteria > Bacteroidota > Bacteroidia > Bacteroidales > Porphyromonadaceae > Porphyromonas > Porphyromonas uenonis. The sequence goes on along the minus strand of NZ_AXVC01000018.1, from coordinate 66,355 downwards.
CGTGGACGAGGTCTGAAGGCGTGCATCTTGCCACCCGTAGAGGCATGGCTCGAGGGGATCCTCAACGCTCAGTGCGTGGTGACGGACTCTTTCCACGGGGTCGCCTTCTCGCTCATCTTTGGCAAACCCTTTGTCGCCATCGTCAACAACCATGGCGGTTGCAGTCGCTTTGACACCCTGACCGAGCTCTTCGGTCTGGAGCGCCATCAGGAGGGAGCGCATGAGCTGGTCAGCTCGCCAAAGCTCTACGACGTGGAGGCCGTCGCACAGAGCCTAGCATCACATCGAGCAGACTCTCTCAACTTCCTCCAGAACGCTTTAAGGTAAAGGGGTGTGTATTTTGTCGCGAAAAGAGTCTCTTGAATCATTTTTTATAAGTATCTTTGTCCATGCTAACTAAATAATCAATAGAAATTGCCTGAAGGAAGAAGCTTTCGAACGAGAGAAAGGTGGCTTTTCCTTGCTTTTTCTGGAGCCCCCCCTCTAAGCAAACAAAACAACGCATCTACTTAAGGATGAAATCTTTATTTCGAGTGCACATGCACTTATTTGGAGTTTTTCTAGTAGCGTCACTCTGTCTTATAACGACCTCGTGCGCATCACGTAAAGAGGTCGTCTACCTACAAGATGTCTCCATGAGCTCTCAGAGCCAATATAGCGTACCCGTCCTGCGTATTGCTAAGGGCGATATGCTCGGTATCACGGTCAACTCCAAGAATCGAGAGCTCTCTGATCCCTTTAACCTCCCGATGGTCGGATACTATAGTGCGTTCGGCATCTCAGCGTCTAACACCCAGCAGGGCTACATGGTAGACGAGGAGGGTTACGTCACTTTTCCTGCACTAGGGCGTGTCCATGTGGAGGGACTGACCCGTAGTGAGCTCAACACGAAGATCGCTACGGAGCTTCGCGACAAGGGCTTACTCAACGATGCTACCGTCACGGTCTCTCTACTCAATGCACAGATCTCTGTACTGGGCGAAGTGGCTCATCCAGGGCGCTTTCCTATGGTGAGTGACCAAGTCTCCATACTGGACGCTATCGCTATGGCGGGAGACCTAACCATACAGGGACGCAGAGATAACGTACTAGTCATACGAGAGATCAACGGAGAGCGATACATCGTAGCACACGATTTACGTACTAACAAGATATTTGACTCACCATGCTACTTCCTCCGTCAGGGAGATATCGTATATGTGGAGCCAAACGATGCCAAAGCTCAAACAGCTAACATTAACCCCAACAACAACGTGGGAACCTGGCTCAGCGTGGTCAGCACAGCGACCTCTCTGACCACCTTCGTCTTCACGATTATGGCTAGCCAGAAGAAGTAAGCGCCTCTAGCCCCCCCCACTATACTCAGCACGGTTTATTAGAATGGAATACCCCACAACTTCTAGCCAGCAGGAGCCTATACGCTCCTCTGAGGAGGTCAGCGCATTCTCCCTACGAGATGTTTTAGTGATCCTTCAGGCCAACTGGCTCTTCATACTGCTATCGTTTCTCATCTGCCTTACTCTAGGATTTCTCTACATCAAGTCCTCATCCCATCAATACAGTCGCTCTGCGAGTCTCTTGATCAAGAGTGAGACCTCGATCAACTCTGCCATAGAGCGGCTAGCGCAGTTTACGGGAGACAAGCACTCCTACAGCGATGATGTCTCTAATCAGATCATCGTCTTAGGCACCGAGCGTGTCGTCAGCGAGACCGTACGTCGTCTCGGACTAGATGTGCAGTACCATTACGATGCTGGGCTGAGGAAGAGAGAGCTCTACAAGCAGTCGCCCGTATCTATCCGCTTTGTTGATGCCGATCCAGACGAAAAGGTCAGCCTCCGTGTCAAGCTGGACAAAGATGATGCAGACAACCAGGTGATCCTCTACGACATTAAGAGTTCGCTGACCGGCAAGGTGCAAGAGCCTATCGTCGCAACGCTAGGCGACACCATCGCTACGCCCATTGGCAAGCTAGTCGTAGAGAACACACCATACTACAGCGACTTTCCAAACTACGAAGTACTGAAGGTGCAAAAAGACAACTTCAATGCGGTCGTACGTGACTACATGAGAGCCTTGCAAGTATCTCTCCAGCAGAAAGACGCCTCCGTCATCAAGCTCACCATACAGTCGGGCAACCCACTGCTAGCTGAGGACTTTCTCTCCACACTCATCCTCGTCTACACAGAGCTAGAGCGCTCGGACAAGGTCAAGATAGCAGAGAGTACGCAGCGCTTTGTCGATGATCGTCTAGCTATCATTAGCTCCGAGCTGGGACAGGTCGATGCAGAGATCGAAGACTTCAAGCAGTCGCAGCAGATTGCTGACATACAGGCCGAAGCGCAAGAATACATCAAGGGAAGCTCTGAAGTCAAGACGCGGCTAGTCGATCTCAACAATAGCATCTCCATCGCTCAGTTTGTCCGAGGTCACCTCAGGGACAAGAGTCAAATGGAGTCTCTCATCCCAGCCAATGTGGGCATTGCCTCTCCAGCCATCGAAGCTGCTATTGCTAAGTACAACGAACTACTGCTCAAGCGTGACCAGCTACAAGCTAACTCTAGTAGCAACAACCCGCTCGTCCAGGAGATTAACACCCAGCTTGCTGCACAGAGACTCTCTATCATCACCTCTATAGACAACCTCATATCGACACTCGAGGTGGAGCGTCAAGGCATCCTCTCCGAGCAGTCTAGCTACAAGGGGCGTATCACCTCCGTGCCTATGCAGGAGCGCATCGTGGGGAGCATCTACCGACAGCAGAAGATCAAGGAGGAGCTATACCTCTTCCTCCTCAACGTACGGGAGCAAAACGCACTCTCTATCGAAGCCGCCGAGTCTAACGCTCGTCTCATCCAGGCACCGACAGGGCCTGCCGGGCCAGTCAGTCCTCGTGTACCGATCATCATGCTGGCAGCTGGTCTACTCGGACTTCTGATCCCAATAGCCATACTGTATATACGTAGCATAGCTAACAATAAGGTACGTGGCAAGGTAGATATAGAGCGCTACACCACCATACCTATACTGGGAGAGGTGCCACACTACAAAGCTTCTAAGCGCCATCTGAAGAGTACTGCTGAGCAACTCAAGAGTAGGCTCACAGGACTGACAACTAAGGAGCAGAGCGAGGTTATTGATCAGGCTTCACGCACATTTATCGTCGGTCGCCATCGGCGTACTATCGTCTCAGAGGCTTTCACGGTGATACGCTCTAACATCTCCTTCTTAGCGCCTAATAGTGGAGCTCCAGTCAAGCGAATTCTAGTCACCTCCGCTATTCCGAGCTCGGGCAAGACCTTCACCTCGTCCAACCTAGCTCTAAGCTTAGCACAGTCAGGCAAGCGTGTACTCCTCGTAGACTGTGACATACGCAAGAGCGCTCTATCCAAGGCCATCGGCATACACTTAGCAAGTCTGCAGGGACTCACCTCTTACCTCTCCGACAGTAAGATATCTCCACAGCAGATCATTTATCCCACGTCAGAGTCCGAGTTCCTATTCGTCGCTCCCAGTGGTCCCACTCCACCGAATCCCACCGAGCTCCTGATGTCGCCACGCTTTGAGGAGTTACTACAGTATGCTGATGGATCCTTTGACTATATCGTGCTAGACACGATACCTGTACTCAAGCTTGCTGACACACGCGTCATCAGTCATCTGACTGACATCACGATTATGGTGGTTCGTGAGAATCACCTGCCACGTCGACTCCTCCCCGAACTAGAGGATCTCTATCAAGAGCGACGCCTCAAGGGACTCTGTATCGTACTCAACGATACCGGCGTAGGAGCCTCCTCCTATGGATACGGCTACGGCAGCTACGGATATGGGGGCTATGGAGAGTATGGCAGTGACAAGGAGTAGCGTAAAGAGCCCCAACTAATCCATCGCTGCAATAGATATCTAGACACTATGTGGTGGCTCACAAAGCATAAGAAAGTAGATATCATCTCTGCCGGCTGGCTCGAAGGGATGACAGACATACACTGTCACCTCGTCCCTGCGGTCGATGACGGGAGCCGCTCTCTTGACGAGACCCGTCAACTCATTGAGGCGATGCACTCTATCGGCATCCAGCGTATCATCACCACACCACACATCTATAGGCGCTACCCGCATAACGATAGCAGTACTCTCCAGCAGGAGCTAGAGCGACTGCTCCCAGACCTGTCGGATCTAGATGTTCCTCTGATGCTTGGCGCAGAACATATGCTGGACGAAGGCTTCGAGGCGCACCTCGCCAAGCATCTACTCACACTAGGGACTAGCAAGTACCTGCTCGTAGAGACCTCGTTCGCAGGAGCTCCACTAGACCTCTTCCGACTCATACAGCAAGTCATCTCTGCAGGGACGATCCCCATGCTAGCGCACCCTGAGCGATACCTATATATGGATGACAGGATGTACGACCAGTTGCGTGGTGCAGGCTGTGCCTTCCAGCTCAACCTCTTCAGCCTCACAGGGATGTATGGAGAGCAGGTACAGCGACGCGCTCAGCAGCTCCTCGAGCGTGGAGTCTATAGCTTTGTAGGCACAGATACCCACCGGATAGAGCTCTTCCGCAGGACCATCTCATCTGCCAAGACCTACGCTCGATACGAAGAGCCTGTACGCACACTTATTAGGAACAACGAAACACTCATAGCTACACACGTGTGAGTCCCATCATGCCACAAAAACAACAAACAGCACTTGATAATCATGAAGACAAAGGTATTCCTACGGAAATGCTTAGGTAGTCGCTATGTCAACTACCGCATCATTGCGCTCATCGACTTACTCCTGAGTGTCATCGCTTCGCTATCCGCTGTCTTCATAGCCAGCTATGCACTCCTGACGCTCACAGGGGTTTACTTTCACGAGGTTGTGGCTGAGTACACGGGGCTTGGACACCCGACCCTTTCGTTTTCTGGGTTTTCGGGAGTAGTCTCATTGATTGTGCTACTCATCTTTCCCGTTTATAAGGGGATTATCCGTATCCGCACATTCTCTTACGGCTTTAACTACCTCTGGCTCTCACTATGCAAGTCGCTTGTACTAGGAGTGACCTTAGGCATAATGTCTAGCGAGTGGCTCTTTGGGGTGGTATACTTCGCACTAGACACCCTCTTCACCCTCTTCTTCCTGACGGGCTTCAGGACCGTCGTACAGTTCATCTGGAGCATTGTCAATGGAGCTCCCGCTACGGGCAGTCGCACGCCAGCACTCATCTTTGGGGTCAATGACAAGTCCTCGCAACTTGCCGACAAGCTCTCCAACTCCTATCAGGACAAAGGGCTCTACGTCGTAGGCTTTGTCGAGACCAACCAACCGACCGAAAAGATGACCGTCGGAGGCAAACCGATCTTCTACACGCCAGACACGGCCAGCTTCTCCGCACTACTAGACAAGCACCATATCTCCGTCCTCCTCTTCTCTGGCTACGATGTGCTACACGAGAATGCACCCTTTGCATCGGTCTGCATAGACCGCAAGATACGTCTCTTCGTCGATCAGGAGCCACGACGCATACTCAACGTGGACAGTCGCCCTCCTATTGAGGAAATCCAGATTGAGGACATACTAGGTCGTGAGTCCATCTTCCTCAATATGAAGCCTATCTCTGAGGCGCTGCACGACAAGACTATCCTCGTGACTGGAGCGACAGGCTCTATCGGTAGTGAGATAGTACGCCAGCTTGCTCGGCTAGAGCCTCAGCAGATTGTGCTCTTTGACATAGCGGAGACGCCTATGCACGAGTTGCGTCTGGAGCTACAGCGCTGCTATCCTAAGGGTTGCTTTGCCTATGTCATGGGTGATATACGCAATCCTCAGCGACTAGACTTTGTCATGCGCAAGTTCCATCCCGACAAAGTCTTTCACGCGGCTGCTTACAAGCATGTACCTCTCATGGAAGAGAACCCCTGCGAGGCGGTCACCACCAACATCATCGGCACCTTCAACATAGCGAGCAAGTGCCTCGAGTATGGTGTCGAGCAGATGGTCATGCTATCGACCGACAAGGCGGTCAACCCCAGTAGCGTCATGGGGGCTACGAAGCGCTTCTGCGAAATGATCGTCCAGAGCTTAGACCTAGCCATCAAGAGAGGAGAGATCCAGGCGACCGTCCCGACACGCTTCGCGACGACCCGCTTCGGCAACGTGCTCAACTCGGCAGGCTCCGTCATCCCCACCTTCAAGCGTCAGTTACAACGTGGCGGTCCTCTCACGGTCTCCGATCCACGCATCGAGCGTTACTTCATGACCATCCCCGAGGCTAGCCAGCTCGTCCTAGAGGCCAGTATGCTCTCGCGTGGTGGCGAGGTCTTTGTTTTCGATATGGGCGACCTCGTCAAGATTGTCGATCTTGCTAAGCGTATGATACAGCTAGCAGGCTACGAGCCTGACAAAGACATCAAGATCGTCTACACTGGCCTACGACCTGGGGAGAAACTCTACGAGGAGACCATCCACGATAAGGAGAAAGACCTCCCCACGGCACACAATAAGATACACATCGTACAGACCCGCGAGGAGTCGTTCGAGCAGATTCACCTGATGGTGCAGTTCTTCAAACGCTTGTCCTATGCGGGGGATGTCAATGGGGTCGTCTACCTTCTCAAACAGGCTATCCCAGAGTACAAGAGTCTCAATAGTGAGACCTTTGCCGCCTTCGAGCGTGGAGAGCTGATACCCTTCGACCTAGAGGCAGAGCTAGGTAAGATAGCCACAGAGCTGACACAGTGCGAAAGCATCTCTCCAGTCGCTCTCCTCTGACACAGCACGTAGAGAGCAAGACCTTTCTCACGACTCTCCGCGGAACATTGCGCAGTACGTGCTACGCCTCTAGACGTAGTTGCTGGACGATCCAACTGGCTATCTTCGCTTCGGTGTTGATGCCTTGCTTAGCGAGAGCCTCCATATCAATGATCCGGTGAGCACGACTGTAGATCGGTTCGCGCAGACGCATCGCCTCTGCGACATGCTGGCGAAGCTCCTCGCCCGAGAGGTGCGCCACTGAAGGTCTGGTGCGCTTGGTTAGCTCCAGTCGCTGAGCTAGCGTCTCACTGCTGTAGCGCAGGTAGAGCACGGTGCCACTCTCTAGGAGGAGATCCATATTGTCATGGTAGATGGGTAGGCCCCCGCCCGTAGCGATAACCGCATCAGGTAGGCCTGCGATCTCCTCGAGGATCATCCGCTCTTTCTGCCGAAAGTACTCCTCGCCGTGTAGCCGAAAGAGATCGGACACCCGCTGACGAAAGCGACTCTCGATGTAGATGTCTGTATCTACAAATTCGTATCCTAGTAGCTCCGCCAGCATGCGACCTACGGTACTCTTGCCCGCACTCATATAGCCGATCAGATAGAGTGTCATCGCTTGAGCTCGGGGTAAGCAATACGTGAGTGGTAGATGGTGGCAAGCTTCTCAGCAAAGATATCCTTGATTGTCTGGATATCTCTAAAGGTCAGCGGCGTATCGTTGAGTAGCCCATCAGCAACGATTGAATCAATAATCTTATTGACATGAGCTATCAAGGTCTCCTTGCTCAGATCCTTGAGACTGCGGCTACTCGCTTCGATAGCGTCCGCCAGCATCAGGATACCTGTCTCCTTAGTGTTAGGATTGGGTCCTGGATAGGTAAACTTATCCACATCGACCGTTTCGTCAGGATGTTCATTGCAATACTGATTGTAGAAGTACTTCGTCACCCCTCGCCCGTGGTGCATGCGGATGAAGTCTTGGATCGCCTGCGGGAGGTTATGCTTTTGCGCCATGGCCAGACCATCCGTCACATGCTTGATGATGACCGATGCGCTTTCGGTAGGAGTGAGCTGGTCGTGTGGATTGATAGCACCTTGATTCTCTGTAAAGTATGCTGCATTGCGCATCTTGCCTATGTCGTGGTAGAGAGCGCCAGCACGTACGAGTCTCGCATCAGCCCCGATGGCAGTAGCCGCTTCACTCGCCAAGAGTGCTACCTGCAACGAGTGCTGGAAAGTACCAGGCGCCTGCTCCGAGAGCTGACGTGGCAGAGGGCGATTGACGTCGCTCAGCTCCACGAGCGTAATGTTGGAGACATAACCAAAGGCACGCTCGATGAGGTAGATGAGCAGATAGCTAAACATATTGAAGATCAGGTTGAAGGAGAAGTAGAGCAGATTGCTCAGGTCATTACTGCCCAAGGCTCCACCCGTCATCAGCGAGTAGCTACAGGTCATCACATTGTATATGACGAAGATGAGGAAGGTCGCACGGATGATCTGCGCCCGTGAGGAGAGTGAGCGAAGGCTAAAGACAGCCACCAGACCAGCAACAAACTGTATCACGACAAACTCCAGCGGAAATGAGACGTAGAGCGCACAGATCAGCACCGTCGTCAGAAAGGCATAGATAGCCGTACGAGACTCGAAGAAGGTGCGCACCAGTATAGCCACCGAGACAAATGGGATCGCATAGACCCACGTCCCCAGCTCATTGCGAGCGAAGATGATCGTCAGGACCGCATAGATCAGTATCAGTAATGAGAGGAAGAGCGTGTTCTTATACTCCTTGACAATCTGCGGTCGGTAGTAGAAGAGGAAGAACCACAACCCCAGTAGTAGCGAGACTATAATAAGGAAGGTCCCCACACTCATCGGTAAGACCTGACGTAGATTGCTATCCTGCTGCTCCTCTGTGACACGGCGCAACGACTGCAAGATATCGTACTGATGTGGACTCACGAGCTCACCCTTGCCGATGATGCGCTCACCCTTTTGCACTACGCCCATAGACTTAGAGAGGTTGCGCAGCTCATCATCGATCACCTGCTGTGTCTTAGCTTCATTAGGATAGACATTAACCTCGATATACTTGCTCGGATCAAACTTGCGAACGATAGACTTGCTCATCCCCTGGGGCACCTTTTCGGTAGCTTGCTGATACGCCTCTATAGGGGTTGAGAAGAGCGTCGCTGGCGTCAGACGACTCACCTGATCAGCGCTCAGGAGCTTGACCTCCAGCACATCCTCCTGCCTCAGCTTAGAGGCAGCCTCCTCCTCTATGATACCATTTCGATAGAGGTCCTTGAGGTAGTCACGCATGTAGAAGTAGTAGGCATCGTCCGCCACCTCACTACTCCACTTACTGCTCCAGTCCTCGTCCCACTTGTGGAGCATCTTACTCCCCACGACAGTATCGATCTGATAGTAAGGCAGGACCGTCTGGCGTGCGCTGTCACGCTCCCGCTGTATCATCTCGTCCGACTTGTAGATCGGGAAGGTAAAAGGCGCCACCAGTAGCTCATCGCCCATCCAGGGCTTACCCTCCACCACTTGATACTGAAAGGTCTCCTCATCATGTGGCGAGAGTAGCGTGATAACCAGCGCCAGCAGGACAAAGGTCAGCAGGGCATACAGGTGCGTCGTCTTAAACTGTGTCATAGTCTTGTGTGCTAATGTGGAGGAAGCCATTACTCCTCGTGGCAATCTCTACCGCAAAGGTACTCATTTATCCGACTGCAACGCTTGAGGAGGACTAAGCTCCTAGGGCTAACGCATTATAATTGCTCCGTTAGGAGCTACACATTAGCGACAAGTGAGACTTGGATGAATTCATTATATATTATTGCTCTCCGACTACTCGACTTCGACCAATCTACAGTTTTCTTCGTAGGAAACTCTAGTTTCTTACCTAGGAAACTCTAGTTTCATGCCTAGGAAACTCTAGTTTCTTACCTAGGAAACTTTAGTTTCACCCAAGTGGTACTGATAGTTAGCTCATTTCTGCAGCACGATCTACTCGATACCCACCTCAAAAAGCTTTCACCGGACAGCAACAACTATATATAATGCGTCAGCCCTGACTAAGCTCCTAGGGCCGACACATTATAAACACTCTGCTAGGAGCTGCTCATGACGATAACTAGGGACACAGATCTCGCTTTGATACTGCGGGTTACTTTTCCCCGTTACAACAATCGGCTTGTTGAATCGTCTTTAAGGAAATGATACACTAAACACAGTTCTCTCTCATCAGTCTCAAGCATATGAGTAGTAAGATTTACCACCATTTACTGGGAGCTATGGCGCTCCTCCTCATCACTGCAGGCGCACTCGCTGCGCAGACTATCACGATCCAGGGACGAGTACTCGCTAGTAGCGACTCAACTGCGCTCGTCGGAGCTAGCGTCGGGCTATTTGACGACAAGGGACAGCTCACATCGGGCGTCTCGACGGAGAGCGAGGGTCAGTTTGCCCTACAGGCGGATCCGCAAGTGGCTAGAGAACTACGCATCAGTAGCATAGGCTACACACCGATGACCATCCAGATAGCGGGCGATGCACGAGGGGTGATCGCTCTCGGCACGCTCTACATGTCGGAGGACAGCCAGATACTCGACCAAGTAGTGGTGCAGGGGCAGCGAAGCCGTGTGGATAAGATGCTACTCTTCCCGCAGCAGGCAGAGTTGGCGCGTAGTCAGGACTTTCTCAGCTTGCTACAGACGATGCAGCTACGTGGTCTGACCATTGACCTGATGAATAAGCAAGCCTCTATCCGTGGCGGGGAGGTGCAGTGGCAGGTGGACGGCGTGCCCCGCACGATACAAGATGTGCAGAGCATAGACCCAAAGCGTATCCTGCGCATTGAGTACTCTGACATGGTCTCGGCACGCTACACCGATCGAGGCATCGGGGGGATCGTCAATGTGATCCTCAAGGAGCGTCTGCAGGGTGGCTCTGTCTGGGCGCAGGTTGAGTCGGCGCTGACGACGGGCTTTGTCAATGGTGCCTTGGGGGCTCGCTATGATCGGGGGCTTCACTCCTTTACGCTCGACTACAACAATGGCTTCCGAAACTACCGCAAGCGCTTTGCCTACCTAGAGACGAAATACATAGCTCCACACCAGGAACTGACCCGTACGGAGACGCCTGAGGCTAGCCCCTTTGGCTATATGGTTCAGAACCTCAACCTCTCCTATTTATATAAGCCCAGCGAGCGACAGCAGTTTAGCGCTACGCTACGCAATGAGTTTGTCAATTACCACAACACTTCTCGCTCAGAGATTGCGCAGAGTGATAGCGACCCTTTCCATAGGGAGTCTAGCGTCAAGGAGCGTAGCTACACGCCAGCACTAGACCTGTACTATGCCAACATGCTGAGCAATGGAGGCAAGCTGGAGGTGAATCTTGTGGGCTCCTACAGTCACGGCACGCACAGCTTCTCACTACAGGATCAGATGGCTACGCGGATGCGTGAGGTGCAAAACTCTGTCGATGTGAGTCGCACGGCGCTCATTGGAGAGGTGGTATACAACCACCCGTTTAGCAGTTACTTCACGCTCGCCACGGGCTTGCAGCATACGACTGCCTACTCGCTCAATAAGTATGTTGAGACGACGGACAATCTACTGGAAAACAACAGTTACCTCTTTGCCAATGCACAGGGACAGCTCGGCAAGGTGCAGTACAGTATCGGTACGGGTGCCAAGCTTTTTGTCGTGCAGGATGCGACTGATAGGAAGCTTTTTGTAAGGAATCAGAGTACGCTCTCGCTCTTCTACAGCCCGATCAACCATCTGACGCTTGTTCTCAAGTCTACCTATCTGCCGACACTCCCCTCGCTGAGTATGCTCTCGCGGGTACAGCAACGTGTGGACGACCTCATGAGGACGAGTGGCAATCCAGATCTCAAGGCGGCTCAGTCGCTTTACAACCGCTTCGGGATCTATTACCAGACGAATCTCTTCACGAGCAATCTAGACTTCTCAATAAATAATACGTGGTCGCCTATCCTCTGGGATGCTACTTACGATGTGGCGGGTGGTTACTTCCTCAACCGTGCTACGAATGGGCGCTTCAATCGCCAGTACAGCATCTCTTGGCAGGGTGGGCTAAACAATCTGTGGAACTTCCTAACGCTACAAGGTACCGTGCGCTACGATATGTTTCGCACTCACACGGGTGTCGCCGCCTACCAGCTCAACAGCCTATACTGGAATGCTAGCGTGATGATGAGCTACAAAGGGTGGACGCTCGGCTACGACTATGTCCATCCTCAGTGGACGCTATCGGGGCATACGAAGTCTCTGGGCGAGAACTCCTCCCGTCTGATGCTCCTCTACAAGTATCGTGACTGGAGCTTCTATGCGAGCTGTATCTTCCCCTTTACGCCGCGTGGTGCCGAGTACCAGAGTGAGACCTTGTCGCCTGTCATACCTAGCACGAGTAGAGTTTACATCCTAGACAATCGCAACATGGTCACCGTCGGAGTAGCTTGGCGACTGAACTTCGGCAAGCAGCTCCAGCTCATCGACCGCACGCTCCAAAATAGGGATTCCAACGAGAGTGTCGTCAAGTAAACTGAGGCGCAGGGAGGTTGCGCTGGGGGTGTTGTGGGATTCAAAAAGATTGTGTACCTTTGCACAGCAAACGTGGGAGGGAGCTTTTCTCTCGGGAGTGGCGATGTGGCTACTCTTATCACGGTTGCCAGATGGTGATCATAGCTCAGCTGGTTAGAGCATCAGATTGTGGTTCTGAGGGTCGTGGGTTCGAATCCCACTGGTCACCCTAGTCGCTGGTTTTATTCTCTCTAGTCTCTAGCGACTTTTATCTTCAATCATTTTCTTCTTCAACGATTTTGTTTTTACGGTTGTTAAGGCGTCAGTCTTAGCAACCTTTTTTCTTTTGGAGCGGGCTTCTCGTGAGATTTGCGGAGTTGAGGCTTTGGGGCATGTCGTAAGCACGGAGATTTTTACTACCTTTGCACCGTATTGTTGTCTTGCAGTCTCCTTGCAGACTATGAGGCGTTAGAGCGTCTGACGCGTCTACGCTTTACTCACTGGTCTACATAGGCTATAGACAGGATGTCTTACAGCAAGATGATGACTATCCAGGGTGCCCACCACGGTGGTGGCGGTCGCTCAGCTCAATCACTTACTTACTTAATTACGAACAGAATACCAAATATAATTTCCCCAATGAAGAACAAGAAGAGAATCTACACCTTTGGCAATGGTAGTGCCGAGGGCAATGCTCAGATGAGAGATCTACTCGGTGGTAAGGGTGCCAACCTAGCGGAGATGAACCGCATAGGTGTGCCTGTTCCTCCTGGATTCACTATCTCGACTGAGGTATGTACAGAGTATTATGAGCGAGGCCGTGAGGCTGTCGTCGCTGACCTCAAGGACGACTTGATGGCTGCCGTCAAGCATATCGAGACCATCATGGGCTTTAAGTTTGGCGATGTAGAGAATCCTCTTCTCGTCTCCGTACGCTCCGGCAGTAGAGCCTCTATGCCTGGTATGATGGATACGATCCTCAACCTCGGTCTCAACGACACAGTCGTCGATGGCTTGGCTCGCAAGAGTGGCAACGAGCGCTTCGCTTGGGACTCTTACCGCCGCTTCGTGCAGATGTATGGTGATGTCGTACTCGGCATGAAGCCTGTCAACAAGGACGACATTGACCCCTTTGAGGCAATCATCGAGGAGGTCAAGAAGGAGGCTGGCGTCAAGCTCGACAATGAGCTCACCACGGACCACCTCAAGGACCTAGTCAAGCGCTTCAAGAAGGCGGTTATGAAGGCTACGGGCCACGACTTCCCAACAGATCCATACGAGCAGCTCTGGGGCGCTATCATGGCGGTCTTTGGCTCATGGATGAATGATCGTGCGATCCTCTACCGTAAGATGGAGGGCATACCTGATGACTGGGGCACTGCTGTCAACGTACAGGCGATGGTCTTCGGTAATATGGGTGACACATCCGCTACGGGTGTGGCTTTCACTCGTGATGCTGCTACAGGCGAAAACCTCTTCAATGGTGAGTACCTCGTCAATGCGCAGGGTGAGGATGTCGTCGCTGGTATCCGTACGCCTCAAGAGATTACAATCGAAGGTTCTCGTCGCTGGGCTGAGCGTGCCGGCATAGACGAAGCAACTCGCAAGGCTCAGTATCCATCTATGGAGGAGACCTTCCCCAAGATTTACGCCGAGCTAAATGCGATACAGCACAAGCTGGAGCAGCACTACCACGATATGCAGGATCTTGAGTTTACCGTTCAAGAGGGCAAGCTATGGCTCCTTCAGACACGTAATGGTAAGCGTACAGGTCAAGCGATGGTCAAGATCGCTATGGATCAGCTTCGCGACAAGCTAATCTCTGAGGAGGAGGCACTGCTACGTGTGGAGCCTGCTAAGCTTGATGAACTACTACACCCCGTTTTTGACAAGAAAGCGCTACAGTCCGCTAAGGTACTAACCAAGGGACTGCCCGCCTCTCCAGGCGCAGCTACGGGACAGATCGTCTTCTTTGCTGATGACGCTGCTAACTGGCACGAGCAAGGCAAGGAGGTGATCATGGTACGTATCGAGACCTCGCCTGAGGATCTCGCCGGTATGAGCGTGGCTCAGGGTATCCTCACGGCTCGTGGTGGCATGACCTCTCACGCAGCTGTTGTGGCTCGTGGTATGGGTAAGTGCTGTATCACAGGTGCTGGTGGAATCATCGTTGACTATAAGGCTCGCACCGTAACCATCGATGATAAGGTACTCCACGAGGGAGACTTCATCTCGATCAACGGATCTACGGGTGAGATCTACGAGGGTCAAGTCGAGACCAAGGCTGCTGAGATGGACGCTGACTTCCGCCAGCTGATGGAGCTAGCCAACAAGCACTCCAAGCTCACCGTACGTACCAACGCTGATACACCTCACGACGCTGCTACGGCACGTGCCTTTGGCGCTGTCGGTATCGGGCTCTGCCGTACGGAGCACATGTTCTTTGAGGACAACAAGATCAAGGCAATGCGTGAGATGATCCTCGCTACAGACACAGAGGGTCGTCGCAAGGCTTTGGCAAAGCTCCTACCGATCCAGACGGAGGACTTCAAGGGTATCTTCCGTGCTATGAATGGTCTACCCGTCACCGTGCGTCTACTAGACCCACCTCTCCACGAGTTCGTACCTCAGACGGAGGCTGGTCAGGTAGAGCTCGCGAAGGCTATGGGCGTCGAGCCTAAGGTCGTTCACGATCGCGTCGAGCAGCTCCACGAGCTAAACCCGATGCTCGGACACCGTGGTTGCCGTCTAGGTAACACTTATCCCGAGATCACCGAGATGCAGACGCGCGCTATCCTAGGCGCTTGCCTGGAGCTCAAGAAGGAGGGCATCGAGACGCATCCTGAGATTATGGTGCCCCTCGTCGGTGTCGTCGAGGAGTTCAAGCTGCAGGCACGTGTGATCCGTGAGACCGCTGAGGCGCTCTTTAAGGAGCAGGGCGATCGTATCGACTTCCACGTAGGTACTATGATCGAGGTACCACGTGCAGCGCTGACGGCTGACGAGATTGCCAAGGAGGCTGACTTCTTCTCCTTCGGTACGAACGACCTCACGCAGATGACCTTCGGCTACTCGCGTGACGATGTCAATACATTCCTACCGATCTATCTAGACAAGAAGATCCTTAAGGTAGACCCCTTCCAGCAGTTGGATCAGAGGGGTGTAGGTCAGTTGGTACAAATGGGAGCCGAAAAGGGTCGCTCAGCCAAGCCAACGATCAAGCTCGGCATCTGTGGCGAGCATGGTGGTGATCCCTCATCCGTAGCGTTCTGCCACCGTGTCGGTCTCAACTACGTCAGCTGCTCACCCTTCCGTGTGCCCATCGCACGCCTCGCAGCAGCTCGTGCCGCCGTTGAGGACAAGAAGTAAGTAGCGCAGGCGAGCCTCGCTCGCTAAGCTATACATAATAGTAAAGCAACTCTCTGGAGTCGCTCCCCTAGTCGGAGCCTCTGGAGAGTTGCTTTCTTCTTTCGGGCTTGTTTATTGTCAGTTTGCAAAATAGTTGTACCTTTGCCGTGCTGATTATTATCGAAACGAGATAACCAGTGCAAGCTTTTGACCTCACAAGAGCGTCGCACAGGCATCTGTGTCGGTTTATACGGAGTGCGTCCACGCTCCATCGATAGCCTACCGACAGGTGAACAGATCCCTTACGACAGCCCCAGGGAGAGTGCGTCTTGAAGACGGGCCTTCATCGGGGAGCTCGAGGAGCCTGCGCCTAGGGAGATCTCCTTTTGTATTAATCCCAATCAAACTATTAGCGTGAACACATTAAGCTATAAAACACAATCCGCCACCAAGGAGTCAGCTCAGAAGGAGTGGCTCGTGGTAGATGCCGAGGGGCAGCGTCTCGGACGTCTCTGCTCTGTTGTTGCTAAGATCCTGCGTGGTAAGTACAAGCCATGCTTTACACCACATGCAGACTGTGGCGACAATGTCATCATCATCAATGCCGACAAGGTCGAGCTCACTGGCAATAAGTGGGATACACCTAGCTACCTAACCTTCTCAGGCTATCCTGGAGGTCAGAGAGAGTTCTCACCAAGAGACTTCCAAAACAAGAGCTCTCGCAAGCTCTTTGAGAAGGTTCTCAAGGGTATGCTCCCTAAGAACAAGCTCGGTGCTGAGCTGCTGACGCACGTCCGGGTCTTCGACGGTCCCGACCACACTATGGAGGGTGTACAGCCCCGTAAGGTTGATATCAATTCATATAAATAAATACGCGGTAAACGATGGAACAAATCAATGCTATAGGTAGACGTAAGGCTGCAGTAGCCCGCGTATATCTCACCGAGGGTTCGGGCAAGATCACGATCAACAAGAAGGATATTGCCAACTACTTCCCCTCTTCTGTACTTCAGTTCATTGTCAAGCAGCCTCTCGTCAAGCTTGAGGTAGCTGACAAGTATGACATCCAAATCAATCTCGCTGGTGGTGGCTTCAAGGGCCAGAGCGAGGCTGCTCGTCTTGGTATCGCTCGTGCGCTTATCAAGATCAATCCTGAGGACAAGGCTGCACTCCGTGCTGCTGGTCTCGTAACTCGTGACCCACGTGTCGTAGAGCGTAAGAAGCCAGGACGTCCTAAGGCTCGTAAGAGATTCCAATTCAGCAAGCGTTGATGGTGCTGGGGGTATGCTCTCGCAGTGTGGACGACTCATTATGGCGCTCCTCCTGCGGTACGGCACACCCCGCACGATCTTTCGCGTTTAGTATCTAAATTGCATCGATGGCGTGCTAGAGATTAGACTTGAGAAGTCAGACCTTAGAAAGACTAAAAACTCCGACGCCCTACCCTGCAATTGCTTATTACACAAGAACGTAAACGAAAAAATCTGAGACTACTATGTCACTAGTATCATTTGACCAGCTCCTAGAGGCTGGTGCACACTTCGGCCACATGCCGCGTAAGTGGAACCCCGCCATGGCTCCCTACATCTTCATGGAGCGCAACGGTATCCACATCATCGATCTGCACAAGACTGTCGCTAAGATCGACGAGTGTGCCGAGATTATCAAAAATATGGCCAGCTCCGGCAAGAAGATCCTCTTCGTCGGCACCAAGCGCCAGGCTAAGGAGCCTATCGCTGAGCTCGCTAAGAGCGTAGGGATGCCCTACGTCACAGAGCGTTGGCCAGGTGGTATGCTCACCAACTTCCCCACGATCCGTAAGGCCGTCAAGAAGATGGGCCAGATCGATAAGATGCGTGAGGATGGCACCTACAACAACCTCTCTAAGCGTGAGCGCCTACAGCTAGACCGCCAGCAGGCTAAGCTAGACAAGAACCTCGGCTCTATCCGTGATATGAACCGTCTGCCCAACGCACTCTTCGTCGTAGACGTCATGCGTGAGCATATCGCTATCCGTGAGGCTCAGCGCCTAGGCATCCCCGTCTTTGCTATCGTTGATACCAACGCCAACCCTAGGGATATCGACTACGTTATCCCAGCTAATGATGACTCTACACAGGCTATCGAGCTAATCGTATCTGCTATGTGTCAGGCCATCAACGAGGGTCAGGTCGAGTACAAGGCTATCAAGGCTGAGAAGGAGGCTGAGGAGGCTGCCGAGCTAGCACCCTCTGGACGTCGCCAGCGCACAGGCGCTCGTCGTGAGCGTATCCGCCCAGCCAATGCTGAGGGTGAGCGCGACGAGGAGGCTACAGAGACCGTAGAGGAGGTCGCACAGACCGCTGAAGAGACTGCTCCAGCTAATGAGGAAGCAGCTAACCAACAATAATACTATACACCATGAGCGTAACAATTGAAGATATCAAGAAACTTCGTAAGATGACCGGCGCAGGTCTCTCTGATTGCAAGAATGCACTCAACGAGACGGCTGGTGACTTCGAGAAGGCTATCGAGATCATACGTGCCAAGGGTAAGGCTGTCGCAGCCAAGCGTTCAGACCGCGAAGCTGCTGAGGGCTGTGTCCTAGCTGCACATAGCGAGGGCTTTGCAGCTATCGTCGCTCTCCAGTGCGAGACTGACTTCGTTGCTAAGAACGAGGGGCACATCTCCCTCACACAGCAGATCCTAGATGTAGCTATGAAGGAGCAGCCCGCCACTAAGGAGGATCTACTCAAGCTCCCACTAGCTGATGGTCGTGCTGTATCAGATCACATCACCGACCGCATCGGTAGCACGGGTGAGAAGATGGAGCTGGGCAACTACGAGTTCCTCAAGGCTCCCTACACCACATCCTATATCCACTTCGGCAATAAGCTGGCTGCTATCGTAGCCTTCAACGAGTCTATCGATGAAGAGATGGCTCGTGAGGTAGCTATGCAGGTAGCGTCCATGAATCCAGTCGCAGTCTGCGAGCAGGACGTACCAGCTCATGTCCTCGAGGAGGAGCGCAAGGTCGCTATGGATCGTGCTCGTGAGAGTGGCAAGCCTGAGGCTATCTGCGAGCGCATCGTAGAGGGTTCCATCCAGAAGTTCTACAAGGAGAATACACTCCTACACCAGCCCTTCGTACGTGAGCCTAAGATGGATGTACAGAGCTATCTGCACACCGCATCTAAGACGCTGACGGCTACAGGCTTCAAGCGTGTCAATCTGAACGAAGACTAAAGTCAATACTGAGGATAAGTAGTCGCCCCCTGTGGGGTAGCTATGAAGCCTAATTGATAAAGCCCCATACACCTCTCGAGGTGTGTGGGGCTTCGTTCATTGTGCGCCACGACTCAGCTCGCTCCTACCATGAGACTGTTGACTTTTGCAACAGTCTCACCATAAGACCGGAAAGCTCCCATCATAAGAGCTTCAAAAGATTTCCTCCCGAGGAATTGAATTCCTACCTAGGAATTTGCCCAATAGCTACCTAGGAATTGACCGAATTCCTACCTAGGAAATAAAAAATTCTTCGGAGGAATCAAATGAAACTTCGGAGGAATCAAAAAATAAGTCCGAAGAATTTGCCATTTCCTAGGTACTTATTGGGCAAATTTCTAGGTAGGAATTTGGGAAATTCCTAGGTAGGAAATAAAACGAGCTCATTTTGATGTGTCAGCCCTGACGTCAGCCCTGTCTGATGAGGCGTGGTATCGCTCATTTTAGTACCTTTGTCCCTATGAATGTGGATCTACAGCAGGTGATGCAGCGCTTTGGCATCGTGGGACGCAATCCGAGCTTCCTACGAGCTATCGAGACGGCCGTACAGGTCGCCCCGACAGACCTATCTGTGCTGGTGACTGGCGAGAGCGGTGTCGGTAAGGAGTTCTTTCCCAAGATTATACACGCCTACAGTCTCCGTAAGCATCAGGGCTATGTGGCGGTCAACTGTGGCGCCATCCCCGAGGGCACGATAGACTCTGAGCTCTTCGGTCACCGCAAGGGATCCTTCACAGGCGCTATCTCCGATCGCAAGGGTTACTTTGAGGAGGCGGACGGTGGTACTATCTTCTTGGACGAGGTGGGAGAGCTACCGCTTGCCACGCAGGCTCGTCTGCTCCGTGTGCTAGAGTCGGGAGAGTTTATCCCAGTAGGTGCTAGCAAGCCGCTCAAGACTGACGTGCGGGTGGTCGCTGCGACCAATGTCAATATACAAGAAGCGATCGCTCGTGGACGTTTTCGCGAAGACCTTTACTATCGTCTCAGCACGGTCCCCATCGTAGTGCCACCGCTACGCAAGCGACAGGAGGATATAGTCCTGCTCTTCAAGCTCTTTGCTTCGCTCAGTGCCGAGAAGAACCAGATTCCTATGCTGGAAATTACGCCCGACGCTGAGGAGCTCTTGCGACGCTACCCTTGGCCGGGTAACATACGTGAGCTACGCAATCTGACAGACCGCATCAGCATCTTAGAGTATGATCGTCATCTGACGGCTGAGGACCTTCGTGGCTATCTGCCTGACAAGACACAAGAGCTGAGCACTTCGCTGGTCCCTGTGGGACGCCAGTCGGAGGAGCGTAGCTTTGCCAATGAGCGGGAGATACTCTATCAGGTGCTTTTTGATATGAAGCGAGACATCACCTCGCTCAAGCAGACCATCGCCACGATGCGTCAGGAGCCTCACTATGAGCCGATTCACACGACGCTAGTACCTACCGACACGGAGCCGCTACACACCGAGGCTGAGGAGGTGACCGAGCCTGACACAGAGCCTTACAAGGAGGTCGTAGCGACACCTATGGAGGAGCCTTCCCTACCGGACAGACCGATGACCATCGAGGAGGCGGAGCGCATACTCATCATGCGTGCTCTGGAGCGCCACGGGGGCAATAAGACTGAAGCGGCTGAGGAGCTGCAGATATCTCCACGAACGCTGTATCGTAAGCTACGAAGCTATGGCGAGGAGTAAGCTACTATATATAATAGGTGTCGTGATGCTCCTACTGATGGAGACGAGCTGCTCGATCAGCTATAAGTTCAATGGAGCCACCATCGACTACACCCGTATCAAAACGGTGACGATCGAGGACTTTCCCAATCAGGCTCCGCTGGTCTATCCTCCGTTGTCGCAGATGTTTTCGGAGCGACTGAGAGAGCAGTTCCGACGCAACACGCGTCTAGAGCCTGTCGAGACTAATGGAGATCTAATACTCGAGGGCGCCATCGTAGGGTACGAGCTCACACCTATGGCTATGCAGGAAGATGCGCTCTCGGCGATGACACGCTTCACGATTACGGTCCGCGTCTCTTACACCAACATGGTGGATGAGAAAAAGAGTTTCTCGGGTCGCACCTTTACCTCTTCGCAAGAGTTTGACAGCAACAACCTCTTCTCAGACATCCAGGAGGGGCTAGCTGGGGAGCTGATCGACGACCTTGTCAAGCAAATCTTTAACGCCACGGTAGAGGACTGGTAATGGAGACGATGACGATAGACGAGCTGAATAGGCTGACGGCACACCCTGAGGAGCTCAGTCGCCACACGCTCTCGCCACTAGCTGAGCTGGTGGAGACCTATCCCTATGCGCAGAGCATCGTCATGCTTTACCTGCTCAATCTCTCGATCCTCGGCGACCTGCGCTACGAGGCAGAGCTACAACGCTGGGCGCCTCACCTACCTAGTCGGGAGAAGCTCTACCTATTGGCTCGACTACACATGCCTCTGGAGGACTTGACACCTGTGCTAGCGCACGACCCATCTGACTCCTTTGCACTCGTAGACCAATATCTGCGCAAAGTGGCTGAGCGTGAGGGGCCTCTCTCGAACGATCTGGAGTATGACTCTGCGGAGGCTCTTCCTACGGAGGAGCGCACCCCAGACTACTTTTCCTCTGCGGAGTATGAGTCGGAGCCCTCAGACATGACACTCTCGGGGCTACTCCCCACAGGCTCCGCCGAGAGCGAGCCTACGCCTGCCTTCACGCCACAGCCTACAGAGACGTCCTCGGATGAATCAGAACCGAGCGACATGCTTTTCACCGAAACACTAGCCTCTATCTACATCAAACAGGGGCATTACGAGCGAGCAAAACAAATTATTGAGGGGCTAAGCTTGAAGTTTCCAGAAAAAATTAGTTACTTTGCAGTTCAATTGGACTTTCTAGAGAAGCTAATCGATAATGCTTCTCACTCATAAATACGCATTCATAGAATAGTAGACATGCAAATCTTTCTAACCATCCTGATCCTCATCGCAGCTATCCTGCTGATTCTCATCGTTATCGTCCAGAACTCTAAGGGCGGTGGTCTGGCAGCAGGCTTCGGCGAGAGCAATAAGTACATGGGGGTACGCAAGACGACCGACTTCCTCGAGAAAGCAACCTGGACGCTTGCAGGAGCTATGGTTGTGCTCAGCATCGCCAGCTCTTTCTTCATCAAGCCTCACGTACAGGACAACCAGGGCGAGAGCTTCATTGAGAAGTCTCAGCAGAGCGCTCCTCTGCTACCTCAGCAGCCTGAAGCTACGCTACCACTACCTGGTGCTGGCGCTTCAGCTCCCGCAGCTGAGACTCCTGCTCCTGCTCCAGCTCCTGAGGCACAGCCCGAGGCTACGCAGCCCGCTGAGTAAAGCCTGAAAAGGCATCGCCAGCTAGGTAGCTCGTCAGATATTGATGAGGGGAGAACTCACTCTTATGTGGGTTCTTCCCTTGGTTGTGCCTATAAATGCAGAAGAAACTGTACCTTTGTAGTATAGCTTGTCGCTAGGCGTGACAAGCACCTCACACGTAATCACTAAAGAATAGGTAATGCTTACCATCAAACAAATATTGGATGACCCTCAGGGAGTCATCGATAGGCTCGCAGTCAAGCACTTTCCCGCAGAAGAGCCCATAGCAGCTATCATCGCTCAGGACAAGCTGAGACGCGACGCACAGCACAAGAAGGACGACAGTCTAGCTCAGCAGAAGACCCTCTCGCGCTCTATAGGTGAGAAGATGAAAGCGGGTGCCCGCGAAGAGGCTGAGCAGCTCAAAGCTGAGGTACAAACGCTCAAGGAGATCTCTAAGCAGGCTGAGGAGACCATGCGACAGGCTGAGGAGACCATGCGACAGCTCCTACTATCCGTGCCTAATCTGCCCCACCCCGATGTACCACACGGCACCTCTGCTGAGGACAACCTATGCGTAGCTACGGGTGGTGAGATGCCAAACCTAGAGAATACGGCCAAGCTACCACACTGGGAGCTGGCTAAGCAGTACGATCTCATAGACTTCGAGCTGGGAGTCAAGATCACGGGTGCAGGCTTCCCTGTCTACAAGGGCAAGGGAGCTAGACTACAGCGTGCCTTGATCAACTTCTTCCTTGACAGAGCCACCGCAGCAGGCTTTAAGGAGGTGGAGCCACCTATCATGGTCAATGAGGCTTCTGGCATCGGCACTGGTCAGCTCCCCGACAAGGAGGGGCAGATGTACCACGCACAGCTGGACAACCTCTACCTCATACCTACGGCCGAGGTACCCGTGACGAACATCTTCCGTGATGTCATCCTCGAGGCAGACCAGCTCCCTATCTGCTGCACCGCCTACACACCTTGCTTCCGTCGTGAGGCGGGTTCCTACGGCAAGGACGTACGAGGGCTCAACCGCTTGCATCAGTTTGACAAGGTAGAGATCGTCTCCATCGACCGCCCCGACCACTCGTGGCAGCAGCTTGACAAGATGATCGCACATGTCAAGAGCCTCGTCGAGGAGCTTGAGCTCCCCTATCGTATCCTCCGCCTCTGTGGTGGCGACCTGAGCTTTACGAGTGCGATGACTTATGACTTTGAAGTCTTCTCAGCTGCGCAGGAGCGTTGGCTCGAGGTGAGCTCTGTGTCCAACTTTGAGAGCTATCAGGCCAACCGTCTGATGTGTCGCTACCGTGACCCTGAGGAGGGGATCACCCTTTGCCACACGCTCAACGGTAGCGCCCTCGCTCTGCCACGCATTGTCGCTGCGCTTCTGGAAAACAATCAGACCCCCGAGGGCATTATCATCCCCAAGGCTCTGAGACCCTACACAGGCTTTGACAAAATAGACTAAACAGTCGCCCTTAAACCACACCTCCTATGGCTAAGAAAGGCAAGCAATCCGCCCGAGCGATCAACATACGCAACAAGCGCGCTACCTATGACTATGAGCTCCTCGACCAGTACACCGCAGGTATCGTACTCGTCGGCAGCGAGATCAAGTCTATACGTGCGGGCAAAGCGGCTCTCGTGGATAGCTACTGCTACTTCTCGCGTGGGGAGCTGTGGATCAAGAATATGTATATAGCGGAGTACAGCTACGCTTCCTACAATAACCATGTGGAGCGACGGGAGCGTAAGCTGCTACTCAACCGCAAGGAGCTACGCAAGCTCGAGGAGGAGATGAAGAACCCCGGGCAGACGATCATCCCCGTGCGTCTCTTCATCAATGAGCGCGGACTCGCTAAGCTGGTCGTTGCACTCGCCCGAGGTAAGAAGCAGTACGACAAGCGCGCCTCCATACGAGACCGCGAGGACAAGCGACGTCTGGAGCGTGCGATGCGCTTCTGACCTGCCATAACGAACAGATCCTAGCGAGTGGCATCATCGCAAGCATCCCATGATTCGCAAGCAAATAGGATAGTTCAACTAACGAAAGTGTGTTCTCTCAGACTGTATATGAGGCGTATTAAGTTTGCATTTACAATTATCGCTTGTCTCTTGACAGCGTGTGCTCCTGTTTCGACCAATTCAAATCATCAGAGCAAGCTTACCTCAGAGGTCACACGATTGGATAGTATTGCGATAACACTAGCTGAAATTAGAGCTTTAGATCAAGGGATTAGAGACAACTCCAGCCTTTACCGTACAAACAGTCGGGCTTTCAATCTCCATACTGATAGCCTCTGCTTTTCAAAGGCAATTTGGCTCATCGAGCATTATGGGTATATCAACGATTTAGGAAAGTACAACGACTCTTTCGGATACCTGTTAGAAGCCCTGCCTGCCGTTTTACTACATAATCCTCAAAGGTTGATAGAGCCTCATACTTACGATCTGTTGAAGCGAGAGGTGGAAGCAGGTAGACTATCTGCCGAATTTGCAGCCACCTTGCTTGATAAGTATTATGTGATGAAGGAGAAACGCACGTTGTACTTTTCGGGGTTTCGAAAGTGGTTACAACAGCCCTATCCTCAAAAGAAAGATCAGGCATTGTCTGACAGTCTCAGACAAGACATAGGACTACCTGTGCTTCCAGACAGCCTATTCGTGTATTAGTACTGTATCTCCAGCTATACACGGCTCCCCTTTCAGACTTTTATCGGCCAGCAATAAGTCAAAAAGGATTTCCCAGCCACTTCCAGTAAGCGCTTTACGCTTTAGATTTCGTTAGTCTTGCGCTCCGTATGAGCGTGGCGACTTCGGACTCAACGCACCACAAATGTTCCGACCGAAACACCACAAATATTCCGATCGAAATGCCACAAATATTCCGATTGTGTTGTCTATTCGATTGATGTTTAGTAACTTTGCCATATAAGGTTATTTGGACATGGTAGCGTATTACAAAAGAACATCTGATCGTATGCTTCGTGAGCTTCTTGAAGCTTTTGGAGCAGTTCTGATTGAAGGACCTAAGTGGTGTGGTAAGACAACAACTGCCACTCAAGTTGCTAAAAGCATCATTAAGATGCAAGACACAGATATGAGAGCCGAGTATCTCGCTACAGCTCGTTCTAAGCCCTCTCTCTTGCTTAGAGGAGAGCCTCCAGTCTTGATAGATGAGTGGCAAGATGCGCCTATCCTATGGGACGCTATACGTACTCAAGTTGATGAGAGGGGGCTCCCAGGTCAGTTTATCTTGACAGGTTCTAATACTGTAGATAAGTCCGAGATACTGCACTCTGGTACTGGCAGAATAGCCAAGCTGCGGATGCTACCTATGAGTCTGTGGGAGTCGAGAGAGTCCACTGGTGAGGTCTCTTTGCAAAGGCTCTTTGATGAGGCTGACTATGATATCGATGGCAAGAGGTCGAGTCTAACCATAGAGGAATTGATATTCGCTGCATCTCGTGGTGGGTGGCCAGCATCTTTATTTGCTCGATCTAAAAAAGCGCAGCTGATGATTGCCAAAAACTATGTTCGCTCTTTGTGTGACGAGGATGTTTCTCGCATAGATGGGAAGCAGCGGGACAGCAAGGTCGCTGAGTCCTTATTGAGATCCTATGCGCGAAATATCTCTACACTAGCACAAAAGAAGACCTTGCTATCAGACGTTTCATCCTCGGGAGAAGCTATCTGGTCAATGGACACTTTTACTGATTACGAAAGAGCTTTCGAGCGCTTGTTTATCATTCAGAATATTGATGCTTGGAGTCCTGCAATACGAAGTAAAACCGCCATCAGGAGTAGTCCCAAAAGAAGTTTCTGTGATCCGTCCATTGCGGTAGCATCACTAGGAATCTCTCCAGAGGCGATGTCTGTCCAGTTGAAAACATTCGGCTTCATCTTTGAGCAGATGTGCATCCGCGACTTACGGGCATATACGATGGATCTAAATAGTCATGTCTCATACTATCGGGATCGCTATGGACTCGAAGCGGACATTGTACTTCATCTCGAAGATGGTAGATATGCCCTTATAGAGTGCAAACTCGGAAGCAGAGAGATAGACGAGGGCGCCGAGCACCTTCTCGAATTAAATAGACTCATCAAGGGAAACAACAAACAAGAGGTACAAGTGCCCCTGAGGGAGCCAGATCTCTTGATTATCTTGACAGGTGGGCAAATGGCCTATACCAGACCAGATGGCGTTAAGGTCATCCCTCTTGCTTGTCTGAAGGATTAATTGAATCTTATCGCCTATCTCCTCAGTTATAACTTGAGGAACTTTCGTTAGTCGTGCGCTCCGTGTGAGCGTAGAGACTTCAGACTCACGCACCGCAAATGTTCCGATCGAAACACCACAAAAGTTCCGACCGAAATGCCTCAAATATTCCGATCGCGCTGGCTATCTAGCTGAAGTTTAGTTATTTCGCTCGGAAGACCCTTTGAGGGTAAATAAGAAACGGATTAACCGCCTTCGCTAGGGAAGACGACTAATCCGTTTCTCTTGTTTTTGAGATAGCTGGACTCCAGTACAGTCTTTTAGAACTGGAGCATCCGCTCGATGGAGCGCCACGCCTTCTGACGAAGCTCTTCGTCGACATGCACCTCGTACTGCTCGTAGAGGAGTGCGTCGCGGAGTCCCTCGAGGGTGATCATCTTCATATATTCGCAAGTCTGATCGGGGAGGATCGGTATCAGCTCCTTGTCAGGATAGCGTCTCGTCATCTCAGCCAGGACCTCAGGCTCCGTGGCGATGATGTACTGCTTCAAGTCAGAGACACCAGGACGATTGATGATCGTAGTGGTAGAGCCGATGATACAGCGAGGATTGTCGACGATCGACTGGTCGCTAGCCGCTACCGACTCAGGGTGTATCAAGATCTCCGCCTCGGGATAGCGATCCAGCATCGTATGAACCAGCTCGGAGGTGATGTCTGCGTGCACGTAGCAAGCGCCCTGCCATAGATCCATCTCCCGTCCCGTCACATTCATGATGTACTGTCCAAGGTTCTTGTCAGGACCAAAGAGGATAGGTTGCCCCGTGGGGAGGGCGCGTACGATCTTCAGCGCATTGGCACTAGTCACACAGTAGTCGGTGACCGCCTTGACAGCCGCTGTCGTATTAACATAGCTGACGACAATGCCGTCGGGGTGCTTGACGCGCCAAGTGTTGATCCCCTCAGCGGTAGCCCCCTCAGCGAGGGTACAGCCAGCGTGTGGTACAGGGCAGAGCACCTTCTTATTGGGCGAAATGATCTTTGCCGTCTCACCCATAAAGCTTACCCCGCAGAAGACAATCATGTCAGCCTCTGTCTCGCCAGCGATCTGAGAAAGCGCCAGGGAGTCACCTAGGTGGTCTGCGATGCGCTGTATCTCAGGACGAGCGTAGTAGTGCGCCAGGATGACCGCATTCTTCTGCTCCTTGAGCGTACGGATCTCTGCGTAGAGAGCCTCTATCTGTTGTTGTGTCATGTGTAAGTAGTCAGTTAGTGTGTAGTTGGTAGTGTGTGTAAGAGCTAAAGCCTCTCTACTGGATCGGCTTGATCTTCATACTAATGTCGAAGGCGCGTACCGAGTGAGTCAGTGCTCCTATACTAATGTAGTCCACGCCGATAGCAGCAACGGCAGCTAGGCGCTCGGCCGTCATATTGCCCGAAGCCTCCACTTCGGCTTGACCATCGATGAGCTCGACGGCACGGCGCATCGTCTTCAGGTCCATATTGTCCAGCATGATGATGTCAGCACCAGCGTCTATAGCCTCCTGCACCTCCTCCAGCGTAGTGGTCTCCACCTCAATACGTATAGAGATAGGTAGATGAGGACGCACCTCCTCCACGGCAGGCAAGATGCCACCCGCCATGGCGATGTGATTGTCCTTGAGCATCACCATGTCAGAGAGCGAAGCGCGGTGATTCGTACCACCACCGTGACGTACTGCCATCTTGTCCGTGAGTCGATGTCCAGGTACAGTCTTGCGCGTGTCTAGGATACGCGTCTTGGTCCCTGCCACGCATTGCACACATTGGTACGTATAGGTAGCGATGCCACTCATACGCTGGAGGAAGTTGAGCATGATACGCTCAGCCCGTAGCAGGTCCGCATAAGGTGCCTCGATGGTGGCCAATATATCGCCCTTGCGCACCTCGTCGCCATCCTCATACTCTGATGTAAAGGTCATCTCCTCCTCCGGAGTGCACCGACAGAGGACCATATAAGCGACATCCAGACCAGAGATGATACCGTCGTCCTTGGCTATCAGTGTGGCGATGGCTCGGTCGCTCTCGCTCAGTAGGTAACGTGTCGATAGATCTCCCGTGGGAGCATCTTCACGATAAGCTAGCTCTATAAGGGTGGCAAACTCCTCGCTGTTGTATATATCAGTCATACCTCTTGTGTGCTAATTGATTGGTTGATGTGTTATCTGCCCATTGAGGAGCCTCGTTCGATAAGCTTCGCTCTCAGGCAATGTCTCTGTGTAGTCGCTTCGGTAGTGACCTCCACGACTCTCCTCACGCAGTAGTGCTGCATGTGCCATCATGTGCGCCACCTCTACACGTCTGCGGGTCGTATAGGCGTGGATACTGTGCTGCGCATCCTCTGCCAGCATGTCGGAGAGATGCTGTAGCGCTTGTAGCGCCTCGGTCAGGCCCGCCTTAGAGCGGATGATCCCCACCTTGCTCATCAAGATGTCGCCTATCTGTCGATTGATCTTTGCCTGCTGCTCTAGCGCATAGAGTTGCTCTTTGTCCAGGCTCCACGACAAGTCTGGTAGATTCGTCGGAACTGCTAGTGATGCCGTATCCGTAGGCGTGGTCTGGTGTGCGATCGCATAGTTAGCGATCCGCTTGCCGAAGACGATGCACTCAATGAGCGAATTGGAAGCCAAGCGATTGGCGCCCATGACTCCCGTCGAGGAGACCTCTCCGACAGCATATAGCCCAGGCAGGCGAGTGCAGCCGTTGAGGTCCACCCCAATGCCCCCCACCGTGTAGTGCGCAGCGGGAGCCACCGGTATCTCGTCCGTTATGTCTAGTCCCAGCTGGCGACAGTGCTCCGTGATGGTGGGGAAGCGCTGTAATAGTCGCTTCGGGTCAATGTGTCTCAGCCTCAACCGTACGTGGTCACTACCCTCCTCCTGCATCTTGAGGAAAATGCTGCGCGCCACCACATCTCTCGGCGCTAGCTCCGCAAGGGGATGTAGTGCAGGCATAAAGCGATCTCCGTGCTTGTCCACAAGGTATGCACCCTCGCCACGTACCGCCTCACTAATGAGAAAAGAGGCGTACCCCGGCAGATAGAGAGCTGTGGGGTGAAACTGGATAAACTCCAAGTCCATCAGCTCGGCACCCACTTCGCTGGCCAACCAAAGCCCATCGCCTAGCGCTGTAGGCGGATTGGTCGTTGGGTAGTAAAGCGCAGCCGCACCGCCTGTGGCTAGTACGACAGCCGATGCGAGGATCGTGTCGTAGTGATGTGCGCGCTCATCATAGGTCACTATCCCCTGACAGTGTGACCCGTCAGCCGAGCGTAGTACCTGCACGGCACTATGGTGGTCGAAGATCGTAATGTGCTGTGCCTTCCGAACCTGCTCGATCATAAAGGTGGTCACCAGTCGTCCCGTAGCATCTCCACCAGCGTGGAGGATACGACGATGGTGATGCCCTCCCTCTAGACCGAGGGCTAGATGACCATCCTCGCTGTCGAAGGTCATACCCATCTGGATCAACTCATTGATCCGATCGGGAGCTTCATCCGTCAGCACCTTGACCGCCTCGGGGATACAGAGCCCACGCCCCGCTACGATCGTGTCTTCGTAGTGATCCGTCGGCGAGTCCTCCTGGTCGGTGACAGCGGCCATTCCCCCCTGTGCGTAGTAGGAGTTGCTCTCCTCGATGGTGCGTCGAGCGATGAGGGCTACCGATCCATGCTGCGCTAGAAAGTAAGCACAGTAGAGCCCCGCTAGGCCACCACCTATGATGATGTAATCATATCGCTGAGGAGATTGCTGCAGTTTCATACACTATTGCTCGTTAAGTCGTACCGCGCAGAGCCTACAATATCTCTCGCAGGGTACTATTGCAGTGGCAAATGTAGTGAAATAATTCTTACCAACGAGCGACTACAGCACCGCTAGCCTATATTTCTCCACGAAATCGCGCGTTTTTGCAAAGCGCGCAGAGCATTTGCAGACGAGTCGCAGCTTTTCTGAAACGTATACAAGTCATTCTAACGAAAATGAGTTGCTACAGCTAAGCCACCTTCTTGGCTTGTCGCTTGCGATGCCAGGCGAGGTAGCCACCGATCAAGAAGAAGGTGACGAGGATAGCGATCATCTCGCCCACATGGTCCAGCGGAGCGATCCAAATCTCGTTGAAGAGCTTGTTGCGCCCCAGTATCTCGACAGGCGTCCAGAGGACGATGACCGCAGGGATCGCCATACGTATGTTAGCGCCCCACTGCTTACGAGCGAGCTGCTTGCGAAAGATGAAGAAGAAGCCGATGAAGCACCCCACCCCCACGGCGATAGTCACCGGATGGCTCTGCCCGAGGAAGCGCGGATCATAGCAAAACATCAGCAGCAAGTAGCAAGTCCACAGGAGCATCATCGTCTCCATAAAGGTCACCATAGCTGGGTGGCGTGTCATACCCGAGCGCACCACGAGATCACGCTTCTTGCCGAGGAGCACCCGCTGGCACCAGAGCATAAAGTTGCACCCCGTACGTACATTAAATATATAGAGTAGCATGATCGACACCCAGAAGCCAAACGATGCCGGCATCAGTAGATACTCAGGCCTGGTCACAACGATATCCTTGATATCATGCATGTGCTGTACAGGTACACCGTCGATAGACAAGACGGGGTTTGCCGCAATCCCCTGCACATAAGTCGTCGTAGTGGTTATGACCCCATTAAGTATCTCTGGGTGTGCGCCAAAGCGCTGAGCGTAGTACATGAAGAGAAACTCGACCCAGCCAGTCCATAGGAGTAGTCCTCCGATGAGTCCGCAGAGCGTCTGAGGAGTATCTTTCTTAGCAAAGACGCCACACACGGCGATCACTAGTCCTAGTAGCCCCAGCCCGAAAGCACCATAAGGCAGTACGGCAGGCGCTATCAGGAGCTCCATAAGGATCATAAATGCGTGTCCTAGAGGCATCAAGCATAAGACAAGAAGGAAGGAGAGCAGAGACTGCCTCCAGGCAAGCTTAGGCTGCAAACTTGATGGTTGCGTAGAGATGTTCATATGATTGTACACTGGTTTGATATGAATAACGACGCAAATATACTAAACTATTTCAATATACAAACACTATCGTACTAAATAGAGAGCTAACACATGATAAAATGAGTGCGTTTCATTTCCTACCTAGGAAATAGCAAAATTCCTACCTAGAAATTTGCCCAATAAGTACCTAGAAATGGGCAAATTCTTCGGACTTATTTTTTGATTCCTCCGAAGTTTCATTTGATTCCTCCGAAGAATTTTTTATTTCCTAGGTAGGAATTGGGGGAATTCCTAGGTAGCTATTGGACAAATTCCTAGGTAGGAATTTCATTCTTCGGAGGGAAGGTGTAATCAGAGAGAGAATCCGTAGACACTCTGTAGGGATTCGAACCGTGTATTCCTAATTATCGTCATGTGCAGTTTATAGACGGCTGGTTACAGTCAGGGCTGACGCATTATAATTGCTCCGTTAGAAGCTACACATTAGCGACAAGCGAGACTTGGATGAGTTCATTATATATTATTGCTGTCCGACTACTCGACTTCGACCAATCTACAGCTTTCTTCGTAGGGAACTTTAGTTTCATACCTAGGAAACTTTAGTCTCATACCTAGGAAACTCCAGTTTCATACCTAGGAAACTTTAGTCTCATACCTAGGAAACTCCAGTTTCATACCTAGGAAACTTTTGTTTCATACCGTATGGAACTTTAGTTTCACCCAAGTGGTACTGATAGTTAGCTCATTTCTGCAGAACGATCTACTTGATGCCCTCTCAAAAAGCTTTCACTGGACAGCAATAACTATATATAATGCGTCAGCCCTGTGGTTACAGTACGTTCGCCATGCCCGTTGATTCTATTTTGCTACCTTTGCGTATGACATCTAGAGCGCTACGACTATGCAACACTTTACTATAAAAGCCATCCTGCTCCCGCTCCTGCTACTCCTAGGGACAGTCTATGCGACGGCGCAGGTGCGCGCCATCACCAGCGATGGGGACGAAGTCATACTCTATCCCAATGGCACCTGGGAGTATCTCAGCAGTCGCCCCGCCCCCAACCCCCACCCAGGAGCCTCAGCAACTATCGGTGCGGGGGCTTCGGGCAAGCGTGTCGGTATACTACTCAACAGGCAGCTACTCTTTGTACTCAGGGAGGGTCAGCTAGAGGACCTTTTCATCTACGACACGAGAGGACAGCTCGTCTACTCCTACCGTGAAGGCATCTACCAGATCCCCTACGGATGGCGAGTAGAGTACGAACCGCTCTCCGACCGTGTGCGCCAATTCGGCCCCTACCAGTTTAGATATCAGCTCCTCTCGGAGCGACTCGAGCAAGTCGGTACCTGCAAGATAGACTACGAGCTCCTTTCGGAGCGTGTCAGAAGGATCGGAGACTACAGCATCAGATACGACCTCCTCTCCAACCTCATCACCGAGATCGGCAACATTAGGATCGAGTACGACCCCTTCACAGAGCGCATCAGGGGGGTCAGCGGCACGGCGCCAGGTGTCGAGATCCAATTCCTACGTGATGGCGGTGGTCGTCCACAACCCTTTCTGTAAGACCACTTAATAATGTATGCTTGCCTAGAGCTCTCAAGACGCTCGGGCAGAATGCTTGACACATTATACATATTGAGCATATCATGCTGACCGAAGAACTGGAACAGACGCTAGACGCCTTTATGGAGTACCTGCGACTAGAGCGCAACGCCTCTCCGCTCACGCTCACCACCTACCGCCCTGCCATCGAGTCCTATATGGAGAGTGCCCTAGAGCTGGCTACCGATGAGTGGACACCCAGTGATGCGGACCGAGACCTCGTACGTAACTGGATCATGCAGCAGATGGACGACGAACTAACCAGCACGACGGTCAATAAGAATCTAAGTGCTGTGCGCTCATACTATAAGTATCTCCAGCTACGAGGACTCGTCACCAGCAACCCCACACGCTACCTGAAGGGACCTAAGCGAGAGCACACGCTCCCTTCCTTCCTCACGCAGGCCCAGATCGAAGAGGCTCTTGCAACGATCCCCGCAGAACCAGACAACTTCCTCTCCGTGCGCGACCGGCTCATCATAGAGACCATCTACCAGACAGGCCTGCGTCGTGCCGAGGTGGCTAGCCTAGAGACTCAGCAGGTAGATCTCACTGCCATGTCGCTACGTGTCGTAGGCAAGGGGCGCAAGGAGCGAATAGTGCCCTTCGGCACAGACCTTAGAGATAAAATGCAAGATTATCTCACTTTGCGGGACCGGAAGGTTGGCGTATCTCAATATTTTTTTGTTACTTTGAAGTGCAGACCGCTCTCAGGAGCTGACGTCTATCAAGTGGTACACAAAGCACTCAGCGTAGTGCCTGGACTGCCACGCAGAGGAGCGCACACGCTGAGACACTCCTTTGCTACTGAGATGCTCAATGCTGGAGCCCCTATCACCTCCATCAAAGAGCTCTTAGGCCATAGCAATCTAGAGACAACCACAAGATACACCCACACCTCCTTCGAGCAGCTCAAACAATTGTATCACGCTCACCCTAGAGCACAAAGTCAAGTATCATCTATGATTAACGTACACATCCAGTCTCTACAGTTTGATGCCAACGAGGCACTCAAAGATTTTGCAAAGAAGAAGATCGATCGTCTTGCTCGTTTTGACGATACCATTAGCAAGGCTGAGATAACCCTACGACTAGACAAGTCTGATGCTACGCGTGGTAAGATAGCCGCCATCCGCCTCTTTGTCCCAGGGTACGACCACTACGCAGAGAAGGGGGCTACCACTTTTGAGGAGGCTATCGATGAGGCTATCGATGCACTCAAGCGTCAGATAGATCGCGCCAAGGAAAATAAATAAGTAGAGAGGTGAGTAAGTAGATAGTGGGCTACGGCTAGTTTTCGGTGGTTAGAGGCTAGTCTGTGCGTGGTGAGGGCCACGCCATCCACTATCTACGCCTCTCTTCAGTTACCGATCCCCCCACGGAGGAGTCACTTCGGAGAAGATAATCCGCCCGAAAGTTTTGGTGTTTCCAAAATAGTTCGTATATTTGCACCCAGTTTGTGATGCCATCTACCCGTCCGAGGGCTCTCAAAGAGGATGGCAGTGCGAGTAAAGGACTCAAAAGGGCAGTTACCAGAGTGGCCAAATGGGGCTGACTGTAACTCAGCTGGCGTAAGCCTACGGTGGTTCGAATCCATCACTGCCCACACAACAACACGCCTATGTAGCTCAGTGGTAGAGCACTTCCTTGGTAAGGAAGAGGTCCCGGGTTCAAATCCCGGCATCGGCTCTAAAATAATAATGTAGCAGCGCCAAACCCACAGTTCACTGAGACTGTGGCGGGGGGTTGCTCTTGCGACGAAATAAGACTAAGACAAACATAAGAACAAGGTTATGGCTAAAGAACATTTTCAAAGGACGAAACCACACGTCAACATTGGTACCATCGGTCACGTAGACCACGGTAAGACAACTCTTACAGCTGCTATTACCAAGGTATTGGCTGACGCAGGCTTCACAGAGGCTCGCTCATTCGACTCTATCGACAACGCACCTGAGGAGAAGGAGCGTGGTATCACCATCAACTCTTCACACGTTGAGTACGAGACCGCAAATCGTCACTACGCACACGTAGACTGCCCGGGCCACGCCGACTATGTCAAGAACATGGTTACTGGTGCTGCTCAGATGGACGGTGCTATCATCGTAGTTGCCGCAACTGACGGTCCTATGCCTCAGACTCGTGAGCACATCCTACTAGCACGTCAGGTCAACGTACCTCGTCTAGTTGTCTTTATGAACAAGTGCGACCTTGTTGATGACGAGGAGATGCTTGAGCTCGTAGAGATGGATATGCGTGAGCTACTAAGCTTCTATGAGTTCGACGGCGACAATACGCCTGTCATCCGTGGCTCTGCTCTTGGTGCTCTCAATGGCGAGCCCAAGTGGTGCGAGAAGATCCTAGAGCTCATGCAGGCTGTAGATGAGTGGATCCCACTACCTGAGCGCGACATCGACAAGCCCTTCCTAATGCCTGTAGAGGACGTGTTCTCTATCACAGGTCGTGGTACAGTGGCTACGGGTCGTATCGAGACTGGCGTCGTTAAGGTCAACGACGAGGTCCAGATCATCGGTCTAGGTGCTGAGGGCAAGAAGAGCGTCGTAACTGGCGTGGAGATGTTCCGCAAGATCCTTGATGAGGGTGAGGCTGGTGATAACGTAGGTCTCCTACTCCGTGGTATCGACAAGGACGAGATCAAGCGCGGTATGGTCCTAGCACACCCAGGACAGGTTAAGCCTCACGATCACTTCAAGGCTGAGGTCTATATCCTGAAGAAGGAAGAGGGTGGTCGTCACACACCATTCCACAACAAGTATCGTCCTCAGTTCTACATCCGTACGCTAGACGTAACTGGTGAGATCACACTACCAGAGGGTATCGATATGGTTATGCCTGGTGATAACGTCACCATCGACGTCAAGCTCATCTCTCCAGTAGCTTGTAGCGTAGGTCTACGCTTCGCTATCCGCGAGGGTGGTCGTACGGTCGGTGCTGGTCAGATCACCTCACTAGAGGACTAATTCTCTCCGCTGATCTAGCCTCTGACGCACACGGAGTGCATCAGAGACTAGACAGCAACTAGACTTCTCCTAACTCCCTCCCCCACTAACTATAGAAGCATCTCCTAATCGATGCAACGCTCATAGTGGGAGGGGGAGTTCCGAGGAGTTTTTAACCTAGACAGTCATCATCTCTGGCACATCCAGTCGCTAGACAGG
Source organism: Porphyromonas uenonis DSM 23387 = JCM 13868 (assembly GCF_000482365.1). Classification (GTDB taxonomy): domain Bacteria; phylum Bacteroidota; class Bacteroidia; order Bacteroidales; family Porphyromonadaceae; genus Porphyromonas; species Porphyromonas uenonis. The sequence continues at coordinate 30,092 of NZ_AXVC01000018.1, read as the reverse complement.
TGCACGAGACGATACAAACATACGGGTTTAGCTCAGTTGGTAGAGCACAGGTCTCCAAAACCTGGTGTCGGGAGTTCGAGCCTCTCAACCCGTGCAAACTATAAGATGCTCTTATGAAATTTTTCAAGCGTACAGGTTCATACATCAAGAACTGCTACAATGAGTTAGTACACAAAGTTAGCTGGCCCACTCGTAGCGAACTGATCAATAGCACCGTGGTCGTCATGATCGCGTCAGTGATTATTGCCATCTTTGTCGCAGGGGTAGACTTTGTCTTCCAGCAGCTGATGCAGCTTGTATACGGTCTAGCATAGACTGGACATCAAGCTCTAAAGAGCATCCACACATTTGTACAAGCCCCGAGAGATAGACAGAGTCTAGGGTCAAGCGCTCTAGACATAACTTTTGAAGCTGTCTTATTGCGACATCGTTTGTCTCTCATCTTGTAAGGGCTATATCAAGTACTATCAAACGGATCAACCGTATTCTATAATCGAATCTAATCTAAAACAACGACATGAGTCAAGATTCACAACCCATGAGATTTTACGTCCTTCGTGTCCTCAGTGGACAGGAAAAGAAAGTCTGTGAGTATATAGAAGCGGCAAAGTCCAATGGCACTTTAGGTTCGTACGTACGACGTGTCCTAGTACCCACCGAGCAGGTGGTCTCGCAGCGCAATGGCAAGAAGGTGGTCAAAGAGCGCCCCTACATGCCAGGCTATGTGCTAGTGGAGGCAGCTCTCGTGGGAGACACAGAGCACACGCTATGCACGATACCTAATGTAATAGGTTTTTTGACCTCTCGTATGATCGATGGTCAGCTAGCCCCCGAGCCTCTACGCTCTCAAGAAGTGCAGGATCTCTTGGGACAGGCAGACCGCGATGCAGAGGGCGCAGGACGCTTTGACATTGAGTATAGCGTCGGTGAGTCTGTGCGGATCATAGATGGTCCGTTCTCAGACTTCTCAGCAACCATCGATGAGGTCAAGAGTGATAAGAGAAAGCTCAAGGTGATGGTGAAGATCTTCGGAAGAAAGACTCCACTGGAGCTTGATTACACACAGGTCGAGAAGGAATAGGAGATTGTTACGGATCGAGCATGCCAACTCATAGTTGCTCGCATAGGTGTAGCGCTAACTCTCGGACAGCGTAGAGATATGGTCTAGCTTCCAACTTAAAGACCTTTCCCCTCTCCACCAGCTTCCACAAGGATGCTACCCTAGATGCAGTGATGACTCCGTGTGTATCTGTTTATAATATAATCGAATAACAAAATGGCAAAAGAAGTTGCAGGGCAGCTTAAGCTGCAAATCAAAGGAGGGGCCGCTAACCCCTCGCCTCCTGTGGGCCCAGCACTTGGTGCTAAGGGTATCAACATCATGGAGTTTTGTAAGCAATTTAATGCCAGGACTCAGGATCGCGCTGGTAAGGTATTGCCAGTCGTGATAACCTACTATGCTGACAAGTCCTTTGACTTCATCGTCAAGACTCCTCCCGTAGCCATCCAGCTACTAGAGGCTAGCAAGGCAAAGGGTGGCTCGGCAGAACCCAACCGAATCAAAGTCGCTAAAGTCACTTGGGATCAAGTACGGACTATAGCAGAAGATAAGATGTCTGACCTCAACTGCTTTACTGTCGAGTCGGCCATGAAGATGGTCGCTGGTACAGCTCGTAGTATGGGGATTAGTGTGACGGGTACGAAACCTGAGAATCTCTAATCGCAATCAACTGAAATGAGTAAACTAACAAAAAATCAGAAGATAGCTGCGAGTAAGGTCGAAGCAGGCAAGTCCTATTCACTAGATGAGGCTTCCAAGCTCCTGAAGGAGATCTCCTTCACAAAGTTTGATGCCTCAGTGGACATAGACATTCGTCTGGGTGTCGATCCTCGCAAGGCTAATCAGATGGTGCGTGGCACCGTCTCACTGCCTCACGGTATCGGTAAGGAGGTACGTGTCCTAGCACTCTGTACTCCAGACAAGGAGGCAGAGGCGCAAGAGGCTGGGGCTGACTATGTCGGCCTCGATGAGTACATCAACAAGATCAAGTCTGGATGGACAGACATTGATGTGATCATCACCATGCCTAGCGTCATGGGCAAGATCGGAGCTTTGGGTCGTGTACTAGGACCTCGCGGTCTGATGCCTAACCCCAAGAGTGGAACCGTGACAAACGATCTCGGTGCTGCTATCAAGGAGGTTAAGGCTGGTAAGATCGACTTCAAGGTGGACAAGGCAGGTATCATACATACCTCTGTGGGTAAGATCTCTTTTGACCCTCAGCAAATCAGAGAAAACGCTAAGGAGTTCATCGATACGGTGCTACGCCTGAAGCCCTCCTCTGCTAAGGGAACTTATATCAAGAGCATCTACCTCTCTACAACAATGAGTGCAGGGATCAAGATCGATCCTAAGTCAGTCGTATCCGTAGTAGAATAACGTCTCACCAACTAAGAAGCACAATTCTATGAAAAAGGAAACGAAGTCAACTGTCATCGAGCAGTTGCACGCATATATAGAGAGTTACCCCAACTTCTACTTGACCAACATTGAGGCCCTCAATGCTGAGAAGACGAGCGAGCTACGCCGTCTCTGCAACAAGAGTGGCGTCAAGATGGTCGTAGTCAAGAACACACTGATGCGTCGCGCCCTCAGCGAGATCGACTCTGTCGACTTCGCAGAGCTCTATGAGTCTCTCAAGGGCAATACGGCCGTCATGTTCTCAGAGGTTGCTAATGCTCCTGCTAAAGCGATCAAGGCTTTCCGCTCTGACAATAAGGAACTCGGACGTCCAGACCTAAAGGCTGCGTACGTACAGGAGGGCTTTTACATCGGAGCTGACCAACTCGAGGCTCTCGTCAATATTAAGAGTCGCGAGGAGCTCATTGCTGATATCGTTGCTATGCTTGAAGGCCCAATCCAGGGTGTACTCGGGCAGCTTGACTCAGCAGCTGGCACTATCCATGGGGTCTTAGATACCCTAGCCGAGAGGCAATAAATATCTAAGCATTCACTTCAATTAGAAACAAACAAACATCAATACAGACATGGCAGATATAAAGGCTATTGCAGAGACTCTTGTTAATCTCACAGTAAAGGAAGTAAGCGAGCTCAAGGAGCTCCTCAAGGAGGAGTATGGTATCGAGCCTGCAGCTGCAGCAGTTGCTGTAGCAGGTCCTGCAGCTGGTGCTGCAGCAGAGGCAGAGGAGAAGACCTCTTTTGACGTTGTACTCAAGAGCTTTGGCTCTGCTAAGCTTGCAGTCGTTAAGGCTGTTAAGGAGCACGCAGGTCTTGGCCTCAAGGAGGCTAAGGAGCTTGTTGATGCAGCACCTACTAACATCAAGGAGGGTGTCGACAAGGCTACAGCTGAGGCTCTCAAGGCTGCTCTTGAGGAGGCTGGTGCTGAGGTTGAACTAAAGTAAACCCGCTTGACACCTGTCTGACACAGGTCATATTGGTTAAGGATTCCCCCCTCGATACGTATGGGGGGAGTTCTTAGCCTTTTCGCATCTTTTGCTCTCTAGAGGCACCACTCACAGACGAAGCTGTCGCCATACTGTGTGACACTTTGCTTATACGCTGAGGAGGTGTCTTGGACTGTCAGATAGGATCAGATACAAGCCTCTAGAGCTAGACTCACTAGCTCTACCTTTGAGTAGTAGCTTACCCCTTGGGTGAGCCCCTACTCTATCCGCCTCTCTCATGAGAGCCGCTCCTCTTCCCTACATTTACCATTTCTCTCTGAAGCATACGATGGCATCCAAACCAACTAATACTAGAAAGAGCTTCGCATCTATCGCTCATCCAATGGAGTACCCTGACTTCTTGGAGGTGCAGCTCAAATCTTTTCAGGATTTCTTTCAACTCGATACTCCGGCCGAGAGTAGAAAGAACGAGGGATTATTTAAAGTCTTCTCTGAGAACTTCCCCATCGAAGACACTCGTAACAACTTCAAGCTTCTGTTTGAAGACTACTTCGTCGATCCTCCCAAATACTCTATAGAGGAGTGCCTGCGTCGTGGTCTCACCTACAGTGTCCCCCTAAGGGCTAAGCTCAAGCTAACCTGCGAAGATCCCGAGCACGAAGACTTCGAGTCCACCGTACAGGATGTCTTCCTAGGGTCTATCCCCTATATGACACCCGCAGGGACATTCGTCATCAATGGCGCAGAGAGAGTAGTCGTATCTCAGCTACACCGCTCTCCAGGCGTCTTCTTTGGATCCAGCCTACACAACAACGGGACGAGACTTTACTCGGCTCGTATCATCCCATTCAAGGGGTCTTGGATTGAGTTCGCTACTGATACGAACAACGAGCTATACGCTTACATCGATCGTAAGAAGAAGCTCCCCATCACAACGCTCCTACGTGCCATCGGCTATGAGACGGACAAGGACATACTCGATCTCTTTGGTATCGCCGAGGAAGTTCCTGTCACGCTAGAGAATCTACAGGCTAACTATGGACGACAGCTAGCCGCCTCCGTCATCTTAAAGTACTACGATGAGGAGAGCGAGGAGGAGACTGGAGAGACTGAGACCTTCGCTCGATACAACACACTCGTAGAGCAAAATGCGATACTAGACGAGGAGAACGCTCAGGTCATCCTTGAGAATGGTATCGAGACCATCCTACTACGTCGTGACCTATCCACATCTGATGAGGAGTCTTCAGACCAAGAGGTCATGGACTACTCGATTATCTTCAACACGCTCAAGCGTGACTCAGCCAACTCTGAGCAGGCTGCTTACAACTTTATCTACAACCTCCTACGCAACTCTACACCACCCGATGATCAGAGTGCCAAGGAGATCTTCAACAACATCTTCTTCTCGGAGAAGCGCTACGACCTCGGCGATGTAGGGCGCTACAAGATCAATAGCAAGCTCGGACTAGACATTGATCCCGACATCAGAATCCTCACGGCAGAGGACATCGTTGCTATCATACGCCACCTGATCAAGCTCGTCAATGGTAAGGCACCTGTCGATGATATCGATCACCTCTCGAACCGTCGTGTCCGGACCGTCGGAGAGCAGCTCTACAACCAGTTTAGTATAGGTCTGAGCCGTATGGCCCGCACGGTCAAGGAGCGCATGAACGTTCGTGACAGCGAGGTCTTTACGCCCGTTGATCTAGTCAACTCCAAGACTATTGCGTCGGTTGTCAACAGCTTCTTCGGGACCAACGCGCTCTCACAGTTTATGGATCAGCAGAATCCACTCTCTGAGATTACGCACAAGCGTCGTCTGTCGGCACTAGGCCCAGGGGGTCTGACACGAGACCGTGCAGGCTTTGAGGTGCGAGACGTACACTACACCCATTATGGTCGCCTCTGTCCTATCGAGACTCCTGAGGGACCAAACATCGGACTTATCTCCTCTCTCTGCGTCTACGCTAAGATCAATGAGCTAGGCTTCATCACGACCCCTTATCGCAATGTCGAGAAAGGCACCGTCAGCTTCAAAGGCTCCAAGCTAGCTTACTATACCGCTGAGGAAGAGGAGGACAAGACAGTAGCTCAGGGTAATGCTCCTCTAGACAAAGACGGACACTTCGTCCGCTCTCGTGTCAAGGCACGTTATGGAGCAGACTTCCCCGTAGTAGAGCCATCAGAAGTCGATCTGATGGACGTCTCTCCGACGCAGATTGCTTCGATTGCGGCGTCACTCATCCCATTCCTCGAGCACGACGATGCTAACCGTGCTCTCATGGGATCAAACATGATGCGCCAGGCAGTACCTCTACTAACGCCCGAAGCTCCTATCGTAGGCACCGGCATCGAGCGCAGACTAGTCTCAGACTCTCGTACCCAAGTAGAGGCTGAGGGCGATGGCGTCGTCGTCTATGTAGACGCTACCAAGATTGTGGTCAACTACGATCGCACTGAGGAGGAGGAGCTCGTCAGCTTCGAGCCCTCAGAGGTTACTTACAAGCTTCCCAAGTATCGCAAGACCAACCAGTCTACAACAATAGATCTGAGCCCCGTATGTCGCAAGGGCGACCGCGTCACTAAGGGTCAGATACTCACCGAGGGCTTCTCCACACAAGATGGTGAGCTAGCTCTCGGACGCAACATCCTGGCTGCTTACATGCCTTGGAAGGGGTACAACTATGAGGATGCGATCGTGCTCAACGAGCGTGTCGTCGCTGAGGATCTCTTCACCTCTGTACACGTCGACGAGTACTCACTAGACGTTCGTGAGACAAAGCGAGGCATGGAGGAGTTCACCGCAGACATTCCCAACGTAAGCGAGGAGGCTACGAAAGATCTTGACGCCAACGGTATCGTCCGTGTCGGTGCTCGCATTGTTCCTGGCGACATCCTAGTAGGTAAGATCACGCCAAAGGGCGAGTCCGACCCCACCCCTGAGGAGAAGCTACTCCTAGCCATCTTTGGCGATAAGGCAGGTGATGTCAAGGACGCTTCGCTCAAGGCTTCGCCCTCGCTCAAGGGTGTCGTCATCGATACGAAGCTTTACTCACGCGCCAATCGTAAGGGCGGTATAGCAGCCACACGCAAGATCAATCAGCGCTACGAGGAGGAGCTCTCCAAGCTACAGACAGCACTCAAGGAGGAGCTCGTCTCCAAGCTTCAGGTCATCCTCAAGAAGCATAAGACCACGGCGACAGACTTCGTCGACTACATCGGTGTCGTCAAGGTCAAGGCAGGCACACGCATCACCAAGTCTCTGCTCCTCGAGCTAGACTATAATGACTTGAGGATGTCCGACTGGACCAAGGACGAGCACACCAATCAGCTTGTCAAGCAGACGATCGCTAACTATATTAAGAAGGACAAGGTTACCGTTGCAGAGGTCAATAGGCGCAAGCTCGATGAGACCCTCGGTGATGAGTTGCCCTCAGGCATCATTCAGACCGCAAAGATTCTGATCGCTAAGAAGCGCAAGATACAGGTCGGTGATAAGATGGCTGGACGACATGGTAATAAGGGTATCGTCTCCAAGATCGTACGTCGTGAGGACATGCCTTACCTGCCAGACGGTACGCCAGTAGACATCTGTCTTAACCCGCTGGGTGTGCCTTCACGTATGAACCTGGGGCAGATCTTTGAGGCCGTCCTAGCATGGGCTGGACGTAAGCTCGGAGTCAAGTTTGCCACTCCTATCTTCGATGGAGCTACACTCGATGACCTCAACGAGTGGACCGACAAGGCTGGTCTGCCACGTGGTGGTCAGATGAAGCTCTTCGATGGAGGTACTGGCGAGCCTTTTGATCAGGAGGCGACCGTAGGTGTCACCTACTTCCTCAAGCTCGGTCACATGGTCGATGACAAGATGCACGCCCGTTCTATCGGTCCGTACTCACTGATCACACAGCAACCTCTCGGTGGTAAGTCCAACTTCGGAGGCCAGCGCTTCGGAGAGATGGAGGTGTGGGCACTCGAGGCCTTCGGTGCGGCACACGTCCTTCAGGAGATTCTCACCATCAAGAGTGATGACGTCGTAGGTCGCTCTAAGGCTTACGAGGCGATCGTGCGTGGCGACAATATGCCCACGCCTGGTCTCCCCGAGTCTCTCAACGTGCTACTCAATGAGCTCAAGGGTCTAGCCCTCAGCGTACATATTGAGTAATCCCTCCCCTATCCTTACACACTATATATAGTCAGACTTAAGTTATGGCATACAAGACAGCCCCTAAGAGCAAGACCACCTTTTCATCCATTAGGCTCTCCCTAGCATCCCCAGAGGAGATCCTAGCGGCCTCACATGGAGAGGTTACGAATCCGAATACTCTTGACTATAAAACATACAAGCCAGTACGTGACGGACTCTTTTGCGAGAGAATCTTCGGCCCAGTCAAAGATTACGAGTGTAACTGTGGTAAGTTCAAGCGCATACGTTTCCGTGGCACCATCTGCGACCGATGCGGTGTAGAGGTTACGGAGAAGAAAGTACGTCGTGAGCGGACTGGACACATCAAGCTCGCCGTACCCGTTGCACATATTTGGTACTTCCGTAGTCTACCCAACAAGCTCGCCTCGCTGCTCAATCTCAAGTCGAAAGACCTCGAGGCGATCATCTACTACGAGAAGTATATCGTACTGCAGAGCGGTGTCTCTGATCTAGAGGTCAATACGATCCTCACCGAGGAGGAGTATCAGGCCAAGCTAGACGAGATCGATCAGAGCCACCCAGACAACTACGACCTACCCGAGAGTGACCCAGACAAGTTTGTCGCAAAGATCGGTGCAGAGGCTCTCTACGAGATGCTCTCCAACCTCGATCTAGACAGCCTCTCCTACGAGCTCCGTGACAGGGCACAGTCAGAGACCTCACAGCAGCGTCGTCTAGACGCACTCAAGCGTCTCAACGTCGTCGAGTCCTTCCGTGCTTCCAAGGATATCAACCGTCCCGAGTGGATGATTCTCAAGGTGGTACCAGTCATTCCACCCGATCTACGTCCACTCGTACCGCTCGATGGTGGTCGCTTTGCTACAAGCGATCTCAACGAGCTCTATCGTCGTGTCATCCTGCGTAACAACCGCCTCAAGCGACTTCTAGAGCAGAGCGTCCCCGAGGTGATCATTCGCAATGAGAAGCGCATGCTCCAGGAGGCCGTCGACTCACTACTCGACAACTCTCGCAAGTCAAGTGCTTTCAAGGGCGAAAACAACCGTCCCCTCAAGTCTCTCTCAGACAGCCTCAAGGGTAAGCCCGGTCGCTTCCGTCAGAACCTACTCGGTAAGCGTGTAGACTACTCCGCACGTTCCGTCATCGTCGTCGGCCCTGAGCTACAGATGCACGAGTGCGGACTACCTAAGGATATGGCAGCCGAGCTCTACAAGCCCTTTATCATCCGCAAGCTCATCGAGCGTGGTGTCGTCAAGACCGTCAAGAGCGCCAAGCGTATCGTAGACCGTCGTGACAACGTCATCTGGGAGATCCTAGAGAACGTCATGAAGGGACACCCCGTACTGCTCAACCGTGCTCCTACACTACACCGTCTAGGTATACAAGCCTTCCAGCCCAAGATGATCGAGGGCAAGGCCATCCAGCTACACCCCTTGGCTTGTACCGCTTTCAACGCCGACTTCGACGGTGACCAGATGGCTGTGCACCTTCCTCTAGGCAACGAGGCTATCCTCGAGGCTCAGCTACTCATGCTCGCCTCACACAATATCCTCAACCCCGCCAATGGTGCTCCTATCACCGTCCCCTCACAGGACATGGTCTTGGGACTCTACTATATCACTAAGATTCGCAAGGGATCCAAGGGTAGCGGACACACTTTCTATGGTGTCGAGGAGGCTCGCATCGCATACAACGAGGGCAAGCTAGACATCCACGCACCGATCAATGTCCTCATCGACAACGTCCTCGAGGATGGTCAGCTCGTCAGAAAGATCATCGAGACCTCGATGGGTCGTATCATGGTCAATGAAAACGTACCCACCGAAGTCGGCTACATCAACGAAACCCTCGGCAAGGGTGCACTCCGCTCCATCATCTCCAACGTGATCAAGGTGTGTGGCTTTGCCAAGACCGCACAGTTCCTAGACAAGATCAAGAACCTCGGATACCACATGGCATTCAAGGGCGGTCTCTCCTTCCGTCTACAAGACGTCGTCATCCCTAAGGACAAGGAGCAACTCGTCGCTGAGGGCAATGAGCGCGTCGAGGAGATCTTCGCACAGTACAACGAGGGCTTTATCACCAATACAGAGCGCTACAACCAGATCATCGATACCTGGAGTAATGTGTCAAACAAGATCACCGCTTCACTGATGAGACAGCTAGCTCAGGACGATGATGGCTTCAACAACATCTTCATGATGATGGACTCAGGAGCTCGTGGTTCGAAGGAGCAGATTCGTCAGCTCGCCGGTATCCGTGGTCTGATGGCTAAGCCTCAGAAGAGTGGTTCCGGTGGTGGTCAGGTCATTGAGAACCCTATCCTCTCCAACTTTAAGGAGGGCCTCTCCGTGCTGGAGTACTTTATCTCCTCACACGGTGCTCGTAAGGGTCTAGCCGATACCGCTCTTAAGACGGCAGATGCGGGTTACCTGACCCGTCGTCTCGTAGACGTATCGCACGATGTCGTCATCTCTGAGGAGGACTGCGGCACACTGCGAGGCATCGAGATGTCTGACGTGATGAAGAATAGTACCGTCGTCGCCACCCTAGGAGAGCGCATCCTCGGTCGTACATCCGTACATGATATCAAGCACCCCGAGACGGGCGAGTACATCGTACATGCTGGTGACGAGATCAACGAGGCAGCCGTGGCAGCCATTACCGCAGCAGGCATCGAGACCGTCGAGGTACGCTCCGTGCTCACCTGCGAAACGAAAAACGGCGTCTGCGCCAAGTGCTACGGCCGCAACCTCGCCACCAACAAGCTCGTACAGCGCGGCGAGGTGGTCGGAGTCATTGCTGCTCAAGCTATTGGTGAGCCTGGTACGCAGCTTACGCTACGTACCTTCCACGCTGGTGGTACGGCGAGCAACCAAGAGACCGATGCCACCGTACGTGCCCGATTCTCTGGAACCGTCGAGTACTCAGACATCCGCTACGTAGACGTAGAGCGTGCTGGACGAGATGGCAATATGCGCCCCGCACACATCGTGGTCAACCGTACCGCTGAGCTACGCATCCTAGATCCCAAGACTGGCGTCATACTACAGCACGAGCTGGTACCCTATGCCAGCATCATCTTCTTTGCCAACGGGGCTACCGTCAGCAAGGACGATACACTGCTCAACTTTGACCCACACAATACGGCTCTCATCTCCGAGTTCTCTGGTCGTCTAGTCTTCGAGAACCTTGTTGAGAAGGTCACCTTCGAGTACGAGACCGACGAGAGTGCTTCACACAAGGAGATAGTCATCATCCGCAAGCAGGGTGTCAAGAATAATCTTATTCCGACGGCTCAGATATTGGACGACAAGGGCAACGTACTTCGCTCGTACAACCTTCCCGTCGGCGCTCACCTCGTCAAGGAGGATGGCGATATGATCACTCAGGGCGACATCATCACCAAGACACCTCGCGCCATCTCTGGTGCAGGTGATATTACGGGTGGTCTGCCTCGTGTTCAGGAGCTCTTTGAGGCGCGCAATCCATCGAGCCCTGCTGTCGTAGCAGAGATCGACGGTACCATCGACTTCGCTGGTGTCAAGCGTGGTAATCAGGAGATCTCCATCACCTCTCGTCTGGGCGAGATCCGCAAGTACTTCGTACCACTTACGAAGCAGATCCTCGTACAGCCTGGCGACTATGTACGTGCAGGTATGCCCCTCTCCGAGGGCGCTGTCACGCCAGCCGACATCCTCGCCATCCAGGGCCCCACGGCCGTACAGGAGTACATCGTCAACGAGGTTCAGGACGTCTATCGTCTACAAGGTGTGAAGATCAATGATAAGCACTTTGAGGTGATCGTCCGCCAGATGATGCGCAAGGTACAGGTCATCGACCCAGGAGATACCCTCCTGATGCCTCAGCAGATTGTGGACAAGAACGATGCTACCGAGGAGAACGACAAGCTTTGGGGTATGAAGGTGATCACCGACGCTGGTGACTCCACCACTATGAAGCCTGGACAGATCATCTCAAGCCGTAAGCTTCGCGATGAGAATAGCTCCCTCAAGCGTCGTGACCTCAAGCCCGCCGTGGCTCGTGATGCGATGCCTGCTACGACCAATCAGATCCTACAGGGTATCACAAAGGCTGCGCTACAGACGCGAGGCTTCATCTCGGCGGCTTCCTTCCAGGAGACCTCCAAGGTACTCAACGATGCGGCTATCTCGGGCAAGGCTGACAAGCTCGAGGGCATCAAGGAGAACGTCATCTGCGGTCACCTCATCCCTGCTGGTACAGGTCTACCCGAGTATGACAAGCTCCTCGTAATGTCGCAGAAGGAGCATGACGAGATCGAGGCGCAGAGCCGTCAGACAGGATCTGACGCTAGCTACCGTGCTAAGAAGCTCGACGAAGAGAAGGCCTCCGAGACTGAGACTGCACCCGCTAAGTAACAAGCGCCTCGCAGAGCAGCTCGTATAGCAGCTCTATCGGAAAGACTATCTCAGGAGCGCTCCCTATAGCCTCCTAACAGATATAAGCAACAAAAAGGAAGGCTCGCCTCAAAGGTCACACGACCTCATGAGGCGGGCCTTCCTTTTGTTATTCCCCTTCGCCAGCAAATGAAATTCTGCAACCACTAGTTGGAGAAATTAGTTGGTCGAAGCATATCGTCATTTTGACCAAGTGTAAAGAGACCCAGCAAAGGCAATTCTACATCCTCGCCACTAAGAAGTATGGCTTGACGAGTAACGGTTGTAGGGACGCTCGGTCGAGCGTCCGTTGTGTCAAAGGTTACTGCGTTGTGGTTTTAATGGGGACGGACGCTCGACCGAGCGTCCCTACAACGGGTTACACGTATCACTTTGATACAACGGTCGCTTTTCAATTTTGGCACTACTGACGATGCGCGCGCTCTTACGGGACGATCACCTTGCTATTGTCCACGATATAGACGCCTTGGGGTAGATCACGCACAGCTTCATTATAGTCCTCAGCAATGCGCACAACCTCGCACGACATGGTGTAGACGACGTAACAATCAGCGGTCGGCACATGATAAAAGTGAACTCGTTTCAATTCATACCTAGGAATTGCCCAAATTCCTACCTAGAAATTTGGCCATTTGCTACCTAGGAAATCAAAAATTCTTCGGACTTTTTTTTTGATTCCTCCGAAGTTTCATTTGATTCCTCCGAAGTATTTTTCATTTCCTAGGTAGGAATTGGGGCAATTCCTAGGTACCTATTTGGCAAATTCCTAGGTAGGAATTTTATTCTTCGGGAGGAAGGCGTAATCAGAGAGGATCCGTAGCCACTCTGTAGTGATGCTCGAAGCGTGTATCCCTAGTTATCATCATGCGCAGTCCCTAGACGGCTGGTTATATATTAAGGCGTCAGCCCTGACATGTAACCGCTATAGGGACCGCGGGAGTGTCGAGTCGGAGGGCGTCCGTTGTGTCAAAGGTTACAGCGTCTTGGTTTTAACGGGAACGGACGCCCTCCCGCTAGACACGAGTCGCGCGTCCCGACAGCGGGCTTCTCGTCCCCTCGAGCTACCCTTATTTCCGAACTTGAGCTGTTTAAGTATGCGTCTTTTCTTTCGTCTCTTTTTCCTATATTTGCACTCATGCTACTCAGAGCTAATCACTGCGCGCATGAGCAACGTTGTAGCATGAAAAGTTGGGACTATAAAACCAGGTCTAGCTACTTGAAAGACAAACAAATGCATTATGAATTCTAGCGTAACCAAGACTGTAATTAGACTCTATATCTTACTCTCCATTGCTATTGTAACACTATTCTCTTGTAAAGCATTTCGAAAGGCCTTGCAGTGTGATGAGTGTGACGGCACCGGAAAAGTAGAGGTACAGTGTGCGGAGTGCAATGGATATGGTATTTTTAGATGTGGACGCTGCGGTGGAGCCGGGTCCCTAGTATGTATCAATTGCTACGGGAGTGGACGCGTTGAATGTACTTGGTGTTATGGAACTGGTAGAGATGGGATGTGCTTTTTATGTTCTGGATCAGGGTACGATTCAGACGGCTGGCGATGTTTTTCCTGTAATGGGACTGGCAAGTCGGAGTGTAACTGGTGCTCTAGTTTAGGATATACTAACTGCGACAACTGCTATGGGAGTGGGAAGATTACATGCGATGAATGCAATGGTTATGGAAGACTGAATTGCATCACGTGCTCTGGAGAAGGAAAAGTAGAAAAAGAATGCCCAAAGTGCAATGGTAGTGGGAAAAGGGCGAGATAGTTGCTGGAAAGTGTGTGCTATCGTATGTTTGAGCTAATCATTACCCCGTGGTATCGTAATGATTAGCTCTATGAATACCATGAAGAGTCAAAACTTCTTTATGGTAAAATTACGATGGAGCTAGATCCCGCAAAGCGGGCTACTCATCTCGCTTTGACACTACGGACGATACACCGCGCACTCTTACGGGACGATCACCTTGCTGTTGTCTACGATATAGACTCCTCGCGGTAGATCGCGCAGAGCTTCACTGTAGTCATCAGCAATGCGCACGACCTCGCCCGACATGGTGTAGACGACGTGACGACCAGCGGTCGGCACTACGAGCGCAATACCATTAGGAGTGGCTGGCAGGTGATTATCAAACCAGTCCACATTGCGCCGAAGGGCAGTCGTGAGTTCCTCTGCGGCACTATGCAGGGGCTTGAAAGTCCCCCCAGACCAGCGCTGCTTGTCCCGCGCATAAGCCTCCTCATAAGGTGCAAAGCAGCTCTCCAAGTAGCGCATCCACTCGTCGGAGAGCACAGGGTGTACCTCTTTCCACACCTTGCAGACGGCTGAGCTAAAGTCTTCGTCCTTGAGTAACTCTCCGATCCAGTGAGGCGCAAAGACGTAAGAGACTTTCATCCTAAAGGTGTAGTCCGTCTTCTCCCGATTCATACAGGTGAGATCCCAGATAGGGCCTGCCACCCACTTGCTCCCCTCGCCCTGGTCTTTGTGTAGGTAAAAGCTCCCGTGGAAGCCATCGGGATTGTCCATCACCTCCTGAATGATGAAAAAGCGAGCCATCGCATCGACATCGATACGATCCTCCCAGCGACTGGTCGCTTTGTTCGGAGCATAGATGTCATCGTTGATTCCCTTAAACTCAGCAGTCAGCCAATCCTTCTGTGCCGTCGAGAGCACCTTCGGTGAATGGTAAGTGAAGTTGATGATCCAGCGATCATTCTCTCTAAAGCTAATTTGGTTCTGCTCCTTATAGTTGTCCACCTCTACCAGCCAGCCACCCGGAATGGTAGCTGCATCCTCATTATTGTCTGGCTGCTCGTAGATGTTGACACGATTCTTTCCGATCCGTATCGTCTCCGTCAGCAAGTAGAGACCGATATAGTCACCATTGAGCACCACCTCAATCGGCTTTGTGGAGGGCGTCCAAGCCATCCCCATCAGCTCGCCTAGCTTCATGCCAGCCATCGTCGGGGCCCAAAACTTCAGGAGTGCCCAGTGCTTATTCTTCGGCATACCCATGAGAGAGAGCTTCTCGTCCAGCTTGAGCTTATAGGGCTTCTTGTCCCCCTTCCACGAGGAGTGCCCTCTGCCACGGATGTTCATACTAAGAGGCTCTGCAGCAGTGCCTAGACTCACCTTCCCTGCGGGATCTGCGATATAAAACGTAGCTCGCTTGTACTCTTCCTTCGAGGTTATGGGGTTGCCATCGGCCGTGGTGATATACATGATCGGGATAGTCTGTGACGGCTCCACCGTAGCATCGGAGGGGAGCCCCGTACCACTCTGCCCACGACAGGGCAGTAGCGCCGTAAGCATCACACCCAGCATCAAAAGGATTACTGTACTAATCGAATTGTGTCTCATAGCTTGATAACTTATGGTTGACAGTGAAAGGATTACCTAGGAAAGCCATGATTCAACCTTGCGAAACGCAAGGCTGAAGGCATCTAGCGTGAAGGTGCAAAACAGCGCAATAGGCACAAAGCAAAAGAGATATCTCTTCGCAGAGTAAGCAATCACATTGTCTATCGAATCCCAAGAGTAGTTGATATGGTAGAGTAGCAGACCGTACAGCAGCAAAGGCAATACGAAGGCCATAGCCACTTGCCCTAGACGCCCCCAGTGCTTACGCTTTATCATGATCGGTAGACTAGCGAGCAGCGATATCAGCAACAACAAGAAGCTCCAGCCGTAGAGCTGCGTATTGGTCAGGTGTCCCCACAAGCCCTTGATGATCAGGTTGGCCTTGTCGCCATCCCGTAGGAGTGAGGTGATGACAATACTCTCTGACGTCATGCCAGTCCACTTTTGATGCAGGAACCAACAGCACATGGGGAGGAGTATGATCATCCCCCAGCCAATGAGGTGCCACCACTTCAGTCGCTTGGCAAAAACTGGGTATAACAAGTAAAGCCCCATCGCCATCGGGAATACAATCCCGTCATACCGAGTCAAGATACTACCCAAGAGTAGCAAGCTACTCACCCAGAGGAGACCGTAGTCTGCGGTCGGCTTGTCGCGAGAGCAACTTTTCAAGGCATAGATCACACCAAGCGAAGCATAGACCGCATGGATCACATTTGTTGCCGAGAGCGATGAGAAGGCTATCATCTCTGGCGTGATAAGTACGAAAAAGGTTGCGATGATAGCACCCGTACTCCCCACGACATCTCGTAGCACACCGTAAAACGAGATCAAGAAAAAGAGGAAGAACAGCCCAGTTATCAGCTTAGATGTCTCAGCCCCCAGCATATAGACTATACTATAAGAGAGCTGTACCAGCGGAGCGTATGTGATGTAGCTGCCCGCATTGTGGATCAGCGGATTCTCCTCAGGAGTAAAGACCGAGAGACCATACATCGTGTGCTCTTGCGCAATGAGGTAACCCAAAGAGTCAAAGCCAGCAAGGCTATCCCTATCGAAGGTGGGGAAGAACATACACTTCCTAAAGTTCATCACCTCAATGACCACCACAAGAACAAAGAAGATAAGCCACACAATGTTGATCCTGCCCAACCACCCCTTCAGCGTAGCCCACGAAGGCAAGCTAGCGGTGAGCCTTTTGCTCTTATACAGAAGTAGTAATCCCGCCACCAGCACGAGGAGCAGACCCACGACGACCCATACGAGCGAGAGCCTCAGGCGCAGTAAGTCTTGTAGCATCATAAGCCCGACGGCAAGCAACATGCCGACGGGAAATGAGAGCCCGACGAGCTCGACACGACTGAGCGAACCTCTCCCTACCACACTCAAGAGAGTCACTCCAGACAAGCACAGCAATATGACGAATAGCATAATGGATAGCATAGCACAAGGAGGTTATTGGATAGAGTCGTTTGTTAGAGGTACGATAGCAACTTCGATGGATGGCGGAAGCTCACCAGCGGGAAACATCTCACGTCCCCCATCACCCACGATCAAGACATGCGTTGGCACCCGATGATTGATCTGATACTCTTCGCAGGTCACTACTTGCCGTGGATAGAGGAAGCGCATAGCCCAGAGCTTATTCCACGGTTCTCCCTCTACTCCCTCCTGCTGAAAGTACTTAGCCGCTGGGATATAGATGATCGCATCCTCAGGGGTCTTCACACACACATACTTGTACACAGCGTAACCGTTGCCGAGCTTCATCTGGTAACGATCGCTCAGCGATGACTCTTTGTACTCGCTTGCCACCTTCCAGTTGCGTCGTAGCATAGACCAGACGAACTGATACCCCTTCTGCTCAAAAGTGTAGGAGATCAGTAGCACTGCAATACACCCTCCGAGAAGGTTCCAAAGGACCTTACTTACTTTCATGAGACTTCTTTCTAAAGCGATATTTAAGTAGCGTAGAGATGGCCGTAATGCCATCGCGCCAAGAGATCTTCTTCCCCTCATCCACCGACCTCGGGAAGTAAGATATCGGGATCTCCTTGATCTTTATTCCTCGCAAGGCAGCCTTTGCGGTCACTTCGGGACAAAACTCAAAGCCCTCACACTCCAGATCGAACGACAGTAGCAGCTCCCTTTTGAAGAGCTTATAGCAGGTCGGTTCGTCCGTAAGACGCTGTCGGTATAGTAGGTTGGTAACCTTCGTAACGAGCTGTCCCCCAAGGTAGAAAGAGGTCGGGAAGCGTCCCTTGCGATGCGCTACAGAATACAAGTAGCGACTCCCGTATAGGACGGGCAAATCAGACTCCATGGCATAGCTCAGCATCTTGAAGATGTCATTGGGGTCATACTCTAGATCCGCATCGTGGATGATGACATATTCACCCACACACAGGGGCAAGCCCTGTCGTATGGCATACCCCTTCCCCCGATTGACTTCATAGCGAAGTACCTGGTAGTTGCCATCGGCAAACTTGGCCTTCAGGACTTCATTCGCGATTGCTGTGGTATCATCAACTGATCCGTCATCAACGACGATCAGCTGACAGTTTAGCTGGGACGCTCGTATGGCTTCGATACATCTCTCTAGAGATAAGCCGATAGTGCCAGCCTCGTTATAAGCCGGGACTACTATAGAGAGAGAGTCTATGCTCTGCATAGTTATATTAGAGTAATGTGTTAGTCGCCTTTATTACGCAAGCTAAGTTACAAACAATAACTCTACCCAGCAACCAACGAGGGAGACCTCCGCCAGTTGTGCGGGGATCTCCCTCGTGAAGAAAGGGAATATGAGAGATTAGGTCCTACTAGCACTAGGAGTACTAGTGGCACTAGGCACACTAGAGAGTCTAGATGATGGCTCCGATCTCTAACGTCCGATCTCTAACCTCTCCAGCCCCTCTATGACACTCTGTGCAAAAGGAGCTCGTGAGGTTTGCGGAATCTAGGATAGTGAGCAGGTTCCATTTGCTGGGAGAAAAATTTTTTCGGCGAAATGTTTGGTGGTTTGGTTTTTTCTTTCTACCTTTGCACTCACAAACGATGACAGAGGTGTCTGTCGGTAGTAAAGGATTTGTCCCATGGTGTAATGGCTAGCACTACAGGTTTTGGTTCTGTCAGTCAAGGTTCGAATCCTTGTGGGACAACGACTCCCGCAGGATGCGGACGGCGGTTCAGCTCTTTACTACAATATCGTGATACGACGCTTTTACTTCTCTCTAGGGAGGCTCTGTGATTGGGTGTCACACACAATGGTGACGAGCTAATCGACAGGAGATTGATACAGATTGTCCTATGGTGTAATGGTAGCACAACAGATTCTGGTCCTGTTTGTCAAGGTTCGAATCCTTGTAGGACAACTACCGATCAGACTTACACTGTCGCTGGAGTATCTCGGAGAGCTAAGATATCTGAAAGGGCCCATAGCTCAGCTGGTTTAGAGCATCTGTCTTACAAACAGAGGGTCATAGGTTCGAATCCTATTGGGCCCACGATTTCCTCAAGATATAATTACTTCAAGTTTGGGAGAGTTTCACTCGTTAGGGTGGGGCTCTTTTTTTGTTTGTTTACCTACGTCACTGCCTTTGCGCAGCTAGCGTCCTAATAGCCCCCACCCTACTCGCATTGCTATCCGCGACTCGCAAGAATAGGGTATTTTGTCACGTGAGGCTAGCAATATATGGTGATTGATTGAGATATTAGTCGTATCTTTGTGGAGCATTTAGAGATCCGACCAGTGCAGTGCGGGTCAAAAGCTAAAACATCACTTGATCGTATGACCTATATAAACAATGTAATGATCGTGCGCCATAAGCTCCTCTCCACGATGGTGGCTAAGTGGCGTCAAGACCAATTGATTAAGACGATAGATCGGATTCCTCTAGAGCTGAGTCCTCGTAAGAAGCGCAATGTGCTGGGGCGCTGCTGCCCTCATAAGGAGCGCGCCGTATGGAAGTACAAGATGTTTCCTCTCCTGGGCTTTGACATGCAGGACGAAGAGGATGAGCTGACTCCGCTCTCAGAGTATGCTCACACGGCACTGCATCGTCCACAACCGACGAAGAAGAATGTCCTCTGCGTCATTGATGAGGCGTGCACCTCGTGCGTACAGATCAACTATGAGGTGTCTAACCTCTGCCGTGGCTGCGTGAGCCGTGCCTGCTCGAGCAACTGCCCGAAGAACTGCATCTCATTCCAGAAGAATGGTCAGGCTCTGATCGATCACGATGTATGTATCAGCTGCGGACAGTGCCACAAGAACTGCCCCTATCATGCGATCGTCTACATACCTGTGCCTTGCGAAGAGTCATGCCCAGTGGGTGCCATCAGCAAGGACGAGGATGGTATCGAGCATATTGACGAGTCTAAGTGTATCTACTGCGGTGCTTGTCTGAATGCTTGTCCCTTTGGCGCCATCTTTGAGATCTCGCAAGTCTTTGACGTGCTGGGCGCTATAGAGCGTGGCGAGCAGGTAGTGGCTATCGTGGCTCCTGCGATCCTTGGTCAGTTTAAGGCAACCCGTGAGCAGGTCTACGGCGCAATCAAGAAGATCGGCTTCCACGACGTCATCGAGGTGGCTCAGGGAGCTATGGACACGGTAAGCCACGAGGGTAAGGAGCTGGTGGAGAAGATCGAGGCTGGCCAAGCCTTCATGACCACTTCGTGCTGTCCTTCCTTCTACGAGCTGGTGGACAAGCATGCGCCTGGGCTCAAGCCTTTTGTCTCTAGTTCACACTCGCCGATGGCCTACACAGCAGAGCGTGCACGCAAGCTTTACCCCGATAGCAAGATCGTCTTCTTCGGGCCTTGCGTAGCTAAGCGCAAGGAGATCCAGCGCCCCAACGTGGATGTCGATATGGTAGTCACCTTTGAGGAGCTAGGCTCTATCCTAGAGGGACTGGACATAGACATCAATACGGTCGAGGGCTACAAGCCTACCGTCGAGTCGGTACGCGAGGCTCACGCCTTCGCTCGCAATGGTGGTGTCAAGGATGCAGTCATCTCCTATCTGAGCAATACAGAGGAATACAAGGACTTCGTAGAGCGCCTCACCGCTGAGGAGATCGCAGGTATGGACAAGAAAGCGGTTGCCAAGCTCAAGGCTTACGGCAAGCGTGGCAAGGCTGACACACAGTTTGTCGAGGTGATGGCTTGTCTCGGCGGATGCGTGACAGGACCCAGCGCCTTCAACGATGTACTCGCAGGTCGCCGTCAGCTACTCAAAGAGGTGGAGAAGATCGACCTCACCTATGCTAACTACAAAGAGCAAGAGTGATACGCTAGACCAAGTAGCGACAGCCTCCATCCCTGAGCTGAAGGCTCTATTAGACAGTAGCGACACGCACCTTGAGCATGAGCTTCAGGTGCGTGCCGAGGCTATTGCGGAGCAGCAGTTCGGACGGAGGATCTATCTGCGCGGTCTCATCGAGATATCAAACATTTGTCGCAACGACTGCTACTACTGTGGCATCCGCTCAGGCAATGAGCGCGTCACCCGCTATCGGCTCACAGCCGACGAAGTGATGTCGGCTTGCGAGAGAGGATACGAGATCGGCTTTCGCACCTTCGTGCTACAGGGTGGCGAAGATCCCTATTGGCGAGGCGAGCGATTGGTTTCGTTGGTACGCAACATACGGACTAGCTATCCAGAGTGCGCTATCACACTTTCGCTCGGAGAGATGGAGTATGCGGAGTACGAGGCGCTCTTTCGCGCTGGTGCCAACCGCTACCTGCTCCGCCACGAGACTTACGACAAGGAGCATTACCAGAGCCTGCACCCCAGCGCGATGGCTCAGGAGCATCGGCTACAAGCGCTACGAGACCTCAAGCAGATCGGCTATCAAGTGGGGACAGGCGTGATGATTGGTTCGCCAGGACAGACGACCGCCCACTTAGCGCAAGACCTAGACTTCATCCGTCGCTTGCAGCCCGCGATGATAGGCGTCGGTCCATTCATCCCGCATGAGGACACGCCCCTGGGCACCTACCCCGCGGGGAGCCTGTCGATGACACTGCGCTTCCTCGCACTCTGCCGGCTCCTCAATCCACGGGCGCTGATCCCCGCCACGACCGCTGTCGCGACGCTCCACCCCGAGGGGCGGCTAGCCGCCATACGATCTGGGTGCAATGTGGTGATGCCCAATCTATCCCCATTAAACCACAGAGCCGACTACGCTCTGTATAACAACAAAGCCTACTCAGGGTCTGAGGCTGCCGAGGGAGTCGCTCTCCTGCAGGCACAGCTAGACACCATAGACTATCAAATAGACTGGGGGCGTGGAGACGCTCCAGCCAGCTAAGAGAATGAATGTATGAGTTACAATAAGCAATCACACGATGCCTGTGACTTCATCAATCATGATGAAATCATCGACACCCTCCGCTATGCGGAGCAACATAAAGATGATGAGAAAACGATCTCCGACATCTTACGCAAAGCTGCGGAGATGCGTGGGCTAGACCACCGCGAAGCGGCCGTACTCCTCCTCGCTGAGGACCCTGCGACACGGCAACGAGTGGCACAGCTGGCCGAGCAGATCAAGTTACGCTTCTACGGTAAGCGCATTGTCCTCTTTGCGCCGCTTTACCTCTCCAACTACTGTATCAATGGTTGTGTCTATTGTCCTTACCACGCTAAGAACCGCACCATTCCCCGTCACAAGCTGACGCAGGAGCAGATACGACAAGAGGTGATCGCCCTGCAAGATATGGGGCACAAGCGCCTCGCCCTCGAGGCTGGCGAAGATCCACGCAACAACCCGATCGAATATATCCTTGAGTCGATCCAGACGATCTACTCCATACATCATAAGAACGGAGCTATCCGTCGTGTCAATGTGAACATCGCTGCAACCACCGTCGAGGAGTATCGTATGCTTCACGAGGCGGGCATCGGCACTTACATTCTCTTCCAGGAGACTTACCACAAGGAGCACTACGAGGAGCTACACCCGAGAGGGCCTAAGAGTGACTACGCCTACCATACCGAGTCCATGGATCGAGCCATGCAAGGAGGCATTGACGATGTTGGTCTGGGCGTACTCTTTGGTCTGAGCACTTA
The DNA here is from genome assembly GCF_000482365.1 of Porphyromonas uenonis DSM 23387 = JCM 13868. Lineage (GTDB taxonomy): Bacteria > Bacteroidota > Bacteroidia > Bacteroidales > Porphyromonadaceae > Porphyromonas > Porphyromonas uenonis. The sequence goes on along the minus strand of NZ_AXVC01000018.1, from coordinate 7,622 downwards.
CCGCTACGACTTCGTCGGACTGATGATGCACGCGGAGCATTTGGAGGCAACCTTTGGCGTAGGCCCCCACACGATCAGCGTGCCACGCATTTGCCCAGCCGACGACATCTCGCTCGACTCCTTCCCCGAGGCAATCCCCGACGACACCTTCCTCCATATCATTGCGGTGGCTCGACTGGCAGTCCCCTACACAGGGATCATCGTCTCAACCCGCGAGCGTGAGGCGGTACGACAGCGGGCTCTCCACGTAGGCGTGTCGCAGATCAGCGGTGGCTCCCGCACCTCCGTGGGAGGCTATGCACAGACGACAGAGGCTGCCCACTCGGAGCAGTTTGAGGTGAGCGACCCACGCACCCTTGACGAGGTCGTCTACTGGCTCCTCCAGCAGGGACACATACCGAGCTTCTGCACCGCATGCTATCGTGAGGGACGTACCGGCGACCGCTTCATGTCGCTCTGCAAGAGTGGTCAGATCTCCAACTGCTGCGGTCCCAACGCGCTCCTGACACTGCAGGAGTACCTCGAGGATTATGCTTCACCCACCACCCGTGAGCTGGGACTAGAGATGATCTCGCAGCAGCTCCCCACGATCCCCAATGAGCGGGTTCGTGCCATCGCTCAGCAGCGTCTCCAGCAGATCAAAGCCGGGGAACGTGACTTCCGCTTTTAATCAACGAAAAAGGGTATGGCTTCTAGAAAGGACGCATCCGAGCGCAAACGAATCGTTCTCGTAGGGCAGGTCAACAGTGGCAAGTCTACGCTCTACAACCGCCTGCTACGCCAAGAGCGGTCGCTCGTGTCTGACCAAGCTGGCACCACAACCGACAGCGTGGAGAAGCTCTTCGAGCTGCCCAGCGTAGGACCCGTCCTACTAGTCGACACCCCAGGACTAGCCGACGACACACCCCTCGGAGCCGAGCGACAGCGGATCACACAGCAAGCTCTAAGCTCTGCCGATCTGGTCCTCTACCTACTCAGTTGCGAAGAGTCCCTCGACACTCCGATCATAACCACTTTGCGAAAGGCCAGCGTGCCGACACTCCCGATCATCGCTCGTGCCGACCTGCCTGAGCAAAGCTCGTGGCTAGAGCGACAAGAGAAGATTATGCAATGCTTCGGTCACACTCCCCTCACGCTACGTCAGGACGACGAAAAGAGTTTGGACACCCTACTTGAGGCGATCCAGCGAACGCTAAGCAATGAGTCGGAGCCAGCCCCCTCGCTCCTCGGCAACCTTTGCCAAGCGGGCGACCTCGTGCTCCTCGTCATGCCACAAGACAGCTCAGCCCCCGCAGGTCGACTCATCTTGCCACAGGTGCAGACTATCAGAGCATTGCTAGACAGAGGGTGCCACGCCCTATGCGTCACCCCCGAGCAACTCCCCGCAGCGCTGTCCCAGCTGGCCGCCCCGCCTCAGCTCATCATCACCGACTCGCAAGTCTTCGCCACCGTCGAGCCGTTGGTCCCCGAGGGTTGTCGGCTCACCTCTTTCTCCATCCTCATGAGCGCTCAGCGTGGTGACCTTCAGCGACTTGTTGCGGGAGCAGGAGCCATTGGTCGGCTCACGCCCGCCAGCCGTATACTTATTGCTGAGGCTTGCACCCACGCTCCCGAGGGCGAGGACATTGGCACCGTCAAGCTGCCCCGCCTCCTACGCAAGCGCATCGGCGAGACGCTCACCATCGAGCATGTGTCGGGTCGGGACTTCCCCGAGGATCTCACGCCTTACGACCTCGTCATCCACTGCGGTGGCTGTATGTTCAACCGCCGCATGCTCATCTCCCGCCAAGACCTCGCCACGGCTCAGCAGGTGCCGATGACCAACTACGGACTGGCGATAGCCTACCTCACCGGCATCCTTGACAAAGTGACTCTCCCATAGCCAACGCACATTTGTTGTCTCGGTCGCTCGTAGGTGGCAAATTAGTATCTTTGTGCAATAGTACTACAAGTAGACCTCATGACTGATCACAACTCTCTCGAAACGACCGCCACGGAGTGTCCCGACATCTCGGTGGTCATTCCCTTGCTCAACGAGGCTGAGAGCCTCCCCGAGCTTTACGAGCGCATCGTAGCTCACACCGCTGAGGTGGGACTGAGCTACGAGATCATCTTCGTCGACGATGGCAGTAGCGACGACTCGTGGCAAGTGATTGAGCGGCTAGCTGCTCAAGACGCAGCGGTGCATGCGATCAAGTTTCGTCGTAACTACGGCAAGTCGCCTGCGCTGCAGTGTGGCTTTGCTAAGGCTTGCGGACGGGTCGTCATCACGATGGATGCTGACCTACAGGACGCTCCCGAGGAGATAGGCGGGATGTACAATATGATCGTCCATGAGGGATACGACCTCGTAAGCGGATGGAAGAAAAAGCGCTACGACCCGCTCTCCAAGACGATTCCCACGAAGCTCTTTAACGCGACCGCTAGACGTGTCTCTGGGATTAAGAACCTACACGACTTCAACTGCGGACTCAAAGCGTACCGCGCGGAGGTGGTCCATAGCATCGAGCTCTACAACGATATGCACCGCTACATCCCTTATCTGGCGAAGAATGCGGGCTTCGCCAAGATTGGCGAGCAGGTGGTGCACCATGCGCCTCGCAAGTATGGTCACTCGAAGTTTGGGCTAGACCGCTTCTTCAATGGCTACCTAGACCTGCTTACACTTTGGTTTACCCATCGTTTCGGGCGCAAGCCGATGCACTTCTTCGGGTTCTGGGGCTCGCTCATGTTTCTCATTGGATTCATAGCGCTCATCGTAGTCCTCTCGTTCAAGCTCTCCGCACTTATCAGCGGTACACCCGCTCCGCTTGTGACGGATCGCGTCTACTTCTACATCTCCCTGGCGGCGATGATCATAGGCGTGCAGCTCTTCTGCGCTGGCTTCATCGGAGAGATGATCACACGCCGCGATCCCAATCGTGACACCTATAATATAGAAACAGAACTATGACTAAGACCTTCGACCAAATCATCTCTACAAGGCGTACGGTACGCCACTTTGATGCGACCAAGCCGATAACTCGTGATGAGCTCATGCCGATACTAGAGGCTGGGCGGTTAGCTCCCTCGGCAAAGAACTTCCAGCCACTCCGCTTCGTCGTGGTGCTCTCCGAGGAGGAGCGCACAAAGCTCCACGCCATCAGTCAGCAGCCATGGTTTTATCATGCTCCGAGCTACATCGTCATCATCGGTGACCACGACAAGGCGTGGCAGCGTCCGCACTGTGACCTCACCTACGTAGATACCTCGATAGCACTGACGCACATGCTCCTCAAGGCTGAGGATATGGGGCTAGGCGCTACGACGGTGGCTGCCTTCGATCAGGAGATCTGCCGTGAGCTACTACAGATCCCAGAGCATGAGGAGCCGATCCTCATCTTAGCTGTGGGGCATCCAGACCCAGCCTTTGCAGGCAAAGAGGGCAACCCACGTCGCAAGACGATGGAGGAGCTGGTCACATTCATCTAAGCTAGTCGCACCGCCATGCGTCGCACCGTCACCCTACTACTGCTCTCGCTCATACTCTTGAGCAGTTGCCACCAGGAGGCGCCCTACAGGAGTGCCGAGGGACTCATCTTCGGCACGCTTTATCGGGTTACCTACCAGGCTGACCGGGACTTATCCGACCAGATCAATGAGGCGCTGCAGGAGGTCAACCGTGTGGCAAACCCCTTTGACTCGACCTCTATGATCTATGCGGTCAACAATAATTTGTCGATGACGGTGGACAGCACTTTCTACGCTATCTACAGCGTAGCGCGGAGGGTCTACGAGCAGTCGGGCGGTGCCTATGACGTGACCATCGCTCCGCTGGTCAATGCGTGGGGCTTTGGCTTCGAAAAGAGCTACCCACTCACGCAGCAGCAGGTGGATAGTTTGATGAAGTTGGTCGGCATGGACAAGGTCTCCTGCACTCCTACTGAGCTGACCAAGGCAACCCCCGCAATGGAGCTAGACTTCGCCTCCGTTGCTAAGGGCTACGCCTCTGACCTCGTAGGCGAGAAGCTGCACAAGGCGGGCGTGACCAACTACCTGGTGGAGATAGGCGGCGAGATAGCTTACTCGGGACGCAATCCGAGAGGCGCTCCATGGCGTGTCGGCATCTCAAGACCAGACCTGGACTCACTGGGAATAAGCCAAGAGCTACAGGAGATCATTGATCTGCCAGGCGAGCGAGGAGGACTGGCCACCTCGGGCAACTATCGCAACTACAAGGTCGCAGCTGACGGACGAGTCTACGGACACACGATCTCTGCGCTGAGCGGTTACCCCGCCGAGACAGACATCCTAAGCGCCTCGGTGATAGCTCCGACTTGCGCTGAGGCTGATGCTCTGGCGACGGCCTTCATGGCTTCGGGGTACGAGGGCTCAGAGGCGATGCGTAAGCGACTTTCGCCAGACATCTCCTTCTTACTTTTCGTATCGGCTGGCGACTCATTAGCTTTTACCACCATCGCTAGTCCATCATTTCCCCGATCGCACTGATGCCCGATCGCTTACCTAGCAATATCGGACGGACTTTCTTACCTTTGCACTACATAGCCATACATTATGACCCACTCATCGCTCCCCAACAACGCTATCATCGATCAGCCAACCTATCCAGACGAGGGCTCACGTCCCACTTTCTCGCAGATCTTTCGTTTGATCCTGAGACAGTGGTACTGGTTTGTGCTCTCCTTCGTGCTCTTTGTCGTACTAGGCAAGAGTGTCGCGGACCATCGTCCCATGGGACGTCAGACCTACTACATGCAACTCTCCTCACGAGAGCCTCACGAGCTGACGAATCCGATGATGCCCCTGAGCGACTCGACCTTCAAGACCTCGCCTTGGACGCCTGAGTACATTGCCTCTCTGCTCAATACGACGACGGCGGTCGTAGAGGCGGGTAAGCGTATCAACTTTCAGGTCAACTACTTTGTCAAGACTTCCTGGGGAAGGCGAGACTACTACAACCAAACGCCCATCATCGTACACTTTGACGATCTACTCGCGACAGACAAGATGGACTGTATCGCCAAGCTGGACGACCCTGTCCACCCGAAGCAGGTCATGCTGAGTGGATTCACAGGCACTGTTCAGGGCGTCTCCATCAGGGAACCGTACGATGTGGTCATTCCTGTCGGCTCTACGCAAGAGACACCTGCAGGACGTGTCACCATAACCCTGGACAATCCAGAGCACCACTTCCCCTACCACATAGATCAGAAGTATAAGACAATAGCTCTCTCCTACTCCACGGTACCAGACATGAGAGACGCCTACGAGACGGAGATGCAGGTAACAATGAAAAAGGCCGACCTCCCACTCTCCTCAGTCATGCGTGTCGAGATGCTCTCCGACCGCTCTGAGCGTCGCTGCCTAGAGCTCCTCTACCAGATGTACCTCGTCACGGATAGCTTGGGATGGGTGGAGCAACTGAGCGATCAGGGCATGATCGACTCGCTAGGTCAGTTTACTGGGACTGTCCCCCCTGCAGGGCTTTCGCCCTTTAGGCTGATTGATAAGCCTCGCATAGCCCGAGATTTCGAGCCCGACCTATTTATCATCGCAGGTATGGGCCTCCTTGGTCTGCTCCTACCACTACTCCTACTGTACATCTACTGGGCTATACTAGGTGCCATCTACTATGTCTGCGAGCTACCCCGCCTCCTACGCAGTCGCCTTACACTAGATCTGCAGCGAGGACGTAAGGGCAAGTCCCTCTACCCCCACCTCGAGGAGCTGTGCGCTCTCGTCTCGCCACAAGGAGAGACACGCACCATACAGCTCGCCACTCCCAGCGGTACAAAGTACCACCGTCAGCTCGTCTCGGAGCTACAGCAAGCCTTACAGCAGAGAGGCATCTCCTGCGCTGTCTGGTACCTAGACCTAGCAAACCAAAAGAAGGTTAGCGAGGAGTCTAATGGAGTCTACCACACGACGCTCACGCCTGGGATGATAGGCTCTAGCGCCTTCCAGCAGCAGCTCAAGCAGCTACAGACGCAGCACCAGCTCACGATCATCGTGCCGCCAGCGCTCACGAAGGACCCGACCGCTTATCTCCTCTCTAGTAGCGTAGAGCAGAGCCTCTACGGCATCTATCGTGGTAGCACGAGGATTAGAGCCATCAAGCGTGTCGTCCATCAGCTACAGATCAGACAACAGCTAGACCGCTCCCGCATACACACCCTGTGGGTGGAGTAGGAAGAGTGGACGCTCAGCTTTTTTATGGATCATGCTATGACAACTGAAGGTAGAGACTCTAAGGAGAAGCCTCCTGGGCTGATCGATCTACGTCCTGCTACATCAGACGTTAGCGGGAGTGTAGGGCTCTTCGGCGGAAGCTTTGACCCGCTACACATCGGGCATCTCGCTCTCTGTGACTACATCTTGGCTTATCCCGAGCTGTCTGGGATAGAGCACATATGGTTCATGCCCACGCCGCAGAATCCACTCAAGGAGCAAGAGACCAGCTTTTCCTACGAATGGCGCTGTCGCATGATCGAGCAAGCGATTCAGTCCGATCCTCGCTACGAGCTATGCACGATCGAGTCTATACTACCTGAGCCACACTACACGCTGGAGACGCTCACGGCATTGGAGGAGCACTATCCGCATTGCGCCTTCAGTCTCATCATCGGTGCTGACAGCCTAGCCTCGCTCTCCCAGTGGTATCGGCATGGAGAGCTCATGGATCGTCTACCACTCGTGGTCTATCCACGGAGCGGGTACGATCTCTCACAGCTGGCCGATCAGTACCCCACAGCTCAGATACGACTGATGAGCGATGCTCCTCAGATAGAGGTCTCCTCGACAGCAATCCGTCAGGCGCTCCACGAGGGCCGTGACCTGCGCCACTGGCTTCCTCAGCCTGAGCTATACGATACACTCTCTAAAGCAACTACGCATCATGAATGAAGACCGAATGGTACAGCTAGCCTCCTATCAAGTTGAAGAGGAGGCTCTTGATCTACTGGACCTGCTCTCTGACCATGGCATACCAGCCACCATACGCAACAGCTACAGCGCTCGAATGCTCAGCGCATTCGTTGACGTAGGGGGCTTCATCGTTGAGGTGCCTGAGAGTGCCCGCCCGCAGATCCAAGAGCTGATAGACAGTGGCGAGCTCATCCTCCCCGACGAGAGCGATGAGCCCACGACACGCCTCACGCAGTGGGTCGCCAAGCTACCCCTCCCAGCTCAGTGGTCTCTGGAGAAGCGCCTCACCATGCTCCTCCTATTACTCATCGCCATCGGGATCATCATCGCTCTTGCCGTCCTCATCGTCTCGTAGAGATCCCAGAGCTTACAAAACAAAAGAATCTCCTTTCGAAATCCGCAAGCGGATATTCGGAAGGAGATTTCTTCTGTTAACCACAAATATAAGGCTCAAAAGACAACCACGCCCTTTCGAGCCCCAAAAACAAAACAACTCAGTGTAGCAACGTCGCGCTCCCTCTTGGGCTTGAACCAAGGACCCCCTGATTAACAGTCAGATGCTCTAACCAACTGAGCTAAGGAAGCTGTTTGAGACTTAACAGTCTCGGCTATGAAACAGAGTTGCGCTCCCTCTTGGGCTTGAACCAAGGACCCCCTGATTAACAGTCAGATGCTCTAACCAACTGAGCTAAGGAAGC
>NZ_KI535309.1:159944-228193 GCF_000482365.1 Porphyromonas uenonis DSM 23387 = JCM 13868 | reverse complement strand
CGACTCTCCTGATATACGCTCATATAGAGCCTCCAGATCAACCTTGTACTCCTCTGCATAGTCTTCTATTTCGTACCAAGAGGAGCAGCCAGAGAGGGTAGCTGTGAACACTGTCGTAAGGATGTATCCTAAGGGGAACTTTTTGCATCGATTTATGCGTGGATCTTCGACCATTAGAAGCTGATTGAATATGCTCATAGGTATTACTTAATACATTGATTATCAGCCATAAAGATACGAAAAACCTACGATATGGACAAGCTTTTTGAAGAGAAAAATGAAGAGTTTTTGCGACTGTATTGAGTTCACTTTTTAGGCCCTTCATTCTCCCCTCAAGATCACAATCAGCTTTTCATTTATAATGCGTCAGCCCTGTCGGGGGGATGGGGTGGGGGTTGTCCATTCGCAAGTTTTTCGTACCTTTGTCGTCAGCTTTGCGTAATCTCTGACAGGAAGAGTGCTCTAGGCTTAGCCCCGAGCTTAGTTCAGAGGCTCCCGAGTCGCCTGTGTATATTGCGTTTAGCTCATAGCTAATCAAAAAAGTAACAGCACATTATTATGGACTTTATCAAGCTAGTCGAAGAAGACTTTAAGAGTGGCAAGCAGCTACCTAAGTTTGCACCAGGTGACACGATCGTCGTGGACTACCGTATTAAGGAGGGTAACAAGGAGCGTATCCAGAAGTATCGCGGTACGGTCATCCGCATCAGCGGTCATGGCGACCAGCGTCGCTTCACCGTACGCAAGATCTCAGACGGTGTGGGCGTAGAGCGTATCTTCCCCTACAACAGCCCCTTTATCGAGGAGATCCACGTAGAGCGTCACGGTAAGGTACGTCGCGCTAAGCTCTACTACCTGCGCAACCTTCGTGGTAAAGCTGCTCGCATTCGTGAGCGTCGTACGCTCTCTGCCAGCGTCAAGTAACAGAGTCGCTAGCTCAGACCAATAAAAAGAGAGGCATCTCGACTGATGAGTTGAGGTGCCTCTCTAATTATGTAGTTCGGACGGGCGTGGATGCCCTCCGACTAGACGTTAGCCGTGGGGCCTGGAGATGCCTAGGACTATGAACTAGGTAAGCTAAAGGTGACTGTTGCAAAAGTCAACAGCCTCTAAAGGGAAGATTGTGGTATATTTGCACCATCTGTCACGGTGATGGATATACTATAAGTAGCTGTATCCACGTTATTAGATTACTTATGATACATAGACTCCTACATTATATATACAGACCTCTGAGCCTGCTACTGGTCACACTGCTAGCGGGGCTGCTGGGGCTGACTGCACAATCCTCTGCCAGCTCACCGCTCAGTGAGGGGCACTGGGTGCGTCTCTCGGTGACTCGTACGGGGGTGTACAAGGTTACCTTTGCCGCACTACGAGAGGCAGGCATTGCGAACCCTGCCGAGGTACGTCTCTTCGGACGGGGTGGGGCGATGCTGAGCGAAGTGCTGGAAGATAATAGTTTGCAGCTTACGCCGGTCCCCGCTTATGTGGCTGATGAGGCGGTTTACTTTTACGCTACGGGGGTGACCGAGTGGATCCCTGAGCTGTCGCGACAGACCTTCCGCCATCAGCAAAACATTTATAGCAATCAGGGGTACTACCTAGCGACCGATCGGACGGATTTGCCAGCGCATAGCATTGAGCCACAGGGTGCGCAGCAAGCTACGGAGTCGGCTGTGCGGACAAGCTTCTTGGCGCATGAGCTATATGAGCAGGATCGTCACTCGCTACGTGCCTCAGGGCGTAAGCTCTTTGGCGAGCCGCTCGGCGGGCATCCGCTTACGGTGCCACTCTCGCTACCGTCGCCACTGGTGTCAGCTGCTGAGGGCGAGCTAAGCGTGGCTTATGTGGGGCTACCAGACAAAGATCAGACGCTGGAGCTGACGGTGCAGCTGGGCGGTGAAACGTACAAAGACCTTATCAAGAGAAGTGAAGATAGCTCCGCCAGCACCTATATGGCGGGGATCTATCATGCCAAGAGCTTTACAGCCCAGCTCCCATCGGAGGCGCAGCGTGTGGAGACGCAACTACAGATAGCCCCAGCAGGACGACAAGCTTACCTGGACTATCTGACACTGGTGGCACCAGTCGCTTTGCAGTATGGAGGGAAGGGGCAGTTGGCCTTTCGCAACTTCTCCGCCACCCCAGGCGCCACCGCATCGCATCGCATCGGGATGACAGGCTCTGCTAGTGCCCTGCAACTGTGGGGACGCACGGCCGAGGGGCAGGTGACGAGCTTACCCGTAGCAGAGCAGGGTGGAGCCGTGACCTTTACTGGAGCCGTGACGGATGGAGCGGGGATGCCTGTGGAGTACACGCTCTTTGCTCTGGCGGACGCTTACCCAGTGGAGCAGGTTGTGGCGCTCCCGCATGGAGGGGTACGTCTAGACACGGTGCCAGACTATCTGATGATCACGACCGAGGCTTTGCGCCCAGCTGCAGAGCGCTTGGCCAGTTATCACCGAGAGCACTCGGGACTACGGGTGCAGGTGGTGACGCAGCAGGAGCTTTTTGATGAATATAATGGCGGCACGCCCGATGCGACGGCTTATCGCTTGATGCTGTGGGACTATAAGCGACGTTACGAGGCGGAGCATGGCGCGGAGAGCTACCATCCGCTACTCTTGCTGATGGGCGATGGGGCCTATGACAATCGTAAGGTGTCGCAGGACTGGAGCGCACGGGACTTTCAACTGACGGAGTTCCTGCTAACTTATCAAGGTGAGAACTCGACCAACATTTACAGCTACTCGACGGATGACTACTTTGGTCTCCTCACGGAGGGTCAACGTGGTGTCGGTATCGGAGCTCAGACGCTCTCGGTGGGGATCGGTCGTCTGCCAGTACGTACCCTGGCGGAGGCTGATGCGGTAGTGGATAAAATAATTCGCTACGATAGCGAGCAGGTGCCAGGCGTATGGCGTACACGTGCATGCTATGTAGCGGACAATATGGATGGCTACTCGCACCTCGGGGAGGCCGACGGTATCGCTCAGCTCATGGAGCGTCTACAGCCAGAGCTCATCATCTCCAAGGTCTATATGGATGCCTACGCACACAAGAATGTGGGCGGACTAACCTCGGTGCCTGAGGCTCGGCGCAAGCTGATGAGTGAGCTACAGAAGGGACTACTCTTACTGGACTACACGGGCCACGGGGGGCCTGCGGCTTGGAGCGATGAGCAGATCTTGACGCAGGCGGATATCGTACGCTTTGACTATCCTCACCTGCCAGTATGGATTACGGCGACCTGTGACTTTACCAACTACGACCACCCTCAGACCTCGGCGGGGGAGTCGGCTATGCTCAATCCGACCAGTGGGGCTATCGCGCTCTACACGACGACACGTGTCGTGATGAATCTGAACAATGAGCGGATGAATCGGGCTCTGCATGAGAGCCTCTTTACGCCTCAGGCGGATGGCTTCCTACGTCCCATGGGGATCGTGATGCGTGATGCGAAGAACTCGCTGACGAACGATAGACAAAACAAGTTGAACTTCTTCCTGCTCGGCGATCCGGCTCTGCGCCTTCGTATGCCAGCCTATGAGACGGTCATCACGGAGCTGGCGGGTGTCTCGCTCGATACGCTCTCGGAGGGAGAGGCGGTACCGCTCCATGCGATGGATAGTGTACAGGTACGGGGTTACGTGGCGAGCAGTCAGGGGGTCGTGCAGGGTGACTTCACGGGTCGGCTCTTTGTGACGGTCTTTGACGCTAAGGCTAAGGTCAAGACGCACATAGACAATGCTCCCGACAAAGATCCTGAGAAGATTACCTCTTTTGAGGACTACCCAGGGATGCTCTACGCGGGTATCGCTGAGGTGAAGGAGGGACACTTTGACTTCTCTTTTGTAGTGCCTAAGGACCTCCCTTATAGCGGGGGCAATGGCAAGATCAACCTCTATGCTTACAGCGATGCGAAGGGTAGCGAGCCATACGAAGCGATGGGCGTGAGCCATGCGATCTGTGTCAAGCCTGGAGCGGGGGAGCACAGCGTGGTCGACACGGTCCCGCCTGAGATACGGGAGCTATACCTAGGTCATCCAAACTTCTCGATGGAGAACCCCATCGGCTCGACGCCGCTCTTCGTTGCCACGCTGGCTGATGCCTCGGGGATCAACCTTTCGGGAACGGGCGTGGGGCATAACATGACGCTGGTAGTGGATGGGCGCGAGGATTTGACCTTTAACCTCAATAGTAGCTACACCGCCTCTGAGATGGAGGCGGGCGTGGGGCGGGTTATATATCTGCTCCCTGAGTTGCCCGATGGCGACCATACAGCGACCTTTACCGTGTGGGACGTGTGCAACAATGTGACGGAGCGTAGCTTTGCCTTCCGGGTGCGTGCTGGTCAAGCACCGACGGTGGTCGAGAGCCGTGCTCGTCCAGGAGTCCTGACGGCTGATGATCCGCTGATTGTGGAGGTGTACAACAATGCGCCAGGCGTGGAGGTCGATGTGACTATCGAGCTGTACGACTACCGTGGTGCGCTGGTTGCGCTCTCGCCACAGATGGTGGCTCGCTCTGGGCACGATACGCCGGCTCTGATACGGTGGGAACCTAAGCTACAGTCGGGCGGTGCCTTGCTGCCAGGGCTTTATATCTACCGCTTGCGGATGACGCAGGGAGACTCTCTGCCCGCTTTCACCTCGGGTAAGATAGTAGTGCGGTAACAGTTTCGTTATGCAGGCTGATATCTTAGCGTTGGTTACCAGTTCGACCCCCTTTGTGGCGGTGGCGGTGATGGCTCTTCTTGTGGCGATCAACCCTTGTCCACTGGCGACAGTGGTCTCTTCGCTGCTCTTCCTGACTGGACAGCAGACGAATAGACGGCGGGGATGGTGGCTCACGACGCTCTATGCGCTGGGGCGTGCGCTGCTCTACTTTTCGCTGGGATTGCTCTCGGCGTGGCTCTTGCGGACGAGCATTCAGACGCTCCAACTACAGGAACAGATCCTGTACGGCTTGGAACATTGGCTGGGACCGCTGATTATCTTACTGGGAGTACTGCTCTGGCTGTTCAGCCGTCACGACCATCATGATCACCAGCACGAGGAGCAGACGCATCAAGCGGAGGATCACGAGCAATCGTTAGAGCGACAAGGCGCGTGGAGCTGGCGAGCCCTTTGGCTGGGCTTTAGCTCGGCTCTCTTCTTCTGTCCTGCTACGGGGCTGATCTACTTCGGCGTGCTGGTGCCTATGACGGCTCAGGCGGGAGGTGCTGAGGGGCTGCTCTACCTAGGGCTCTTTGCGCTCCTGACGGTGAGTGTCGCTTATCCGGTCTATGGCTTGATACGGATGGGGTTGAGTCGCTTAGCGCATTTCGCTGGAGATATGCAGCGGTGGCGCAAGTGGCTGAGCGTGGGTATCTCACTGCTCTTCATCGTGATGGGCGTTGTGATCACGCTCGTTCACCTGTTACATGGTCACGAGTCGGCAGTCGTCGGATCTCTGTAGAGCTTGATGAAGCAGTGCGTGGCGAGGACGACGTCGTGGCGAGACTTGAGCTGGTAGATGATCTCCAGCTCTTCACGACCCCATAGGAGTTTGCTATAGAGCGACTCTAGGCTGATGCGTGTCTGTAGGGGATCGGCTTGGTAATGCGAGATGAGGTAGTTGATGCCTTGGCGCATGGTGCAGAACTGCCGCCTAGCCCCAAGGCTTTCACAGGGCAACTGGTAGTGCTGCAAGTCGTGCGCTAGGATGGCTAGGTGGAAGGCTAGGCTATGCCCCACGAGCATCTGTACACTTTCTAGATCTCTGAGGAAGAGCTCTAGCACTGCTTGGGGCGCTTCGCCATGCCCAGCGACAAACTCGGTGGTCAGCTGATGGTAGTCGGTCGCTTCGCTTGTGATCGGTATGCCACTGAGCAGGAGGTGGTCCTCGCTGCGCACGACACGGAGCTCTTCGTCTAGCAGAAGCCACGAGAGGCTCGCCAGGAGCGGCGTGTCGATGGAGGCGAGCTGTGTCTTGTCAAGCGTGTCGTGCAGATAGCATACGGTCTCGGTGTCTACCACAAGGTAGCGAGGCGTGGCGCCGTCGGGCGCTGAGCCAAGCTGCAGGAGCGGTGACTCCTCGATGCTGAGTGCGCAATGCGAGGCGAAGTCACGCTCTACGCCTTTGTAGACGGGATTGTGCTTGCGCAGTCGCCTACGGCCGAAGGTGGTGATGCCACAAGCTAAGATCAGTAAGAGCAGGAGGTCAACCCAAGTCATGGTCTAGTTGAGGTTTAGGCAGGGGCATTGGGTCGAGCCGTCGTTACTTATTAAGGCTCTCCTCGATGATGTGGCGATCCCGTGCGACGGCTGCTTCAGTTTGTTCTTTAGGTATGAAGGACCAGTTGCTGTAGCGGGGCGGCGTGAGCGGTTGGTGCGCCTTTGCCCACTCGATGAGGTGATAGCGCAGGTCGTGAGGCGAGATCCAGACGACGCGCTGGTGTAGCTCGTCGGGCGAAAGACCAGCCCCTTGCGTCAGATGCCCACCGCCACCAATAGCACGGTAGGAGTTGACCGCCACGGTGTAGACACTGTCGACCGAGAAGGGCCGTCCGTCAGACAGCTGCTTGATGGTCACTCGCTCGCCTTGCGGTTTGCGCAGATCCACCGTGTAGTCGATGCCCGCGGCTGCGCTGAAGTTGAAGGTCGGATTGACCGTCGGGAAATGTTGCTCGGTAGCTTGATCCTTCAGATAGAGCAGATGCTCCCCAGAGCTGGCTTCGGGGCCACACCATAAGCCGTAGGAGTACTCTAGGTAGTCGTGTATCTCCTTCCCTGATAGGCGTAGCTTGTAGAGATAGTTTTCGTAAGGATAGATGTCGAAGAAGTTTCGTACCCGCAGCGTGTCAGCGCGCTGTGCCAAGGAGAGGCGATGCGGTGCGGAGAAGGAGATGTCTGCCTCGCTCAGATCGAGCTGTAGCTGGTGAAGTAGGGAGATATAGGCCGAAGGTCCAAAGAGTGCGTCCACCCCGATGAGAGGCTCCGTAAGCAGTGTGATAGGCTCAGCGATAAAGTTCCGCACCGTGTCCGCAAAGTCCGCAAAGTAGCTGACGAAAGCGGAGTCTACGGGCACGTCTGCCATTGGGACTATCTCCCCTTGGAACTTCTTGTCGACCACTTTGTCGCCCTGCTTGGTGATAGTGACGGTCACGTCCGCCACATTTGTCGCATGGCTCCCCGGGTTGATCAGCAAGACTGGAGAGCCCGAAGGACTTCGCCCCGTCGTCTGATTAGCCTGGTGGTCGTGTCCGTAGAGGATCAGGTCGATGCCAGAGACTCTGTTTGCCAACTGCATGGCAAAGTTCTCACCGCCCTCTTCATTTCCCAGCCCCGAGTGCATCAAGACTATGAGGAGGTCTGGGTGGACATGCTCCTGAATCGTAGGAATCCACTTGTGAGCCGTGGCGATCGGATCAGCAAAGGCCATCCCCTCGTAAGAGGCCTGCGGGATCCACTGAGGCACAGCGGGGGTGATCAGTCCGAGCACCGCCACCTTCACCCCGTCAACCGTGTGGACGCTATAGGGCGAGTAGTAAGGCTTTCCCGCGAGTGGGCCATCGCTGTGTATGATATTGGCAGCCAGCAGTGGTGTAGCCATGTCTTTCTGCCAGCGTTTGTAGACGCTCGGCGTAGCCTCTAGATCATGATTCCCCACGACGGCCGCGTCGTAGCCCAGTAGCGTCATAGCGTCCGAGACGAAGTGTGTGCGTAGCGTGTCGACGAAGTTGGAGTAGTAGACCGCTGCATTGCCCTGTAGCACATCCCCTCCGTCGAAGAGCAGCGTACTCGTCGGGTACTCCTTCCTCACTTGCGCCACATAAGTAGAGACCCGCGCCAGTCCGCTAGGCGTACAAGTGTCCTGGACAAAGTCGTAGCCCAGTATGTTGCCATGCACATCGGTCGTATGTAGGATATGAATCGTGTGCGTCTCTCGCTCTGCCTTCTTGCAACTAGCGAAGCTCCCCAGCAAAAGGAGCGTAGCGAGACAATAAAGTAGGGTACGAAGCTGAAGTTGGTTCATAACGTGAAGGGCTTTCTTAGGAGAGGTAAGGGTTGTGCTGGTAGATATTGCGAATGAGGCGCACGACACGCAGGGCATCCTCTATCTCCACCGCCTGAGCGGTCGGGTCTCCCAGCAGAGCGCGCGCCGTGTGGTCGATGACGAAGTGATGGTTTTGCGCTGAGCCACTGTAGGCTCCGTAGGCATTGCCTGGCTCGCTCTCGCCTAGGTCGGGGCGGTCGTAGCCGTCGATGACGCAGTGCGTTAGCTTGTTCATGAAGGGACCGTCGAGGACGATGCAGCCACGCTCACCGAGTACGGTCAGACGCACCCCGCAGTTGGTCCCGTAGACGGCTGTCGAGTAGGTCAGCAGCCCCGTCGTATCCTGCGGGAAGGTGAGCTGCACCACGCCTGAGTCCTCAAAGTCTACCATCGTCTGGTGATTGTAATTGTAAAAGCTTCCGCCCTGCACCTCAGGCATGCCAAAGCACCAAATCAGCAGGTCGAGGAAGTGTGAGTACTGCGTGAAGAGCGTCCCGCCATCTAGCTTGAGGTCACCATGCCAGCGACGAGGCAGGTAGTAGCGCTCGTCACGATTCCAGAGACACTGCAGCTCGATCTGGTAAAGCTTGCCGAGGCGCTTCTCCTCGATCATCTGGTGAAGCCACGCCGAGACAGGCGTAAAGCGGTTTTGCAGGACACTGTATAGGTGACAGCCGTGCGCCTTCGCCAGGGCGATCAGCTCCTCGCCCTCGTCGGGGTGTAGCACGGCGGGCTTCTCTATGAGGAGCGACTTGCCAGCCTTGATCAGCTCTAGCGCAATTGGGTAGTGCAGCCCGTTGGGAACGCAGATCGACGCGACATCAAAGGTGTCTCCTCCACGCTCCAGCAGCTCCTCGACGCTTTGGTAAAAGGGAATCTCAGCAAACTGCGCAGCACCACACTCCGAAGCGGGTATCACGTCGACCATCCCGACCAACTGCGTCTGCGGATGCTTTGAGATATGCTCCATGTGCCGACGGCCAATGTGTCCGCACCCCACGACGACCCAGCGGAGCGGGCTGTGGAGTGGCTTAGGAGCGAAGGTTGTTAGGTCGCTGTGGTTCGCTGTCATAGTGGGGGTAAAGGCTTTTATAGTAGAAATTGTCTGATCCGCTCGCAGATCTCTCTAACCTGCAAGTAGAAGGTCGTTGGGGCTATCGGTAGCGAGAGCATCGTCTTCTGGAGCTCCTCCGCTACGGGACAGGAAGCCTCAGAGGAGTCGGCGTTGTAGGCCGCTACCTGGTGAAGCATCTGCGGGTAGTAGACCCGTGCGTCGATGCCCGCTGTGCGTAGTTCGTTGAGTAGTCCGTCCCGCTTGTCAGAGGGTACGCAGATTGTGTAAAGGTAAAGTGCTTCAGGCCGGTCCCCACTACGCCACGGACGTCTCACCATCGGGAGGTCGGCCAGCAACTCGTCGTAGCGGTCGGCTAGCAAGCTACGTCGTCGATTCGCCTCGTTCAGGTGACCTAGCTTAACCCGTAGCACGGCTGCTTGGAGCGCATCGAGACGGCTGTTGTAGCCACACCGATCGTACTGGTATCGTGTGCGCTGTCCATGGTTGGCCAGTTGGCGCAGACGATCCGCCAGTTGCTGGTCATGCGGTACGAAAGCAGCGCCTCCGTCGCCCATACAGCCTAGTGGCTTGGTCGGGAAGAAGCTCGTCGTGCCGATCGTAGCTCGTGTGCCTAGCGGTACAGGAGTAATTAAGCATCCCGAAACTTCCTCGACTACGCCCCCCATCCCCTGAGCATTGTCCTCAATCCACGGGATCTGGTGAAGCTCGCAGAAGTGCGCCAGCTCGACTGCAGGGCAGGGCATACCGTACATATTGACCGCTATGAGTGCCACCGTCCGAGGAGTGCGAAGAGACTCCAGATAGTCTAGCGAGCCATTCATCTGAAAGGAGACACGCCCATCGCTACTCAGCGAGGGCATCACGTCAGCCCAGACAGGTCGGAGCCCTAGATGACAGACCGCCTCGGCAGCCGCCACATAGTTGTGCGTGGCAATGATCACCTCGCCACCACGGGGTAGCTCTAGCGCAGCCAAAGCCAGCAGGATCGCATCGCTCCCGTTGCCACAGCTGATGACACTCCACGGAGCCAGCCCTAGGTAGGCCGCCAGCTCCTCCTCAAAGGCACGCACCTCCTCACCGCCGATGTAACCACCCGAGGCGACAACCCTCCCGATGCTCCTATCGAGCTCAGCTTGGTAGGGGCGATGTTCTTGGGGTAGGTTGACTAGAGGGATGCGCATGTCGCTGTGGGGCTAGACCAGTTTGCTACCAGGCGCTATCGTGTCAGGCAGCGTGACCACCTGTAGCTGTCCCGTCTTGTAGTCCTCGACCGAGATAATCATACCTTGCGACTCGACACCACGGATCTTGCGCACAGGGAGGTTAGCAACGAAGGCAACGGTCTTGCCGACCAGCTCCTCCGGCTTGTAGTACTGAGCGATGCCCGATACGATCGTTCGCCCGCCCATGCCATCATCGATGGAGAAGCGCAGGAGCTTGTCCGCCTTGGGAACCTTCTCGCAAGCTAGGATACGGCCTGCACGCATATCGCTCTTAGTAAATGTGTCAAACGGCACATCCTCCAGCAGAGCCTCGGGGTGACGGTTTTGCTCCTCGTTGAGCTTCTTGATCGCAGCGAGCTTGTCCAGTTGCACCTGGATCACATCGTCCTCAATCTTCTCAAAGAGCAGCTCGGGTGTACCCAGCTGATGCCCCTCGGGGAGTAGATCTGTAGCACCAAAGCGGGAGAAAGCAAAGCCTTCCTCCCCAACCTGTAGCATAGCGAGGAGTCGACGTGTGGAGAAAGGTGTGAAAGGCGCAAAAGCAATCGACAGATTGCCCACCAGCTGCAAAGCTAAGTGCAGGATCGTAGCGACACGGTCGGGGTCGCTCTTGATCACCTTCCAGGGTTCCGTGTCGGCGAGGTACTTATTGCCGATGCGGGCCAGCTGCATAGCAGTCTTGAGCGCCTCTCTAAAGTGGAAGTGCTCCAGCTGATCGTCCAGCTCTGCTGGTATGGCTGCCACCTCTCGGAGCATCTCCTCGTCGATCTCTGTGAGATGACCCAGCGGAGGTACCTTGCCGTCGAAGTATTTGTGCGTCAGCACCAAGGCGCGGTTCACAAAGTTGCCGTAGATAGCGACCAACTCATTATTATTACGCGCTTGGTAGTCACGCCATGTGAAGTCATTGTCCTTGGTCTCAGGCGCATTGGCTGTCAAGACATAGCGTAGCACGTCCTCCTTGCCAGGCATCTCGTCGAGGTACTCGTGGAGCCAGATAGCCCAGTTGCGACTGGTCGAGATCTTGTCACCCTCGAGGTTGAGGAACTCGTTCGCAGGTACATTGTCTGGCAGGTTAAAGGAACCCTCCGCCTTTAGCATGGCGGGGAAGATGATACAGTGGAAGACGATATTGTCCTTGCCGATGAAGTGGATCAGACGGGTCTCGGGGTCGCACCACCAGGTGCGCCAGCTGTCGGGGAGTAGCTCCTTCGTATTGGATATGTAGCCTATAGGTGCGTCAAACCATACGTAGAGCACCTTGCCCTCAGCCCCTTGGAGCGGTACGGGGATACCCCAGTCTAGGTCACGCGTCACGGCACGTGGCTGTAGTCCTAGGTCCAGCCAGCTCTTGCACTGCCCGTAGACGTTGGGCTTCCACTCCTTGTGTCCCTCGAGGATCCACTCGCGGAGGAAGCTCTCGTAGTCGCCCAGTGGAAGGTACCAGTGCTTCGTCTCGCGTAGCTCAGGCTTAGCTCCTGAGATAGCGCTATGAGGATCGATCAGATCGGTCGCTGAGAGCGATGTACCACACGCCTCGCATTGGTCGCCATAGGCGCGCTCGTTGTGGCAATGTGGACAGGTCCCCGTGATATAGCGGTCTGCGAGAAACTGCTTAGCCTCGGGGTCGTAGTACTGCTCCGAGGTCTGCTCGATCAGCTTGCCCGACTCGTAGAGCTTGGTAAAGAATGCGCTCGCCGTCTTCTCGTGCGTCTCGGAGGTGGTGCGCGAATAGATGTCGAAGTCGATGCCTAGGCGAGCGAACGACTCCTTAATCAAGGCGTGGTAGCGATCTACCACCTCTTGGGGGGAGACGCCCTCGGCTTTTGCCTTGATAGCGATAGGTACTCCGTGCTCATCGCTACCGCCGATGAAGAGGACCTCGTCGCCCTTCATACGCTTGTAGCGAACGTATATGTCGGCAGGAACGTAGACTCCTGCTAAGTGTCCGATATGTACAGGCCCATTAGCATAAGGTAGGGCCGTAGTGACTAAAGTGCGTTTGAATTGTTGCGTACTCATAAAGTTCTTATGATGATTAACGGCTTACTGCCGATGTCTACCGCAAAGGTAGCAAAAATGAGACTGTTACGAAGGTATCATCGTATCTGAATCTGCGCTGACGCATGATAAAAATGAGCTCGTTTCAATTCCTACCTAGAAATTGCCCAAATTCCTCCGTAGATATTTTTGATTTGCTACCTAGGAAATGGCAAATTCTTCGGACTTATTTTTTGATTCCTCCGAAGTTTCATTTGATTCCTCCGAAGAATTTTTTATTTCCTAGGTAGGGATTGGGGAAATTTCTAGGTAGCTATTTGGCAAATTCCTAGGTAGGAAATGAAATCGTCGGAGATGTCTGAGAGATCACAGCTTCTCAAATCGAATAATTCGATGGGACGAGTCACCACCCGTGCACCCCTCCAGCAGCCACTTGTGAGTGTTACATAGTCTATGCTTGCGTGGAAGGCGCATGGGGTGGAAAACATTTTTTTAGTACCTTTGCACTCAGTAAGAGAGGTGTGCAGACGGCGTAGCACACTCAATATATGACGAGGCTTCTCTGATGTGGCTCTTCTAGACGATAGGGGGTGCTGTGTGGGAGTAAGTCCTCATTTGTTTTGTATCTATGAGGTGCCTTCGCCAGCCGATAGATGGCTAGCGGGGTGTGGTTCATAGGATATGCACTAGACTGAATTAGACACCATTATCACCTAATCATCTATGGGATATTACTATATGACCCAAGAGGGATACGATGCCCTCAACAATACGATCAAGCAGCTGGAGGCTGAGGAGCGGCCCAAGGTCACACAGCAGATTGCTGAGGCGCGTGACAAGGGAGATCTATCTGAGAATGCTGAGTACGATGCTGCCAAGGAGGCGCAAGCTCACCTCGAGGACAAGATCGCTATGCTCAAGGCACAGCTGAGCAACGCCCGTGTGCTGGAGCCCTCGCAGATTAAGACCGATGAGGTGCAGATACTGAACCATGTGCGCCTGCTCAATAAGAAGAAGGGCGAGGAGAAGAGCTACTACATCGTCTCGGATGCTGAGGCAAACTTTAAGGAGAACAAGATCTCGGTCAATACCCCCATTGCCAAGGGACTCCTCGGCAAGAAGGTGGGCGATGTGGCGGAGATACAGGTGCCTGCGGGTAAGCTGGTCTTTGAGATCCTAGAGATCACTCGATAGGGTGACACTCTTCTTGAACAGTTCCTCCCAAAAACAACGAACGCTCTATGGCTTCAATCTTTAGTCGCATCATAGCAGGTGAGATCCCCTCCTACCGCATTGCGGAGGACGAGGAGCACTACGCCTTTCTAGATATCAATCCTTATCAGCTGGGGCATACACTGGTGGTCCCGAAGCGTGAGGTCGATTACTATTACGACCTAACGGACGAGGAGCTGGCTCGGCTGATGGCTTTTGCCAAGCGGGTGGCCCGCGCTATACAGGAGACGACACACTGCCGCAAGGTGGCTACGCTGGTCCTAGGACTAGAGGTGCCACACGCTCATGTCCACCTGATACCGATCAATAGTGAGGGTGACGTGGCTCACGGACCGCTTGCTACGAAGCCTACCGACGAGGAGATGGCTCGCATCGCCTCCGAGATAGCAGCTCATATATAATAAGGAGTAGCGAAGCCTAGTGACTGAGAGACTATATATCCTAGAGGAGATAGAT
Source organism: Porphyromonas uenonis DSM 23387 = JCM 13868 (assembly GCF_000482365.1). Lineage (GTDB taxonomy): Bacteria > Bacteroidota > Bacteroidia > Bacteroidales > Porphyromonadaceae > Porphyromonas > Porphyromonas uenonis. Next base: position 214,162 of record NZ_KI535309.1, on the reverse strand, counting down.
CCAGCGGTGCTCTACGGCCCTAACCGTGAGTACCTGCTATTGCTGCGCAACCTCTATCCTAAGCTGCGGATTGTGGCTCATGATCGAATCATCAAGATACTGGGTGATACGACCGATATACAGCTCTTGACAGCGCTCCTCGATAAGCTGGTACAGCATGTCCTGCGGTACAATCTCCTGACGGAGCAGACCATACGCAAGCTGGCTACGGGAGAGGAGCTCCCTGAGGTCAAGGTGGCTCCGAATCATCTGCTCTATGGAGCGAGGGGGCGTAGCATAGGCTACCGAGGCGCTCACCAGCGTGAGATGGTGGAGGCCATAGCGGATCACGATATGCTCTTTGCGATCGGACCAGCTGGTACGGGCAAGACCTACATAGCGATAGCACTGGCGGTCAAAGCACTTAAGGAGAAGCAGGTACGACGTATCATACTCTCGCGTCCCGCTGTCGAGGCGGGCGAGAAGTTGGGCTTCCTACCCGGTGAGCTGAAGGACAAGCTCGACCCTTACCTCCAGCCGCTCTACGATGCGCTCGAGGAGATGATCCCGACGCAGCGCCTGCGCACCTATATGGAGAGTGACGTGATACAGATTGCTCCGCTAGCATACATGCGTGGTCGTACGCTCAACGATGCCGTCGTCATACTTGACGAGGCGCAGAATACGACCCATCATCAGATGAAGATGTTTCTCACTCGTCTCGGACGCAATAGTAAGATGATCATCACGGGCGACCTCTCGCAGGTCGACTTGCCGCGGGGTGTCACCTCGGGCTTGCGCATTGCTGAGCGGATCCTGGGCGATGTGGAGCAGATACCTTTCGTATACTTTGATGCGCAGGACATCGTGCGTCACCCGATCGTGCAGCTTGTCGTAGACGCTTACGATCGCAATGAGCATCAAGCACTGCAGGGCGGACGACCCGCACAAGAGACTCACCAAGATCAAGATATAGACCTAGATAAGGATCAAGGTAAAGACTCATAGACTCATAGAAACACGCTCTCTCTCGGCTAAGGCGGGAGGAGGGCAATCCCCTTTTTAGCAAATCAATTATTGATCATAATACAATGAATCAAGCTCTAACACACACCGACCTATCTCTCCCAGGTATCCAGTCTGTCTTTCATGGCAAGGTGAGAGATGTATACTTCCTTGAGGGCGATCTGATCGCAATGGTCGCTACGGATAGGATCTCAGCCTTTGATGTGGTACTCCCTGAGGGTATTCCCTACAAGGGTCAGGTGCTCAACCAAATAGCTGCTGAGCAGCTCGACGCTACGGCGCATCTCGTGCCCAACTGGAAGATAGCGACTCCCGATCCGATGGTTACGGTGGGACATCGCTGCGAGCCTTTTAAGGTAGAGATGATCGTTCGCGGCTACATAGCTGGTAGCGCATGGCGTGCTTACCAGGCTGGCGAGCGTACGATCTGTGGCATACAACTACCCGAGGGTCTGAAGGAGAATGAGCGCCTTCCACACCCGATCATCACGCCTACGACTAAGGCTGACGAGGGTCACGACGAGAACATCAGCCGTGAGGAGATCATCGCCTCTGGCCTGATCTCCGAGGAGGACTACAAGGTCATCGAGCAGTACACGCAGACGCTCTTTGAGGAGGGGACGCGCATCGCTCGTGAGCGGGGGCTGATCCTCGTGGATACGAAGTATGAGTTTGGCAAGAAAGATGGCAAGGTGATCCTGATCGACGAGATCCACACGCCTGACTCCTCTCGCTACTTCTACCTAGAGGGCTACGAGGAGCGCCAAGCTAAGGGTGAGCCTCAGCGACAGCTCTCGAAGGAGTTCGTTCGTCAGTGGCTCATCGAGCAGGGCTTCCAGGGTAAGGCTGGACAGAAGATGCCGACCATCACGCCTGAGTATGCAGCCTCTGTGAGCGAGCGCTACATAGAGCTCTACGAGCACATCACGGGCAAGACCTTCGTCAAGGAGCAAACCCAAGATGTGGCTAAGCGTATTGAGAACAATCTGCTAGCTTTCCTCAAGAAGTAGGAGGCTCCATAACTATATAAATGAACCAGCGACTGAGAGGGCTGTGTACAACCTCCCTAGTCGCTGGTTCTAATCTCTCTATTTACTATGCCTTCACCTCTCGATAGTAAGTCTCGCTACGTGCGACAGATGTTTGACCGCATAGCTGGACGCTATGACTCGATGAATCGCCTCATGACGGGCGGTATGGATCTGACCTGGCGCTGGCAGGTCATAGAGCATCTGGCGAACTATGCGCCTCGTCGTGTGGCTGACCTGGCCTGCGGTACGGGTGATATGATCCTGATGCTCTCTCGCTACTTGCCGTCGGTGCGTGAGATCGTCGGTGTGGACCTCTCGGAGGGTATGCTGGCGGTGGCTGCCGAACGTATCCAGAGGACTGTCCACTCGGCGCCCGTGGTGACGCTCTCTGCGGAGAACTGTCAGGAGCTCTCTCTAGCTTCGCACTCGGTCGATGCGGTGACCTGCACTCTGGGGATTCGCAACTTTTCGGATCCACTACAAGGCTTGCGAGAGATGCACCGCATTTTACGCCCAGGGGGGAGGCTCGCTATCCTGGAGCTAAGCGAACCTCGTGGGGGGCTACTGCTCCGGGGCTATAATATCTATGCTAAGCACTTGATCCCGTGGATCGGACAGTTGTGCGCTCACGATCGCTCTGCCTACAGCTACCTCCCAGCATCTATCAAGGCGATGCCACAGCGAGAGGCAATGACGGCGCTGATCTGTAGGGCAGGCTTTAGAGAGGTACAGTACAAAGAGATGCCTCTAGGGATCTGCGTCTTATATACCGCAGAAGCCTAAAGAGATAAATGAATAAGAGTATGCAACGCATTTACGCACTGATAGGTAAGCCCGTAGGGCATTCGCTCTCGGCAGACTACTTCAACGACCTTTTTGACTCCCAGGGGATCGATGCTCGCTATATACTACAGGAGCTGGATGATCTCTCGGCGCTGAGACCCTGGCTGGAGTCTAACCCCGCCATCGTGGGACTGAATGTGACGAGCCCCTACAAGGTGGAGGTGTGCAACTATCTAGATGAGATAGACACTGAGGCAAAGTATGTGGGAGCTGTCAATACGATCGTCGTGGACCACGCGGGCGGTCGGATGCGTCTCTTCGGCTACAACACGGATGTGCAGGGTGTCGTGGAGACTCTCCAGCCACTACTCACGCCCGAGCAGCAGCATGCCCTCGTCTTCGGAACGGGTGGCGCCGCGCAGGCGGTGGCACAGGCGCTCAAGCGTCTCGGTCGTGACTGTACGCTGGTCAGTAGAGATCCGCAAGCTCCACATATCCTATCCTATAGCGCGCTGACGCCCGAGCTGATAGCGGACAAGTGGATCATCATCAATGCGACCCCTGTCGGCATGGGGCCTCTCATTATGGAGCGCCCGCAGATCCCCTACGAGGCGATCACGCCACAGCATCTCTGCATGGATCTGATCTACAATCCCGAGGAGACGCGCTTCCTCAAGTCTTGTCGTGAGCAGGGTGCGACGACGATCAATGGGCTGAAGATGCTCCTCGTGCAGGCTCGCTACGCCTGGCACATTTGGAACCGTCAGGCGTAGAGACTACGCCATATCATCTGCCTCGTCGGAGGAGGTGAGTCGGGGGCTCTCTGCAACTGTAGAGGTCGTCTCCGTAACAGATTCGGGAGCTGTCACCTCTGCTTGCTCTTCTTTTTCTAGTGCACGCTTGTGCTCATCTTCGCGGATATGTCTTGTGATCGCTATGCAGGTTCCGATAGCCATCGAGGTAGCAAGGAGCGAAGAACCACCACGACTGATGAGTGGTAACGTCTGACCCGTATTAGGCGAGATACCCGTGACGACGCACATATGTATGATCGCCTGCGTGGTGTACATGATGCCGACACCAAGTAGGAAGATGCGCTGCCAGTCACGTTGCGAGCGGGTCGCCCAGCGAGAGAGCTTGAAGAAGAGCAGGATGTAGAGTAGTGGCACCCAGATCATACCGATGAAGCCTGTCTCCTCGATGATGATCGCATAGATAAAGTCGGAGTAAGCCTCGGGGAGGATGTCTCGCTCTACACTATTGCCAGGGAAGACGCCCGTACCATTGCTCCGTGCGATGGCGATGCGTGCATGCTGCTCCTGAAAGTTGTCCTCGTCAATGACAAACTTACTGGAGTCTGACTTAGCGGTGAAGTCTTCGATACGACCTTTCCAGCGTGCCGTACTACTGTTTTGCTTGATAATACTGTCGGGGAGTAACACGAGACAGGCTAGGAGTAGCGTGATGATCCCCAGCCCTATGCCACCGATCATGAGCAAGCTCTTGGAGAGTCCCGTCTGTACGAGTCCGATGCCGAGGATGAAGGCGACGAGGATGAGTCCCATGGAGAGACTCTCCTTGGCAACGAAGAGCAGCCCGATAGCGGTGATCCCACAAAAGATGTAGAAGCGCCGATTGAGACTGCCCAGCTGACGTATAGAGAGGACAGTGGAAGCGAGACAGATGACGCCAACTTTGTAGAACTCTGAGAATTGGAGTCCGAAGAGCGTACGCTTAGCCTCATTGGTCTCCGTACCTATGAAAGGGGTCGCAATGACGGCTAAGAGCATCAGAACGAAGAATGCCATCCCACCTAAGCGTATCCAAGAGTTGCTCAGCCGTGAGCAAAACCACGCTGCAAAGATTGACAGGATAATGTGCTTGAGGTGACCCGTGAAGGGAGCGTACAGACTCTCCCCACGGTAGGCGAGTGTGCTGGTAGCACTGTAGATGAAGAGTAGCGACGTGGCCAAGAACGCAAAGTAGAGAAACCACAACGAGCGGTCACCTGTGATGCGTGGCTTGCGTGGTGTCGGCTCTTCCTGGGAAGCTTCTTCCTGCGGGTGCTCTTCAGTTGGTCCTCCGCTCTCGTTATCAATCGGTGCTGTCTCCTCATGGGGAGAGAGGTCGAAGATGTTCGAGGGGGTGGTCTCTTGGCTCGTATTGTATTCGTCTTGTGGTATCATAGTGTGTCGGATAGGCTAGAGCGAACGGTCGGTATCTGGCTGTTGCTGAGCGATGGCGAGTACCTCCGCTCTGAACTGATCGCCACGATCCTCATAGCAGGTGAAGAGGTCAAAGCTAGCGCAGGCTGGCGACAGCAACACGGTGTCTCCCGCCTGGGCCATCTGGCGTGCGGCGGCGATAGCGTCACGCATTGAGGTAACCTCCTCGTGGCGTGGTATGACGCTGTCAAAGCTACGGTGGAGCTTGGCCGAGTCAGTTGTCATATAGATTAGTCCGACCACCTTTTCCTTGACTAGATCCATCAGATCGTTGTAGTCATTGCCCTTGTCGGTACCTCCTAGTATGAGAATCGTCGGCTTGCGCATACTCTCTAGTGCGTACCAAGTACTGTTGATGTTGGTCGCCTTGGAGTCGTTGATATAGTCTACGCCATCGATGCTGGCGATATACTCTAGGCGGTGGGGCACATTGGTAAAGGTCTCTAGGGAGGCTCGTATGACCTCAGGCTTGACGCCTAAGGCCTGCGCAGCGCAACCGACGGCTAGGGCGTTCTGCACGTTGTGCTTGCCCGATAGAGCTAGAGCATTCTCTGGCATCTCAACGACTGGCTCCTGGAGGGCAAAGCGTATCTTCCCATCGTGACTAGAAGCCACGACTGCTTCGTCTGAAGAGCCTTCGGTGGAGAAGAAGATCCGTCGTCCTGCTCCCATGCCTGGCTCCTTGAGTAGGCGCTGTGTCCAGTCGTCTTCGATCCACGAGATGAAGTAGTCGGTGGGCTGTTGGTTTTGTGTGATGCGCATCTTGGCCCGTGCGTATAGCTCCATCTTATGATCGTAGCGATCTAGATGGTCGGGCGTGATGTTGAGCAGGATCGCTATGTGCGCTCTGAACTGGTACATATGATCCAGCTGGAAGCTACTCAGCTCGATCACATAGTAAGCGTGCGGAGCGAGCGCCACCTGACGAGCTAGACTGGTACCCACATTGCCCGCCATGGAGACATCTAGTCCCGCATTGTGGAGCGTGTGGTAGAGCCAGTTGGTCGTAGTGGTCTTGCCGTTGCTCCCTGTGATGGCGATCATCATACTATCGCCAGCGTAGCGGTAGGCGAACTCGATCTCACTGATGATAGGTGTCTGCTGCTCTGCGAGCTGTCGTATGAGCGGTGCACTATCTGGGATGCCTGGGCTCTTGATCACCTCTTTGGCTGATAAGATACGATCGAAGGTGTGTCCACCCTCCTCGTAGGGGATGCTGTACTGCTCCAGCTCCGCTTTGTATTGTGGCTTGATCTGTCCCGAGTCGGAGACAAAGACGGGGAGCCCTTGCTTTTGAGCTAGGATGGCAGCTCCGACACCACTTTCTCCAGCTCCTAGGATGATATATTCGTTGCGTTGCATATCTGTGAGATCGTTGTAAGTCTATAAATTATCGCATCTTAAGCGTGATGACTGTTAGGACAGCCAGCAGGATAGCTATGAGCCAAAAGCGAACGGTGATCTTAGCCTCTCGGATAGGTGCGAGGGGCCGCTGGATCAAAGCATCGATACCGCTATTGCCCGCTTTCTGAAAGTGGTGGTGCAGTGGCGTCATCTTGAAGATCCGTCGGCCTGTCCCTGTGCGTCGCTTGGTAATCTTGAAGTATGCTTGCTGCATCAGCGAGGATAGACCCTCGATGATAAAGAGGAAGCAGAGGATCGGTAGGAGGAGCTCCTTGCGAATGAGGACGGCCATCACGGCGATGATGCTACCGATGGCGAGGCTGCCCGTGTCGCCCATGAAGACCTGCGCAGGATAAGCGTTGTACCAGAGGAAGCCAAAGGTCGCTCCCACGAAGGCTGCCCCAAAGATCACCAGCTCCTCAGCGCCTGGGATAAACATGATACTAAAGTACTGCGCCAGAGCTATGTGTGAGGATACATAGGCGAGCACCGCCAGGGCGACACCCGCGGGGGCGGCTGTTCCTGCAGCTAGTCCGTCTAGACCATCCGTCAGGTTGACACAGTTAGAGATAAAGGTGACAATCAGGATGATGATGATCGAGAAGACGATCCAGCCGACCAGTTCGCGATTTGGTGTAGAGGCTGGAATTAGCGAGAGGTAGTCGAAGTTGTTGTTCTTGACAAAGGGAATGGTCGTCTGGGTATTCTTAGCCTCTTGACTGGAGAAGGTAACCTGCTCGATGCGACCATTGTGGGTTACCTCTTGATTCTCCCGAATGATAATGTCTGGGCTCAAGTAGAAGGTGAGCGCCACGACAACGCCTAGGAGCACCTGTCCGATGATTTTGTAGCGCCCGTGGAGCCCCGCCTTGTTTTTCTTAAAGACCTTGATGTAATCATCGATAAAGCCCAAGGCGCCCATCGTAAGGGTTGTGAAGATCATCAGCTGTATGTAGACATTGTTGAGACGAGCGATGAGAAGCGTCGGGACGATGATCGCTATAATGATGATGATACCGCCCATCGTTGGGGTGCCTTTCTTCATCGCCTCGCCCTCTAGTCCTAGCGTGCGAACCACCTCGCCTATCTGCATACGATGCAGCCAGTGGATGATGCGCCGACCGATGATCGTGCTGATGATCAAAGCTAGGATAAAGCTGATCCCTGCTCGGAAGGTCACATACTGAGCTAGTCGCCAGCCAGGGACGTCGTGCGCCTGTAGCCAATCGTAGAGGTGATAAAGCATAGTGTGATGGGTAAGTTGATAAAGATTATAGGGAAAGAACTAAGTGAGAGACAAAGTGCGTTATCTAGGCAAGCTTCTCTTTTGCAAAGATCTCTTGCGCCACCTCCTTGTCGTCAAAGTGGTGCTTGACACCTTGGATCTCTTGATAGGTCTCATGTCCCTTGCCAGCGATGACCACTAGGTCGCCCCGCTGTGCAGCTGTGCAAGCGTCTGTGATCGCTTGGCGACGAGAGACGTTGGTGTAGACTTGTCCGCGCTCCGTCTGAGGAATGCCCTCGAGCATTTGATCAATGATTGTCTGCGGATCCTCGGAGCGTGGATTGTCTGAGGTGAGATAGAGGCGGTCGCACATGTTATAGGCGATGCTCCCCATCTCAGGACGCTTGCCCATGTCACGATCACCGCCTGCGCCGACCACGACGTAGACCTGTGAAGCGTTGAGCTCGGAGACAGTCTTCAGTAGATTCTCTAGAGCGTCAGGCGTGTGCGCATAGTCCACCACCACGTGGTAACCTCTCGGCGAGGCGAGTAGGTCAAAGCGACCGTTCACATGCTCCAGACTAGAGATGCCACGCAGGATCAAGCTCTTGTCCAGATCGGGTAGGAGGAGACGAGCCACACCGTAGACGGCCGTCACGTTGTAAGCGTTGTAGCTCCCGACGAGCTTGATCTCTACCTCCTCGTTGTCCAGCAGTAGGGTAGAGCCATCCACATACTGTCCTAAGAGCTGAGCCATATAGTCCGCCTGGCTACGTAGCGCATAGGTGTGTAGGTGGGCAGCGCAGTTTTGCACCATCACGCTGCCGTTGCGGTCGTCCGCATTGACTAGGGCGTAGGCATTTGGGGAGAGATTGTCAAAGAGCAACTTCTTTGCCGCAATGTAAGCCTGCATCGTGCCGTGGTAGTCCAGGTGGTCACGCGTTAGGTTGGTAAAGAGAGCGAGCGCAAAGGGCAAGCCGTAGACCCGCTGCTGTACCAAAGCGTGCGAAGAAACCTCCATAAAGAGGTAGCGACACCCCGCATCCACCATATCTCTCATCACTCGGTGCAGCTCGAGAGCGTCAGGCGTCGTGTGGGTAGCGGGATACTCCTCGTCGCCAATGCGTATGCAGACCGTACTAAAGAGCGCAGCCCGCATGCCGAGCCAGCTCCACAGCTGATAGCAAAGCGTGGCTGTAGTCGTCTTGCCATTCGTTCCGGTGACTCCTACGATCGTGAGCTCTCGCTCGGGACGGTCGTAGTAGACAGAGGCTAGGACCGCTATCGCCTTCGCTGTGTCGGTCACCGTGAGCCACACCACCTCGTCGGAGAGGCTCTCAGGTCGTGGGTGCTCGGTGACGATAATACGACAGCCCGCTGCGAGCGCCTTCGGGATGTAGTCCGCTCCGTCTACATGTACACCACGTAGCGCTACGAAGATACACCCCTCGGCGGCACGACGTGAGTCCTGCTCGATAGAGGTTACTTGACAAAGCTCCGTAGAGACGGCTTCTGTGTGTGCTTGGCTTAGTAGATGCTCCTTGGTGAGTGCTACTATATAATTATTGAGTGGTTTGAGATTCATATCTATCTTAGAGAGGATTCCGCTTTACTGTCTATGATTGTTGCCTAGATGGAGGATCACCTTCTGCCCTGGGTGGATCGGTGTGCCGACAGGGATGCTCTGCGCTATGACTCGACCGTAGCCGACCAGTTGCACCTCCAGCCCCTGCAAGCTAATCTGATAGATCGCTTCACTGGGCGCTAGTCCCACGAGACGAGGCATCACCCCTTTGGCGTAGCGAGCCAGAGGATGTAGCTCTAGTCCCTCACGTCCGTACTGAGGTATGACCAGTTGGTCAGAGGCTACCTTACCACCCCCTTCGGGTCGCACCTCGGGGATCTTGTAAGTCTTGACAAAGCTCTCGACACGCTTCTTCTCCCCACCAGCTATATCTAAGTTTCTCAATCGCTCGCTAGCCGGGTATGGTGTGATCGTGTCTAGGAGAATAGGGTTCGAGAGCGTGTAGATCTCCTCAGCGATACGCTTCACCCCGCTACCAGCCACGATACCCCCGGAGGCACGACCTACGCCGTGAGGATTGACCACAAAGATGAAGCAACTATACTTAGGATGATCTGAGGGGAAGTATCCGCAAAACGAAGTCATATAGGTCAAACTGCCAGTACGATAACCACCGCTACCATGGTTGCTCATCAGAGCCGTACCCGTCTTGCCACTGATGGAGATCAGATTAGAGCGTACTGGTCCTTTAGCAGTGCCTCGTATGACTACATTGTCCAGCATAGAGCGTATTGAGTCCAGCGTAGCAGGCTTGCAGATATTCTCGTGCAGCACTTGTGGCTGAAACTCTTGGATCACCTTACCCTCCGCATCCTCTACACGATCCACCAGATAGGGGCGCATGATACGCCCGCCGTTGGCGACACCGTTGTAGAAGTTGAGCGTATTGATCGCAGGCACCGATATACCATATCCACGGCTGATGCTAGGGATCGTCGAGTTACCGTAGCTCTTGTCCCCAGGTCGTATGATCGTTGGGGTGGCGACCCCCTCGAGCCCTACGTCTAGACGCTCCAGCATGCCGTAGTTACTCAAATGCTGATAAATCCTGTCGGGGTGCTCCACATACCCTTTGATCGCAATCTTTGCCATGACAACATTGCTCGAGTACCACAGTCCCTGCGCTACCGAGATACGTCCATAGCCTCCACGATTGGCATTGTGATCGCGGATGTTGTAGCCTCCATATTTGAAGACACCGTTGCCCGTGTCGATCGTGTCGTTAGGTGTGCAGACCCCATCATCTAGGGCAGCCATCATAAAGGGCGTCTTCATCGTAGAGCCAGGCTCGTTGAGCGCACTGACGGCGTAATTGACCCCTTCGTAGTAGCTCTCGCCACCCTTCGTAAGGTTGGCCAGTGCCAAGATACGCCCCGTCTCGACCTCCATCAGGATAGCTCCTCCGTAGTCCGCCTCAAACTGAGTCATCTGCTCATAGAGCGCACGATGCACGATCTGCTGCAGATTCATATCCAGGGTCGTGTACACATTGTAGCCAGCACGAGGCGGTTGTAGGGTATTCTGTCGTGTAGACCCCGCCAAGTACTGTCTCACAGCCAGACCTGGCTCGCCCCGTAGTAAGGTGTCAAAGCTTTGCTCCAGACCATATTCGCCCTGCGTCAGGTCGCCCTTGACCTCCTTGTAGACGCTCCCGATAGTACGTCTCGCCAGCTCACCATAAGGTCTGTCTCGTAGTGCACGCTCCTCGTGGGTTAACCCATTCCTAAGCGGACCACGGCGACGTACCAAGCGCCCCTTGCGCTCCACCGTCATCATCAGTGGGTAGGACTGCTTAAGTCGCTGATACTCCACGTGGCTCACCTCGTACGGGTATATAGATACGTAGCGATAGCCCGGCTGCTTATGCTGCGCCTTACGGTATCCCTCACGTAGTCGTTTACGTAACGCCTGATAGGTCGCCTGCTCTCCCTTGTTCCAGAGGCTCATCTGGTAGGCCAGCGAGTCTAGCTGTTTGTAGAGCGAGTCTGGCTCCGTCTGCTGAATAGCCTCTGCGCCGAAGTCTAGGTAGAGCTTGTACGCAGGCTTGCTAATAGCTACGATGTGCCCATCAGACGAAATGATATTGCCTCGTAGTGGCGAGATCGTTACCGTATCAGGCTGGTGAAAGCCCTGAGCGATCTTGCGCCATGTAGGACCATCCACGAAGATGATGCCCATCACCTTGATAAAGATCCATAGAGTCATCAAGATGGCTAGAAAGCCTAAGGCACGATAGCGAGCTATGATAGGACTATGCTTCGACATAGAGGAGTGGTGCGTTAAAGAGGCGAGAGATTATTTCTTAGTGTCACGATAGAGAATGATTGTCTGCTGCGAGGGTGCCTCAAGGTCTGACCCCATCGCTTGGAGCTGCTGCTCGAAGTTGCCCCCGATACTACGACGTGTTAGCTCGCTGACACTCTCCATATGTTTGTAGGTCAAGTCTTTGACCTGTGTCTCTAGCTTATCTATCTGGCGACGCTTGGCGATGACCTGATAGTTGCTCGTGACATGGATCAGTCCCATCAGGAGGATAGCGATAAAGGCGGGTATATACTTCCTAAAGGAAGGCTGCTCCAGCATATCTCCGCCTAGCCAGTACCACAGACCACGCGAAGAGCTTTTACGGGTAGACTCGTTAGACTCTTCGTCAGACTCTTCTGCCATCTCTTCCTCCTCTAGCTCTTCGGAGGGCTCCAGCTCTCCTGCAGCGTCCTGCTCATCGGGAGCCTCTAGCTCCGCTAGGGGAGCGGGCTCAGCTGTCACCTTATCGTCTGCAGGATCCATTGCAGCAGGAGCTGTGTCGCTCGGGGCATCCGCCTCGATAACTTCTGGCGAGTCCTCCTCGTCTAGGAGATCTCCCAGCAAAGGTCTCGACAGAGGCTCAGTCGCTGGCTCGTCAGTAGCCACGGATGTTGGCTTCTGTAGCTCCTCCTCTAGGTTGTTGTCAAAGTATGATTCGTCGATCTTAACCATAGCTCATCCCGCTCAAATATCTTCACGAAGCTCTGCCACACGTAGCTTAGCGCTACGAGCTCGATTATTGTCTGCTATCTCATCCGCAGAGGGTGTGATAGCTTTTTTTGTGATCACACGCAGGGGGGCTGGCTTTGACATGGGCATCCCAGCCAAAGCCTCATTCGGCTGTTCGAAGCTCCCCAGACGGAAGAATTCCTTGACCATACGATCCTCCAGCGAGTGATAAGAGATGATCGCTATGCGCCCCCCAGGCTTCAGGAGACGCACCGAGTCGCTCAGCAGTTGACGCAGAGCACCCAGCTCGTCATTCACCTCGATGCGCAGCGCCTGGAAGATACGGCTCAGCTTATTGCGTAGCTGAGGCCCTCCCTTAGGTAGGACAGGCGCCAGTACCTCCACGAGCGAGGCGATCGTCGGGTAACCCACGGCACGATGCGATACCAGTAGCGCAGCGATGCGACGAGCATCATGCAGCTCACCATAATAATATAGTATATCCGCCAGCTGCTCCTCGCTATAGCTCAGCAGTAGGTCACGAGCTGTAACGCCCGATCGGCTATTCATACGCATATCAGGCATCGCCTCCTCATAGCGAAAGCTAAAGCCCCGCTCCTCACTGTCGAAGTGGTGAGACGAAACTCCTAGGTCCGCCAAGATCCCATCCACCTCTCCTGTGAGCCCCCAGTAGTCGAGCCACTGCCCCAGGTAGCGAAAGTTCGTCGCCACAAAGTGGTAACGACTATCCTGAGGCGCATTAGCCATCGCATCGGGATCTTGATCAAGACCGATACAGCGGCCCTCGGGAGAGAGTCGCTCGAGGAGCGCACGCGAGTGCCCCCCGCCACCCATCGTGACATCTACATAGAGACCCGAGGGCGTCGTGACCAGCAAGTCAAGAGAATCCTCACAGAGGACAGGCGTATGATAGAGGTTAGTGGACAAAGGAGGTAAAGAGTGATAAACGTTTGACAGAGAGTTCAGTGCGCTTCCGACGAAAGCAGTCTGATCGCCATGCTCACAGAGTTACTGCAAAGGTAATCAAATTAGAGATTAGAAGTTAGGGCTGACGCATTATATATAGTTATTGCTGTCCAGTGAAAGCTTTTTGAGGGGGGCATCGAGTAGATCGTTCTGCAGAAATGAGCTAACTATCAGTACCACTTGGGTGAAACTAAAGTTCCATACGGGGTGAAACTGGAGTTTCCTAGGCATGAAACTAAAGTTTCCTAGGTATGAAACTAAAGTTTCCTAGGTATGAAACTAGAGTTTCCTAGGTAAGAAACTGGAGTTTCCTAGGTAAGAAACTAGAGTTTCCTACGAAGAAAACTGTAGATTGGTCGAAGTCGAGTAGTCGGACAGCAATAGTATATATAATGAACTCATCCAAGTCTCGCTTGTCGCTAACGTGTAGCTCCTAACGGAGCAATTATAATGCGTCAGTCCTGGATTAGAAGTTAGAGATTAGAAGTTAGAGGTCAGAGATTAGAGTTTAGGGGTAGCACCTAGGGACATGAGAGTCACTAGTGCCACTGGCATTTTTACTCACTAGCTTTGTGGCGATCTTCCCTTGCCTCGGTAGAGCTGCCTGAAGTCGTCTTGATTACACCAGCTTGTCTGCTCTATCCCTAGTAAATAACGAGATTAATGCAAACTGTAACGAGCGACTGAATCATATGCAGCGACGGGTCGTACGGGGCATGGTGGAGAGGGGTGTGATTTGCTTTCCCCGCATTTTTGTACTACCTTTGTTTCCGAAAGGTTAAGGTAGGATCCCTTCCACCGTACTAAAAGGGCTTGTATAGGGTGGTGCCTGTACAAACTATAGTGTGGGAAGAGACTCTATCGCTTGTTCTTAGGTTATGTCGGATACACACTGCCCAGTCGCTAGCGTGACGTGGCGTGTGACTATGACTATTCAAACTATCAATGTATAACTAACGCTAAAGAAGAGTTTTATGAAAAGATTGGCTCTATTCTTTCTGATGCTAACGGCCAGCATAGGATGGGCTGTAGCGCAGAATAGGACCATCACAGGTACTGTCACCTCGGGAGAGGGTAAGGAGCCAGTGATGTTTGCGAACGTGGTTGTCGAGGGCAACACCTCTATCGGTACCACGACAGACGTAGATGGTAAGTTTACACTTAGTGTACCTGCCTCTGCTAAGAAGCTGACCTTCTCCTACGTAGGTCTTAAGACAGTTACCCTACCTATCACTAAGGTGATGAATGTCGTCATGACGGCCGACTCACAGGTCCTAGACCAGGTGGTTGTCGTAGGTTACGGTTCAGGACAGAAGCTCAGCACGATCTCAGGATCTATGGCTCGCGTCTCTGGTGAGCAGATCGCTGAGAAGCCTGTAGCCAACGTGATGGACGCACTCCAGGGTAAAGTCGCTGGTATGAGTGTCTTGACCACCTCTGGTGATCCTAATGCTGTAGCTGACGTTCAGATTCACGGTACTGGATCTCTAACTGCTGGTAATGCTCCCCTCTACATCGTAGATGGTATGCAGACCGACCTTAACACCGTCATGGCTATGAACTCTAACGATATCGAGAGTATGAACGTCCTCATGGATGCTTCCTCTACCTCTATCTATGGTGCTCGTGCTGCTAACGGTGTCGTCGTCATCACGACCAAGAAGGGTAAGCGCTCTGAGGAGGGACTCGGACATATCACCGTCAATGCACAGTACGGTATCTCTGAGTTTGCAAACTATAAGCCTTACGAAGACTTCATGAGTGGCGATGAGCTACTAGAGCATCAGGCTAAGTATGAGTATCTCAAGCCTTACGACTTCACTGGTAAGTACACAAAGAATGACCTAATCAAGAAGCTCACAGAGAAGTCTCAGTATAAGCTCCCGAACAAGGCTTGGGGCTTTAACGCTCCTGCAGATATAGAGTTCTATGAGCCTGCAGACTACAACTTTGATTGGCTCCGCTTCTTCATGGGCAAGAAGGCGCCTACGTATCAGGCTGACCTCTCTATGAGTGGTGGTAGCAACCGTACGCAGTACTACATCTCTATGGGTACACTCTCTCAGGAGGGTATCACACGTGGTCGCAACGGCTTCAAGCGTTACAACGGTCGTGTCAGCGTAGACTCTCGCGTCAAGGACTGGCTCAAGGTAGGTGCAAATGTCTTCGGAGCATACACCGACCAGGTTTCAGCAGGTTTCGAGGGTGGTGCTTACGCAGATGCTGGTACCTTTGGTGCAGCCATCAAGCCTCGCTACATGTCTCCATATGATGCTGACGGTAATCTGAGAAAGTACTACGTATCTCTATTTGGTATGGAGATCTTCCCAGACTTTACAGAGAAGTATCAGCCACACAACTACAACACCTATCAGGCTAGCATAGCTTCTTATGCTGAGGTTACCCCAATCAAGGGCCTGATCCTCAAGACTCAGGCAGGTATCGACCTAACCTATGGTACAGAGTCTGTATTCTACAAGCCTGGTCGCTACTGGACTCTAGTTGATGATCGTGGTAGCCGTCTAGAGGGTCGCTCACTAGACAACAACTTCACTTGGACCAATACGGGCGAGTATCGCTTCTCTTTTGCTGACAAGCACAAGATGACCGTCCTCCTAGGACAGGAGTGGGTACAGTATCGCTACGATGGTATCTCTGCTGTAGCTACTGGTATCGAGGATCCTCAGCTAGGACTACTCTCTCAGGGTAGCACCAATGCTAGTGACCTAGTTCCTCCCTCTCAGTCTAAGGGTGGGTACTCCTACCTCTCATTCTTCGGACGTGTCAACTACTCATTTGATAACTATCTACACTTAGACCTATCTCTACGTAGTGATGCTTCCTCTCGCTTTGGTGCTAAGAACCGTCAGGGTCTCTTCTACTCAGTAGGTGCCACCTACGATATCTATCGTGCACACCTAGATCACGTTAAGTGGATCAACACACTACGTCTACGTGCTAGCTGGGGTACTACGGGTAACTCCTCTATCCCTGCACTCGCCTTTATGGCTCGCTACGGACAGACTAAGTACTCAGAGGGTCTAGGTATCTATACCTCAACGATCGGTAATCCAGACCTCGGATGGGAGACGCAGTCTAACCTCAACGTCGGTGTCGACTTTGACGCTTTTGACAATCGCCTGCACTCAGTCCTCAACATCT
Source organism: Porphyromonas uenonis DSM 23387 = JCM 13868 (assembly GCF_000482365.1). GTDB lineage: Bacteria > Bacteroidota > Bacteroidia > Bacteroidales > Porphyromonadaceae > Porphyromonas > Porphyromonas uenonis. The sequence continues at coordinate 197,782 of NZ_KI535309.1, read as the reverse complement.
ATCATCGTATCACAGATGACATGTTGATGTTCGTACCGAAGCCCTATGCTACTGGTTTCTCTGGCCGCTATGAGAATGTCGGCTCACTAGCCAATACGGGTGTCGACCTGACGCTCAGCTACGACATCGTTCGTACACGTGACTGGAACGTATATGCAGCTACAACGCTGAACTACAATGCTAACCGCGTTACTAAGCTCTTCTACGATCTGCCAGAGTACAAGATGCCGTCGAAGGCACTGATCTACAAGGTTGGTCAGCCTACTCAGTTCCTTATCGCAGAGTATGCAGGCGTCAATCCTGAGACTGGTAAGCAGCAGTGGTATGTACCCGATGCTAACGGCAACCTAACCTCTGAGGTAACTGAGTACTACGATGAGGCTAAGCTACTCCGCGCTAGTGGTAAGAACCTTCAGGCTCCATTTACTGGCGGTCTATCCTTTGGTGCTAGCTGGAAGGGACTCGCTCTCGATGTAGACTGGTCATTCAACGTTGGTAAGTATGTTATCAACAACGACCGCTACTTCTATGAGAATATGTCTAAGAACGATGTTTTCCTAGGCATGAACAAGAGCCGTAAGCTACTTAACGCTTGGACGGAGCCTGGTCAGAAGACAGACATTCCTAAGTTTGGTGAGGAGATGAAGTCCGATAGCCGTCTGCTAGAGAACGCTTCATTCCTACGTCTGAAGAACCTACGTCTCTCATACACCCTGCCTAGCGCATGGTTTGAGAAGATCGGCCTCATCTCTGGCGTACGTGTCTACGTGACGGGTCGTAACCTGCTGACCTTTACTCAATTCTCTGGGTATGATCCAGAGGCTGTGGGTAACATGAGTATGAACCAATATCCTAACACACGTCAGTATGTTGGTGGTCTACAGATTACTTTCTAATAGTGTCGAACCCTCTATACTTATAGCACAGAAATTATGAAAAGATATATCAAGACTATAGGACTACTCATCCTATCGTTAGTAGCATTCTCCGCTTGCCAGGTCGGCTTCGTACCCGAGGGCGTTAAGGAGCAGAAGCCTCTAAAGAGCTTCCAGGAGGTCAAGTGGCTCCGTGAGAGTCTCTACTCGACCCTTCGTGGGGCGGAGTCTCCAGGCAACCTCTTCCTAGGAGATATGCAGGCTGACCTATTCCACCTGACAGCGAAAGATGGTAATACTTACTTCCCGTTCTACTCGTGGAATAAGGAAAACCTCTCCAGCAACGACATGATCGCTGCTTACTTCGGATCCTTCGCTACAATTATCAAGGATGCCAACTACTTCATCATGAGAGCCAATGAGATGAAGGCAAACGAAGAGCTCATGAAGACTCTCAAGGACGATGAGCCTAAAAAGCTAGATATCTATATCGCTGAGGCTCGAGCACTCCGTGCACTGGCTAACTACCGCTTGATGTGCCGCTTCTCTAAGCGTTATAGCGACAATGATGGTCAGGAGCCTGGTATCGTCCTTATCAAGGAGTATGATCCTCTGCTTCAGAAGACCAATAAGAAGAGAGCTACCCAAAAGGAGGTCTACGAGTGGTGTCTAAACGAGCTGGAGGAGGCTTCTAAGGTTATCCCTGCCAAGGATAACTTTCTAGCAGATCCGGACGTCCTCGAGCAGGACGGCATCCCATGCTACCTGATCAAGGATTACTGCTATGCTGTACGCGCTCGTATCTTCCTAGAGATGCACCGCTATCAGGATGCTATCAAGGAGGTAGATCGCTTTATCACCCGCTATCCTCTTGGGGAGGCTACGACAGATGGCCTGAAGAAGCTCTGGATCACAGAGAACTCTTCTGAGATCATGATCAAGACCTACGCTACGCAAAAGGTTGGTCGTGTATACGGTATCCTACATGGTCTATGGATCTATGATAACGTCAATCCAAATACAGGTAAGAAGGTTCAGTACGAGTTCTCCTCTCCTACATGGTTCCCCAACCAGTACCTCATTGACCTCTATAAGAAATCCATGGATCCTGAAGATCCTGAAGACTCTAAGGAGGACCTTCGAGGTCAAGTTTGGCTAGAGGACACTGATGGGCGTAAAGGAACCAACGACTTCCCCGTATTCTATGGAGAGGTTGATGGTCAAGAGGTGATTACCTTTGTCTCCAAGTTTAGAGGTAATCCTCGCTTGGATACCGATGCTAAGCGTAATCGTATTTCTTATGCACACTCTACACACCTCTTTGATATAGCAGAGGCTTGGCTCATCAAGGCTGAGGCTCAGGCTTGGAGTGGTGACTGGACTGCTGCAAAGACTACTCTGGAGACCTTCCGCAAGAGCCGTGGTCTAGAAGTTGAGCTCAAGGCTAGCAACCAGAAGGAGATGATGGAGACGATCAAGAATGAGCGTACTCGTGAGCTAGTGGGTATGGGTACCCGCATGACTGACCTCAAGCGCTGGGGTGATCCTATAGATCGTACCAATAAGCCTCTTCAGGAGGGTCTTACCAAGGGTCAGTCTGCTACGACAGTAACGAAGTCTTACCTAGACCTCAAGAAGGACGCTTCGGATGTCATGTTCTACTGGGAGTTCCCACTTCAGGATCGCTTCGCAAATAAGGAGCTAGAGCACAACTGGAAGTAAGAGTCTATCCGTCACACCTAGGGCCTCAAGCTTTAGGAGTAGATAGATAGGGGACAAAAGGCCAAAATCTGGCCTCCCCATCGACTAAATAATATAGAGAGACGTGCATGCCACAAGGGCAGATGCACGTCTCTCTTGCTATTGTGTCCCCCAGCAACGTATGACGGTGCGATATACGATGTCCCTGGAGACTGTTGCATAAAGGCGAATCGCTGTGTTGCTTTCGGGATTCGGCTTTGGTTACATACGGAGGTGTGCTCCCTTCAGACCTCACCCTCAGCGCCTTGCGCTTCATCCTTTCTGCAAAGTCAGGACAATCTTGCTTGCAAGATTGTGAGACTGTTGACTTTTGCAACAGTCTCTCCTGACGAGTAACGACTCCCAGGAACGCGCCGTGCGACCCCTACAAAGGGCTACTCGTGAGAGTCGCGAAGCCTGTGAGGTACTCCGCAAGTAAGATGAGACGGCTATCCCTGTGAGGTACTCCGCAAGTGAGATGAGAGAGCTATCCCTTGTGGGGCAGTCGACTTGTCTAGAGACGGAAGCGGTAGATGAAGTGGAGCATGGCGTAGCGCCCGAGACTGTTGGACCAGGTGTCGCTGATCTCCGTAGCGGAGACCTGACGCGTGATGCTCTGCTGCTGGTTAAGCAGGTCGTACACCTTGATGCGTAGGGTCGCTGCTTGATCCTTCAGGAAGGAGTAAGAGAGCCCCGCGCTCCATAGTACGGAGGCGACATTGTACGGCTCTTGGTAACCTACCCCCTGCGTGTAGAGCGCCTCACTCTCCACCTTGAAGCCCAGCGGGAGCGTCACCGACGCGTCGCCTCCGGCGTTCCAGTCGTAAGTGTGTGGCGAGGTGGCGATCGGTAAGCTTTGGCTTCCGTAGTGGTATCTGACCCCACCCTTAGCGCGTAGGTAGAGCCAGCTGTTTGAGTAAGCCAGGGAGAGATCTGGTGAGAACGTCCATGAGTGCGACCCATTGGTCACCCCGTTGATGCGCCCTAAGCGGTAGTTGTAGGCAGAGCCCAGCGTGACCGCCAGCGATAGCGACTTGGTAAAGAAAGGTGTGGTAAAGGAGCCATTGCCATGAAGCATATATTCCCCTCCATCGGCATTGATATAGGAGATCCGCCTGCGCTGCGTCTTGGCATCGACCGTCTGATCGCTGATCACAGCGTGGTGGGTATAAGCGCCAAAGAGACGTAGATTGATCGCTTGGCTGGTGCTGGGGAGGAACGTGCGAAACATACCAAACAGCTGATGCTGGTAGCTGGGGCGTAGGTCCGGATTACCTATGATCGACTCCCGCAGATTGGTCGCATCGGGGATCGTGTACATCTGCCCTGCAGAAGGCATCTCCGAGCGTCCCCAATAGCCTAGGCGAAGCATCGTCTGCTTATTAGGTGTATAGCGAAAGCTTAGCGAGGGAGCCCATATTGTCTCACGACGTACGTGAGGCTTTTCGCTAATTAGTTGCGACTGCTCCGTACTCATCCAGGTAGGGCGGAGACGTAGTCCCACAGTCAGGTCGATCAGTTTGTTGGCCACCTTGAGATCCACCCCCTCCGCTCAGAGAGTTCAGACGAGTACTCATGCTGGTCTCCTTAGTTGCGTCGGCCATCTTGTAGTCCCGCTCGCTGCTACGTATGCGGTCGCTCCACTCCAGCTGTGCCTGTAGCGAGAGCAGCTCCGTGAGAGGCTCTACATAGCCAGTGCGTATGCGGTAGCTAAAGGTCTGACTGCGATCCTCCATGAGCACCTGCTGAGACTGATCCCCCTCAGCCGAGTGAAGCGTCGAGTGGCTCTCGGTATTGGCGTTGTCTCCATGGAAGCCCCCATTGAGCTGTAGGCTGAGGGTTCGCCCCTCATCGTTGAGCTTATGCCCTAAGAGGAGCATGTTAAATAGGCGTAGCCCGCCATACTCCCGTAGGCTCTCCTGGCTGCCACGATGTAGCTCGCTCTCGGCACTGTCTGTGGTGCGGTAGTTGCGCTGCTCCTGCGCCATGCCCCAGCTGTAGTGTACCGCCGGACGGTAGATCAGCTCCGTGCGGTCTGTCGCTTGCCACTTGACAAAAGCATCTCCACCCAGATTGTGCCCACGGCTGAGCGACTCGGTCGTTTCATTGGTAAAGGTGCTGGGGCTGTCGGGTAGGAGGTTTTCCGTCTCGGTACGTGCGGAAAGATCGTTTTGGCTATATCCATAGCGCGCATTCGCATTGACCTCCAGCCGATCGCTAGGCGTGTAGGTCTCATTGGCAGCAATCTGTGCAGAGGTGGTGATGCCTTGTGGTCTGAAGCCTCCTCCGCCACGGCCCCATCTGCCACGGCCTCCTCCTCGAGAGCCATCGTCTAGATTTAGGTCAGAGAGCCCCTGCCCGTTGGTATTGTTACTACCGGCTATGAGCGTCGTCTGGTGTTGCTTGGAGAAGTAGTTGAGCATCCCGCTGAGCTCATAGCGCTGGCCCAAGCCATAGCCCGCCAAGGCGTGTCCGAAAGTACCTTGTCGCATGTCAGGCTTCGTGCGTATATTCAGGACCGTCTCCTCCTCATCATCGTCAAAGCCAGTGACACGCGCCTCATCGCTCTGCTGGCTGAGCACCTCTAGTTGATTCACTATGGTAGCGGGTAGATTGCGCATAGCCACCTTCGTATCCCCGCTAAAGAACTCCTTGCCGTCGAGCATGATCTTCGCCACCTGCTGTCCGCCGATGGTGAGCTGTCCATTCTCATCGATCTCCGCTCCTGGGAGGCGCTTGACCAGCTCTTCGAGCATAGCGCCTTGGGGCACCTTGTAGGCGTCAGCATTGAAGGCGATCGTATCCCCTCGCACCGTCATATCGGTCGCCTTGCCTTGTACGACGACCACCTCTAGCAGGTGGGCATCCTCTTGGAGCTGTATGACCCCGAGGTTGAGCCCCGCAGCGACCGTTAGGTCGTCTTGGTAGCTCTGGTAGCCTATGTAGGAGACCTCTAGGGATAGTTGCCCTAGAGGCACTTGAGTTATAGAGAAGTGTCCCTGGCTATCGCTCGTACCCCCCGCCACGAGCAGTCGCTCGCCAGAGGGCATGTGCCGATAGAATGCCACGTTGGCTCCTACGAGAGGCGACTCAGCGCTGTCCCGTACGACTCCTCGTACGGTCGTCATCACTTGTGCGGGTAATGTAAAGGATAAGGCGTGCAGTATGAGGAGTAGGCAGAGACTCCGTAGCGGTATCTGTCGCATAGTGTGTCGTGTGTGTCAAAAGTGTGTCAACGTTTTAGACGGGCTCAACGCCCAAAAGCTTAAAAAAAGTCCCTCCACGGGACGGTCTGTCCGCACATTTCAATTCCTACCTAGGAATTTGCCAAATAGCTACCTAGGAATTGGTCCAATTCCTACCTAGGAAATAAAAAATTCTTCGGAGGAATCAAATGAAACTTCGGAGGAATCAAAAAATAAGTCCGAAGAATTTGCCATTTCCTAGGTAGCAAATCAAAAATATCCACGGAGGAATTTGCTCATTCCCTAGGTAGGAATCGAGAATTAGCGATTAGAGGTTAGAAATTAGAGGTTAGAATCATCAGATCCATCAGTGGTGATCTCTAACTTCTAGCCTCTAACGTCTAACCTCAAATTTCTAAGATGCGTCAGCAGTCCCTATATGTGCGTAAAATATGTATCTTTGTGGGTGAGGTTCGGTGGTGACACATCAAGCCTTGTAGGTAACACAACAGATACACTAGATATGGCAACAAAGAAAAAGATTCAGTTTAGCCTCGTATACAGAGATATGTGGCAATCCTCGGGCAAGTTTCAACCACGCGCTGAGCAACTAGCATCGATCGCACCGCTCATCATCGAGATGGGTTGCTTCGCTCGTGTCGAGACGAACGGAGGTGCCTTCGAGCAGGTCAAGCTACTCGCTGGCGAAAATCCTAATGACGCTGTACGCGCCTTCACCAAGCCTCTCAACAAGGCGGGTATCAAGACCCACATGCTGGATCGTGGTCTCAACGGACTGCGTATGTACCCCGTACCAGCAGATGTGCGCAAGATGATGTATCGTGTCAAGCATGCGCAGGGGGTAGACATCACACGTATCTTCGACGGTCTCAATGACCCGCGCAACATCATCCCCTCCATACACTACGCCAAGGAGGCTGGCATGACCGCTCAGGCGACACTCTGTATCACCTACTCACCGATACATACGATCGAGTATTACTCGACACTAGCAGACAAGCTCATCGAGGCTGGCGCTGACGAGATCTGTCTCAAAGATATGGCTGGCATCGGTCGTCCTCACTTCCTCGGACAGCTGGTTAAGTCGATCAAGTCTAAGCACCCCGATACGATCATTCAGTATCACGGACACTCGGGCCCTGGCTTCTCCGTAGCCTCTATGCTGGAGGTGTGCGAAAACGGCGCCGACATCATAGACGTTGCTATGGAGCCGATCTCTTGGGGTAAGATCCACCCCGACGTGATCACCATCCGTGAGATGCTCTACGATGCGGGCTTCGACGTACCTGAGATCAATATGGACGCTTATATGCGTGCTCGTTCGATGACCCAGAGCTTTATCGATGACTTCCTCGGATACTTTATGGGCTCGACCAATAAGGAGACCTCTTCGCTACTAGTCGGGTGCGGTCTGCCTGGCGGTATGATGGGCTCTATGATGGCCGACCTCAAGGGCGTCCACTCAGGTATCAACATGTACCTGCGTAATCACAACGAGCCTGAGCTATCGATTGATGACCTACTGGTCAAGCTCTTTAACGAGGTCGCTTACGTATGGCCACGTGTCGGATATCCCCCACTAGTGACCCCATTCAGCCAGTATGTCAAGAACATCGCTCTGATGAACGTCTACAACATGACGCAGGGCAAGGGTCGCTGGCTCGCCATAGACCAAAACATGTGGAACATGATCCTCGGCAAGGCTGGCCGTATCCCTGGCAAGATAGATCCCGAGCTCGTGGCACTCGCTAAGGAGAAGGGGCTAGAGTTTTCCGACGCCGACCCACAGCAGTTCTACCCCGATGCGCTGGATGAGTTCCGCAAGGAGATGAAGGAGAACGGCTGGGAGTTTGGTCCTGACGATGAGGAGCTCTTCGAGCTGGCTATGCACCCCGAGCAGTACAGACGCTACAAGAGTGGCGACCTGCGTCGTGAGTTTGAGGCTTCGCTTGCTAAGGCCAAGGCTGACGCACTGGCTAAGAAGGGCTTCGACGAGAGCGACATCAAGAAGGCGATGCGTGCTGGCACGCAGATGATCCCCGCACCGACGACGGGTACCGTACTCTGGGAGGTCGATCCGACAGAGGGTTCGATGGCTCCAGCCACTGGCACGGAGTATGTCACTGGTCAACCTTTCTGCTACATCGAGACCCCATTTGGTCAGATAGAGCGTGTCAATACGAACTTCACGGGCAAGCTCATCGAGGTCTGTGTAGGTCAAGGTCAGACCGTCCGCAAGGGCGACGAGCTAGCCTACATCAAGCCCGCCGAAAAGGAGGAGCACTACCCCGATTATCAGCCCCCGATCAAGCGCATTGAGGAGGAGACCACGACACGTCAGCGTGAGCGCCGTCCTCTAGGACGCTAAGCACAAGGTACACACCGACGCACAATCGCAATATGTCGTCTTGCGGACGCACCACTTGGTGCCCGCAAGGCGACATATTACGTATTATAGCTGTCCGATAAATCTCTACCTCTCCCCCCTCTCAATCTCCCACTAGGAAGTAAAAACGGCTTAAAAATAAAACGAGTAGCCCTACAAGAGGCTACTCGTTAGACTGCAACGAGCCTGGCTCGTCTTCTGTGGTGAACTTATCGGGCGGAGACGAGACGCTGGTTCTGCTGAGCGGTCTTGATCCACTGTGGGAGGAAGGGTTTGGCACAGTGTTAGGTTAATGGTGTGAGAAATCAGTTGCCGAGGGAGGATAGGTAGCGCGCGATGCCTCGGCGGATGGATATCAGTCCGAAGCGTGACGGATCTATCTCTGCGGGTGCGAGCCAGTGGAGCTGCGCCACGTCGTCCATAGCTTGTACGGTAGGCTTCTCGCTCGGTAGTTGAACCATGTAGAAGAGATCCAGTGTCGGTACGAGGAAGTCGCTGTAGAGGTAGCTATTGGGCAGAGAGAAGGCGTAGACAAACTGCTCCGTCGGGAGTCGCAGACCACTCTCCTCATATAGCTCTCGCTGTGCGGCCTCTTCGCCGGTCTCGCCTTTGTCCACAAAGCCTCCGGGGAGATCCAGCGTCCCCTTGGCGGGCTCTTTGCCTCGCGTCGCCACCAGCAGTCGACCCTGTAGATCGCGCACGAGCAGTGCCACGGCAGCGCTCGGGTTGTGGTAGTAGGTGAAGCCACAGCTCTGACAGTGCTGCGCCTTGATGCCATGCGCCTCTAGGCGATCAGCGCCACAGCGTGGACAATAGTCGAAGGTCTCGCGTTGGCTCATACTTGTAGGTCTCGTTCGCGTGCTAGCGAAGCGGCACCCAGCACGGCCGCTTGCCCCTTAGGCAGTGAACTGAGGAGGATCTCTATGGAGCCTCGATAAATGTGAAGTAGCGTCTGGTCAAAAGCTTTGCGTACGGGCTTGAGCAGTAGGTCGCCACACTGCGCCACCCCTCCGAAGAGGACGAACGCTTGGGGTGCTGAGAAGCAGGCAAACTGTGCTAAGGCACGACCCAGTATCTCGCCTGTCTCCTCAAAGACCTGACGAGCTAAGGAGTCGCCTGTCGCTAGCGCCACCTCGGCTACCACTTTGCTGGTTAGCTGTTCATCAGGTATGTCGCAGAGCTCGCTCCACATACCTTGCTCTAGGCATAGCTTCTTAAGACTCACGGCACGTCGTGCTACGGCGGGTGCAGCTACAGAGGCCTCAAGACATCCGTCCCGTCCACAGCCACAGCGTTGATGCGGTTCACCTACAGCGATATGTCCCAGCTCGCCCGCCTTGCCTTGGTAGCCACGTATGAGACGCCCGTCGGCATAGATGCCACTTCCCACGCCTGTACCGAGCGTTATCTCGACAAAGTGATCCAGCCCACGCGCAGCTCCGTAGCTATGCTCGCCGAGTGCACTTGCATTAGCGTCATTGTCTAGGACGACGGGTAGTCCCGTCTGTGCTGAGAGCTCAGCAACGATAGGACTGGAGCCAGTCCAGGGGAGATTGACCGCCTGTTCGATACAGCCTGAGAAGTAGTTCGCATTAGGAGCTCCGATGCCTATGCCGACCACTTTGCCTGACAAGGCGGGATCAGCGACCATTTGGTTTATCTGCTGGCTCAGCGCGACGATGTATCCAGCGAAGGAGTCCCCGTGCTGCTTCGTCGAGAGCGTCTGTGAGGAGACTATTTGTCCCGCTTCATCAACGATACCCAGCTCTGTGTTGGTACCTCCTATATCGATGCCTAAGTATAGAGACATTGCTTATCAGATATAAGAATCGTGGGCAACGCTCAGTAACGGACCTGCTCCACAGGGGAGTTGTCTCGCTTACTTAGCATTGCCCACGATCATATTACATAGTCGTTTGCTAGTAGGACTTACTCATCGATCTTGAGCAGATCGCCTGTAGTCTCAGCGATGCGCTTGTAGTAGTCCTGGTCGTAGCCGGGGAAGTCTGGCATCGCACTCAGACCATAGCCGTTGGTCTTGAACTGCCCGTTCTCCTCCTTCTTCATGTTGCCGTCCATATACTTGACGAGCAGGTACTCGCCGAGCTTCTTCCAGCGATAGGTCGCATAGTCAGCGGTCTCGCAGGTGAAGGTGGTGAGCACTTCGCGCGCCTTCATCGGATCCTTCTTGTAGAGCGCCAGTGCCTTCTGATCGATCTCTGGCACGAGCTTGTCAAAGCTTTGCTCCAGCTCCTGCTGTACAGGACGAATGTCCTTAATCATAGGAGCATAGCGGGCGTAAGCCATATTGGCTACCCAGTTGTGGATCCAGAAAGCACTCGTCCAGGAGAAGTGCATCATATCACCATTGCCTACGCGGTAGCACTCAGGTGTGCGGAGCGAAGAGCAGTAGACAGGCGTAAAGACAGCCGTATTCGCATCATCCACACCAAACCACAAGATGCTGAAAGCGTCTGGCAGGTTAGGTCTGAGCTGAGCCACCAGCACGAAGCCGGTCTGCTGCGTAGCGATAGCACGCTCGTTGACATAGGTCTGACCATCTACCTCGAAGGTCATCGGACGCCAGCGGTAAGGCACAGCGTAAGGACCAGCACCTACATCCTTCGTCATATCCATCGGGGTACCCTCGTAGTGGTCGCGCATCATATCTCGTACGTCACTGACAGAGAGCTTGCGATTGGGCACGACGTAGAGAGGCATCGGCTTAGAAGCCTTCTCATCCCCCATGACGAAGCGCTCGTACTGCTTCACATTGTCGCTAAACTTATTGAAGAAAGACCACACACGCGCCTCGCAGCCACGTAGACCACCTGGAGTGTATGGGTTGTAAGCCTTTTGGAAGCTAAAGTCCTTGTCTGAGCCCTTGTAGTATCCTCTCTCTCGAGCGAAGTCGATTACATCGGGAGCGTAGAGACAGTTGTTGGGATCGTTGAACTTGATCTGCTGGATACGTGACTGGTTAGCATGTGCAGAGATTGCGTTGTCAGGGATGCGCATAGCGACCCATACAGCGCCCTTGCCATACTTACCCTTGCTGACTAGCTCGAGGACCCACGCCTCGTTCTTGTCAGCTATGGAGATGCTTTCACCAGAGCTAGCGTAGCCATACTCCTTGACCAGAGTAGTCATCACCTCGATCGCCTCACGAGCCGTCTTGGCGCGCTGCAGCGTCACGTAGATGAGGCTACCATAGTCCATCAGACCATTAGGATCTGTCAGCTCCTCACGGCCGCCCCAGGTAGACTCGGTGATAGCTAGTGCGTGCTCATTCATATTGCCGATGACGGCGTAGGTGTGAGCTACCTCAGGGATCTGTCCGAGAGGCTGGCCTGAGTCCCACTCCGTGATCTGACGCATAGAGCCTGGAGCGTGATCGGCGGCTGGCCAGTAGTATAGCTCACCGTAGAGCGTGTGTGAGTCAGCACTATAGGAGATCATGACCGATCCATCGGCCGATGCTCCCTTGCCAACGAGCAGCCCCGTACAGGCGTAGCTCTGGCTTGTGCCTAGGAGTAGAAGTGTAGTGAATAGGGCTAAGAGCCTAGTCAGTGCATTCTGTGTCATAGTTCTTGATTACTATATTGTTAGGATTGATATATGCGGTATATAAAAGAAAGAACCATCAACCGGTCACACTGTCGTGGCGGTTGGTGGTTCCAAAGATACGAAAAAAAGAAAGAAGGCACAGGGGAACAACCATATCGATAAAAACATTTGTGCCTTCTTTCTGGTGCCCGTAGTGCCTTCGTAAAAAGCTTAAATCCAAAGGCGGACACAGTGCGTGTCACCACGCGATAGTTCTATATCACTTACGAGTCGCCCACTTCGTACGGGCTACTCAGTTTCTTTAGAGCATACACCTTTGGGAAGGTTTAATCGCTCCGCAAAATGATACGTGTAACGACCTTGACGTGTAACGGTTGTAGGGACGCACGTCACCCTCCGATGCCTCCGTCCCTTCCGATCGTGACGACTAGTCGAGTAGCTTCTGAGCCTCCTCTTGTAGCTTAGCCTTGCTCTGAGCTCCGACGAGCTTGTTCACCAGCTCACCTCCCTTGAAGAAGAGGATCGTCGGGATGTTGCGTATGCCGTACTGGCTGGGCAGGTCGCTGTTTTCGTCTACGTTGACCTTGCCAACGATGATCTTGCCGTTGAACTCCTCGGCGAGCTCGTCAATCATCGGACCGACCATCTGACAGGGACCACACCAAGTAGCCCAGAAGTCGAGAATCATCGGCTTGCCCTCAGCCATGAGGCCTGCTATATTTGCATCTGTTATTTCCATTGCCATAGTTCTTGTGTATTTTAGGTTAGTATGAAATGTCTTCTATATAATAAGTAGGACTATCACTTAGTCTGCTGCACGGTACACTGGATCTGGTACTTCTTGACGATCTCTAGGAGCCACTTGCCAGGCTCTATGCTAGGCGCATACATCGTCGTCGTGTAGGGGACCATGGAGGAGCAGAAAGTAATCTCCAGCTCCGTCTTACCAGGGTGATCCTTGATAGCGTTGCCCAGCTCGATGGCACCCTCGAGGGTGTTGGGGCGATCCAGTATCTCCTCCTCCCCGTCAGCACCCTCCTCGTATGAGTCACTCGGGGTCGTATCCTCGCCTTGACTCAGGTCGATCGTCAGCTGAATGCTCCTGAAGGCATCCTCCGTGATGTCCGAGAGAAGCTGCATGCTCTGCACCGTGCGGTAGAGGCGATTGGGATCAAATCGGCTCGGCGTGACGCTCATCTTCACTAAGATGGCTAGTCCTTCTTGTGCAAAGTTACCGAAATTCACGTAATCCTTGCCAAAGAGCGGTATCTCGCCAGAGCCCGAGGTGTCTTCGATCTGAATGATAGCGTAAGGCTCGTTTTTCTTGCTAATGCCTTGACGCACCTTCGTAACCAGACCAGCGCAAGTCAGCTGCGTGAGTCCTAGCTCGGCATACTGGGCTAGATCGGAGGCGGGACAGTTGCAGAGATACTCGAGGACGAAGGCGTAGGGGTCTAGCGGGTGGGCACTCAGGTACATCCCTATATAGGTCTGCTCCTTGGTCAGTCGCTCCAGATGGCTCCACGGCTCCACATCCTTGGGGGGTATGGGCTTGGGAAGCTCGACACTGGGGTCGCTATCGCCAAAGAGCGATGCCTGCACCTGCGTACGCTCACTCTCGAGGATCTTGCCATACTGCATGAGCGCCGTCAGGAAGGTCTCGTCCTTGCCATAGGAGAGGCTGCTAGCGCCACTTTTAGCAATCGGGGCGAAGTAAACCTCCCGATCGATGCCAAAGCTGTCGAAAGCTCCCGACAAGATGAGCGCCTCGAGGGCTCGTCGTGAGCAGTTGGTCAGGTCGGTGCGCTGGAAGAAGTCGTACACATCTTGATAGGGTCCATGCTCCTTGCGCTCCTCGATGATAGCCTCAGCGACCGACAGCCCCACATGGGAGATACCGCCGAGACCAAAGCGTATGACCCCCTCCTTATTGGCCGAGAAGGCGGTAAAGCTCTCGTTGACGTCTGGCCCCTTGACCTCCAGCCCCATGTGCTGCACCTCCTCGAGGTACTTAGTGAGCTTGTCCGACTTGTTTTGGTTGCAGGTCAGCAGCGCCGCCATAAACTGTGCGGGGTAGTGCGCCTTCAGGTAAGCGGTCTGGTAGGCCACCCAAGCGTAGCAGACGGAGTGACTCTTGTTGAAAGCGTAGCTGGCAAACTTCTGCCACCCGTCGTAGATACGCTCTAGCGTATCACGTGGATGACCCTTGGCGACACCGTTTTCGACAAACTTGATGCGGTACTTCGCCATCTCTTTTTCCTTCTTCTTACCCATTGCCTTACGCAGGCTATCGCTGTCGCCTCGTGTGAAGTCGCCTAGCACACGAGAGAGGATCATCACCTGCTCCTGATAGACGGTGATGCCGTAAGTATCCTTGAGGTAAGGCTCCATCTCGGGCAGGTCGTAGGTGATCTCCTGACGACCATGCTTGCGCTCGATAAAGGTCGGGATATTGTCCATAGGTCCGGGACGGTAGAGCGCATTCATAGCCACTAGATCCTTAAACTCGGTTGGCTCTAGCTGCTGTAGGTACTTGCGCATGCCAGTACTCTCAAACTGGAAGGTGCCGACCGTATCGCCCCGTGAGTAGAGCTCGAAGGTCTTGGGGTCGTCGATGGGGATCGTGTCAATGTCTAGGTCGATGCCGTAGGACACCTTGATGTTTTCCAGCGCATCGTTGATGATGCTGAGGGTCTGCAGACCGAGGAAGTCCATCTTGATCAGTCCTGTGGGCTCGATCACCTTGCCCTCATACTGCGCCACCAGCTTGCGCTCGTTGGTATCTGGGTCGATGGCGGTCGAGAGCGGCACGACATCGCTGACGGGCGGTCCACTGATGATGACGCCACAGGCATGCACACCCGTCGTACTGGCGGTACCCTCCAGTTGGCGGGCATAGCGGATCGTATTGGCGAGCTGCTCGTCCTGACTGACAGACGCTTCGCGAAACTCTTGATTGTTCTGCACCATCCACTCGAGGTTCAGGTGCTTAACCCCTTCGGGGGGTCTGTCGGGGATCAGCTTGCAGAGCCTGTTAGCTTGGTCTAGCGGCAGCTCCTCGACACGTGCCACCCCTTTGATCGCACCCTTGGTCGCCATCGTCGTGAGCGTGATGATGTTGGAGACGTGATCACGGCCATACTTATTGGTCACCCAATCGAGGACACGCCAGCGGTTCTTATCGTCGAAGTCAATGTCGATATCTGGCATCGATATACGGTCGGGATTGAGGAATCGCTCGAAGAGCAAGCCATGCTTAATCGGCTCGATCTGTGTGATCGATAGGCAGTAAGCGACTGCTGAGCCTGCGGCCGAGCCACGTCCAGGGCCTACGCGCACACCCAGCTGTCGGGCCGCTGCGATGAAGTCCTGCACGACGAGGAAGTAACCCGGGAAGCCCATGTTCTGTATCACCCCCAGCTCCATATCGATGCGCTCTTGCACCTCTGGTGGAACGGGGTCGCCGTAGCGCTTCTTGGCACCCTCGTAAGTGAGGTGACGCAGATAGTCATCTTCACTGGCAAAGCCCTCGGGTAGCTCAAAGTGAGGCATCAGCGGAGCGTGGTCGATGCTGTAGTACTCCACCTTGTTGCACACCTCTAGCGTGTTCTCCAGCACATCGGGGTAGTCGGCAAAGAGTGCCGTCATCTCCTCGGGCGACTTGAGCCACTCTTGCTTGGTGTAGCGCATGCGGTTCGGGTCGGAGATCGGCGAATTGGTCGTCATACAGATCAGGTGGTCGTGCGCCTCGGCATCCTCCTCGTTGAGGAAGTGGGTATCATTCGTAGCGATCACCTTAATGCCCAGCTCCTGACCTATCTTGAGTACCTCCTGAGCCACTAGCTGTTGCTTCTGATAGGTCTCTTGACCACCCATAGGGTCGCTGTTCGGGTGGAGCATGATCTCTAGATAGTAGTCCTCACCGAAGGTCTCCTGATACCATCGAGCCGTCTCGCGCGCCTCCTCCAGACGACCGTGCAGGATATGCTGCGCTATCTCCCCGCCGAGGCAAGCACTCGAGGCGATGATCCCCTCGTGATGCTCAGCTAGAAGCTTCTTGTCAATACGTGGTTTGTAGTACTCGCCATGCTCCCACGCTATGGAGACCATCTTAATAAGGTTGCGGTAGCCCTTGAGGTTCTTAGCTAGGAGGATCAGGTGGTAGCCACTGCGGTCAATGCTGCGGGTCGGATTGTCAGGATCCTTAGCATCCTTGTCCTTCAGCTCCAGCGAGCGGCGCGCCACGTAGACCTCGCACCCGATGATCGCCTTGAAGAGGCTCCGCTTGATCGTCTGGACCTCCTCCTGAAGACGAGCCACCTCCTCACCGTTGGCCGCATCAGCTTCCAGCTCTTTGATCTGCTTGCCGAGCGACTTGATCTGGGCGAGCTTATCGCCGTTGATCTTATCGTTCGCATAGTTGGTAAAGTTCTTAATGCCATACATAGCACCATGATCTGTGAGCGCAATGCCAGGCATACCGCAGGCGACCGCCTTGTCGACAAGCTTCTCGACAGGCGCCATGCCATCGAGTATCGAGTAGTGCGAGTGGACGTGCAGTGGCACATACATACGTGTCCCTGCCGAGGGACTATGAGGAGTGTCGGGTGTGTGATTCATGAGACTGAGCGTAAGCTGTACAGGGGGCAAGAGCAAGCTATGTCTCGCCACCCTCGGGCTCCACGGTACGACCGCGGATCTTCTCCACAAAGATACATTATTCGGCGCAAATGCTCGGTGGCCTCGGCTGACGAGTCATGGAGGTTAGAAATTAGAAGTTAGAGATCAGCTCCGATAGTTCCGATGGCTTCTGATTACTCCGCTTACTCCAATCTCTAATTTCTAACCTCTATAAAGCGGTCCAAACTCCGACACCTTATATAATATAAAAGAGTAGCGGGATCATCTCACCGATGCGTGAGGTGATCCCGCTACTCTGTATGTTTGGTAGAGGTACTTGTCTAAGCCTCTTCCTGTGCTACTTCCTCCTCTACAGATTCATAATCCTGCAGACCGAGTAGCGTGTTGATCTCTTTTTGCAGCTTAGCGTGTACCTCGTAGAGCTCTTTGACAGGAAGTGGCTCCTGCTCATCGAGCGTAACCAGCTCCTGGACCTTTGCTGCAAAAGCTTGCTCCTTGGCCTGCTCCTTAGCGGCAAAGAGCTGCTGATCGTTCTTCTCAATCGTGCTGCTGACGACGCTCTCGATCAAGTCATCGTTCGAGAGTAGCTGCCCGAGCCCTGCAGACTGTATCTGTCTCATCACACCCTCTCTGACGATCTTACGAACCAGCTCGTCAGAGACCTCAACGCCTAGCTGCTTATTGAGCGATGAGAGCATAGACTGGTAGCGTACGTATGGTAGGAGCTGGTTGACGCGCTCGTCGTATGCCTTCTGTGTCTCCTCTTCCGTCTTTTCGTTTAGTAGGAGTGCTAGGTGCTTGTCTGGGAAGTGCAGGCCCTGTATCTTCTCGACGAGATACTTAGAGGCGACGGTGGTGAAGATGTCGCTGGCCATGGCATCGTTGCGCTCGCCTTGTAGCCTCTTGAGCTCAGCTCTGAGCTCCTCCTCGTTGGTCACCTTGGTCGTGGGGCCGAGCATTAGCTTAAAGAGCTTCTCGTCGATGGGGCTTGGGTTGTTGCGCAGGATACGATTGATCTTGATCTCAAATGGGTTCTTGTGCTCCTGGACCTCTTCCTGCTTGATCTGTAGGAATGAAGCGATCTCGACGTCGTTGCCGTCATACGCCTTGTGGAGGTCTATGGTGAGCGTATCGCCCTTGTGCGCCTTGAGGATCTCTGTGCGGATCTCCTCATTGGTCACGTACAGAGGCATGATGTAGCTCTCCTCCAGAGTGATGCCCTCTGTGGCGTGCTCCCCCTTGTCGTCTAGCTCCTGTACGGAGACGTAGAGCACGTCTTTGTCCTGAACGTCCTCGACCTCTGTGCGCTCGCCTGCATTCTCGCGAGCGTTTTGGATCATTTGGTCGATCTCCTCATCGTTAGCCTGGACGGTGTAGTGAGGTAGCGTGACGCTGCTGTCGATGGTCTCGGGAAAGTCTGGCATTAGTCCCGCAGATACTTGAAGCTTATAGTCCGTCTGCTCAGGTGTATAGGTGTTGTCATCTTGCTCCATGATCAGTCCTCCGACGGTATGGATACCTTGCTCCTTGAGGTAGTTGCGGATCTCGTCAGAGGTCATCTGGTTGATCACTCTAAAGCGCACTGCCTGACCGTACTTCTTCTCAATGATAGATGCCGGTGTCTTGCCAGGGCGAAATCCGGGCATTTCGGCGGTCTTGCGCAGATGCTTCAGCTGGTCAGCGACCTGCTCTTTGATATCGTCACTGGAGAGCGTGATGTTTAGGAGGACGACATTATCGTCTCTAAGCTCGTGTGATATGTTCATAGGACTAATATGCTATATGCGTGTATACTTGTAAGGTGCAAAGGTAATAAAATTATGCAGCCTGACCAAAGCCCACAATTTCGCAAATCTCACGAGTTGCGGTTTACTCGTCTCTTTTGTCAGGTGCGGACTTTTTTGTAACTTGCGCCAGATATCGGGTTATCCTAACTACTAATCATCTAATAAATCCCAAGATAAGATATATGACATCAAAATTGAATGCCTTTACTAGACTCCTCCTCCTAGTTGGGACTGTTGTGGCTTTAGTTCCGCTTGCGGCCAATGCCCAGCAGTCATTTGGAGGAGCTCCTCTAGCTATTGATGCTGAGACCTCTCTACGCTCTTCGGACCTAGAGAAGCATATGGTATCTATAGACTTTAACCCCGCTGACTTAGAGCAACGGGATGCTTGGTCGTCTCCACGTGATGGCCGCCCCCTGTCTGTGGGTCAGCTCGTACCCTATCAGGTTGACTTCGCTCAGGAGGCTGAGCTGGTGCACTCTGAGGCTGGTACACAGGTCTATCGCCTGACCATCCAGCTAGAAGGCACGCCTGTAGGGATAGGTCTCTACTATGACGACTTTTATATCCCTGTGGGTGGACGACTCTTCATCTATACACCTGGTGGGCATCAAGTCCTAGGCGCCTATACAAATGAGACACATAGTGAGCATGGAAGCTTTGCGACTGAGCCTCTAGCGGGTCGTGAGCTAATCCTAGACTATGAGGCACCAGAGGGTGTCGAGCTCCCTTCTCTTCAGATCCGTAGTGTGGGATACTTCTACCGTCCAGTGCTACGCGCTGCTTACGGACAGGAGAATATAAAATACTTCCAAGGAAATGAGGACAGTTCGGACCCTGGCTTAAGAAGATTCTGCCAGATCAATGCTAACTGCCCTGAGGGTGACAACTACCAGAACCAGAAAGCTAGCTCTGTAGCTATCCTAATCTCTACAGCTGCAAAAGGTGTTGTGGGCATGTGCTCAGGTAACCTAATCAATAACGTAGAGGGTGACTTCACTCCCTTTATCATCTCTGCAGCACACTGTGCATCTCTAACGAGTAAGTTTGAGCCGACTAAGTCCGATCTAAACACTTGGATCTTTGGGTTCCACTATGAGAAGCCTCGCTGCTCTAGTGGAGACTATGCGACACCTATGCTACGCTCTATGGTAGGTGCCAGTAAGAAGGCCTTCCTGCCGATAGTTGGCTACTCGGATGGACTACTCTTGCAGCTCAACAAGCCGATCCCTGCAGACTATCGCGTCTTTTACTCAGGATGGGATGCGGCCGATAACGCTTGGCAGAAAGGCGCTGGCCTCCACCACCCCGCAGGTGATGCACTCAAGGTCTCTGTCTTCGATGGTGGAGTAGCTATTGGTGACTGGAATGGAAAAAAGCCTGGTGGCGAGAGGGATCACCTGAACTTCAAATTTCAAAAAGGAAACACCGAGGGTGGCTCATCGGGCTCGCCTCTCTTTAATGAGGCTGGTAGACAGATCGGTACGCTCTCTGGTGGCCTCGGAGGAATCTGTCCCCAGGATGGAAGTTATGGTCGCTTCTACTCACACTTTGCTAAGTATGAAAGTAAAGGAGATGGCTTCAACATGAAGCGTTGGCTCGATCCTAACAAGACCGGTAAGACGCAAGTAGACGGTATCTGGAATGATAACTACCAGCCACTACGAGTCGTTAAGGCGCTTAGTGGCTCTGTCGTGCCAGATGATCGCAACAAGGTGGCTCTCTCATGGGACGCTGTACCTGCTCATCCACAGGGCTACAAGATCTCCTACAATCTCTATCGAAACGACAAGCTGATCAAGACGCTTACGGAGACGAAGTATGAGGACACGATCGATGCCTCTCTGACAGAGCCTGGACGGATCAACTATAAGGTAGAGGCTTGCTATGAGATAGACGGTAAGCAAGTGACGACTCCTGCTGCATTCCGCTCGGTATACACGGGCGAGCTGGTGAGCCAAGTCTATGCGGATGTCAAAGCTGCAACTGCCGGCATGGAGATCAAATGGTCTATGCCTTACAATACTCAGATTGTATCAAAGATCTCTAATCGTGATAATATCGAGAAGAGGCTCCTAAGGGCTGGTAATGAATACAGCTTCAATGATGTGATTAGGAATGTCTACCTATACGATGTTTATCGCCTGGGACGCTCTCCTTTTGCAGGGCAGAAGCTATATATCCATCAGATCAATGTGATCCCAGCTTATGATACCCCTCTCACAGCATCTGGTGCGCCTGACTATAGCAAGGCGATACGCTTCTTCGCTCGTCAGCGTGTTTATGGAGACAATAATAGGATGCAGACGACCACGATGATAATACCTCAGGGTACAGCGGCTAAGAAAGAGTGGTTCCCCGTGAGACTCCTTAAGCCGATTGAGATAAACGATGAGTACAATCTAGAGGTAGGCTTTTACTGGTCTAAAGATAATAGTGGTGCGAAAATCTATATTGATCCAGACTCTAGAGATGAGCACATCGGACAGGATGGTTGCCTGCTAGGCCTTGAGTCCACGGATAATCCCTCTCGTATTTTCGAGCCCTACGGACACTATAGTGAGAAGCGCATGGGCTACCAAGCTATTGAGCTAGTGATCTCCAATAATCCAAACAAGCAGGACGGGACGACCAGTAGAGCCTTTACGAGAGGCAAGCTACCCGTAGCCTTCCCCGAGGTCAAGAAGTATGTTATCTACCGAGATGATGTCAAGGTACATGAGACGGCTGATGCCAATACCTATACCTGGACAGATGCTCAGGGTAAGAGCGACAGCAAGTATCGCATAGAGGTCATCTACGACTATCCGAACGAGCTGCGTCCTGTCGAGCAGATCACGCAGGTGGCTCCTGAGCTTTACCCAGTACACTTTGCTGAGACGCTACAGCTCTCCAATCCTGATGAGGTGCTACGTGTACAGCTCTTCAACCTGCAGGGTGTAGCTGTTGCTGAGTTTAGCGGAGCTGAGCTAGCTGGTATGCTAGACGTCTCTCGCCTCCCAGCCGGCGCTTACGTAGCTGTCGTCACGACGGCCGAGGGTACAACGACCCAGAAGCTGGTCAAGTAAAGACGACCCCAAAACACCAAACTCCCGAGGGACTGTGCGACGTCACAATCCCTCGGGAGTTTGGTTTTAGCTAGAGACTAGTGCCTCTAGTGCTCCTAGTGAAACTAGTGGAGTCCCCTCTAATCTCTAACTTCTAACCTCTAGCCTCTAAACACGCGAGCCACCTTCTCTAGCTAGAGAGGGTGGCTCGTGTGTTTGTTCGTGTGATTATGCGAAGCTTGGAGTAGCTCTACTTGCCTTGCTTAGCGACGCGCTCTTGGTCAGCGATGAAGGCTGCGAGACCGCTATCGGTGAGCGGGTGCTTGAGCAGCCCGAGGATAGCCTTGAGCGGGCAGGTGGCTACGTCAGCACCGACGCGCATACAGTCGATGATGTGCTGGGTGTGACGGATGCTAGCGGCGAGCACTTGCGTGTTAAAGCCATAGGTCTCGAAGGTCTCTACGATGTCGGCGATGAGCGAGACACCGTCCGAACTGATGTCGTCGAGACGACCCACAAAGGGAGAGACATAGGTAGCCCCCGCCTTAGCAGCTAGGACAGCCTGACCAAGGTTGAAGATGAGCGTACAGTTCGTCCGTATACCCTCCTTGGTGAGCTGGCAGATAGTCTTGATGCCGTCTTCGGTGCAGGGCACCTTGACCACAATGTTCTTGTGGAGGGCAGCTAGCTCGCGAGCCTCGGGGAGCATCTTCTCGTAGGTTGTGCTGAGCACCTCAGCGCTCACGTCGCCGTCTACGATATTGCAGATCTTGAGGTAGTGCTCACGGCAAGCCGCATCGCCAGCGATGCCTTCCTTAGCCATGAGTGAGGGGTTGGTCGTGACGCCATCGAGGACACCGAGCGCTTCGGCCGTGCGGATATCTTCGAGATTGGCTGTATCAATAAAAAACTTCATAATATGAGGTATAGGTTGAGATATAAAATGCTATTCATGCGAACCCTCAGAGTACTTCTCAGGATTCATAAACCAGTCAGCGTACATGCCGTAGTCGTGTGCCGTGCGCTTGTTGAGCGACTGGCTCTGCTCGGGAGGCACGTCCTTGATATACTTAGCGGGCGTGCCAGCGTACATCGTGTAGGGCGGAATGATTGTATTGGCCAGGACGACAGCCCCAGCTGCTACGATAGCGCCCTCACCGACCACTGCATTGTCCATGACGACGGCACCCATGCCGATGAGCGCATAGG
The DNA here is from genome assembly GCF_000482365.1 of Porphyromonas uenonis DSM 23387 = JCM 13868. GTDB lineage: Bacteria > Bacteroidota > Bacteroidia > Bacteroidales > Porphyromonadaceae > Porphyromonas > Porphyromonas uenonis. The sequence goes on along the minus strand of NZ_KI535309.1, from coordinate 175,324 downwards.
CGCCCACCTTGGCACCGTGCAGGATCACGTTGTGACCCAGTGAAGCGTAGTCACCCACGTCGCATACGGAGCGTCCGTGGAGCGTGTGGAGCGTACAGCCGTCCTGGATGTTGACATGCTTGCCAATGTGGATGCTGTTGACATCGCCACGTACGACGGCGTTGAACCATACGCTACTGCCCTCGCCAATGACTACATCACCGATGATGCGAGCTCCCTCGGCGACGAAGATGCCTTCCCCGAGCTGAGGCGTAAAGCCCCGCACGGGGATGATGCTTCCTGCTGGATATTCGTAAGCCATACCGATTAGAGAGGTAAGGTCTTATTGCGTAGCCACTGAGCCTCCTCAGGGGTGAGTAGGGGAGAGAGCTCCTGGTAGACATGCTCCTGATAGTCGTTGTACCAAGCGATCTCCTTGTCGGTCAGGAGTGACTTCTCTACAAGCGCATTGTCTAGGAAGCAGAGCGTCATAGTCTCAAAGCCGTAGAAGGTGCCGAACTCGGTCTGCTCCTTCTCGACCGTCAGGATCAAGTTCTCGATGCGGATACCATACTGGTCTGCACGATAGAGACCAGGCTCATTGCTGGTGAAAGTGTGCAGGTGCATCGGCGTTGGGTTGTTGTCCGTGCGAATGTTTTGCGGGCCTTCGTGTACATTTAGGAAGACACCGACACCGTGGCCCGTGCCGTGACCATAGGAAAGACCTCTATCCCAGAGCGCCTTGCGGGCTAGTATGTCTAGCTGGTTGCCGCGGGTACCCTTCGGGAATCGAGCCGTAGCGATCGCTATGTGTCCCTTGAGGACTAATGTGAAGTCTGTCCGCTGCTGGTCGGTGACGGGACCAAGAGCGATCGTGCGGGTGATATCTGTCGTACCATCGATGTACTGCCCCCCACTGTCCAGTAGGAGCATGCCTTTGGGCTCTAGCTTGTAGGCACTCTCGGGCGTGGCGGAGTAGTGTACGATAGCTCCATGGGCTTGGTAACCACAGATGACGCCAAAGCTGTCGCTGACGTAAAACTCTTGCTTCGCACGGAACTGCTGGAGCGTCTCGCCTGCCGTGTACTCGTCGACGTGCTCGCCATTCTTGAGAGCTTGCTCGAGCCAAATGAAGAAGCGGGTCAGAGCGATACCATCACGGTGCATAGCACGGTGGATGCCAGCTATCTCTGTCTCGTTCTTGATCGACTTGAGGTGCGATATGACTGAGTCGCCTGTGATGACTGGACGCTCGCCCAGCTCCTCACGGACACGCTGTGAGGTGCGCTTGGGGTCGACCATTACCTTGAGGTCCTGTGGCAGTTTGCTCAGGAAGTCGTAGAAGGTGTCGTAGTCGCGAACCTCTACGCCCTCACCATTGAGGATCTGACGTAACTCGGGGACCGTCTTCTCAGGCAATGCAAAGAGATAAGCGTGCTCATTGTCGATAAAGCCAAAGGCGATGCCCACAGGATTGTAAGAGACGTCGTTGCCTCTGATGTTAAAGCTCCAGCAGAGCTCATCGACCATCGTGATAGCGACCGCCTCGGCACCATAGCTCTGGTAAGCCTTGCGGATACGCTGCAGACGGTCACGAGTGCGCTCGCCTGAGAACTTGACATCCTGTAGGTAGAACGTATTGGTCGGCACGCCAGGTCTGTCGCTCCACACCTCCTCGATGAGGTCATACTGTGAGACCAGCTTGATGCCGTGGTTCGCTAGTGACTGAGCAAGCGGTGCGTACTCAGCCATGGAGTAGCAAGCACCGTCCACCCCGACGACAGCACCCTCGCTCAGATGCGCAGAGAGATACTGCTCGATGGTAGGCGTGTCGGGATCGTCGCCACGCTGTAGTGTCATCTCGCTACCTTGTAGCTCGTTCGTCGCCTGCAGATAGTAGCGTGAGTCGGTCCACATGAAGGATTTGTCCAGCGTCACAAGCGCTGTGCCGGCAGAGCCGGTGAAGCCACTGATCCAAGTGCGCGACTTCCACCGCTCGGGGGTGTACTCGCTCAGATGAGCGTCGCCACTAGGTATGATGTAAGCATCTATATGATGCGTGCGCATCGCTTGGCGGAGCGCCTCGATACGCTGATTGATAGGACTGTTTGTTGGCATATATATGATTGTTTGTTCTTTGTTCTAATAGGTCTGGGTCTAGTCGGCAAGCGGTTGGTGCTCAGGACGGAGCAGGTCTAGAACCGTCTTGACCGGGGTAAAGGTATCGCTCGGCACCTCAACGAAGATCGTATTCCAGTCGTGCATCGCTCCATTCCAAAGGCCGGGGTGCTCTAGCGCTTTGAGCGGGCGCCCCTCGACGCTCTTCTCACTGATGAAAGCTGTCTGCGGATTGACATACTTGTGCAGGTCAAAGGGGTTCCCCTCGTAGTCTCGTATATAGCAGCAAAGGTCGACCGGGTTGAAGTGGGTCCCCTCGCGCATCATCTCAAGAGCCTCAGGATTATTCTTGTCCACCTGCACGCTCTCTAGGATCTGCAGCGAGGTCGTGCCGTCCGCTTCGCGTACTAGGTAGGGACCACCGCCAGGCTCGCCCTCGTTGCGTACCATACCGCAGACACGTATCGGGCGGTCCAGCTTAGCTACCAGCTTAGGTATCAGCTCCTCCTCGCTCAGTAGCTCGGCGTGCGGGATCTGTATGCAGAGCGTCTCATCGAGGAAGGTCAAAACCTCCTCCATCAGCGCCTTGCTCACCTTCGAACGCTTGAGCTGCTGTAGATAGCCGAAGATGCGGTCGCGTACCGCTAGGAGGATACCGCCGAGGAGCTTTTTGTAGAGGACTGTATTGCTCTTCAGGTGGTCGGGCGTGACGTTGTCAATGTTTTTGATGAAAACGACTGAAGCGTCCAGCCGACCGAGATTGCCAATGAGCGTACCGTGCCCACCGGGGCGAAGGAGTAGCGTACCGTCAGCACGGCGGAAAGGCGTGCCACGCTCTAGGTCTAGAGCAATCGTGTCGGTGCTGCGCTCCTGAATACTATAGGTCACATGATAGCGACAGCCGAACAGATCCTCGAAGCTCTGGATGCGTCGATCAACTAGAGAGCGAAAGGCCTCTAGATGCTCAGGCGATACGGTGAAGTGCAACCGCACATCTCCGTGAATGTCTTGTGTATAGAGCGCCCCCTCGACCATATGCTCCTCAATAGGGGTGCGCTTGGTGCCGTTGGGGTAATCGTGGAAGAGGAGCATCCCCTTCGGCAACGACCCGTAGCCCATGCCGTGCGGGTCGAGGAGGTTGTCGATGATGGTGCCGTACTGCTCACTCTCCATCAGCTTGCTCATGGTGCGCCAATTGTTGCGCAGGCAGGTCTCGCTCAGCTTCTCGTAGAAGGCAAACGACTCCAGATGATCCACAAACGTCTGTTGGTCGGGTGTCAACTCATCGTGCGAGATCTGCTGCTCCTTGGGTAGTCCATAGAGCGACTTAAACATGCGACTCGCGGCTCCCGAGGCGGGGACAAACTTGATGACATCGGCTCCAGGCTTCTGCAGGTAGTCGTGCCATAAGTCTAGGTAGTAGGGCATCTCGTCAGTCGCTAGGCGCATGATGCCCCGCTCGAGCTTTGCCGAGTCGACGATGACTAGATAAGGTGTCCCATCGATAAGTAGCTTGAGCTGTCGCTCCGCTTCGTCAGCAGAGATGCCCCGCTCAGCGAGGTAGCTGAGGTCTTCGGAGGTAAATGTGGTAGAGTCGTCCATACGATGTGAGGTGTCAGAATAATAGGCACCTCAAAGATACGAAAAAGTAGTTAGAGGTTAGTAGTTAGAGGTTAGAGGGCTAGAGTCACTAGTGACTCTAGTAGTTCTAGCCAACAGCCAAGAAACAACGGATGCGCTCCCGCTGAATACTATCCGTGCGTCCTTACGAGTAGCCGTCTCCTGTGCGTCCCTGCGGGGGTGACGTCTGTGCTGCTTGTATCGTGCTGAACGCGTTATACATACGAGTTCCAAAAACAGTTCCTCTCTTGGAACTTTTTAGTTCCAAGGGAGGAACTCTTTAGTTCCAGCGGAGGAACTATTAGGGGGAAGGGCATTAGGGAGAGGATTGCGGATAAGTAGATGGAAATGAGAGGGATTTGCACGATATCTCTGTGGTTTGCACTGCGAGGTAAAGTGCAGAAAGCGTGGATTTGAGCAGAAGTTCCGTTACCAAATCGTTAGCCCATTCTCCGAATGGTAACGAAGAGGTAGGAGCAGGTAACTGACGGAAGAGTATTCGGTAAGTGAACTCTCTGCGATTTCGTTGCTGTTGCTCTGATATACAACGCTTTGCATAGCTGAGAACGCTTCGGTAACGGGTAACTTTGCCCATAAAAACAGAAGCGTATGCAAACAGACAAAATGAAGGTGTTGCTCTACCTCAAAAAGAGCGGATTGGATAGGTCGGGACTAGCTCCGATTATGGGGCGGATAACCTATGGGCGAACGATCGCTCAGTTCAGTTGCAAGCTGTCGTGCGCCCCCAAGCTGTGGAATGCTCGTGAGAGCAGGCTGAACGGCAAGAGCCGTGAAGCTGTGGCAACGAATGGCAAGTTGGAACGCTTGCTTCTCTCGGCGCAGTCGGCTTATCAAACCCTTTGTGAGCGAGGGGTTGTCTTTACAGCGACTGACATCAAGGAGTTGCTGCAAGGTAGTATGCAAAGTCAAATCACTTTTTTGGAGCGGTACGATCGAATGCTCGAAGAGATGAAGCAAAAGGTGGGTGTCGAGATAAAGGCAACAGCTCTGAATAGTTACTTTACTATTCGAAAGCATCTGCGAGCCTTTATCGAGGAGAAGTTCCACACTTCAGATATTGCTTTCAGTCAGATTGAAGAAGACTTCTTGGATTGCCTACAACGCTACTCTGTCGGAGAGCTGGGGCATTCGCAAGGTCATTATCGTAAGATGGCATTAGCGGTGAAGAAGGTCTGCCGTTTGGCGTATCGTGAAGGTTTGATAACGCGACAACTGTTTGCTCACGTAACGATCGAACGAGGGGAGAACAAACAACCTCGTGCATTGGATAGGGCATCGTTGGATAAGTTGCAGAGCCTGACCTTTGAGCCGTATGAGGTGGAGTTGGAAACTGCTCGAGACCTCTTTCTCTTCGCCTGTTATACGGGTGTTGCCTACTGCGATATGGTCACTCTTAGTCGGGAGCATCTCTTTACTGATGATGAGGGGGCATTATGGCTTAAGTTCCGCAGACAGAAGACCAATACGCTTTGTCGTGTAAAGCTCTTATCTGAAGCGGTCCGTCTGATGGAGCGACATCAATCGAAAGAACGAACTACGCTCTTTGTTCCCATTGCTTATCCGGTTTACCTCGCCCAACTCAAAGCTCTACAACTTCGAGCTGGTATCTCTATTCCCCTTTCGGCACACGTTGGTCGCCACACCTTTGCGACCTTGATTACGTTGGAGCGAGGAGTGCCGATCGAAACGGTGAGCCGCATGTTGGGGCATAGCAATATCCAAACGACCGAGCGATATGCTCATGTGACTCCGAAGAAACTTTTCGATGAGTTTGAGCAATTCCTCTCTTTCACTGAAGACTTAACCTTAACCTTGTAAGAGCTATGCGTAGTACATTCAGAATACTATTCTACATCAATAAGAGCAAGACCAAAGCAGACGGCACAACGGCAATCCTTTGCCGTATTACCATAGACGGAGAGAGCGTAGTTATAACCACAGGCGAAAGCACTATCCCCCACGATTGGAGCGTGAAGCGAAGGGCGGCAAAGGAGAAGAAGACCAACCAACGCTTGCAAACCTTTCGGGAGAATGTCGAACAAGGCTACAACACCTTGCTTTACAAGTATGGAGCAGTAAGTGCCGAGTTGCTGAAGAACTACTTGCAGGGGGTCGGGAAAACTCCAACGACCCTGCTCGCTCTTAGTGCGGAAGAACTCAAAGCCCAGCGAGAATGCAGTAGTGCGGGGACGTATAGAAACAATCGGTACGCCGATAGGCTGCTTAACTCTTTTATGTGCAGTCGCAGTGAGCGGGATGTTCCCTTGTCGGCTCTTACGATTGAGTTCTTTGAGGATTATCGCTTCTATCTGAAGAGGGAGGGCTATGCGCCTGCAACGATAAATAGCCATCTCTGTTGGTTGAGTCGATTGATGTACCGAGCCGTCAGTCAGGGGACAATACGCTTCAATCCGTTTGAAGAGGTGAAGTATGAAGTCGTGGAGCGCAAACCTCGTTTTCTGAGTAAGGGCGATGTGTCAAAGCTCTTGGCATTCCCGTTGCAGGATGAAGGGGCAGAGCTAAGCCGAAGAATGTTCCTTTTCTCCGTCTTTACAGGCTTGGCATTTGTTGATTTACAAGGGCTACGAGCTTCGCAAATCGAGACGAACAGCGAGGGGAAGCGGTATATCCGCAAGGCAAGACAGAAAACGGAGGTGGAAAGCTTGATACCCTTGCATCCGATAGCGGAGCAGATACTCGCTCTTTACACGAAAGAGAAGAGCAAGGGGGATTACAAGATATTTCCCGATACAATGAGCGACTGGAAGCTACTCAGTCGTCTCAAAGCCGTAGGGTTGGCATGTGGCATCCGTACTCCGTTGACTTGGCACAGTGCAAGACACACGTTTGGGACGCTAACGCTAGAGGCTGGTGTGCCTATTGAGAGCATCGCTAAGATGATGGGGCATTCGTCTATTGCCAGCACGCAAATCTACGCCCAAGTCACCGACCAAAAGATTGCAAGGGATATGGATAAGTTGATCAAGAGAAAAACGAACTAGAGCCTACATGAAGAGTCCTTTTACACGAATATTAGGGTGGGGGTGGAAAGTGCGGAAAAAGAAAATTCGCCCAAAATTTGGTGGTTTGATTTTTTATGTCTAACTTGGCACTCAGAAAGAACATTATTACGGTAGTACTAAGCTATGATAAGTAAGAGTGAAGAACGTAGGAATCAAATACTCGTAGGGGCATTCAAACTCTTTTTGGTGAAGGAGTATGCGGATGTCACTACGGCGGATTTGGAAGAAATAATCGGATTGTCTAGAGGAGCTATATACTATAAGGTAAAGAACAAAGAAGGATTATACAGAGCGGTCATTGACAAGTTCGTCTTTGAACTTCTATCTAACTCCTTAAAGAGAGAGGAGCTTGCATCAAATGAGAAGCCATTCCTTAGCTTCATTATGAACGAATTAAATCTCACGAAAGAGCGGATGAATTCTGTAAGGAACACCCTTATAGATGCGAACTCCACGGAGTATATCAACCTACTATCCTCTGCCAAATTTCATTACGAAGGTTTTAATGATAGATGCAAAGCTTTGGATCAAGAAATAACACAATTGTGGCTAACATATTACGAGAAAGGTCTCTCTGCTAGGGAGCTGAATCAAAGCATTGACCCGCTTCTGGTCGTATCTATGTTTCGATCTTTATATTATGGAGATTCGTTTATCCACTCCATAACAGGGAATGAGTTGGATATTGACGAGTTGAAAAAGAAATACTTACTGCTATATAATTCTATACGCTTATGAGGAATGTATACATCAATAAGGTTGCGGTCTTTTTGCCTAATAAGCCTGTATCCAACGAGGAGATAGAGGATTATATCGGTCTCATTGGTGGAAAACCGTCGAGGGTTCGGTCTATTGTCCTCAAACAAAATGGTATAAAGACTCGCTATTACGGATTAGACAAAGAGCATAAGATCACTCATTCTAATGCTCAACTTGCAAAAGAAGCGGTATTGGGACTGTTTGAAGAAAATGCTGTCCCGAGTGACATCACTCTCTTAGCTTGTGGCACAAGTACTCCAGATCAGTTGCTCCCATCGCACGCCTCTATGGTACATGGTGAGTTGGATAACTTCCCGATGGAGATATTCTCTTCTGCTGGTGTATGTCTGACCTCATTACAAGCTCTGAAGATTTGCTATAGCAATATCCTCGCAAGGTTGCACGACAATGCTGTTTGTGTAGCTTCCGAACTGACCTCACCTGCTTTGGTCTCCAAGTTTTACGATCCCGAGTATGAGGCGACACATGACAATCCAGACAAAGACCCTTATATGGCATTCGAGAAAGACTTTATGAGGTTTATGCTTTCAGATGGTGCTGGGGCTGTATTGTTACAAGACCATCCAGAAGGAGATTGTCCTCTTAAAGTGGAGTGGGTGGAAATGACATCTTATGCCAATGAGTTGCCGACCTGTATGTTTATGGCGTCCGAGCTGGAACCAAATGGACGGCTAAAAAGTTGGAAAGAATTCTCTCCAGAGGAAATCAAGGATCGTGGTGTTCTTGTAGGGAAGCAGGATATTCGTCAGCTAAAAAAGCATGCCATCAAGTATTGGGTGGATCATATCGAAACTGTTCTCGCTAAACACAACTTGAATCCAGAAGAGGTTGATTACGTGTTACCACATCTTTCCTCAATGCTCTTTTACGACCAAGTGAATGATGAACTCATAGCTCGTGGTATTGCATTGACGAAAGAGAAGTGGTTTGTCAACCTCCCATCTGTCGGGAACGTTGGCTCTGCTGCCATTTACGTGGCGTTGGAAGAGCTGATGCGAACGAAAGGGATAAAGCATGGGCAAAAGATACTCCTTCTTGTCCCTGAAAGTGGCAGGTTCTCCTATGGAACAGTGCTACTAACCGCTCAATAACAACGAAATATCATAGTGCACGATGATATATAGAGTGCAGCCATAGCTCGAAAATGGAAGAACGTGTTCTTCAAACTAGGTCATACGTTGTTCTCAACACAGACCGCAAGGAGTCGGATCGTCCTTGATGACAAAAACGATTCTCAGACCAACTGGCTAACAGGAGGGGGATCCGAAAACCTATCAGAGTAGGAAGCAACCGCATAAATACATAGTATTATGAAACAACCCTTAATCCTATCGCTTGTCATAACGCTACTCAGTGGCATATATGGCTACCATATCAATGCGCAAGAGAGTATCAATCCTCTAGTCCTATGCGCAGAGACTGTCACACTCAAGGCATCTCCTACGAGAGATCTTCGATCTGGTTCGACTAGTCCAAAGGAAATAGAAGGAGCTGAGTTCTCCTTCTCTAGTGAGGAACAAACGCATCCAATCTACGCTCTAGCAGTAGATCTCTCAGTAACCTTTACTAGTAAGGAGGGTTACTTTAGCATCCTCTTTGAGGATCAAGCAGGCAAACAATATCTTGTATACCGGGATATTGCTATCTTCAACCAATTGAATAAACCAATCTCGCTTTCAAACAAGGCTTTTGAAACGGCTCTCTTTGCTTTTGGAGTACATCCTAAGAAACTTATGCTCAGAACTAGTGGGTGTGTCGTAAACCTAGATAAGGTACATACGGCTACCTCCCACAATAACAACATCAGCAAGATATATCAACTTCGTAGATTTTATACTCTGAAACAGGATGCCATCCAATCTCAAATTGATCGTATCAACGCTTATAACAAGGAGCATAATATCCTTTGGGTAGCCAAGCAGACATCTCTGTCTCTACGCTCCTATGCAGAAAACCGTCAAAACTTATCGTTTTTGAACGAAGTTGATGCATATGGCTTGGAGCATTATGGCGGTGGCATTTATACTCCGATGGCCACCCCTTTTGATGAAATGGAGTTTTTAGATACAACAACTTATCCATACGTAGATTACTTCGACTGGAGTGATCGTCACGGAATCAATTGGAACACCCCTTGTCGCAGGCAACAAGGAACAGAGTCTTGTTGGGCGCAAGCAGCTGCATCGGCTATGGAAAGCTATATCAAACGTTATTACGGAGAAAACGTAGATAGACAGGTTTCAGTATTGCAAATCATAGCTTGTTCGGGAGCCTTGGAAGAGGGTTGTACAGACCCTACAGAACTTCAAAAGAGAAAAGATAAGTGTGGACCCATTTGGTCAATAGCTATGCCTCTAGTTGCAGAGTATCTAAAACAGCCCATTGTTACAGAAGACGAGTTCCCCTTTGACAAAAAGTATCAACCTTGTGAAAATAAGCCCGAGAATCCTGATGTAACTTATCAAGTAGAGGATGTTTTACAACTCGCTCGATTTGATGCCAAAGAGGTGATGCATACACTGATTAATCAAGGTCCGCTTATTGCAAGTATACCAGGACACGAAATGCTACTGTCCGGCTATGGAGTAATAAAGCCTGGACTATTACTTAACTATTGGCCTACAGATACGGATCCTATTCCTGCAGACCATCCCCTCTGTGGCAAAGTTTACTGGAGCTTTAAAAATAGCTTTGGAGACAACTTTGGAAATGGTGGCTATAGTTACTTTGTAAGAGTGAAGCATCGGAATGCAAGTGACCCTCGTATTTGTGTCCCTTCAATCAATGATCTTTACTATCTATCAGGGAAGCTTACTGAAAGTCATCGTCCTGGTCATTTTTATAAGCACACTGCAATTGAAGCTTATGACGAGGATGGTGATGGCTACTATCGTTGGGGATTAGTAGGTAGACCTTTCTATGATATATTCATTCCCAAAGAACAAGATGGAAATGATTCAAACCCACTACTAGGACCGATGAATGAATACGGCATTTGCGATACACTTCGTATGACAGACCTATACATTCGAGATGTCAAACAAGACAAAGGTGTCGAACCATACTTCATTGATGCCCCACAATGGGAGAGTCCTGACATTTGGGTACGCCAAAATAATGATAAGGTAGAAGAGCATCAAAACCCGAACTTTAGCAAGGGTAATCGTTGCTATGTATATCTACGCATACATAACAAAGGAGTTCAACCCTCTATCTCTCGAGCTATGGTGAGACTTTATTGGTCATATTCTAGTCCAACGCAGTGGTGGGATTCCTTCCACGGGAAAGAGAAGACAACCATTTCCAATGGAAAGAAGGTCGTCTCAGGTGGTGAGATCGAATCAATCGCTATTCCCTCTATCCCTGCAGGAGGGTCTACCATTATAGAGATTCCTTGGACTCTGCCAGCTGAACTAATCCTTGACCAAACTTCTAAAGAGATGCACGCTTGTTTGCTTGCAGAGATTACTGAGATCCAAGATCCCTACTATCTGGTAGATCACAGAGAATTTCGCAAGTATGTCCAAGCCAACAACAATGTTGCACAAAAGAATGTCCACATTATTAATGTATCCGACAACGGATTGGGAGGAATAGATCTTAACGACATTATTGTCATCAACCACGGAGATAAGATTAAGGATATCAACCTTCATATAAACTATGATGATGGAATTCAAAAGTATCAAACGGTAAAGGATCAACTCGAGCTATCATACCGCTACGATCAATCATATCGGACTAAAAAGGGACTTCCTTCGTTACCGACAGAGTTTATTCGAGTAGACTCGGTCGCACATATAGACGGCATACGCCTAGCACCTAAGGAACAATTGAATCTTCAGCTTAAAGCTAACTTCTTGGTACAAAAGCAAACAGACCAAAAGGAGTTTACAGTAAGAGTGCAAGCTTTAGATGCTAAGACTGGCGACTGTATCGGAGGAAACACTTACATACTTCGTAAGGATATTAGACCTATGTTCAGTGCGGAGGCGACCATTGTTGATGGAGATTCTAAACTCATAGCACATGACATTGGTGAACCCGCTAAATACATTTGGTCAACATCTGACGGCAAAGAAATTGCAACGGGCAAAGAACTAGAGCTATCCTCAAGATCTAGCCTAAAAGATATAACTCTATCGGTAGAAGCTACCAAAGACGGCTTCTTAGATCGCAAGATAGTATCACTACCACAAAAAACTACTATTGAGGCATCGCCGATGAAGCTTTATCCTAACCCCACCGATGGAATACTCTCTATAGAGCTTACAGACGCTCGTCAAGACGGTGTAATTAAAATCACCTCAGCAGAAAGTGGCAAGACATATTACACCATATCTACACAAGGAGAGAAAATACTGACGGCAGACCTTACTGGACTACCTAGCGGGGAATACCTCCTCCACTACTACGATGGAACAGCTCTCATCGCTACACAAAAGATTCATAGGCTATAAACAAATCAAGACAGTACAACTATGAAACTCTTCAATATAATCACAGCTACACTAGTCTTCCTCCTTACTAGCTTTGGGGGCGTATCGGCTCAAGAGACACAGCCAGTCTCCAAAACAGAGCCAACCATCCCGACCATACAGGCGGGAGCCAAGTGGCATTTGTTGAGAAGGGATCTGCACATTGTTGATTTGCCCAATGATACATCGACCGCCTTGGAGAGGCATGCAACTTTTAATTCTTCGACAGAAACGTTCGAACTAGACAAAATCAAAGAGGTTGATGGGAAAAGCTACTTTGATATAGGGAAATCCCAATTTCGTGAGAATCTATATGTTCGAGAAGATCTAGACAAAGGGAAGATCTATCTACGTTGCAATTTCCGAGATCCTAATAAGGTTGATGGGCAGCCTGCGGAAGTAGTCCTCTTTGACTATAATTATAAGGTCGGTGACACTGTGAGGGTCTACTCGGGATATGATAATGATGAACGACTCTCCTTGGACTATGAACAGGGAGCTTTGGGATGGAAGCAACCCTTTCTCCTACGAGTGATCGATATTAGTACAAGAGATATGCTGGGAGCTAACCGCATAGTATACACTCTTGAGAGAGTGCTTGTAAAGAGTGATAAGCCACGTTCCTCTCTAGAAGTTTACCAATGGATTGAGGGTATCGGATACTCCTTTGGTTTTTTGTTTAACAAAGAGGAACTAGGAGTGGTGCCAGGCTTTACCTACCGTGACTACACCCCTCTATGCTACACCTCTCCAACTGGGGATGTATATACGTTTCACCCATCAGGACTATGCGACATCAAGCAAACGAGAGGAACTACAGCGCCTTTGACTAGAGAATCGCTTGACGTGCAGATAGAGCGAGACCAATTAGGACTGACCATTCGTGTAAATGATGACAAGCATCACGACCTGACCGTTTATCGATCTGATGGCACAACTCTTGTGGGTACTACATCCTTCTACGAGAGTTACGCTTTGGCTAAGTTCGGCTATGAGGGCGAGAAGATCTTTGTTGTGGTTGATGACGAGACTATTCCTTACATCCTATAAGGACTAGCAGTCATATATTGTGTAAATGAGGAGGGGGGCTGAGAGCTTCTCTCCTCTTTTCTCTGAATAGGTAAAACTACCTCCATATAGGGTACAGAAAAATCCGCATGACGTGCGAGTATCGGGAGTAAAATAAATGTGGTTCATCCGAGATTCTGTGTGATGACTTAACTTTGGGCTAAGAAAGAAGCTGGCTCTATCTTTAGTACCTTTGAAAAAGTTAACCATTACCATTTCGGTACTATTATGACAGAAACCAGCTTCCTATATCACAGTTTTGAAGTCCACTAAGACTCGTGTGGGGGCAGATCTGTATCCGCCCCTACGTAACTTAATTCGGTTATCTTCTGGAAGTAAATATTCAACATCTCCTTTTCACCTCACGACATTAAGGAGCTTTTCCTGATACACCCACTTTTGCTTTGTATGACGGATACGTCATACCGAAAGTAGGTCAGAAAACTTTCGTTTCCCGACCTACTCGATTAAATATAAAAGAATCGTAGCGATTACAAGTTAACACGCTTCCTATAGTTCTCACTCAGTATTTTGTTTATGTCTGAGAGGCGATAGAGGATTTTCCCTGCGATTTGGGTGTAGGGGATAATATTTTTATCCCGATAGTCTTGCAGGGTTCGAGGGGAAAGGAACAGTCTCTCGCAAACCTCCCGTCCTGTGAGGTAGATTTCACCTTCAAAAAGAGGACGATGAGTTTGAGCGATACTTCTCACTCGATTCGTCAATCCTTTAATGCCCGAGATGAGTTGCTTCATCTCTGGTGTTTCTTTATTGATCGTTTCGTACTCCATAGTCGTTAACCTTTACGAGTGTTAGAGTTAGCGAGGAGAGCTTCCACATCCTCACGCTTGTAATAGCATTTATGTCCGATTTGGATAAAGGGCAGCACGGACGAGTCCCGATAGTGCTGCAATGTTCGCTTGCTGATGTTCAGTATTCGGCATACATCCCCATTGTGTAGTAAGTCAGGGAATTGAGCTGGAGGTGCAAAATGTTCATTGAAACTCTTTGTCAGCTCCTCGATGCACTCTTTCAGTTCCTCCCAAGCGGAAGTGTCAATGGCTGTAAATCTCATTTTGTTGTTGTGTTATTTGCGTTGTTATTACTTTCTGACGCAAAAGTAAGCAGGCTCTTCCATTATTCCTCCAAGCGCAGAGACAGCGGGATATACGAGGAAATATTAGGAAGAGTGGCTCTTGCACACTCTCTAATTGTCCATACTTTATTCCATTGCGTCACTAGTTCAAGTAATCTCTTCAATCCATCGAAGTAAAACAACGCGATCCATAGCAAACGACACACTTTTCGTTAGTGCTGTTTGCACACTCATAGAGCCTCTTTTCCTCCATTTGGATTGCGAAAAGGGGCTTTTCGTTGTGTCGTGTCTGAGAAAAGCGATGCACTCAGAAGCAAGAAAACCGTCCTTGTGCTTCTGGCGAAAAAACTCTTCTAACTTGGCTTTAGCTCTCGAAAAGGAGCTAATCATCAAAACAATGTAATACAAAGCAATCCGCACAATGAAAATAGAAGAAAAGGATAGTCTCTCCAAAAACGACCAAATAGAAGCGTATCTTTCCGCTCAGTACCAGTTTCGGTACAACACTGTGTTGCACCGAGCCGAGTATCGTCTACGAGGCGAGGGCGATTACACCTCCGTAGACCGCTATCGTATCAACACCCTCAAGCGAGCCTTGGACAAGGAGGCCAACATACAGACCTCAACAGATAATCTGTACAGCATTATTGAAAGCGATTTCTCCCCACGTATCAATCCCGTGCAAGACTATTTCCGATCCTTACCGCTGACGAATGGTTATGCGGATGCTATCACAGCTCTTTCCGACTGCGTGCGTGTAAACAATTCTGAGAAGTGGAAGGAATACCTTATCAAGTGGCTCGTGGCTGTAGTAGCCAATGCTATGGACGACAAGCTGTGTCGCAATCACACCTGCCTTGTTCTGACAGGAGAGCAAGGCAAGTTCAAAACGACCTTTCTAGACCTGCTCTGCCCTCCAGCTCTATCCGACTATCGCTATACAGGCAAGATATATCCGCAGGAGAAAGATGTGCTGAGCCTTATCGGGCAAAACCTCATCATCAACATTGACGACCAGCTCAAAGCCCTCAACAAGCGAGATGAGAACGAACTGAAGAACCTTATTACCTGTCCGCAGGTGAAGTACCGTATGCCTTACGAGAAGCACATTGAGGAGCGCCCCCACTTGGCAAGCTTCGTGGCATCGGTCAATGGCAACGACTTCCTCACAGACCCTACAGGGAGCAGGCGTTTCCT
>NZ_KI535309.1:157265-158389 GCF_000482365.1 Porphyromonas uenonis DSM 23387 = JCM 13868 | reverse complement strand
GAACCTGCCAAGCGGTATAACGGGTATGCCCTTTATCATGCACCCTACCGAGAAGACTTCAATGCTAGTATGAAGGTAGACTTTCGGGAGAACTTGTGGCACGACTACGGCACAGGTCAAGGCGGAAGCATCATAGACCTTGTGATGCGTATGCAAGGGTGTAGTGCTTATGAAGCGATGAAGCATCTTGCTGGAAAGCGAGAGACAGTAGTTGCACCCTCTACCTTTCATCGTGAAGATCACATAGAGCATAGAAGAGATGAGCTGAGAGCAAATAATAGAAGGCATATTCTTTCCATCAGCGATGAGTTGCCCTCACATCTGCAACGCTATCTTCGAGAGGTTCGCAAGATAGATCTTGCAGTGGCAGGTGCTTATCTCCGTCACATCCACTACGAGGTAGGAGGACGAGAATATTCCGCCATCGGATTTCCCAATCGTTCTGGTGGATATGAGCTTCGGGATGACAAAGCATTCAAGGGAACTATTGCGCCAAAGGATATATCTGTGATTGCAGGAGGAGAGGACAACGCCCCTCTCTGCATCTTTGAAGGCTTTATGGATTTCCTTTCCCTTCTTACGATAAACGGAAAAGAAACGGCGCCTTGCCTTGTCTTGAACTCGGTCAGCAACATTTCACGAGCCATCGCCTATCTCCAAGAGCAAGACATTGACTCCGTTCGAGCGTTCCTCGATAATGACCCTGTAGGACGGCAGGCACTCCTGACTATCCAATCATCAGGTGTGACCGTAGAGGATATGAGCAGGCACTATGCCCGACACAAAGACCTCAACGAGTTTCTTGTTGCACAACGAGAAGCGCAGAAACAGAAAATAGCCCCTCGTAAAAGGGGGCTTAGACGATAATGCAAAAGAGAGAAATTTCAACAACGGAACAATCGGGTATTCGAAGAGACTAGAGCTGTAAAGCGTATAGATGTGAGCCTTTGTTTCAAGAGTTATGGCACCCCCTTGGAGTTGCAAGTTTGCTGGGGCAAACTTAGAAACAAAGACTCAGTGCATTCAGAGAATGCAAGCACTTCAAAGGCAGGCTGCGGAATAGGGCGGAGCGGGCATTTGGAGAAATGCCATAGCTCATTAGGGCATTTTCTTCACGCTCCACT